>DASRZU010000045.1:0-266075 GCA_035686075.1 Anaeromyxobacter sp.
AAGTGGAGGCGCCGGGAATCGAACCCGGGTCCGAAGGATGTCCAGCGAATGGTCCTACGCGCGTATCCCGGAGTACTTACGTGGGCGGCAACCTCCGGGCCTGCAACCGCTCACGTCCTCACCCTTTGATCTCGACCTCGACAAGGCGGTTCGCCTCCCGCCGAGGTCCAGCCGGAGCTGACGTCCGCACCCAGTACCCGGCGCTCCCGGGGGGACGCACGGCCTAGAGCTAGGCCGCGAGAGCCATGGGCTCGTTCGCGTTTCTGCGTGGTCCCGTTTTTTCGTGGCCTCGTGACCAACCACGGCGCGCACCAGACGCCTTCCGTCCTCCGTCGAAACCAGTTCGCCCCCATGACGAACCGACACGGCCCATGTAAGGCCGCTGCCGCTTCCGTCAAGCGGCGGAGCGATCGTACCATGGGGACGCCCCTTCCGCCGGAGGTCACCCGCGGGGGCGGGAAAGGGCGCTCGCACCGGCGGCAGCGAGACCGCCGAGCGCGGCGGCTCCGAGCGCGAGCGGAGTCCCGCCGGGAGGGCCGAGCCAAGCGGCGAGGGCACCGGCGAGGATCACCCCGCCGAAGGCCCCAAGCGCGGCAAACGCGAACGTCACGCCCGTGGGCCGCCGCGGGGCTACGTCTGTTTCCTCCGCCGACTCGAAGTGCCTGAGCTCCAAGGCCTCGAGCAGGAGCTCGCGCTCGCTCTCGTAGTCCAGGCGGCGCAGCGCCTCAGGGGCGGTGACCCAGGAGACCCGATCCACCTCCTCCGGGAAGCGCAGGGGGCCCTCCTCCAATAGTTCCATGTTCCAGAACAACACCACCTTGGCGGTGCGCTTCGGGACGTAGTGGACGACCCCGGCGAAGGAGACGACGCGGGCCCGGCACCCGGTCTCCTCCCCCACCTCCCGAATCGCCGCGTCCTCCCAGCGCTCGCCGTCCTTGAGCTTGCCTTTGGGGAGGCTCCAGTCCCTACGGTGGGGTCGATGGACCACCGCGAGGCGGCGGCGACCATCCTCGCCCTCGCGCCAGAGCAGCCCGCCGGCGGCACGGATGATGGACATACGCCCGATCCTGACATCCCGGGCCGGCGGTGGCCACGGGGGAGCTCAGCCGGCCGGCCGGTCCGTCACGGCAGAGGCCCGGCAGCGATCCCGGCCTCGGTGCCGCCGCCCCCCGCGCCGGTCGCGGCGTGCGGGATCGGCCCGTCCACGCGGACCGGCCACCCGTTGACGCTCGCCCCCTCCTTGCGGATCTCGGCCAGGCGGCGGTTGAGCCGCGGGACCACTTCCTCGGCGGTGTAGCGGACGAAGTGCTCGCCGATGATCGAGAACGTCACCGCCCGTGGGACATAGGCGAAGCCGCGCGAGAGCGCGACCCGCAGGAGGCGCCAGAACCAGCGCCGCCGGACGGGGTCGCCGCGGACCCCGATCCGCCACACCGCCCGCGCAAAGATGGGTAGCGCATCTTGGCGGAGCGGCCCGGGGCGCACCGGAGTCGTCTTGAGCGACATGAGGCAGCGCTCGAAGAACTCGTCCGCGTCGAAGAGCCGGGCGAGAAGGTCGCGGTAGCCCTCGAGGAGCTCCGCTTCCGGCATGGTCGTCTCGAAGTTGGTCCGGTCAAACTGGTCGCCGGTGGGGGCGCCGCGGAGCCGGCCTTCCCGCTCGAGCCGGCGCCAGAGCTGTGTCCCGGGGAGCGCGGAGAGCACGCCGACCATGGCCCGCGGGATGGGGACCGACCTCACAAACGCCAGCTGCCGCTCCAGCGCCCCCGCGTCGTCGCCGTCGAAGCCGACGATGAACCCAGCATAGACCTCCAGCCCGGCGCGGGAGAGTGTCCACACCGCCTCGGCCGGGTCCATGCGGAGGTTCTGCCGCTTCTGCGTGAGCTTCAGGGTCTCGGGGTCGGGGGTCTCGAGCCCGACGAACACGGAGCTGAAGCCGGCGTCGACCATGGACGCCACGAGCTTCGCGTCGCCGGCCAGGTCGAGGCTCGCCTCGGTGTAGAGGTCGAAGGGATTCCCGTGCGCTCGCTGCCATTCCGCGATCACAGGAAGTAACTTGCCGACCACCTTTCGGTTCCCGATGAAGTTGTCATCGACCACGAACAGCGCCCCGCGCGCCCCGATCCGGAACAGTTCGTCCAGCTCGGCGAGCACCTGGGTTTGCGACTTCACTCGCGGCACTCTCCCGAACATCTCGATGATGTCGCAGAACTCGCAGTTGAACGGGCAGCCGCGAGAGATCTGCACGGCCAGGGACGCGTACCGATCCAGCCGGACGAGGTCGAAGCGAGGCACCCGCGCAAGGGCGAGCGAGGGGCGGGCATCGCCCTGGGGGGAGAGCATCCTGCCGGCGGCGCGGCCGGGGTGCTCGAGTGCGTCCACGAGGAGGTCGAGCCTGCCCTCCGCCTCACCCTGGAACAGGTAGGTCGCGTCGGCGAACTCGCCCGGGCTGGTGGTGACGGCGGGGCCGCCGACGACCGTGGTCTTGCCGAGGAGGCGGGCGCGCCGGATCACCGCGCGCATCGACAGTGCCTGCACGAGCATTCCCGATACGAGGACGGCGTCTGCCCAGCGGATCTCCTCGTCCGGTAGAGGGCCGAGGTGCAGGTCGTGGATCCGCAACTCCCAGGAGGCGGGCAGGTGAGCAGCCAGGGTGGCTAGCCCGAGGGGTGGGTGTGGTCCATCTTTCTTGAGGAACGCCAGGCTGTGCTGGTAGCCCCAATATGTCGGTGGGCTTGAGCCCTGCACCAAGAGCGCGCGCATCACGCTACCATTGCAACCGAATGTCACCCGGATGTCATCGCGCACCGCCGCGAAGGTGCGGCAGACGGACGCCGCCCCGAGCGGTGTGTAGGTGGTCGGACGGGCCCGTGGCGCGGCGCGAGCGACCAGCGTGACGCGCAGCGGCGGAGCCGGTCGCTAAAGGCTACCGGGGCGTCGTGAGGGCGGCGGGCGTGGCAACCGACGCCGGTTCGTCACCCGGGGGGGGGCTCGCCGGACGGGTGATATCGCGGGAAGGGGAAGGTGGGCTGGACGAGCGGCGGACGGGGCGAGACGGACTTTCCAAGGATTCCGAGGGCCACCGCCACCCCGTGCAGGATCGCCTCGGGACGCGGCGGGCAGCCGGGGACGAAAAAGTCGACCGGGAGCACCTTCTCGACGCCGCCCAGGACGGCGTAGCTATCGAACCAGGCGCCGCCCCCACCGGCGCAGGATCCGACCGCGATGACGAGCTTCGGCGCCGGCATGGCCTCGTAGGCGCGGCGCAGAGCGAGGGCCGTCGAGCGGAGCGCCGGTCCCTGGCAGAGCATGGCGTCCGCGTGCCTGGGCGAGGCGACCAGCTTCACCCCGAAGCGCTCGGCGTCGTAGTAGGGCGTGAGGACGTTCAGGACCTCGATGTCGCAGCCGTTACACCCCCCGCTGTTCGCATGGTAGACCCAGCACGACCGGCTCATCATCCTGCGGCAGAGGGCCTTCAGCATTGGGACGCTCCTAGAGTTCGATCTCCACGTCGGGGGCGGGCTCACCGGGTGGCGCCGACCGCGAAGCGCACACCCATCGGCCCGCCTCCAGGTCGTCCACCCGGTAGCCCGTGAGCTTCAGCGCGTCGAGCGGAGTGGGGGCGGCGAAGCAGCGGCCGCAGCGCTGACAGGATCCCATGAACAAGGTGAGGCGTTGCTCGAGGTCGGAGAGCCGGTCCGTGGCCAGCTCGAAGGACTCGCTCATGGTGATGGCCTTCTCGGGGCAGACCTCCACGCACCGGCCACAGGAGGTGCAGCGGCGGCCGAGATAGCGGATCACCCGGAGCTCCTGGCAGGGGTCGTGGATCAGGATCTCCCGGGCCGGGCAGTTGCTGGCGCACCCGCCGCAGCCGATACACCGCGCTGCGTCGAAAACCGGGCGACCGCGGAAGCCTGGTCGGGGAGGGTGGGGCGCCAGCGGATAGGGGAGGGTGACCGTGCCCGCCGAGAGCCCGATCCACGCCTCCTTGAGCTTGCTCGAGAGCGACATGCGTACCTCGTCAGCGCCCGAGGGCGGCCAGAACGACGGCCCCCAGCGAGAACGCGAGCAGCACCGAGTACCGGCGGATCGCCTGGTCCACGCGGTAACGCGCGTGAGTGGCGGCCACCAGGGCGACCAGGACCACGAGGGCAAAGGCCTTGGCCCAGAAGAAGAGGAACCCGAGCGGGAAGGGCCAGCCCGATCCCCAGGGAACGAAGAGCCCCACGAAGAGGGCCGCGTAGACGACGAGCTTCACCATCTGCGCGAGCCTGAAGAGGGCCAGTTTCTGCCCCGAGTACTCGGAGAGGGGCCCGTCCATGATCTCGGTCTCGGCCTCGGCCACGTCAAATGGGACGCGGCCGGCAAAGGCCTGGAAGGCGAGCAACATCACCACCAGCATGAGCCCGCCCGAGACGGGCGCTCCCGACAGCCAGGGCGAGCCGTCGAGGACCGCCTCCAGTCGGAAGGAGCGTGCGTGCACCGCCCCCACGCAAAGCGCCACCGCCAGGATCGGCTCGAGAACCATCATGGACATCATCTCGCGGCTCACCCCGACCCAGGAGTAGGTCGAGCCGGCGGCGGCCCCGGCGAGGAGCGTGCACACCCCCGAGAGCAGAAGGAGGTACAGGAGGAGAAGGACGTCTCCGGCCGAACCGAGCGGAGCGGGGAACCCGAGCGGCACGAGGCAGGCGGTGGCGAGGATGGAGGCGAGAGCGAGGTAGGCCGCGACCCGCTGCACGGCGGGCGCCTCGCCGGACTCGAGGTCCTCCTTCCCGAGGAGCTTCAAGAGGTCGAAGTAGGGCTGGAGGAGGGGAGGGCCGCGCCGGGACTGTACCCGGGCCGTGAGCCTTCGTTGCACACCCTGGAAGAACGGGGCGGAGAGGAGCACCAGGGCCACGTTGGCGAGTGCGCCCAGCACGACCAAGAGAGCCGCGGAGAGCAGTTCAGCGCTCATACGAGCCCTCCCTGCCTCCGGCTCCGCCCTCGCGCGACCCGCCCCGGGCCAGGGCCCGAAGCTCGGCTTCGCCGTAGGTGCGCACCGCGCCGGAGGAAAGGTCGACAGTCTCGAGCCGGTCCGTGCAGGAGAAGCACGGGTCGATGCTGCCGAGCGAGATGGGCATGTCGGCGAGCCTCTGGTCCTGGATCATGGCCGGGATGCCCTGGAGGTTCTGGTAGGTGGGGGCTCGCACTCGCCAGCGGCGCGGCCGGTTCTCGTCGCCGGTGACGACGAAGTGGTGGCTCTCGCCACGCGGGGCCTCCACCGAGGAGACCCCGATGCGGCCGGGGGGAAGCGCGTCGTTCAGGTCGAGGCGGAGCGGGCCCGGTTCCATCTTCTCCAGGCACTGCCGGATGATCCGGATCGATTGCAACCCCTCCTCGAGACGCACCCAGAGGCGGGCCCACACGTCGCCCTCCTGCGCGGTGACCACGTCGAACTCGACGCGATCGTAGGCGGCGTAGGGATGGTCGCGGCGGCAGTCGATGTCCACGCCGGCCGCGCGCGCCACCGGCCCGACGAGCCCCATCTGTCGCACCAGCGCGGGGCTCGTCACCCCCACCCCCCGCGTCCGCGCCTTGAGGTTGCGGTCGCCTCCCACCGCCGAAAGGAGCGTCCTCCACTCGCCCTCCAGGGTGGCGAGGGCCTGGCGAAGCTCGGATCGGACCTCGGGGGTGATGTCCCAGCGCACCCCGCCCACGAGGCACAGGCCGTAGGTCTTGCGGTTCCCCGTGATCCGCTCCGCCATCCACATCACCGGCTCGCGGATCCGGAAACTCTGCATGAAGAGGGTATCGAAGCCGACCAGGTGGCAGGCGAGCCCGAGCCAAAGGAGGTGGCTGTGGAGGCGTTCTAGCTCGAGGAGCGTCGTCCGGATGTACTCGGCCCGGCGCGGGATCTCGAGGCAGGCCGCCGACTCGACCGCCTGCGCATAGGCCACGCTGTGCACGCACCCGCAGATGCCGCAGATCCGCTCCGCCAAGGTGGGGATGTCGTCGTAGCCGAGCACGGACTCGGCCAGCTTCTCGATGCCGCGGTGGACCATGAACCCGCGGTACTCGCAGCCGCGAACCCGCTCTCCCTCGACGAAGAGGCGGAAGTGCGCCGGCTCGTCGAGAGCGGGGTGGAAGGGGCCCAGGGGGACCACCGTGCAGCCCGCGGGGGGATCCTGGAAGGCGAAGCGCCGGCCCGGGTCGTAGCCCTCGGGGACCTTATCGTAGGGAAAGTCCTTGCGGAGCGGGTGGACTCCCTCGGGCCAACCGTCGGGCAGGACCAGCCGGCGCGGGTCCCGGTGTCCCACCGGTTCGATGCCGACGAGGTCGCGCATCTCCCGCTCCGCCCAGTTGGCGCCGGGGACGAGGTCGGAGATCGTGTCCACCCGAGGGGCGTCGGGCGGGAGAAGCGCCATCACGCTCCCGAGGACGTGCTCCCGGTCGAGCGCGAAGTCGTGCGCCACCAGGTACTTCCCCGAGAAGGGCCGGTCGTCCGCCCCCACGGTGATGACGTACCGGGCGTTGAGTTCGCCGAAGAGGTGGCTAGAGACCTCCCTGAGCGCGGCGGGGGCGACGTAGACGAAGAGCCGGTCGGAGTCGGGCAGGTCGGCCCGCTCGATGGCCGGGCCGAAGCGGGTGGCGAGCTTGGAGAGGAGGATGCGCGAGGGCATGGCTAATGTCCCTCCCCGTGGCCGCTCCGGACCGGGGGCGGCGCCCCGCCCAGGAAGCGGAAGGCTCCCTTCACCTCGCCGTAGAGGTCGTGGGTCGAGTAGCGGTAGTGGTCGGCGTCCTGGTCGGCCTCCTGGGCATACCCGCAGAGCCAGGGCGGCGAGGCCCGCCGCGGAGCTTGGGCCGCCTTGGCCACCGCCCGGGCGACGAGGAAGAGAACCCCGAGGAGGAGGAGCACGGCCAGGGGACGCAGCACCGCCGCCCCGCCCAAGACCTCGAGCCCGGCGGCGGCGCCGCCCGAGAAGAACCCGCTGCCGGCGAGCGCGCTCCCCAGCCCTCCGGGGCTCTGCGAGAGGACGGCGTCGCCCATGCGGGCGGCCGCAGCGGGGAGGAGGCCGAGGAGGAGGCAGAGCCCGGCCAGAAAGACCTGGGGGACGAGCATGAGCAGCCCGACCTCGAGCGGTCCCCGCTTTGCGGCCGCGGCGACCGCGGCGCTCCGCCGGCCGAGGAAGCCTATCCCGAGGAACTTCACGAACGAGGCGAGGGTGAGCGTGCTCGTGAGCAGGGCGACCACCGCGCAGGGGGCGAGGTAGAAGGCGGCGGCGCTCCCCTTGAGCGCCGCCACGTAGAGGCTCCACTTGCTGGCAAAGCCGTTGAGAAGCGGCACGCCCGAGATGGCGAACGAGGCCACGAGAGCGGTTACCCCGGTGACCGGCATGTGGCGCATCAGCCCGCCCATGCGGTCGAGCTCCTGGGTCCCGGTGGCGCACAGCATCGACCCGGCGTCGAGGAAGAGCAGGGCCTTGAAGAGCCCGTGGTTCAGGACGTGGAAGAGCGCCCCGAAGAGGGCCAGGGCCGCGACCGGGCGAAGGTCAGGTTCCCCCCGGGCGAGCAGGGCCATGGCCGCCCCCGCCCCGAGGAGCACGTAGCCGATCTGGCCGATGCTGTGGAAGGCGAGGAGGCGCTTGGAGCGCTCCTGCTGGAGCGCCTGCGCCGTCCCGGTGAAGAGGGTCACCGTCCCGAGGACGGCCACCACCGCCCCCCACGACGCGAGCGGGAAGGCCTCCTTCGCGGTGGGCGGGACGAGCCACAGGAAGTACCGGACGAGCCCGTAGACACCGGTCTTGATCATGACGCCCGAGAGCAGGGCCGAGACCGGCGAGGGAGCGGCGGGGTGGGCGTCGGGCAACCAGACCTGACCGAAGGGCCACATGCCCATCTTGATCCCGAAGCCGACGAGGAAGAGGAGGAAGGCGAGGGCGGAGGGGAGGGGGTAGGTGGAGAGGGCGCCGGGGAGCGCCGAGGCGACCGCGCCGAAGTCATAGGGGTTGTCGGGCGCCGCCCGGGCCACCCCCCCGGCCGCGACGAGGATGCGGGCGCCCACCATGGTGACGACGCAGGCGATCTGCATCATCCAGAGGTAGCGGTTGGCAGCCCGGATCGGCCCCTTCCCCCCCTCGTAGCGGATGAGGAAGTAGCCGGGCACCGTCATGAGCTGCCAGAAGACGAAGAAGAACCACATCATGTCGGTGGTGCTGGTGAGGCCGTACATCGCCGACAGGAACAGCAAGAGGCAGGGGTAGTAGAAGCGCGTCCCCTGCCCGGGATGGCGCGCCCGCAGATAGCCGATGGAATGGAGCGAGGAGGGGACGGCGAGCAGGGCGGCGAGCCCGAGGAACACCGAGGAGAGGCCGTCCACGTGGAAGCGCGGGGAGAAGCCCAGCCAGGGGATGACCAGCGGTGCGACCGGCTCAAGGGAGGGCCCCCGACCCACTGCGGTCACCACCGCAAAGCCCACGAGCGCCGCGGTCACGGCCGCTACCGCGAGGGCGATCCCGCCCGCCACGGCCTGCCAGCGCGAGACCACCGCAGTGAGCACGGCCCCGGCCGCGCAGAGGAGGATCGACGCCACCACCGCCCACTCGGGAGTCATGAGGCCACCCTGTCGCCATGTGCCGGGGGAGACGCCACTTCTCCCGGCCCCCCTGGGCCGAGCGCCCGGCCGAGGATCTCGACCAGCGACTCCAGCGTGCCGTTCACCTCGGGGGAGAGAGCCGGCCTCGGCTCAAGCGAGCCGGGCTGCACGCCCAAGAGCCAGGCCCGGGCGCCCAGCCCCTCGGCGTACTTGGCCAGGACCGGGAGCGGGACCCGGTGCGTGGAGGCGCCGCTCACCCGGTCCCCTAGCTCCGTGGCCCGGGCCAGGAAGAGGTCGCCGGGCGAGCCCCCGAAGTCGACCGCATCCGCGAGCACGAGCTCCTCACAGCCCTCCCGCACCGCCTGTCCCACCCAGTTCTCCGGGGAGGTGCCGGCGTCCACGGCGCGGACCGGGCCCTCCTCCGCCCCGAGCCGCTCGAGGAGCGCCCGGGCGAGCCGGACCCCGAACCCGTCGTCGCCCCGCTCCGGGTTTCCCATCCCGAGGAGCCAAAGCCGGCGCCCGCGCAGGGGCTCGAGCTGGGCGAGGAGGTCCGCCATCAGATGCTCTCCCCCAGCTGCGCGATCTGCTCGTAGGTGAAGACCGGCCCGTCGGTGCAGACGTAGGCCATGCCGATGCAGCAATGGCCGCACTTGCCCACCCCGCACTTCATGTACCGCTCGAGGGTCGAGACGATGTCCTTGCCCTGAAACCCGAGCGCGAGGAGGTCTTGGATGGCGAAGCGGAACATGACCGGAGGTCCGCACACGAAGGCGACCGTGTCCGTTACCGGCAGCCGGACCTCGGGCTTCTTGAGCAGGCTCCCCACCACCCCCACGTTCCCGGGCCATCCGGAGAGGGCGCGGTCGACGGTGAGGTGGACCTCGAGCTGGCCCGAGCGCTGCCATTCCTCGAGGAGCGGCAGGTACATGAGGTCCCGCGGGGTCCGAGCCCCATGGAAGACCAGGATCCGCCCGAAGTCGTCGCGGTGGGCGAGGGCGTAGACGATGCAGGCGCGCAGGGGGATGAGACCGATCCCGCCGGCGGCGAAGACCAGGTTCTTTCCCCGGTACGTCTCCATGGGGAAGCCGTTCCCGTAGGGGCCGCGCACCGCGAACAGGTCGCCCGCTCGGAGCTGGTGGAGCGCCCCGCTGCAGGTGCCGACTTGCCGGACCGTGAAGAGGAAGTCCGGCTCGGTGGGGCTGGCGGGGAGAGAGAGCGGGAACTCCCCCGCCCCGAAGACCGACACCTGCGCGAACTGGCCGGGGCGGAAGCGACGGAAGGCGGCCTGCTCGGCCGGGTCCTCGAAGTGCCAGCGGAAGGTCTTCACCCCCGCGATCTCGTCCTCCACCCGGTCGACCACCGCCCGCCGGGGCAGGTAGACGTTCTCGTGCACGGCCGTGGTCATGCGCGACCTCCCGCCTCCGGTCCACGGCGGAGCAGCTCCACCACCGCGGGCATCCCCACGTCGCCGTGGCAGATCTCGGCGCAGCGGCCACAGCCCACGCAGGCCACCGAGCGTTCTCGCTCGATGAAGTGGTGCGAGAGCTTCCGGTAGAAGCGGCGGTTGCGGCGGTCGTGGATGGCCTTGCGCGGGTTGTGGCCGCCGGCCATACGGGTGAAGCCCGAGAGAGCGCAGGAGTCCCAGATGCGGACCCGCTCGGTCCGGTCCGGGCCGGCCGGCCGGTCGCTCACCGTGAAGCAGGTGCAGGCGGGGCAGACGTAGGTGCAACCACCGCATTCCAGGCAACGGCGCCCGATCTCCTCCCAGGTCCCCTCGGTCACCTCGCCCCGGGTCACCCGGGCGACCGCCGCGGCGAACCAGCTGGTGTGGGTCTTGAAACGGGTCCTCAGGTCGTCGAGCAGGGCGCGGCGCCGGGCCAGGTGCTCCGGCCCACCGCGCCGGAAGATCGGCTCCTCGAAGAGCACCTCGGCCCGCGGCGTGCCGGCCAGGGCCAGCCACTCGGCGCCGAGGTCGAGCAGTTGCAGGTCGAAGCCCTCGCGCGCCGCAGGACCGGTATCGGTGCAGGGGCAGAAGCAAGTCTCGCCGATGTCGACCCCGGGCCGGGTACACACCACGTTCACGAGGAAGAGCGTCTCGCGCCGGGTGGCGTAGTAGATGTCGCGGAAGGCCCCGTCCAGGTAGAAGCGGTCGAGGTGGCCGATGCCCGCGACGTCGCAGGAGCGGATCCCGAACACCGCCACCCGCGGGGCCTGCACGATGGGGCGGAAGGTGGTCTCCGAGCCGTGCCCCCGGATCTCGAGCAGGGGCTCGATGGGCGGGAGGGCGAAGCGCTTGGGCGGGTAGAGGGGGTTCGGGAGGTGGAGCGCGACGGCGTCACGGTTCTCGTCCGTGACCGGCGCGAAGGCTCCGTCGCCCCCCTCCTCCACGAAGGGGGCCATCACCTGGTACCCCATGGAGCGTAGGAGGTCGACCACGCGGAGGACGTCGCCTCCGTCGAGGACCCGGGCCTTCATGGTGCGCTCTCCTTCTCGATCCGGACCTTGAGGAGCGCCGCCGCCTCCGGGTCAGCGCGGCGGACGAGGTCTTGCACCTGCTTCGCGAAGAAGGGAGCGAAGACGGCGCCCCGACGCACTTCGGGGGTGATGCGGGCATCGGTCGAGGCCGCTCCCTCCGGGGATACGACCCGCACCCGCTCCCCGTCGCGAACGCCGAGCCCCTTGGCGTCCTCGGGGTTCAGCTCGACGAACCCGTCGGGATAGTCGAGCAGGAGGAACCGGTGCTCCCGCCGCAGGGTCTCGCTGTGCTGGACGAGGACGTTCTGGTTCCAGTAGTGGTCGGAGTGGCCGAAGACGAGGGTGAGGGGGTGCTCGGGGTCCTCTCTTTCCTCGGCAGGGCGGGCCGGGGGCGGGACGAGGTGGAAGGGGAAGGCCCGGTCGCACACCTCGAAGAGCATCCGCGTGCCGCCGGGGCGGTCCTTGGTGCAGGGCCACTGGCGGCCGTGGGCCTGGGCCAAGACGGCGTGCGACAGGCCGGAGTAGAAGGGGACCACCTCGGCGATCTCGTCCATGACCCGGGCGGCGTTGGGGTAGCTCCACGAAGCGCCCAGGGCTCGGGCCAGCTGAACGAGCTGCATCCAGGCCGGGGCGACCCCCGGAGGCGGAGGCACCGCCTGGGCGGCGAGCTGCACGCGCCGCTCGGTGCTCGTGAAGGTGACCTGCTCCTCGCCGAAGGCGGTGGTGGGGAGGATGAGGTGCGCGTGGCGCGCGGTCTCGGTCCGGAAGACGTGCTGGACGACCACGAGCTCGCAGGCCTCGAGGACGCGTGCGGCGGTGGGGGCGGTGGCGGTGCCCATGGGATCGTAGCGGGAGAGCCACATCGCGCGGATGGGGCCCGGGTCCTGGGCGGAGAAGACCTCCGCGGCCGAGAGGCCGGGTCCGGTGGGCAGGGAGGTGCCCCAGCGCCGCTCCACCTCCGCCCGTCCGGATGGGCTCGAGACCGGGCGGTAGCCGGGGAGCCAGCCCGGGAGCATCCCCACGTCGCAGACGCCCTGGAGATTGTTGTGCTCGGCGAGGGGGTAGATTCCGCCCCCCGCTCGCCCCACGTTGCCGGTGAGCAGCGCCAGGGAGACGAGCGCCTCGATCACCTCCGGCGGACGGGGAGCGGCGGTGGAGTAGAGGATGGCGGCGGAGCGGGCGCGCCCGAAGGCGAGGGCCGCCTCCTCGACCTGCGCCGGTTCGAGGCCGCAGGCGCTTGCGGCGCCCACGAGATCGACCTCCCGGACGGCCTCCAGGAAAGAGGCGGCGTCCTCGCAACGGTCGCGGAGGAATTCCCAGTCGTGGAGGCCCCGGTCGGCGACGACCTTGGCCATGGCGGCGTACAGGCGCGCCTCGGTGCCGGGCCGGATCTGGAGAAAGTGGTCGGCGTGCTCGGCCACCCGGTGGCTCCGCTCACCCATGACGATGAGGTGCGCGCCGCGGAGCCGGGCCCGGATGACTCGGCCGGCCACGGTGGGGAGCTGGCGCGAAAGGTCGAGCCCGTCCACCAGGATGGCCTCGCTCCGGTCCAGGTCGGCGATGGACCCGGTGGCGGCCGGACACCCCAGCAACCGGGCCAGGACCTCGGTCGAGTTGTTGGCGTAGACCCCCGCGCCATGGTCCACGTGGGGCGTACCGATGACCGCCCGCCCGAGCTTCTGGAGCAGGTACGCCTCCTCGTTGGAGCAGCGGGGCGAGCAGAAGAGCGCCACGGCCTCCGGCCCGTGCCGGGCGACCACCCCGTGAAGCCTCTCCACGAGGTAGTGGAGCGCCTCCTCCCAGCTCACCTCGATGAACTCGGGGCCGCTACCGTTCCCGTTTCGAAGGAGCGGCCGGAGGAGCCGGTCCGGCGCGCTTGAGATCTCGTGCACGTGCCAGCCGCGGACGCAGAGCCGGCCCTGGCTGGCGGGGTGGGAGCGGCTCGGGTAGACACCGACGATCCGCCCACCCTGGGCCTCGAGATGGAGACCGCAACCGGCCCCGCAGAAGGTGCAAACCGTGAGCGGGTGAGCCATGGCGCCTCGCCTCGCCCTTCCGGAGTCAATCCGAAGGGCATCCCATATTGGGAATTCTTCCATCTTTAGGCCGATGGTGATCGCGTAGGTCGGGGCGAAAATGACCCGTATCAAGCGATTGTAGAGAAAATCCGGGTTCCCTCTTAAGGGTCTTACGATCTCTCGGTCACGAATGATCGCGCTCCCTCCAACGCGGCGCGGCGTGCCTCGGGGAGGGCCGCCTCGACCTCGGCCGAAAGGCCTTCACCGAACGAGAAGTCGGTGCCGGCGATGGTGACGAGGGTGGCGGGCGGGGCGCTGCCGTGGAGCGAGCGGGCGAGCCCCAGGATCTCCTCCGGCAGGAGCGCGTGGAGGAGCGCGGCCCGGGCCGGGCGGGGGGCGATCCGCTCGACGCGCACCTCTCCCGGCCTTCCCGAGACCGAGGCGTCGAGGAAGAGCACGCCGTCCGAGAGCGCCACGGCCTCGGCGTGCTCCGGCAAGAGCTCGAGGGCCTCCACCACCTCGAGGCCGGGGAGGAGCGGCTCGAGCCCGCGGGCGATCGCCCTCCCCGCCCCGTCGTCCCCGCGGAGCGTGCTACCGAGGGCGAGGGCGAGGATGGCCAAGGCCTCTCCCCGGCGGCGGGCTAGCGCTCGGCCACGTCGAGGACCTCGCCGCCCGCGTCCCAGAGCTCCACCCGCAGCGGCATCTTTCCGGCGGCGTGGGTGGAGCAGGAGAGGCAGGGGTCGAAGGCTCGGATCCCCGCCTCCACCCGGTTCAGCATGCCCTCGCGGAGCTTGCGCCCGTTCACGAAGTGACGGGCGATCTGGGCCACGGTCCGGTTCATGGCGAGGTTGTTCTGCCCGGTGGCGATGAGGAGGTTCACCCGGGTGAGGATGCCGCCCGGTTTGGCCTCGTAGTCGTGGAAGAGGGTTCCCCGAGGTGCCTCGCAAGCGCCCACGCCGCGGGTGCGGTTCCGCATGGCCAGCGCCTGCACGTCGTCGGAGAGGATGTCGGGCTCCCCGAGGAGCTTCGCGATCTTCTCGATGCCGTAGAGGATCTCGATGAGCCGGGCGTAGTGGTAGTGGAAGGACGACAGGACCGCGCCGCGCCCGAGCTGGCGGAACTCGGCCAGCTCCTCGTCGGCCCGGGGGGTGCCGCAACGGGTCGCGACGTTGAGCCGCGCCAAAGGTCCCACCCGGTAGACGCCGGCCGGATAGCCGAGAGGTCGGTAGTACGGGCTCTTGAGGTAGGAGTCGCTCTCCACCGCCTCGCCGATCCACTTGTCGTAGCTGGCCGGGTCGAGCTGGTCCTGCACGATCTCGCCGGTCTCCGAGACGAAGCGCAGCCTTCCGTCGGTGTGGTCGAGGAGGCCCTCCTCGTCGACCATCCCCATGAACAGCGTGGGGAAGTTCCCGAAGGTGCGCGCCTCCTCCTCGTGCTCGACCAAGACCCGCTTCCACCACGCCAGGGTGCGCTGCGCGATCTCCAGGGCCTCCTGGAGGCCGGCCCAGATCCGGTCTCGTCCGTCCTCGGTCAAGGGGCGCGCCACCCCGCCGGGAGTGGCCCAGGACGGATGGATCCGCTTGCCGGCGATGGTCTCGATGACCTCCTGCCCCCACTTCCGCAGCCGGACGCCGTCGCGCGCCACCTCCGGGTGGGTCTCGGCCAAGGACAGGATGTTGCGGCGGGCCGGTTCGGCGTCGTAGCCGAGGAGGAAGTCGGGGGAGGAGAGGTGGAAGAAGGAGAGGGCGTGCGACTGGACCAGCTGGCCCAGGTTCACGATCTTGCGGAGCTTGCGGGCGGTCTCCGGGATCTCCACCGCGAGGAGGGCATCGGTGGCCTTGGCCGAGGCGAGCAGGTGCGAGACCGGGCAGATGCCGCAGATGCGAGCGGTGAGGACCGGCATCTCCCGAAAGCTGCGCCCCTCGCAGAACCGCTCGAACCCGCGGAATTCGACGACGTGGAGGCGCGCGTCCTTCACCGCGCCGGCGTCGTCGAGCTGGATGGTGACCTTGGCGTGCCCCTCGATCCGCGTCACGGGGTCGATGATGATGCGCTCGCTCATACGGTCACCCGAAGATGGCTTGGCCGGCGAACGAGGGCACGTTGCCGGCGAGGGCTTCGCCGAGGAGGCGGTGGATGAGGTCCGGCGGTGGGGGGCAGCCGGGGAGGTAGGCGTCGACCTTCACCACCTCGTGGAGCGGTCGCACCCGGTCGAGCAGGCGCGGGACGATGCCGTCGCCCTCGGGGATGCGCGGGTTCAAGAGCCGCGGGTCGCGATAGGCGCGGTCGAGGACGGGGAGGGCGGTGCCGAGCGCGTTGCGGATGGCGGGGACGTTGCCGGTGACGGCGCAGTCGCCGAAGGCCACGAGCAGCCGGGTGTTCTTGCGCACCGTCTCGAGGGCGTGGAGGTTCTCCTCGTTCACCACCGCTCCCTCCACCAAGGTCACGTCGACGTCCTCGGGGAAGGCCTTCCGGTCGGCGATGGGGCTATAGACGAGGTCGATCCGGGCCGCCAGCTCGAGCAGCCGCTCGTCCATGTCGAGGAAGGACATGTGACACCCGGAACAACCCCCCAGCCAGACGGTGGCGACACGCGGGCGGATCATCGGCTTGCCTCCTGGCGGTTCTCGGGTGGGAGGGGGCGGCGCGCCCCGGTCATCGGCTCCATTGCTTCTTCTCCCGCGCGTTCTTGATGTAGGTGAGGAACTCCCGGTTCTTGCGGATCCCGACGGCCGCCCGCTCCTTCTCGAAGAGCGCGCCCGTCGGGCAGACGTTCACGCACTTGCCGCAGCTCGTGCAGCTGTCGGACTGTCCCCAGGGCTGGGCCATGTCGGTGATGACCCGGGTGTGGATCCCCCGGGCCGCCAGGTCCCAGGTGTGCGCCCCCTCGATCTCGTCGCAGACCCTGAGGCAGCGGGTGCACAGGATGCAGCGGGCGTGGTCGAGGACAAAGCGGGCGTGGCTCGCATCCATCTCGGTGAGCGGATACTGGTACTCGAAGCCGACGTGATCCATGCCCACCTGGAGAGCGACCGCCTGCAGCTCACAGTTCCGGTTGGCCACGCACACCGCGCAGACGTGGTTCCGCTCGGCGAAGAGCAGCTCCACGATCTGCCGGCGGTAGCGCCGGAGGCGCTCCGAGTCGGTCGAGACTTCCATCCCCTCGATCGCCTGGGTGGTGCAGGCGGGCAAGAGCTTCGCCGACCCCTTCACCTCGACGAGGCACAGCCGGCAGGCGCCCACGTCGGAGAGGCCGTCGAGGTGGCAGAGCGTGGGGAGGGCGATCCCGTGCTCCCGGGCCACGTCGAGCAGGGTCTGGTGCTCGGCCGCGGACACCGGCTTCCCATCGATCTGGAGGGTCTTGACGCTCATGGCGAAACTCCGCTGGCCTGGGCAGGCGCGGCGGCCCGAGCGGTGCCGGGCATGGGGCAGACGCCCGCCGGGCACCTTCGCTCCACCACGTGCGCCATGTACTCCTCCCGGAAGTAGCGGACGGTCGAGACCACCGGGTTGGGGACGGTCTGGCCGAGGCCGCACAGGCTCGTGTTCCGGAGCAGGTCGGCCAGCTCCGCCAGCCGGTCCAGGTCCTCGAGCTCCCCCTTTCCCCGGGTGATCCGGTCCAGGATGGAGTGGATCTGCACCGTGCCGGTGCGGCAGGGGATGCACTTGCCGCAGGACTCCTCGCGGCAGAACTCGACGAAGAACTTGGCCACGTCCACCATGCAGGAGCTCTCGTCCATGACGATGAGGCCGCCCGATCCCATGATGGTCCCGACCTGCTGCAGGGACTCGTAGTCGACCGGTAGGTCCAGGAACTGGGCCGGGATGCAGCCGCCCGACGGGCCGCCGGTCTGGGCGGCCTTGAACCGCCGCCCCTCGGGGATCCCGCCCCCGATGTCGTAGATGATCTCGCGCAGGGTGATGCCCATCGGGACCTCGATGAGCCCGGTGTTCCGGATCTGCCCGGCCAGCGCGAAGACCTTGGTGCCCTTCGACTTCGCCGTCCCGATCGATGCGAACCAGGCGCTGCCGTTTTGGAGGATGGCCGGCACGTTGGCGAGCGTCTCCACGTTGTTGATGAGCGTGGGGTGGCCCCACAGGCCCGAGGTGGCCGGGTAGGGCGGGCGCGGCCGGGGCGCCCCCCGGTTCCCTTCGATGGAGGCGATGAGCGCGGTCTCCTCCCCGCACACGAACGCGCCCGCCCCGGTGCGCACGTCGACCCGGAAGTTGAAGCCGGTGTCGAAGATGTGCGACCCGAGGAGGTTCAGGCGCTCGGCCTGCTTGATGGCGGCGCGGAGCCGCTTGATGGCAAGCGGGTACTCGGCCCGGACGTAGACGTAGCCCTGCTCGGCCCCGACCGCGTAGGCGGCGATGGCCATTCCCTCGAGCACTTCGTGCGGGTCGCCCTCCAGCACCGAGCGGTCCATGAAGGCGCCGGGGTCGCCCTCATCCCCGTTGCAGACCACGAACTTCTTCGCCCCCTGCTCCTTCGCGACCGTGCTCCACTTGAGCCCGGTGGGGTAGCCGCCGCCGCCACGGCCGCGCAGCCCGCTCGCGGTGATCTCGTGGATCACCTCGCCCGGCTTCATCTCGGTGAGCACCTTCTGCAGGGCGGAGTACGCGCCTCCGGCGATGCAGCTCTCGATGTCCTCGGGGTCGATCTCGCCCGCGTTGGCGAGGACGATCCGGGTCTGCTTCGTGAAGAAGGGGTCCTCGGCGTGCGAGGGGAGGTCGGCGGGCGGCCCTCCCTCCCGCGCGTGGGAGCGGGCGATGCGGTCCGCCTTCTCGGCGTCCACATCGAGGTAGAGGTGCCGCCGGCGCTCCTCTCTCTCGATCCACTCCACCTCCACGATGGGCCCGCGCTGGCACAGTCCCCGGCAGCAGGTGGGGTAGACCTCGCTCTCCTCGGCGACCCCCTCCTCCTTCATCCGCTCGCGGATCTTCCGCAGCACCGCCTCCCCCCCCACCGACTCGCACCCTAGACCGCTGCACACCGAGATGCGGCACCGCAGCGCCTTCCGGGCGGCCTGCCGCCGCTCCGCGATCTGCTCCAGGGACTCGCTGGTCACGGCGTCCACCTCCGGGCCCGGGCCACGGCGGTCTGCGGCGTGAGCCCCCCGACCATCTCCTGATCGAACACCAGGGCGGGGGCGATCCCGCAGGCGCCCAGGCAGCGCGCCACCACCACCGACAGCTTGCCGTCTCGGGTGGTGGTCTCGCCCTTGGAAAGGGCGAACTCCTTGCGCACGGCGTCCAGGATCTCGCCCCCTCCCTTCACGTAGCAGGCTGTCCCCATGCACACGGTGCAGGTGTGCTCCCCCTTCGGCTTGAGGGAGAAGTGGTTGTAGAAGGTGGCCACCCCGTAGACCCGGGAGGGCGGGACCTTCAGGCTCCGGCCGATGTGCAGGAGGACCTCCGGGGAGAGGAAGCCGTACAGCTCCTGGGCTGCGTGCAGCACCTCCAAGAGCGCGTCGGCCTGGAACTGCTGCCGGCGCATGGCGGTGTCGAGCATCTTCATGCGCTTGTCGCCGCCCTTGGGGGCGGTCGCGGTGGCCTGCTCTACGGTCATGCGCGCATCTTGACCCACAGCCCGATGCGACGTCACGAGGTTCGGGCGCGCAAAAACGCCTCAGGGCTTTCGGGCGCAGAAGGTCGAGCCGGATCAGCGCCATGCGCCCGGACGCGCGTAGACCCATGCCAGCGGCACTTCGTCCAGGTAGGCTCCGGCGACCGGGGTGGAGGTCTGAAACGCCGCCCGGATCCGGTAATCCTCGTCTTGCGGCCCCCCCCCCACCGACACGACCGCGAGGTCGGCCTCCCTGGGGGAGGTCACCGCGACGAGGTCCTGGCGGATCCGGCCCTCGGCCGCGTAGACCGCCAAGGCGGCGATCGGAACGGAACCGAAGTGGACGCGGGCCCCGGGGCGGGCACGGCTCGAGATCTCGGGGAGGAGCGAGGCGGCCGCCTCCCCCTCCTGGCGCGGCAACCCGAGCGAAGCCGCCCCAGGGGTGCCCCCCGCCAGCTCCCCCCAGCTCGCGCCGAGCTCCGGGTAGGAGCGGGCCAAGGCCGTTGCCGCGGGGGCGAGCACCGCCGCCGCGAGGCAGGCACTGAGGAGCCGCGCCCGCGCCGGCCAGGAGGCGGCGGCACAGGCGAGGAGCGCTCGGGCGCCAACCACCGCCAGCAGAGGGAAGGCGGCGAGCCAGGGATCGGGCCCGGGCACCCGGGCGGCAAGGCCCAGCTGCGCGGCCACGAACGGACCCGCGGCGCCGAGGAGGAGGAGGAATTCGTCCGCCGGCCCCGGCAAGGACCCTCCCCCGCGCGGCTCCCGGGGCGAACGGACCCCGCCCCACAGCCGCGCGCCTGCGTGCAGGACCCCGGCCGCGAACGTTCCCACGACCGCCGCGGGCAACGAGAGCGCGGTGACGAGGAGCGGGAACCCGAGGGGCGGGCGTCCGGGAGGGAGGAACCGGCCCATGTGGAGCAACGCGCCCGTTGCCCGTACCGAGGCCAGCGCCTCGCCGGCGCGGGAAAGCGTGTCGGTCCACAGCCACGGCCAGCTCGCCAGGGCACAGGCGGGACCGATCGAGGCCATGGCGAGCACGGCGAGCAGTGCGGAGCGGGGGTAGAAGGCCCTCCGCGGCACGGCCGCCGGGCCCGGCCGGGAGGGCCCCCCGAGCTGCAGGAGCGCCGCGTGGAGGAGGACGACGCCGAGGAGCAGGCACGACCCCGGCTCGACCGGGAGGGCGAGGCCGAAGAGCCCCCCGCACCCCAGGGCCGCAAACCCCCGTCCCGGGCGCCGAGCCGCCCTAAAGGAGGCGCGGTAGAGGAGCAGCACCGAGAAGAAGAGGGCGGTCCCCGCGGCCCGGGGCCCGGCCGCAAGGAGCGGCAGGAGCAGCCGAGGGGGGCCGAGGAGCAGCGCCGGGGCGAGCGCGGCCGCGCCGGCCCCCCCGAGCTCCCCGGCGAGGAACGAGAGGAGCGCGGACAGAACGCCGGCGGCGAGCGCCGACCCGAGCCGGCACCGGGCGAGAAGGGAGAATCTCAGGTGGACCGCCACCGACCCCGGCTCACGCACGGAGAGCTGGGTGAGCGGGGCGAGCGGTGGCCTGGCTCCGTCCGCGCCGGCGTCGCCAGGGACCGCGCCTGCGGCGGCGAGAGCGCCAGCCTCCTCGCGGGAGATGCCCGGGCCGTTCCCGAGGGCCGCGAGGGCGAGAAAGGCGACGGCACCCCAGGCGAGGGGGATGAGGCGCGGGGGCCTTCGAGCGGGGGCGTTCACGGCAGGGTCACCGCCTGCAGGCACAGGGCCCGGTTCTCGGGGACCACGAACTCCAGGGCAACCGAGTGCCTTTGCCCCGCCCACCTCCCGGTGTCGACCCGGAAGGCCGGCCACCCCGCTCCGTCGAGCTGAACCGCGGCGGCCTCCTCGCCGTCCACCCGGACCACCACCGCAAGGGGAACGGAGGGGGGAGCATCGCCCCCCGGGACGAGTGCGGCGTTGGCGCGGAGGGTCCGCCCCACCGGCACGCCGGGGAACACGACCGAGAGCGGTCCGCCGTTCCCGGACGCCCGTGCCAGAAGACACGAGCGCGATAACCCGTTCACCTCCGCCACCCCGCTCTCCAACGACACCTCGGCCCGCTCGGAGGTGCAGAGGAAGCCGCCGCGGTCCGAGGCGCACGGGTGGTCAGCGAGCCAGGCCTTCGCGATGGGCAGCCGCTCGGCCAGCGTCGCCAGGGGGAGGTCGGGGTGGGTGATCTCGTACCGGGACAGGGTGAGGCGCCCGAGGGCCAGAGGCGGCTCGGGCGCCGACGACAACGCGAGGAGGTCGAGCTCGGGCCGATAGGAAAAAAGGGGCGCCCTGGGAAGCGACAGGAGCCAGACCCGGCGCACGCCCTCGAGCTCCCCCGGAGCGCTCGGCGGGTTCGCGAGCACCGGCATCCCTCGGGGGGCGAGCTCGCGGATCCGCTCGGCCCACGCCGGGGAGATGAGAACCGCGTCGCCGGGGCGGGCGTCCCGCTCCAACAGGGCGGCGGCCGCCTCCCAGTCGAGGGGGGAGGGGAGCAGGGACGAGAGCGCCAGCTGGAAAGAGAACCCGCCCGCCCCGAGGGCGAAAAGGAGGGCCGCGAGGGCGATAGCCGCCACCCGGGGGAAACGCGAGCGGCGAGCGGGAGGACCGACGCCGCGGAGCGCCGCCCGGCTCAGGTCTTGGCGAGCCGGATCTTCCGCTCGCTCTTTTCGCGGCAGAAGGCGCAGAGGTCCATCTCCGGCGAGGCGGGAAGGAAAGGAGACCAGGAGGGGTGCATGGCGCAGCGGCCATCGACGCAGTGATGGAGATCCCACAGGTGGCCGACCACGTGGATCGCCTCACGCGCCATCCGGCGGCGGTAGGCCTCCACCGACGCTTCACTCGTGCCCCGCGGGGGAAGCCGCACGGTGGAGAGCGTGGCCCGCTCCTTCCCGTACTCGGCGAAGCCCCAGCACGGCGGCTCTCCCAGCGGACCGGGAGGGACGGAGAGCGGCGCGGTGGTGAGATAGAGCACTTTGTCGTCGGCGAAGGTGCGGACGGGCGCCACCTCGCGCAGCAAGTCGAGGGCGTCGACCCGCCCGCCCTTGCCCTCGAGGCCTGAGGGGAGCGGCTTCTGGCCGGCGAGCTCGGTGCCCAGGCCGAAGGCGCGGTAGAGGTTGCGCGTCACGAAGGCCAGGTCGGCCGGGTCGAGCTCGTCGAGGGTGACGACGCGGATCACCTCTTCTTCCTCCCGCGCCTGGTCGTGGATCGGTGCGCCACCTTCCGGGAGGGCTTCTCCCGCGCCTTTTCCGAGCGCTTGGGGGCCTTCTTCGGCTTCACCGGGGCGGCCTTCTTCGGCGTTCGCGGCTTCGGTCCGGTGCGTGGCTTCTCGGGCTCTCTCTTCGGTTCCTCGACGGGAAGGCTCTCCTCCGCCTTCGGGGCGGCCTCGCCCCCCTCGGCCGCCTCCTCGCTCGCCGCCCCCTCGCCCCCCTGCTCCCCAGCGCCCTCAAGCTCGAGCTCGAGTCCGAGGTCCCCGAGTCCGAGGTCGCCGAGGTCGCCGCCCTCCTCCTCCTCGACCGCCGGTCGGCGGTGGCGCGGCCGCGAGGGGAGTACCACCGGAGCGGGCGGCGGGGGCACATCGAACTTCACCCCCGCGGGAGGCATGAGCGCATAGTCGATGTAGTCCTCGGCCAGGCCGGGCGACACCGCCAGGGAGACCGCCACCTCATGAACGAGCAGGTGGCGGGCGTTGTCGTACTGCTCGCGCTCCTTGGCGGGCAGGGGCCGCAGACGGGACAGGGAGTGGAGCCCCTTCACCACCTCGGCCAGCCCCAGGACGCCCCCGGCGATGAGCCGGTCGGCGTTGTCCCGGTGGCGAATCTTCCAGTCGAGCTCCGGGTCGGAGAGCTGGGCAGCCAGGTAGTGGAAGACGCCCTGGAGCTGCCCGGTCGTCGCCACGAGGCGCAAGCCGATGGCGGAGACCTTGTTCCGCGGCACGAGCACCGCGGCGCCGTCCTCCTCGCGCCGCATTCGCACGAGCTGGAGGGTGTGGCCGGAGATGTCCTTCTCCTCTTGCCCCACCACCGTGCAGACGCCCTGGTTCGGGTAGACGACGCGCGCGCCGGGGACGAGCTCGGCCGCATCGGTGATGAGGCCCTCGACCGGGGGAATGGGCTCGCGCTGGTCGTCGGGGTGGCGCGGGGGCGGGCCTCTCACGGTCCCCCCTCTACCACGCGATCCACCGACCGGCAATCGAAGCGGGTCCGCCTGGTGAGGCGAAACCCGGCGGAACGCCCCGGTCCCGGACCGCTAGCGGGCGGCCTTCCTTCGGCGGGTCGCATCCAGGCGAAAAACGTCGGCCAGCCGGAAGGCCGGGCGAGCCACCGCAGCCGGCTCGGCGGCTCGCAAGGAACGGTAGATAGCGACGGTGCGGCGCGCGGCCGTGGCAGTGGTGAGCACGGCGAGCGTGGCCAGTGCGCAACCCAGGACCGATCGCCCCACGCCCGGACCCCAGAGGGCGTCCGCGAGCGGCGAGAGCGCGCAGGCAAGCCCCGTGACCACGATCCGCTCGGGCCGCTGCATCCCGCCCACCCGGACCACCTCATCGGCGCCGAGGGCCTCTCCCCGGGCACGGGCGTAGGACACGAGCAAGGACGCCCCCGCCGCCCCGAGCACCGCGAGCAACACCGGCGAGTTGCGAAAGGCGATGGCGAGGCCGCCCAGCACCAGGAGTTCGGCCACCCGGTCGAGGGTGGAGTCGAGGAAGGCTCCGGCCCGCGTCGTACGCCCCGAGGCGCGCGCCACGCGCCCGTCGATGAAGTCGAGGCTCGCTCCGAACAGGTACACCCATCCGCCCAGGGACAAGAACCCGATCCCCATGAGCACGCCGGCGGCGCCCGCTGCCGCGGTGCTCGCCACCGTGATGGCGTCGGGGGGGATGCCGATGCGAAGGCACAGCCGCTCGACCGGCGAGTAGAGCCAGATCCACCACTCCTGGAAGAACTTCGCGAGGAAGGTGTGCTCGCGGCGCTCGATGTCGGGCGTGTGCGGGCGGCCCAGGAGGACGGAACGGGTCGTGAACACGAAGAGCGTGGCGAGGAGGAACGCGATGACGCCGAGAAGAGGGATCGAGGCCGTTGCCAGCGGGGTGGGCACCGAAGCAACTTAGGCATGAAACGGGGTCCCGGGTGGAGCACCTGCGAGGGCCGCGGCAGTCGGCCGGGGGCGGGGTGCTCACTTTAGGGGCTGGGTCGCGGGAGCCCACGCCGGCTGGGGGAGGTCTCCGATCGCCAGCCGAGTGGGCGAAATCACGTTCGACTTCGCGCACATCGCGACCTCTAAGAAGGGCTGTATGGGAGCTCGCCAGCCTTCAGCCGTAGCTCTTCCTCCCGAAGTCGGTTCGCGGCGAGGCGCACGTATTCTGCCTCGCGTTCCACCCCGAGGAAGCGGCAACCCGCCTGGAGCGCGGCGAGGCCGGTCGTCCCCGAGCCCGAGAACGGGTCCAGGACGAGGTCGCCGGAATTCGCGCTCGCCGCGAGGACGCGCTCGAGGAGCGCGAGCGGCTTCTGGGTGGGGTGGCGGCCGTGGACCTTCTCGCGCGGGCCGGGCGTGGGGACCCCCCACACGACCTGTTCGCCTCCCGGGGCGGGCCGCTCGCAAATCTCCCAAAGGTCCCGCATCTGCTTGCCGCCGTTTCGAGCCTTCATCTCGGCGTAGTTGAACCGGTGCGCCAGCGGCCGGCTCCGCTGGGGGCTCGCCCAGAGGATGAGCTCGGTCGAGTGGGTGAAGAAGCGGCAGGCCAGGTTGGGCGAGGCGTTGGGCTTGTACCAGGTGACGGTGTTGAGGAGGTGGAAGCCGAGCTCCTGCATGGCGTAGCCGATGGAGAAGATCACGTGCTGCGTGCCGGAGACCCAGATCGTCGCCCCTGGCTTGAGGGTACGGCGGACGGCGGTGAGCCAGCGAGCCTGGAAGGCGTGGTCCAAGGAGAAGCCCTGCGACGCGTCCCAGCCGCCCTTGTCGACGCTCGCCCGGCGCCCGCTCCGGCAGGTGGTTCCGCCGTTCGAGAGGTGGTAGGGCGGGTCGGCGAAGGCGACGTCGACCGAGTGGGGTGGCAGGCCCTCGAGCGCCTCGAGGCAGTCCCCTTCCACGATGGCCCAGTTCCGCCCCCGCGCCGCCGTTCCTGGCAGCTCGTCCCACGCCCGCAGCTCCAGCCGTCGCGCCATGGCCGGCCATCGTATGGCCGGCGATCGATATCGCTAGTTTTCGGCCAGGTTCGCCCTACTCGGCGGTGTACACCATCACCCTGTATACCCAGCCACCTCCCGCCGGGGCTCAGCGCTCAACGCGAGGTCCATGGCGCGGGGCAGCCAGTTTCGCGGATGCTCAGCTTGAGCTGCCTCGCCCCCACGGTAGTCCACCGAAAGTGCATCCGGACGCACCCCGGCAACCGAGCGCCCGCTCCATTCGTACGGCGCTCGTCAGAGAGGTATGACTTGGAGAGGGAGCGCCGAGGATCGCGATCACCTTGTGGACTGCCGCTGCCAGCGCGGAAAGCCTCATTCGACCTGAGCGAGGTCCAGCTTCACCTTTACGAGCGGAGCATGGACCAAACGACGAGCGGGAGGCGACGAAGAGGAGCACGCCTCACCCTCTCGGCTGCCCACCGGCTCGAGCCGGCCCACGCTCACCCTGCTACAACAGGACCGATGCCCATTGAGGCTCCCCAGGTCAAGGCTGCCGCCATCCGCGCAGGCTTCTCGAAGTGCGGCATCGCGCGGGCGGAGCCGCTCGACCCGCGTCCCCTCGACCGCATGCTGGCCCTGGGCGCCGAGGCCGACATGGCCTGGCTTCGCACGAAGCGGGCGGAGCGGCTCGACCCGAGCCGGGTCTTGCCGGGAGCGAGGAGCGTCGTGGCGCTGGCGCTCTCTTATCACTCCGGGGAGGGCGCGCCTCCCCGGGAAAACGAGGGCGAGGTGGCACGCTACGCCCGGGGCCGGGATTACCACGCCGCCGTGAAGAAGAAGCTGCGTGCCCTCGTGGCGGAGCTCGCCGAGCGAGATCCGGAGGCCCGCTTCTTTGCTGGCTGCGACGTGGGTCCGGTGATGGAGAAGGCCTGGGCGGAGCGCGCCGGGCTGGGCTGGGTGGGGAAGAACGGGTGCCTCATCACGCCCGAGCATGGCAGCTGGGTCGTCCTCGCCGCCCTCCTGACCGACCGCGCCCTCGCCCCCGACCCGCCTCACCCGGAGCGGTGCGGGAGCTGCACCGCCTGCATGGGGGCGTGCCCGACCGGGGCGATTCCAAGGCCCGGCCTGGTGGACGCACGCCTGTGCATTTCGTTCTGGACCATCGAGCGGCGCGGCGAGGTCCCCGGCGAGATCGCTCGAAGGCTCGGGAGCTGGGCGTTCGGCTGCGACGACTGCCAGACCGTCTGCCCGTGGAACCGGGGACTCGAGCCCAGCGCCGACCCGGCCCTCGTCCCGCTCCCGGGCCAGTCGGGGCTCGACCTTCTCCCGCTCATCGCCATGTCCGAGGAGGAGTACCGGCACCGCTACCACGGGACCGCCCTGGCCCGGGCGCGCCATGACGGCCTCGTCCGGAACGGGATCCTCTTGGCCGGCCTGCGGAAGGAGCAGCGTTGCCGGAATGCGGTGCGCGCGCACCTGGGGAGCTTCCATCCGGGCGTCCGCGCCGCGGCGCGCTGGGCGTTAACGCAGCTGGATTCGGAGTGAGGGGAGGCCGGGCGGGCGTTATGCCCGGGGTCGCCGGGGGCGTTATCTCACCGAAGGATGCTCGCCCCCGAACTTCTCGCCGCCGCGCGCCAGGCCACCGCCGTGGGGCCGGTCCTCGCCCCCGCCTTTCTCCGCCTCAAGGGGAAGGACGCGCGCTCCTTCCTCCACCGCATGTCGACCCAGGACCTGGCCGTGCTCGGGCCGGGCCAGTCGGCCTACGCCGCCTTCCTCACGGCCAAGGGGCACATCGTGGCCGACGCCCACGTCCTCGTGCGGGACGCCGAGGTGCTCCTCTCGCTCGATCCCTCCGCTGCGGGCCCGGCCCATGCCCACCTCGAGACGTACGTGATCATGGACGAGGTCGCCATCGAGGAGGGCCCGCCACTGCGGGTGTTACCGGTCCTCGGGCCGGAGGGGCCGGTCCGGGTCGAGGGGCGTGCCCCGGCGGCGGCGCGGGTGCCGAACAGCCGGCGCGGCGTTCCGGCGCTCGACCTGTGGCTCGGGGCCCCCGAGGCGGAGGGGCTCCGGGCCGAGCTCGCCGCTCTCGGGCTGCCGACGCTCGGGGAAGAGGACCTCGAGGCCCTCCGCATCCTCGGCGCCGTCCCCCGGTTCGGCACCGAGCTCTCCAGGTCCCGGCTCCTCTTGGAGGCAGGGCTCGAGCGCGACGCGGTCTCCTTCACCAAGGGTTGCTACATCGGCCAGGAGATCGTCCTGCGCGCCACCGCCCGCGGTCACCTGCAGCGAGGGCTCGTGCAGCTCGCGCTCCCCCAGGGCGCCGGCGCGGGTACCTCCCTTTTTTCCGGGGGAGTCGAGGTCGGCGCCGTGACGAGCGCGGCCGACACGCCCCAAGGGCGGGTGGGGCTCGGCTACCTGCAAAAGGCACACTGGCGCGAGGGCAGTCGGCTCTCGGCCGCCGGCGGGGAGGCGATCGTCACGAAGGTCGTCGTCGGAGAGGGGACGAACCGTCCCGTCCCCCCGAAGACGTAGAGGGCCGGCGCAGGTTCGAGGAGCGGCCTCAGGTCTTCCCCGTGTCGGGGTGCGGCTCGTGGAACAGCATCTCGGGATGGCGCTCCGCGATCGCATCCGGGTAGGTCGCGATTCCCTCCGAACGGGCCCGGGCGAAGGCCTTCTGCAGGGGAGTGACCGGGGTCCGCGGCTCGGCATAGCTCGGTGCCAGGACCGTGCCCACCGCCGGCGGCTCGGGGGGAGGACTCGAGGCCACGCTCGGGTTGAGGGCCGAAGCGACGCTTGCGAGGCCTCCCGCCTCCTGCCGGGCGGAGACGAGCGGGGAGTAGGTGGCGTCCGCACGAAACTTCTCCCCCAGGAGCCTCAGGATCGAGGTGTGGTCGAACTGCTGGTGGCAGACGCTCCGCGGCGCCACATAGGGGGAGACGATCAGCGCCGGGACGCGTGGCCCGGTGGTCTTGAAGGCCGGGTACTCCCCCTTCGGCGCAACGGTCGCGATGGGAAGCGGTGGCACGTGGTCGAAGAGGCCCCCGTGCTCGTCATAGGTCACGATGAGAAGCGTGCCAGCCCAGCGTGCGGGGTTCGACGTGACCGCACGATAGACGCGCGACAAGAACGCCTCCCCCGGACCGATGGGCAACGGCGGGTGGTTGTCGTCAGGGTGACGGGCGAAGGGATCGTCGGCGTACTCGGGCTCCACCAGGATGAACTGAGGGAAGGTCCCGTCCGGCTCGCTCTGGAAGTCGCGGGCCATATCATCGAAGGAGCGAAAGTTGGGGTCGATGAGCACCCGACGCCGGAACAGCGTCATGAACGAGAAGCCCTCGTGGTAGACGCGCCAGCGGACGCCGTTTCGCGTGCACCAGTCGGTCACGATGTCCTGGTCCGGGGGCCCATCGATGGTGGCGTCGACCGAGGTGAAACCGGACAACGCCATGAAACGGTTGGGCTGGGTGCTCGTGGGGATGGGAGCGAACCATCGATCGCACACCGCGAAATGGGTCGCCAAGAAGGAGGTCATGGGGACGAGCTGCGGCGGGAACATGGCCAGCGGCTCGGGCGGGGACCCGCGGTTCCCGGGGAAAGCCTCGAAGTAGGCCTTGGCGAATCCCGCCATCGCGAAGCCGCCGATCACCGGAGAGAAGTCGAGCTGCGTCGCCACCGCGTCCCGCTCGTGCGGGATGTCCGTGACGAGCGCATCGTCGTGCGCACTCACGAACGGACGAAAGCGGTGGCCCAAGGCGAAATTGTCGTAGAGCGGGTTGGCGATCTCCTGCGAGGTCGGGTCGACCGCCCCCGACAGCCCGTCGAAGTCGGTCCGCCCACCATACGTCGCCAGGCTCGAGGTCCCGAGGAGGTGGTCGAACGAGCGGTTCTCCAGCATCGCGACCACGATCGTCTTGATGGGGTCGAGAACACTCATGGAACGTCACCTGCGCAGGCGAGGGACGGCTCGAGGGCGATGCTGAGCGCGGGCCGGGCCGACGGGGTTCCGCACCGCTCGTCCTCCGACAGGGGAGCCCGCAGGATCCACGTCCCCCCGGTGAGGACGCCCGGGTCCGGCTCCATCCCCGCCCGTGCGACGAGCGGGATCGTCTCCCCGGATGGGATGGTCCAGGTCCGGCCCCGGTGGGAGACGATCACTGTTCGCTCGCTCAGGTTTCGCAGTCGGGTAACCACGATCCGCTGGTCGTACTCGGACGCGTCGAACGTGACCGGCGCGATCACCTCGCGGCGCGCGTCGTCGCAGGTGACGTCGTCCGTGTCCGGGCCCATGGGCGGGGGGGGAGCGTCGCCGGCGTGCTCGATCACCTGCTCCGCCCGCTCCGGAGGGTGGAAGAACGCGGACGCCGTGAGGAACACATGCGTCCCGGAGGACGGCGGGAACTCGCTCCCCGGAATCGTGAGCTCGCCGCTCGAGGGGCAACTCCCGAGGTTCGCGATCGTCCGATCCGCCGAGAGCGACGCCGAGCCGACCACCGACCACCGGAGCACAACCCCCGTCGTCGCAGGACAGATGACCCTGGGTGTGGCGGAGAAGGAGTTGACATGGGGCGCCGCACAGCCGGCACACAGCGCGCATCCGGCGAGGAACCCCTTCCAGGGGCTGTGCACCGCGGGTCCCATGCCTAGCGCTCCCCGGCCATCGGTAAGGCCCCTGGCCCTCGAGAGGGACCGGGGGCTCCCCCTTCTACCCGCCGTCGCGCCGCCACACCGAGGACGGAGCCGACCTCGCGAGACGGGGGCCGGGGAGTTGCCTCCGCCCTGTCGCCCGCCGGGGTGACCGGGAGCCCTGGCCTACGGGCGAGAACGGCCTCTGGAATGCGCTTCGCCGCGCCCGTCTCGCCGACGGAGCCGTTCACCTCTTCCTCGCGCGAGTGCGCACCACGCGTTCCTCGAGCGCCTGTCTTTGGCTCTGCGACCAACCTTCCCCCTCGCTATGGGCGCTACCCAGTAGCCCCCGCTCTCACGGTCCGTTCTCCTCTCGGTACGCCGCGATGTCGGCAATCGCCATCGGATCTGTCGTGGGTTCGTCGCGGCCGACGCATCTCACACGTGGGTCGCCCCGATCTAGTCACCCGCGCCAGCGCGATTCCATCGATACCAAGTTTTCGACTGGCGTTCAGGGCGCGACGCCGGATTCCGCCCACCGTAAAGTCCCGTTTGCCCGAACCCTTATGACCGCACGTGAACCCGTCCGTCTCTGGGCGGTCGGCGTTCTTGGGGGTTAGCGCAAGCCAGACGCGAGGAGAGACCTATGAGCGAGGTGGCTCCGCCCCTTCTTGCCCACGCGGTCTTGGCAAATGTCCTCGTCGCGCGGACCGAGGGCGACGATACCGTTCCCGGCTCTTCTGACGGTCTCTTCCTCCTTGTGAGGCTGGGCGCACCGGGCTCGGTGCTCCTCGCGCAGGAGTCCGCCCCGTACCCTGGTTAGCGCCGCAAGGGTGGCGCGCCCTGCACCGACCTTTCCCGCGGAGGACGCATGCTGAGCACGGTCCTGGAGGTCGCGATGGGCGTCACCTTCTGCTACGCGTCCATCTCGCTCCTCTCCGGCGCCGTCTTCGAGGCGGGCGCCTCAATTCTGAAGCTGCGCGCCAGCTCGCTCCTCGAGGGCGTCAAGGCACTCCTCAACGACCCGGGCTTCACCGGGCTCGCCAAGGCCATCTACTCCCACGCGCTCGTGAACCCCCGCGATGACGGCAAGGCCCCGCCCGGGAAGGAGCCTGCCATCCTCCCCTCGTACATCGCCCCCCGCCACTTCGCTCTCGCGGTGATCGACTCCCTCCAGGGAGCGAAGGGCACCGCCGAGGACCTCGGGCGCAGCATCGACGCCCTGCAGGACCCGCAGCTGCGGCAGCTCTTGCTAGGCATGTACGCCCGCGCCGGGGGGAAGCTCGAGGCACTCCAGACCGAGCTCGCCGGCTGGTTCGACGCCGGCATGGCCCGTGTCTCGGGCGCGTACAAGCGCAAGGCGCAGCTCTTCACCTTTCTCGCCGCGTTCCTCATCGCCGGCCTCTTCAACGTCGACAGCTTCCGGCTCTTCCGCACGCTCTGGCAGCACCCGGCACTGCTCGCCCAGCTGTCGGTTCCGGCGGTGCCCGGCGCGCCGGCTCAGGCGGTGGAGGCGCTCCAGGCGCTGCCCATCGGTTGGGGTGCCATGCCGGGCTCGGTCGCGCTCGCTGCGGCCGGCTGGCTGGTCACGGCCTCGTCGGTGCTCTTCGGCGCCCCATTCTGGTTCGATCTCTTGCAACGCTTCGTGAATCTGCGCGGCGCGGGCGGGAAGCCAGAGAGCCACCCCGGGGGGCGGTAGTGGGGCGCCAGGGCCGGGTCAGGGGCATGGAGAGCTCGCCTCCGGGGAGGCTCGCCGCCTTGGTTTGGCTCGCCCTCCTCGCCGCCGCCAACGCCCGCGCGGGCGACGAGGGTCCCTGCGCCGCGGCGGCGACGACCGCGGCCATGCGCGGCTGCGAGGAGGCGAGGCTCAGGAGGGCGGAGGAGGCGATGGCGGCCGCCTATGCGGCGCTGGAGCGGCGCCTCCCCCCTTTGCGCCGCGAGAAGCTCAGGGGCTCGCAGCGGGCCTGGCTTCGGTTCCGCGACGCCGACACCGCGTTCCAGGCGAGCGCCGCCGAGGGCGGGACCCTCGCCCCTCTCCTCGAGACGACCGCCCGCGCCGACCTCACCGAGGCGCGGACCACGGCGCTCGAGAGAGCGCTCGATTCGCGGTGAGGCGAGGAGGGGCCCGTGGCGAGCTTCGACGTGTTCCTGCCGATGCTGCTCCGCTTCGAGGGCGGCTACGTGGACGACCCGGAGGACCCGGGGGGCGAAACCAACAAGGGCATCACCATGGCGACCTTCCAGGGCTGTTCTCACCAGATCCTCGGGATCGAGCCCACCTCGGAGAACCTCAGGGCCCTCACCGACGCACAGGCCGGGAAGATCTACCGGGCGCTGTACTGGGACAAGATGTGCGGAGACGCATTCGCTCTCCAGGACCTCGCCAACATCGTGTGCGACTTCTACGTGAACGCCGGTACCCGGGCGACGGCGCTGCTCCAGCGCGTCATCAACGCCATGGGCGGGAGGGTGGTCGAGGATGGAACGATCGGCCCGGGGACGCTCACGGCGCTCTCCGCTCTGCCCCAGGACGAGGTGTACCGGCAGTACAAGAACGAGCGGATGGCCTACTACCGGAGCCTGGTCGAGGCGCGCCCATCCCTGGCCAGGTTCCTGACCGGCTGGCTGAATCGCGTGAATGCCTTCCCCGACCCCCCATCGCCCACGCGAGGCGGCACCGCATGAGGGTGAGACCCCTTCGCGGCGGCCGACGCTAGGCTTCCGCGACCGGGATCTCCGGTCCCCTCGCCCGGTCCTGCCGGGAGGGGAGGGCGTCGAGCTCGCGCCGCAGAGCCGCGATCTCCTCTTTGAGTTCAGCCCGGGTTGCCCGGAGCTCCGCGCGCACGTCCTCGAAGGTGTACCGGATCTCCTCCGGGGCAATGCCCAGGAGTCGGCGCCGCACAGCGGTCAGGAGCCCTCCGAACGCGGTCATGACCCCTTCCCCCGGGACGGGCAGGAGACGATGGCGGAGGTCGGATCGACGGCGCCTCCTCCCTCGACGATGGCCTTCACGAGCCCGTCCTCCCCCACCACGATGTTGGCTCGCTTGGCGAGACCCACGAGGGGCATCTTGCCGGAGTACTGCTCCGAGACGACCCCGCCCTTGTCCGAGAGCAGCGGGAACGGAAGCTGGTACTTCTCCTTGAACTTGCGCTGGGTCTCGACGTCGTCGACCGAGATGCCCACCACCTGGGCGCCTTTGGCGCTCACCTCGTCGAAGTGATCTCGGAAGTTCTGGTTCTGCTGGGTGCACCCCGGAGTGAAGGCCTTCGGGTAGAAGGCGAGGATCACCGGCCCCTTCTCGAGGAGGCGTGACAAGGTCACCAGCTGCCCGTCCGTGTCGGGCAGCGTAAAGTCGGGCGCCTTCTCGCCGACCTTGAGGGCGGTGGCGCCGAGCAGCATCGCGAGGATCGGCGAGGTCATTACCCTTCTCCTGCGAGTGGTCCGACCAGATTTCCTAGCGGCGGGGCGGGTCGCGAGCAACGAGACCACCCCGGCGCTGGTGCCCCCGAGCCCCGTGCGATACAGCTTTCGGGCATGCGCGCCCGAAGCCTCGGCACTGCCCTGCTCGCGGCCGCCGCCCTCGCCGGCTGCGCTGGGTCGAGCGACGACGCGGGCAAGATGGAAGCACTCGAGGCGACGTGCGATCGCCAGGTCGGGGCGACGTACGAGAGCGCAGAGGTCGCCCTTTTGGGCGGCTATCCGGTCGGGCCCCGCTGCATCGCGAACCTTTCCCCCCTGCCAACGAACGACGAATGCGGCCCGGCTGCCGAGCAGGTCGAGGTATGTGAGGTCATCTATTACTGGTTCAGCGCGGATCCCACGGTGTGCCAGGGCGGGAGCTGCACCTGCGAGTTGCGGATCCTGAAGAGCGCGTTCGACGCCCAGCAGGGAACGGCCAAGGTGTGCGCGGCGCTGTTCCAGCACGGGCCCGCGCCGTGAGAGGGGTCCAGAGCCCCGGTAGGGGGGATGCTGAAGGCCCAAGAGAAAAGAACCCAGGCAGGGTCTGCGAGGGATTCGTCCGAGCTCCCGAGAACCACCGCGGCCTCAGGCTCTCTCCGCGTTCGCCACGTCCTTGCGCCGCAGCCCGACCGTGGGGAGCCTCGGCGCGCCCGGCTGGGTACCGGTCCGTGGAGCTGAAACTCAGACCGGGGGTCGATAGGGCCCCCTTCACGGGCGAGGAGACACCGCCCATCGGCTCCTTGCCGATCGCCAGGAGTTCGGGAAGATCGTGCTCGCGCCCTGACCGGAGGATTCGTCATGACCGGAACTCGCCATTGCACAGCCGTCCTCGTCCTCGCAGCCTTGGCCTATCTCGGGACGGGGTGTGGGTCGAACAACGATTGCACCATCACGCCCGATTTGGCCACCCCAAATCCCCAAACGTGCACGCTCCCTCCGCAGATGACGGTGACGGTGAACGTGCGGTGGTGCAACTGCGGCGCAGCCACCGTCTGCAAGGTGACCGACGAAGGCCAAGGCATCTTCCAGCTCGAGCCGCAGGTCAACTCGTGCGATGCGAGCTGCCCGGCTAACCCTGCCGGCTGCCCCTCAGACTTCGTGCAGTGCATCTTCCAGTCGCCGAACGTGGCCGGTGACTATCAGCTCTACCTCATCAGCGGAGAGAGCTTCAAGAGCGTCCCGATGACCATCGTGAGCGGCGTCAGCTCGAGCTGCGGCTAGGCGATCTCCCTCCGACCGGCTGCCCTCCTCCAGCCGAACCGTTCCGAACCCGTCGGGGGCATCCCGTCGCCACGGAAGGGTGTTGAACCGGCGCCGCTCGACCCGAATGAAACCAGCTCACCCAGGTTTCGCCTCCACCCGGGAGGGCGCGACACATGGGCGATCAGAGTTCGGGCCGAGGCGTCCAGATCACCGTGGCCGCGATCGGTCTCGTGGGCGTCTTGGGCGCAGCGGCGATCGCCAACTTCGACAAGCTCTTCCCGCCGCGAGACCCCGCTCAGGTCCCCACGCCGCGGAAGGACGAAGCGGATGCGAAGGCCGCCCCCACATCAGGCCAGACTGCGCAGGCTCCCGTCCCCGAGGCGGCGCCTCCCCGCAAACCGCGGAAGGAAGACGCGGAACAGAAGGCCGCCGCTCCCGCCCCAGACCTAGCTGCACAGGCCCCCGTCTCCGAGGCGGCGCCTCCCCGCAAGATGCGGAAAGAAGTCGCGGAACAGAAGGCCCCTCCCGCACCGGACCCGGCTGTACAGGCTCCCGTCTCCGAGGCGGACCGCCTCCTCGAGTCGATCGGGCGGACGCCTTCCCGCCGGCCGACAGCGACCCCGGCTCCGACCTCCGTCCGCGCGCCCCCGGTCCCTCAGGTGATAAGCATCGACGGCACCTGGCGTGACGCCATCGGCAGCGTCATCCGCGTCACCCAGCACGGCGACCGGTTCGACTTCACCTCCGAGAACTTCGCCTCGGGCCTGCGCTCGGCCGGTCACGGCCAGCTCGAGGGGCAGCGCTTTCTCCTCGAGTTCACCACCAACGTCCCCTCGCGAGGAGGCGGGAGCGGGTTCATCGCCGCCGATGGAACCCAGATGAACGGCGACTTCTACGATTCATCCCTGGGCCGCTACTCGATGACCTACCACCGCTGACGGGCGCGGGGAGGACCGTCGTCAGGCGTGCAGTTCGACCACGTCGCGGTCGAAGAGCTCGTGGTGCCGGTCCACCTGCTGCCCCTCGAACTTGGCCGTGCCCCAGACCCGGGCGAACTTGAGCCGGTCGGCCATGTCGCGGTGGACGAGCAGGGCCAGGTCGTGGACGGTGGCGTGCTCGTGGAGGACGAAGGGCTTACCCAGGTCCGCCTTCTTCCCCGGCTCCTTGGTGTGTACCCGGATGCGGTGGAGGTCGCGCCACAGCACGGCCCGGAGCGACTCGAGCCCGTCGCCGCGGCTCGCCGACACCGACAGGAAGGCGAGATCGCCCCCCGACGCCTCGCGAGCCAGCTCGGCGAAGACTCCATCCTCGTCGAGGTCGCACTTGTTTCCCAGGATGTAGCAGGGACGCTGGGCGAGCAGGGGCGAGGCGTCGGGAGGGAAGGGACGAGGGGAGGGCCAGACGTGACCGCGCTCCATCACCCCGACCGCCTCCGCCACGGCCTCGGCCACGCCGTCCGACGTCAAGTCCACGACGACGAGGAGCCCGTCCGCGGCGCCGGCCAGCGCGGACATGTAGCTCTCCACGTGCCCGGGGGCGAGCGCGGGCGTGTCCACGAGCTGCACCTGGACGTTCTCGTGGGTCATCATCCCGGGCTGGGGGGCGCGGGTGGTGAACGGGTAGTCGGCCACCTCGGGGTGCGCGTTCGTGAGCGCCGCGAGCAGCGCTGACTTGCCGGCGTTGGGCGGTCCGAGCATCACCCATTGCCCGGCCCCCTCATGCTTCACGCGGCCGGGCTCCGGACCGTGATGCCCGGAGCGGGCAACGTGCTCGCCCTCCTCCTCGAGCTTGGCGAGCCGGTGCTTCAGGTCCGCGTGCAGCTTCTCCGTCCCCTTGTGCTTGGGCAACAGAGCGATCATCTCGCGGAGGGCATCGATCTTCTCGGCATGGGAGGACGCCCGGCGGAAACGCGCCTCCGCCTCCTTGTACTGGAGGGTGAGATTGGCCGGCATGCCCACATTCTGGGCGCCGTTGTGCGTCAGGGGCCCCGGCCCCTTGTGGGTCGGGGGGCAGTCTCTCGCTTCGGGGCGACCGCCTAGGCGAACCTCATCCCCCGGCGCATCTCCCGCAGGCGTCTCACCCGGTCGGCGATGGGCGGGTGGGTGGAGAAGAGGTTCAAGAATCGCTGGGCCCCCCCGGAGAACGGATTCACGATGAACAGGTGAGCCGTGGCCGGGCCACCGAACTGGTAGGGGATGGCCTCGTTTCCCTGCTCGAGGGCGAGAAGCGCCTCCGCCAACGGCTCGGGGTCGCCCGCGAGCTGCGCCCCGGAGGCGTCGGCGCCGAACTCGCGGGAGCGGGAGACGGCCAGCTGGATGATGAGGGCGATAAAGGGCGCGAGGATGGCCCAGGCGAGAGCACCGATGATGCCCCCCCCGCGGTCGTCGTCGCTCGAGCGCCCGAAGCCTCCCAAGAGGGCGCCCCACTGGATGACGTGACCCAACGAGGAGATGAGGCCCGCCACCGCCGCGGCGATGGTGGAAATGAGGATGTCCCGGTTGCGCACGTGCGAGAGCTCGTGCGCCAAGACCCCCTCGAGCTGCCTGGCGTTCAGCAGGCGGAGGATCCCTTCCGTGACGGCCACGGCCGCGTGGGATGGGCTTCGACCCGTCGCGAACGCATTGGGCGTATCCGAGGGGATCACATAGATCCGCGGCATGGGTATCCCCGCCTTGCGGGTGAGCCGCTCCACGATGTCGTACACCTCGGGCAACTGCTCGCGCGTCACCGGCTGGGCGCGGTGTGCGGCGAGAGCGATCCTGTCCGAGAACCAGTACGAGAAGAAGTTGAAGACGATCCCGATGCCCCCGAAGAGCAACATGCCGCTCGTCCCGCCTGCCATCTGGCCACCGATGGCGAGAACGGCGATGAGAAACGCCATCAGCATGGCGGTCTTGAGGTAGTTGCGGCCAAAACCGGGCCGGTACGACGAGGCCATTCCGCGCGGCTCGGCCGCTTCGCTCCAGGGCATGAGGTGCTTTTAACCATTCGCCCACGTGGGTCAATCGGGGCACCCGTCGCACCGCTCTCGGGCTGCCGCTTTCTCGCACCCTTTCCCGGGCCGTGATATCTGGTGGATGAGACGAGATATCGAGAGGTTACGATTGATGGCCCGTCGTAGGGTGGCGGCGGCGAAGGTGGGAAGCGCGAAGGCGAGGCCTAGGGCAGATGCAGCCCAACTCGAGCTCGTGGCGGCTGGGCCGAGAAGCGCCCCGTCCGCGGTTCCCCGCCGGGGCGAGAAGGTGCCGGGCGCGGCGGGCGGCCGCATGTGGACGCTGCGGCCTCCCAGAGCCCCGGTCCCATCACCGCAGCAGGTACCGGCAGCCGTGCCGGAGAAAGTCGTCCCGTCCCACAGCTCGGAGCTGGCCCACCCGCCGAAGCGCCGGGCGACCGCCGAGCAGCTGGCTGCGAAGCAGCGCGAGATCTCGATCTCCGAGTTCTTCACCAAGAACCGCCACCTGCTCGGGTTCGACAACGCCTCCAAGGCACTGCTCACCACCATCAAGGAGGCGGTCGACAACTCGCTCGACGCTTGCGAGGAGGCCGGGATTCTCCCCGAGGTCACGATCGAGGTGAGGGATCTCTCCCTCGGTCCCCGGGGGGACGGTGAATTGACGAGGGGAGAGGGCCGCTTCGTGGTCGTGGTCGAGGACAACGGCCCCGGGATCGTGAAGGCCCAGGTGCCGAAGATCTTCGGCAAGCTCCTCTACGGCTCGAAGTTCCACCGGCTCAAGCAAAGCCGAGGCCAGCAGGGCATCGGGATCAGCGCCGCCGCCATGTATGGCCAGCTCACGACCGGCCAGCCCATCCGCGTCACCTCCCGGACCGGCAAGGCGCGGCCGGCGCACCACTTCGAGATCCAGATCGACACCCGCAAGAACAACCCCGTGGTCACCCTGGACCAGGAGCTTTCCGACTGGCATCTCGAGCACGGCACCCGGGTCGAGCTGGAGATCGTCGCCAACTGGCACCAGGGGCAGCGGTTCGTGAACCGCTACGTCGAGCACACCGCCCTCTCCAACCCCCACGCCACCTTCCACTACCTCCGCCCGCGCCAGGAGAAGCTCACCTTCCCCCGCGCCAGCGAGGAGCTGCCCAAGGAGGCGCTGGAGATCAAGCCCCACCCGCACGGGGTCGAGCTGGGCGCGCTCATGGTGATGGCGGCCGACTCCAAGAGCCACGACGTGAAGGGGTTCCTGCAGACCTCGTTCTCGCGGGTGTCCCCGGCGGTGGCGGCGGAGATCGTGAAGAGGGCGGGTTTCAAGGACCGGGTCAGGCCTCGGGACCTGGCCGAGGATCGGGAACTCGCGGGCCGGCTTCACCGGGCCATCGCCGAGACCCGCATCATGGCCCCTCCCACCCAGGTGCTCTCGCCCATCGGCGACGTCCTCATGAAGAGGGGGCTGGTCTCCTTCCTCAACGTCATCGAGAGCGAGGGACCGGAGGAGGACGAGCAGCTCGACCTCGACCAGGCCGGGAAGAAGAAGGCCTCGAGGAAGGGGCGCGAGGCGCGGGCCGTGGCCCCCGAGGTCCCCGACGCACCGCCCGAGGAGGGAGTCGAGAAGATCAAGGGGCACAACTACTTCATCGCCACGGTCACCCGCCCACCCAAGGTGTACCGCGGCAACCCCTTCCAGGTGGAGGTCGGGCTCGCCTACGGCGGCTCCTGGCCGGCCGACAAGCCCATCGAGCTCTTCCGCTTCGCGAACCGCGTGCCCCTCCTCTTCCAGCGCGGGGCCTGCGGGATGACGGAGGCCATCGTCCGGACCGACTGGCGCAACTACCTGCTCGCCCAGCCGCGCGGCTCCCTGCCGGTCGGTCCCATGGCCCTCCTCGTCCACATCGCCAGCGTTTGGGTCCCGTTCACGAGCGAGGCCAAGGAGGCGGTGGCCCACTACCCGGAGATCATGCGGGAGATCCAGCTCGCCGCTCAGGAGTGCGGACGCAGGCTCGCCGCCCACATCCGGAAGAAGCAGCACGCCGACTACCAGGCCCAGCGGCGGAGCATCTTCGAGCTCTACATCCAGGAGGTGGCCCAGGCCCTCGGGAGGATCACCCGGCGGAGCCCCGAGCCGATCAAGCGCGAGCTCTTGCGCCTCGCCGACAAGGTCACCGCCCAGGAGCTGTCCGCCGAGGAAGAGGCCCTCGAGGAGCACGCGGAGAAGTTGGCCCGGCGGCCGCGCAAGGCCGAGGAGGAGCAGGAGTAGAGATGCCCAGGCTGGATGCCATCGATCGCAAGACGGTCCAGAAGATCGAGCGGATGGCCGAGCTCGTCTTGAGGGCCACGAAGGGGGGGAAGAACCCGTTCGTCGAGATCCCCATCCGCTCCCTTGCGAACGTGAAGTTCAACGAGCGCAACCGGCTCATCGAGCTCGGGAGCCAGAAGCAGAAACGTTACCTCCTCAACGTCGCCATGGCGAAGAAGTTCATGCAGACCTTCCTCGTCTCGGAGGCCTGCAAGGAGCTCATCGACTCGGGCAAGACGACGAGCATCCGCGACCTCTACTACATGACGAAGCACGTCCTCGGGGACACGAAGCAGAACACCTTCGAGGAGCAGGACGAGTCGGACCCCATCATCGAGGACCTGGAGGTGGCCATCGACTCCCTGCGCGAGGAGCTGCACCTGTTCGCCTCCCGCAAGGGAACCATGGTGGGGCCGCTCACCATAAGGGACACCGGGGACACCATCGACCTGCGACGCATGGGCTCGGGGGGCTGGGGCGTTCCCTCCATCGTCGAGGAGCACGTCATCGCCTTCGGGAAGCACGAGGCCAAGTACGTGCTCCTCATCGAGAAGGACGCCACCTGGAGCCGGTTCAACGAGGACCGGTTCTGGCAGCGGGAGAAGTGCATCATCGTGCACGGCGGAGGGCAGCCGCCGCGGGGCGTCCGCCGCATCGTGCAGAGGCTGCACACCGAGCTCAAGCTCCCGGTCTACGTGCTGGTCGACAACGATCCCTGGGGTCTCTACATCTACTCCGTGGTCAAGCAGGGCTCGATCAACCTCGCCTACGAGTCGATGCGCATGGCCGTGCCCGACGCCCGCTTCGTGGGCCTATCCTCCTTCGACAAGGCCAAGTACAAACTCCCCACCAACGTCCACGTGCCGATGAACGACCAGGACAACTCGCGGGCCAAGCAGATGCTGGCCTACCCCTGGTTCCACGCCCCCAGGTGGCAGAAGGAGATCCAGGAGATGGTCCGGTCCGGGCAGAAGTACGAACTCGAGGCCCTGACCCGTCGCGGCATCTCCTTCATCACCGAGGAGTACCTACCCCGCAAGCTCCGGGACCGCGACTGGCTCGAGTAGCCGGCGCGGAGCAAAACTGCGCTCGGCTCGCCCGTTGCCGGCGCCCTGACCCGCGGCAAGAGCGCCGCAAACTCGAGGAGGAACGCATGCCCGAGAAGCATGGAAACCGCACGAAACGGAAGCTCGCCAACCGGTCCAGGGTGAAGCGCGCCGGCGCGAAGGCCAAGCGCATCCGCAGCCTCAAGCGCAAGCACCGGGCGAAGCGGGGTCCGCGGTAGATATCCTACCCGGCTTGGCCGGGGACGGGCACGCCCCGAAGGAACTCCTCGCTCGTCAATTAGCGATCGTCCGGCGCGGTCACCGCGCAGTGCAGCTCGCGGCAGAGCGGGCACGTCTCGAAGGCGGTGTCCGCTGGAGGGGCCGCCACGAGCGCGGGGACGAAGTCCCACTCGGCCGGATCGGCCGGGTGCCGCGTCCGGCGGCAACAGCCGCACTGCCTGAGCACGCCGTCCTCGGGGCGGTAGTCCTCCAAGGTCGCCTCGACGACCTGGTACACCTCGCGGACCGGGAGCTCCCGCACGATCCTCTGGACGATGGTGAGCCCGATCGCCTCGTTGCCCGAAAGCACGGGGGAGACGAGCAGGGTCACGAGCCGGGCAAGGTCGGGCGTGTTCCGCTCGACCGTGATCGAAGCCGCCCTTGGACCGGGCCCCCGGCCCACGCGAGCGATGAGCCGGCACACGGCTTCCCTCTCGCCCTCCCCGGGCAGGGCGTCGAGGAGCCGGCCCCCTACGCCGACTTCCCCGAAGCCCCCTCCCACCCGCGCGAAACGCTCCCATGCGTCGTTCTCGAACAGGATGACCCCCTCGAGGTCGAGGAGAGCGGCCGGGTCTGCACGCGCCGCCAGTTCGTGGATGGCAGCGGTGAAGGGACGGGACCGCGGAGTGGACGATCGCCCGGCCATGCGAACGCCGGGTTGTGCACCCGAGGTGCCAGGGCGCGGCACATGTAACTGCCCGGAGGTACGGAGGAACATGCGAGGGGCTGCGCGCACCTAGGGTGATCCAAGCCGCACCGCGCCCAAAGGGGACAAGCGCGGGGTCGAATTGACCCTGGGAAACAGGGGGCGAAGTTCCCGACCGAAAGGTCAGAGGGCCCGCCGTAGGCCAGTGCCCTCGGGAGAGTCGAAGAACGCTTCGCAACTCTCCAGGAACCCATCGAGCTGCGAACGCTCGCCGGGCCCTAGCCGGCGCGAAATGAGTCTAGGGAGCGCCCAGCGGGCCTGCGCCACGCTCTCTGCATAACCGTCCGAGGTCAGGGCTCCCTCGACGAGACGGTGACGCAGGAAGAGAAGGTAGGTCTGGATCACGTCGGTCATGCAGTAGGCGGCGATCCGGTCGAACTCGCCCGCGGCGTACAGCGCCGCCACATCCGCGCCCGCGATGTCGGACTTACCCGGGAGTCCCACCAGCTTCGCATATAGATCGAGCGGGGCCGGCGAGGCCTGGCCGGCCAAGAGCTCGCGCATGTCGAAGTGGTGGTTGCCCCCATTTAGGCCTACGGCCGCGACCGAAGGCGCAGTGGGCACGGAATACTTGAGGGAGCGGAGCTCGAGCACGGGCAGGTCGAATCCCTTGCCGTGGAACGAAACGAGAGAGGCGCCGTCGAGGCGTTGCCAAGCATCCTGGAGGAACGCCGCTTCGGTCGCGCGCTGGTCGGTCCAAACAACCGCGTCGAAGAGGCTCACTACCCCCCCTTCCGCAGTCGCCTCGAGGAGACAGGCCACCACCGGGCGGTGGTAAGGGAGTGGGAGGAAGTCCGTGCGGCCACCCGTACGGGCTCGGCGCTCCGCCACTAAGCGTTTGACCTGCTCGGGGTATGGCCGGTCGGGCTCTCCGTCGACGGCCGAGACGAGCGCCTCGTCGGGCACCGTCTCCAGGTCGAGGGTCACGAGCCTCATGAATCTCACTGTGAACTCAGGGTCTGACAGGGCCTTCCCTGTGCGAACTGGGGAGGCCTCCCCGCATACTCCTGCAAGGGAGACCCCTTTGGACGCGCTGCGTCGAACCGGGAAGTGCGTACCCTGACGAGGCTTCAAGGCTGGGCTTCCTCTTCGAGCGCCGCTCTGACGTCGAGGTGGCGCGGGAGCGATCCATGGAGACTGCGCAGATGAAGCAGGAGAGCAAGAGGCGCCTCGCGGCGCTTCAGGCCCGGTTCGATGCGCTGGAGACCGAGGCGCGCGGCCGGATTCACAAGGCGCTGGACGCGAGTCAGCACCGGCTGAGCGAGTTCGACGAGATGCTGGCGCGGGTCTCACGCGAGGATTGGTCGATGGAGGGCATGCGCAAGCGGCTCGACACCCTTCGCACGCGTGCCGAGCGGTTTCGCGCCACCGCGGTCAAGCGGGTCAACGAGATGCCGGCCAACGCCGTCACGGCCCTGGCGAGCGGCACGCGTGGGCCCGTCCAGAACCTAGCCCGCGAACTGGAACGGCTCGCGAAGCTGGTCGAGCCTCACGTCGGGGCGGAATCGACGGCCCGGGAGGCGGAGGTGGCGCTCCCTCCCCCCGAACCGCGGCCGGCTCGCGTGAAACCGAAGGTGGAAGCCTGAAACGCGCCCCGGGGTGGGACGCTTCAACACCCGGGCGGCTCGAGGCGCAGCGCCGAAGGGGCTACCCGGGCAAAGGACCGGAGATCGCGGACCGGACCGGCCACCCACCTCGGCGCGCGCAGTTCCCTAGGCGCAACAGGGAGCGCCCGATACAGCCACGTGCCGGGGAGAGGCACCGGGTCGCGTCCGCGACGGTCGTAAGGAGTCGCCGGAGCGCGGAGGCGCCCGCGTAACGAACAGCAGCCGGCCTCTGCGCCCCGCGCCGGCTCGGAAGGCCTAAGAGCTGCCCGAGCAGCTCCGCGGCGTCGAAGACCGCGTGAGCGACCTCCCAGCCGCGATGGGAGCCTCCCCATCGCCATGCGGCGTCGCGTCTCCTCGCGGCCCTCGTCCCCGGAAGTGGAAGACCGCAGGCGATGAAGGGCCGATCCGGACACCGCGTCGAGCGGCCGTTGCCGCCTCGATCCCCGTCGCCATGGCCGAAGGAATGAAGGAGCCCTCGACCGCCCGGCTCACGCTCGGCGGAGCGATGGGGAGGTCCCTGGCAAAGAAAAATGGAAAGCCCGCCGCCAGTCCTGCCGGCGACGGGCTCACGAGGCTTCCCCGGCCGATCGAGCGTTATGGAACGCTCAGGGCCGAGTGACAGGCGGCGCATTCCGTGTCCGGCCAGGTCCCGTCGGGTAGGGCTTGCTTCGTGAGATGGGTCCCGTTCCCGAGGACGATGTAATCGAGGCCGTGCATGTGGACCGTGTCGTCGGTCGCCTTGGTGGTGGGATCGAAGCCCTGGTGGCAGGTGCCGCAGGCGACGCCGACGGTCGTGAAATGGAACGTGTGACGCCCGGTGGCGGGGGGCAGCCCATGGCAGGCATCGCAGGAGGCGGTATGGTAATCGACGTACTCGACCTGCCCGTTCTTGTGCGTGCCGCCCGCGACGATCGTGTGGCCGTCTGGGTTCACCGTCGTCGGGTGGCAGACGTAGCACATCGCCCCCGTCACGCCGATGGGATGGAAGTCCTGAGCGTACGCCGGGAAGTGCGGCGGCGGCGGATAGCCGTGGCACTGATCGCAGCCATATTGATTGGCGTGCTCGTTGGAGCTGCTGATGTCACGCGACGAGCCGCAGCCGATCGCGACGGCCGCGAAGAGAATCACGAGCGACGCCGGTAAGTGATTGCGCATGTGCGGAGTGTCCTCGGGTCCTGCGGGTCCCGCGCGCCCGGAGCGCCTGGAGTTCCCCGGGCGAACCATGGCGCCAGCATGACGATCAGGTCGGCGCCGAGAGTTGATCGAAAGCAAGCGAACTTGCCCCTCGCGTCCACATGCACATCCCACCTCGGGGCCCGCGTTGTCAACACGTTGGGGTGCGATCGAAGCGTTTGGAGCCGCGTTGCGCCCTTCTGGTGAGGGGCGTTTGCGCTCAGGATCCGCATATTCTGCGCGCGGCGCCCGCAATCCCGTCTGCTATCTCATGGGGGCACAGGAGGCTTCATGGCCACCCTCGTTCCGTTTCGCGCACTTCGACCGCCGCCGGTTCTGGCCGCCCGGGTGGCCTCTCCCCCCTACGACGTGATCTCGACGCAGGAGGCTCGTGCGCTCGCCGCGGGGAACCCCGAGAGCTTCCTCCACGTGTCGAGACCCGAGATCGATCTCGCCGAGTCTGTGAACGAGCACGCGGAAGAAGTCTACCGACAGGGGAGGGCGGCCCTTCGGAGCTTCGTCGCGGGCGGGATCCTGCGGGCTGACCCGGAGAAGCGCCTCTACGTCTATTCCCAGCGGATGGGAGGACACGAACAGGCCGGGATCGTGGCCTGCGCCAGCGTCGACGAGTACGAGCGCGGCCAGATCCGCAAGCACGAGAAGACGCGGGCCGACAAGGAAGACGACCGCCGGCGGCACATCGAGGCCCTCGAGGCCCATGACGAGCCCGTGTTTCTCACCTACCGGGCCCGTCCCCCTATTGACGGGCTCGTGGCGGAGGTGCGGAAGGCCGCGCCCGAGGTCGACCTCGTCACGGCCGACCAGGTCTCGCACACGCTCTGGGTCGTGCCTCCGGGCCTGGAGGGAGAGATGTTGGCCCTCTTCGCCGAGGTTCCGGCACTCTACGTGGCCGACGGCCATCACCGTTCCGCGGCCGCGGCCCGGGTCCACGCCACGCGCCGTGGCCAACCCGGCGAGCACGACGTGTTCCTGGCAGTGGTCTTCCCTCACAACCAGATGCAGATCCTCCCCTATAACCGCCTCGTGCGCGATCCAAGGCAGCGTCGCCCGGAGGCGCTCCTCGCCGAGCTGCGCCGGGGGATGGAGGTCGAGCCCGCCTCGCAGCCGCGGCCCGAGGCCCCCCTCTCGTTCGGAGTCTTCCTGGGGGGCCGCTGGTGGACGGCCCGGGCTCGACCGGGATCCTACGACCCCGAGGATCCCGTGGCGGCCCTCGACTGCTCCATCGCGCAGGACCAGATCCTCGGACCCATCTTCGGGATTCGCGACCCCCGCACCTCCAAGGATGTCGACTTCGTGGGCGGCATCCGCGGGCAGGCGGAACTGGAGCGGCGGGTGGCCGCGGAGGGATGGTCCATCGCGCTCTCCCTCTTCCCCACGCGCATGGATCAGCTCATGTCGGTGTCGGACGCAGGCAAGCTCATGCCGCCCAAGAGCACCTGGTTCGAGCCCAAACTACGGAGCGGGCTATTCGTTCATCCGTTCTGAGGCGCTAAGCCAGGATTCCGGTCGCCCTCTCAACCTCCCTTCGTCCGGGAGTTCCGGCGGCGTGCGGCGGGTGCGCCGAGGAGAGCCTTGGGCTGCCCAAATGGAATCTCCCCACAGCCTCGGCCGTGGCCCTTTCCCCCAGGCCGTCCTCGCGGCTGGACCTCCCCGTAGCCCGCCGCCGAGGCTGCAGACCCACGCGAGGATGGAGCGTTTGCGGACGGGGGCAGCGCCCCTTTGGAAACCACAAAGAGCCCGTCCCAAAGGGAGGGGAGCCTTGGCCCGCTTCGCCTCACTAATCCCCCCCAGTGGATCGGGGAATTGGTGTGCAGGCGCCGCGCCCGCCCGTTCGGCTGGGCGCGACCTCGAAGCTCCCCTTGGCGTGCCCGGCCAGGGTCTCAAGTCGAGCGGATAGTTCGAACCGACCGTGGGTTGAGTCTCGGGAGTAGCGGCAGCCTGGAGGTCGGCGTCGGAGGGTCGGGATCGCTCGCCGGGGCGGGGGTTGTGGATCGGAGGGCCTTGTGGGGGGTCCCGGTCAACAAACTTGCCGAGAACACGGCTGACCGCCATTTGAGGACGACGATGGAGAAACCGGTCGCCCGGCACTGTGTCCCCCGGGCGCGGTACACGGCCAGTGACGATCCTCACAACCAGTCGCGCGGATCCAGTTTCCCCCCGGGCGGGCGGCAGGGAGGACTCCCCGCGTTCGGGAGGCCCGGGATGAGCCCCCCACTCCCCGGGGCACTCGCCCTCCTCGGCCTCGCGGTTGCGGTGGTGCTCTCTGGCTGCGGGCGCGGTTCGTCGGGCTTCTCCGCCATCTCGCCCGCGAACCACCCCGCCTTTCCCATCGCGGCCGGCGAACACGCCCTCGACTGCGCCACCTGTCACACGGATCCGACCACGTTCTCGGCCTTCGCCTGCATCGGGTGCCATACCCACGACCAGACCCCGACCGACCTCGTGCACAACAGCGTGAATACGTACGCGTACACCAGTGCGGCCTGCTACCAGTGCCACGGCGCGCCGACGCCCGGGGCCTACAGTCACACGGGGATCACCGGCAACTGCGCCCTTTGCCACGCGGTGGGCGCCTCGTTCGCCGCCTTGCCGAGGGCCGGGTTTACCCACATCGCGACCAGCGCCGACTGCGGCTCTTGTCACACCACCCAGTCGTGGGGCACGGGCTCGGCGCCTCAGTTCATCTCCGTGGGAGGGTTCAGCATCCCCGAGCCCCCGGCCACGAGTCCCACCACACAGGCCGGCATCGCCAACCTGCCCCACCCCAGCAATGCCACCCTCGATTGCTCGATCTGCCACCAGAGCGGCGTGGGCGGAGCCGGTGCGATCGGCTACGACCACGCCTCGGCACTCATCAACTCCAGCTGCAACTCGTGCCACGAGGCCGGCACGAACCTCGTCGGGACCCTTTGGAACGGAGCGGCGACCCAGAGCGCCGGAACGGGCGACTCGAGGCCCTACACCCTCACGAGCATCACCGCGACGCGGGGCGGCGACAGCTGCAACGTCACGACCCCCTCCCACTTCTTCGCGGTCGACTGCAGCGAGTGCCACAGCGTCCCCACCGGAACCGGGGCCGCGAGCGCGGGATCGGCCTACACGAATGCCTGGACCTTTCCCCACGCCACGAACAGCATGTCCAACCCCTCGACTTGCAACCTGTGCCACGGCACCCCTGGCTGCGGCTCAGCGAGCGACTGACGTCACCTCCGCCGCCTAGAGGTACTTGTCGATGCCGTTGGGGCACCGGCAACGGGGGGTAGCCAAGGTCTTCTCGAGGATGCCCTGATTGTGAGGAAGGAGCCGACGGGGCTCCTCGCGGTGCCACAGGTGGTAGCCGATGGCCGCGAACTTGAGCTGCAGTCTTCGCAGGCCGGCGTGCTGGAGGCGGGCGGAAAAGTCCGAGTCCTCGCGTCCCCATCCGACGAAGTCCTCGTCGAAGCCGTTCACTCGCAAGACGTCCGCGCGCCAGCAGGCGAGGTTGGCGCTCCGAACGCGGAAGACGTCTGCGCTCTCGCGGAAGCGAGCCGACAGAGCGTTCGGGAGTGGACCGCGTTGAAGCGATTCCTTAGCCCGAGCCCCAGCGGTCCGAGGCGGACCGGCCGCCGGGAGAGGAGAAGCGCGGACCGAATTCGCCTCGCCTTGGGACGCAATCCTGGCACGGCGCGCGCGCCGCGAAGGCCACCACGACCTCGGCCGTGTCCGGCCCGGAGCCGTGGTCCGCGACGACGACTTCGCCCGGGTGGAGACGCCGATGGAGCACCGAGTCGAGCACCACGCCCAGGGCGCGGGGCGATTGTAGGTGGTGACGACGAGGCTCGTTCGCAACGCTAGACGACCTCCATTCCGTCTAGCACGCGAGCCCGAGCCAGGTCGCTGCTTCGGGCCAGGCCCGTCGCCCGGGCCGTCCCGAGCCCTTGCCACGTTGGGGGCCGGCATGGTTCGATGAAAAAAATGCAGATTTCCCTGCTGGTGAGCACCTACAACCGGCCCGATGCCCTGGCGCTGGTGTTGAGGAGCGCTCTACGCCAGCGACTCGTTCCCGGGGAGATCGTGGTCGCCGACGACGGATCCGGCGGGGAGACCCGGGCCGTGGTCGAGGAGGCGGCATCCCGGGCCCCCTTCCCGGTTCGTCACTGCTGGCACGAGGATCTGGGGTTTAGGCTCTCCGAGATCCGGAACCGGGCCATCGCCCAAGGCCGGGGCGACTACATCGTGATGGTGGACGGGGACCTCGTGCTCGAGCCCTCGTTCCTTGCGGATCACGCCCGGGCTTCGCGCCCGGGGAGGATGGTGCAGGGGGGGCGGGTGCTCCTCTCCGAGGCCGTGACCCGGGACGCGCTCGCGCGGGGGCGGATCGAATTCGGCCCCTTCGAACGGGGGACGCGCAACCGCAAGAACGCGGTCCGGAGCCGTTGGCTGTCTCGGCTCGCGTCCTACGACGCGAGGAACGTGTACCGGGTCCGCGGCGCCAACCTGGCGTTCTGGAGAGAGGACGCCCTTCGCGTGAACGGGTTCGACGAGCGGTTCGTGGGCTGGGGGCGGGAGGATTCCGAGTTCGTCGCGCGGATGCAGCACTCCGGCGTGCGAAGACTGCAGCTCAAGTTCGCGGCCGTCGCCTTTCATCTCTGGCACCCCGAGGCGTCTCGTGCGCTCCTCCCACGCAACCAGGAGATCCTGGAGAGAACGCTCACCAACCATGCAACGCGCTGCGAGCTCGGGGTCGCGCGCCACCTCCAAGGCGGATGAGAAGGGCAAGAGTGCCGAGTCCTCGTCTCAGGAGCGAGAAATGACCGAGCCGATCGGCTTCGCCCTTCTGACGCACTTTCAGCCGGGACAGGTCCTCCGCCTTGTGACTAGGCTGCGCGCGCTGTACGGCCCCGCTACGCCCATCGCTATCAACCACAACTTCGACCAGTGCGCGCTTGACACGGCGGTCTTCCCGGCGGACGTGCGATGGGTCCGCCCGCACCTCGCGACCGATTGGGGGGCGTGGTCCCTCGTCGAAGCTGCGCTGGCAACCCTGCGTCTATTGCACGGCGGGGGGGGAGGGCCGGACTACGCGGTGCTCCTCTCCGGAGCCGACTACCCGATCGCACCGCGCGATCGCGTGCTCACCGACCTGCGGGAGGCGGGGGCAGACGCGTTCATCGATGCGAGACCCGTGCACCCCTGGCGACGCGACCGGGTCGTCGAGGGGCCGCACGGCCTCGGGGTGAACGAGGGGAGGGCAAATCAGGAGGTCTGCTTTCGCCGGTATTACTCGTCGACCTACCGCGTGGCGGGCGTCCGCGTACGGGTCCGCTCGCCCCTCTTGGCGCCCCTCCTCTCCCCTTTCTCTCGAGGCTTCCGATGCTTTGCTGGTGAGCATTGGTGGACGCTCGGCCGCAGAGGCGTCGAGCACCTCCTGCGCTCCCAGGATGAGCGGCCGGAGGTGGCGCGCTGGTTCGCGGCGCGCCACGTGCCGGAGGAGGCGTACGTCCACACGGTGATCTGCAACGCCCCCGGGCTTCGGGTCGCGCCCCGGTCCTTCCGGTACGTCGACTGGTCCTCCCGCGCGCCACACCCGCGGATCCTCGGCACCGCCGACCTCCCGGCCCTCCTCGCGAGCGGGGACCACTTCGCGCGCAAGTTCGCCGAAGGGGACTCCGTCCTGGACGAGCTGGACCGCATCCTCGGCCTTTCGCCAACCGGAAACCCGCCCGGGCAGGTGTCCGGCCAGCACCCCGCCACTACAGATAGCCGATGAAAACCGATCGGATCGGCATCCTGGGAACGGGTGAGGTGCAAGAGTGAGGGGCCGGCCACCGAACCGGTCATCGGGCCCATGAAGACATCGACCAAGTACCTCACCTTCGATCTGCCTCGCCGGCGCGGCCTCGTGCGGATCACCGACGAGGTGCGGGACTTCTGCCACGAGAGCGCCATCGCCGAGGGGATGATCCTTATCTCTGCCATGCACATCACCGCGGGCGTGTTCGTGAACGACGACGAGCCCGGGCTGCACCGGGACATAGAAGAATGGGTCCAGCGCATCGCACCCGGCCCGGACGCCGACGACACAACGCCCGCCCCCCCCTACCATCACCACGCGAGCGGCGAGGACAACGGGGACGCTCATCTCAAGAACCTGCTCATCGGGCACCAGGTGATCGTGCCCGTGACCAAGGGAAAGCTCGACCTCGGTCCCTGGCAGCAGATCTTTTACTTCGAGTTCGACGGACGGCGCCGGAAGCGGCTCGTGCTGAAGGCGATGGGGGAGTGAGCCTCGGCCCGAGGCCTGTCCCTCGCCGCCGGGACGGGCGCGTAGTCGGACACCGGATAGGTAGGTCCCCCGGATCGGGGTAGAATGCCCCTCGGGTGGCGGAATTCATCCAGAACCCCCGGCGCTCGCCACGGGCCCCGGCGCGCTGCGGCACGACGGTCGTGTCGGCGCACGGCTCGTTCGAGGCCACCACCGAGGACATCGGGGGCCACGGCTGCCAGCTCGTCTCGCCCCGGCTGGTGCGGAGGGGCGAGCCGGTCCAGCTCGTGTTGGCTCACGAGTCGGTGAAGGAGCCGCTGCGCATCTCGGGGCGGGTCGCCTGGGTCAGCGACCGGGCCCCCTGGCGGCTGGGTATCGCCTACGACGAGGCCGCCCTGGAGGACAGCAAGGCCTGGTTCGATGAGGTCCTCTCTCGCGCCCCCGGCCTCAAGGCCTTCCGGCGGATCCCCGACCGGATCCCGTTCGACGCGGTGGTGTACCTTGCCGCCCCGCCGCGGTTCCTCGTCGACTTCACGCCCGACGAGGTCGCCCTGCTCCGCGCCCTGGGGAGCGGTACCTCGGTGGCCGAGATCCGCGCCCTCCTCCGCGATCGGTGGCCGGAGGTGCAGCGCGCCCTCTTCTCGCTCCTCGCCCATCAGCACGTCACCCTCTCGCGCGGCGGCTCGGTTCACCCGGACGCGTGGAGGAAGATCCTCTCCGAGGCCGAGTCCTCGCTGGCGGTGGAGGCCCTTCGCACCTCCCCGGTCCCGGATCTGACGCCGCCGCCGGCTCCCCTGCGCACCGCGCCCTCGCCCGCGAGCCCGCAGGCGCCGCCCCCGGTCGCGCCAGGCGTGCCGGCGAGGCCCAACTTCGCCTCCTTCGCAGCCGCGTCGCCGATGGCCCCGCCCGCCCCGGTGGACCTCCGGGGCGCCCCGCCGGAGCCTCCATCGGCGCAAGGCGGGCCCACCGTGGCGGCGCCGGTGGGGCCATCGCCCGAGCCCACCGCACCGGCCGCCGGGGAGCCTGAACCCGAGCCGCCAGCCGACTGGCTCGTCACCGCCGCCGAGATGATGCCGGTCACCTGGCCGTCTCCGGCTCAAGAACCAGCGCTCCCGCCTCGGCCTCGCGGGCTCGACCCCGGCCCGGGCGAAGGGACCAATTCGCAGGGGACGCCGCCGCCGCTCACCGGGGGCGCCCAGCGGCGCTCCCCGGCGCGGACCCCGGAGGCCCAGGGGTGCTTCGAGCGCGCCCTGGCCGAACTCGAGGCCGGAAGGAACGCCGGCGCCCTGGCGCTGCTCCGGCGCACCCTGGCCCTCGCCCCCGGCGATCCGGAGGTCGCCGCGGTCATGGCGAGGATCATGAAGGCGAAGTGAAAGCGCCGCTCTCGGCGGGCGAGGCTGGGCTACCGTCCCGCCGCGGGAAGGACCGCCTCGACGGAGCGCCGCAGGCGTTCGTCGAGATCCCGCTGGATGGAGGTCCGGTGGCGCTCCAGCTGGTTCACGTAAAAGGCCGCGAGCTCGGGAGAAAGCGCGACCCCCTTCCTTCCGAGGGGCGAATTCGCGAACGCCTCGAGGTCCTTCTGCTCGCCGGTCGAGAACGTTTGGCGTGCGAGCGCCTCTCGGGCCTTGGCACGCGCCTCGGGCGTCGGGCCTGGGAGAGCGGCGGCGCGCTGCTCGAAGGCTCGGAGCTTCTGTCCCAGGGGGGACTCCTCGTGGGCCCTGAGGGCCCTCAGCTCTTCCGCGGAGTAGTGGTGCGAGAGGAACTGTGCCGAGATCCCAGCCAGAAGCTCCATGGGGAAGGCCTCGTCCAAGACCGGCCGCATCGCCTCATTGGCGTGCGCGCGCAGCGTCGGCAGGTCCGAATCGGCGAAGCGCCCCGCGGTCGCCTTCTCGAAGGCGTTCTCTTCGAGGCCGGCGCGGTAGCCTTCCACGAGAGCCCAGGGCACGATGCGCTCGCCGAGCCACATGGCGTCTGGCGAGGGGAGGTCGTCCGGGTGGGTGGATGAAGCCACACCCAAGAGAACGACGGCGAAAAGGCGATGGAGACCGAGCTTCAGGTTTGCATCCCGAGACGAAGAGAGCGGAGGAGAACACTAATCGGACTCGGGTTCAACCCGATGCTTTGAGACCTTGGCGCACCCCGTGATTTCACTCACAGCGTTGGCCCATGCGTGACCTGAACCTCCTTCATGGTATTGAGGACGACAGCGCCCCACATGAGAGTAAGCGCTAGGAGCCGGTCGGGGTTGCGAACGCAGCTCCCCTATCGCGTAGGGGGAGGGAAATCATGCTGAAGAGGACAGCGGCAGCGTCTCTCAAGGTGGCTCTCGTGATCGCCGCGATCTCCGGCCCCGTGAGCGCGAGGGAGGTTTCGGAAAGCAGGTGGTGGAGATGGAGATCGGTTCCCGAGTTTGACGTGGCCGTGGCCGGGGCTGTGGCCGCACTGCTGGCCGGCGGCGCCCTCATGATTGTCAAGCGCCGTGGTCGATAGATAGGTTGAGGCCGGTCGCGCCAGCGGTTGTGCCGGGCAACCAGGCGGGTTCCCTCCGCCTGGCTTTCCCGTTCGTGCTCGTCCTCCTCGAGTACCTGGCGCTCTCCCTGTGGCTGGACCTTCCCACCGAAGGCCTCGCGGTGGCAGCCGCGGATGCTCTTCGCGTCGCGTTCCCGGTGGTCCTCGGGGCGATCATCGCTGGGTATCTGATGAGCCTCCATGGCACCGGAAGTGAGCGTCTCCGGCTCCCGCCGTTGCCCGACAGTAGGCCCATCCCTGCTGCGATGGTGCACTCCTTGGCTTTCGCGGGCACCGCCCTGCTCGCGGGCCACCTGCTCGAACCAGGTCGCCCACCTCTCGGTCCCGGCGCGCTCGCGATCCTGGTGGTCTCCGCTGGGAGCACGGCGCTTCTCGCGCTCGCGATTACGGCGCCACTTTCATGGTGGCTCGGCGCTCTGCGGCGTTGGCGGGGAGTCCTCCTTTCATTGGCTCTAGGGGGTTTGGTCTGGCGGGCCGCCGCTGCGGCCGAGGAGCTTTGGGGATACCTTTCCTCGTCCACGATCCAAGCTGCCGCATGGCTCCTCGGCCCGGCCGGCACGGTAACGGTCGAGCGAAGCGAGGCGGTTCTTGGACTGAACGGCTTCGAGGTGCAGATCGCTCCCGTCTGCTCTGGCGCTAGCGGGATCGGCTTGGTGGTGACCTTCTTGGTTGTGTGGATCGTGCTCGCGCGCGACCGGCTCCGCGTGGAGCGTGCGTTGCTCGTCGTCCCGATCGGCGCGGCTCTCGCGGTCGTCCTCAATGTGCTCCGGATCGCGTCTCTCGTCCTGGCGGGCTCGCTCGGCGCTGAGGCCCTGGCCATCGGGGGGTTCCACTCGAAGCTGGGGTGGGTTCTCTTTGCGGGGCTCTCCCTCGGCTTGTTGGCAGTCGTGGAGCGGGTCGCCTGGTTCAGCCAGTCCGGAAGGGACCTCCACGGAACGACGCCGGAGGCCCCGGACACGAGCTGGCTCGCGCCGCTCCTCGCGAGCCTCGCCACCGCGCTATTGACGGGTGTGTTCGCGAGCGGGACGCTCGACCTGTGGTACGCCGCTCGGATCGTGGCCCCCCTGGCGGTCCTCGCCGCCGTCCGGGACCGTCTGCCGCCGCTCGTGCCCACACGCAGCGCGCTGCCCGCTCTCGTCGGTCTGAGCATCGGGCTCGCCTGGGCGGTTCTCGTCGTGAGAAGAGACGAGCTCTCCCCGGCACTGGCGGTTCTTCCCGTGTCCGCTCGCGTGGCCTGGGTCCTCGCCCGAGTAGTGGGGTCGGTGCTCGTGATTCCCCTCGTCGAGGAGCTGGCGTTCAGGGGCTTTCTGCTCCGGTGGCTGACCCAGGCTCCGGTGGACGAGCCCTCCCGGAGCCTCCGGAATTGGCCCTGGGTCTCGATCCTCGTCTCGTCGGTGGCCTTCGGGGGGATTCACTCCGCCTGGCTGGCGGGGTTCGCTTCCGGGCTCGTGTTCGCGGCGGTTCGGCTCTGGCGCGGCCGTCTGGGCGACGCGGTCGTTGCCCACGCGGCCGCCAACGCCGTTCTGGCATTGGCCGTGGTCTTGGGAGGGCGCTGGGATCTGTGGTGAGTCGGGTAGGTGCGAGCTCCTGCGACGCGCGCGCCAAGGCCGCCACCAGTGGGCGTGGGCAGCGCATTGGCGATCGATCCGGCCAAGCCAGACTACGGCGAATCGGGCGTGCCAGCGTCAAACCTCATGCGCGCCGGCAGTGTACCCGGGATCGGGTTGGTCGAATTCGTACCGTCGATCCAGGGCCAGGTTGAGCCATGGAAGAACGGTGGCGGTTGCATGGAAGCCGGGATGTACCAAGAGTTCGCTAGTCCCCCGCTGCCGGTCGTTGAGGCACCGCAACAGGTCAGGCCGTTCGACCTCCCTGAGCCACCGATCCCGTGCCAGTGAACCTGGTTGGTGAAGTAGTCGTAGTTCCCGTCGCGGATGACGGTCGGGATGGGGGTCTCGAACTGCCACATGTGGACGAGGCCGTCCAGGCCGACGGCGCCGAAGTCTATCTGCTCGTACTCGAACGAGTTGGTCACGCCGCCTTTCGGGCTGAACCTGGCCGGGTAGGGCGCGCCGGGCCACGGCGCCACCTTCTGGAGGTATGTCGAAGGGTAGCCGATCACGTTACCAACGTACGCGTAGTAATTGTGATTCGCGCCCGTGCCGACGCCGCGCCGGTTGCCGTCGTCCTGGAGCCTGGCGACTGGTCCGGAGCACGACCAGGCACCGTTGCAGTAGCCCGACCCGTTCGTCATGCCAGAGCCATTGCCAATGTTCCGGCGGGACGTGGTCAGGTGGTTGCGGAAGAACGTGATGTAGATGGAGTTGCCCCAGGTTGAGTCGCCGTCAGAGTTGTACGACTGGTTACCCTCGAACAGCTCCTCGTGCGGCGTGGTCCCGTGGGAGGCGTTCAATCCGACCTCCGCCAGGCCGGAGCACGTCAGATCGGACCAGTCGGGCCGACAATTGCCGTATCGGGCCCCGTACCCGTCCTCCATGTAGTTGTAGCCGATGACGTTTCCCCCACCGGTGTCCCGCATCACCATCACCTTGTTGGCGGACCACATGATGTTGTTCTCCGCCAAATTGCTGGCTGCATAGGTGTCGATGGTCAGGAGGTACCCGCCGCCGCCCGGGTGCGGGCTCCCGCCCGTGTGGACGAACGAGTCGCGCAGCTCGCAGCGGAAGGTGTGCATGAACAGGACATTGCCGCCGCTGGTCTCGATGTTCTTCGCCCAGCTGTACTTGGAGACGCACATGACCACGCAGCCCTGGGCGTCCCCGGCCATACAGTTGAGTAGGTTCATGTTCTCAAGGCCGGCCCACTCGACCCCCTGTGTCACGTTCACACCGTCTTGCGTGAGCCGGGCCATGTGTGCGGCGAAGGCGACCCGATAGGTCCGGTTGAACGGGGCCGTGAACGTCACCAGGGGGGATGTCGTGCTGTAGGGGGCGCTTGTGTTGATCGAGGCGATCTCCAGAGCCTGACCGATGGGGCGGGACGCCGCCCGCGTGCCGGTGCGGTTCTCGCCCCACCCGAGGTAATCGTTCATCTGCCTATCACTATACCAAGTCAAATTGGGGTCATACTGCTCGTCGATGGTGACGATCTCTCCGAGCTGGGCGTTGGTCGACCCCGAAAGCTGGACACCGTAGGCGCCCTTAACGGCGTCCGCTGCGAGGTTCACTTGCTGGTACCAGTTCTTCGTGCTGTTGTGCGACCAATCCCCGAAATGGATGGGGACACATCCTCCAAACGACTGGCACCGGATCACTGTGGCATTGGGGTCGCCGTACTGGCCGTTGGCGTGACCACGCAGGGTCACGTACGACTTCAGGTTGATGGTCCGACCGTTCGGGACGTAGAAGGTCCCGGCCGCAAGCTGGACGACCCCTCCGACTGAGCAGCCGTTGATCGCGTTCTGGATATTGCTCACGTCCGTCGCGCCGGACGTGTCCCCACTAGGATTGATGGTAGCACAGACGGTCGTCCTGTTGGGAATGCCGCCAGCCCAGCCCGGGGGCGGCTGGCAGCCGGTAGTACATGAGGTGGAGGGGGTACCTTTGCCGGCCGGCTTGGTCGCGCCGGCCGAGACGGTGTACGTCACTCCCGGCTGCCAAAGCGTCGTGTAGGAGGCGGGCAACGCGTAGAACGCGCCGGCGGTGCTGACGGTATAGAACTCTCTGTACACCTTCCCTTTGCTAATGGTCGTGAATGCCTGGCAGGCGATCGTCTCAGTGGAGTCGACCGTGAACGTGGCCCGGTTCGTGAAGCGGAGCTTGGCACTGCGGGTCGGGGTCGTGCCGTCGATCGTGCAGTACAAGGTCGCTTGGGGAGTCAGGGTGCTGGCCGAGACGGTCTGCGCAGAGGTGTACTTCCCCCCGGCCGGGGAGAACGTGACCGGCTGGAGCGCCTGCGCTCCGAGGATCAGGGCAAGGAGCAGGTGGGTCATCTGCTTGCCTTTCTAGGTCGCCTCGATCTCGAGAGCACGCCACTCACGTAGCGATGAGACTGAACGTGAGACGCCATATGCGGGACTACGCTTCCCATTGCGGAACGCCGGGTCGGCCCCCCGTCGTTGCGAACCTGAAAGTCGCCCACTCGGCGCTCAAGAGAATCCCGGCTCAGGAGGGATTTCACGTCAGCTGCGCGGTAAGAGCCAATGATGGTAGACTGTCTTTTCAGCCATCGTGACTTTTCAAGGGAAGGTTCGCCCCGGGCCTTGAAGGGTCGGCTGGTGACCTCACTCTTCTCGATGGCCCCTCCGCTTTGGGACGAGCGGCGGCTCCGCGTCGGAGCAAGCTCTTCTTTCCCATGAGGTGGAGACCCGTGCATCCCTTCCGGGGCGCACCGCGCGAGGTTGTCCCGCGGCTATGGGTCGTTCTCCCGAGGGAGTGACGACCCGGCGCGAGCGCATATGTAGTATGAGGCTCGAAAACGCGAGATGCACGGAGCGGGAGGTCGGTTCCGGCTAATCCGGACTCAAGCGACCCATGTGTGGAATCGCCGGTATAGTCGGGAAGTTGGACGCATCTAACCATGCGGCTCTGGCACGCATGAGCGATGCCATGGCCCACAGAGGCCCCGATGCGCAGGGCATGTGGCAATCAGAGGTGGACGCCCGCGGCTGGGGAGCCATGTTCGCCCACCGCCGGCTGGCCATTCTGGATCTGTCGCCCGCGGGCGCTCAACCAATGGTGGACCAAGTCACTGGACACACCATCGTCTTCAACGGCGAGGTCTACAACTATCAAGAGTTGCGCGAGCGGCTCGCCCTCGAGGGCCAGACGTTCGAGTCCAGCGGTGACACGGCCGTGATGCTAAGGGCCCTGGGGCTGTACGGCCCCAAGGCGGTGGCCTGGTTCCGGGGGATGTTCGCGTTCGCTTCCTGGGATCGCGCGCGACGGGTGCTGCTCTTGGTCCGCGATCCTCTGGGGATCAAGCCCCTCTACGTAGCCCGAAATCAGGACCGGGATGGGGACTGGGCCGTGCTCTTCGCCTCGGAGATTCGAGCGCTCCTCGCGAGCGGTCTGCTGGGTGCGACGCGCATCGATCCGCGTGCCGTCTCTTCCGTGGTGTGGAACGGATTTGTGGTTGGCCCCGAGACCATGGTGAGCGGAGTGGAGCTTCTCCCCCCGGGGTGGATCCTTGAGCTAAACGGCGATGGGTCCGAGGTCTCGAGCAGGGAGCACTGGGCCGCGACGAGCGCTCCCGCGCCCGACCGGATTCTCACAGAGCGGGAACTGGAGCACATCCTCGAGGAAGACGTGCGGTTGCATCTTCTTAGCGACGTGCCTTTGGGCGTGTTCCTGTCGGGAGGCGTCGACTCGTCCGCCGTTGCCAACCTCGCGCAGCGCTCATCCCGGGCGCCAATCCACACCTTCACGCTCGCGTTCGAGGGCTCGGAACTGAATGAGGGACCGATTGCACGCAGGGTCGCTGCCGCCATCGGTACCGAGCACCGGGAGGTGGTGCTCACCGAGAGCCACGTGGTCGAGCAACTCGAGACCGCTCTGGATAGCCTCGACCAGCCAACCTTCGACGGGCTGAACTCCTACTACATGTCTCGAGCCATCCGTGCGGCTGGGTTCACGGTTGCTCTCGTGGGGACAGGTGGGGACGAACTGTTCGGGGGATATTCCTCGTTCCGAGACCTGCCCGTCCTGCAGCGTTGGGCCAGGCGAAGTGGGTGGCTCCCGCGCACGGCGCTGGCGTGGCTCGCCTCCTTTGCATTGGCGAGCCGGCGCCGTGGGCAGGTCGATCCCCAGACGCGGTGGGCGAAGCTACCCGACATGATTCGCAGGGGCGACGACCTGACTGCTCTCTACCAGCTGGCTCACGCGTTGTTCCTCCCGGAATTCAACACCGAGCTGCTAGCCAGCGACGTGGCAGGGGCCCTCGTGGATGGGCTTACCGAAAAAATGCGAGAACGGCTGGCTCGGGAGACTCGCTCCCGCTCTGCACTCTCCGCCGTGAGTATCATGGAGCTGCGAATGTTCCTGGGAGAGCGCCTCCTCCGGGACAACGATTCGGTCAGCATGGCGGCCTCGATCGAGCAGCGTCTACCGCTGGTCGACCGCGTACTGTTCGAGTCCGTCGACCTGTTACCGGAAACGACCAGGTACTCACCGGTGGGGCGCAAGGCCGTGCTCCGCAGGCTGGGGCTACAAGGTCTGCCCCCAGAGCTATTCGAGCGCCCAAAGCGAGGCTTTGAGCTGCCGTTCGACGGCTGGATCCGGCGCGGCCTAAAAAAGGCGATGGACGAGGCTCTACTTGATCCGGGCGCAGTCCGGGCAGTGGGGCTTCGACCGGAGGCGGTGGAGCGGCTGTGGCGAGCGTTCCTCGACGGGGCTCCGGGCCTGTATTGGTCGCGGGTGTGGGCTATCTACGTTCTGGTGCGCTGGTGCCACCGCCACCGCGTGTTCCGGTAAACAGCTAGGGCGGGCGACGGCAAGTGCTTACGCTCGAGCCAGTTGCGGAAAGGGGCGTGCACATGGACTCCCGGCGGTACTTGCTCATCTCCCCCTGCAGGGACGAGGCGAAGCATATGCGGAGGACTCTCGAAACCGTCGCAGCCCAGTCGATTGCTCCGGCGTTGTGGGTGGTGGTCGACGATGGCTCGAACGACGAAACACCCGAGATCCTGGCAGAATACGCGAGACGCCTCAGTTATTTACGCGTGGTTCGGCGTTCTGATCGAGGTAAGCGCGCCGTAGGGTCGGGCGTCATCGAAGCATTCTACTCAGGCTTGGAGACGGTTAACCTCGACGATTTCGACTACCTCTGCAAGTTGGATATGGATCTCGAGTTGCCAACTAAGTACTTTGAGATCCTGATTGAGAAGATGGAGGCTGAGCCTCGCTTGGGGACCTGCTCGGGCAAGCCCTGGTTCCGACCCCGGGGCCGAGGGCTGACCCCTGAGGTGTGCGGCGATGAGATGTCAGTGGGCATGACGAAGTTCTATCGGGTCAGATGCTTCCGTGAGATCGGAGGGTTCGTCCGCCAGGTCATGTGGGACGGGATCGACTGCCACCGGGCCCGCATGCTGGGATGGATGGCGACGGCATTCAACGACGAGCAGCTTCGTTTCGTCCACCTGCGACCCATGGGCTCGAGTGAGAAGGGGATTCACACAGGCCGCGTGCGCGGTGGGTTCGGGCAGTACTTCATGGGCACCGACCCGCTGTTCCTGCTCGCAAGTGCCATCTTTCGGCTGCCCCGACATCCGGCCGTGACCGGAAGCCTCGCCACCGTGTGGGGCTACCTCTCCAGCGCGGCCCGGCGCCTTCCACGCTACGATGACCGAGACTTTCGGCGCTTCCTTCGGAGCTACCAGCGATGGTCTTTGCTGCTCGGGAAGAAGCGCGCCATCGCGCGGATCACAGTCGAGCGCGAGGCGATGTGGCAGGAGCGCCAAGTGAGCACCGCCGTGGCGTTCCCATCCTCTGCAGGCCGGGGTGGGCGGCCGTGAACTCGGCCCAGGTCCGGTTCGGGCGGGTGTGTGTCGACGCTGTCGATCATGCCCAGGCTCTGGTCGCCATCGAAAATCTGGTCGCTGCCCGACGCGGTGGGGCGGTATACACTCCCAATGTCGACCACGTCGTGCTGGCAGAGCAACTTCCCGAGTTCGCAGAAGCATATGCCCGCGCCGACCTATCGCTGTGCGATAGCCAGCCACTTCGATGGATATCGCCGCTCTTCGGGCCGGCCATTCCGGAACGCGTTGCCGGCTCTGACTTCTTCCTGCCGCTCATGAGGCTTGCCAGCAAGCGGGAATGGCGCGTGTTCCTCCTCGGTGGAGGGCCGGGCGTGGTGGAGGAGGGTGCGGAACGGCTTGCGCGCGAGGAGGGAGTGACGATCGCAGGCACGGCGGCTCCTACCATTGGTCTCACCGCCGAGGCGGGCGAGGAGGCCCTCGTGGCGCTGATCGCGAAGGCGAGGCCAGATCTCATCGTGACCCTGCTCGGCGCGCCCAAGGGCGAGTTGTGGATCAATCGCGTACGCGAGCGGCTACGCCCGGCCGTGGCCGTGCAGCTGGGCGCGAGCCTGGATTTCTACCTGGGGCGCGTACGGCGCGCGCCCGTCTGGATGCGGCAGGCTGGCCTGGAGTGGCTCTTCCGACTCATTCAGGAGCCTCGGCGGCTTGCGCACCGCTACCTCGTGCGGGGGCCGAAGTCCTTGCTGATCCTCGCGAGCACGTGGCACTCGCGTCGGCGCGCGGGCGTCCCGGGTCCCAACGACACCGGTGAAGCATTGTGACAGTGAGGCGCAGCGAGCTAGTGAGAACCGAAATGAAATGTCGCCACAGTGGGGTGCGGCTTCATAGAGGACCACTATGTTCAGTCGATGCAGGGCTATCCCTCGCTCCGGCGAAGGGGCGAGGGCTCAGGCTCTCCGCTAGCCCGTGAGCTTACTCAGCGAATGTGCACAGACAATTTGGAGGGCCCTTAGGCAGGGCCGGATTGACCGCGTGCGTGCCGTCTGCGCCGACATCAACGGCGGCCCGGTTCAGCGAAGGGCTCACCAGCAGTGGGTCAGAGAGAGCGGCACGCCCTGGCTATCGAGGACGACGCGGCCGGATCTACCGACATGAGTCCTTCTACCGACCACACCGGCCGTCCGCAGTTCATCTGGTAAGGATCAGGGGGGCCTGCCAGCAAGCCGCTCGACAACGTTCCGGAAGCGAGGCGCCATCTGGATCTGCTTTTCATGATGCCGTTCCCGGCGAGCCCAGCAACCATTGGCGCTCAGCGCCGAATGGAGGGACTCATGATCGCGCTCGCGCGTCGCCACTCTGTGAGCGCGGTGTCGCTGGTGGACTCCTCCACGGACGCGACGGCCGCGGGACAGGCCATGCGCGCGTACTGCCGCGAGCTCGTGCTCGTGCCCACGCAGTGGAGGAGCAAGCTGGCGGTGCGCCTCCATCAACTGCGGCTGCTCCTTGCTCGCCCCAGCCTGGAGCGATACTTGTGGACCACCCCGGAGATGCAGAGGCAACTTGACCGGCTGTTGCTGGTCACGAGCTACGACGCCGTGTTCGTCGAGTTTCCATTTCTCGCACATTACAGCGTTCGGCACGCCCAGGCTGGCCGACCGCTGCCTCGCGTCCTTGTCGATGAGCATAACATCGAGCACGACCTGAGTCGGCGGCAGGCGGCGGTGAGCCACGGGGTACTGAGGAAACTTCACTACGCGGTCAACTGGCGGAAGGTCCGGCGCGAAGAGATCGACGCCTGGAACCGAGCAGACGGAGTGTTGTTCACGTCTGGTGAGGACCTTTCGCGGGCGATCGCGTTATGCCCTTCGATCAGGGCCAAGGTTGTTCCGAACGGCGTCGACCTGCAATATTTTCGTCCTCGCCCCGAGCACCGCAAACCCGATGGACGCTCAATCGTGTTCTTTGGAACGCTCGACTACTTTCCAAACCAGGATGGGATGCTGCACTTCCTTGCGGTGACCTGGCCTCTCCTGCAGCGAACTCATCCCGAGGCCCGGCTCAAGGTGATCGGGCCTCGCCCGACCCCTGAAGTCCTGCGCCACCGAGGCCCGCGTGTCGAAGTGACCGGGATGGTCGAGGACTTGCGCCCTCACCTGGCGGAGGCGGCGGCGATCATCGTCCCGCTCCGGGTCGGGGGCGGTACCCGCCTCAAGATTTTGGAGGCGATGGCTATGGGGAGGCCGATCGTTTCGACCACAGTGGGGGCTGAGGGGATCGTCGCGGTTCCAGGCCAGGACATTCTGATCGCCGACGATCCGGGCACTTTCGCGTCTGAGGTCGGCCGGCTCCTCGAGTCACCGGAACTCGGCGCGCGCATCGGTGCTAGCGCCCGATCGCTCGTCGAGCGCCGGTATTCCTGGGGATCGGTCGCGGATGAACTGGAACGCTTTCTCGTGGAGCTGCGCGACTCCCCCACGCCGGTACGCGATCTATGAACCAGGTCTGCGCGTGACGGACGTACCCGTCCGGTCACCGCGGGGGCAACGTACCCTTGCTCGCCCTGCGCCCCACTTGAATGCGTGGCCCTGATAGAAGGCTATTCAGCCGCCGCAGCCGCGCCGGACACCGACCGCGGTCGATGGACACGAACGGAGAGTCCCCTGCTCTTGTGTCGCGTGACCTCGCGGAGCGGTCGGGGGCGCGGCGTGGTATAGATGTAATCATTCGGTCCCGATCAGCCGCTAGACCAGGATGACAGGATGAGCAGCGGTGCTCCCGCTTACAGCCTCCTCATCGCGACCTACAACCGGCCAGATGTGTTGAGGCTATGCCTCAGCCTCGCCTCCGCGCAGACCGTGCCCCCGTTGCAGATGGTGGTCGTTGATGCAAGCGAAGGATGGGAGGCCTCCCGCGACGCCTGCCTCGAGACCGTGCACGCGGCCGGTTACCGGGGGGAGTTTGTCTACCAGAAGGCTGTCGAGCGGTCCTTAACCACTCAGCGCAACCAGGCCCTGCGCGTCGCCACCTCGGACATACTGTTCCTCTTTGACGACGACTCCCTGATGTACCCCGAGTGCGCCGAGCGCATCCTCGAGGTCTACGCCACTTTCCCCGGTGCGGCTGGCGTACGCGCGTCGGCGGCGCGATCCCCGCCAATAGCGCTTGACGGTGCTGGAGCTACCAAGCTGACCGGGCTGCAACCGGGTTCGAAGGCGGAGCGGCTGCTGAACTTGCCCGGAGCACGCTGGCTATTTGAGAAGGTGGCAATGCAGAACGTGGAGCAACACTTCATCCCTTATGAAGGGTGGAGCGAGTGGGCCATCCCGCCGTCGGAGTTGGAGCGGGTGGGCGCGGCGCCCGAGCGGCTGTTCCAGGGCTTCCTCATGACTTTCAGACGAAGCGCGATCGAGGGCCTGGTATTCGAGGAGGCCTTTACGGCCTACGCGGCGGGAGAGGATCTCGATTTTTCCTACCGCGCCGGGAAACGGGGCCCGCTCCTCGCGGCGAAAGGCGCCTTGGTGTACCACCACCAGGCTGCCCGCGGGCGCCTGGCGCGGGACGTCGTCATCACCCTCGGATTGCTGAACCAGGCCTACTGCCTTCGCAAGCACTCCGGCCCCAACCTGGCGGTTAACGTGCGGCGTTTCCGGATCCTAATGGTTCGCCGATTCTTCGCGGAAGCTGTGAAGGATCTCCTGTCGCGGAGGTGGACGCTGCCACAGGTCAGAGGCATGCTCAGGGCGGCTCGTGGGGCGCCAGGAGTCTTCGCTGCGGATCCCGCAGAGGCCGAAGGCCTCCACCAGGCCCGGCAACGCGCGTTGATCGGGTGATGGAGCCAACACATCGGACAATCGGATGGCCCACGTCGTTATTGTCACCCCGAGCTTCCGTTTCGATCTCGAACGATGCGAACTCCTCGCCGAAGGGGTCGCGCGCTTCGCCGCCAAAGAGTTCCGGCAGGTGGTGATCGTGCCCCGCATGGAGCTGGGACTCTTTCGTGACCGCGTCGGACGCTTCGGCGCAACCGTGCTCCCCGAGGAGGAGCTGTTGCCGTCGTGGCTGCTCAGGCTGCCGTTCAGCCGAAAGTGGCAACTCTCGCCGCGCGGCTGGCCGGTCCGCGGCTGGATCCGACAACAGGTAATGAAGATCGCGTTCGCGTGCCACTCGACGGCCGACGCTCTGCTGTTTGCCGACAGCGACACTTGCATCGTGCGTCCCGTGGACGGGAGCCTGCTGTTCCGCCCCGGCGGACGCGTTCGGCTGATTGCCGATCCCGCTGATGGCAACGTCCCGACGCACCACGCGTGGTACCAGGGAGCGGGGCGGCTCCTCGGGCTCCCTCCCGAGGATTACTCCGGTTTTGGCTTCATAGGGAACCTCGTGCCTTGGGTGCCGGATGTTGCGCGATCGATGGTGTGGCGCCTTCAGGAGGTGAACGGTGTCGACTGGAGGTGGTTGCTCCTGCACCAGCGGACCCTATCGGAGTACGTCCTCTACGGGGTCTTCGTTCAGAAGGTGCTCGGGTTCGATGCAGCTCGTCATCTCCCCGAGGCCCATAAGCAGGTGCTTGAGACATGGACGGACCAGCTCAGCGACGAGGGCCTTGTGCGCTTCTTCAGCACCATCGGTCCACAGCACGTTGCTGTTCACGTCCAGTCGAAAGTGCGGTACTCGCTCAGCCTATATGCCCGCGCGATCCGCAGCGTGTGGGAATCCGGATCCGCTGCGACTCAGGAAGCCGGGAGCGCCTCTACAGATGGGTGAGCTGGTCGTACCCGCCGGTGAACCGCGTAGAGGCGCGCGAGGATGAGCGGGCGTACCTTGCTCCGTGTGACGAAGACAACGACAGAGCGGACGAAGGCGTCGGCTGGGGGCACCGCGGCTCGGTGGGCGAAACGAGTCGATCGGCTCAAGAAGAGCGGCCTGTCGCGGCCCTACTCGCTGACCGGCCTCACCTGTCCCCCGGTGAATTAGGCGGCAAGAGAGGTCTAACCGCGTTCGCCCAAATCCGGTACGCGGCCCCCGTCAGGTGCCCGCCGTCGCGGGTGTTCTGCGCAGCGAGAAACCCGCTTCCGTCCGCGAGCCTCGGCCCTACATCGAGCCACGTCGCTCCCATGTTCTTCGAATACCGAGCCAAGAGCTCGTTCAGCTCCGCAATCTCATCGGCAAATTGCGCCCACCTGTCGCGAACCGGAAGGACCGCCTGCACGACGATGCGTGTCTCGGGGAGAGCCGACCTTAGTTCGGTGAGAAGCGCGCTGTACCTTGCCAACACGTCCTTCGGCGAAACACCGCGCTGCAGGTCGTTCATGCCTGCCAGGATGAACAGGACCTTTGGACGGAGCGCCACCACGTCCTCCGCCCGTGCGCGCAAGTCTTCGACGGTTTCGCCCGCGATGCCTCGGTTGGCAATCGGACGGCCGAGTAGCTCGGACCAGTTCGCGAACTCCGTGACGCTGTCGCCGAACATCACCACATCGGCCTTTTCGCCGGATATGGCCAGCTCGTGAAAGTGGTCGGCACGCATCACCTGTATTGGTGACCGAGTGGGATTGAGGCGAACGTAGATTCTACGGGCGCCCACCGTAACGAGGGATCCCGCTAGCACTACGTTCAACACTAAAGACATGATCAGCTTCTTTGACGAACTCATGGCCCTGGTGAAGCCCTTCCAGCCCTGCGCGGTCGTGGGGCACATTCGACGCGAGGCAAGAGAATCGCGCGCCGAGTCAGGGCATACCTACCTCGGGATACTGACCAGAATCAATTAACCATCTTGGGGGTGGTGTAGTGTAACTGCAGGCGCCGAACGATGAGCTGGAGGCTGCCATGCGGTCATCGCGGCGCCACTTGACGTGCGGGTACGGAGCCTGGGGGCGGCCGTGGAGTCGAACGCCATGGGCTATTGCGGCGATGCCCTGGTCTCGGTGGCTACCGGCTCGTCGCCAGACACGATTCAGAAGGCGCATAGGGAGATGGAACAAGGGGTCACGGCTTCCGACCGAACCCGGTGCGCCGGGGCAGGGGAGGCCAAGCATCAAAGATGACGGAGCCGGGTCCGGAGGCGGCGCCGGAACGCTTGGTAGACCAACTCACCCGCCGGTCTCGCCGCTGCCTTCGCTCCCCACGCGGGAGCGCTTCCCCGCTGGCGCTCCCTCGGCCGGCGCCATCTCCGCCGCGGCCTGGATCAGTGGATCCATAGGCCGCAGTCCGTTCCGCCCACAGAGGAGATGGCTCTCATGGTCCGCAACGCGTCTCAGACACCTTTGACGGTTCTGGCTCCTCTTCCCGCATGCCGGCGCGGCAGACCGCTCCTTCTCGCGAGGCCGTGTGGCTGTGCGCCAAGGATCGTTCCCACGCGTTGGTCGATGGTTTCCGCCCGACCCCGAGACTGGCTCCCCGGCCGATGTCCACGGGAAGGCTCGCTCGTGGTCGGCCGAGGTCATCGCCTCGGCCTCCGTCCACGGCGCTTCGATCCGCGACGCGGGTCAGATCACTAGTAGTGCTCTTGGGGAGCGCATGGGCAGGTCCCCCGTTAGCCGCGTCAACCGTTCCTTCGACGAGAAGGTGGAGGTGATGCGCCATACCGGTAAGCCGACGCGATCACACGGGAAACATGGAGCTCCGTCACTCGTGTTACTTCAAAAGGGGCTGACTCGATCATGGCACTCGCCGGGCGGCCGAGCTGATGCTAACCGTACACCAATTCCGCCTGTGTACGGGGCCGACCTCACAAACGAGCCAAGGTTGCGAGCCTATCGCTCCTGCGACGGTCATCGGCGAATGGCGGCGCTCAAGACCCGCCCAACATCGGAGAGTTGCCGGGACGCGGTCCCGTGGGCTCCCCTATCTGATGAGGTCACGTGTTAAAGCCTGACCGGTCGGAGCTCGACTACCTGGAGCTCTTAAGAAAGGCCAAGCGGCTTCCGCCGCCGACCGGTCAAAGGCTCAAGCTCGCTCTCCTGGGAGATGTCTCCACCCAACACCTGGTCCCCCTTCTGCGCGCGCTTTTCGCAAGCAACGGGGTGGAAGCCGAAGTCTACGAGGCAGGTTTCGACACCGTCGAGCTCGAGGCGCTCGATCCCGCCTCCGGTCTCTACGCCTTTGGCGCCGACGTGGTCGCCATTCTTCAGTCAAGCGTGAAGCTGAAGTCGATCTATTTCGCGTCGCAGGGCGATCGATCTGGCTTCGCCCACGAGAGGGCCACCCGGGTCGAGGAAGTCTGGAAAGCCATCCGGGCGCGCAGCGGTGCCCACATCGTACAAAGTACCTTCGTGCTCCCGTACGAGCGGCCGTTCGGAAACTATGGAGCCGAAGTCCCAGACACGGTTGTTGGGATGGTCAGCGAGGTGAACCGCGAGATCTGCCTCAGAGCGAGGGAGAACCCCGGTGTGCTCATCAACGATCTCGACTACCTGGCCGCCTGGGTGGGACGGCGCCATTTCATCGACGAGAAGCTCTGGACGCTTTCGAAATCGCTGTGTGCGCTCGAGCTGCTCCCTGATGTGGCTCAGAACATCGTAGACATCGCCTTGGCCGCTCGGGGGCGAGTGGCGAAATGCGTGATCCTCGACCTCGACAACACGCTGTGGGGCGGAGTGGTGGGAGACGATGGGCTCGAGGGGATCGAACTAGGGGAGAATGACGAATCCGGGGCTTTCCGCTCCTTCCAACTCTTCCTCCGTGAGCTTTCGCGACGGGGTATCATTCTGGCCGTGTGCAGCAAGAACGAAGACGCAGTAGCGCGCAGGGTCTTCCGCGAGCATCCCGGGATGGTGCTCCGGGAAGAGGACATTGCCGTCTTCGTAGCAAACTGGGAAGACAAAGCGACCAATATCCGGCGCATCCGTGACAAGCTCAATATCGGCCTCGACAGCATGGTATTCCTCGACGACAACCCGTTCGAGCGCAACCTGGTTCGGCAGATGGTTCCCGAGGTCATCGTCCCCGAGCTGCCCGAGGATCCCGGGCTCTTCGTGCGGGCCATCTCAGAGCTGAACCTCTTCGAGGCGGCTTCCCGCTCGGCTCTCGATGCACAACGAGGTGCGCTTTACCGAGACCAGGAGAAGCGCGAAGCGGAGCGCTCCCGCTTCGAGAATCTGGACGAATACTTGAAGTCGCTCGAGACGATGGCGCGCGTCGCTCGCTTCGAGCAGCCGGACCTCCCGCGCATCTCGCAGCTCCTCCAGCGAAGCAACCAGTTCAACCTTACCACCCGCCGTTACTCCGAGGCAGAGTGCGCCGGGATGATGCGGGACCTGGAGAATTGCTTTCCGTTCTCCATTACCGTCCGCGATCGCTTCGGTGACTTCGGACTCATCAATGTCGTCATCCTACGCCGGGCGGGTTCGGCGCTCGAGGTCGACACCTTCCTCATGAGCTGCCGGGTGTTGCAGAGGGGAGTCGAGCAGCTCGCGATGAACAAGGTTTTCGAGCTCGCGCGCCGGAGTGGTTGCGAGGCGGTGCTCGGGCGCTATATCCCGTCCGCGAAAAATGCAATGGTGAAGGACTTCTATCAGCGGTTCGGCTTCCACCAAGTGGCGACGACCCCGGGGGCGGAAGGTACCGCATGGAGGTTGGACGTGGACGAGTACGTTCCACGCGAGGTTCACATCGGGGAGGTGGCCGCCTTCGATCGAGGGGGCCCTTGATGACCAACGCCGAGGTCCACGAGAAGCTCACCGGCGTGTTCCGCAGCGTCTTCGACGACCCGGAGCTCACCATTGGAGAGACGACGACGGCAAAGGACGTCAGGGGCTGGGATTCAATCGCCCACGTGTCACTCATTGTCGCCGTTGAGAAGGCCTTCCGCGTCCGCTTCACCACGAAGGAGGTGCAGGCGCTCGCGAACGTCGGCGACTTCATCCGGCTCATCGAGAGGCGCCTCAAGTAAATGTCATTTCTTTCCGCGCCCTTCGTGCTGTTCCTGGGAGTGGCTGTGGCGGCGTTCGAGGTGTCACCCGCCCGCTTTCGACCCATGGTCCTGCTCTCCGCCTCGTACGTCTTCTACGCGAGCAACAGCCCGTCAAGCGCCTTGTTGCTCCTCGGGGTCACCCTTGTCGTGCACCGGGCGGCTCTCGCCATCGAGCGGAGCCGGACAGAAAGGGGCAAGCTGCGCCTCGTCGGCGCCGCCGTGGCCGCTCTCACCCTCCTGCTCGCGGGCTTCAAGCTCGCAAGCGCGCTCGGGCCTTGGTTCGGCCCAGGCCGGAATCGGATGCCGGAGGGCGTTGCGCTGCGAGTGCTCGTTCCCCTCGGGCTCTCCTATTACATCTTCAAGCTCATCGGCTACCTGCTCGACGTCTACTGGGAGAACCTCCCTGCCGAGCGCAGCGTCGTCGCGGTCGCGCTCTACGCCTCCTTCTTCCCGCAGATCGTGAGCGGGCCGATACAGCGAGCCGGCACCTTCTTCGACCAGCTGGGGCGGACCATCGAGCCTCAGCCGGCCTCGGTCGAGGCAGGCGCCCGGCGCATTCTCTTCGGGCTGGTCAAGAAGATCGCGGTGGCGGATCGGCTCGCCATCGTAGTGGACAGCATCCACGCCAAGCCGGGCGCGTACTCCTCGCTCGAGTTGCTCCTCGGAGCCTACCTTTTCGCCCTCCAGCTCTATGCCGATTTCTCGGGCCTGACGGACATCGCCATCGGGCTTGGCCAACTCTTCGGCTTCAAGGGGCCGGAGAACTTCGAGCTACCGTTCTTCTCCCGGAACCTGCAGGAGTACTGGCGCAGGTGGCACATGTCGCTTACCTCCTGGCTCGGCGACTATCTCTTCACGCCGCTGCGGATGGCGCTGCGCGACTTGGGGCGCCTTGGACTCGCCCTCGCCATAATCGTCAACATGGTCGCCATCGGTCTCTGGCACGGCATGGCCTGGACCTACGCGGCGTTCGGGCTTCTGCACGGAATCTTCATGGTGGTGTCGGTCTTGACCCTAAAGAGGCGGGATGCCTTTTTCGGAAGACACCCGCTGCTGTCGCGCGTGCGCAGGATAGCCGCCCCCATTGTCACCTTTCATCTGGTAGCACTTGCCCTGGTTGTCTTTCGTGCCAACTCGCTGGGGCACGCCCTCGAGTACCTCGCACACCTCATCCCTGCAGCCGGCGCCGGGATCCCCCTGACCCGGCTCGACCCTCGGCTCCTGAGTTTCAAGCCAGGTCTGCTCCTGGGCGTCCTCGTGCTGGCCGCCATCATCGAGTTCGTGAACTGGGCGATGCGCCAGCCGAACTGGTCGCAGCGATTCCTCGCCGCTCCGAGGGCCTTTCGCTGGGCACTTTACTACGGGATCATCTTCATGGTCCTTACCATCGGTAACTCGGGACAGCAGAAGTTCATTTATGCCCAGTTCTGATCCCGTTCCCGCTCCCCAAGGCATGCGACAGGTCTGGCTGCGGTTCCTCGCCTTCTGCCTTCCCCTGGCCCTCGGGTGGGCGGGGCTGGAGTGGGGCCTGGCGCGGATCCCCAACAGCTTTTCGGTGAAGCGGGAGGGGCTTCGGGCGCTTTCCAACGAGGTCGACACCGTCATCCTCGGTTCCTCCGAGGCGTTCTTCGGGATCTCACCTCACGGCCTGAGCGGCACGGCCTTCAACCTCTCCAACAGCGCCCAGACGCCGTACTACGACTACGAAATCATGAAGCGAGTGTTGCCGGAACTCCCGCGGCTGCGGCGTGTCATAATCCAATTCGATTACGTATCCTTGTACGCCGAGCTGTACGACCACACGGACAACTGGCGACAGTACGGCTACTACCAGGAGTGGCACATCCCGCTGCAGAGGCCGATCGACTATTGGGACGTGCGGCTGTTCAGCCGCGTCGGGCTGTACAAGACGTTGTCCGCCCTGTTGGAGTTTGGCAAGGGCTCTCGGATGAACTTCGCGCCGTGCGTGGACGACCGCGGTTGGTGCCAGGCCGCGGAGGATTGGAGCAGCCCGGGGCTGGGGGCCGACGATGCTCGGCGCATGCTCGACGGGCAACAATACAACATGCACGACGAGTACCTCCCCGCGAACGCGGCTATCCTGGAGCGCCTGATCGCGATGTTGCGAGGGCACGGCATCGAGGTCGCGATCGTCATCATGCCGGTCTACCCCAGTTACCAAACCGAGATGCACAATGCTAAGTGGGTACGAGCCCAGGGGATCGTGGAAGGCCTCGCCCACAAGTACGGAGCTCGGTACCTGAACTTCGAGCACGAGCCCCGACTGGCGGAAAAGGACTTCAACGACGTCAACCACCTGAGCGCCCACGGCGCCCACTACTTCTCCGAGATCCTCGATGCTGCTCTCGGACCCCCAAGGGTGGAGAAGGTGCGATCCGCCCCGGAACTCAGCGGGTCAAGCGGGGGCTGACGGCGCACGGGGGTCGAGTCCGCTGTTTCGGCTGGTTCGGCACTTGGCGCTGTTTCGTGACAGTCACCGACGGCAGCTCTGGTGAGGTCGCCGGAAAACCGGGGCGGTGCCCCCAACTCAGAGGTTTCTTTGTCTGAGTGGTCACTTCGCCGCGTCATTTAACAACCGGTGAACTCGGGCGACTCTTTGGGGTGACCGACTCCGCCCGGTCGTTCTTCCCAGATGTATGGTGGCGTGTTGTGGGGTCGGAAGGACGCTCACCCTCTTCTGCGCGATTTCGTTGTCGTCAGGACACGTCTAGACTCGCCGGTGTCCCAAGAGAGCGGGACACCGAGGTCGAGACTGCCCCCTGCGGGAGGCACCACTTAAGGACGAAAGATGACCGCAACGCTTCGATCGACGCTCCTTGCCATCGCTCGGCTAGGGAGCCTGGTGACGCTCGGGACGGCGCTTCTCTCGTGCTCACAAGATGCCGCCACGAACGCCGCGGCGCAGCAGGTCACAGTCAGCGTCCAGCCGCCGTCCGCTACCACGACCCCGACCAACTCGGTTCAGTTCGCCGCAGCAGTCACGGGGACTGCGGTGACATCCGTCACGTGGAGCGTGGCTGACACGGGTGGTGGTACCGTCGACGGCACGGGCCTGTACACGGCCCCGACCACCACAGGCACCTTTCACGTAGTAGCGACGAGTACCGCTGTGCCCACTATTTCGGGAACCGCCACCGTCTCAGTGACCACCCCGGGGTCCCTCGATGCGCTGCTCCCCGCAGACCGGCGCACGCTCTGGCAGCCCGGCGTCACCTACGCGGCCACGAGCGGTCCGACGGCGCCTGCCATGAGCCCTCCGCCCGGCTGGACTGGCGGCATCCCGAACCGAACGACCGTCTGCGCCACCCTGAGCCCGTCTGGCGGCGACGACACAACGGCCATCCAGAACGCGATCAACGCCTGTCCCGCCAATCAGGTGGTCAAGCTGAACGCGGGCACCTTCAGCATCACCAACTATGGCCTCTATATGAAGTCGTACGTGACCCTGCGCGGGTCCGGAGCCGGAACCACGACCCTGCACTCGGCAAACAACGGGTCCCTGGTCTGGTTCGGCACAACTTACCCCAGGTGGTGCGACCAGCGCAACCTGACCGCTGATGCGACCAAGGGAAACTACTCGACCACCGTTGCCAGCACGACCGGATTGCTCGTGGGAGAGGTCGTCGCCGTGGACGAGACTTACGACTCCACCCTCACCTGGTATAACGCCGCCCAAGGGCAGACCGACGACTACCTTGGCTACGGCGAGTGCCGGTGTGCTCACACCGACCGCACCTGCCAAGCCGACGAGGGGGCCGGGTGCTCGGCCTGCACCACGAATGCCTGCGCGCAGAACCAGTCTCGCCCCATCGGTCAGGCGATGGAGATCGCCTCCATCAGCGGCAACACGGTCACCTTCACTTCGCCCTTCCACCGCACCTACAGGACTGCCCACACCGCGCGTCTCGCGCGCCTCGGCGTCAGTAATACCCAGCCGGTCGGGCTCCCGGTCTCCTGGGCGGGCGTGGAAAACCTGACGGTCAGCAACGGCGGCGGCACCGACGACGGCGGGCCGCTCGTGTTCTCCATCGCCTCCTACGACTGGATAAAGAATGTCGAGAGCACCGGGTCAGACGCTAACGTGATCGCGTTCTGGGGCGCCTTCCGCTGCGAAGCGCGCGACTCCTACATCCACTCGACCACCGACCCGAACCCCGGCGGTGCAGGCTATGGGTTCGCCGTGGACAGTTACTCCGCCGACAACCTGCTCGAGAACAACATCTCGTGGAACTTCAACAAGGTGATGGTGATGCGGGCCTCCGGTGGGGGGAACGTGATCGCCTACAACTACATGACGGACGGCTGGGGAGCGGGGTACACGAACCTCGCCGAGGTCGGCATCAACGCCTCCCACATGACGACGCCGCACGAGGAGCTGTTCGAGGGGAACGAGAGCCACAACCAAGCGTCCGATACCACCTGGGGCAACTCGATCTACCTCGTCTTCTTTCGGAATCACCTGACCGGGCTGCGGATGTCCTACTCCCCGCTCTCGCTGACCGACCAGGGGAACCGCCGGATGGCCGAGGTCAACGACACCGACTACTCGTTCAGCTACGTCGGAAACGTACTCGGCTGCGACGTGACCCACACCTGCAACAACCTGCGTCCCGTTGACAGCAAGTGCTGGTGCTCCCAGTTGAGCCCGCCGATGCCCGGAGGTGCGACCGGGCAGAACCGGTGGGCGTATGAGCCCACTGCTGACAACGACACGGACGCGAAGATCTGGCAGTTCGAGTACGCGGGGGCGGCCACCCAGGCGACCATCCTCAGGATGGGGAACTGGAACTGGGGGACGAACGTCGGTCAACACTGGCAGGGTTTGGGGGGCGCCGGCACGCCGGACAACCCGCCGAACCCGCTTCCTGCCATTCCCAACTCCCTTTACCTCACGTCCAAGCCCTCCTTCTTCGGTTCTAATCCTTGGCCGTGGGTGGATCCGACCACGGGGACGACCTACGTTCTGCCGGCAAGGGCGCGCTTCGACGCAGGGACGCCGAATACCGTTCCCTGAAGCGTACCCGTCCGGCGGACCGCGTTAGGGTTTCATCGCTCACGCCGCGGGCATAGCCCGCGGCGTGAAGCGCGTCGCCCGACCGAGCAGGCGCAGCGAAGAGAGGAGCTGCTGGGCCTCCGGCTCTCTGGCGCTACGTGGGGGAGAGCTCGAGGGCCCGGCTCACCGGCCAGCCCGAGAGAGGGTGAGGGCGTCGCGGTCCTCCAGAGCGACCTTCGAAGTTGAGTAAGACCCGTGTGACCGACGGGCCCGCCCGCAAGGCTGAGGCCACGCGCGCATCCGATCGTCTCGATATGCTCCACCATGGTCGCTCTCCTCCTGCACGGGCCAGTGCTCGGCGTAGGCTAGACCCTGACGCCCAAGGAGAGCGGCCTCCTCATCCCATCTGTACGAGGTCACGCCCACGCCTCCACGAGGGGGCTCCAGGCCACGCGCCCGCCAGTGGTGGAAGCGGGCCTCCTCGTTGCGCCTCATTTGATAGCGGCAGCGGGCGGCGATCTCCTGGGCGAGAGCGGCTGGCGAAGAAGCTCGGAGATCATGAAGCGCAGCATCGACGCGGAGAGCGCTGCTTTTTTCCCCCAGCCTCCGGCGCTCCCGCACCAGGAACCACAGCGCCATGAGGCTGGCGGTCATGTGGTGGTGCCAGCCTCGCCAAGCGCGCACCTCGTGGTGATCGAGGCCCACCTCGCCCTTGGCGTTCTCGAAAGCCTCCTCGACCAGGTGCCGCCTCGAGGCCGCCCGGACGAGCTCCTCGAGAGGCGTGTGCCTGGGCGCGTTGGACACGAACAGCCCACCGTTCCTGGCTACCGAGAGCCTCTATGGCGAGGAGCGTCTCCTCCTTGGGCTTTCCGTGGCGGCGGGTCTGGACGCGGACCGCCAGCGCCACCACCTCGATGGGCTCCTTCTGCCCGTCCCGAACCGTAAACCGCCTCCATTCGTGGATGTCGCGCCGCCGGAGGAAGTAGGAGACCCGGTGCCACGTCGGCGGTCGGCCTACCTTCGGCCGGGCCACCTTGCGCACCACCATCGTCGACGGCACCTCCAGTACGTAGCGCTCGCCGCGCTTGGCCAGCCGATCCCGAAACGCCGTCGATCTCCCAAACTCCGCGTCCCCGACGGTCCACCGGTGCGGCAGCCGAGGGGCGACCTGGCGCAACATCTCGTCGGCGAGCTCCCAGGGCTTCTTGAACGTTACCCTGGCCGGCACCTTCGCCTTGCGACGGCGCTCCTCGTCGAACGCCCCCGCGCGCGGCAGGTAGAGCCGCTCGTCGACCAGGGTGGAGGAGTCCTTGCCCGCGTAGGCGAGGAAGACCCCGAGCTGGCAGTTTTCCACCTTCCCGAGCCGTCCACACCACTGGCGCGCCACCCCCACCGACTCGGTGCCCTTCTTCGGCATCGCCGAGCCGTCCACCACCAGGGCGCCCTGCGGATCGCCGATCTCCTCACCGACCTCCTGCTGCAGGCGACCGAGAAGCGGTCGGTGGTCCCAGGGGCTCACCCCCACGAAGTGCTGCAACTGGCGGCGATCCGCCCCTTGCGCCAGCGCGATCGGCTCCACCGACTTGCGCTCCGTGCCCCCCAGCAGCCCCGAAACGAATGCGCCGAGCTGCTTCTCCCGCGAGGTCCAGCCGACCACCTCCTGGTACGGCTTCACGAACTCGACCAGCCTCTCCGCCAACGCCTCCACGTCTCGCGCTTCCACCCTGCCCACGTCCACCCTCTCGCCCACGCCCGACCTCCCGTGCACGTTTCACCGTGCAAGGAAGCCCATCACGCGAGGGATCGGCGTCAATTTCCGCGTCATCGCCTGATCGGAGTCGCAGCCAAGCCGCTGTGGGATCGATCGCTTCCGCTCCAAAACAGATCGCGCGTCACACCTGGAGTCCCCACTTCGCTACCAGTCAACCAACCCTCGTACAGATGGGATGAGGAGGCCGCTCTCCTTGGGCGTCAGGGGTTAGCCTACGCCGAGCACTGGCCCGTGCAGGAGGAGAGCGACCATGGTGGAGCATATCGAGACGATCGGATGCGATCTAGGGGACAGGGAGAGCGAGCTGTGCATCGTGTTGCCGAGCGGGGAGGTGGAGCGGCCGAGGCCGGTGAAGACCACGCGAGCGGCGATGCGAGCCTTTTTCGCGCGGCACCCGGCGCACGTGGTCATTGAGGTGGGGGCGCACTCGCGGTGGGTGAGCCACCTGCTGAAGGAGCTGGGGCACGAGGTGACGGTCGCGAACCCAAGGCGCGTGCAACTGATCTCACAGAACGACTCGAAGGACGACCGGGCGGACGCGGAGCTGCTGGCACGGCTCGGCAGGGCGGACAAGAAGCTCTTGGCGCCGGTAGAGCATCGCGGGAACCAGGCGCAAGCCGACCTAGCAGTGGCGAAGTCGCGCGATGCGCTGGTCCGCTGCTGGACGATGCTGGTGAACCACGCAAGAGGGTTGGCGCAGGGCGGCCAGGTCAAAAGGTTACTCTCAGCGAAGAGTTGAGTCCGTACAACCCTGACCGACCGCCAGCCATCAGGTTTGCGCGGGGGGAGACCTGCATGGCCATGCGCCGGTGGCGACGGCGAGCTTCCCGGTTACTGCCATCGCGAGAGCCATGAAGACACGGCACTCCATAAGATTTAGGCCCAGGTCACCGTAAGCCAGGATCATGACTGCGATGATCGCCGCCAGGCAGGCAACCGACGCGGTGCGATCCTCGGGGAGCAAGGCGAACCGGCATGACCGGACCGCGAGAAAGACAGTGACCGCGTGTGGCAGCCAAATCGCAGTGAATCCCAAAAGCCCTCCGAAGAGGAGCAGACCGAGGACGCTGTTGTGCGGCCAGGCGCGATATTCGGCATACGCCCTCGACATCTCCCCATTGTACATTACCTCGGTATACTCTTGGCCGAGTCCGATCCCAATCACGGGCCCCTCCCGAATAGACATGCTGATATTCCAATTCTCAATATCACGCCAGAGCGTTGAGAGATCGGTCGTTCCCGACACCGTCCGAAACGCGTTGAGGGGCGCAAAAAGCGAGGCACTGCTTCCCCAGCCCACAGCCACATATAAGGCAGCGATCGGTATAGCGAGGATAGCGGAACGCCTGATGCGCCGCTTCCAGGCCGTCTTGGGGTTCACCCTCCACATTACGGCTAAACTAATCAAAAGCATGATCCACGCGAGGCGCCGGCGATTTGCAACGATCCCGATGAGAACGGGCGGCAGGAACCAGAGCACTTGCCGGAGCGCAGGTCGACCGCGCTCGATGAGGGTCGAAAGCAGCAGGATCACCGAGACCGTGAAGAGGGCGGAGTCCGCGTGACTGGTCGCGAAATCGACCGGGCCGCCCGTGGCGCGTGGCGCAACGACGTACTGGACCCAAACAGCGAAGGCGGACCTCACCAGTGCCGCGAAGATGATCACGCGGCCCAGGATCGGGTGGTCGAGGGGTCCACGGAAAGCTGCGTTGAAGAGGAGAAATAACAGCGGCACCTGCAAGAGATTCCGGAGCTTCCACAGAGCGAGGTCGCCGCCTCTGAGCAGGCCGTTGACGTATATGAAGATCGTTCCCACCACATAAAGGAAGAGGAAATCTCTAAGGATCCGCGCGGTCGGCAACCGATTAGAGCCGTCGATTTGGGCCCCCGTGGCACCCCGAAATACGTGCACACCGAGGAGGAAGATTGCGATCCACTCAATCCCAGAAAGCCTCAGTGCGCTAGCGTTCTGCAGCCATTCGCCCAACGCTACGAACGGGGAATGCCAAAGGCCAGCCCCGTCAGCGGGACCGTCGACCGTAAGGAGGATGGCAAGTAGCGCGATCGCTGACCAACGAAGCGGCACGCGCACCGTCGCATACAGAATTGCGCCGATCAACGCTGGAAGCACGGCGTCGACCGGACTCGAGCCAAACACCGCGGCGGCAACCGTGACGAGGCCCACCCCCCCCAAAAACAACCACAGCGCAGCGGCGCCCATCGATCGCCGCAGCACGCCACTCCTTTCCGTGATTGAGATCGACACGATCTAAGGTTCGTCGGGGAGCCGGGGGGGGGGAGGCGGCCAGGGCCACGGTGGCGGCTGGAAGTAGGCAGTGTGGATCATAGTTACGTAGGTGATGTAAACCGCATTGAAGAGGAGGAGAAGGAGCGCCATCAATTGAACCGCCCGACGGGGGTTTCGGACGCCCGCGCACGCCATAGGAACCGCCACCGTCACGAGAATGATCGAGAGCATCGCGACCTTGTCCACGAGGTCTCCTCGCGTTCTCCGGCCGCCGCCAATGACCGGGCGACGGGGCCGGGCACTGAGCCAGGCCGTCCTTTCAGCGTCGGACCTTCATCAGTACTCTGATCCCAAGCTGTTCCACCTGCCAGTCCTCTAACACCGTCCCGCGGTGGAAATCGAGCGCCGCGCAGGTGAAGAACGCGAACGCTATGGCACCGAGGAGACCGGCGATCGCGACCTTGAACAGGCGCTTTCGGATCGGGCCGGTCGGCAGCTGCGGAGGGTGGATGACGCTGTAGCGATACTTGAAGGCGGCCTCCGCCGTGTCAATCTCCACCTGGGCCGCGGCTATGCGGTCCAGTAGGTAGCTGTGCTGCCGGAGCATATCCGTGAGCTGCGATCGGTCGTACTCGAGCCGAGGATCGTCCGCCAATATGGGGTCAAAGGATAGGCTTGATAAGTCGGGGTCCATCCGAAGGAGGGGCGGCGCGGGGGAGTGCTCAACTCCGCGCCGCTTGGCTTCGGCTTCGAGGCTGGCGATCTCGGCCCGGAGCGTCAGGATTTCCGGCAAGGGCGCGCTCGCCGCCTCCAGGTCCTTTCGTGTCTCCAGGATGCGGGGGTGTTCAGAAGCATAGACGTTCAGCTGTTCGCCCAATGTCAGCTGCAATTCCTGTATCCGGCGACGCTGAGCGTCCTCGAGCTCCGTGAGCGACCGTTCCTTCATCGCGATGGTAGCTTGAAGGCGGCGATCATCTTCGCTCGTTGTGGGGAGATCCGGGGTGACTGCTCGCACGGCGGGGCGCCGGGCACCACCCGATTTGGCGCGCAGCGTGCGCACCTCTTGCTCGAGCCGATCGGCGATCTCGGTGGCGCTCTTCTGAACGCGCGTGTCCTGCGCCTCGAGGATTCCGATGGTCTCGCGCACGGTGTTGATCTCCACGTTGTGGCGGGCGTCGAGGAAGCTCTGAATGGCGGCTTCAACGAAGTCATAAGCCAGCTGAGGATCGCTCGAGACGAAAGAAATCGTTACCGTGCCCTCCTGTCCCACGAAGACTAAGAGGTCGTTTTCGATCCCGTCCACGATGCCCTGGAGGAGTTCGTCCTCGTTGGGCGGTCGCCTGCCTAGCAGGGCGAGTATCCTGCTCCGGGCGTTCCCGATTGGCGAACGCGTAGCGAGGCGGCGCTGCACGAAGTTCGTCTGTTTGCACAACGCGACTAGGTTCTCACGCCGCATGACGACTTCACGTGCGGCCCGGAGAGGAATATCCCATTCCCGATTGATGGTGGGGTTGGCGAAGGTACCCATGATAGGGTTCCGCACCGCCAATATCGTGGCGTCGACTTGGTACTGGCGCGGCATGATGCGGAGCAGAACAGTCGTGGCGCTCATCACGATGAGGAAGCAGGCCAGAAAGAGCAACTTGTGCCGGGCCGCGGATCGAAGGACAAAAGCGATGACGTGGCCGAGCACCGCCTGGAAGTCGCGCTCCTCGGCCACGGGCGGGACGTCGGGGTGCGGGCGGCTTTCGGTACGCATGTGGGCCCCTCAGGAAATGGTAACACGTTCCATGATGCGCTGACGCTCGACGGCGATCAGCCGGGCCGCGCCTTCGGCCGGGGGATTCGGAGGAGGTCTTGGAACACCGCTAGGTCGTCGAGTCGGACTAGGCCGAGGGCGTAGGAGAACCCCGTGAAAGCGACCACGCAGAGCAAGACGCCCACGGGGAAGATGAGGGGGGGGAGCAGGCGGAACAGCAAGAGCGTGCCCGCCGCGCTGCCGAGGGCCCGCGCGGCGTCGACCAGGACGCCTCGTGAGAGCACACCCCGTCTAATCGTGATTATGGCCCCGGCGAAGACAACCGCCTCGCTGGCGCCGAACGCGATCACGACGGCGATTCCCCCATTCCCGGTCCGGGCCTGGAACACCGGGATAAGCAAGGCGTCCAAGGCGGTCGAGACCACGACGCTTATCATTTTGGCGACCGCGAGCCCGTGCGCACCACCGCACGCGTAAACAATATTGCCGAGCAGGATATCGGTGAAGAGTAGGAACAGCCCTGGGGCGAAGACCTGGAGGATGGTAGCGGCGGGGTCAAATCCACGCGATCCGTAGATAAGCCGCACCGCGAGGTGCGCGAACAGGTACGTTCCAGTTCCGGCCAGCGCTCCCAGCCAGAAGATCGTGCGCATCGCCGCACGGGCCTCGCGTCGAAGCGAGGGGAGAGAATCATGCGCTTGCCTGGAGAGGCGGGGGTAAGCAGCTGCGCCCAGTATGGTTGCGGGCGCCATGAGCGTGCCCAGGATGTTTCGGGCCGCGCCGAACCATCCCACCGCGGCTGCGGGTGCGAGCCTCGCGAGCAGGACTGTGTCCAGGTAGGGTTGGGTCCAGACAGCGGCGGTCATCGCCAGCATAGGGATCCCGCCCCTAACAATCTCGCGGGCGATGGGGAGCGAGGTTCGAAGCGAAGGGGCGCGCGCGTGGCGGTAAAGGCCCCACGCCAGCACCGCCGCGCCAACGCCGGCGATCGCCTGAGAAGTGATGACCCCGGAGAGGCCGGTCCCGAGCATAAGGGCCAGGAGCGTGACGGCCAGGAGAAGCGTCTTGTTCACGACAGATATCGTCGCGTCCAACCCCATCCGGTCCTGCGCGCGGAACACCATCCCGTAACCCTGGGCGAGGAAGAAGGGGAGCATCGCGACGATTAGGAAGAGGCTCAGTCCGGATACGCGCCACCCGTAGCCCATGGCCCAGGCCGCCACGCCTGCGGGAAGCAGAACGATGAGGGCGAAGCCAGCACGGAGCGCGAGAGCAGTTCCTAGCAGTTCCCCCGACCGCAGCGGCTGCGTGGCGATGCTTCGAATGAGGAAGGCGGGCTGCCCCCACTCCACGAAGACGTACGCGAAATTCGCAATGGTGGTGATAACAAAGAATCTCCCGTAGCCCTCCGCTCCCAGAAATCGCCCCAGTACAGCGCTGAGGACGATGGCAAGCGCCGTCGTGGCCACCTGGCCCAGGACGAGGTGGAACATATTGCGAGCTACCGTCAGCGAGGGAGCTTCGCGTTCCGGTTGCGTGACCGGTGGAACTTCAGTGGTATCCATCGGTTCTCGCTTACCCCTGCGGGGCGCGTAAGGCCTGTTAGACTGGTTATCAAGAAGCTGCGTGAAGAGGCGTGCTTGGGCTTTCTTCATCAAGAATCTGCGGATAGAGGTCTCGCTCGAGCACATGCTTACGGGCGGGTGGAAGTTGTAAGGGTTTAGGCTTAAGCCAGCGGAAACGCGGGGCTGGCACAGCGACTTCATCCCGAGATCGACAAGAGTGACAAACGGCAGCGGGCGCAAGAGCACCCGCACGAGGTGGGCTCGAGTTCTCCATTGCAGCTTCCTCCCCAATCATAGTCGGACCCAGCGCGTGAATGCGCCCGTGCGAGCGTACCCTGCACCGGTGAGCCCCGGCGGGGCTGTCTGCATCTGGTCGGCCGTCTGCATCTGGATGGTTTCGTGAAATGGGAGCGAACGTCCATGTCCTTGGCCTACCCGACTTGCGTCTGCTCGTTTGTGGGCTTCAGCGAGATTCTTGCGCAGAGGGCGACGGGAGTATCCGGACGGGGTGGTAGCAGTTTCGCGGATCGGGCTCCGGCGCCCTTGGGGCTCCCGAACCAGCGCTTGCCCATCGACCCAAGGCCGAGAGGATCGGCCGGAACGATCCCTGCCCGTGCGGCTCGGGACTCAAGTGCAAGAAATGCTGCCCGACCCCGGAGCGTCAACAGGCTGAAGGACCGGCGAAACCCGAGTCAGAAGGCGAAGGGTGTGTCGATGTCAAACGACAGGGTGAGAACAGCGCCATACTCGGACAGATCGGGGACGGGAGGGTAGGTGGACGACTGCCACGAGGCATATATACCCAGGTCCAACAAAGCCCACGAACTGAGGGCATACGACAGGCCCATCTCCAGGTCGCCCCGTCGCGTCCAGCCTGTCTGCGGCCAAGAGAGGGCGCCGACGACTCCCGCCCTGAGGACGGTGTTCAAGGCGAGCGGCCATCTTAGGTTGGCCCGCGCGACCGCCTGCCGCCAGGCCAAGCCGGTAAGGCGATCCACCGTCCCCCCGAAGGTGCCGACCAGCTCGGAGGAGAGCGCGCTCCTCCCGCCGTTGCGGGTCAGGCCCAGCTCACCGGCGGGCGCGATTTGGTGCGTCTCCTGGAACCCGCCGGGTTGCGTGGAACCGGTGATCGGAAAGCGAGAATCCAGCGCGACACCTCCAGCAGCGGCCCGCAGCTCCAGATCGGGCGCGATTTGGTGACTCCAGATTCCGAGCGCAGAGGCCCACGTCGAGGTCGTCCCGATCGCCGCGATGCGCTGTCTGAGAGCCGAGGCGCGGAGCCGGAGCTCATCGCGACGGGTCGCGCGCCAGCGGTACTCGGCGAAGGCTTCCTCTTCACGGGCGACGGGGTACAAGACTCGCGCCTCCGCATTGGTACCGCCGTCTGTGGCGGCGGCGCCAGAAAGCACGAGATCGCTACGCCGATCCGGGGAAACTCGGAGTCCCAGGCCGGACCGCACGTATTCTTGATCGAACGCCTCCGTAGTCGGAATCGTGCTGGGAGCGCGGGGCGCACCAGCGGTTGGAGTGCCGTTGCCCGTTCCTCCGACAGCCACAGTTCCGGCCCCATTGCCCCCGGCACCCGGGGCCTGGCTCCGGGCCTGCGTCAGGAGGTCGGTTCTCCCTGCTCCAGCACTTGCAAAGCCGTCCAACGACCAAACCGTCCCCGGCTCCACGTGAAGCCGGAGCTGCCCCTCCTGAAAAGTCTCGTACTGGACAGTAGGGCCCACATCGGAGCCTGTGAGTCGAAGCGCGTAGGCAGCAGAGAACGTAGTGCCGGAGCCTTTTAGCGTAAGCGCCAAATGGGGCACAGCGGTCAAATCAAGGGATTGTGCATTGGGGGAGACCCCTGGGTCCACGCGGGCGTGCGCCTCGGCGCCGATCCCCGCCTCGATTCGGGCATCGACCCCGAGCGCAACCGCGAGGACGAGCGGCAGCGCTGGCCCCATGACCTACTCCACCACGACCACATCGCCGGCGTGGAGGCGAAAGGAGGCGGCAGGTCTCTCGCCCGCAATTAGGGAGGCATAGCGAAACCGAATCCGGGTCGGCCCGGTCGACGTGCCAGTGCTACGCAGGACAAAGATTGAGTCGCGGTGAGCATAGTCCGTGAGTCCGCCGGCGACGGCAAGGGCGGCTAGGACACCCGCTCCGCGGTCGAGTTCGAACTGGCCTGGGTGAACCACCTCCCCGAGCACCTCGACATGCAGGGGTCTGAACTCCTCGACCGTCACCGTGACCACCGGATTCACGACGAACGCCTTGAGCTTCGTCTGGAGCCGCTGCGAGAGCTCGGTGGGCGTGGTTCCGGCCACGTCCACGTCCTGCAAGAACGGGAGTGAGATCTTCCCGTCGTCGCGCACTCGGGCGTGCGGGTTGGACATCGAGTCCTGGTTCCAAACGCGGACCGCTAGCAAGTCGCCAGGTGCGATATGGTACTCAGTCTCGGGAGCGACGGACGGGTAGTCCTCCACGGGGATGTAAGGCCCCCGAACGCTGGCACACGCCAGCGCCCCCGCCACTGCGACTAGCACCGTCACGATCCGACCGACGCCGTTCCGACGCATTGCCCGCAGCGTGAGAAATTGGTTTCGGTTCATGGTCGTCCTCGCGCCTGGCAGAAGGTTCGAACCTCGCGAAGTGGTACCGAACGACAGAGCATACCAGGCGCGAACGGCGCTCCACCGACTTTCCTTCGCCCGGATACGCGGGCTAACAAGGAAAGTCCTCTCCAGGCCTTCGTAGCCCATGTCCCACGAGCCAGGGATAGGTTCCCTCGCCAGGCCCCTTGCAAAACCGATCGTGCCGGGACCGAGTCCGTCGCCGATCGCCTACCCAGTGTCCCTTCATCGACTCCAATAACTACGCCACCAACTCTTTGTGACCGGTATGTACCATGGACCCGTGGCAAAACGCTTTCACCCCCATCGTTAAGAGGTGGCCAGCGCTGCGCATCGAGTTTGCTGTCCCCAGGATTCGCTGGAGTCGTCCCCCAAGAGTTGGCGTCGCCCGTCCGGGGTGTGAGGAGGTCGGGGGAGGCGACCGACAGCTCGGTTCCGACTGCCCTGAAACGCTGGGGGTTGGCGCGCGCTCACGTCTTCACGCTACCTCTGTGGACGAGGCAACGATACGCAGACGCCTGCGACTCTGGTAACCCTTGCTTGAATGGAATGACCTTCTCTTCTCGCGTTGTTCTCGCACCGCCGGTCGCCTTGCCGAGTGATACAAGGTCTTCAGGCCCCGGTCATAGCCAGTGGACGGTGAAATGTCCAAGCAACGACAATGTTCAAATTGCGGAGCTTCCCCCGTGTCCTGGACCCATACGGGGACCTGGCGCTCTGACGGTTGAATCTCTTGCTTCACGGCTGTAGGTTTCGGTTCCCTGGTGCACAATCCCAGCTAAGCTAGACGTGGTCTGTCCGACCGACCACTCGTGCACGTCTCCCATCCTGTCTTGGCTCGCATCGAACTCACAAGGACAGCGAACTCCGTTTGACGCACGACACGATCACCTTCCTAGGCAACTTCGGGACCCAGAACTTGGGAAACGAGTACACGCTCGCGGCCATCGTCCGGAGCGCTCGCGAGCGCCGGCCCCAAGCGAGGCTAGCCTGCGTCTGTCCCAACCCTGAAGACGTCTCGACGAGACACGGGGTCCAGGGGTTCCTCATCTCCTATCGCTACTCGAAGGAGTTCACGCGGAGAGCATGGCACCGAGCGTCGACCCGGCTTGTCAGGATTCTGCGGCGCCTGTTCGTCCGCGGGCCCCGTGAGATCTGGGGCCTCGCCCGAGCCTACCGCAGTCTTGCCGGAACGCGGATGCTGGTCATGACGGGAACCGGAATGCTCGGGGACTTCGGGATCGAACCGCTGGGTCTCCATTATGAGATCTTGAAGTGGGCGGCCCTTGCCAAGGCCCACGGGGCCAAGGTCCTGTTCGTTAGCGTCGGTGCCGGTCCGCTGGCCAAGCCCCTGAGCAGGCGGATCGTGAAGTGGGCACTGTCGATCGCTGACTACCGATCCTATCGCGATGAGTTCTCAAGGAGGTACCTCGCAGAGATCGGTTTCGACACGAAAAAGGATTTCGTCTACCCCGACATCGCGTTCGGCTTGCCGGTGGATGCCGCTTTGCCGCGTCTGCGTCGCACCCGCGTCGTCGGACTGGGTGTGATGGACTATTACGGAACGGAATCGGATCCACGGCGTGGCGAAGAGACATATCGGCAGTACTTGGAGAACCTCGCAAACTTCGTTTCCTGGCTGCTCGAGCGCGACTACACGGTCCACCTGCTCATCGGCGACGTAACCTACGATCGTTCCGGCAAGCAGGACTTGCTGAAGTTGCTCGAGAGGCGCCCCTCGCCAACGAAAGGGCGGATCGTCGACATACCGATCTCGTCCAACGAGGACTTGCTGAGGGCGATATCGGAAACCGGGTTCGTCGTGTCCGCGCGTTTCCACAACCTCGTCCTGGCGGTGATGCTCGGCAGACCGATCTTGGCCCTCGCTTACCATCCGAAGATCGTGGAGCTGATGTGCGGCCTGGGGCTCTCCGAGTACTGCCACGACATCGAGCGGTGGGACGCAGCGAGGTTGACCCGACAATTCCTCGGGCTGGAGCAGAATGCAGCCCTGATCGCATCGCGCGTGGAGCAAAGAGCGGCCGAGTGGCGCGAGGCGCTTGCTGAACAATACGACCGGATCTTCCCCTGGGAGGGGAGCGACGCCGCTCTCGACCGTTCGCCCCAACGCCGTGCCGTGGTAAGGAGGACATGAATGAGCAGAGGCGGGCACTTTCTGGAGAGAGCGGCCAGGGCTCGCGTGTTCGGCGGAACGCCCATGGGAAGGTACCTGCGCATCAACGAGGCCGTCTGGGCTCGACTCCCACCAAAGATCAGGACCCTGCGCCCCGTCGAGTCGTACGGCCGACTCCTTCATGCCCTAGTCCTCGCCCACGGCCGTCGCGAGATGTTCCACGGTACCTTCTTCTTCAGGAATCGTCCCGAACTGGAACTGATCTGCCGCCTGGCCGTTCAAAGGGGCACGACCGGCGAACAGGTCAAGCTGGCGGTCGTCGGCTGCAGCAACGGGGCGGAAGTTTATTCCATCGGGTGGACCATCCGGTCGGCCCACCCATCATTGAACCTGCTGGTCAACGCCGTCGACATCTCTCCCGAGGTAATCCAATCGGCCCGTGATGGCGTATATCCCCTGGGTGTGGACCGCCTGGTGAGGGAAGCGGTCCTCGCGCGCGTGACTCCGGAGGAGATGGACCGAATGTTTGAGGTAGCGGGGGGCGTGGCTCGGATCAGGCCCTGGCTCAAGGAGGGCATCGCCTGGCACCAAGCCGATGCAGCGGACCCGCGCCTGGCCGTATCGTTGGGCCTCCAGGACATCGTTATCGCCAATCGCCTTCTCTGTCACTTGGAGCCCGCAGTCGCCGATCGAGTGCTCCGCGCCATCGCCAGGCTGGTCGCACCTGGCGGGTACCTGTTCGTGTCGGGGGTCGATCTGGACGTCCGCATGGCTGTGGCTGAGTCACTCCGATGGAGTCCGGTGCTCGAGTCGATGCGGGAACTGCACGAAGGGGACATCTCTCTTCGGCTCGGGTGGCCCACCAAATACTGGGGCCTGGAACCCTTCGACGCGAAGCGGTCTGACTGGCAGAGGCGGTACGCGTCCGTGTTCCAAGTCGCGTGATCCCCGCCGAGCCACTGCTTGAGCGACGCGATTAGCCCGCCTTTGCCTGTGATGCCATCTGTGGAGGCCCCTGCTTCCACACCTCCCAGGGGGTCTGGCCGCGCGTGTACATGTCCTCGAGGAGTTGTTTCTCCTTGAAGGTGTCCATACACGCCCAGAACCCGTCATAAGAGTAGGACAGGAGCCGGCCCGCCACCGCCAGACGCTGGAAGGGCTCTTGGACCAACTCCTCGCCGGGATTGATCCACCGGAAGATCTCACTGCGGAAGATGAAGAACCCGCCGTTGATCCGCATACCCACGTCCTTCACATGCCGGATGGCTTTCACCTTTCCGCCGTCCTCAATCGAGACCAGGTGGAAGCTCGAGGTCGGCACCACGCCGACGAAGCAGCCCACCATCTCCGGGCGGCGAGCAAAAAAATCGATCTCTTCGGGGAGGGGCAGGTCCGATAGCCCGTCGCTGTAATTGGCGAGGAACATCTCCTCTCCGGCCAAGTGGGGCTCGACGGCCTTGAGCCGCTGGCCGATGTTGGCGTTCATCCCCGTGTCTACGAACGTGATCCTCCAGTCCTGGATGTCGCTACCGAGCAGCTCGACGGTCTTGCCGCCATCCTTCATGACGAAGTCGTTGGAGACGGTCTCGTCGTACTCGAGGAAGTACTTCTTGATCGCGTCCCCCTTGTACCCCAGGCAGAGGATGAACTCCTTGTGACCGAATTGCGCATAGTAGCGCATCAGGTGCCATAAAATCGGACGGTAACCGACCGGAACCATGGGCTTGGGGATAGACTCGGAGTACTCACGGAGCCGCATCCCGAGCCCACCGCAGAAAATCACGACCTTCATTGGTTGTCCTCCTTCTAGCGGGCTCGTGACCCTCAGGGCCTTTCCCTCACGATCAAAGCCGTCTCATACACTCATGCGGCGCCTTACTTCGGGCTCGACCTGGTCGAGGAGCTTCCACGCCGCATCCTTCACGGAAATCATCGATATCGGAAGCGGCCAGTGCAGGTCGAGGCGTGGGTCGGTGGGGTGTAGGCCGCCCTCAGCTCCGGGCGTGTAGAACTCCCCCATCAAGTAGGTCGTCTCCGTCGCGTCCTCGAGTGACTGGTATCCGTGGGCGAAACGTTCCGGCACGTAGAGCGCCCGGTGGTTGTCCGCGTTGAGCTCGACCGCTATGTGCCGCAGGTACGAGAGGCTTTCGGGCCTGAGGTCTATGATGATGTCGAGGATCGCGCCACGGGTGCACTTCACAAGTTTCGTTTCCGCCGCGGGAGGGAACTGGAAGTGCATCCCCCGCAACGTTCCCCTTCGCCTGTTGAAGGCTATGTTGGACTGGGCGATCGTCGGCTTAAGCCCATGCTCGGCCATCTCGCGCTGACAGAATGCCCGGGCGAAGAAGCCCCGATCATCTTCGCGCCGTTCAAGGTCAAGGAGGAAGGCCCCCTTCAGTTCGGTTTCGGTAAAAATCATGGTTCCCTACAGCGTGGACCCGCGGGCGGCGAGTCGAACCGCAACCCCGCTCAGTGGTTAGGCGAACACTCGGAATCAGGTCCCTTAGTTTAGTTTAGTTAGTTAGTTAAGTTAGACAATTTGATTGGCTGGCGCCATCCCGTCGAACGACAGAACACAGAAGGCGATCCCGAATTAGGGTCTGTCGCTAAAACGAGCGAAAGCACGGTCGAACTCGTGTCCGCGTGAGACCGGGAACTGATCTTGCATGTTCCGCTATAGACCCCAGTATAGTCCGTCTCCGTTTCGCTGGCTCGACTCCACGTGTCCCGCGATCGCGGCATCTCCGGAGATGCAAGCAGGGCAGGCGCACGGTCGGCCCTCGGTGGGGACGTAGCCCGCGGGCGACCTCAGCCGCGTCTGGTGCCCGAATGTCCCATCGGTAGGGGGCAGCGTGCGCGGTGGCGATGGTACCGTGGGCCCTCTTCGGCACCTGGTGATTACGCTCCGGATGAAGGGTTCTCAGATATCGGCGTGGCAGTCCGCTGCCGGGACGGCTCACCCCTCGAAGGATCGCTGGGCCGGCCTCCTCGCCGAGGTTCTGGTCTCGACGAACGCGGACCGCCTCCCGCTGCGCCGCAGGCGAGGGTCCTTCGGCGCCAGGAGCTGCGTCTGCCCTTTTGACGCTCGCGGCTCTATGGAGGAATCCGGCACGGAAGATGGGTCTGCTCGGAATGCAAGGGACCGCTCTGAATAACTCTTCCTCAGAGTAGCTATTGTTTGGTTCCCTCGCTCCCGACTTGGTCGGCCACATTTGGTACATCGAGCGCTGTTGCCATCTCACTAAGCAACTCGACTTGGTCGAATACCTTGCCGTGTACTGCCTCCGACGGAGCCGTGGCGAGGTAGGCGATCGCCTGTGCGGCGCTTTGAGCGGGCAACATCTGCCAACGCGCGTCCCAAGGAAACAGCGCCTTGGTCATGTCGGTAGCGATGGCTGTGAGGCGGACGACGGTGACGTCGATACCTCCGACTTCGGCCGCGAAGAACGCCGACAAAGCCTCCAGCGCTCTCTTACTGATTCCGTAGCTGGCGATGCCATCGGGAGAGACGTGGGCCGGATCCGCTGCGATTGATGATACGTTGATGATCCGGCCTCCGGTTCGTTGTTTCAACATCAGGCGGATCGCTGCGCCGGCGACTTCAAAGGGAGCGATCAGGTTTACACGGAGCGTCCGCTCGAACTCCTCCGTGGAGGTCGCCCATATCGGCTTGCGGACCGGATCATGGATCGCCGCGTTGTTGACTATGACATCGATCCCTCCGAGCACCCGCGCTGCTGCCTCGACTAACTCCCGTCCCGTGTCCATAGCAGCAAGGTCGCCGCCGACTGCGGCCACCCGGCTACCGTACTCGCGGGACAGCGCTGCCGCGACTCCCTGAGCCGCTTCGACCCGTCGGCCGTGAATTGCGACCAAGGCTCCTCGATGGGCGAACTCGGCTGCAGTCGCGAGGCCAATCCCCCGAGTTGAGCCGGTGACCAAGATGCGCTTTCCGACCAGGCTCCGGTGATCGTAGCCGAGGCGTGAGAGCATCCGCTGCGTGGCGGTAGGTCCGATCAGGGCGCTTTCGAGTCGACGACCTAGCCCCACGGCCTTAGCCGCCATGAGACGCAAGCGATACAAGATTGCCATGAACACCCCCGAGGATTCTGCGACACAGCCTGGGGTATCCTCAACTCGTGATCATTCGTATGCGCCGACCACCTGGAATAGACCAGGCTGCAGAATATGACTACAGGAGCCGGCGATGATCTACGGTGGGCATGGAGCCCCTCATTTCCACGGGTTCTTCCCTCTGATACCACCGTTGGCCTCCGTGTACCATCACCTCGGACAGGCCCAAGAGCCGGCACCTCATGTTGAGGGTTCATCGAGGAAACGGATTCTCCTTGGGGGCCGGTGCCACGCGCCTTCTTGGTTTCATGGAAACGCGGTCAAGAGAAGGGTTTCCGTGGCCGTCGCTGTTCAGCATTTGAGATCGGTTGTTTAGGCTGGGGCTGTGCACGAGGGGTCTCCTGGAGCTTACACTGTCCGTGTTGTCCGGTCTGGGCACATCAAGACCGACTCCAATGGGTCATGCACAAGTACCTTCCCCATGCGGCCCCAAAGAGGACCAGGCTCGCCAACCGAGACTCGGTAGTATATGGAAAGTCGTGACAGGTGCGGCTTCGAAGCTGCGGCGTCCAATCCGTATCGTTCGAAGAGGAAAGCGACGGAGTCCCGGTACGACATGGAAGATCGCAAAGGCGTGCGGGTTGTCGAGGGAAGCGTTGGACGTATCCTCCTCTTGTCCATGCGACGGATCCATGACCTTGTTGCCTTCTGCTTGGCGTACGAGTTCGAGGACGTCGTCGCAGAGGTGACTGGGGCCGACCGGATCGAGCCTGAGCGGGAAGCAACGCTCGAGTTGTTTCGCCGGGTGTACAAACTGACGCGGTACGCCACTAGGTCAACCCGGCTCGCGCACCTGCTCACACCTCCCCCTCCGCACGTCCGGCTGGAGAGGGACTACGAGCTGTTCTTCCCTGTCTTCAACCACCCGCACGAGCTGTTCGCGCTGGCGAGCATTCAGGGCTGGCGTGAACGGTGCCAAAAGGCCGCCTGCTTCGTGAGCGAAGCCTGGCCCCATTTGTTGCCTAGGTACCTGATCGAGCTCCTCAGGCCTTTCGACCACGTGTTTCTCGGCGTCCATGGTTGCGTGGAGAAGGTGGCTGAGCTAATCGAGCGACCTTGTAGTTATTTACCGCTGGCAGTCGACGTGCTGCGCTTCTCACCTCATCCCGGGCAGCCCCCGGAGAGGGTCATCGACGTTTGCAATATCGGACGACGATCGGTGATCGCGCACGATGCATTACTGGCCCTGGCTCGCGGACGACGGATTTTCTACTATTACGACACGGTCGCGGCTAGCGGAACCAACCGGCTTCAGCGGACCTTTCGCGTCGACGATCCGGCTGCACACCGCCTACTCCTCGCCAACCTGCTCCGGCGGAGCCGTTTCTTCATCGCGAACCGTGCGCGCGTGAACGAAGCCGAATTTACCTATACGAGGGAGGAGATCTCCAGCCGGTTCTACGAGGGTGCTGCCGCGGGGACGGTGATGCTCGGAGAGGCACCCCGCACCAAGGAGTTCCAGCACCAGTTCGACTGGCCAGACGCACTCCTACCGATTGAGTTCGATTCTCCATACATCGCGCGCGTGCTCGAAGATCTCGTGAACGATCCAGATCGTATGGCGCGGATCAGCGCAGCGAACTCGCGTAATGCCGCGCTTCGACACGATTGGGTCCACCGGCTCCGGACCGTCTTCGACAACCTAGGGCTCAGAGCTACGGCGGGGATGTTGTCCCGCGATGAAAGCCTTCGGATGCTCGCGGCCCAGGCTGGACAGCCGTACGATAAGTCCCAAGGCGGGGGGGCAAGCTCTGGCGGGTTGTTGAGAAAGTCGGGAGGATAGACAGAACCGCCACAACCTGTGCCGTCGGCGCGTTCGTTGGCCTCCCCAGCGCGCGACGTCAGTATGGCGACGCCGATCCGGAGCGCCGCGTGACTATAGCGGGAGACCCCTGCTTCGTCGTCTCCTGGTGAACTGCGCCAGCTACATGCTCAACCGCGGGCCGGAGTCGGCCTGAACCACTTGGGGACTGGCTCTTGCGATGCGAGGCAAGAAGAACGCGACAAAGGCGAGCGGGTCGATGCTTGGGGAGGGGAGATCGCGATCGCGGAAGACAAGAGCTCGCTCGAGGTCGTCGCGCATCTCTCCAGGAACCTGACGGCCACTTCACCGTTTTCCGAAGCTCCTTCGCGGCCCCAATGCCCCGGTCAGAACACGACTTTGCGGCAGTAGAAGGCTTCCGCGTGGGCGTCTGGGGCGACGCACTCCATCCCGCGGATACGCGCCACTCCCCTAAGGAGGTCCGCGGTGAGCCAGTGCTTGCCCGTCTGGGATGCGAAGTGTTCGAGGACGAGCGCGATCTTCCGCTCCAGCGTTGCGACCGAAAGCGTGACGAACGCGTTTGGTGCACCGAAGTCTCCATCGTACTTCGGGATCTCGTACTCTAGGATGAGGTGGTTGCGCCAGGTGTTCCAGGTCAGATCCGAAATCGTTCTGTGATCCTGATGGCGGTCCTCGCGGAAGTGGGTGAACACGATATCCGGCGCAACTTGCTGCTTCAGCGCCTCAAACTCGTCCTTCACCTCCGCGCCCTGGTACGGCAGAAATCCGTCCCGGAACCCCTTGACTAGGATGCGCTTCTGGCGCACTCCTGCCAGAAAGAGCTCGGCCGACGCGCGCGCTTCGCGCTCACGTTCCTGTGTCGAGGTGAACACCACCCAAGTGACGTCCAACTCGTGATGCTCCTCCGCTAAGCGAAGGATGCTGCCGCCGCAGCCGATCTCGATGTCGTCCGGGTGCGCGCCCAGCGCCAGGACTCGCCTGACGCCCGGCGGGCCCGGCCAGAGGGAGATCCTCCGCATCCTCACCTCCTTGAGCGCGGCCTGGTCAAATTGCGGCGCGCGCCGATGTACTTCGAAACTCCCCAGGAAACCCGACCCAGGCGGCTCTTTGGGCCTGATACCGATGTCGACGAGGCTGGCGTTTAAGTCGCGGACATCCCTGGACTAAAGAGTCATCGCATACCGGCTGGCCTGCGAATGAAGTTGGGGGCGTTCTCGCCCACCCGGGGAAGCATTGTGGGACAAGACTTGGCCTTGAACAAGCGGACGCTCTGCCCGAGGTGAGCATCGGGCCTCGCGAGGTGCAGACGGTTGGCCGATCGCCAACTGTAAGCCTGGGGACGAAGTTAGAGTGCTCTCTGCCTCGTCTATCGCTGACGAGGACAGCTCTCATGGAGCACCTCCTGGTGGTGCGTTCCCGCTGAGGACGCCCTGGCCTTCCGCCGGTTGCTCGGCAAGGAGGCCGGCGTCCTGGAGCGCTTGGGCCGCCGCGAGAACGACTTGGAAGGGCAGTTGGGAGCGCTCGGCGATCTCCAGGAGCGACGCGCGGCCATCGGATTGGTTGAGCACCCAGAGCATCGCTGCCTGGTGCGCGACGGCGTGGCTTTGCCCGCCGATAGGTCCGTACAGCCCGCGTTTGCCGAGTTGGGGCTCGCACTTTGGCGAGAGGTTTATGTACCGGCGGTTCCCCTCCAAAACCTGGCAGACCTCGAGGTATCTCCTGAGCGAACTCACTAGCTGATTGGGCTTAACCAGCGCTGGATTATCACCGGAGGTGTGGTACTCAGGATACTCGCCGTGCGGGGTCCGCGTCAGCGAACCGACCGGCAGGTCGAACCCCGGGGAGCAGTACTGTCGTTCGTCGTAGCCGTAGGGGCTGAAGTCCCGGAGTTCGTATGACTCACCGCAGTGGCGAAGCACGTAAGCCACGGCGCGATCGATCTCGGCGCCGCCGCGGCGGCTGCGCTTGTAGTGGAATGGTCCCTCGTCGCCGACGCAGGCCACCACTAGGCCGTGACGGATGAGCGCTGTCCGGTCCTCGTTCCGGGCCAGCCAGGCGATGGCCCCGATGGTCCCAGGTACGAACAGGAACCGGTAGGTGTAGCGCAGCGGTAACCCCTCCATCAGGTGGGCCAGGGTGCCGGCCAACACCATGCCCGAGAGGTTGTCGTTGGCGAGCGACGGATGGCAGCAGTGGGCCGAGATCAGGACCTCACCAGTCGTGGCCCCAGGCAGAACCAGCTCGCCGTAGGTGAGCGAGCCAATCTCCAGACTGCTGTCGATGAGAACGTCGTAAAGCCCGGGCGAGAGGCTCGCGCGAATTCGATCGGCCAGGCAAAACCCCCATTCTTCCTTGTAGTAAGACGTTCGATAGGGGACGAGGTCGGGCTTCTCCGGGATCGAATACAGGTGCCTTTGGAGCTCTTCCAGCGGAATCCGGCCGCGGAAAGGGGCGCTGTAGTTGAGCACGTGCAGGTTGAGCCACTGTGCGTCCGCAATTACTTCTCCGCTGGGCGCGGTGAGCCTAGCCGCGCGTAGGTTCCACTCCTTGGGAACCACCCAGTCGAAGACGGACGTTCCGGAGGGCACCTCTCGGAGCTCCAGAGGAGCGAGCCGCCGAAGGGTGAGGAGCGATCGGCGCAAGCCCTCGCCGGTGATACTCCGGCAGATGGGATAGAGCTCGCGGAGGAGTGCATGCATCTCCTCGCCAAGCCGCGGCGCGTCTAGCGCCTCAGCGAGCTGCCCGATCTCCGTCGCCGCGTTTGTCGTCGTGCGGCGGCCAGGGTCCCGTGTGACGGTGGGCATGCGGAGAGTTCCCGCGAGTCGCGGTCAGATCAATCGATGACCCTAACCTCTGGGATCGGAACGACGAACTTGCCGCCCCATCCCTTGATGTACCCCATCTGTCGGACGATCTCGTCCCGGAGGTTCCACGGGAGGATCAGGACGTAATCTGGCTTGGCTTCTGGGATGGCCTCGGGCGCCCGGATGGGAATGCGCGAGCCGGGTAGGTACTTGCCTTGCTTGTAGATGTTTCGGTCGACCGTAAAGTCGATGAAGTCTGTCCGAATGCCGCAGTAATTCAGGAGGGTGTTGCCCTTCCCGGGGGCGCCGTAGGCAACGATCCGCTTGCCCGCTCGCTTGGCGGTGATGAGGAAATCGAGCAGTTTTCGCTTGGTCTCCTTCACTTGCTCGCCGAAGCCGGCGTAGGTCTCGAGACGCATAAGCCCGGCTTCCACCTCGCGCCGGCGCAGCGCCAGGACACGCTCGGCCACGGGTTTAGTGCCATCCCCGTCATGCCGCGCGTAGATGCGTAGTGAACCACCGTGAGTGGGGAGTTCCTCGACGTCGAAGAGGGTGAGCCCATGTGCGGCGAAGATCTTCTCTACGGCTATGAAGGAGAAATACGAGAAGTGCTCGTGGTAGATAGTGTCGAACTGGTTCTCCTTCATGAGCCGGAGCAGGTGCGGGAACTCGATCGTGATGATGCCATCTGGCTTGAGGAGGATTTTGAGGCCGCCCACGAAGTCATTCAGGTCGGGGACCTGCGCGAGGACGTTGGCGCAGCAGATGAGGTTGGGTTGCTTCTTCTGCGTTACCAAATCCTGCGCGGTGGCCCGACCGAAGAACCTCACCAGCGTGGGAACGCCCCTCTCCACCGCTGTCCTGGCCACGTTGGCGGCCGGCTCGATGCCCAGCACCGGAATACCCTTCCTTACGAAGTGCTGGAGGAGGTACCCATCGTTGCTAGCCACCTCGACCACGAAGCTCTCGCTCGAGAGGTGGAACCGATCCGCGATCATATCTGCGTAGCGGCGCATGTGCTCGACCCAGCTCTCCGCGTACGAAGAAAAGTAGGCGTACTCGCTAAAGATCTCCTCCGGGCTGACGTACTCTTGAAGCTGCACCAGGAAGCACGCCTCGCACACGTACACGCGCAGTGGATAGAAGGGCTCCATGGCGTTGAGCTTCTCAACTGGCACGTAGCTCTCGCATAACGGCGACATTCCCAAGTCGACGAATACATGTCGCAGCGGGGAGCCGCAGAATAGGCAACCTCGGGAAGCGGGCGCTGGGTTCTCCAAGTTCGTGTCCCTTCTATGCATAACCCAATTTAGGCCCCTGAACGGGCCCGGCTGTGTATCCCTTGCGCCGGTTGGCCCCGGCCGGGCCGGTCAGATTGCAGGCGCGATCCGTTGTCCCGGAGGTCAAGCGACGCTCCGCCACAGGTGTTCCGCGAGGTCAAGCGGAGGCTTGCATCGCGCATGGAGGCGTCCTGCCAGAAGAGAGGAGACCACGCGGTGAAAGGCAGCGACTTCCGGCGCCCTCGGGCGCGTTGAGGTCCCCCACTCGAAGGCAGCCTCGGTTCAATCCTCCGGTTCCGGTAAGCGCGGCAAACCGTCCCGGCCCCGAGAGCGGTCTTCACTTCGCTGAGCCGCACACGACCTGGTTTGGTGGGGCTTTCGGGACGCAGAGCGACGACGACGTCGAGGGCGGCGCCGCGCGGGACATGGACCAGTGTCTCGGCGTGGTGAGGAAGATGAAAGTGAAGGGTGAAGGCGATGTTTCTCCGGGCGGTCACCAGGGCACGCCTCCGTCTCGCGAGATCACTCTTGCAGAAAGTGCGGGCACGACCCGCGTCCGCCCGCTCAACCCGACCTCGATGACGAAGCCCGGGAGTGTCGACTTGGCGAACATCACGTGCGCAGTCCCCCGGGCGAGGTCCAGCGCAGCTGCGGGTCCAGCAGGCCCGAGGCCATGAGTTGTCTCAGCTGGTCGATCCGCCTGTACCGGGGACCTTCGAAGTCCTCGAGCTTAAGTCCGATGGCCTGGTACGCCTGGTAGAGTTGCCGCGCTCCCTTCCGGGCGTCCCACTGAGGGCGGAATCCGGGGAGTACACGGTTGATCTTGGAGAAGTCGGCTCGATAGTTCCGTTTATCCGGTCCCGCGTCGTTTGCGAATGCGATCTCGCAGCCGGGGACGGTCTCCTTCACGATTTCGGCGATCTCCCGGATTCGGTAGTTCTCGTCGGAGCGGCCGACGTTGAACGCCTGTCCCCGCACCACCTCTTCGGGCGCGGCCAGGACGGCCAGGAAAGCCCGGGCGATGTCCTCAATGTGGACGATGGGTCGCCAGGGCGTGCCGTCGCTCTTCAGGAACACCTTGCCCGACGTGAAGGCCCAGGCGACCAGGTTGTTGAGGACCACGTCGAATCGAAGGCGCGGCGAAGCGCCGTAGGCGGTGGCGCAGCGCAGGAACGTGGGGGCGAAGGTAGGGTCAGCGAGCGGCCCGACGTCTCGCTCCACCATCACCTTGGACTCTCCGTAGGCGGTGACCGGGTTGAGCGGCGACGACTCGTCGACGGGAGCGTCCCCGGCCGCGCCGTAGTTGCTGCATGAGGAGGCGAACACGAACCGGCGAACACCCGCTGCCTTGGCCTTGCGGGCGATCTCGACCGAGGCCCGGTGGTTGATGTCGTAGGTGAGCTGTCGGTTGAGGTCGCCGAGGGGGTCATTGGAGAGGGCGGCGAGGTGGATGATGGCGTCGAAGTCGGCCAGGGTCTTCACCTCCACCGATCTCACATCCTCAACGATGGTCCGGATGGACTCGCTCCATTCGCCGAACGTCGAGCGCCGGTACAGATCGGTGTCCAGCCCCACCACCTCGTGACCAGCCCCGAGTAGCACAGGCGCCATCACCGTGCCGATATAGCCGCGGCTGCCGGTCAGAAGAATCCTCATTGTCCCGTTCCCCTGTTGGAGTTTGCGGTTTGGCCCGAGTGCTTACCGGAGCCGGGGCTGCGGCGCCAATACATCGTTCTTCGTTCCTTCGCCGCTCCGTCCACGGTCGCGAACGGTTAGCATCTCCTCGGCGGATGTAGGTACCAGCGCACGAGGGTCACGCACAGACATGTCCCGGAGCGTCACCGGTAGCGGGGACACCCTCCCGGGCCTGCGGGCAGGGCGGCTGGCGGACAGTGACAGCGTGGGACACGCTGCCCGGATCGCGCGACCCTCACCGTGGGGGAGCGTCCCCAGCGATCGGCCCGCGGCAGATTCGGCTGGAGGCTACGAGTTGGCACGGCGGGCCCGCGTCAGCCCACGAGGATGCAGCCCGCGATGCGCTCCCGTCCGAGGAGCGACACAGTTCGCTTCACCTCGGCAACTCGCGAGCGGTTGAGGCGGATGACGACAACCACTAGGTCGGCATGCTCGGTCGCGACCAGCGCCAAGGGCTCGGTGACGACGGGTGGCAAGGAGATGATGAGGCGGGCAGAGGGCGCCACCGCCAGCGCCTCCTTCGGGCTGGTGGGTTCCTCCTCGGACGAAGTGCGGGCCGCACCAGGTGCAGGCTTCTCCGGCCCCGGCGCCTGGGCCGGCTCCTCCGTCGTAACGGGGCGGGGTTCGGGGGTCCCCGGAGAGACGCTCGGCCGGGCACCATCCTCGGGCGAAGGTTCCGGACCATCGGCCTCGGAGGACACATTCATCACCCGTTGCAAGCGGCCGTTCAGGCGGCGCTCACGCTTCAGGTGCTGCTGCAAGTCCGCCAGCGCTAGCGCCGACCCGTACTCGAGTTTCGAGACGGTGACGGCCGTGACCGGCCCGTAGCTCAACTGCTGTCCGATGCCCGCCAGGACGTCGGCGACGTCGGCGCTGGAGCCGTCACGGTCCGCGGGGATGACGACCAGCGACCCCCACTCCGCTCGTGCCAGGCTGGTCCACAGCTCGATGTACCCACGGTTCCACCGTGTTGCAGATTCGTAGAGAGAGCCGTTCCGGTTCTCGATGCTCTTCAAGCGGTCGCCTCCGGACGCGGGACGGAGGCAATATGAAGGCGGGGGTCTTCCCCGGTCAAGATGGAGGCGTTCAGGGCAAACTCGCGCAGCCCCCACGATGGGTTGGCCGAATCAGGGAGCGTCCAGAGGGTGTCGCCAAACGCTCACGTAGGGGACACAGGGAACGAGACCTTCGGATGAATAGCCTTCCCGTCCGCTCAGCGCGGCGGCGACTGAGTCCATCTGCATCCACCGCGGATCGGTATGGTCCGGGTCACCCAGGACCGCGTGACCGATCTCGTGCACCAGCACCGTCTCTTCGATGCAGACAAAGGTCCCGAGGCCCGGGTCGCGCGTGGTCAGCTGGACGTTCCCGTCGAAACAGCCGAGCGCGCTCCCGCCACCACATTCCACCGATGGTGCATCCACGATCGTAATGGTCCTTCCGTTCAGGTCGCTCCAAGAACCTCCCCAGTAGCTCAGCGCGACGTCGATGGTGTCGTGCAGCCGGGACTGAAAATCGGCCGCTTCGGTGAAAGGGGCATCCGTTTCGAGCACCAGCCGCATCTCCTGAACGCCCTGAACGCCTTCGTCGGGCTGTGAGCCGCCGCAGGAGGCTGTCGCCAGGGCAACCGCCAAAGCAAGCGAAGGGCTCGCGTCCAATCGCATCTCCCCAATTCCCCACAGTGAAGGTAGGAGAGCGGGAGTCGATGGCGTAGCGGGTGAACAAACGACGCCGGAGAATTGGACACCGGGTCCGGAGACGAAGCCGATTCGACCGACGGCAGGTAGCACCCTTCCTCACCTGGGAGCAGCCTCTTTCGACCGATATACCACCGGCTAAGCAAATGGCATCCTGTGCCATAACCGAGTGACACCCGATCCACGGGCACCTCCCGTTCGGCCTCCCGCCCCCACGCAGCAGGAGAACCCCATGCACCGCCTAGGTTCCAAGCTTGCCGCACTCTCGATGTCGGCGGCGGTCTTCGCCTGTTCTGCCCAGGTCAGCGGGACGGCGCAGACTGCGGCGCAGACGGTCTCGGTGGCGGTGGAGCCTGCGGCAGCGACCCTCGCGACCGGACAGGCGACGCAGTTCGCGGCTGTCGTCACGGGGACCGCTGACGTCGCAGTCACCTGGCAGGTCGACGAGAGCGGCGGCGGAACGGTTTCCAGCACCGGCCTCTACACCGCGCCCAACGTTGGCGGTACCTACCATGTCCGCGCCGTCTCCCAGGCGTTGCCGAGCGTCTCGGGCGTGGCCACCGTCACGGTCACCGTACCGGCGCCCGGCTCGGTCGTCATCTCCCCCAAGAACGCGACCGTCCTGGCGGGTGGGACGGCCACGTTCACCGCCACGGTCACGAACCTCGCAAACAGCTCCGTCACCTGGTCGATCCAGGAGACCTCGGGTTGCGGTTCCATTTCCGCGGGCGTTTACACGGCGCCGGGAGCGGCCGCGACCTGTCACGTCGTCGCGACCAGCGTGGCCGATGCCACGAAGACCGACGTAGCCACCGTGATCGTTACGATACCTACTCCGGTGGTAGTGACGGTCACGCCCTCCACGGGAACGGTGGACGCCTGCAGAACGCTGACCTTCTCCGCTAGCGTGTCGGGGACAACCAACCAGGCCGTGGCCTGGTCGGTCGCCGAAGGAAGCGCCGGGGGTTCCGTCTCCGCCTCAGGCGTCTACACGGCGCCCTCCAGCTCGGGAACCTATCATGTCGTCGCGACTAGCCAGGCGTCCGCATCGTCGACGGCTCAGGCCACGGTCACTGTGCAGGATCACATTCTCTCGGTGACCATCAACCCGGTGACGACCACCTTGACCACGGGAGGCACCCAGCAGTTCACGGCCACGGTGACCACCACCTGCGGGAACTTCGCGGCCCAGTAACCCGAGCGGCGAGCGCATCTGCGACATCGACGACGTGCTCACCCCGTCGGGATGAACTAGGCTCCCCTCCACGCGGAGGGGAGCGATGGTCACGGGTCAGGCAAACGTTCTCATCGTGGGGGGCGGCATCGTTGGCCTCGCGCTCGCGCGGGCACTCCTGGCGCGGGGCCACGAGAACATCGCCATCGTAGAGAAGGAACCCGAGTTAGGCAGGCACGCCTCAGGGCGCAACAGCGGTGTCCTCCACGCCGGCATCTACTACGCCCCCGATAGCCTCAAGGCACGTTCCTGCCTGCGCGGGAACTTCCTCATGAAGGCGTATTGCAAGGAGAGGGGCCTACCGGTTCTGGAGAAGGGCAAGGTGATCGTCGCCCGTGCCGAGGACGAGTTGCCCGCGCTCGACGAGCTCCATCGGCGGGCCCTCGCCAACGGCGCCAAGGTTGACTTCTTGGATGAGAAAGAGCTCGAGGAAGTCGAACCCTCCGCCCGGACTGTGGGGCGCGCGCTCTTCTCCCATTACACCGCCGCGGTGGACCCCAAGCTGGTTCTGCAATCGCTTCGAGCGGACCTCGAGGCCACCGGGCGTGCCAGGCTCCTCGTCGGTTGCGAGATGGTGGGTCGGGCCGGGCCGGGGCGCGTCAGCACCACTCAGGGAGACATCGCCTATCGTCGCCTCGTGAACGCGGCGGGAGCCCACTGCGACCGGGTGGCACGGCACTTCGGCCTTGCGCAAGACTACCGCCTCATCCCCTTCAAGGGCATCTACCGCAAACTTCGAAAAGGGGCCTCGTTCCCGCTCAACGGGAACATCTACCCCGTGCCAGACGTGCGGAACCCGTTCCTGGGCGTGCACTTCTCGCGCAGCGTCCAAGGGGACGTCTACCTCGGCCCGACCGCCATCCCCGCCCTGGGCCGCGAGAACTACGGTTTGCTCTCCGGCACCGACGCCGGCGGCCTCGGGATCTTGGCCGCCGACGCCGTGCTCTTCTTCTCGAACCCGCGATTCCGGGAGGTCGCGCTGGTCGAGCCCCGCAAGTACCTCGCGACCTTCTTCAACCGGGACGCGCGCAGGCTGGTCAAGTCCTTCGACCCGGAACTCTTCGAGCGTGCCCAGAAGGTCGGGATCCGCCCACAGCTCGTGAACTGGAAGACGAAGGAGCTGGTGATGGACTTCCTGGTGGAGGCTAAGGACGAGACCGTCCACGTCTTGAACCCCATTTCGCCCGCTTTCACTAGCTCTATGGACTTGGCCCGGACCATCGCTGATGCTCACTTCTCTTGAGCGCCTCGCTTCGCGACGTCGTACGCGTGCGGACGTCAAAGACCGGTCGGCGCAGTCGAGCGAGAGCGCCGGCCGGTCGCGGGCTCCGAATCGACCACGAGGGAGACGAGCCCTGAACGACCTGACCCGCGATCCAGCCCGCTGCCGCTCCTAGCGTCGCATCGAGCGCGGCCGACGTGCCGCCGGGTCCGGTAGAGGCCTCGAGTTCGAGCTCCGGCGCAGGGCCTAGCCCCCGCGGGGAGGGGTCTTCCTCAGACGTGAGGGTTTGAGACGGTCGACGACAGTGCCACAGCGCCGGTCCCACTTGGGCGCTCGCGTCCTGCAAGAGATTCCCGCGCCAGACCCCCACGGGGGACGACCCGCCCCGGTCGAGTCCTGGTCTTGGATCCTCGTCCGCTCACCCGCACGAAGCGATGAGGCGATCCAACTGCTTGAGTCCCATCCGTGGTCCGCCTTGGCGACGAGGCGTGAGCGAAAACGCCACGGGAGCGCGAGATAATCGTTCGGTGCCCACGCCCATCGCAGCTCAGCAGCGAGCGACACCTCCGAGCGGTGAGTCGGGTGTGGCCCTGAGCGCGAGCCCGGAGCACACGGTGACGAGGTTCACGAACCCGGAAGTGGAATCATCGGGGTAGGGGATGGGTCCGAGTCCGTTCGGCTGAACGTGATGAATCCGTCCGACCCGCGTTCCAGCCGCTCACGCCTCCACCCGGTAGATCGGGCTTGCCGGCCCTCCAACACGGGATCGCTGTCACAAGGGAGGTGTCGAGGCCAGGGCATACGCCCTCCCGAACAGTAACGCCGCAGTCCAGCCGGCTCCAGCGCAGGCACGAGCTCGGGATCAGCGGCTTCTTCAGGTTCATGGTCGTCCCTCGCACCTGGCGCGACCAGCGCACCCTGGTGGTGGTCGCCGTGTCAGGAGTCGGTCGCGCGCCCGTCGGGCGTCGAACTTCCGCAGGGTGGGGCTGACTCGACTTGAGGCACCTTCGGGCGGGGCAAGGGGTTGGGCTGTCCCGCAAGCCTGGGACGAGTCCCCGGAGCCGCTACCCGGTTACGAAATGAGCTGTGAGCAGTCCCGCCCATTGTCTCGCTTGGAGACTCCCGGCCGTTGCCTTCGAGACACATTCTCCCGAGGTTCCTGTTGTAGTTGTTACTGTTCGTGAACACGGTGTGCCACGACCGCGTGACGGGACAGCGCTTAACCCCGACGGTTGAACACCTTTGGCTCGTGCACCGCTGATCGCGGTTGCTGTACTACTCGGGCATCCTTTTCATCGGGGGGGAACTTCTTGATGCTGAGACACTCAGCCAGGCCGACCGAGGTCGCTGCTCGTTTCTTCGACCTGGGCGCGCTGGTAGTGGCTTTGCCGTTCTCCTTCGGAATCTACACCCGGCTGGCCCCGCTGGTTGGCTCGACGGGGCCCGCTGCGTTCGACAGCTACTGGCTACCGCTGCTCCTCACCGTCCTGGCGTGGGGAGCGGCAGCATGGATCTACCGCGTTTACGAATCGGGCCCCCGCTCGGTGCGGGACGAGTGCATGCGCATCGCGCGTGCCATGGTTCTCGTGGCGTTCGCCGTGTTCGCAGTCATCTTCTTTGCTCACCTCCAGTGGGTCTCTCGGCTGCTCACCGGCCTGTTCTTCGTGGTGGCCTTGCTTCTCATCTGCGCCAACCGGCTCTTTCTCCGGTGGCTGGCCCACGCCGCCGGCACGAACCCCGGGTCCAGTCGCTACTACGCGGTGGTGGGCTCGGGGGAGTTGGCGGCCGAGATCATCACCAACCTCCGCTCACACCCGGAGTGGGGGATGAAGCTAGCGGGGTTCGTGCTGGAGAACGGGGGAGAACCCCTCGATCCCGACGGTGTCATCCTCGGCCGGATGACGGAACTGGGGAGGATCCTCGAGGAGCACGTGCTCGACGACGTCGTGTTCGCCGTGCCGCGCGAGCGGTTGCACTCCATCGAGGACGCGGTCAAAGTCTGCGAGGAGCAGGGGACGGGAGTCATGATCGCGCTCGACGTTCTCCGCTTCGGGAACGCGCGCATGTCGGTCGGGGACCTGAGCGGCCTTCCCATGCTGGCGCTCACCCGGGCCCCTTCGGATCAGCTGGCCTTGGCTGCCAAGCGCGTGTTCGACGTGACGGTGAGCTTCGTCATCCTCGTGTTTCTCGCCCCCGTGTTCCTCGCCGTGGCCCTGGCCATCAAACTCAACTCGCCGGGTCCGGTCTTCTTCCGGCAGAAGCGCGTGGGCCTCCAGGGCCGGATCTTCGACATCCTCAAGTTCCGCAGCATGTACCGGGATGCAGAGGCGCGACTGGAGTCCCTCCGCGCTCACAACGAGATGAGCGGGCCCGTCTTCAAGATGAGGAACGACCCTCGCATCACCCGGGTCGGTCGCTTCATCCGGAGGACCTCCCTCGACGAGTTCCCGCAATTCTGGAACGTCCTACGCGGGGAAATGAGCGTGGTGGGGCCACGCCCACCGCTCCCCGCCGAGGTCCGACAGTACAAGCGCTGGCAGCGACGCCGCCTCTCGGTCAAGCCCGGCATCACCTGCCTGTGGCAGATCAGTGGCCGGAACAACATCGACTTCGATCGGTGGATGGAGCTCGACCTCGAGTACATCGACCAATGGTCGCTCTGGAGCGATATCCAGATCTGCCTCAAGACCATCCCCGCCGTGCTGGGAACGCGCGGGGCGCATTGAACCTTCCGCCCCGGTCGACCCGAGCGTCACCGGTCCGGTCTGAGACCGGCCGCGGCGAAGGGCGGGGAAGCCCGCGAGGACCGAGGCTGCGGGGGGACCTTCCTCATCGGTCGGGGGCGGAGAAGAACCGGAGAGCGCGTGCCGCCGGGAGTCGCGAGACTCACCTCGAAGGTGGGCGTCGCCTCGGGACGAGAGGACGAGGCCTCCTCTAGAGGTGGTCGAGCCTCAGGCACCCAGGCGCCATCCTCCCCTCGAGGCACGCACCCCGGCTCGCACGAGGGATAGCTTCTCCGCCCGGGAGAGCCGCTTCAGGGCAGCCTCCCGCCGGAGCGCGGCTCCCAGGCCCCGGGCGCGTTCCCAATAAGCCAAGGTCACCGGTAGGCGCCCTCGTGTGTAGCGGGCCCCGCGACCGGAGCGGTGCTGAGCCAACCGGCGTGCGAGGTCGCACGTCGCTCCGGTGTAGAGAGTCCCATCACCGCAGCGCAGGACGTACACCGTCCAGAGCCGTCCCCGAGCGGTCACCGCCCGCGCTGCGAGCCTCGCCGGCCCTGCTGCTGAGCGACGAAGGGGTTCGTGGGCTTGCCCATCGCCGGGCGCGTGCTCAGGGGGGCCACGCCGGGCTCGGGGCTGCGCGGAGGCTCGGCGCCGGCGGCCGGGGCCATGGCCTTCCGGTGCACGGGCTTTCCATCCTTCTTGCGCTTCTTGCTCACCGGCATACGATCGAACCTTCCTTTCGCCGGCGCGCCAGGGCGACGGGCGCGAGCAGGGGGAAGCCTAGCACTCCGCGGACCGTCGAGGGTGCCCACCGGGCGGGTCAACCGGGGGCTCACCGCCCCGATTCGAGCTGAGCGTCCAAGAGGCGTCGGGGGCGCTCACGCGTGGCGGAGCAGCGCGACTTCCTGCCGGGCTCCCAGGTTGCGGTGGTCTCTTTCCTCTCCCCGGTCCGACCCCCTGCGCTTGTTCCCACTGGAAGCCGAAGCCGCCCGAACCACGTAATCCAAGATGAGCCAACGCTCGAAGGGCGAAGGGGTGGAACGCGGTTGCCTCGCATCACCGCTCAGCCGATCGGGTCGGCGCACCGCGAGTAGGGGGAGACGGTCTCCAAGGGAGGTTGGTCGTTCGCTGTGGTGGCCTCGCAGTCCGGCACGAAGGGACCGTGACTTTCGAGGTTACACCGTCATCGGCGCGGACACGCGCACTCGGCTGATTTCGGGGGCGGGGTCTTCCGACTCGCGGGTTCTGAGAACCCGGGGACCCGGCACGCCGTGTGCTTGCGCAGGGGGAACGGCGCTTGTGCCCATACCGGAGAGTCGATCGAATGACCACGCTTCGCCTGATCCTGCTCGCTGCACTCGCCCTCGCCACCCCCGCCGCTCGCGCCGCCGAGAAGGCGATTCAGGGGAAGGCCCCGCGGACCATCGAACTGGCGCTCACGGACCAGGGTCTCGCGCCCTCGGAGCTGAAGCTTGCCAAGGGCGAGGAAGTCCGCCTCGGCATCACGCGCAAGACCGACCGGACCTGCATGACGGAGGTGGTCATCGCCGACGTCGGGGTGAAGCAGGCGCTCCCGCTCAACAAGACCGTCTACGTGGACTTCACTCCGTCCAAGGCAGGGACGCTTCGTATTCTCTGCGGCATGGGCATGGAGTTCGGAAAGCTCGTCGTGAACTGACGGCGTTCCCGGAGCAAGCCGAACACGACCCCCGCCCAACGCCCCGGCACGGGTCGGTCGCCACCCGTAGGCGCTAGCCCGGCTAGCCCCGCGCCGCTCGGGCCGGCGCCGCCCCTCCCAGCCTCAGGGCCTGGACCACCGGGGCGGCGAGGTTGCGGTTCAGAACCCGCTCCATCGTGGGGAGCATGCCAGGGCTCGTCAGGTTCCAGTCGGTCACGTAGCCGGCGATGACATCGACTGCCGCGAGCCGGATTCCCTCCGCACGAAGCGCCTCTCCGATGGTTGCGGCCAGCCGGACTTCGCCCAGGGAGAGGTCGCAAGCCAGGCAGAAGGCGCCCTTGTCCATGTCGACGAGGAAGGTCCCGTCGAGCGGCCGCTTCTTCACGTGGGCGATGAGTTCCCCGTCGACGAACCAGAGCCGCTTCTCGCCGTCGTGAATCTCCCGAAGGAACCGTTGGAGCAGGACGGGGCGGGCGAGGTCGCCCGAGAGCGCGTGGATCTCCCTGCGGGCTCGCTCCCGCCCGGAGGTCGTGGTCCAGTCAAGGAGCGCTACCCCGCGGCTCTGCGCCCCACCGAGCGGCTTCAGCACGGTCCGCTTCTCTGAGCGGCCGAACGCCGCCAGGCCCTCCCAGGACGAGGAGACTACCGTGGGTGGCATAGCGCGGGCGATCGCCGGCGGTCCGAGCTTGTCGGAGCAGCAGAGGAGTGCGCGGACCGGGTTCACGATCTCCGGGCCGCCGCGGCCCGTGGCGAAGGCGAGGAGTTGCAGGTGCTCCAGATACCGCCGATCGACGGGTGGGTCGGTGCGGTACATCACGAGGTCGAAGCCCGCGACCTCTTCCTCCCCGGGCGGATCGATGACCCAGCCCGCGGCTCCACGCCCCGCCGGGGCGGAACGGATCCGCCGGCAGCGGGCCAAGACGCGCCGCGCCTCGAGCAGGAGACCGGAGGGATCACACCAAAAGACCGCCTCGCCCGCCTCGAGCGCCTCCTGAATCAGCCGTAGGGTGGTGTCGCGAGCGTGATCCAGAGTCTCCCAGGCATCCGTCACCCACAGCGACTTCACGGACCGGCTCCCTTCCCGCCCAGCGTGGAGCTCAAGCGTACCATGCGGGGACCCGGAGGTTCCCTGTGTGCGAGTGCCGCAGGCCGGGGTCGGGTGTCGGGAGTCTGAGCGCACCGTGGAAGCCTGCGCCGTCGCGGGGTGTTATGGGACGAGGCATGGTGAGCACATCGGGAACGGCGCGACGGCTCTTCCTCTCCTTCGCCCTGCTCGTCTCCACCTTCGCGGCCGGATCGCTCGTAACCCTTGCCCAAGTCCGTTCGGTCCGGATCGGGTTGGCGGAGATGCAGGGGCACGTCGAGGGCGTGCGCTTGGCTCTGGAGCTCGCCAGCGCCGTGCGCGACCAGTACGCACATCAGGCGCACACCATCATCCTGGGCAACGATAGCCACCTCCGATTCTACGAAGCGGCAGAGAAGCGGGTGAAGGAGTTGACCGCTCGCGTCCGGGCCCAAGTCGCCTCGGCGGAGGAGCGGGAATGGGTGGAGGACATCGAGCGGGCCAGCGGGCAGCTCGACCAGCTGTTCCGGGGACATATCGTGCCCGCCGTCCTGAAACACGACCAGACCGACGTGCAGGAGGAGCACGGCCGCGCTCAGCTGCTCGTCTCGCTCATCCAGGACCGCACCGATCGCCTGGTGCAGCGCTACGAGGCATCCATCCAGGCCTACGAGGCCCAGGTCTCCTCCCTGCAGGCCGGTGCCTTTCGCTGGGCGGTCTTCTTCGTGGCCGTGGCCCCGCTCCTCGCGGTCGCGGTCGGTGTGCATGTCTTCCGGTCGGTCGCCGGCCCGGTGGCCCGGCTACAGCAGGGCGCGGCCCGCCTGGCGGGGGGCGACTTGCGCACCCGCATCGAGGTGAGGAGCCAGGACGAGTTCGGGGCCCTGGCGCGCCAGTTCAACACCATGACCGAGGCGCTCGAGCAGCACCAGGAGCGACTCGTTCAGCACGAGAAGCTGGCGGGGATCGGCCGGCTGGCCGCCGGCGTGGCTCACGAGATCAACAACCCTCTCGCGGTGATCCTCGGCTATGCCCGGCTTCTCCGGAAGAAGGCGTATGGCTCGGTGGCCGACGACCTGCGGGTGATCGAGGACGAAACTCTCCGGGCCAAGGCGATCGTGGACGGTCTCCTCGATCTCTCACGGCCGATCGATGTGCACCGCGAGCCGGTGGACCTGCGGGCGCTCTGCGACGAGGTGATGGCCCGCTTGGGCGGGACGCGGCTCTTGGAGGGCGTGAGGGCCGACGTGTCCGGGGTGGGCCACGCGGCCGGCGACGCCCAGAAACTCCGGCAGGTGGTTCTGAACCTCGTCAAGAACGCGGCCGAGGCGGCCGGGAAGGGTGGGCGAATCGAGATCGCCGTGGGGGAGGCGGACGGCTGGGCGCAGGTCTCCGTCTCGGACTCCGGACCTGGCCTACCCGACGAGGTGAGGGCCCGCCTCTTCGAGCCATTCTTCTCGCGCAAGGAAGGGGGGACCGGCCTGGGGCTGGCGGTGTCGAAGGGGATCGTGGAGGCCCATGGCGGGACGCTCGAGGCCGAGAGCCCGCCGCAAGGCGGGGCACGGTTCTCCCTCCGGCTGCCGCTGCACACGGACGGAGCGTGACTCGCACGCGGACGGCGTCCGAGCCCCTCGAGGCACGACCGAGCTCTCGGGAGGCACACGTCGATCGGCCGGCACTGCCCCCAAAGAGCCCGGGACGTCCTCGACGTCGGTGGTCCGCCGGCACGCCGCCCGCCCCGCGACCGGATGGGGTGAGCGGCGGATGAGCGACGGAAGTCGGCGACACAGGTCTTGGCGGTAAACGCTTCAAATTGCCGTCCCCGACGGGGACGGGGTGGCCTGTTGCCGCGCACGGGGCTAAGAGAAACGCAATGGCCGTCGCCGGGATCGTGCTCGCCGCTGGCACTTCCACGCGGATGGGCCGGAACAAGCTGCTCCTCGAACTCGAGGGCGAACCGCTCGTACGCCGCGCGGCGCGGCGAGGACTCGCCGCCGGGCTCGATCCTCTCCTCGTGGTGCTGGGGCACGAGGGGGACCGGGTGCGCGAGGTCCTCCACGGCCTCGCCTACACGCCCGTGCTCAACGCTCGGTTCGCAGAGGGGATGAATACCTCGCTCTCGGCAGGTGTGGCGGCAGTGCCCGCGCGGGCGGAGGCGGCGCTCGTGCTGCTCGCCGACATGCCCTTCGTCGAGCAGGCAATGATCGAGGAGGTGGTGAGGCGCTGGCGCGAGACCGGAGCACCGGTCGTGGTCTCGCGATACGGCGCGGCGGTGGCTCCGCCGACCCTCTACGCGCGGGCGCTGTTCCCGTTGTTGGGGGGTGGGACGGGCGAGGGGCGGGGGCGCGAGGTGGTGCGCGAGCAGGGAGAACGCGCCCACTTCGTGGACTGGCCGGCGGCGGCCCTTGCCGACCTGGACCTGACCGAGGACGTGGCGCGGGCGAGAATGAGCATGGAGCGCGGAGCATGAGCGATCGGGACGAGGTCTTGCGGCAGGCTTCCGAGTGGAGCGAGTTAGGCCTCGGCGTCGCCATCGCCACCGTGGTGTCGACCTGGGGCTCGGCGCCTCGGCCGGCCGGCAGCCACCTGGTGGTGAACGAGAGAGGTGAGTTCGTCGGCTCGGTCTCGGGCGGCTGCATCGAGGGGGCGGTGGTGCGCGAGGCGGTGGCTTCGATCGGGGATGGCAGGCCGCGCCTCCTCGAGTTCGGAGTGACGAACGACCGGGCCTGGGAGGTTGGACTCGCCTGCGGCGGCACGGTGCAGGTCTACGTGGAGAGGCTGCTGTGAGGCGAGCTCTCCTTGAGGCTCTCCGGGCCGACCTCGCGGGACGGCGGACAGCGGTGCTCGCCACCCACCTTGGCACGGGTGAGGCCCAGCTCCTCCACCCCTTCGACGGGGACGGGGAGGGCGCCGCCCCCGCCCTTTGCGATGCCGCGCGGGCGGCGGCCCGGGACGACCAGTCGCGCGTCTGGAGTTCGCCCGAAGGCACGGTCTTCCTGCGGGTGTACAACCCTCCGGTGCACGTGGTTCTCGTCGGTGCGGTCCACGTCGCCCAGGCGCTCGCCCCTATGATCGGGCTCGTGGGCTACGACGTGTTGGTCGTCGACCCGCGGAGCGCCTTCGCCACCGAGGCACGCTTCCCGGGAGTATCCCTCTCGACCGAGTGGCCGGACGAGGCCCTCGCCCGGGTGGGCCTGGGCCGGCGATCGGCCGTCGTCACCATGACCCACGACCCCAAGATCGACGACCCCGCGCTGGAAGCGGCGCTGCGCTCGGAATCGTTCTACATCGGGGCCCTCGGGAGCAAGAAGACGCAGGCGGCACGGCGGGATCGACTGGCGGCGCGGGGCTTCGACGAGACGGCCCTCGCACGCCTTCACGGGCCGGTGGGTCTCTCCATCGGCGCCGTCTCCACCGCCGAGATCGCCGTGTCGATCCTCTCCGAGCTCGTGGCTTGCCTGCGAAAGGGGTCTTCGGGTCGGTGAGCGTCGAGGACCTCTACCACGAGGCGCTGGTCCGCCTGGCCCGCGAGGCGACCGGCGCTGGGGCGCTCCCAGCCCCGGTGGGCAGAGCCGCCCCCGCCACCGTGCAGGGGACGGCGACCGTCGAGAACCCGCTGTGCGGCGATCGCGTCACGGTGGAGGTGCGGGTGGAGGGGGGTCGCATCACTGCGCTGGCCCACCGGGTGCGCGGTTGTGTCCTCTGCGAGGCCTCGGCCTCGCTCCTGGGGCGGGCCGCGGTCGGACTGGGGACCGCCGAGGTAGAGGCGAGCCGGAGGGCCTTCGCCGCCCTCCTGCGCGACGGGACGCCGCCGCCGCCGAGGCCCCTCGCCGGCCTCGATGTCTTCGCCCCGGTGCGGAGCGTCGCCAGTCGGCACTCCTGCGTGCTGCTCCCCTTCGACGCGCTCGGCGCCGCCCTCGCGCGCGCCTCCCCTCCCGGGACTACGAGATAGCCGATCCAGCCAGAACCGAGAGGGCGCTCACCCGAGAGCTGCTCGGGTGAGGTCTGGACCGCCCTCCGTGGACACGCGGCGGGTCCCTCGCTCTCTCCCGGGCGCGGAGCTCCCAAGGTGATGAAGAAACGGACCATCCGAGGTACCCTGGGATCAAGACCGGTGACGGCCGGCTGAAATGGGATGGGGGAGCTCAGCGCCGCCGTTCGACAGGTGCCCGTGGTCGAGGAGCAGGGCGGTGGCGAGCGAGCGGTGGGCGATGGACTGACCGCGCCGGGACGGCGATCCCCTGCCGGGCACGGAGCAAGCGACGTCGACCGGTTTCAAAGCTTGAGCTCTTGCTCCCCGCGCCAAATCGTACGGGGGCGTCGGGGACCCGAGCCGAGGAGCGGCAGGCGAGGAACGAGTGCCGAGCGTACCCTGTCCTCCCTTCGCGCACGTCGACCCACGCTCGACGGTGATCCGCTGTTCCATCCGGCCAAGGAGCGGCGGGGGACGCGGCTCTTCACCGAGGATTCGGCGCCGCGAGCCGGTGGCGCCGCCCTCCTCTCATGGAGGGTCGCAGGCTGTGATGGAGCGTCTCGGGCTGAAGAACCGCTCTCCAGTTTCACCGGCTTCACCCCGACCAGGTGGTTAGGGACCTCGGCCAAGGACGCGGTCGAGCATTGACGACATGAAGTCACCGGGCCCACACGATTTTCGCGGGTCAGTGCGTGAGTGGCCCGGTTGCCCACGCTCCTGGGAGGACGGAGATGAGATCGATCAGCGTGATACTCCCCAAGCGATTCATATCGGCGCGGCGGGCGACCCCTGTGAACGACCTCTCCGAGCCGCTGCTCCGGGCCGCGCACGGAGACGCGGCGGCGGTTCTGTCGGCGCTAGAGACCCAGGCGACTGGTCTGACGCAGGAGGAAGCGGAGGCGCGTCTCGAGAGGTATGGCCCGAACGCGGTGGCCAAGGAAGAGGGGCACGGCAGGCTGTCGCTCCTCGGCAGGGCCCTCATCAACCCGCTCGTGATCCTGCTCTCTGTCCTCGCCGTGCTCTCCTTGCTCACCGGAGATGCGCGCGCCGCCATCGTGATGGCCTCGATGGTGGTGCTCGGGGTCTCCCTGCGGTTCCTGCAGGAGTCCCGAGCGGATTCTGCGGCCAAGAGGTTGCGGGCGATGATCAAGGTCACCGCCACGGTCGTCCGCGACGGAGAACGGGAGATCCCGCTCGCCCAGCTCGTCCCCGGGGACGTCGTCACCCTCGCCGCCGGGGACATGGTGCCCGCCGACGTCCGGCTCCTCTCGGCGAAGGACCTCTTCGTGGTCCAGGGGAGTCTCACCGGAGAGTCGATGCCGGTCGAGAAGCTCGAGGCCCCGGAGCCCGCCACGCTCACCTCGGCGGTCGACCTGAAGAACGTCTGCTTCCTCGGGACCAGCGTGGAGAGCGGAACGGGGACGGCGGTGGTCGTTTCCACGGGCGAGCGCACCTACCTCGGATCGCTCGCTCGCGCCGTGGTGACCCAGCAGGTCCAGACCGCTTTCGACAAGGGGGTCTCCAGGTTCACCTGGCTGATGATCCGTTTCATCGCCGTGATGGTGCCCCTCGTGTTCCTCATCAACGGGGTCACGAAGCACGACTGGAAGGAGGCCTTCTTCTTCGCGCTCGCGGTCGCGGTGGGACTGACGCCCGAGATGCTCCCCATGATCGTGACCGTTTGCCTCACGAAGGGCGCGATGCTCATGGCGAACAAGAAAGTCATCGTCAAGAGGCTCCACTCCATTCAGAACCTCGGCGCCATGAATGTCCTCTGCACCGACAAGACCGGGACCCTCACCGCGGACCACGTGGTCCTCGAGAAACACTGCGACGTCGAGCTCGAGGAGGACGCCGAGGTCCTCGTGATGGCCTACCTGAACAGTCACTTCCAGACGGGCCTGCGGAACGTCCTCGACCGAGCGGTGCTCGCGCACACCGAGGTCCAGAATCAGATCCCGATCCCCGAGCTGCGCAAGGTGGACGAGATCCCCTTCGACTTCAGCCGGCGCGTCATGTCCGTGGTGGTGGCCTTGCCCGACGGGCGTCACCGTCTCATCTGCAAGGGCGCGCCCGAGGAGGTGTTCCGCCGCTGCCCAAGGTTCGAGCATGCCGGGGAGCAGCTGCCCATGGAATCGGTGCTCCTCGATGACCTGCGATTCGAGTACGAGAAGCTGAGCGCCGACGGCTTCAGGGTCCTGGGAGTGGCCTACCGGGACTTCGAGCCCAAGCCGTCGTACTCGAAGGCGGACGAGGACGACCTCGTCCTCCGGGGGTACGTGGCCTTCTTCGATCCCCCCAAGGATAGCGCCCGTCCCGCCATCGAGGCCCTGCACCAGCACGGCATCGACATCAAGGTGCTGACCGGGGACAACGAGGCGGTGAGCAAGAAGGTGTGCCGCGACGTGGGGATCTCCCCCGGCGCGGTCCTGCTCGGTACTCAGGTCGAGTCCATGACCGATGCCGAGCTCGGGAAGGCGGTGGAGGAGACCACGCTCTTCGCCCGGCTGGCCCCGGGTCACAAGCAGCGAGTCGTGGCCGCGCTCCAGAGCCGGGGGCACGTGGTCGGCTTCCTGGGAGACGGGATCAACGACGGGCCGGCACTCCGGGCCGCCGACGTGGGGATCTCCGTGGATTCCGCGGCGGACATCGCCAGGGAGACCGCCGATCTCATCCTCCTCGAGAAGAGCCTCATGGTCCTCGAGGAGGGGATTCTGGAAGGGAGAAAGGTATTCGCCAACATCCTCAAGTACATCCGGATGGGGGCGAGCTCGAACTTCGGCAACATGTTCAGCGTGCTGGGGGCGAGCGCCCTCCTTCCCTTCGTGCCCATGGCTCCGCTGCAGATTCTCACCAATAATCTCCTCTACGACTTCTCCCAGGTACCGATTCCAGCGGACAACGTCGACCCGGAGCAGATCGCGAGGCCCAGGCCCTGGTCGATGAAGGAGATCACGAAGTTCATCCTCTTCATCGGCCCGTGCAGTTCGATCTTCGACTACACCACCTACGCCCTCATGTGGTTTGTGTTCGGGGCGACCGATCCCTCGCGGGCCCCCCTGTTCCAGACCGGCTGGTTCGTCGAGTCGCTCCTCACGCAGACCCTCATCATCCACATCATCCGCACCAACAAGATCCCCTTCATCCAGAGCCGGGCGAGCCTGCCGCTCGTGCTCACGAGCCTGGCGGTCATCGCCGTGGGGATCTGGCTCCCCTTCTCGCCGTTCGCCTCCGCGCTCGGGTTCGCGGAATTGCCCCATCTCTACTGGCCGCTCCTCCTCGCGACATTGCTTCTCTACGTCCTCCTCACCCAAGGTGTGAAGATGTGGCTCCTCAAGCGGGCCTGGATTTGATCCATTCACGACGAGGATCTTCTGTCGCGATTCCGGGGCGAGTTTGGTGGGGCGCCGAGCGCGGTGCCCCTTTCCGCTCCCCCTGCTACGACCGGCCGGGTGACCCGGGGGCCCGCGGACGGGGAGGAAGAGGGCCAGAGAAGGACCAAGGTCCGCCCGGGCCACCCTCGGCCCGCTTCACGCGGATCCCCGAGGTGCATTACTTCCCGATAATGATTCTCCGCTCTGCCTGGTCCAAGGCCGCCTCGTGACCTCGCTCTCAGTCCTCCCGCAGGCGGCTACCCGACCTGCTCGTAAAGAGGTTGCCAGGCGAGGCACGCGGATCGCCGGTGCCCTCTTTCGGCAGTGGTGCACGAGCTGGGGCGACGGCCGGGAGCAGGCGACGAAGCCTCCTCCTCCCCTCTTGGGGGCGACGGGACGCTTGAATCGCTGAGCCCCGAAGTTAAAGAGCGAGGACGTCCTCCACCCCGGGAGCTCCTGTGCGTCATGTGAACCGAGCGGTTGCGGCCGCCCTCCTCCTCTGCTCGTGCGGGGGGGGATCTTCCTCGTCCTCTGGGTCGAAAACCGTTCCACCTGCGGCGCAAACCATCGCATCCGGCGGAACCACCTCCGCGAGCGCCCACTACCAAATGGTCTCCGTCGTGGGAGAGCCCGTCATCGCTGCCACCGCCACCTCCACCCATTACCGAATGCAGGGCGGCGTCGTTGGCGCCCAAGGAGCGCTCCCATGAGAAAGCACTGCCTGAAGCTCACCCTCGCCGCTGCAGTCTTCGCCACCCCCGTCGTCGCCCTTCCTGTGCCATCCACCATCGGTTACCAAGGACGGCTCTACGACGCTTCCGGCACGAACCCCGTGAATGGCACCCTCAGCGTTGTCTTCTCCATCTACGCTGCCGCAACGGGTGGCGCGCCCGTCTGGACCGAGACCCAGAGCGTGAATTTCACGAACGGCTACTTCGCCGTCCAACTGGGTTCGGCGACATCGCTCGTGGGTGCCTTCGACGGGACGACGCGGTGGCTCGGGGTGGCGGTGGGAACCGACCCCGAGATGACCCCGCGAGGCGCAATCGCCAGCGTTCCCTACGCGCTCAGCGCCTCTCCGGACGCGCGCTTCGGCCAAAACACCAGCCTCGCCGCAGCCGGGTCGGGGGCCACCTGCACCCTCGGCGCCGTGTGGCTCACCGCTGGCGTCGTTGCCGGAGGGACGCCGGCCGCGGGACAGATCTTGCCCATCAGCGGGAACCAAGCCCTCTTCAGCCTCCTCGGCACCACCTACGGAGGGGACGGAATAACCACCTTCGCTCTCCCTGACCTTCGCGGAGCGGCGCCCAACGGGCTTACCTATGTCATCTGCGCCACCGCGGGCGTATTCCCGGCGAGGAGCTGAGCGTCAACGAAGCAGCGATAGGCTGGGCGACCCCTGCCGAGTGCCGAGGTCACCGTGGCGCCTCGGGCCGACCTTCAGGGTATCTTTGACCGCTCGAAGGTGGCCACTACAGAGTTCGTATCGGCCGGTCGGACCGATCCGGAGTTCACGTCGAGGAGCAGGATGTGCGCCAGGCCCACGTCGCCGCTCCGCATCGCTTCGAGCGTTACGCGGGTGTCGGCCGCGTTCCAGGTCAAGCGACGCATCGTGGGCCCCTCGCCGGGGAGCCCCCCTTCCTCCCGTGGCGGGCCGTACCCGGTCGATAGCCAATTCAGCAGCTCATTGAACACCGACTCGGTACTCCTTCTCTGCTGGCTACAACGGAGTTGCACCGCGCTCAACTCGCCCGCTGAATCGAATAGGAATCGGGCCGAGTACTTGCCCGAGAGGATCGCGATGTTCTCGGCGAAGGCCCGCACGGTGAGGCCACCCTCGGACTGGATGGGATGAAGGGCGACATGCACCGCCCCTGGGGGGGAGGAGCGTACGACCTCGTCGACCTCGAGGCCCCAGGGCGGCGGCGCCCAGTTCTTGCTGGGTTCGAATACGTCCGGCGAGGTGCTCGCGTCGGGTGAGGTGACGGAGGGGGTCCCGACCGGCTTTCCGCTCATGGGCGTCGAGGTCCGGAATGGAAACGCTGGAGCGACACGGCGCGGCGCAGAGCGCCCGAGGGTCGCGGCGTCCGTCAAGACTCTGGGAGCTTGCTCATCGTGAACCGAGGCGGGAACGGGCGGGATTGGCTCCGAGGTGGAGATGTTGCTGCCTGAGAGGGGCGGCAGCGTGAGGGGTTCAGGATTGGCGCGCGGGAGCTGAGGCCACAACCTGGAGGTGACGAGCCCTGCGCCGTGCGCGATGACGGCCCGATTCCGCAGGGCCGTCCAGCCGCCGAAGAGAAGCGCCACCGCGAGTATCAGCTGGGGAGCGTAGCGGGAGGCCCACTGGAGAGCCCGGTCTCCAAAAGCGCGGAAATCCCAACCCGCGGCCCAGTCGGAGATCGAGAGCCACACTCCCCGGGCCACCCCAGCCGGCCTCAGGTGGCTCTTCAGGCCGAAAAGGCCCGGATCAGGCAGCTGACCGGGGAGCGGCGGTTCGGTCACGGGCTCCCCGGTCCAGTCCCAGAGCTTGGGGGGGCGGACCGGGGACTTCGCCTCGGCGGTCGGCAGCGGGATCTGCGGCGTCTTCTCGAACACGGCAGACGAACGCGCGAGGCTCTGAAGCAGGACCATGAAGCTCCGCGCCCGCTCGTTCCCAGGGTTACACCGAAGTGCCTCCTCCAGTTCCTGCCGAGCGAGATCAACTCGGCCCGCCAGGTAGTGTTGAATGCTGCTTGCTAGGAGTTGGGAATCGTCGCTCATCGACTGCTCTGAGTTGCTTCGCACGCTGCGGCTGGCGACTGAGAATCCAGGCCCCTCACACCTCTCAGCAGTTACGTTCGAGGATCCTACCTCGTCAAGCCCCGCCTAAATGCCCAGCCGCCGGACCCCGCTTGGGCCAACCGCAAGCAGCGCTGCTCGCCCAGTGGCGACTCCGGGTGCCGACAGATGGGAGAGCCCCTCCTCCTCTAAGTGCCTACGGCGCAGCGGTTCACGGACCCAGAGCCCGCTTGGGCCGGGTCTCATCGGACAGTCGTAGCGTAGAGGGACTCCGAGACCGTACGGCGCGGCACGATTCCTGCCCGCGGCCTCCCGATCGGGTGTCCTTGTAGTCACTTATTGTGAATTGTCGGCGAAGGGAGCCCATCTGAGTATCCCTGATGCCCCTGACTACACAAACGAGGGAAGTCCGAGCAGACTACAGCCTCACGAGTTACGAGACAGCGTGCCCGACGTGAGGCGTCGATCACGCTCAAGATTGGGGGTTCCACTTCAGGATGGGCGGTCCGTTGGCGCGGCTTCCGGACTCGGCGCGTGAGCCCGAAGGTCTTGGTTCCCCTGATCGAGCTACGGCTTATCTGGTGTGGGGGGTGCGGCGGAGGGCGGAGCTCGGAATCATGCAGGTTCTTGGCCGGGCGGACGAACGCGATAGGCGGCGACGCCCGCGGAGTTCAAGAGTTCACGTCGAGGAGAAGGAAGAGAGGATGACAATGAAGAAGATGCTGGCAAAGCTGTGGAGAGATGAGGAAGGCGCGACCGCGGTGGAGTATGGGATGATCGTCGCGCTCATCGCGGCCGTCATCGTGGGCATCGTAAGCACGCTGGGCACGCAGATCAAAGCGGCCTTCACGACGGTCTCGGCGGCCCTTCCGTGAGTTTGTGGAGCGCCGGCACGTCACCGTCTAGATGATGGGCCGGCACCGTCTCGGTCCAGCAGGCGAGGGTGATATGCACGCCCCGGCGAGAACGCTTGCAAGCGACGAGGAGGGCGCAACCTCCGTCGAGTACGCCATCCTGGCATCGTTCATTGCAGCGGTTATCGCTGCAGCGGCGAGCATGCTAGGACAGAAAATCTCCGCCATATTTCAAGACTTCAGTGCGAGGTTCTGAACGCTTCTGGCGCGACGGGCACTGGGAAGCCTTCATGACCGGGACGTTGGCACAAGGCGGCTTCCTCCCCATTCACGTGGCCCTTCTCTGCGCACTTCTGCTTGCGGCGGTTGCCAGTGACGCTGCATGGCGTCGGGTGCCGAACGTTCTGCCCGTGGCCGTGGCCGTGCTCGGGGGGATCGCCCGTGCGACCATTGCGGGTCCTCGGGCAGCGCTGTTCGGGTACGGTGCCTCGGCTGTGCTCCTCGCGGCGCTGGTCGTTCCCTGGTCCTTTCGCCTTGTCGGGGGAGGGGACGTAAAGCTCGCCTCCGCCTGCGCGACGTGGCTCGGGTTTGGCCGCCTGCCCGCATTTCTGCTCGTGGCGTCACTGGCCGGAGGCATCGTCACCCTGTTGATGTTCGTGAGAACCTGGCGCTCCCTGGCCTCGGCCGACGCGGCCGGGGAGGGCGCACGGACGGTCGAGACCCGAGTTCCCTACTCGCTGGCGATCGCCGCCGGGGCACTCGTTTCGCTCTTCTGGAGCTTCCCGTGAAGGGGCGAGGCGGACGCCGTGCCGGGGAGCGCGGCACCGCCGCGGTCGAATTCGCGTTGGTGTTGCCCCTCCTGCTGATGCTCGTGCTCGGCGCCATCGACTGGGGGTGGTACTTCTTCATCCGCGAGGTGGCGACCAATGCCGCGCGCGAAGGTGCACGCGTCGGGTCCGTGAACGCGGTCGACGACGCGGGGGCAGCCGCCGACGCGCTGGCGGCGGCGAACGCCTACCTCACGAACCTCGGTCTCACCGCGGGCACCGTGACCGATTCGACACCGACGGTGGTGGTGGGCACTAGCACCATCGCAACCGTACGGGTGGTGGTGACCTACCCGGTGGGCTCTCTGACCGGTTTCACGCTTCCCGGTTTCGCATCGCTCGTGCCCGCGAGCATCACCGCCGTGGCGCAGATGCGCCGGGAGGGGACCTGACGAGGAGCAGAAGAGGGCGACATGGCCGATATCCCTGCAAACCAGAAGAAGGGGTCTTCGCGGTGGGCGATCCGTGGAGTGGTCTTGCTCGCGCTCGCGGTTGGCGCCGCCGGATCGGCCGCCTTGCTCCTCACCAGATGGGTCGATACGCAGATCGCCATCGCGCGCGTACCGACGGAATCGGTCGTGGTGGCCGCCACCGACTTGCCCGTCGGGACGCGAATCACCCTGGAGCAGCTCCAGACAGTGGACTGGCCCGCCGCCTCTCGCCCCGCGTCGGCGCTTTCGGACCCCGCCTCTCTCCAGGGCCAGATCGTTAGCGTCCACATCTACAAGGGGGAAGCGGTGCTCCCGGGCAAGCTCGTCTCGGCCAAGGCCGGCGGCGACCTGTCCGCTCTCCTCCCCGAGGGGGCCCGCGCCGTGTCGGTCCGCGTGGACGACGTCGTCGGGGTGGCGGGGTTCGTGCACCCGGGCGATTCCGTCGACGTGATCGTCACCCTTCGCCCCGAGGGAGGCAGCGCCAGCCCCTTCACCTCCAAGATCATCCTGCAGGACATTCGCGTGCTGGCGGTGGGCAAGGAGGTCGATGCACGGGCCCGCGGGGGGGACAAGGCCTCGCCGGCGACGGTGGCGACGCTCCAGGTGGACAGCGTGCAGGCAGAAAGGCTCGCGCTCGCCGCCTCGCGGGGCCAACTCTTGCTTGCGCTCCGAAACGCCGCCGACACCCAGCTCGTCCAGACGCGCGGGATCGTGCCGAGCGCGCTGTTGGCGAGCGGCGAACCCGCTCCCGCGATGGCCGAGAAGGTGCCCGAGCCGCCGCCCGCCGTCCGTACCCACGTCATCACCAAGGTGGTCGTCAAGGAACCGCCCAAGCCCGAACCTAAACCGGAAGTCAAACCCGCTCCGAAACCGGAGAAGGAGGTCGTGGAGATCCTCCGCGGCGACCTCTTCGAGCGCCGGAACTTCGAGAAGAGTACGGAGGCGAGCCCGTGACCGCGACCACGCTCCTCGCGGCGCTCCTCGCTCTGACCGCCGTTGCCGGCGAAGGGAGCTCGCCCACCCTATCCATCGGATTCGAACGAGAGGCCGGCGCGGTCCAGGGGTTGTCGCTCGAAGTGGGTCAGAACCGGCTCTTGCTCCTGTCCGAAGAGATCGCTCGCGTGGCGGTCGCCGACCCGACCGTAGCCGACCTCAAGGTCATCACCCCCACCCAGGTCCTACTCACGGCCAAGGGGCCGGGGTCCACCGACCTGACCCTGTGGAACCGGGAGAACCGCCCGGTCGTCATGGCACTCCAGGTCGCGCGGAACATCGACGCCCTGAAGCGCCAGCTCAAGGAGCTCTTTCCGGGAGAGAACATCGGGGCTTCGGCGGCGGGCGATTTGGTGGTGCTGAGCGGCGAAGTGTCGGACCTGCGGGTGCCCGAGCGCGCGGTGGAGGTCGCGAAGCTGCACGCGAAACAGGTCGCCAACCTCGTGAAGGTCGCCGGAAACCAGCAGGTCCAGCTCGAGGTCCGGTTCGCGGAAGTTTCCCGGACCGGGCTCCGCGAGATCGGGGTCAACTTCTTCCAGAAGACGAAGGACGGCAGGTACGTGAGCGGCCTCTTCGGCTCGCGCACCATCCCCGGGCAGTTCCTCAATACCACCACCAATCCCGCCATTCCCGGGACCGGCCCCTCCGGGCTCGCCGCGACAGGGCAACCGCCGGACGTACCGGCGCCGCAGTTCCAGAACGCCTTCTCGCTGTTCTTCTCCGGGTATCCCTCGTTCCCGTTCAGCGTGATGCTGAACCTGCTCGAATCGAACGGGCTCGCCAAGGTGCTGGCCGAACCAACCCTGGTGACGCTCTCGGGGCAGGAGGCGCGCTTTTTGGCCGGCGGTGAAATCCCCATTCCCCTCGCGTCCGCGCTGGGACAGATCACCGTCGAGTGGAAGAAGTTCGGAATCATCCTCAGCTTCACCCCGACCGTCCTCGGCGAGGGGACCATTCACCTGAAGCTCGCCGCTGAGGTGAGCGACCTCGACCCGAGCTCCGGCGTCACCATCGCGGGGACGACCGTCCCCGGCATCCTCAGCCGGCAAAGCGAGGTCACCATCCAGCTTGGAGACGGCGAGAGCTTCGCCGTGGCCGGCCTGCTCTCCGATCAGGTGCGCTCCCAGATCGACAAGGTCCCCTGGCTCGGGAGCCTCCCCATCCTCGGTGCCCTGTTCCGGTCCTCCTCCTACAGCCGCCAGGAAACGGAGCTGCTCGTCGTCGTGACTGCGCATCTCGCCCGTCCGGTCGCCCCCGAGCAGGTGCAGCCGCTTCCCACGGACCGAGCCGGCATCGAGCCGGACAATTTCGAGTACTTCCTGCTGGGCGCAGACGCCCACGGGGCGGGCTCGATGAAGGGCGGGCTTTCTGGCGACCGGGGCTTCTCCAATCCCTGACCGAACGATGAGCACGGGTCCGCAGCAAGTCCTGGTGGTGGGCCTCCCGGTGGCGGCGGGGGCGGCGCTGGCCGCGCAGCTCGGCGCCGAGGTGGTGTGCCGCGCCATTTCGCGGCCGCCGGAGCCGACCGAGCCGATCGGGTTCAGCCCGGCGGTTGCGGTGGTGGGGGTCGAGCCGGACTCGGCTCCGGCCTTCGCCCTGGTGTCCCGCCTCGCCGCCGAGGGTGCGCGGACCGTGGTGGTGGGACCGGACAAGGACGCCGATCTCATCCTGGCCGCGATGCGCGCGGGCGCGGTCGAGTTCGCGGTGACGAAGGACCTGGAACGCCTCCCTCAGGTCGTGCGCCGGCTCCTGAGGCCCACGGGGCGCGTCCCGGGCGCGGTCGTATCGGTCTTCGCCCCCAAGGGCGGAGTGGGCGCAACCACGCTGGCGGTGAACCTGGCGGGGCTGCTCGCCAAGAGAGGAGAGCGGACCTGCCTCCTCGATCTGGATCTCGATCGGGGCGACGCTCTGTCGATGCTCGACCTGCCCGGCAATTACGGCGTGGCGGACGTGATCGCCAATCTGCACCGCCTCGACCGGGACCTGCTCGACGCCGCGGTTCCCCGCCACCGTTCGGGCGTGCGGGTCCTCGCCCAAAGCACCAAGATCGAGGAGAGTGGAGCCATCGAACCCTCCACCCTGGAGAGGCTGATCGAGTTCCTCCGCGGCCACTACGATCGGCTGGTGGTGGATGGACTTCAAGGATTCGACGAGCTGTCGCTCGCCGCCCTGGACGCGAGCCAGACGATTCTCCTCGTGGTCACGCAGGAGATCCCCGCGGTGCGGAACGCGCGCCGCTGCGTGGATCTCTTTCGGCGGCTCGGCTACGGGGACGACCGCGTGAGGATGGTCGTGAACCGACACCAGCGCCGAGCGCGTATCCCGGATTCTCTCTTGGTCGAGACGGCCGGGATGCGGATCTCCGGGAGGGTGGGGAATGACTACCACCTGATCGACCGGGCGATCCACGCTGGCGCTCTGGTCGCGGACGAGGCCGCCCGGTCGGCCCTGGCGCGCGACTTCCGGCGCCTGGTGGACCTGGTGGTGGAGAAGGGCCCGGCCAAGAAGCCTCGCTCGCTCTTCCACCGTGTGTTCGCCGGGAAGGCGGTCCCCCATGGCGCTTAGCGATCGTCTCCGCCTCCGCGAGGTCAGCGCCTTCTCGAACGTGCCGGAACTGGAGCCCACTCCCGAGGCCCACCTCGCCCTCAAAGGGGAGCTGCACCGCAGGCTAGTCGACAAGCTGGACATGAAGACCTTGCAGGCCCTCCCGCCCGAGCGGCTCCGCGTGGAACTGCGCGAGCTCCTCTCCTCGATGGTGGCGAACGCCCGCGCCCCGCTGAACCAGATCGAGCGAGAGCGACTCGTCCAGGCGCTCCTGGACGAGCTCACCGGACTGGGGCCGCTCGAGTCGTTGCTTCGGGACGACACCATCTCCGACATCCTGGTGAACGGACCCCGGAGGGTCTTCGTCGAGCGCGCCGGGAGGCTGGAGCCGGCCGGTGTCCGCTTCGACGATGACGAGCATCTCATGCGCGTCATCAACCGGATCGTGTCGCGCGTGGGGCGCAGGGTGGACGAAACATCCCCGATGGTGGACGCGCGCCTTCCCGATGGTTCGCGCGTGAACGCGATCATCCCACCGCTATCGCTGGACGGACCGACCCTATCCATCCGCCGCTTTGGAGCATCGCCCCTGCGGGCACGCGACCTGGTCGCTCTCGGGAGCTTGACGCCCTTCGCGATGGCATTTCTGGGTAGCTGTGTCCGCGGCAAGTGCAACCTGCTCGTGAGCGGCGGGACCGGTACGGGGAAGACCACGCTCCTAAACGCGCTCTCCTCTTTCATCCCCGCGGCCGAGCGAATCATCACCATCGAGGACTCCGCCGAGCTGAAGCTGCAGCAGCCGCACGTGGTCCGGCTCGAGACCCGACCCCCCAACGTGGAGGGGACCGGGGAGATCACCGCTCGTGAGCTGGTCCGCAATAGCCTACGGATGCGCCCCGATCGGATCGTGATCGGCGAGGTCCGCGCCAGCGAGGTCCTGGACATGCTCCAGGCGATGAATACCGGTCACGAGGGCTCCCTCACCACCGTTCATGCTAACTCCAGCCGCGACGCCCTGGCGCGCCTCGAGTCGATGGTCGGCATGGCGGGGATCACGCTCACCGAGCACGCCACCCGCCAGATCATCTCCCGTGCCATCCACGTCGTGGTCCACCTCAGCCGGGGCAGCGACGGGCGCCGGAGAGTCATAGGCGTCGCGGAGATCACGGGGCTCGAGGGGTCGACCATTACCATGCAGGAGATCTTCCGCTTCGATCAACGGGGGGTCGACGGGCAAGGGCGCGTCGAGGGGGAGCTCGTCCCGACCGGCGTGCGCGCCCACGTTCTCGAGCGCATCCAGCGCTTGGGCGTCGATGTCAAGACGGTGGAGCGGGAGTTCGTGGGAGGGGAACCGTGACCGCGCTGGTCGCCGCCCTCTTGGGAATTGCCCTCGTCGCCGCTCTCGAGTTCGTGCTCTACAGCCGTCGCTCGGCGCTCGATCACCGCACCGCCGAGCTGAAGCGTCGCATCAGCGCGATCGGTCCCGATGCTACGCCGAGCGCGCGCGACGCGCTCTTGCGACCTGCCCGCTTTGCGCGCAGTGCTCCCCTCGAGGCTCTGCTCAGGGGCCTCGGCCCGGCCAAGAGGCTCGAGCAGCTCATCGAGCAGGCCGACGCCGACATCACCGTGGCGCAGGTCCTCGGCTGGTCGGGAGGTCTCCTCTTCGCCGGCCTCTTCTTCGCCCTCGTCCTCGCGCGGGTTGCGATGGTCCTCGTCGCGTTCGGGGTGGCCTCCGCGCCCGTGATTTGGCTGCTCGTCCTCCGGGCACGGCGCAACCGGCAATTTTCGGAACAGCTCCCCGAAGCCTTGGAGATGATGTCCCGTTCGCTCCGGGCCGGTCACGCCCTCTCGACCGCGTTCGAGACCGTCGCGCGCGAGCTGCCCGCTCCGGTCAGCATCGAGTTCGCCCGAGCCTACGAGGAGCAGCGCCTCGGGCTCGATTTCGACGAGGCGGTCCGGCGCATCGCGAACCGCTGCCCGTCGAATGGCGACGTCAAGCTCTTCGCCATTTCGGCGGTGATCCAGCGGGAGACGGGTGGAAACCTGGCCCAGATCCTCGACAAGATTGCCGGGATCGTCCGGGCGCGCTTCCAGTTCCATGGGAAGCTCCGGGCCCTGACGGCGGAGGGGCGCAGCTCGGCGGTCATCCTCGGCGCCTTGCCATTCGTCATGGGGGTCCTCCTCGCGATTCTGAACCCGGGGTACATGGCGCAGCTCTTCGTGAACCCCACGGGCAACGTCATCCTGGGGATAGGTGTGGCCAGCTGGGTGGTCGGGCAGGTCGTGCTGTTCCGGTTGTCCAGGGTCGACCTGTAGGGGCGACGTATGAATTCCATGGCTCTCGCAATTGCCCTTCTCCTCGTCGGAACGGTCGTGCTGATCGCGGCCGCGGCCTGGTCGATCCGGGAGAGCCACCGCTCCGCGCTGGAACGCCGCGTGACCGGGACCGGCGCGGCGAGCGCGCCACTCGCCGCTGCGGCCCCGGTGCGAAGCGTTCTGGCCGGCGCCATCGCGCGGTTTCTTTCGCCCCTCTTCGCCCTGGCCCGGCCGCGCCGGGACGAGGATACGAGCCACCTCGTCCTCAAGCTGACGCGCGCGGGCCTGCGGGGCGCCTATGCTTCCCAACTCTTCATCGGCGGTCGGATGGCAACCGCGCTCTGTGGGGTGGTCATCTATGGGGTGATCGCGGTTCGCCGCACCGAACCGCTTCCTGCCGGGCCCGCCCTGGGAGTAATCCTGTTCGCAGCGGGTTACTACCTCCCCACCCTCTGGCTCGCACGCCGCACCCGCGAGCGCCAAACGGCCCTCGAGCACGGATTGCCGGACATGCTGGATCTGCTGGTGACCTGCGTCGAGGCCGGGCTCGGGCTCGACGCCGCCATGCAACGGGTGGGCACCGAGCTGGTCCTCGCCCATCCGCTGTTGGCCGGCGAGTTGGAGCTCACTTTCCTGGAGGTGAATGCCGGCATCCGGCGTGGTGAGGCCCTGCGGCGCCTGGCCGACCGGACCGGGGTGGCAGACCTCAAATCGCTCGCCGCCACGCTCAACCAAACCGAGACCTTCGGAACCGGGATCGCGGAGGCCCTGCGGATCCAGGCGGACGGAATGCGGGTTCGCCGCATGCAACAGGCGGAGGAGCGTGCCGCCACCGTGTCCGTGAAGCTCACGATTCCCCTCGTCCTCTTCATCCTGCCCGCGCTGTTCGCCGTCATTGTCGGCCCGGCCATCATCAACATTCTGCACGCGCTCGGTCCGGTGCTTGGAGGTCATCGATGACGTTCCGAGGAAGCGTCCTGGTCGCCATCCTCCTCGGGTGGGGCTGCGCGGCGCGTCAGGAGGCACCGCCGACGGTACGCGTCCAGGTGGCGCTGGCGCGCGAGCTCGCCGAGCGCGGGGACAAGGAGGGTGCCTTTGAGGCGGCCGATGCCGCCTGCCGCGAGGCGCCCAGCGACGGGGCTGCCCGCGCCATCCGCGGCGCCCTGCTGGCCGATCGGGGACTCTTGGATCAGGCGGAGGCGGATCTCCAGGACGCCGTCCGGCTGGCGCCCGGGCTCCCCGCGGGGCATGCCGCCCTCGCGGTCCTGTACGAGCACCGCAACCGGCCCGAGGATGCCGAGGAGGAGCACCGGCGTGCGGCCCAACTCGCTCCGCGCGATGCACGCTACCTCAACAACCTCGGTTACGCCCTCCTCGTCCACGGCAAGCCCACCGAGGCCCTTCCCATACTTCAGCAGGCGGCCCGGGAAGAACCGATGAACCGACGAGTCCGCAACAACTTGGGCTTCGCCTGGGCACGGACGAACGACTACACCCGCGCAGCGCACGAGTTCGAGCTGGGCGGCACGCCGGCAGAGGCAAGCAACAACCTCGGCTTCGCCTACGAGCTTTCCGGGAACCTCGCCCAGGCGCGCCTCCATTACGAGCGAGCCCTGCGCCTCGATCCCACCCTGACCGCGGCGAGCGAGAACCTCTCGCGTCTCATCCACACGGATTCGAGCACGCGGGAAGAAGGCCGCGCCCCGCCCATTCTTGAGAATGCCCGGACCACCCGTCCGCCGGGAGACCTCCCATGAAGCTCGCGCTGGTGTTCTCCCTCGTCGTCCTGGGTTGCGGCCGCGCCCACCTCGAGCCCGCGTACGGCCGCTCGTACCACCAGCAGTTCGCGCTCCAGCAAGAACATCCCCCCGGATCGAAGCGCGTTCGGGCCACGACTGGGCTCGACGCGCAGGAGGCTGCGATCATCGCAGGCACCTACCGACACGGCCTTGCGCCCAAAGAGGCACAAGGGACGAAGGAGCAGCCCATCCTGGTGGTCGCTCCGACCCCGCCTGGAACGGGAACGGGGAAGAGCACGCTGATGCCGTCCGTCCCAGCCTATCAGTAGCCATGCGTTCGCCGAGGCCGGGCCAGGGGGATGAACGAGGAGCGGTTGCCCTCACGGTGGTGATCGTTCTTGTCGTTCTACTCGGGCTTCTCGGGTTCGTCCTGAACGCGGGGCACGCGACGAGCGCTCAAGGCGAGTTGCAGAACAGCGCCGACGCCGCTGCCCTCGCCGCTGCACGGGAGCTGGACGGCACCTCGAGCGGGGTTGCGGCGGCTCGCCAAGTCGGCGCGGCTTTCGCCCAGTTGTACACCACCGACAGCACGCTTCCCGTGAACATCGATCCCAATGGCGATGTCCGTTTCTGCAACTGGGATCACGCGAGCGGCACCATCAACTGGTGTCTGCCCTGGGGAGCTGACCCGACCGCCGGGCCGCCCCCGTCCCCCACGCCCGGTGCCAGCACCGAGATCCAGGCTGCGAATGCCGTGCAGATCCGAGATGGCCGGGAGTCCGCTCGCGGGAACGCGCTTCCCGTCTGGTTCTCCGCGTTCTTGGGAAATGTCTCCACCATAGATGCGCGGGCGACCGCCACGGCGGCGGGCGGGGGCCCGTGCCAGACCACAAGGCCGCTCTTCCCGCTCGCGTACCTGAGCTGCCAGACCTCGGGCCCGGACGGAGTGCCCTGCAACAGCGTCATCGTCTTCCGCGACGGCAACCAGGATACCGCCGCCTTCACGAACCTGAACTCGGGAGGTGGCGTCGACGGCGGACAGGTGCTGAGCCTCCTCGACGCAGCGATCGCCGGCGACCCTGTCGCGCCGGTGAGCGTCGATCAGTCGATCGACCTCGACAGCAGCGTGACGGGCTTCGGTTTGTGGAACGCGCTGCGGGGGACCGTGGACAACGAGTACACCGTTCCCGTCGTGTACTCGGACTCCTGCCAGATCGACAGGCAGCTCCCGATCATCGGCTTTGCGACGGTTCAGATCAACGGCGTCTACTCCAGCTTCCTGGATCGTCCTCCTCCGGCGTGTCTGGATCGGAGGGGGTTCCCTTCCCCCTGCATCGTCGCCACGCTCACCTGCGACCAGCAGGTCACGGCCCCGGCAGGCTGCGGCCTCTTCGGGCTTGCGGCCCTCACTTCCCGTCTCGTTCGATGAAGACGCCAGGCCGCCTTGGGGGGCGCGGCCAGGGGGTTCAGGGTCGAAAGGTCAAGCGACCTTGAGTGGGTTTGGCGCGCTCGACTTCTGGCCCCACTGCATTTGGGACCGGCATGTTGGAGTCGGCGCCGGCGATCGGCATCGGGTCGTTGAGCGAGGACTGCCAGATGGACGATCGCGGTCCCCCAAAAAAGTAGCGGCCGGCGAGGTTGGGTGAGGCCCGACAGGTGACGCTCCCGAGGATGGTCGGGCGCGCGGCGGCCCCTCGAGGCCGGCGCTGTTTGCGCTCGAGGAGGCGCGCCGGGTTCGATGCCAGCGACCCCGCTGGGATCGGCTCCGTCAGGTGGCCGCTGGCGCCGGCCGCGGCGCATGGAGAGTCGGCTTCCGCCTGCACCGGAGGACCTAGGGACTGCTCCTGGAGGGCTGACTTGAGTCCTCACTGGGAACTCATCGAGGACTCACCGCGGGAACAGGAAAGGACTCGGGGGAGGGGATGAGGAACTGGGACTGCGCGGAGCCGGCTCCCGCCGCCGCAACCGCGCCGCGTCCCGCCCATGTAGGTAACGGGCTCTCGGAGTACGGCGTCACCGAGGCTAAGGCGAGCTCGTGGTAGGAGGCCCTACCCGGGCGTGGACGTGCTGCCGAAGATCAAGAAGGCGAGGGGCTCGAGGCGAACCCGGCCCGGCGAAAGACCCACGGCGGCCTGCCGCTCTTCCCTGTGGTCTGGCTCAACCCCCCACCCTGGATCACGAGGGCGCTCTACCGGGCCGTCGAGAGCACCAATCTGCATTCCCCACCTTCGCCCCGATCGGAGGCTGCGCCCTGGAACACCCGTGCCGGCGTCGCAGAACGCGGGTACGAAACGAAAAAGGCCCGACCTCAGAGGAGATCGGGCCGTTGCATTTGGCGCGCGATACAGGATTCGAACCTGTGGCCTTCGGCTCCGGAGGCCGACGCTCTATCCAGCTGAGCTAATCGCGCTCGCGGGGGCGGTATGTAGTGCACACCCCCGCGAAAGGCAAGAAGGTTGGGCTGGCCGAGGGTCGCGGCTGGGGGCCCCGGTTCGGCTGGTGGTGGGGGTCGGGATTCACGATCCGTCCTGTGGTCGGGCCCGAGCCACTAGGGGTGGGCCAGCCTTCAGCGGTCGTCCCCTCCCCGGGGGACGCGATTCTTGACCCTGGGCCGCACGGACTGCTACGAATGAGTGGTTCCGGGCGGTTTGAGAGGGTGTGCCCGCCCCCGAGGGACGAATGGCTATCCGGGCTATCGCAGTGGAGGACGACGAGGCGGTGGCGAAGCTCATCGCTCAGGTCCTCACGTCCCACGGGGTCGAGGTGTGCGGGACGGCGGGGACGGGCGAGGACGGGGTCGCGCTAGCGCGGCGGGAGAGGCCCGACATCGCGCTCGTCGACCTCGGGCTGCCGAAGATGAGCGGCGAAGACGTCATCGCCACCATCCGCCAGGAGCTCCCCAAGACCGCGTGTATCGCGCTCACGGCGGTCGACATCCCGGCGCGCGTGCTCGCCGCCATGCGGGCAGGGGCGTCCGGCTACATCCTGAAGCCGTTCCACGCCGCCGATCTCACCAAGGCGGTCGAGGACGTGCTATCGGGCGAGGCCGCGCCCATCAGCCCGCGCGCTGCGAAGGTGCTGCTCGCCGAGCTGCGAGGGGATCCGCCTGACCAGCGAGCCAAGGATGGACCGGCGCTGTCGAAGCGGGAGCTGGAGGTGCTTCAGCTCCTCGTGCACGGCCACACGTACGCAGACGTGGCCCAGGCGCTCGGCATCGCCGAGGGCACGGTACAGACGTACGTGAAGCGCATCTACGAGAAGATGGACGTCTCGACCAAAGCCGAGGCGGCGCTCTTGGCCGTCGCCCGCGGCCTCGTGAAGCCCTAGGCGCGAAATCCCGGGCTTTGACTTCGGTTTGCCCCTATGGGTGAGCCGTTTGCCACAGGGTGCCGGGTGTCACGATCGGGACGATCCGGCCGAGGCGCTCCTTGACTTCGAGGGGTCGACCCATATAATGAGGCCCTTTTTGGGCCCCGGTCGGCAGCTTAAATGCGCGTCAATATTGACGAAATCAAGGAGGCCGGCCTCCGCAGGTCCTGGGACGTCGCTCGCGAGGAAGCCGACGAGATGATGGCGGGCGATCGGGCGGGCTACCGGGCCAGGGGCCCGGTACACGTGGACGCACGCCTCGAGAAGATCGACCGGCGGATTCGAGTGGACGCTCACGGGAAGGCAGAACTCACCGTCCCCTGCGGCCGGTGCCTCCGCCCCGTGGCCGTCGACCTTCCGGTCGATTTCGAGCTCACCCTCGTGCCCCGCGACGAGTACGAGGAGGCCCCCCGCGGAGAGAAGGACGAACACGCAGGACGGGCGATCGGGAGCTTCGAGCCCGAGGAGGCTGAGGAGGAGGCGTACAGCGGCAAGGTGATCGATCTCGATCCCCTCGTCCGCGAGCAACTCGTCCTCTCGCTTCCGTCCTACCCGGTGTGCCGACCGGACTGCAAGGGGCTCTGCTCGGTCTGTGGCGCAGACCTGAACGATAGCGAATGCGGCTGCGACCGGCGGGTTCCCGACCCGCGCTGGGCGGGGCTCAAGAGGCTGAAGCTGCAGTAGAGTGATCGGCTGTTTCCGCCGTACGACAAGGAGCACGCCGTGGGCGTTCCCAAGAAGCGAACGAGCAGCATGCGCCGAAACCGGCGACGGGCAGCGAACTTCCGGCTGAGGCCCGTGAACGTCGTGAAGTGCCCCAAGTGCAAGGAGCCGGTCCTGTCGCACCATGCCTGCCCTTCTTGTGGCACCTACAAGGGCGAGCAGATCACCGAGGCCACCTGAGGTCCGTCGTCTAGATGCCCGAGACGATCGCGCCCGTGGCCGTCGACGCGATGGGGGGCGACAACGCCCCCGGCGAGATCGTGCAGGGGGCGGTTAACGCAGCGCGCAAGGGAACCTCGGTCGTGCTCGTGGGGCCCAAGGATTCGGTGCACCGCGAGCTCGTGCGGCTGCGCGCCGCGGGGTCCCTCCCCGTCGAGGTGCACCACGCGTCGGAGGTGGTCGAGATGCACGACCACCCCGGAAAGGCTCTGCGGCGGAAGAGAGATAGCTCCATCCGCGTCTGCTTCGAGCTCGTGAAGTCCGGGCGCGCCTCGGCCATGGTCTCGGCCGGCAACTCCGGGGCAGTCATGGCCACCGCCATCTTCGTGCTGGGCCGTCCCGAGGGAGTGGAGCGGCCCGCTATCATCTCGGCGCTGCCGGCGCTGCAAGGCTCCCCCATCCTCCTCGACATGGGCGCAGTCGTGGACTGCAAGCCTATCCACCTCGTCCAGTTCGCGCTCATGGGAGAGGTCTACGCGCGACGCGTCATCGGCGTGCGCCGCCCCCGGGTGGCTCTTCTCGCGAACGGGGAGGAGGAGTCGAAGGGGACGGAGCTCACCCGAGCCGCGGCCGCGGCACTGAGGCACTCGCGCCTCGAGTTCGTTGGGTACTGCGAGGGGCGGGACCTCCTCACAGGCGACTTCGACGTCATCGCTACCGACGGCTTTACCGGGAATGTGGCCCTGAAGACGATGGAGGGGACCGCCCGCGTCATCGGCGATTACCTCCGGGGAGCGCTCCGCGGGTCGCCGCTCGCCCTGGTGGGCGGGATCCTGGCACGCCGGGCGCTCGCTCGGATGCGACGCCGGATCGACTGGCGCGAGGTGGGCGGCGCACCTCTGGTCGGGGTCTCGGGGGTGGGATTCGTCTGCCACGGCCGCTCCGACGCGTTCGCCATCGAGAACGCCGTGCGCCGGGCGAGCGAGGCGGCCGGCAGCCACTTCACCGACGAGATCGCAGAGGCTGTCGCGCCCGCGGCAGCACTGCTCGCGGAGGCCGAGCGATCCCCCCCGGCGCTGGACCCCCCCGACCCCGCTCAGGCGGATGCCTGACCCGAGAGGACCTCGATCGATGCGATCCCTCATCGCCGGAACCGGCTCCTACGTGCCCGACAAGGTCCTCACCAACGCCGATCTCGAGAGGATGGTCGAGACGAGCGATTCGTGGATCGTCGAGCGCACCGGAATCCGCGAGAGGCGGATCGTCGCCCCGCACCAGGCCACGAGCGATCTGGCGCTGGAGGCCACGAGGCGGGCGCTCGAAGACGCCGGCCTCGCCCCGGAGGACATCGAGCTCATCGTGGTGGGCACGGTCACCCCCGACTATCCCTGGCCGTCCACGGCGGCGGTCCTCCAGGGCCGGCTCGGGAACAAGAGAGCATTCGCCTTCGACGTCTCGGCCGCGTGTGCCGGCTCGCTGTACGCGCTGTCGATCGCCGATCGGTACGTGGCGACCGGGACGGTGCGGAACGCGCTCGTCCTCGGGGCCGAGGCGCTGACCAAGATCACCGACTTCAGGGACCGGAACACCTGCATCCTGTTCGGCGACGGGGCCGGGGCCATGGTGCTCCGACCCACCGACGACCCCCGCCGGGGGGTGACGACCATCCGGCTGCACGCCGATGGCTCGCTCGTCCCCATCCTCCTTCAGCCCGGCGGCGGCTCGCGCGATCCCATCTCGGAGAAGGTGATCCGGGAGAAGAGCCACTACGTGAAGATGAATGGCCGCGAGGTGTTCAAGGTCGCGGTCCGGGCGCTCGAGGACGTGAGCCGCGAGGTGCTCGCAGCCGAGAAGCTTGCACCGGGCGACGTCGATTGCGTTATCGCCCACCAGGCGAACAAGCGCATCCTGGACGCCACCCTGCACCGGCTCGCCATCCCCCCCGAGCGCTGCTTCATGAACCTCGAGAAGTACGGCAACACCTCCTCGGCCAGCGTGCCCATGACTCTGGACGAGGCCCGCCGGGCAGGTTGGTTCGAGCCGGGCGACGTCATCCTCATGATGGCCATCGGCGGAGGCATGGCCTGGGGCGCGGGCGTGGTCCGCTGGTGACCGCGCGCGAGGGAGACCCAAGGATGGGAAAGCTGGCATTCATCTTCCCCGGCCAGGGCTCGCAGTGGGTGGGCATGGGGAAGGATCTCCACGGGGCGTTCGGCGAGGCCCGGGACGTGTTCCAGGCCATCGACGAGGCCCTCTCGGAGCGGCTTTCCACCATCTGCTTCGAGGGGCCGGAGGAGCTGCTGAAGCTCACCGCCAACACCCAGCCCTGCATCCTGGCCGTCTCCGCGGCCGCTGCCGCCGTGCTGGCTCGCTCCGGCATCCGGCCCGACCTGGTGGCGGGCCACTCGTTGGGCGAGTACTCGGCGCTCGTCGCCGCCGAATCCTGCTCCGCGTCGGAGGCCGCCCGGGCGGTTCGCGCCCGGGGCACCTTCATGCAGGAGGCGGTCCCGGCGGGACAGGGCGCCATGAGCGCGGTCCTCGGCCTCGCCCCGGAGAAGGTGAAGGAGATCTGTGCCGCCGTGGCGGCGGAGAGCGGCCAGGTGGTCTCGCCCGCCAACTTCAACGAGCCGGCGCAAACGGTCGTCGCCGGCGCGGCGGGGGCGGTCGAGGCGGCCGGCGTCCGGCTCAAGGCCGCCGGGGCAAAGCGGGTCCTGCCGCTGCCCGTCTCCGCGCCCTTCCACTCCGCCCTCATGGCCCCGGTGAAGGCCCGACTCGAGCCGGCCCTGCGCGCCGTCCACTTCCGGGCCCCCTTCTGCCCCGTGGTCACGAACGTCGAGGCCCGACCGAACGCCGACCCGGCCCGGATCGTCCCTCTCCTCTTGGAGCAGGTCACCGCGCCGGTCCGCTGGATCGAGTGCGTGGAAGAGCTCGTCCGGCAGGGCGTGACCCGGATGGTCGAGGTCGGGCCCAAGAACGTCCTCTCCGGCCTCGTCCGCCGTATCGACAAGACGGTCGAGGTGTGGAACGTGGAAGATGGGGAATCGCTCGAGAAGGTCCTCATCGCCCTGCGGGGCTAGGGGGAGCCGACCCATGTTCGATTTTGAGGGCAAGGTCGCTTTGGTCACCGGGGCATCGCGCGGAATCGGCCGGGCGGTGGCCATCACGCTGGCGCGCGGGGGCGCGAGCGTGGCCCTGAACTACGCCGGGAACGAGGCCGCGGCGGCCGAGGCCTTGCGTCTCGTCCGAGAGGGGGGAGCGCCCCGCGCCGGGCTCCACCGGTTCGACGTTGCCGATCCGGCCGCCTGCGCGGCGGCGGTCGAGGCCATCGTGGGCGAGTGGGGCGGGCTGCACATCCTCGTCAACAACGCCGGCATCGCCCTCGACCAGCTGGTCCTGCGAATCAAGGACGAGGACTGGACCCGGCAGTTGCAGGTGAACCTCACCGGTGCGTTCAACCTCACCCGGGCGGCGGCGCGGCCGATGGTGAAGCAGCGCGGCGGTGCCATCGTGAACCTCACCTCGGTGGTGGGGGAGATGGGGAACCCCGGCCAGGCGGCCTACGCCGCCAGCAAGGCCGGCCTCATCGGGCTCACCAAGGCGGTCGCCCGAGAGCTCGCCTCGCGCAACGTCCGGGTCAATGCCGTCGCGCCCGGATACGTGGATACCGACATGACCCAGGGGCTACCCGAGGGGGCCCGGGCGAGGCTCTTGGAGGCGATCCCGCTCGCCCGGATGGGCTCGGCCCAGGACGTGGCCGACGCCGTCGCCTACCTGGCGAGCGAGAAGGCGTCGTACGTGACCGGCGAGGTACTGCGGGTCAATGGCGGGATGTACATGTAGCCGCAGTATCCTGCGGCCGAACCAGGAACGGGAGGAGCAATGTCGGCAACCATCGAGCAGAAGGTGAAGAACATCATCGCGGACCAGCTGGGCGTGGGCGAGGAGGAGATCAAGCCCACCTCGAGCTTCATCGAAGACCTGGGCGCCGACTCGCTCGACATCGTCGAGCTCGTCATGGCCATGGAGGAGGAGTTCGAGGTGGAGATCCCGGACGAGGAGGCCGAGAACATCAAGACCGTCCAGGATGCGGTGAACTACATCACCACCCACAAGAAATAGGGCCCGGCCGAGGCGGTCGCCTCCCGGGCCCGGGGCACCGGTCGCGCGCGGCGGCGTCGCGCCCGCCCCCGACCCGCAGGACCGGGCCCGGCAGGCCCCGGCCGGCGCGGGATATTGCGAGGAGGCCGCCCCCTTTTTGACGGCCTCTCCTTCGAGCGAGGTGCGCGGATGAACAGGCGTCGCGTGGTGGTTACGGGGCTCGGGCTGGTGTCGCCCGTGGGCGTCGGGGTGGAGGAGTCCTGGAGCGCCCTGGTGGCGGGCAAGAGCGGCATCGCGCCCATCACCCTGTTCGACGCGTCCACCTTCCCCACCCGCATCGCCGGCGAGGTGAAAGGCTTCGACCCGGAGAAGTTCATGGACCGCAAGGAGGTCCGCCGGAACGACCGGTTCATCCACTTCGCCATCGCCGCGGCGGACATGGCCTTCAGGGACGCCGGCCTGGACATGGGGAGGGAGGACCCGGATCGGGTGGGGGCCATCGTCGGCTCCGGCCTGGGCGGGCTGTCCACGATCGAGGAGTGGTACCGGGTCTTCCTGGAGCGGGGGGTGAAAAGGATCGGCCCCTTCTTCGTGCCGAGCCTCATCATCAACCTCGCCCCGGGACAGATCACCCTGCGCTATGGCCTGAAGGGCCCTAGCTTCTCGCCGGTCTCGGCCTGCGCCACGAGCAACCACGCCATCGGGGACGCCATGATCTACATCGAGCGTGGCACCGCGGATGTGATGGTGGCCGGCGGTTGCGAGGCCACCATCACCCCGCTCGGCATCGGCGGCTTCTGCGCGGCGCGGGCGCTCTCGGAACGCAACGAGGCCCCGGAGAGGGCCAGCCGGCCCTTCGACCGGGCACGGGACGGGTTCGTGCCGGGCGAGGGGTCGGGAATCCTCATCCTGGAGGAGCTCGAGCACGCGAGAAGGCGGGGGGCCCGCATCTACGCCGAACTGGCGGGCTACGGCGCGACGAGCGACGCCTACCACATCACCGCCCCCGCCCCCGAGGGCGAGGGGGGGCAGCGAGCGATGCGCATGGCGATGGCCGAAGCGGGCGTCTCGCCCGAGGAGGTCGGCTACATCAACGCCCACGGGACTTCCACCCCCGCCGGGGATGTGGCCGAGTGCCAGGCCATCGCAAAGGTGTTCGGAGATCATGCCAGGAAGGGACTCATGGTCTCTTCGACCAAGTCCATGATCGGCCATCTTTTGGGCGGGGCCGGCGGGGCCGAGGCGGTGGTCACGGTCCTCTCCTTGGCTCGAGGGGTCATCACCCCGACCATCAACGTCGAGGACCAAGATCCCGAGTGCCCCCTGGACGTAGTCCCCAACCAGGCGCGCGAGGTGCGGGTGAGCGCCGCGATGACCAACTCGTTTGGGTTCGGCGGAACCAACGCCGTCCTGCTCTTCAAGAGGGTGTGAACCCGGGAGCAGCCATGCCCGAGAAGATCGTCGTCGGCTCCGACCACGCCGGGGTCGCGCTCCGAGCTGTGGCGGCGCGGCTCGCCGCCGAGGCGGGGTTCTTGGTGGAGGAACTCGGCCCGAGGGCGGGCGAGAAGGCCGACTACCCGGTGGAGGCCCGGCGGGTGGCCGACCTGGTCGCGGCGGGGAAGGCGCGGTTCGGGATCCTCGTGTGCGGGACCGGGATCGGAGTGTCCATCTCGGCCAACAAGGTCCGCGGCATCCGGGCCGCGCTCTGCAGCACCGAATTCGAGGCGCGGATGGCCCGGGCCCACAACGACGCCAACGTCCTTTGCATGGGCGAGCGGGTGATCGGCACCGGGGTCTGCGAGGGCATCATCCGGGCCTTTCTCTCCACCGCGCCCGAGGGAGGCCGCCACTCCCTCCGGGTGAAGATGATCATGGACCTGGAGCGCTGATCCCAAGCGTTGCCGGGGCCCGGGCAGCGCGGTATGAACGGCGTCCCAGAGGTAGGAGGCCGCTCCCATGATGCCCACCCAGCCCCTCAACGAATCCGACCCCCTCGTCGCCCGCCTCCTCCGCGAGGAGACCCGCCGCCAGGCCGAGGGGCTCGAGCTCATCGCCAGCGAGAACTTCGTCTCCCCCGCGGTCTTGGAGGCGGTCGGGTCGACCCTCACGAACAAGTATGCCGAAGGTTATCCCGGCAAGCGCTACTACGGCGGCTGCGAGGTGGTCGACGAGGTGGAACAGCTGGCCATCGACCGGGCCCGGGAGCTCTTCGGGGCCGAGCACGCCAACGTCCAGCCCCACTCCGGGTCGCAGGCCAACATGGCCGCCTACTTCGCCCTGGCCCAGCCCGGCGACACCCTGCTCGCCATGAGCCTCAACTTCGGGGGGCACCTCACCCACGGGTCCAAGGTCAACTTCTCCGGCAAGCTCTTCCGCATCGTTCCCTACGGCCTGCGGCAGGCCGATGAGAACGTCGACCTGGACGAGGTGGCCCGGCTGGCGCGCGAGCACCGTCCGAAGATCCTCGTGGTCGGGGCCAGCGCCTATCCGCGGGTGCTCCCCTTCGACCGGTTCGCCGAGATCGCCCGGGAGGTGGGCGCCGCGCTCCTGGTCGACATGGCTCACATCGCCGGCCTGGTCGCGACGGGGCTTCACCCCTCGCCGGTTCCCCACGCCGAGATCGTCACCACCACCACCCACAAGACGCTGCGCGGCCCGAGGGGCGGCCTCATCCTCTGCCGCGAGGTCCACGCCAAGACCCTCAACTCGCAGATCTTCCCGGGCATCCAGGGCGGTCCGCTCGAGCACGTCATCGCTGGGAAGGCGGTGGCCCTGGGGGAGGCGCTCAGGCCCGCGTTCAGGGAGTACCAGCGGCGCCTGGTCGAGAACGCGCAGGTGCTCGCCGAGCAGCTCAAGGTGGTGGGGCTCAGGCTCGTGTCCGGAGGCACCGATACCCACCTCATCCTCGTGGACCTGCGCCCGAAGAGGATCACCGGAAAGGCGGCGGAGGACGCCCTGGGTCGGGCCGGGATCACCGTGAACAAGAACATGATCCCCTGGGATCCGGAGAAGCCCACCGTCACCTCGGGCATCCGGCTCGGCACTCCCGCCCTCACCACCCGGGGGATGGGCGCGCGGGAGATGACCCTCGTGGCGGTCCTCATCGGGCGGGTGCTCGACCGGCCCGACGACGAGGCCCTCCTCTCACGGGTGCGCGGCGAGGTCCGGGACCTGTGCGCGCACTTCCCCCTGTACGCCGACCGGGTGTGAGGGAGCCAGGGCCGCCCCGCCCGCCGCGCCATGCGCTGCCCCTTCTGCGGACACGTCGAGGACCGGGTGGTCGATTCCCGGGAGGCGCAGGAAGGACAGGTGACGCGCCGCCGACGGGAGTGCCTCTCCTGTCGGGGACGGTTCACCACCTACGAACGGATCGAGGAGATCCTCCCCCAGGTGGTGAAGAAGGACGGGCGGCGCGAGCCGTTCGATCGGAGGAAGATCGTCGAGGGGGTCGTCACCGCCTGCGAGAAGCGCCCGGTCTCGGCCGAGCAGGTCGAGGCGTTGGTGGCGGGTGTGGAGCGGGAGCTGGCCGACCTGGGCGAGCGCGAGATCAGGACCTCGGCCATCGGTGAATCGGTGATGCGCCGGCTTCGCAGCCTCGACGAGGTCGCCTACGTGCGGTTTGCCTCGGTCTACCGGGCCTTCCGCGACGTGGGCGAGTTCATGACGGAGCTGGAGCGGCTCGCGAGGAAGAACAGCATCGGGGGCGGAGGGGAACCCAGTCCATGAGGGCAGCGGCCGGGGGGGCTTCCGACGGCGGCCCGGGCGGAGGGGGCGCCGAGGTGGCGGGCATCGACCGGGAAGCGGCGGCGGCCTTCATGCGGGTGGCGGTCTCGGCCGCGCGCCGCGGGCTCGGCCGGACGAGCCCCAACCCCGCCGTCGGCGCCGTGGTGGTGCGGGACGGCCGGATCGTGGGTCGCGGTCACCATGCCCGGGCCGGCGGACCGCACGCCGAGGTGGTGGCGCTCCGCGCCGCCGGCGAAAAGGCCCGGGGTGCCGACCTCTACACCACCCTCGAGCCCTGCGACCACTTCGGCCGGACTCCCCCCTGCTCGCTCGCGATCCTGGAGGCGGGCGTGCGGGCGGTCGTGGTCGGTTCCCGGGACCCCAACCCGCTGGTCCGCGGCCGAGGGGTGGCGCGCCTGCGCCGGCACGGGGTCCCGGTGGTGCGGGGGGTCCTCTCGGACGAGTGCGACCGGCTCGTCGCCCCCTGGGTCACCTTCATCACGAAGGGGCGCCCCCATGTTACCCTCAAGGCCGCGGTGACGCTCGACGGGAAGATCGCCACCCGCGAGGGCGATGCCCGCTGGATCAGCGGACCGGAGGCCCGCGCCTGGGTCCACCGCAAGCGCAACGAGGTGGACGCGGTCCTGGTGGGCGCCGGGACGGCCCGCGCCGATGACCCGGAGCTCACCACCCGGCTCCCGGGAGGGGGGGGCCGGGATCCGCTCCGGGTGGTGCTCGACACGAGGCTCCGCCTTCCCCGGCGCCTCCGGCTGTTTCGGCAGCGGTCGGCCGCCCCCACGCTTCTGGCCCACGCCTCGGGCCGTCGTCGCCGCCCCTGGCCCGGGGTCGAGCTCCTCAGGTGCCGCCGCGGTGATGGTGGGGTCGACCTTTCGGACCTCTTGCGCCAGCTCGCGGCGAGGGGGGTGACCCACCTCCTCGTGGAGGGCGGCGCCGCCGTTCACGCCCAGTTCCTGGAGGAGGGGCTGGTCGACGAGGTGGCGATCTTCGTGGCCCCGAAGATCCTGGGCGGGGATGGTCTCTCGCTCGCACGGGGCCGCGGGCCGGCCCGGATGGCGCGGGTCCTGCGCCTCGAATCGGTGCGGGTGGAGCGGCTGGGCGACGACGTCCTCGTCACGGGCCGCGTCCCGAGGCCGTTGGCGAAAGCCCGGAAACGGGGCTAGGATCCGCGGTACATGTTCACGGGCCTCGTCTCGGATATCGGGGTGGTCGAGCGCGTCGCCCCGCGGCGGGGCGGCGTCCGGCTCACCCTGCGTCCCGGGCGGCTCGCGGTCCAAGACCTCTCCTTGGGGGAGAGCGTGGCCTGCTCGGGAGCTTGCCTCTCGGTGGTGGAACGGGGGGAGGGGGTGGTCTCGTTCGAGGTGGTTCCCGAGACGCTCTCCCGGACGACCCTTTGCACCTGGCGGCCCGGGACGCGCGTCAACCTGGAACGGGCGCTGGCGGTGGGCGGCCGGATCGGCGGCCACCTGGTCCAGGGCCACGTGGACGCCGTCGCCGCGGTGCTGTCCCGGGCCTCCGAGGGCCAGGGCGCCCGGCTCGCGGTGGGCCTCCCGGAGGAGATCGCCCCGCTCGTGGCGGAGAAGGGCTCCATCGCCCTGGATGGCGTCTCGCTCACGGTGGCCGCTGCCTCGCGCGACCGGTTCGAGGTCGCGCTCATCCCCGAGACCCTGGAGCGCACCACCCTTGGCGAGGCCGCTCCCGGGTCGCTCGTCAACCTCGAGGCCGACCTTCTCGCCCGCCACCTGGCCCGGCTTCTTGCCTACTCCGGGGCGGAGGGCAAAGGCATCTCCGGGGCGGATCTCCTCCGCTGGGGTTATGGGGGGGAGGCCCCCCGGTGAACGCGCACCCCGAGCAGCCCGCGGTGGAGCGAGTGGAGCGGGCGCTCTCCGCGGTCCGTGCCGGTCGGATGGTCATCTTGACCGACGACGAAGGGCGGGAGAACGAGGGCGATCTCTGCCTGGCCGCGGAGAAGGTCACGCCGGCGGCCATCAGCTTCATGGCCACCCACGGGCGGGGGCTCATCTGCCTCTCGCTCACGGAGGAGAAGGTCCGGTCTCTGAGGCTGCCGCTCATGGTCGAGGAGAACGCCAACACCTCGAGCTTCGGGACCGCCTTCACGGTGTCGATCGAGGCGCGCGAGGGGGTCAGCACCGGCATCAGTGCCCGGGACCGGGCCCACACCATCCAGACCGCCGTGCGCGACGGCTGCCGGCCGGAGGACCTGGCTCGGCCCGGCCACGTCTTCCCCCTGCGAGCCCGGCCGGGCGGAGTCTTGGTCCGGGCCGGGCAGACCGAGGGGTCGGTCGACCTTGCCCGCCTCGCCGGCCTGAAGCCCGCGGGCGTCATCTGCGAGGTCATGAACGAGGACGGGACCATGGCTCGCCGTCCCGAGCTGGACAAGCTGGCCGCCGACCACGGGCTGTGCCTCGTGTCGGTGGCGGACCTCATCGCCTACCGCATGCTCAAGGACACCCTGGTCCGGCGCGCCGCCGAGGCCCCGCTCCCCACCGGCTACGGCCGGTTCCGAGCGGTCGCGTACGAGAACGACGTGGACACCCACCAGCACGTCGCGCTCGTCAAGGGGCGCTGGCGCGAGAACGATCCGGTCCTGGTCCGAGTCCACTCGAAATGTCTGACGGGGGACATCTTCGGGAGCGAGCGGTGCGACTGCGGCGCCCAGCTCCACGCCGCCCTGCGCCAGATCGAGAGGGCGGGAAAGGGCGTGCTACTCTACCTGGACCAGGAGGGCCGCGGGATCGGCCTGGTGAACAAGCTCAAGGCCTACAACCTGCAGGACGAGGGGTACGATACCCTGGAGGCCAACGTCCGCCTCGGGTTCAAGCCGGACCTGCGCGACTACGGGATCGGCGCCCAGATCCTGCGGGATCTTGGGGTGCGGCGCATGCGGCTGCTCACCAATAACCCCAAGAAGATCGTGGGGTTGGAGGGGTACGGTCTGCAGGTGGTGGAGCGCGTGCCCATCGAGATGCCGCCGACGCGCCGCAACCGCGCGTACCTCGCGGCGAAGCGCGACCGCATGGGGCACCTGCTCACGCTCGCGCCGTCGCCGGACAGCCACGGCCGGGCCAAGGCGGCGCGTCGAGGCGGCCGCTCGTCCCGCAGCCGGCGGAGGGAGGGACCATGAACCTGTACGAAGGGACGCTCATCGCCACCGGGCTCAAGGCGGCGCTGGTGGTCTCGCGCTTCAACTCGCTCATCACGAGCCAGCTCGAGGCGGGGGCGCTCGACGCCCTCCGCCGCCACGGGGTCAAGGACGCCGACCTGGACGTGTTCCGCTGCCCGGGGACCTTCGAGCTCCCCCCGCTCCTCTCCCGGGTCGCCGGGAGCGGCCGCTACGACCTGGTGGTGGCGCTGGGCGCGGTCATCCGCGGCGGCACCCCGCACGCCGACTACGTGGCGGCCGAGGCCCTGAAGGGCGTGGCCCTGGTCTCCCTCCAGGCCGCCTGCGCGGTGGCCATGGGGATCCTCACCTGCGACACCCTGGAGCAAGCGCTGGAACGGGCGGGGGTGAAGGCCGGGAACAAGGGCGCGGAGGCCGCGGTGGCGGGCATCGAGCAGGCGAACCTGCTGCGAGAGGCCGGCCGCCTGCCCTCGCGACGGGTGGAGTGACGGTGACCGCGCGGCGCACACGGGCCCGCGAGCGGGCGCTCCAGGCGCTCTACCAGATCGACGTCGCCGCCGAGGGCATCGACGAGGCCCTCTCGGCGTTCTGGAGAAGCTTCGAGCCGGTCGAGCGCGAGGTGCGCGAACTGGTCGAGGCACTGGTCCGGGGAGTGGCCGCCCACCGTCGCGAGGTGGACGATGCCATCGAGGAGGCCTCCAGCAACTGGAGGCTCGACCGGATGGCCCGGGTAGACCGCAACGTGTTGCGCCTCGCGGTCTACGAGCTGCTGCGGACCGAGGTGCCGGTGAAGGTGGTCATCAACGAGGCGATCGAGCTGGGCAAGAAGTTCGGGTCGGAGAACTCCGGGGCCTTCGTGAACGGCGTGCTCGATCGGGTGGCGGCGGGCTTGACGCCCGACCGCAAGGACGCCTGAGGGGCCGTCTGGGAGCTCGAAAGGAAGACCGTGGCGCTCAAGATCGAGGTGGCGGAGCTGGGGCTCGCGGCGATCGACGCGCTCGACGTGGACGCGCTCGCGGTCTTCGTCGGGCCGGAGCGGCCCCTGCAAGGCTTCGCCGGCTTTGCCGACTGGCGGATGTGCGGGGCCATCTCTCGCGCCATCCGGAACCGCTTCTTCGGGGGGCGCCCCGAGGAGGCGCTCCTCCTCCCCTCCGGCGGTCGGCTCCGGGCCGGACGCGTGTTCTCTTTCGGCTTGCCCGCGGAGGTCCCCCTCCAGCCGGACGCGTTCCTCCGCGCCGCGCGCCAAGCCTGCGAGGCCATGGCCCGAGCGGGGAGCGACGCCTTCGCCACCGCCATGCCTCCCTTCGCCGGCGAGTTGGCCCTGGCCGCCCGCCTCTGGATGGAAGCGAGCCTCGTCCGCCCGGTGGCACGCCAGGTGCTCCTGGGCGAGGCCCGGGCCCTCCAACGGGAGCTGTCGGCGGCCCGGGCCGAGCGCGGGGCGGACGTGGAGGTGGTGGTCCCACCCTCGCGTGTGGAGATGCCGCCCCGGGCCCGCGCCTTGCCGCACGTGGGCGCCGTGATACGCTGACGCGGGCCCCTCGCCCGCGCATGTCCGAGCGATCCCAGAAGGCGATCAGCGAGTTCGTCTCCGAGGCCCAGGAGAACATCGACGCCCTGGGGCGCGACCTGATCCGGCTGGACCGGAGCGGGGGGGATCCCGATCCCGACCTCCTCAACGCCGTCTTCCGCGCCGCCCACACGCTGAAGGGCCTGTCCTCGATGTTCGGGGTGGAGAGGATGGCGCGCCTCGCCCACGCCCTCGAGGACATGCTCGACGAGCTCCGCATGGGTCGCCGGTCCTTCGGGCCCGAGGCCCTCGATCTGCTGCTCGAGGCGCCGGAGATCTTCTCCCGCATCATCGCCGAGGAGTCGGAGGGGCGTCCCGCCGAGACCGCCGGGGCGGCGGCCCGCCTGGCCGAGCGGCTCCGCTCGCACCACCCGCCCGCTCCGGGAGGCTCGAGCGGGGACCCCCTCGACGCGCTCGACCTTCCGCCGGCGGTGCGGACCATGCTCACCGAGTACGAGGAGCACCGGCTGCGCGCCAGCGTGCAGAAGTCGATCGCGCTCTTGCGGGTGAAGGTGGCCTTCCCGCTCGAGACCTTCGATCGCGAGCTGTCGGAGCTGAACGCCCGCCTGAAGAGGCACGGCGAGGTGGTCTCGACCCTCCCCTCGGCCGAGGCGCGGGAGCCGCACACCATCGCCTTCGAGCTGCTCTTCGCCTCCCGGGAGCCGCTGCCCACCATCCAGCGCGAGGCCGGTCCGGGCTCGGCGGTGGAGCCTTTGAAGCTCGTGGCGAGAGGCGCGGCCCCACCCCCCCTGGCCCCGGGGCCCTCCCCCGCCCAGAGCCCCTCGGCGAGGGACCTGCCCCCCTCCGCCACCCCGCCCCCCGCCCCCGGCGGACTGGAAGTCTCCCCCACCACCGAGGCGGTCTCGGGAGATACGCCCTCGCTAAGGTCCGCCTCCCAGTCCGTCCGGGTGGACATCCACAAGCTCGATCGGCTGATGAACGTGGTGGGCGAGCTGGTGCTGATCCGCTCCTCGCTCACCGCCCAGGCCGAGAAGCAGAAGAGCGGGGGGGGAGACCCCGTGCTCGCCGGGGAGCTGCAGCACCTCTCCCGCTCCCTGGAGCGGAGGCTCTCCGAGCTCCAGGCCGGGATCCTCGAGGTGCGGATGGTCCCCCTCGAGCAGGTGTTCGACAAGCTGGCCCGCATGGTCCGCAAGCTGGCTCGCGAGGTCGGCAAGGAGATCGACTTCGTGGTGGCCGGGGGGGAGGTGGAGCTCGACAAGCTCATCGTGGAGGAGCTGTCCGACCCGCTCATGCACCTCATCCGCAACTCCATCGATCACGGGATCGAGACCCCGGAGACCCGGCGGCGCGCCGGTAAGCCCGAGGTGGGGAGGGTGCGGCTCGCGGCCGCCCAGCGGGGGAACCACGTGCAGATCGTGGTGGAGGACGACGGGGCCGGGCTGGACGAGGATCGGATCCGGCAGGTGGCCGTGCAGCGCGGCCTGGCCACCGCGGAGGCGCTGGCCGACCTCTCGCGCCGCGAGATCCTGAACCTGGTCTTCACTCCCGGCTTTTCCACCGCGACCAAGGTGACGACCCTCTCCGGCCGAGGGGTGGGGCTCGACGTGGTCAAGACGAACATCGCCGAGCTCTCGGGGATCATCGACCTCTCCACCACCCGCGGGCTCGGGACCCGTTTCGAGATCACCCTGCCGGTCACGCTGGCCATCCTGCGCGCCCTGGTGGTCCGCGTGGCAGGACGCATCTACGCCATCCCCCTGAACAGCGTGCTCGAGATCCTCGAGGTCCGGGCCGACGAGGTGCGGACCCTGTCCACCCGGGAGGTCATCTCGGTGCGCGGCTCGACCCTCCCCATCCTCCGGCTGGCGCGGCTGTTCCACGGAGGCATGGGGCCCGCCCCGAGCCGGTTCTTCGTGGTGGTGGTGGGCCTCGCCCAGGAGCGACTGGGGATCGCGGTCGAGGACCTGGTGGGGCAACAGGACATCGTGGTGAAGCCGCTGGGACAGGCGCTCTCCGGCGTCCGGGGCATCGCCGGGGCGACCGATCTCGGGAACCGGCGCACGGTGCTCGTGCTCGACGTCGGCGCGATCATCGAAGAGGTCATCGCACCCGAAGGCATCGGGGGGACGGGCTAGTGTACCTCGCCTTCTACGGGCTCACCCGAAGGCCGTTCTCCAAGACGCCGGACCCGGAATTCCTCTACCACTCGCCCCAGCACGCCGAGGCCCTGGCCCGCCTCTCACACGCCGTCGAGGAGCGAGAGGTGGCGGTCCTCACCGGCGAGGTCGGCGCCGGGAAGACCACCCTGTCCCGGGCGCTCGTGGACGCCTACGCCGACACCTGCCGGTTCAGCTTCGTGGTGAACCCGGCCCTGCCGCCTGCGCAGCTCCTCGCGGCGGTGGCCGAGGGCTTCGGCCTCACCCCGAGACGGCGGAAGGCCGACGCCTTCGGGGCGGTGGCCGAGCACGTCTCCGGGCTCGACGGGGATGGGCGCTTCGGGGTGGTGATCGTCGACGAGGCTCAGCTGCTCCCGAGCCGGGCCGCCTACGACGAGCTGCGCCTGCTCACGAACCTCGCGGCGGATGACAGGCCGCTCCTGGGCCTCGTGCTCGTGGGACAGCCGGAGCTGCGGGCGCGCCTGGCCGCGCGCGGTGGAGAGGCATTCCGCCAGCGCGTGGGGGTGGCTTTCCACCTGGGTCCCCTCGACTCGACCGACACGGCCCACTACCTCGAGCACCGGCTCAAGGTCGCGGGACGGCTCGAGCCGCTCTTCGAGCCCGAGGCCGTGGATGCCATCCATCGCTTCTCCGGCGGGCTCCCCCGCCGGGTCAACCAGCTCGCCGCCGGGGCCCTTTTGGAGGGATTCTCCCGTGGGGAAGCCACTCTCTCCGCAGATGTGGTCGAGGCGGTGAACCGGGACCTGGCGGCTCTCTAACTGGGGCTCCCTAGTTGGGGTACGCCCGCTGGCCAGGGTAAGATCGCCGCGGGAATGGACTTCCTCAAGATCCGGAAGAAGGCGAAGGGGCGGGCGCTCGACGCCCCTCGTTCCTCGCATCCCGATCCCGAAACGGACCCGTCGCCCGGTAAGGCGAGCCCACCTTCCTCTCCCCGAGAGACGCCTCCGCCCAAGGTCGCGGGGCCAGTCTTGACGGAGGCGGACGTGGTCGCGGGCAAGCTGGCCGCGAGGCTCCAGGGGCTCCCCGAACCGACCGGCGCGCCGGGGGTGCCTGATCCCCGCTTCACGACCTGGCGCCCGGGAACGACCGGCCGCCCGCTCGTCCCCGAACCAGAGCCCAAGCCCGTTCCCCAACCGGCTCCTTCCGACTTCGCCGTCTACGACCCCGCTCGCTCGCGCCCCCCGGTCCCGGATCCCCGGGCCGGCGAGCCGCTCCCCTTTCGGCCGATCCCCTCGGCGCCCCTCCCCGGCGACCGGGGGAGGCCGTTCCCGGAGCGCCCTCGTCCACCCCCGGCGCCCGAGCGCGATCCCCTGGACGAGTTCTTCTACCGGCAGGACGAGGCGGTGCCGTCCCTGGACGCGTTGCCCTTGGACGCCGCCTTGCCCGTGGCGGTGCCGCACGAGGCGGAGGGGATCGAGGAGTACCTCATCTTCCGGCTCGGTACGGAGGAGTACGGCGTCCCCGTCGAGCGCGTCCACGAGGTCCTGAAGCCGCAGCCGGTGACCGAGGTGCCGCGCGCGCCGGCCGGCGTCCTCGGGGTGATCACGGTCCGGGGCGAGGTCGTGGCGGTGTTCGACCCGCGGCTGCGGCTGGGTCTCCCCGGGTCGCCGCCGTCCGAGGGGGCGGGGCGGATCGTGATCGTCGATGACGGCGAAGGCCCCTGCGGGCTCCTCGTGGACGAGGTGGCGAGCGTGGTCCGCCTCGCCCAGGGCAGCATCGAGCCTTGCCCTCAGGGCATCGGGGGGCAGAGCGCGGACTGCCTCGCGGGCATCGGCCGCGAGCGGAACCGCCTCTTCATGGTGCTCGACCTCTCGGCGCTCCTGCGGCGGGGAGCAATGCGGACGGGGAGGCCGGCCGATGCCCGGGCGTGAGGCGGATGGGCGGGGCGGGCGGGGGAGCCCCGGACCGGGCGAAGCGGCTCTGGCGCAGCTATGCACCTTCCGAGTGGGCGGGGAGGACTACGCCATCGACATCATGCGCGTGCGGGAGATCGTCCCCCCGCTGCCCGTCACCCCGGTGCCGCGCGCGCCCTCCTTCGTGGAGGGGGTGATCCGCCTGCGGGGGGATGTCCTGCCGGTGGTGGACGTCCGGCGCCGGCTGGGCCTGCCCGTCACCTCACCCACCCGGAGGACCAAGGTCCTCATCGTGAACGTGGCCCGCAGACAGATCGGGCTCGTCGTGGACGAGGTCACCGAGGTGGTCCGCGTCCCCCGCTCCGAGATCCGCCCCGCTCCCGCCCTGGTCGAGGGGGGCGGACCGAGGTTCTTCTTGGGCGTGTGCGGCGGGGAGGGCGTCGCCACCGCGGCGGCGAGGAGAGGGCCGGGGCGGCTCCGTCTCTTGCTCAACGTGCGAGCGCTGCTCGAGCCGGTCGCGCCGGGAGAGCCTGAGGCGGCGCGAACGGAAGCCGAAGCCACGAGGCGGTCATGAGCGCCCTCGGCCAAAGTTCGGGAATGAAGGACCGGGTCCGCGCAGCGGAGGAGGAGGTCCGGTACCGGGCCGCGGGTGAGCTCGATGCGGCCGAAGAGGAGGAGCGACAGCTCCTCCTCGGCTTGCTCGGCGACCCGAGCTGGCGGGTGCGGAGCGCAGCGGTCGAGAGGCTCGTCACGACCGGTCCGGCCACAGACGTCTTGCCGGGGCTCCTCGCGGCGCTCTCCAGCGGCTCCAGCGTCGGGGTCAGGGATGCGGCGGGAGTGGCCCTGACACGGATGGGGGAGGCGGCGGTGGCCCCCTTGCTCGCCCGGCTCGACGGCCCCGACGTGGAGTTGCGGCTCGCCGCCGCCAGCGTCCTCGGCGCCGTCGGGGACCGGCGGGCGGTGGTCCCGCTGGCGGCGCGGCTCGCCGACCCGGACCCAAACGTGCGGGCGGTGGCGGCTGAGTCGCTCGGGAAGATCGGGGGCCCCGAGGCCGGCGCCACGCTTCTCGCCGCCCTCGACTCGGACGACCAGACGCTCCGGCTCAACGCCCTCGAGTCGCTCCTCGCCATGCGGGTCTGCCCTCCGGCAGCCCGACTCGAGCCGCTCCTCGCGGACCGGGTCATGCGCCGACCCGTGTACCGGATGCTGGGATATTGCGACGAGCCCGAGGCGGGGCCGCTGCTCGCGCGCGGGCTGTCCGAGTCCTCGCGCGGCGCTCGCGAGGCCGCGCTGGCGGGGATGGGCACGCAGCGCATGCGCCGGTCGGCCGCCGAGATGGGCCCCATCGCTCAGGCGGTGCGGCGGGCGAGCGGGGCCGGGGCCGCGGTCGAGGCCTGCCGGGAAGCCCTGTCAGCGGACGACGCGGCGGTGGCGGTGGGCGCTCTGTCGGTGCTCGGGTGGGCCGGGGAGATCGAGTCGGTGGCCGCCATCCTGCCCTTGGCCGAGGACGACCGCCTGCGGCCGTTCGTGGAGGAGTCGGTCGAGGCGCTGCCCAAGGGCCAACGGCTGCGCGACGCGCTGGCGGCGGCCCTGCAGGAGCAGGGTCCCTTCGGACGCATCGCCGCCTTGTCGCTCCTCGCTCGGCTCGGCAGCCCGGCGGCGCTCGAGGCGCTGGTGCGGGAGGCGAGCGATCCCAGCGGGTACCTGCAGGCGGAGGCGATCGCGGCGCTCGGCGTCTTGGGGGACGCCCGGGCAGTGGGCCCGCTCGTGGCCCTCCTCGGAGACGACGCCCCGGCGGTGTCCGGGATCGCCGCCACCGCCCTGGTGCGCATCGGGCAGGAGTCGGTCGAGGCGGCCGGGGTGGCCCTGTCCTTCCTTCGCGACCGGGCCGGTTCCAGCCCCTCGGCCTCGCTCCTCCGCGTGCTGGGCGCGCTCGGTTCCGCCGAGGACCTGCCGCGGCTACGGGCCGGCCTCGCCCGCCCGTCGGTGGTCCAGCGGATGGCCGCCGCGGGGGCGGTCTCGTCTCTGGCGCAGCGCGGGGTTGTCTTCGGGGACGACCCTCCCGAGCTCGTGGGAGCGCTCTCCGACCCCGCTTGGTCGGTGCGGGCGGCCGCGGCACGGGCCTTCGTCGAGCTGGCGCGGGCCGTCGCCGGGAAGGGGGCCGGCCCGGGGGAAGGGGGCAGGCCGCTCTCCGCGGGCGCCCTGGACGCGCTGGTGCGGGCCCTCGACGATCCGGAGCCGGCGGTGCGAGCGGCGGCGGTGGAGGCCCTGGGGGCGACCGGAGAGCCCTGGCTGGCCCGGCCCATCGCGGAGCTGGCCCGTGCCTCCGACGTCCCCCCGGTGGTGGTCCTGGCGGCGCTGCGCGCCCTGGCGGCGCTGGGCCAGGCGCCGCTCGACGTCGTGTCCCGGGCCGCCTCCCACCCCGACCCCGAGGTGGTGAAGGTGGCGGTGGCGGCCGCGGCACGGCTCCCCGGCCAGGAGGGGGAGAGCCTGCTCCGGAAGGCGGCGGGGGCGTCGCGCTGGGACGTTCGCCAGGCGGCGGCGCGGGCCATGCTGGACCGCGGCGACCCTCGCCTGCGCGAGACCGCCGCGGAGCTGGCGGCCCGGGAGCCCGACCCGCTCGTGGCCCGGGCCTTCGCCGAGGCCGCTCAGGCTCTCTCCCGGCGGTGATTCTTGGGCGCCCTGGACGCGAGCGTGCCCCCGATGAGCGAGGAGCAGTTTCGGCTCCTCCGGGATGCGATCCACGAGCACTGCGGACTGTGGTACCGGGACGAGAACTCGTACCTGCTCGAGAGGCGCCTCCAGCCGCGCCTGCAGGCCCTGGGCCTGGGCGACTTCGCCGCCTACCACCGGTTCCTGCGTTTCGACCCGGGACGGGAGGCGGAGCTGGACGAGGCGGCGGAGGTCCTCACCACCAACGAGACCTACTTCTACCGGGAGCCGTTCCAGCTGCGGGCCTTTCACCGGGAGATCCTGCCCGAGCTGGCTCGCTCGAACGCGCGCGATCGCCGGCTGCGCGTGCTCTCGGCCGGCTGCAGCACCGGGGAGGAGGTGTACACGCTGGCGGCGCTGGTGAGGGAATCGGGATTCTTCGAGAACTGGGAGGTGGAGCTCATCGGGTCCGACATCTCCCGCCGCTGCGTCGCCCAGGCGAGGGCCGGTGCGTTCGGGGAGCACGCCTTCCGCACCCCCGATGCCGCCCCGCTGCGCCGCTGGTTTCACCTGCGCGGGGGGAAGTGGGTGGTCGACGACGCGCTGCGGACCATGGTCCGATTCCACCGCGAGAACCTGCTCTCGCCGAACGCCCTCTCCACCGTGGTGCGGGTCGACGCGGTCTTCTGCCGCAACATGATGATCTACTTCGACCTGTCCGCCCGCCGGACGCTTCTCCGGCGCCTGCACGAGAAGATGCGGGCCGGCGCCTGGCTTTTGCTCGGGCACTCCGAATCCCTCCTCAACGTCACCGCGGACTTCGAGCTCGTGCACCTCACCTCCGACCTCGTGTATCGCAAGCCCCGGGCCGGCGGGCCGGAGGAGGGGCCTTGAACGGGAACCCGTCCGCCGGCGCGGTCCGGGTGCTCCTCGTGGACGATTCCTCGACGAGCCGAGCTCACCTGTCGTCCATCCTCGCGGACGCTCCCGGGTTCGAGATCGTAGGTCAGGCCTCGAACGGGGAGGAGGGGCTGCGGCAGGCCACGGCCCTGGAGCCCGACATCGTGGTCCTGGACCTGGAGATGCCGCGCATGGATGGGTTCACGTTTCTGCGGCTGCTGTTGCCGCGCCGTCCCACGCCCGTGCTCGTGGTCTCCTCGCAGTCCCGGCGGACCGACGTGTTTCGGGCGCTGGAGCTGGGCGCGCTCGACTTCGTGGCGAAGCCGAACGGTACGGCGGCGTCGCTCGAGGCATTCCGGGAGGAGGTCCTCGCGAAGTGCGCCGCCGTACGAGGCCTGCGGCTCGAGAACCTGGCCGCGCGCCGGCCGATGCCCATCGTCGCCGCCTCCCCTCAGCTCGCTCCACGGGTGGTCGCCATCGGGTCCTCGACCGGCGGGCCGCAGGCGCTCCAGCAGTTGCTCGGCGCCATCCCCGGGGACGCCCCGCTGGCCTTCCTCGTCGCCCAGCACATGCCCGAGCGTTTCACCGCCACCTTCGCCGACCGGCTGGCGCGCGCCACCGCCTTCGCTGCCAAGGAGGCGGAGGACGGGGACCGGGTGGCCGCGGGACGGATCCTCGTCGCCCCCGGGAAGCGGCATCTGGAGGTGGCCCGCGACGAGGGCGGGGAGCTACGGGCGCAGGTCAGGGCCCCCGAGGGCGAGGGCTCGCGCTACGCTCCCTCCGTCGACCGGCTGTTCTCCTCGGTGGCGATGGCCTGCGGTTCCGCCGCCTGTGCGGTGGTCCTCACCGGAATGGGCAACGACGGGCGGCAGGGGATCCAGGCCGTGAAGCGTTCGGGCGGGCTGACGCTCGCGGAGTCGGAGAACACGGCCGTGGTATACGGGATGCCGAAGGCCGCGGCCGAAACCGGAGCCGTGGACGAGGTCCTTTCGCTGGGCGCGGTGGCCGAGCGGCTGATCCGCTTCTCCCGAGAGGGGTGAAGTCTCCATGGTGCAGCTGCATGCCCTGGTGGTCGACGACAGCCCCGCCATGCGCAAGCAGCTGAGCTATGCGCTGGAGCGGGTCATGGGCATGGAGGCCAGCGAAGCCGGGGATGGGGCGGACGCCTGGCGCAAGCTCTCCCGGACCAGGTTCGACATCCTCATCACGGACATCAACATGCCGCTCATGGACGGGCTCAAACTCGTCTCGCTCGTCCGGGGGGGAGGCCCGCACCAGCGCGTTCCCATCGTGGTGATCACGACCGAGAGCGCCGAGGCGGATCGCCGTCGGGCGATGGCGCTCGGAGCGAGCGCCTACCTCGTGAAGCCGGTCCAGGCGCAGCAGGTGGTGGACACCGTGCGCATCCTGCTGCGCCTGGATTGAATCGAGGTTCCCGTCACTCGTGCTTGTTCTTCTCGTCCTCCGGGGCGGGCTTCTTCTCCTTCTTCTCCTTGTCGGACTTGCCCTTCTGGGAGGCCGCGGCGGTGGCCTTGGGCTGTTGCGCGGCCGCTTGCCCGTGCGGCTGAGCTGCGTTTCCGGGAGCATGGGCCACAGCCTCGTCGCGGTGAGGAGGTGCGGGCGCCGCTCCGGCGTGCTCGACCTGGGTTGCGCCGCCCGGCGCGGGCGCCGCTCCGGCGTGCCCGGCCTGGGCTGCCCCGCCGGATGCGGGCGCCGCTCCGGCGTGCCCGGCCTGGGCTGCCCCGCCGGATGCGGGCGCCGCTCCGGCGCGCTCGGCCTGGGCTGGCCCGCCCGGCGCGGGCGCTGCTCCGGCGTGCCCGGCCTGGGCTGCCGCGCCGGGCGCGGGCGCCGCTCCGGCGTGCCCGGCCTGGGCTGCCCCGCCGGATGCGGGCGCCGCTCCGGCGTGCCCGGCCTGGGCTGCCCCGCCGGATGCGGGCGCCGCTCCGGCGCGCTCGACCTGGGCTGGCCCGCCGGGCGCGGGCTTGGGCGGCTCCACCCCTGATGGCTGGGGCTGCAGGGTCTGCACCGTGGGATGAGAGGTGACGGTGGAGGGCAAGGCCTGCCGCTGGCCGGGCGCGGGTGGTCGAACCGCGACGGGCGAGAATGCCGTCGGATGAGCGGCCACCGCCGAGGGGGGCGGAGCGGGGGGCGGCACGGCGGAACGAGGCGGCAGCGAGGCCGCGAGCGCGGGCCGGGCCGGCACCACCGTCTGGACTGCCTCGCCACTGCGGGTGACTCCTGCGGGCGCGACCACCGTGACGTTGGTGATGTTGGTGACGTTGTTCACGACGGTGGTGTTGCCGGAGTTCACATTCCCGCGAACGACCATGCCCTGCCGAACCACCGGTGGCGCACTCGCCACCACCTGGGGCGCAGTGCCGACCGGGGCGGGCACGATGATGCCGGGGCGCGACCCGGGGGGCGCCGGGACGAAGCAGCCGCCCTGGGCGCGGGCCTCCACGACCAAGGTGGCGCGGTAGGCCGGACGCGCCTCCACGACCGTGATGTGGATCCCCGGAGGCGGCGGGCGAAACACGTAGCCGGGAGGCCCCCAGTGGCCGGCCACGAACACAACCACCGGACCCCGCACCTCGTAATACGGCGCCACCCACACGTACGCCGGCCGAGGGGGAAGGACCCAGTGCCCCGACATCCACACCCACTCACCGTCCTCCCAGATCCAGTAGCCACCCACCCAGATACTGCCTTCCACGGGCATCGGGGGCGGGGGCTCGTATCGCATCGGAGGCGGGAGATAGCGGACCGCGATGGGCGGCGGCGGCTCGAGCGGAGGCTCGACGTACACGGCGCGGGCTGGTTCCGGCTCCGGTGGAGCCTCGTATACGACCTCGCGGGGCGGCGGTGGGACAGAGGGAGGTGCGGCGACCGCCTCGGGGGGCGGAGGCGGAGGCTTTGACTCGACGACAATGCAACCCGCGGCAACGACGAGCAGAAGGGCGGTGACGATCGTTCTCATGAGTTCGCTCCGATGAGGGCTCTCGATGCGCCTTGAGGTCAGGCTAGCAATCGACGAGCCAGGGGATCGCCGGCCTAACCGCCCGTGATCCGGGAGGTAGGCTGTGAGGGTGCGTGACGGCGCGCGCCCTCACGCCCCATTTCCGGCACGAGGGACGGGGCGGTCCTCCCCGCGGGAGCGGGCCCTTCGACCGGGCGCAGCGGGGGAGGGATCAGGGCGTGATCCGCTCCATCATCCGGGCGAAGGGGATGGTCTCGCGTACGTGGTGAAGTCCGCAGATCCAGGCCACGCAGCGCTCTACCCCCATCCCGAAGCCGGCGTGTGGGACGGTCCCGTAGCGGCGGAGGTCCAGGTACCACTCGAACGCCTCCCGGGGGAGCCCGTGCTCGGCGATCCCCGCTTCCAGGGCGGCCAAGTCGCTCTCGCGCTCGCCCCCGCCGATGATCTCCCCGTACCCCTCGGGCGCGAGCACGTCGCAGCCGAGCGCGAGCCGCGGGTCCTGGGGGTCCTTCTTGAAGTAGAACGCCTTCATCTCGGCCGGGTAGCGGTGCACCATGACCGGCCGGTCGTACTGCTGGGCGAGGAGGGTCTCCTCGTCTCCTCCGATGTCGTCGCCCCAGTTCATCGGGTGGCCGGCCCGAAGGAGGAGCTCCACCGCCTCCGAGTAGGTGATCCGGGGGAAGGGCGGCGTCACCGCCTTGAGCTTCTCGAGGTTCCGTTCCAGCACGGTGACGAGCTCCTTCTCGTGCCGGGAGAGGGCGGTTTGCACCACGTAGGAGACGAGCTCTTCCATGAGCTCCATGTCGCCCACGAGGTCCATGAAGGCGACCTCCGGCTCCACCATCCAGAACTCGGTGAGGTGGCGGCGGGTCTTGGACTTCTCGGCGCGGAAGGTGGGGCCGAAGCAGTAGACCTTTCCGAGCGCCATGGCGGCGGCCTCCATGTACAGCTGCCCGGACTGGGTCAGGTAGGCCTTGCCGAGGTCGAAGTAGGGGACCTCGAAAAGCGTGGAGGTGCCCTCGCACGCGCTCGGGGTGAAGATGGGGGCGTCGACCAGGGTGAAGCCCCGACCATCGAAGAAGTCGCGGATGGCCCTCTCCACGGTATGGCGGACCCGCAGGATCACCTGCTGCCGCGGGGAGCGCAGCCACAGGTGGCGCTGCTCCATGAGGAACGCCACCCCGTGCTCCTTGTGGCCCAGGGGGAACTCGGCGGTGGGGCGGGCGACGACCGAGAGCCCGCGGACGTCGAGCTCGTATCCCAAGGGGGAGCGGGGATCCTTCTTCACGACCCCCGTGACGGAGAGGCTCGTCTCCTGGGGAAGGTGGTCGGCGAGCTGGAAAACCTCCGGGCTGACGGCGCCCTTGAAGACCACGCACTGGATGGTCCCGGTCCCGTCCCGGACCTGCAGGAAGTGGAGCTTGCCGGAGGACCGGCGGTTGTAGAGCCACCCGTGGAGGGTGACCTCCTTGCCCTCCTGCTGGGCGATCTCGGCGACGTAGACGGGAGGGAACATGCGCGGGCTCCGGGCGGGCTCCAAGGCGGGGCGACAATATAGCGCGGCGAGGAGGATCATGAAGCAGACGAAGCGCGGGGCCTCCGCTAATATCGCCACCTCGCCATGTCGATGAACGACCGCTACGAGCCACAGTCGATCGAGCCGCGCTGGCAGGGGCGCTGGGAGGGGGCGGGCGTCTTCCGGGCCGGCCGCCACCCGGGGGCCGAGCCGCGGTACGTGCTGGAGATGTTCCCGTACCCATCGGGTGCCATGCACATGGGCCATGCTCGCGTCTACACCATCGGTGACGCCCTGGCCCGGTACCTGCGCGCCCGGGGGTACGACGTCCTGCACCCGATCGGCTTCGACGCCCTCGGCCTGCCCGCCGAGAACGCCGCCATCAAGGATGGACGCCACCCGGCGGAGCGGACGCGCGAGAACATCGTCTCGTTCCGGGCCGAGATGAAGAGGCTCGGCTACTCCTTCGATTGGGACCGGGAGATCGTCACCGCCGATCCCGAGTACTACCGCTGGAATCAGTGGTTCTTCCTGCGCATGCTGGAGCGCGATCTGGTCTACCGCCGAAAGGGCAAGGCCAACTGGTGCACCGGGTGCCAGACGGTGATCGCCAACGAGCAGGTGTTGGAGAGGGACGCGGTCCAGATCTGCGAGCGGTGCGGCTCGCCGGTTGTGGAGAAGATCATCCCGGAATGGGCCTTCCGGATCACGCGGTACGCGCAGTCGTTGCTCGATGGCCTCGGCGGCCTGGCGGAGTGGCCGGAGCGGATCACCACCATGCAGCGGAACTGGATCGGCAAGAGCGAGGGAGCCGAGATCCGGTTCGGGGTGGCGGGCTCGGCGGAGAAGATCCCGGTCTTTACCACCCGCATCGACACCATCTACGGCTGCACCTACGTGGTGCTCGCTCCCGAGCACCCGCTCGTCGCCCGGCTGTCCGCGCCGGAACGGCGGGCGGAGGTGGAGGCCTTCGTCGCCCGGATGCAGGGGACGGCCGCGGCGGAGCGGACGGGCGAGGGGGCGCCCAAGGAGGGCGTCTTCACCGGCGCCCGGGCCCTGAACCCGTTCTCGGGCGAGGAGGTCCCTGTCTGGATCGCCAACTTCGTCCTGGCCGAGTACGGTACCGGCGCGGTGATGAGCGTGCCGGCGCACGACCAGCGCGACTTCGAGTTCGCCCGAAAGTACGGGTTGCCGATCCGGACGGTGATCCAGCCCGGCCGGGGAGAACGGACGCCGCCCGGCGACCGGCTCTCGGCCGCCACCACCGAGGACGGGGTGCTCGAGGACTCGGGGCCTTTCAGCGGGCTCCCCTCGGACAAGGCCCGGACCCGGATGTCGGAGCACGCCCAGGCGCGGGGCTTCGGCACCGCGACCGTGCGCTGGCACCTCAGGGACTGGGGCTTCTCCCGGCAGCGTTACTGGGGCACACCCATCCCCATCGTCTACTGCCCCGATCACGGAGCGGTGCCGGTCCGGGACGAAGACCTCCCCGTCGTCCTCCCGCCCCAGGCGATGATCACCGGCACCGGCGAGCCGCCGCTCGCCAAGGTCCCGGAGTTCGTGAACACCACCTGCCCGCGCTGCGGCAAGCCGGCGCGCCGCGAGGTGGAGACCATGGATACCTTCGTGGACTCGTCCTGGTACTACGCCCGGTACCTGTCCCCGAAGGATGCGAGCCGGCCGTTCGATCCGGAGGCCGCCCGGCGGTGGCTACCGGTGGACGTCTACGTCGGCGGTCCCGAACACGCCGTCATGCACCTGCTCTACTTCCGGTTCTGGCACCGGGTGATGCGAGAGCTGAAGCTCGTGCAGGAGGACGAGCCGGTGCGGCGCCTCGTCACCCAGGGGATTGTGAACGGCTCCGACGGGCGCAAGATGTCGAAGCGCTGGGGCAACGTGGTCGCCCCCGGACCGATGGTGGACCGGTTCGGGGCCGATACCCTTCGGCTCTTCATCCTGTTCGCCGCGCCGCCGGAGAAAGACATCGACTGGTCGGACGAGCAGGTGGAGGGGTTGCTCCGGTTCTTGGGGCGGGTCTGGCGCATCTTCCACGCCCGCCAGGAGTGCTTCTCGGCGGCCGAGTCCGCCCTCCCCGCGGCGAACGGGGCGAGCCTGGAGCTGCGACGCCGCACGCACCGGACCATCAAGCGGGTGACGGAGGCGTTCGAATCCGATCTCAAGTTCAACACCGGGATCGCCGCCCTCATGGAGCTCGTCAACGCGCTCTACGCGGTCGAGCCGAAGGGCGAGGCTGAGAAGACCGCGGTGCGCGAGGCCCTGCTCTCGCTTTCGGCGCTCCTCTCGCCCTTCGCCCCGCACGTGGCCGAGGAACTCTGGCACGAGGTCAAAGGACCGTCGGCCCGGGAGCTGCTCCTCGCCGAGCAGCCCTGGCCGTCGTTCGACCCGGCCCTGGTCGCGGCCGAGACGGTGACCATCGCCGTCCAGGTCAACGGCAAGCTCCGGGGCGAGATCAGGGCCGCGGTCACGGCGGCCGAGGCCGAGGTCCGCGCCCTGGCGGAGGCCGACGACAAGGTGAAGGGCCACCTCGCAGGACGGACCGTGCGCAAGGTGGTCTTCGTCCCCCAGCGGCTCATCAACTTCGTCGTGGGGTAGGGCGATGCCGCGAGCCCCGCCCGCCGCCCTGCTCCTGCTCGCGCTGGCCGGGTGCGGCTACCGGGTGGTGACCCCCTACCGCGCCCGCGGCGGCATCGATCGGATCCATGTGGGCGTCTTCGAGAACGACTCAGCCGACCCGGAGCTGGGCGCGGCGGTCACGGCTGCGATGCGAGACGAGCTGGCCCGGCGGGGCGCCTATGCCGGCGCCGACGCCCCCGCGCAGCTCGACGGGGTCGTCCGGGCCGCCTCCGGCACGCCCTCGAGCTACTTCAGCTCCGCCACGGCCGTCTCGGTGCAGGTCCACGTGCGCCTCTCGGTGGATGGGAAGCTCGTCCAGGAGCTCACGGTGCAACGGACAGAGCCCCACGAAGGCGGGGCAGACCCGCTCGAGTCCGAGGGGCGCAGGGCGACGGCGGTTCGGAAACTCGCCCGGGATGCCGCGCGGGAGGTCCTGCGCGAACTCGAGGAACCCCCGCCGTCCGGACCGGCGGGCACGGGGAAGAGCTGATTAAGCCTTGACCTCAGCCGCCTTGGGCGGATGGGCGACCGCCCGGGCGAGGCGGGAGATCCGTCGCGCCGCCGCGTTGCGGTGAATGACCCCCTTCGAAGTGGCCGTCGAGAGGGCCTTCTCCGCCGCCGGAAGGGCCGCCCTGGCGGCCGACGCGTCTCCGCGAGCCAGAGCCTCCCGCACCTTCTTCACCGCGTTCTTGAGGGTCGTGCGGACCTGCATGTTGCGGGCCCGGCGCTTATGCGCCTGGCGGTTACGCTTTTCGGCGGAAGGGGTGTTCGCCAAGTGGGTCTCCCGAAAGGTCGAGGGCGCGCTATCTACCGCCCACCCAAAGCTCCGTCAAGGGCCATGGAGTCTTTGGCGAGGTTCGCTTCGTCCCGTGCGTCTTTCGTGCCGTGCGCGCCGGGCTGCGGGGAGAACCTCCGCAGCCCCGCTCCATGGCCCCAAGTGAGGTCACCTATCCGCGTGAGCGAGCGATGAGTGCCTTTCCGAACCACGGTGCCCACGGGGCCCTTGCAACACGTGCCCCGCAAGGACGAGCGCACGCCTCGCCCTACGGCCACGGGGGCGTGCGGGGCATTTCGTGGGCTCTCCCTTGCTGGGCAAGGGGGCGCGCTCAACGTGCGCAAAATGAGCCTGTCCCGCGTGGGCGGGAAAGCCGGACTAGACGCGGAGTTATCCACCCGCGCGAGAGGAGATGGCAAAACCCGGGATCTCCCGTGACCCGGTGTGAAAAGACCCCTGAAATCTCCGCCTAAGGTCTCGCAGGAACAGATGAAAACCCGGTAATGGGAACCCCGGTAGCCGTGTCGATGGGGTTACTTCCCTGTGTCCCTCCGGGCAGCCCACCGAGTTATCCACCGACTTTCCCCAAGGGATGTGGAGAGGAGGTGGGTTGGGTCTCCGAAGCGTTTTCTTCTTGACGTTCGAGCGACTTCGCCTCTTCCCACAGTGCGTCCATCACGGCGAGGCTCGCGCCCCCGGCGGGCATGCCGCGCCCCTCGAGCTCTCGCTCCACGTGCTCGAACCGGCGGATGAAACGAGCGATGGCGCCGCGGAGCGCTTCCTCCGGGGCGACGGCCAGCTTGCGCGACAGGTTGGCGAGCGCGAAGAGCGCGTCTCCGAGCTCGTGCTCCAGAGCGGGGCGGTCCCCCGCCCGGACCACCTCGTCGAGCTCCCTGAGCTCCTCGTCGAGCTTGGCGCGAGCTCCCGAGGCGTCGGGCCAGTCGAAGCCCACCCGGCTCGCCTTCTCGGTCAACCGGTCAGCCCGGGCCAGGGCGGGAAGCTCGCGGGGTACGCCCTCGAGCGCGCTCTTTCCGCCGCCCTTTCGGCGCTTCTCCTCGCGCTTCAAGGCGGCCCACTGCCGGAGCACGCCCTCCGCGTCCTTCACTTCCGATTCTCCGAACACGTGCGGATGGCGCGAAATGAGCTTGCCCGAGATGGCCTCCGCCACGTCGGCGAAGTCGAACGCCCCCTCCTCCCGGCGCAGCTGGGCCTGGAAGACGATCTGCAGGAGGAGGTCCCCGAGCTCCTCGCGGTGTTCCCTCACGTCCCCGGCATCGATCGCCTCGAGGACCTCGTAGGTCTCTTCGAGAACGTAGGGCCTTAGCGAACGGAGATCCTGCTCGCGGTCCCAGGGGCAACCCCCGGGGCCGCGAAGGCGCTCCATGATGGAGAGCAGGTGCTCGATGGCTCGTGCGGCTCGGCTCATGGTCGGTCCGTGGACGGCGAGGTGGTCTCCGGTGGGCCGGGGAGAATCGGCGCGGGCCCGTCGCCGCGAGGAGCGAGAGCCGCGCGGCTCGATCTTCTTAGCGCGCAACCGGCCGTGATAGCATCTCGTTCTCGCGTGACACCCCGCGGAGCCCAGGCACTCGTCGCTCTGGCAGCGGTCCTCGCCCTGGCGCGGTCGGGGCCGGCCGCGGCCCAGGTCGTGGCTCCACGGCTCGTGGACGAGGACGAGCCGGAGGAGCCTGCGCCGCCGAAGACTCCGGCGCCGGCTCCGCCGCTTGGCCCGGTGGGGCCCTCGGCCGGCGCGCCGACCCCGGGGGCTGCGGCTTCCCCGGTGGCGCCTCCTCCCTCCTCTCCGCCGCCCGGCCCGGTGCTCGGGCCGCCCTCGCTGCCTTCCCCCGAGCCGGCCCGCAGGCTTTTGCCGGTGCAGACGAGCTGGGCCAAGCTCATGGATGCCTGGGCCGGCCGCCGGAGCGCTCTGCGGGAGGGCGATCCCGCGGGGGCGGAGGCCGCCCAGAAGGTTCTGCTCGCTGCCCAGCGGGAGCTCGGAATCGAGAACCTCCTGCCCCTTTCGGCCGCGGAGGTCCGGGCGGTGTCGCGGGCCCTTTCCTCAAACCTGCCGGCCGAGGCCCTGGGGCGAGCGGAGGTGGCGGTGAGCCTTGCCCCGGACTGGCCCGAGGCCCACCTGGCCCGAGGGCGGGCGCTCCTCGCCAGCCAGGGAGGGGGGCTGGCGGCCGCGCTCGGCGCGGTGGCCGATGCGGTCGCCGCCGCCTGGCGCGACCCGCAGTCGGTGCGGGCCTTCCTGGGGGACGTCCTCGCGGCCCTGCTCGCGGCGGCCTGCCTCTCGAGCCTGTTCTCTGTCCTGTGGCCCTCGGTGGTGCGCCTCCCTCTCTTCCTGCACGACTTCCACCACCTTCCCCTCGTGAGCGCCACCGCCCGGGTGCAGGCGGCATTCCTGGCGCTCGTGCTCCTTGTCACTCCCATCGCTCTCGGTCTCGGTCCGCTGGCCGTGGCCGCCACCTTCCTCCTCGTCGCCTGGCTGTACCTCTCGCTCTCCGAACGACTGATGGCGTCGGTGGCGCTCATCGCCCTGTTCGCCCTTCCCTATCTGGCCGAGCGGGCCGCCGCCGCGACGGTGTGGACCGGTACCCTGGCCGACCGGGTCTACCAGATCGAGCACGGTGCCCTGTCGGACGAGGAGGCGGCCGCGGAGGTGAAGGCGCTCGGGCCCGACGCGCCGGCCGCCCTCTTGGCTGCTCTCGGCCGGCACATGAAGCGGCGCGGCAACCTCGACGCCGCCCTCCGCCTCTACCGCGCTGCGGCCGAAGCCGACCCGCGGGCGGCCGAGATCGAGGTGAACATCGGGAACGTCCTGTTCCTGAAGGACGACCTCGAGGGGGCTCGCTCCGCCTACCTCGCCGCCCAGGACCGCGCCGAGGGCGATCTCGTGGCGCGGGGGGCGGCCGCCTACAACCTCTCCAAGCTCTTCATCCGCACCGCGGAGATGGAGAAGAGCTCCGCCGCCCGCGCCAATGCCGAGCTGATGGCCGGGCCCTTTCTGGCGGGGCGCGGCTCGGACGAGGACTTCTCCGCCAACCGCTATCTCGTGGACGTGCCGGTCCCGGCGCGCAAGGTGGCGGCCCTGACCGCGAGCGACCCGGCCCCGGCGATCGTGAGGGCCACAGTGCAGCGGGCGCTCTTCGGGGCGGTGGCGGGCGCCCCGTGGGCCCTGACGGGCCTGCTCCTGCTCGCGGTCCTGTGGGGGCTCTCCCTCTTCTCGGCGCGGCTCCAACCATGCCGCAGCTGCTTCCGGTGCGGGAGACCCGTGTGCCTGAGGTGCGACGGCGCCACCGGGCGGTCCTGCGGCCAGTGCGTCAACGTCTTCGAGAAGAAGGGAGTGGTCGAAGCCCGGGACCAGCTCCGCAAGGAGCGACAGGTCAGGGTCCACGCGCGGAGGGTACGGCGGGCGGCCCGGGCCCTGTCGGTGCTCCTCGGCGGGGCGGGCCACCTCGTCACCGAAGCCCCCGTGCGCGGGGCCATCTTCACCGCCGGGATCGCCTTCTTCGCATTCCTCGTGGTCTTCTGGCCCGGGGTCGCGCCGCCGCCGTTCCCCACCGCCCTGGCCCTGCCCGGCAAGGTGCTCGTGGCCCTGCCGGCGGGCGCGGCCATCTGGGTGCTCGCGGTGCGCGACCTCTTCCGCAGGACCGGGGGGTAAGGGTGGCGCTCAAGGGCACGCTCAAGGACTTCGGGATCGCCGAGATTCTGCAGCTCATCGGCCAGCAGATGAAGAGCGGCGTCTTGCACCTCGAGTCCCGGGACGAGGAGATCCACATCGTGCTCTCCGAGGGGAGCGTGGTGCGGGCCGAGGCCGTCGGCCGAAGGGCCAACGAACGGCTGGGGGCCATGCTCGTGCGCGCCGAGCTCATCACCCAGCCCGAGCTGGACTACGCGCTCAACATCCAGCACCGTTCGCTGCGGCGGCTGGGCGACATCTTGGTCGAGCACCAGTACGTGTCCCGGGAGGATCTCCGGGAGATCACGCACCTCCAGACCACCGAGACCATCTACCGCCTCTTTCACTGGAAGAGCGGCACGTACGAGTTCGAGGCGGGCGCAGTGGAGTGGGACCAGGAGACGGCCACGCCCTTAAGGGCCGAGTCCGTGCTCATGGAGGGGTTTCGGCGGGTGGACGAGTGGCCCATCGTTCGCAAGCGCATCCCCTCCCTGTTCGCCACCTTCGAGCGGAAGAAGCCCCTGCCCGACCCCGGCCCCGCCACCGAGGAGGAGGGCGAGTTCGCCTCGCTCGGCGTGAACGAGCGGCGCGCGTACCTTCTCGCCACCCCCGGCCGGACGGCCGAGAAGATCATCGACCTCTCCCGGCTCGGCGAGTTCGAGACCTGCAAGGCGCTCGCGAACCTGGTCAACCGGGGATACCTCGCTCTCCTCGCGCCGGCGCGACGGGCCTCGGCGGTGGGGGCCTACGCCTCGAGCTTCTCGGCGCGGCTGCGAGCCGGCGCCTTCCGCCTGCTCTCGACCGTGGCCATCGCCGCCGCCCTGGCCGGGATCGCGACCTGGTTCGACGAACGCGCGCTGGCGTCGTCCGGCCCGGGAGGGGTTCCCGTCCGTGACGAGGCGGCCAAACGCCTCCTGGCACGCTACTCCGCAGAACGGCTCCGGGGAGCGCTGGAGGTCTACCGTATGGAGCGGGGCGAGTACCCCCCGCAACTTGCGGCCCTCGTCGATGCAGGCCTCCTCTCGCGGCGGGATCTGCAGTTTCCCTACAGCGCCCCCTACTACTACCGGCGAGGGGCCGGAGACCGGTTTCTGCTCCTCCCGCCATTCGAATGACCCGAGGCGGCGCAGCTCCGAGGCCCCCCGGGGGGTGTCGGGGGATGCCTGGACCACCCACCCCCGTTATGGCAGGTGCCTGGTGTAGGAATAGGAAGACTCTGTCGAAGGCCCGCTGGCAAAGGGCCGGACCTCGCAGGACGGACACGGAGACCGATTGACCCAGAGCACGGCGGAGCCCCTCAAGACCTCACGACTCGAGTTCCCCGACAACGATCGCGTCCGCGCGCTGTGCGGCGCGCACAACGAGCACCTGAAGCTCATGGAGAAGCGTCTCGGGGTCCAGCTCGGGCTCCGGGGCGGCCAGATCGTCGTGGCCGCGCCGGAGGAGACGAGGGTCCGGCTGGCAGAATCGCTCGTCCGGGAGCTCTATGAGCTCGTGGGGGAGGGCTACCCGCTCTACCTGGAGGACGTCGACCAGGCGACCAAGCTGGCGGGACAGGGCGTGCCGCTCAAGGACATCTTCGGCGACACCGTCTTCGTCTCCTCCCGCCACCGCATCATCACGCCCAAGGGGTTGGCCCAGAAGCGCTACATCCAGGCCATCCGCGACAACGACATCGTCTTCGGCATCGGGCCGGCGGGTACCGGCAAGACCTATCTGGCCATGGCCATGGCCGTTTCCTACCTGGTCGAGCGGAAGGTGAAGAGGATCGTGCTCACCCGGCCGGCGGTGGAGGCGGGCGAGAAGCTCGGATTCCTGCCCGGGGACATCGCCGAGAAGGTGAACCCGTACCTGCGACCGCTCCACGACGCACTCTTCGACATGGTCGACTACGAGAAGGCCTCGGCCCTCATCGAGCGCGGGACGGTGGAGGTGGCTCCGCTCGCCTTCATGAGAGGGAGGACCCTGAACGACTCGTTCATCATCCTGGACGAGGCCCAGAACACCACCGCCGAGCAGATGAAGATGTTCTTGACCCGGCTCGGGTATGGCTCCAAGGCGGTGGTGACCGGCGACGTCACGCAGGTCGACCTCCCCACGGGACGCGGCTCCGGCCTCATCGAGGTCCAGAAGGTCCTGCGCGGGGTGGAGGGCCTCTCCTTCTGCGCATTCAGCGAGGTGGACGTGGTGCGGCACCCGTTGGTGCAGGAGGTGGTCCGCGCCTACGACGCCTACGACGCCGAGCGAAGGGCCCGGGAAGCGCCCGCGGGGCCGGACCGGCCCTAGAAGAGGGCGCTTTTTGGGACCCCGCGACCCTCGGAGAACCCGTTGCGTTCCCTGGGCCGCGGTGCGAACCTGCTGCGCGTGTCCGAAGCCTCCGAACCCACCGCCACCGCGGAGGTGACGCAGCCCGCGCGCAGGGAGGTGCTGGGGCGGCTCTTGGGCCTCTCGCTCGTGGTGCTCGTGTCGGTGGCGTCGGGGTGGCTCCTGGCGCCGCCCGACGCGGCGCGCTTGCCCGGCCCGGAGGCGCTGGGACAGCCTTCGCCCCGCACGATCCGGGCCGACCGGGACTACGACATCGAGGACCGCGAGGCCACGGCCCGGCGCCGGGTCGAGGCGGCCGCCGCGGCGAGGCCGGTCTATGACCACGACGAGGGGGCTCCGGAGGAGGCCGCGGCTCGCATCCACGCGGCCTTCCAGCTCATGCGCGACGAGGAACAGGCCCTCGTCGCCGCGGGCTGGGCCGACGCGGTGAAACCGGCCGAGCTGATGCGCCGCTTCGTGGCCCAGCGAGGTGCCTTCGCCTCGCGGTTGCAGGTCCTGGTGCGGGACGACGACTTCGGGGCCCTGTGCGAGGAGCGCTTCTCCGAGGACGCCGAGCGCGAGCTCGCCTCGCTCGCCACCCGCGGACTGACCGGCGAGGTGGTCGAAGACCTGAACCTGTTCAGCGCCGACCGGGAACAGGGATTCGTGAAACGCTCGATCGTCTCGGGCGAGATCCAGGGGGAGAGGCCCATGGCCGGCGGGGCGCTCGTCCGCGACGTGGCCATCGCCCGGGAGGAGGTGGCGCGAACCGGCGCGGCCCGCCTCGACCGGGAGCGCCCGGTGCTGTCGGCGGCCCTCATCCGGCTGGCGAGCGCCATGGTCCACCCGACCCTGGTCCCCGCCCAGGTCGAGACGGGGCGGCGCCGGGAGGAGGCAGCCGCCCGAGTGAAACCGGTCGTGGTCGCCGTCAAGCGGGGCGACCGGATCGTCGAGGAGGGCGAGCGGATCGAGCCGCGCCACCTGCTCCTCTTCGAGGGGATGCGCGCCCAGCAGCGCGGCCGCGATCTCACCCACGTTCGCTTCGGCGGCGCCGCGCTCGTCGCCCTGCTCGTGACCGTGCTCTGGACGTTCGCCCGGCGGAACGTGCCGCGCTTCAAGCCGGCCCGGCGCGACGCGCTGCTCCTCACCACCCTCTTGGTGGGCACGCTCGCCCTGGCGGCGGTCGGATTCACGGTGGCCGATGCCCTCCACGACCGGTTCCCGGAGGGTCTGCCGTCCACCTCACTCCGCTACCTCATCCCGGTGGCCGCCGGCGCCATGATCGTGAGACAGGTCCTCTCCCCGGAGGCGGCCTTGCTGTTCGGGCTGGCCGCAGGCCTGGCGGGCGGGCTCCTGGCCGGCCAGTCGATCGGCTACGCCCTGTTCGCAACCCTCACCTCCATGGCCGCGGCCGGGCTGTCGCCCGGCAGCAGGGACCGGGCCGGGATCTTCCGGAACGGGCTCGTCGTGGGCGTCGCCGGGGCAGCGGCCGTGGCCGCGTGGGGACTTTTCGCCGGGCGGCCCTGGCTCGAGCTCGGGGCCTCGGCGGCGGCGGCCCTGGTGGGAGGGGCGCTGGCCCTGCCGGTCGTGGCGGTGGGGTTCTTGCCGGTGGTCGAGGGGGTCTTCGGCTACGTCACCGACGTGAAGCTGCTCGAGCTCGCGAACCTCAACCACCCGGCGCTCAAGGAGCTCATCCTCCAGGCGCCCGGGACCTACCACCACTCCATCCTCATGGGGTCGATGGTCGAGGCAGGCGCTCAGGCCATCGGCGCGAACCCCCTGCTCGCCCGGGTGTGCGCCTACTACCACGACCTCGGCAAGACGCGGAACCCGCTCCACTTCGCCGAGAACCAGCGGGGCGACAACCGGCACGACGCCCTCGCCCCTTCGATGAGCGCCCTCATCGTGAAGCGGCACGTCACCGACGGGCTCGAGCTGGCCCGGCGCTGGCGCCTCCCCAGGGCGGTGCGGGAGGCGATCGTCCAGCATCATGGGACCCGGCACGTCGGCTACTTCTGGGCCAAGGCGCAGCACGCCGCCGAGGACGCGGGAGGGCGCGGAATCTCGGCGCTGGACGAGTCCCTGTTCCGCTACCCCGGCCCCCGGCCCCAGAGCCGGGAAGCCGCGCTGGTCATGATCGCGGACACCTGCGAGGCCTCCTCGCGCGCCCTCGAGGCCCCGACCTCCGAGGCGCTCCGCGCCCTCGTGAACAAACGCATGAACGAGGTCTTCGCCGAGGGGCAGCTCGACGACTGCGAGCTCACCCTCCGGGACTTGAACGCGATGGCGGGGGCGATGGTGCGTGCCCTGGAGGCCATCTACCACACGCGCCCCGGTTACCCGCGCCCCGCGGCCGAGAAAGAGGGCCCTCACGTGCAGCTCTTGGTCCGGCCGTGAGGGCCGGCCGGGCCGCAGGCGGCCGCCCCCTCGTCCGCGTGGCGAGCGAACATCCGGCGGGGGCCTCGGCCGGGCGCCGGTTGCGGCTGCGGGCGATGGAGTTCCTCTCCGCCCTGGGGCGAGCCGACGCGGAGCTCTCGGTCGTCCTCACCACCGACGAGCGTATCCGCGGCCTGAACCGGAGGTGGCGTCGGAAGGACAACGCCACCGACGTGCTCTCCTTCCCGATATCGGAGCCGCCGGGTTCTGGGACCCTATTGGGCGACGTGGTAGTCTCGCTCGACACGGCCCGGAGGCGCGCGCGCGCCGAGGGCCGCCCGCTGGGCGCGGAGCTCGACCGGTATCTCGCCCACGGGGTGCTCCACCTGCTCGGCTACGACCACGAGCGGGCCCGCGACGCCCGGGTGATGGCGGAGCAGGAGGCGGCGCTCGCTCGCGGCGAGGGGCTGGTCGGGGTGGCACTGGAGAGGGCCGGCCGGAGGATGCGCGCCGGTCGGGGCGAGGACCGATGGACCCGTACGCCGACATCGATCTCGACTCGGAGTCGGTCTGGCTCGACGGGGCCTGGTACACGCGGGAAGAGCTCGCACGGCACATCAAGGAGATGATCGAGGCCGGCGACTTCCGGGTGTCGAGGCCCAGCCAGGCGCTCGAGCGGCTGGAGTCGGCTCTGGGCCAAGCGAAGGCGGTCTCGGTCCGCCTCCCCGGGGATCTGCTCGAGGCGGTGAGCGCCACGGCAGGACGGCTGGGACGGCCCACGGGCCATCTCATCCGCGAGGCGGTGGCGTATTACCTGGCCGCGGCCGCGGCGTACGGCGCCCAGCAGGAGTCCTCCGCCGCCTCTTCGGTCGAGGTCGATCTGAAGGAAGAGGCTCCCCCCCCGCGCAAGGGCCGATGAAGGGTCGCGGCGCGGGGGACGCGGTCCGTGCCGTCTCCCCGTCGACCCGCTAGTATCTCGGCGCCTCATGCGCCGGTTCCTTCCCCTCTCCGCTGCCCTCGCCTCCGGGCTCCTCACCGCCCTGGCGCTGCCGCTCGTCCTCTCGCCCATCTCGATCCGGCAGCTCGACCCCGCCGGGCGGCTCGAGCTCTTGGCCTGGGTGTCCCTGGTCCCGGCCTTCCTCGCGCTACGCGCCTGCCGGAGCGCGGGGCGTGCGGCGCTCCTCGGCCTCGGGTCCGGGCTGGCCTACTTCTTCGCCGCCATCTACTGGGTCTCGCATGCCATGACCGCGTTCGGGGGAATGTCCCTCTTCCTCTCCTTGCTCGCCCTCACGCTGCTCGTCCTCTACATGGCGGCCCACTGGGGGCTCGCCTTCGGGGCCGCGGCGAGGTTGCGGGCGCGGATCGGCTGGCCGCTCTGGGCGGTGCTCCCGCCAGTCTTCGCGGCTGCCGAGCTTCTCCGAAACTACCTCTTCTCGGGGTTTCCCTGGGCCAACCTGGGCTACACCCAGGTGCGAACGCTGCTCGTGGCGCAGCTCGCCGCAGTGGCGGGCCCCTACGGCATCGCGGCGGTGGTCGTGCTCGTCAACGCCGCCCTGGCCGAAGCCATCGCGGCGCTTTCCGCCCACCGTCGCCTTCCCCTTGGCCCCACTTCCACCGCCGCGGGTCTCGTCGCCCTGGTCTTGGTCCACGGCGCGTTCCACCTCGACTCGGTCCGGTCGGAGGCCAGGGTCGCTCCGCGGCTCGCCGTGGGCATCGTGCAGCCGAACGTCGATCAGTCGAGGAAGAACGCCCGGGACGTCTACGAGCGCTACATCCTCGACCGGCTGGTGCTCCCCACCGTGGAGGCCGACCGCGGCGGCGCCGATCTGGTGGTGTGGCCCGAGGCGGCCTTCCCCTATGACGTCCCGCCCAAAATCTGGACCTTCGACATCCCCGGGGGCGGCCTGCCGCGTCTCGCCCGCGCCCACCTTCTCGTCGGTGCGCCCACCCTGGAGTGGCTCAGGGACGAGGGGGGACGGCGCGTGCCGCGGATCGGGAACGAGCTGTTCCTGCTCGATCCCGCCCTGCGAGTCCTGGGCCACTACCAGAAGCTGCACCTCGTCCCCTTCGGCGAGTACGTTCCGGCCGCGGTCCGCACCCTGTTTCCTTTCGTGAAGCAGGTCGTCCCGAGCATGGCGGCGGCCTCGCCCGGGGGGGCGTACACGGCGCTCGAGTTTGAGCCCTCCCCGCCGCCGTCCGGAGAGGCTCTCCCGGCGAGCGCCTCGGCCGGCGGCGGGGCCGCAAGAGACCCCGGCCCGGTGCGCCTCGCCCCGCTCATCTGCTTCGACGCCATCTTTCCCGAGATCGTGCGGACCTTCGCCCGCCAGGCCCCCCCGCCCGACCTCCTCGTGAATAGCACCAACGACGCATGGTACGGCTACTCCTCGGGCCCGTATCAGTTCCTGGCCATCGTCCAGATGCGGGCCATCGAGGCGCGCCGCGCGGTGATCCGATCGGCCTACGCCGGGGTGTCCGCCGCCATCCTTCCCACGGGCGAGCTCCTCCCCGGGGCCATCGAGGTGGGACCGGTCGACCCGGACCTCAGCCCCGACCGGAACGAGCCGGCGCGCCTGCTTCTCACGAGCGTGCCGCTGTTGCGGCGCGGCACCCTCTACACTAGCATCGGCGATCTCTTCGCCTGCGCCTGCGCGCTGTTTGCGGCCCTAGCCCTCCTCGCTACCCTGTGGAGGAGGCCGCTCCTTGAAGGCGGCGCGGACCCGAACCGGAGGACGTAGCCATGGCCGCCCCCACCGCCGAGCGCCTCGCCCACCTCGCCCGAAGGCTCGAGGCGCTGCGGGGGTCTCTTTGACGTGGAGCGCAAGCGCGACCGGGTCGCCGAGATCGCACGCATGGGAGCGGATCCGGGGTTCTGGACCGATAACGTCCGCGCCCAGACGGTGCTGAAGGAGAAGGCGCAGCTCGAGGCGCTCGTGGGACAGTTCGACCGGGTCCGGCGGGCGCTGGAGGACGCAGAGGCGCTGGACGAGCTGGCGGAGGAGGCCCAGGACGACGGCGCCCGGGCCGAGGCCGCACAGGCGGGGGAGGGGGCCGAGCGCCAGGTGGCCGCCCTCGAGTTCCAGCGGATGCTCTCCGGACCCCACGATGCCTCCGGGGCGATCGTGGAGGTGAAGAGCGGGGCGGGAGGCGTCGAGGCCATGGACTGGGCCGCCATGCTCTACCGGATGTACGCGCGCTACTGCGAGCGGAAGGGGTTCGCGGTGGAGGCGGCCGACCTGGTGGCGGGGGAGGAGGCGGGGATCTCCCAGGCCTCGTTCATCGCCCGGGGCGACCACGCCTACGGCTTCCTCAAGGCGGAGAGGGGAGTGCACCGGCTGGTCCGCATCAGCCCCTTCGACCAGAACGCGCGCCGCCAGACCAGCTTCGCCGCCGTGGACGTGACGCCGGAGATCGAGGACGACATCGTCATCGACCTGAACGAGTCGGACGTCCGGGTGGACACCTACCGGTCGAGCGGCGCGGGCGGGCAGAAGGTCAACAAGACCGATTCGGCGGTGCGACTCACCCACCTGCCCACCGGCATCGTGGTCGCCGTCCAGAACGAGCGGAGCCAGCAGAAGAACCGGTCGGTGGCCTGGAAGATCCTTCGCGCGAAGCTCTACGAGCTGGAGGAGCGCAAGCGAGCGGCGCTCCGGGACGCGGCCGAGGCGCAGAAGAAGGACATCGACTTCGGCTCCCAGATCCGCAGCTACGTCTTGCATCCGTACCAGATGGTGAAGGACCTGAGGACCGGAGTGGAGACGGGGAGGGTCGAGGAGGTCTTGGACGGCGACCTCGACGGCTTCATCCAGCCGTACCTCCTGGGCGTGCGGAGGACGGACCGGGCGGTGGAGGACTAGGGTCCCCCGTCAGGGCGTGAAGGCGAGCGGCTGGCGGGCCAGGATGAACCGCTCGATCGAGTCGATGGCCCAGCCGGGCAGGTTGAAGAGCCTCACCCCGCAACCGGAGGGCTGGCGGCCGGTGGTGGCGCTCTTCTCGCGGACGAAGGCCACCTCCCCCTCGAGGTCGAGCTTGCGCCCGTCGGAGAGGCCCAGCCGGACCTGGAGCCTCGTCCCCACCGGCGGGGGCATGGCGGTGGCGATGAAGACGCCGCCCGAGTCGATCCGGCGCGTCGGCCCGATGAAGAAGTTGTGCTCGGACACGAGGCTCACGCTCACCTCGACCCGGGTGAGCATGGGCCGCTGCCGCGGCTCGTCCACCAGCTCCTCGTCGATGAGGGCCATGAGGTCGACGGCCGGACCGCGGGGACGGGGGAACGCGCCCCCGGGCGACTCGGCAGGGGCGGGGACCTGCGTCGGTCCGCCGAGGTGGGGGGGGGGCATCATCGCGCTCGGGGGAGGGAGAGGCGGCGCCACCCCTCCACCCACGAGCCCCGAGCCCACGTGCCGCTCGACCACCACGAGGGGCTTCGAGAGGACCTCGGCGCGAGCCAGGGCGCGCTCGGCGCCCGCCACGGCCGCGAGCGGCTCGACGATCTCGCGGGAGGGGGCGACCATCACCACCCGGACACCGACTCGAGCGGCGTTGGCGGCGGTGGTGAGGGCGTTGCCCCAGGTCGCGTCGGGGGCCGCCGGGAGGAGGAGGACGATGACGTGCGGGGCGGCCACCCGCACGAAGGCATCGAGGTCCATCGGGCCGGGAAGGCAGTACACCGCATACCCCGCACGCTCCAGCTGCAGGTGCAGAGCAATCGTGACGTCCGCGTCCGATCCCACCAGTAGAACGCGCGACGCCGTGGCGGCGCCTGCCTGAGTCACGTCGGGCGGCCCCCCGTCTCGATGAGGATGCGGCGCTCTAGGTCGGCGCGGTTGGTCGCATTCGCGAGCGCGACGTCGAGCCCGATCCGCTTCATCTCGTGCAGCCGGTAGAGGTACTGGTCGAAGCTGTGCATGCCCAGGTCGGCGCCGGCCTGATCCATGTAGTTCCTGAGCTCGTTGACCTTGGACTCCCGGATCATCTCCCGCACCGTGGTGGTGGCGAGCAGCGCCTCGACCGCGGGGATGAGCCCGGTGGCGTCGGCGCGCATGAGCAGCCGCAGGGCGATCACCGCTTGCAGGTTGTCGGCGAGGCGAGCCCGCACTCCTTCCTGCTCGTCGGCCGGAAAGAGCCCCACGATCCGGCCGATGGCCCGCGGCACGTCCGGGGTGTGCAGGGAGGTGATGACTAGGTGGCCCGTCTCGGCCGCCTTGAGGCAGATGTCGGCCGCTTCCCGGTCGCGCAGCTCGCCCACCATGATGATGTCCGGGTCCTGGCGGAGCGCCGCCTTGAGCGCGTCGGTGTAGCTGAGCGTGTCCGAGCCCACCTCCCGCTGGATCACGAGCCCCTTGCCACCCGAGAAGATGAACTCGATGGGGTCCTCCACCGTCACCACGTGGAGCCGCTCCAGCATGATGACATGGTTGATCATGCTGGCGATGGTGGTGGACTTCCCGTTCCCGGTGGCGCCCGTCACGATGACGAGCCCCCGCCGCGCCTCGGCGATCGTTCGGATGACGGGCGGGAGGTTGAGCGGCTCGAACTCCGGGATCTGGAAGGGGATGGTGCGCATGACCGCCCCCCAGCTCCCCCGCTGCTTGAAGATCGAGGCGCGGAAACGGGACACCCCGGGAAGCGAGTAGCTACGGTCCACCTCGCGGAAGTCGAGCGGGGTGAACCCCGAGCCGGGTGCCTGGAGGACGAAGTTGGCGATCGCCTCGGTGTCGGCATGGGTGAGGGGCGGGTACTTCGCCGCCAAGAGCTCACCGAACACCCGGTAAGTGGGCGGGTAGCCCACCTCGAAGTGCACGTCGCTCGCTTGCCGCTTCACCGCGAGCTGGAGGAACGAGTGAAACATCTCCTCGCTGAGAGGTCCGTGGCCTTCCATGGTCCCGAGTCTACAGCGGCCGGGCGAAAGAGGGCAGGCCGCCCCGATCGCTCCTGCGACGAAGGCCGGGTGTGCGTCCGCCTCCTGCGGCAGGCCATCTCCCCCGGACCTACCTTGGAATCGTCGCTCAAGGAAGCCGGGCCGAAGGCTCGCTGAGGGAATTCCATCCCAGGGGCAAGAGAGGCGCTCGCCGCCACTCGCTCATACGGTCCGTCGAGCGGCGCGGCAGAGGGGTGGTCCTCGCCGATGGGGCTACCGGGGCGGGGACGCGCTCTCCCCGGCGGTCGTCGCTCCTCCGCTCCGTAGGCCGAGCGGCGGCGTTCTCTCCGCGCCACCCACGCTTCCCCTCCCCGCTATCGGGGGCAGCCTCGCCGACCGCCCCGGGATTCACCCCTGGCTCTCCCCGCCCTCGCGGAGAGGCCCAAGAGGCCTCCATGGGCTTAGGCGCGCCTTCACGGACGGATGGTCGCACCGCTCCATTCCGCGGGCTCTCCGGGGAGGAAAGCCCAAGAACGGCATCCAAGGGCCCCGCCTTCGGCGAAGAACTTCGCCCGCGGCTCGGGCGCCCCAAGGCCTCTCCGTTCGCCTTCTGTCCCCGTTGGAAGCTTTCCCTTGCCATCGGCGTGACCAAGGCCACGCAAAAAGCGCCTCGCAGGAAAGCTCCCTCGTTCCCCAACGCGAACGGGATCACCCTCCGTGGATCTTCGATTCGGCCGTAGAGCGCAAGTCCCGGGGTTCGTCGGCGGGCGAGGGAGCCTCCCGGGGGCGTCTCTAGGCCGGGGCGGTGCCTCGAGATTCGAGCGGTTTCGGGCGTCGAAGGGGTCGAGGGGTCAAAGCGGCCTCCTCAAGAAAAGCGAAAGGCCGCTTTCGCGGCCTCTCGAGCTCAGGCGCTGCCGCGCCTCTAAGACTTCGACTCTCCGCCGGGCCCCCCAGGGGAGGCGATCGGCGGTGGGAGGAGTCGAGCTTCCGGCCTGGCATCGACTTGGACGTGATACGGGAGGTGGGCCTTGCGGTTCGAGCTTCGAGACAGGGTCAACGTCATGGCAAGGTCCTTGACCGGCCTCCGGCGGGACTCGCTTTCGCTCTTATTCAATCCGCGTGCCGGTGAGTACGGTTAGCCGATCTCAATTTTTACATGTACTTGTGCCGAGGCCCCACGAGGTGCGTCTGTAATTGGGGAGGTTAAATGTGACGCCCGGGTCCCATTCAACCCGATCGGGTGGACCCAGGTCCATCGGGTGACCCATCGAGCCAGCACCCAGCCCGGGCTGGGCGTTCGGGGAGGCGGACACGAAGGGGCTGGTGGTTTCTCACCTCGTAGAGAGACGGCTGGGCATGCCAAGCCGGTTCGGGGAGAGACCCGAAGGTTTGCCGTTCCCCTCGTTCGGCTTCCTGCCCCGCGGGGCAAGGCGAAGACGAATCCGGCGAGGCCCGACCTCCTCGAGCGTTCCTCACTCGGGGTGCTGTCGATCCGGGCGGTCTCCTCTTCGGCCTCGCCGCCACCCCAAGGCCCCTCTTCCCGCACAGGCACGAAGCGGACGGGGACCGCCTCGAGGATGGCCGCCAGGATCTCGGGGCTCTGGCTCTCGGTCGCGACAAGGGACGGGACCCTCGTGAAGTGGGGAACGGAGGGCCTTAATTGCCGCCGCCCGGCGTCGAGGAAATGCCCTCGCCCGCACCCGGATCGACGCCCGCGGTCCCCAAGGCTCGGCGCACGTGGCTAGATTGCCGGCGGCTCCGGCGATACACTCCTTCGGCTCGGGCGGAGCGTCCCGCGTCCCCATGGACCCCCAGAAGCGCGTTCTCATCGTCGAGCCGGATCACGGGTTCGCCTTGGCGCTCGCCTCGCTGTTCCAGGAGCAAAGATGCGCCACCCGGACGGCCGGCAGCGCCGCCGAGGCCGGGCTCGAGATCGCGAACCGGCGCCCGAGCCTCTGCGTCGTCCGAGCGGAGTTGCCGGACCTCTCCGGCTTCTCGCTGTGCGCGCAGCTGCGTCACGACCCGGTCACCTCCCGCCTTCCGGTGATCCTCTACTCGTCCGAGACGCCGCCCGCGTCGCTCGCCGAGCACGCCGGCACTCCCTGGGCGGCGAATGGCTACCTCGCCATGCCGCTCGACATGGCGGCGCTGCGCAAGCTGGCGGAGCGCATCCTGTCCGCCGAGGAGCCGGTGGAGAGCGCCGACGACGCGGTGGTGATCGAGGAGGACGTGGCGGTCGAGGAGGAGGCCGCCGGGGCCGCACCCGCGAGCCTCCCCGCTCCCCCTCCCCCCGAGCAGGAAACCTCGCCGGGCGAGCCGGGGAAGGCGCCGCCCCCGGTTCCACGGCGGCCGGAGCGCTCCGTCCTCACCGACGAGGACCGCCTCTACGTGAATCGCGTCTTCCAGTCGATCGCCGAGCGGCGCGACGACCTCCTCAAGGAGGGGCGCGCCCATCACCCGCCGCCCCGCCGCGACCTGAGGCAGACGCCCGAGGGACGGGCGGAGGCGCTCCGCGAGGACCTGCGCTGGCGCGAGGGGCAGATCGCGCGTCTGGCGGAGGCGTGGGAGGTGCGGGAGCGCGAGCTCGCCACCTTTGACGAGCGGATCCACGAGAAGGACGTGGAGCTGGCCGGACTCAAGCTGAAGGTGGAGGATCTCCTCAACCGCCTGGCGGGGGCGCGCGAGGCCTTCTTGGAGAAGGAGCGGCAGTACGGGGCGTCGGTGGACGGCCTCTTGCTCGAGAAGTTCAGCCAGGAGAAGGAGCTCATCGAGATCATCGCCGGGAACGAGCGTAAGGTGCACGAGTTGGAGCGAGAGGTGCGCCGGCGAGACGACGACCTCGCCCAGCGCAGGATCGCTCTCGACGGGGCCCAGGAGGAGATCGCCCGCCTGGACCGCCAGCTCCGCGCGGCGGCCGCCGCCTTCGAGGTCCGGGAAGGGGAGCTCGCGGCCGCGCTCTCCCATCGCGCCGAGGAGTTGACCTCCGCGAGGGGGACCCTGGCCGAGGTCCGGCGCGCGGCCGAGGACGCAGCCCGGGAGGCGTCGGAGCGTCTCGAGGCCGAGGCGGCCGTCCACCACCGGATGGAGGGCGAGGCGGCACGGGCTCGGGCGGAGGTCGGGGAGCTGGAGCAGCGGGTCCTGACCCTGCGGGCCGCTTCGGAAGCGCGGGAGGCGGAGCGCGAAGCCAAGCGGGTGGAGGAGGAGCGGCAGCAGGAGCAGCTGAGGAAGCGCATCGGGGATCTCGAGGCGGCCCTGGCCGCGGCCGAAGGGGAACGCGACCGCGCCGGGAGCGCCGCCCGCGAGGCGGCGGGACTCTTCCAGGCCCGGATCGAGGATCGCGAGGCGGCCATCCGCGACCGGGAGGCGCGCATCCGGATCCTGGACGAGGAGTACCGACGGTTCCGCGAGACGGCCCGGGCGCGCGAGGACGACCTGGCCCGCGAGGTCAAGGACCACCTCCAACAGATCGATTCGCTCGAAGGGGAGATCGAGGATCTGTCGCGGGAGCTGACCGAAGTGGAGGGACAGTCCGAGGCGGAGCTGGACCGCCTCCGGGCCGCCCTGGGCGCGAGAGCCGGGAACGCCGAGGAAGCGGTGGCCGCAGAGAAGGCGCGCGCCGAGCAGGCGGGGGCCGAGCGGCGGGCCGCCGAGGAGGCCCTGCACGCGGCGCGCGAGGAGGCGGCTCGTCAAGCGCAGGCCGCGGCCACCGCGCAGGAGGTCGCCGACCTGGCGCGGGAGGAGGAGAGGACGCAGGCCCAGGCCCGCCTGGCGGCGGTGGTCGGCGAGCGCGACGCGGCCCGGCTCGAGGGGGAAAAGGAACGGGCCCGGGCGGATGCGATCGCCCGGGAAGCGCAGGCCCTGAGTGGCTCGCTCGAGGAACGGGGAGGGCAACTCGAGGCGCTGACCCGCGAACGGGATGCCGTCCGCGGCGAGGCGACAAGGCTTGCGCAAGCCCTGAGCGGCGCGGAGGCGCGGCTGGCCGGGGCCCAGGAGAGCCTGCGCGGCGCCGAAGACCGGGCCGAGGCGGCCCGGGCGGAAGCGGCCCGCCTCGCGCTCCGGACCGAGGAGCTCGCCGCGGCGGTCGAGGAGGCGGGCCGGGCCCTGGAGGCGGAGCGCGCCGCCGCCGGGGGACGGTGCGGAGCGCTCGAGGCGGAGCTGTCGAGAGCTCGGGTGGAGCTCGAGGGCGCTCGGGCCGCGACGGAGGAGGCGCTCTTGTCCGCCCGGCGCCGCGAGGCGGAGCTCGCCCAGGAGGCGCTCGCCCGCGCCGAGGCCGCGCGTGCGCAACAGGCCCGGCTCGCCGAGGTGGAGGCCAGGGCGGAGGAGGGGCGGGCGGCCGCCGCTGCCCAGGAAGAGCAGCTCCGGCAGGCGGGGGAGGCGGCCGAGGCGCTCTCGCGGGAGATGGCGCGGACGCTTGGGGAGCGCGACGAGCGCCTGGCGCAGCTCGAGGCGGAGCGCGCGGCCCTGCGCGCCGAGGCGGACGCGGTCCGGCGCGAGCTCGAGGCGGCCCAGGCCGCCGCGGGCGCGGCCGCAGCCGGGTTGGAGGCCGAGAGTGCGCGGCTGCGTGGCCGCCTCGAGGAGCTCGAGCCGGCGCTCGACCGGACCACCCGGGAGCGCGACGAGGCCGCTGCACAGCGCGCCGCCATGGCCGAGGATCTCACCCGGGCGAGGGCGGACGCGGCCGCCCTTTCCGGAGAGGTCCGGCGGGCGCAGCAACGGGCGGATGAGGTGACGGCGGCCCGGGCCCGCCTGGAGGCGGAGCTCGCCCGGGAGGCCATCGCCCGCGCCCAGGAGGAAGAGGGGGCGCAGGCCCGGCTCAACGCCGAGAAGGCCGAGGCCTCCCGGCGCGAGGAGAAGCTCCTCGCCGAGCTCACCGAGAAGGCCGAGGAGATCGACGGGCTCACTTCCCGCCTCGGGGAACTCCTGCGCGGGCACGCGGAAGGAGAGGAGGCCTTGCGGCGCGAGCAGGCCGCAAGGGAACTGGCCCGGGCGGAGGTGGCCGAGCTGGAGGAGCGGCTGGCGTCGCAGGAGGTCGCCCGCCAGCACGCGGAAGAGGCGAGGGAGGAGGTCGAGGGAAGGGCCGCAGCGCTCTTCTCGGAACGGGACGGACTCGCGGCCCGGGTGGCGGAAACCGAGGAGCGCGCCTCGCGGGCCGAAGCGGCGAGAACGCTGTCCGAGCGCGAACGGCGTCGGGCGGAGGAGGAGGCGTCGGCCCGGGTGGCCCACCTGGAGCGGGAGGCGGCGGAGCGCGCGGTCCGGCTCGAGGAGGCGAGCTTCGGGATCGCGCAGGCCCGGGGTCGCGTCCGGGAACTCGAGGCGGCCCTGGATGGGGCCCTGAAGGCGCGAAACAAGGCCGAGAAGGACCTGGGGGCGCGTGCGGCGAGCGCCGAGGTGCGGGCCGCCGAGCTGGCCCGCCGCATCGACCAACTCGCGGGAGAACGCCGCGACGCCGAGGCACGATCGAAGCGCGCCGCGGAGGAGGCGCAGGGGCGATTCCGGGAGGACCTGGCGCGGCGAGACGCCCTACGGGAACAGGAGGTGCAACGGCTCCAGGCCGCTCTCCAGGAGCTGGCCCGGCGCGAGAAGGCGCTCCAGCACGAGCTCGCGCGCCTCCGCTCCCCGGACCGGAACGAAGCCGCGGAGGAGAAGGGCGGGTGATCCTCCTCCGGTCCGCCCTCCTCGCCGCCTTCCCCCACGGATTCACCACGCGCGAGGGGGGGGTGTCCTTGCCCCCCTTCGACTCGCTCAACCTCGGCCGCTCCCTGGGCGACGAGCCGGGGCGGGTGGAGGAGAACTGGCGATTGTTGGCCGCGGCCACCGGGCTCGGCTTCGCCCGGGTGCGGCAGGTGCACGGGGCCCGGGTGGTGCACCTCGCGGAACCCTCCTCGCCCACCGAGGAGGCGGACGCGGTTCTCTCCACCCGCCCTGGCCTCGCGGCCTGCATCTCGGTCGCGGATTGCGTGCCTGTGCTTCTCGCGGACCCGATGACGGGATCGGTGGCGGCCGTGCACGCCGGGTGGCGGGGGACCATCGCCCGGGCCGTGGAAGCTGCCGTGCGGGCGCTCGCCGGGCTTGCCGGATGCCCGCCCGGCAGGTTGGTGGCCGCCATCGGTCCCTCCATCGGGCCGTGCTGCTACGAGGTATCGACCGATCTCGCCACCCGATTCGCACGCGAGATCGGGCCGGTCGTCCAAACCGGGGCGGGGGGACCACACCTCGACCTCTGGGAAGCGAACCGGGCCCTGCTCCTCGAGGCCGGCCTCGCCAAGGAGCGGGTGGAGGTGCTCCGGCGGTGCACCTCGTGCGACAAGGTGAGCTTCTTCTCCCACCGCCGGGACGGTGGCCTTACCGGCCGGCACCTCGCCTTCATCGCCCCACATGTCCCGGGTGCGCCGGACCCCCTTCCTTGACGAGCGGCGCCGGTCACCTAGAATTTCCGAGGCCTTGAGACGATTCGCGCCACAGTCCTGGGCGGCGCTCCTTGTCGCCGGTTGCGCCGGTGCGGCGCCTGTTCCCCCGGACCTCGAGCCCTTGCGGGCCGAGCTCCGCGAGCTGCGGAAGGAGAACGAGGCGCTCTCTGCCCGTGTCGAGGCTCTCTCGAACCGGGTCGACCTCCTCACCGTCCGTGCGGCCGCGGCCGGGGCGCGGGCGGCGGGAGAGCCCGCCGCCGGGCCAGGGGCTTCCGGCAAGGCCGGCGCCCCGGCGAGCGCGGTCGTGCCGCCCGATCTCGCCGTCGTGAAGCTTTCGCCTGAGCCGCAAGCCGCCGGGCGCCTTCCGGCGCGGTCGGGGGGGCATTCGCAGCGCCTGGCGCCTCCCGTGCCGACCGCCGTCCCCATCAAGGATCCGGACCCCGCTAGCCTCGGCGCGCTCTCGCGCGGCAGTCAGCGCAGCCTTTCGGCGGACGCGGAACTCGAGCTGCGCCAGGCGCGGGCCCTCAGCGGGCTGGCCCGGGCGCACGCCCTGGAGGACTTCGCCGCGCACTATCCGCAGCACGCCTCCGCCGACAATGCGCTCGTCGAGGCCTCGGCCCCGTACGCGGCCGCCGGCCGGGTGGACGCTGCCTGCACGCTGGCCCGCCGCGTGGTCGACGAGTACCCGGCGGGCGACGCACTCGGCGAGGCGCTGGAACGATTGGCCACCTGCGAGGACAGGGGCAAGGCCCCGGCCGAGCAGCGGTCCCCGAGCTCGCCGGAAGCGAGCTGGGCCGGGGCGACGCCCGAGACGGCCGGGTCCCGTCCGAACCACGATTCCGGACGGAGCGGGGACGGTGGACCGCCCGACATCCCGGCAAGGAGCAGTCCATGATCCGCACGCTCACGCTCGCCTTGCTCGTCGCCGGCCCCTTGCTCGTGCTGGCGGCCGCCCCGAAGCAGAAGCCTTCCCAGGCGGCGCCCGCCGCCGACAGCGCCGCCCCGGCCACGGAGCAGGCGCCGGGGGAGGGGGAGATGGACCTCGCTCCTGCGCCGCTCGAGGGGGGGGCCCGGGCCGGTGGGCCCGGGGGGGCCACGGTCCCGCCGCCCGACACGTACACCATCCGGCCCGGGGACACCCTGTGGGATCTCTCCGGCCGCTTCCTGAACAACCCGTGGTACTGGCCCAAGATCTGGTCGTACAACCCGGAGATCACAAACCCGCACTGGATCTCCCCCGGCAACCTCCTCCGCTTCTACCCCTCGGGCGAGGAAGCCCCGACCGAGGTGGCGCCTGCCGAGGTGGCCAAGGCCGAGGAGGAGGTGCCCGAGGAGGAGGCCGAGCCGGTCCGGGAACTGGAGGATCTCTCCCGGGCGAACATGTCGGCCGCCGCGAGCGGGGAGGAGCAGGAGGCCGTCACCGTCGCCGGCCCCCACAAGATCGGCGAGATCGCGCCTCGCTCGCCGTTCACTCGCCGGGACGCCTTCATCACACCCAAGGAGCTGGAGGACTCCGGGACCATCCGCGCCGCCTTCGAGGAGAAGACGCTCCTCTCCTTCGACGACCGCGCCTATGCCACCTTCCGCTCCCGCGGCGCGGTCAAGGTAGGGGAGACCTACTCCGTCTACCGCGCCGTCCGACCGGTGAAGCACCCCGTCACCCACGAGCTCATCGGCTATCAGTCCACCGTGCTCGGCGCCGCCCAGGTGGTCGCGCTCGACGACCGGGCGGCGACCCTCAAGATCACCTCGTCCTTCGATACCATCGAGCGGGGCGACCTGCTCGGCCCCTGGACCGAGAAGCCCTACCGCGCCGTCCCCGTGAAGGCCAACGCCAAGGAGCTCAAGGGGTACGTCGTGAGCGCGCCCATCGAGTACCTCACGAACTACGCGGAGTACAACGTGGTGTTCGTGGACCTCGGCAAGGCCGAGGGCGTCGAGGAGGGCAACCGCTTCACGCTCGTGCGGGCGGGCGATCCCCTGAACTCGGCCAGCGATGTGCCGAAGTGGGACCCGTCCCTACCCGTGGAGGACGTGGGGTCGCTCCTCGCGATCGACGTGAGGGAGCACGCCACCGCGGCCCTCGTCACCCGCGCCATCCACGAGATCGGGCCGGGAGAAAAGGTCGAGATGAGGCTCGAGGCGAAGTAGCCTTCTCGCGACCCGGGGCCGAACGAGCGGTCGGATGCGTCCCGGCGCCATCCCGACACCGAGCCAGGATGGCTCACCGCCACCTCTCGCGGCCTTGGTGCCCGCCTTGACGATGTGGGACCCCACGGGTATATGGCCCCCTCCCATGGATGGAGCGCGGGTCCAGCGGCCGAGAGGCCGGTCGTTCCCAAGGCGCCCTCCGGGCGCGCGCCGCGCTCCCGCCGAGGCCGCGCTCGGGGAGGAGCTCTCGGTCTCTACCCCGCCGCTGCACCGGGAGCCCCTCGAGAAGGCCCGCGAGGGAATAGGTGCACCCGCGTTGGTCGCGGGGGAACGGGAAGGGTTGTGCGCCGAGCGGCCCGGTCATTACGTTCTGCGCCGCCAAGGGATCTAGAGAGGAAACAGAGGATGGCGAGAGCTCTCACGCCCACACCCAAAGGCCGCGTCGACGCCCGGAAGGCGGGCGGGAGGGGCCGCAGCGAAGCCGCAGTGGGGCCCCGGGCCGTGGATGCCGAGGCTCCACCCGCTCGCAGGGCCGCCCCAAAGGCGTCGTCCGGAGGCAGCCTGGTCGTGGTCGAGTCCCCGGCCAAGGCCAAGACCATCAAGAAGTACCTGGGCCGCGGCTTCGAGGTGAGAGCCTCGGTGGGCCACGTGAAGGACCTGCCCAAGTCCAAGATCGGCGTGGACGTCGACCGCGGGTTCCGTCCCGAGTACGAGACCATCAAGGGCAAGACCCGGTTCCTCTCGGAGATCAAGCGCGCTGCCCGGACCGCCGAGCGGGTGTTCCTCGCCACCGACCCCGATCGCGAAGGAGAGGCGATCGCCTGGCACATCGCGGAAGAACTGGGGGCGGAGGGCGGGGACTCCCGGGTCCGGCGCGTGCTCTTCAACGAGATCACGAAGGGCGCCATCCAGAAGGCCATCGAGGCACCCCTGGACCTCGACCGGAAGAAGTTCGACTCGCAGCAGGCCCGGCGCATCCTCGATCGCCTGGTGGGGTACCAGATCAGCCCGATCCTCTGGAAGAAGGTCCGCCGGGGTCTGTCGGCCGGCCGGGTGCAATCGGTCGCGGTCCGCCTGGTGGTCGAGCGAGAGCGGGAGATCGGGGCCTTCGTCCCCACGGAGTGGTGGTCCCTCGACGCCGAGCTCGCCGCCCGGGTCCCGCCCGAGTTCCGGGCTCGTCTCGCTAGGATCGACGGGGAGAAGGCGGAGCTGAAGGACGAGGCGAAGACCCGGGAGCTCTTGGCAGAGCTCGAAGGGGCTCGCTACCTGGTGGCATCGGTCGAGCAGAGGGAGCGGCGGCGCAACCCGCCCCCGCCCTTCACCACCGCCAAGCTCCAGCAGGAGGCGGCCAACCGCCTCGGCTTCAGCCCGAAGAAGACCATGACCCTGGCCCAGCGACTCTACGAGGGGGTGGAACTGGGCGAGGAGGGCGCGGTCGGCCTCATCACCTACATGCGCACCGACTCGGTGCGGCTCTCGGCGGAGGCGGTGGAGGCGGCGCGCGCCTACGTGGCGGAGCGCTTCGGCCGAGATCACCTCCCCGCCGAGCCCAACGTCTTCAAGACCCGGTCCAAGCTGGCGCAGGAGGCCCACGAGGCGGTGCGGCCCACCTCGGTCGACCGGACCCCGGAGCGCGTCGCCCCATTCTTCGAGCAGATGGGCGAGCGCGACATCCACCGGCTGTACGAGCTCATCTGGGATCGGTTCGTGGCCTGCCAGATGGTCCCGGCCGTCTACGACCAGACCACCGCCGACATCACCGCCGGCCGCGGGACCTTCCGCGCCAAAGGATCGGTCCTGAAGTTCCCCGGCTACCTCGCCGTGTACGGCGCCAAGCCGCCGGAGGAGGAGGCGGGCGCCGAGGAGGAGAAGAACGGGGAGAACGGGGAGCGCGAGGGTCGAGGCGAGCGGGACGGGGACCGGCCGCTGCCGCCGCTCGAGGCGGGGATGGAGCTCCGCCTCCTCAGGCTCGTGCCCGAGCAGCACTTCACCCAGCCGCCCCCACGCTTCAACGAGTCGTCGCTCGTGAAGGAGCTGGAGGAGCGCGGCATCGGGCGCCCCTCCACCTACGCCGCCATCCTCGACACCATCCAGGAGAAGGGCTACGTCGAGAAGGTCGAACGCCAGCTCCGGCCGACCCATCTCGGGGTCTTGGTCACCGACGAGCTGGTGCGAGCCTTCCCCCGGGAGATGGACGTCGCCTTCACCGCGGGAATGGAGGAGCGGCTCGATGAGATCGAGGACGGGAACGCCCGCTGGCAGGCGGTCCTCTCCGACTTCTACGGGACCTTTCGGGAGGATCTGGCCAAGGCCGAGGAGGGCATGCGCAATGTGAAGGCGCAGGCCATCGAGACCGACATCGCCTGCGAGAAGTGCGGGCGGGCCATGGTCATCAAATGGGGGCGAAACGGCGAGTTCCTGGCCTGCCCCGGATACCCGGAGTGCCGCAACACCATGAACTTCCGGCGGGAGGAGGGACGGATCGTCCCGGAGAAGGAGGAGGACGAACCGGTCGATGACAAGTGTCCAGAGTGCGGAGCCTCCATGGTGATGAAGCGGGGACGGTTCGGGCGCTTCCTCGCCTGCACGCGCTACCCGGAGTGCAAGGGGACGAAGCCGATCTCCATCGGCGTGAGCTGCCCCAAGGGCTGCGGCGGCTACATCACCGAGAAGCGCTCGCGGCGCGGCCGGACCTTCTACGGCTGCTCCTCCTATCCGAGGTGCGATTTCGTCTCCTGGGATCGGCCCCGGAACGAGGCCTGCCCACAATGCGGCAGCCCCTACCTGCTCGAGAAGTACTCCAAGCGGAACGGGCCGTTCATCGCCTGCCCGAACAAGGAGTGCGGCTACCGGCGCGAGTCCCCAGAGCAGGGCGAAGCCGCCCGGGTCAAGGACGCCTGAAAAGGGCGGTGGGCGGGACGTCCCCCGGTCCGGGGATCTTCGCGGCCGTGCGCTTGACACCCTGCGTGGGCTGCTGCTATCGAAAATCGCTGTCGGTACGCGCCCCAAGCGCGCACAGGGTACGCGCGTCCCCCACCTGCCTTTCGACACAACGAGGACCCGATGACCCAGCTTGCCGAGTTCTTCCGCGAAGGCGGCCCCGCGATGGCGGTCAACCTGGTCACGAGCATCGTGGCCGTGGCCATCATCGTCGAACGGATCGTCGTGCTCGCGTTCCGCCTCAACGTGAATGCGGCCCCGTTCATGGAACAGATCCAGAAGCTGGTCCTGTCGGGCAACGTCGACCGCGCCATTAAGCTCTGCGGGGCTGCCCCCGACGCGGCCCTCTCCCGGGTGGTCCGGGCCGGCCTCACCCGGGCGAACAAGGGAGAGCAGGAAATCTCTCGCGCGCTCGAGGAGGCGGTGCTCGAGGTGACCCCCTCGATCTCCCGGCGGATCTCGGCGCTCTGGTCGCTCGCCAACGTGGCCACCCTGGTCGGCCTCATCGGCACCATCACCGGCCTCATCGGCACCTTCCGATCGCTCTCGGCAGCTTCCCCCGAGATGAAGCAGGTGATGCTGTCGAGGGGCATCGCCGAGGCCATGAACAACACCGCCTTCGGCCTCACCATCGCCGTCACCTGCATCGTGGCGCACCTCCTCCTCACCTCGAAGGCCAAGGCCATGATCGAGGAGGTCGAGTACAACGCGCTCAGGCTCGAGAACATGCTCAACCGGCGGGCGGACGCGGCGGCCGAGTCCGCAGGGTAGCAGCGGGGCGAGACGACGATGCGCCGCCGCATTCACCCGGAGCAGGAGACGGGCGAGCTGAACATCGTCCCGTACCTGGACGTGGTGGTGAACCTGGTGATGTTCATGCTGCTCAGCATGACCGGGCTCATCACCCTGGGCGTGCTCAACGTCTCGGCGCCCCGGATCGGCACCGAGGCGGCGGCCCCGAGCGAGGCGGGGCCCAAGCTGCTCCTCACCGTGGCCATCGGGCGGCAGGGGTTCTACGTGGCCGGGGCCGGGGGGGTGCTCGGCTCCGCCGCCTCCGCCACAGACACCGAACGCCCACCCACCATCCCGCTCAAGGACGACCGGTATGACTACGAGGCCTTGACCCTCGAGCTCGTCAAGATCAAGGAGCAGTACCCTAGCGAGACGCAGGTCATCCTCTCCGCCGACCCGGGGATCCTCTACGACACCCTCATCCAGACCATGGACGCCTGCCGGGATCAGCTCGTGAAGTTGCCCGACGGCACCATCGAGCGCAAGCCACTCTTCTTCGACGTGTCGCTGTCGCTCATCGGGTGAGCCGGATGCCCACCGTCCAGAGACGCTCCGCCGACGCGATCCGCATCGAGGAAAAGCAGAAGCGGGAATACCGGCGCGCGCGGCGCAAGATCCGCGAGGCGGCGGGAGAGATCAAGGAGCTCAACATCGTCGCCATGATGGACATGATGACGATCCTCCTCGTCTTCCTGCTCAAGTCCTACCAGACCTCCACCATCAACGTGAACATGGGGGAGCACCTGACGCTTCCGGCCTCGAGCACGCAGCTCGCCCCCCAGGAGAACATCACCATCACCCTCTCCATGGACGAGCTGACCGTGAACGACCGCCGGGTGCTCGCCCTCGAGGGCGGCGCCATCCCCGCCCGGGAGAAGGAAGGGGGAAAGGCCGACGCGTTCTACGTCGGGGTGGTCTACGACGCGCTGAAGCGCGAGGTCGACAAGCAGAAGTACATCGCCCAGTTCAACAAGACCGCCCCCTTCTCCGGACGCGTGAACCTGGTCGCGGACAAGAAGATCACCTACCGGACGCTCATGGAGGTGCTCTACACCGCCGGCCAGGCGGAGCTGGGCGAGTACAAGTTCATGGCGCTGAAGAATAGCCAGTAGACCCCGGCCGCTCCCCCGCCGGGCTGGGCCTCGCGCTTCCGGCGAGGGTCTTGCCGCGGTCCTCCCGAAGGGTGCACCCCGAGATCGAAGGAACGACCGACATGCGGGCCCCGCACCGGGCCGCATTTCGCTCCTCTTGCGAGAGCCCGTATGCGCGCGCCCGAGGCTGGCCGGGGCGGTGGGAGCGGAGCCGCGCAGAAGCCCGGTGCAGTCATAGGCCGCTTCCCTCTGGTTCGCGGGATCGGCTGGCCCGCGATCGGCCGGGATGGGCGGCCCATCGCGTTCACAGTCAAGCAGGCCAAGCACGCCCCAAAGGCGTGGGCCGCGAGCGAGCGGCCAGCCGTGGCCCAAGGCGGCACCGCTCCCACCGTGCCATGATGGAGAGAATGCAAGTAAAGGTCATCGGTGGAGGCCTGGCCGGCTCGGAGGCGGCCTGGCAGCTCGCCCGGCGAGGGGTGGAGGTCGAGCTCCTCGACATGAAGCCGGACCGGAGGTCTCCCGCGCACGTGCTCCCCGGGCTGGCGGAGCTCGTGTGCTCGAACTCCCTCCGCTCTGACAACCCCCAGAACGCCGTGGGTCTCCTGCACGAGGAGCTCCGGAGGCTGGGGAGCCTCATCCTCGCGTCGGCGGACGAGACCCGAGTCCCGGCAGGCGACGCCCTGGCGGTCGACCGTCGCCGGTTCAGCGAGCTCGTGACCGCGCGCCTCGAGTCCCACCCTCTCATTACCCGCCGGGCGGGGGAGGCGACGGCCCTGCCCCCGCCCCCTGGCCTCTCCCTCATCGCCACCGGTCCGCTCACCGCAGAAGCACTCTCTCACGAGCTGGGACGGCTCTTTTCGGGAGGGCTCCACTTCTACGACGCCATCGCACCCATCGTGTCGGACGCGTCGATCGACCGGACCATCGCCTACGCCCGCTCGCGGTACGGAAAGGGGGACGGCGACGATTACCTCAACCTGCCTCTCGACGAGACCGGCTACCACGCCTTCGTCGAGGCGCTGGTCAGCGCCGAGAAAGTGGCCCCCCACGACTTCGAGGAGGGCCGGTACTTCGAGGGCTGCCTGCCCATCGAGGTGATGGCGGCCCGGGGACCCGAGGTGCTCGCCCACGGTCCCATGAAGCCGGTCGGGCTCGAGGATCCACGCACCGGGCGGCGCCCGTTCGCGGTCGTTCAGCTGAGGAAAGAGGACGTGGCCGGCACCGCCTGGAACCTGGTGGGCTTCCAGACGCGGCTCACCTGGCCGGAACAGCGCCGGGTGTTCCGCGCCCTTCTCCCGGGCCTGGCGGGAGCCGAGTTTCTCCGGCTCGGCCAGGTCCACCGCAACACCTTCCTCGAGGCGCCCAGGGTCCTCGCCCCGGACCTCTCGTCCCGCGAGCGTCCCCACCTCTTCTTCGCCGGCCAGATCACCGGCGTGGAGGGATACGTGGAGTCCGCAGCCTGCGGCCTGCTCGCCGCCCGGGCCCTGCTCGACCGCCTGGCGGGGCGGCCATTCCGCCCGCCCCCGGCCGCGACCGCGATGGGCGCCCTTCATCGCCACCTCACCGGCGAGGCCCACCCCCCGGGGTACGATTACCAGCCGACCAACGTGGTCTTCGCCCTGTTCCCGCCGCTCGCGGAAAGGCACCGCGGAAAGGCAGCCCGCAAGGACGCATATGCCGAGCGGGCGCGCAAGGAGCTCGCACCATGGATCGACGACCCGGGATCCGCCTCACCCTGACGGCGGCGGTGCTGGCCGCTTGCTCTTCCGCTCCTTCCCCAAGGGGCCTGGGCGTCCGGCGCGCGCCGGGCGCAGCGCGGGGGCTGGTCGCGACCGCCGACGGCGCCTGGCTCGCCTGGCTCGAGAGCTGCGTCGAGACCCGGGCGCAGTCCCTGCCGGCGGGGACCGCCAGCTGTGACCTGCGGGTCGTCCCCGCGGCAGGCGGCGACCCGGAGCTCGTGGCGCGCGCGGTCACGACCTTGCCTGGCGCCATGGCGGTGAGCCCCGCCGGCGCGGAGGTCTCGGCCCTCTCCGGATACGACTACGCAACCGCTTCCGGGACGCTCACGCGGTGGCGGCCCGGCGCCCGCCCCGCCGAGCTCTCGAGCGGTGTCACCTTTCATGGGTACGGCCCGGACGGCGCGCTCGGATACATCGCGGGCGGTTCCCTGTTCCTTTCGCTCGCGGGGGCCGACCCGAGGCCGGTAGAGGGCGTGACCGCCGCGGCCAGCTTCGAGCTCGCCCCCCCCGGAACGGAGCTCGTCGCGCTCTTGCGCAGGCGAGCCAGCGCGGGTGGAGAGCTCCTGGCGGTGCGAAAGCCCCCCGGCGCGACCCCGGCAAGCGCGGTCAAGGTGGCAGGGCCGGTGGGCGACTATCAGTTCGGGCGCGGACCTCGCTACGCCTTCACCCGACTCGCCCCGAAGGGGAGCGAGCTCGAGGTGGTCGAGGCGAAACCCCCGGCGGAGCCCGAGATGGTCGCCGAGGGGGTCCGCGCCTTCGCCTTCTCGCCCGTGGTCGATGCCCTCGCGTTTCTCGCCGACGCTCTCCCTGGCAAGCAGGGAAACCTGCGGGTCCGGGTCGGCGGCCGCGAGCTTGCGCTCGGCAACGAGGTGGGAGAGTTCCGCTGGGCAGCGCGGTCCCCGCGGCTCGCCTGGCTCGAGGAGTACGATCCGCGCATCCGGTCCGGGACTCTCGGCGTCGGGGGACTGGACGTCGCCCGCCGCACGCTCGGGAAGAACGTGTCCGACTTCGAACTCTCGCCGGACGGCCGATACGTGGCGTACCTCCAGCACACCACCCGGGGCGGGTACTCGGTGGACCTGCTCCTCGCCGCGCTCGATGCGTCCGACGGCGCTGCGCCCCGCCTGGTGGCCCAGAGCACGTACGGCTTCGCCTTCTCGCCCGACGGGCGCTCGCTCTACTACCGCAGCCGCTGCACCCGGAGCGGCGAGGCCTGCGACCTCGAGCGGATCGCCACCGCCGAACGAGAGAAGAGCCCCGAGCGGATCGCCGAGGGCATGAAGAGCTTCGAGTTCGACCCGAGGGAACCGGGCCGCATCCTCGTGAGCTTCAAGCGGCTCGACCGCGACGCCCTCGATCTGGGAGTCTGGGAGGGAGGTAGCCTCGCTCGGGTGGACACCCAGGTGGAGCCGGGCTCGGCACGGTTCCTGGCCGGTGACCGGGTTCGCGTCGCCTACGTCGTCTTGGACGAGAAGCGCCCGGGCGTCTACGTCGCCGAGCTCCCGGGCAGAGCCCAATAGCGCAGGGCCAAAGCCCGGGTTCTGGGAACCCAGGCCCCCACGCGCCGCCTTCCGCACACTCGCCGCCCAGGTCGCAGCGAGACCTCCGTAGACGGTCCCACCGGGCGAGCGTACGCTCGCTCTACCAATCTTCACGTGATCTCTCGAGAGGAGGATCCGGATGCGACACACTGCGAGACTTTCGCTGGTGGTGCTCGTGGCCGCGCTCGGGGGGTGCGGCTGGCTGGAAGACTGGCATGGCTGGGGTAGCGGCGGTGGAGGCGGCGGTGGAGGGGGGACGACGAATCCACCGGCCGCCCCGACCATCGCCATCACCGCCCCCGCCGATGGAACATCGGTCTACGGCAGCCGCACGATCGCTGTGACCGGCACGGTCTCGGGCACCGGGATCCAGTCCGTCACCGTGGCGCTCAACGGCGGTACCGCTGCGGCGGCGACGGTGAGCGGTACGACCTTCACTGCGGAGGTGACCCTCGCCGATCGCGCCAACACCGTGGTCGCCTCGGTGACGGCGAGCGGGGGCTCGGCCTCGGCGACGGCGCAGGTCACTTATCCGTTCGTCTCCCTGGCCACCTTCCAGACCGCCGGGACCGTCATCGGCCAGGCCGACGCGAGCCACGGGAACCCGAACCAAGGAACCATCGTCGCCGCCGCGAATACCATCGCGACGCCCGTCGGGGCGGCGGCCTTTGACGGGACACACCTGTTCGTCCCCGACTCGGGGAACAATCGGGTCCTCGCCTTCACCGGGATCCCGGCTGCGGACGGGGCGCAAGCCTCCTACGCCATCGGGCAGGGCGCGTTCGACCAGGTGGCCCCGTCCGTCGGGGCGAGGGGGCTGAACACGCCTCAGACGATCCGGACCGCGGGGACCAAGCTCCTCGTCCTCGACTACATGAACTATCGGGTCGTGATCTACGACCCCATCCCGGGGGGCTTCGACCCGGGGAGCCTCGGGGCCGCTGCCGCGATGGCGGTGGGAGCCAAGTCGCTGGACGATCAGGGGACCGCCAGCTGTTCTAACGATGGACTCGCCCCGGAGAGCATGTTCGTCGTGGGCGATAAGCTCATCGTGGGCGACTCGGCCAATAACCGCGTCCTCATCTGGAACTCCATCCCTGTGGCGTTCCTCACGCCACCCGATCTGGTGCTGGGCCAGGACAACTCCGATGGCATGTTCGATACCTGCGGCATGAACGCCGGAGGGATCTCGGCTGCCTCGATGAATTACCCGACCGACATCTGGAGCGATGGAACGCGCCTCTTCGTGGCCGACGCCGGGAACAACCGGATCCTGGGCTGGAGCACGTTCCCCACTGCCTCGCACGCCCCGGCGGACCTGGTCCTCGGCCAGACCGACTTCGGACAGGGCGGTCCGGGGTTGTCTTCGGGCACGCTTAACTATCCCTACTCCCTCACCTCGAACGGAAACCAACTCTTCGTCGCCGACTGGCAGAACAATAGGGTGCTCGTCTGGAACACGCTGCCCACGGCGTGCGGCCCGCCGCCGCTTCCCCCGTGCCCTCCGCCGAACGTCGTCTTGGGCCAGGGGAGCTTCGACCTGGGGGCCGCCAACGACGACAACCAGGACGGGACCCAGGACACAGTCCCGAGCGGCCGGACGCTCAACATTCCGGCCGGGGTGCTCTTGCTCGACGATGCGCTGGTCGTGACCGACGGCGGGAACAGCCGGTTCCTCGTGTTCGGCGCCCAGTGACGAACCCTCCGCTCCCGCGTCCGACCGGGCGCGGGAGCGGGCCCGAAACTTCCCCTCGCAGGCGGTCGGTGGTACCGGATGGTCCATGCCGGCGCCGCCCCCCGAGATCGGGCGCTTCCTCGCCTACCTCGAGACGGAGCGGAGGGCCTCGGTCCACACCATCAAGGCTTACCGGGTGGACCTCGAGCAGTACGCCCACCACCTTGCGACGGCGGGGGAGGTGCTGGTCCCCGGTTCCACGGCCAGCGTGCGGGCCTTTTTGTCCCGAGCGGCGGGGACCGCCGGCCCCGTGAGTCTCGCTCGCAAGCTCTCCGCCGTGCGCTCGCTCTATCGCTTTCTCGTACGGGAGGGGCTCACCACCCTGAACCCCGCGCGCGCCGTGGCCACGCCCCGGCGGCCGAGGCGGCTGCCGCCGGTCCTCCCGGAGGCCGAGGTGGCGGCGCTTCTCGAGGCGCCCCGGCGGGCGACGCCGCTCGAGGAGCGCGATCGCGCCCTCCTCGAGCTCTTGTACGCGAGCGGCCTGCGCGTCTCCGAGCTCACCGGGCTCGATCTCGACGACATCGACCTCGGGGGCGGTCTCGTCCGGGTCCTGGGGAAGCGGCGGAAGGAGCGGGTGGTGCCCTTCGGAGGGCCTGCCGCCGAGGCCCTGCGCCTTTACCTGGAGGAGGGAAGGCCGGTGCTCGCCGCCGGGCCCAAGCGGGCGCGCGGTGCCGAGGCGCTCTTCCTGAACCACCGAGGCGGCCGGCTCACGAACCGATCCGTCGCGCGCCGGCTCTACGGGTGGAGCCGCAGGATCGGGCTTCCCCGGCATGTCCATCCCCACGTGCTGAGGCACTGCTTCGCGACCCACCTGCTCGGGAACGGCGCGGACCTGCGGGGGATCCAGGAGCTTCTGGGACACGCCTCCCTCTCCACCACCCAGCGCTATACCCAGCTCGACTGGAAGCGGCTGGCGGAGGTTTACGATTCCGCCCACCCGCGCGCCACCGCTGCGCCCGGGGGCCCGGCGGGGAGGAGCCGCCCCCGCTCGCCCTGACCCCGCTCCCTTGTTGCCCCCCCGCGCGCGCCGCGATACGCATGAGCGATGCGCGCGCTCCACGGCACGACCGTCCTCTGCGTCCGCCGGGACGGGCGGGTGGTGATGGCCGGCGACGGCCAGGTGACCCTCGACAGGACGGTGATGAAGGCGACCGCCCGGAAGGTGCGGCGGCTGGCGGAGGGCCAAGTCCTGGCGGGCTTCGCCGGGGCCACCGCCGACGCCTTCCAGCTCTTCGAGCTCTTCGAGAAGAAGCTCAAGGAGCACGCGCGCTCCCTGCCCCGTGCGGCGGTCGAGCTCGCGAAGCAGTGGAGGACGGACCGGATGCTGAGGCGGCTCGAGGCCCTCCTCCTCGTCGCCGACCGCGAGCACGTGCTCGTCGTCTCCGGCGCCGGAGACGTCCTCGAGCCCGACCCGGTTGAGGGCGGCGCCGCCAGCGCCATCGGCTCGGGGGGCCCCTACGCCCTGGCCGCGGCACGCGCGCTCTTGTCGCACTCCGCCCTCGACGCCCGAAAGATCGCGGAGGAGTCCTTGAAGCTGGCGGCCGAGATCTGCATCTACACCAACGCCAACCTGGCGATCGAGGAGCTCTCGTGAACGCCCAGGAACTCACCCCCCGGGAGATCGTCGCCGAGCTGGACCGCTACGTCGTGGGACAGGCCGCCGCCAAGCGAGCGGTGGCTCTCGCCCTCCGTAACCGCTGGCGAAGGCAGCGCGTCGGCGCGGAGCTCCGGGACGAGATCCTTCCCAAGAACATCATCCTCATCGGGCCCACCGGGGTGGGCAAGACCGAGATCGCACGGCGCCTGGCCCGGCTGGCGGGAGCGCCCTTCGTCAAGGTCGAAGCCTCCAAGTTCACCGAGGTGGGCTACGTCGGGCGCGACGTCGACGCCATGGTGCGCGACCTGGTCGAGGCGGCCGTCAAGCTCGTCAAGGAGGAGGAGATCGAGAGGCTCCGGGAACGGGCCCGGGAGGCCGCCGAGGAGAAGGTGCTCGACGCGCTCGGGTACGGGGGAGGGCTCGGGCTCGGCTTGCGGAGCGTCGGGGCGCGAATCCGAGGGGAGGGGGAAGGGGAGCACCCCGCCCCCGCCGGTTCCCGGGAGAAGGCCCGGGCCCAGCTCCGAGCCGGGACCCTGGACGACGAGGCGGTGGAGGTGGAGATCGCCGAACGGGCCGTACCGGTGATGCCCTTCCTGGGCCCGGGCATGGAGGACATGGCCCAGGGGCTCCAGGACATGGTCCAGGGGCTGGGCAATAACCCCATCCTCTCCTTGCTGGGGGGCGGACAGAAGAAGCGAAAGCGCCGAGTCCGCATCAAGGAGGCGCTCGAGCTCATCACGCAGGAGGAGGCCACCCGGATGGTGGACATGGAGCGCGTGATCCGGGAGGCGCTCGAGCGAGCCCAGAATGCCGGCATCGTCTTCATCGACGAGATCGACAAGATCGCCGGCGGCGAGGGAACGGCCGTCCGCGGGCCCGACGTCTCCCGGGGCGGTGTGCAGAGGGACCTGCTCCCCATCGTGGAAGGCTCGAACGTGAACACGAAGTACGGGGTGGTGAAGACCGATCACATCCTCTTCATCGCCGCCGGCGCCTTTCACTCCTCCAAGGTCTCCGACCTCATCCCCGAGCTCCAGGGGCGCTTTCCCATCCGGGTGGAGCTCGCTCCCCTCTCCCGCGAGGATCTGGTGCGCATCCTGCGGGAACCCCAGAACAGCCTGGTGCGGCAGTACACCGCCCTCCTCGCCACCGAGGGGGTCGACGTCCAGTTCCGGGACGACGCCATCGACGAGGTGGCCCGCATCGCCGCCGAGGTGAACGAGCGAATGGAGAACATCGGAGCGCGCCGCCTGCACACGGTGATGGAGAGGCTCCTCGACCCCGTCTCCTTCGACGCCGCCGAGCTGCGCGGGCAACGGATCGTGGTGGACGCCGCCACGGTCCGCGAGCGGTTGCAGGGGATCGCAGAGGACGAGGACCTCTCGCGGTACATCCTGTGAGACACTTTGCTGGAACGGTCCGCCCCGCCGCTGATATAAGCGCTGCATGGCGGGCAACGTAGAGTGGGCCGAGAGAGCGAGAGCCGTCCTCACCCCGAACTACCGGCAGCAGCCGATCGCCCTGATCCGCGGGGAGGGGTCCCGCCTCTTCGACGCCGACGGCAACGCCTACTACGACTTCCTGGGAGGGGTGGCGGTGGATGTTCTGGGCCACTGCCACCCCGCGCTGGTGAAGGCCCTGGAGGAGCAGGCCCGCACCCTCTGGCACGTATCCAACCATTTCTACATTCCGCGCCAGGTGGAGCTCGCCGAGGCACTCCTCTCGGTGACGCCCTTCGCAAGGCGCGCCTTCTTCTGCAACAGCGGCGCCGAGGCCAACGAGGCGATGCTCAAGCTGGCGCGCAAGTACTTCGCCGACCAGGGCCGGCCCGAGCGCCACGAGATCGTCTCCTGCCTGGACTCGTTCCACGGCCGGACCCTCTTCACCGTCACCGTGGGCGGGCAGCCCAAGTACCGCCGGGGGTTCGAGCCGGTCGTGCCGGGCGTCCGCCACGTTCCCTTCGGCGAACTGGCCGCGCTCGACGCCGCCCTCACCGAGCAGACCGCCGCCTTCATCGTCGAGCCCATCCTGGGCGAGTCCGGCGTGGTCCCCGCCCCGGAGGGCTACCTCGAGGCGGCCCGGGAACTCACCCGGGCGCGCGGCGTCCTCCTCTGCCTGGACGAGGTCCAGACGGGCATGGGGCGCACCGGACGGATGTGGGCGCACGAGTGGCTCGGGATCGCGCCCGACCTCATGACCGCGGCCAAGTCGCTGGGCGGGGGCTTCCCCATCGGCGCCTTGCTCGCCACCGAGGAGGTGGGGATCCACCTCAGCCCCGGGAGCCACGGCTCGACCTTCGGGGGGAACCCGCTCGCCTGCGCGGTGGCACTGGCCGTGCTCCGGGAGCTCGGCTCGGGCGTCCTCAGCCGCTCGCGGGAGGTCGGAGCGCGGCTCAGGGCCGGGCTCGAGGGCCTGCGCCCCGGCGGTCGGCTCGCCGAGGTGCGAGGCCGGGGGATGCTCCTCGCCCTGTTGGTGAAGGGAGTGGCCGCCGGAGAGGTGATGCGCACCGCCCGGGGAGAAGGCGTGCTCCTCAACGCCATCGGCGAGGACGTCCTGCGGCTCGCCCCGCCCCTCACCCTCACGGCGGCCGAAGCCGACGACGCGGTGGTTCGCATCGGTGCGGCGCTATCCAGTGCGCCCGCGCTCTAGGAGCGTCCATGCCGAGAACCCCACGCCAAAAGCGCGACTTCCTCCGCCTCACCGACCTCGATCGGTCCGAGCTCCTCGAGCTCCTGGAGCGCGCCGCCGAATGGAAGCTGCTCAGGCGCGGCGGCCCGCGCCCCTTGGTGGGGCGGACCTTGGGGATGATCTTCGAGAAGGCATCCACCCGCACCCGGGTCTCCTTCGAGGTGGCCGCCTACCAGCTGGGCGGGAGCGCGGTCATGCTCTCGTTCCGCGACACCCAGCTCGGGCGCGGCGAGCCCATCAGGGACACGGCCCGGGTGATGGCCCGCTACGTCGATGCCCTCGTCATCCGCACCTTCGCCCACGCCACCGCCGAGGAGATGGCTCGGTACGCCGACGTGCCGGTGGTGAACGCGCTCACCGATTCGTCCCACCCCTGCCAGCTGCTCGCCGACCTTCTCACGGTCGCGGAGCGGTTCGGCGCCGATGCCCTGGCCAAGGGAGCGGTCCAGGTGGCCTGGGTCGGGGACGGCAACAACATGGCCAACAGCTGGCTCGAGGCCTGCGCACTGCTCGGTTTCGAGCTCAGGCTCGCCTGCCCACCCGGCTACGACCCGGACGCATCGCTCCTCGACCGGTGCGGCGGGCGGGCGCGCCTCAGCCGCAATCCGGCCGAGGCCGCGACCGGCGCGCACGTGATCAACACCGACGTCTGGGCGAGCATGGGCCAGGAGGGAGAGGCCGAGGAACGCCGCCGACGCTTCGCCGGCTTCCTCGTCGACGAGGCCCTCCTCGCACGGGCCCGGCCCGACGCGATCGTCATGCACTGCCTCCCCGCTCACCGGGGCGAGGAGATCGCCGACGCCGTCATCGAGGGGCCGCAGTCGGCCGTCTTCGACGAGGCGGAGAACCGGCTCCACGCCCAGAAGGCCCTGCTCGAGCTGCTCATGGCGGGGCGCTGAACCCGCGTGGACCGCCCCCGACCGGGGGCGGATCGTCGTGCCGGGCACCCGGCCCCTCCTCGGGGCTTCGCCTTCGCCTGAGGGGCATCCGTCTCCATGCGGCCGGCTTGACCCGAACCTGCCAAAGGCCGCAGGCTCTCCCCTCTCGTCCCGGAGGCTCGACTGACCGACGCAGCCCCGAACACGGAGGCCATCAGGCCCGGCGCCCTCTCGGCCCTCCTCGCGGAGATCGTTCGGGCGCCCGCGGAGGGCCCGACCTGGCAGCGCGAGCTCAGGCCCGGCGACGTCGTGGGGCGGTTCGAGATCGTCCGCGAGATCGGGCGGGGCGGTTTCGGGGTGGTCTACGAGGCGCGGGATGGGCAGCTCGGGCGGAGCGTGGCCTTCAAGGCGGTCCGGGCCGGGGACCAGGCGGCCCTGCGCGAGGAGCGCCTCCAGCGCGAGGCCGAGTCGGCGGCCCGGCTCTCGCACCCCTGCATCGTGACGGTCCACGACGTCGGCCGGTGCGAGCAAGGGCCCTACCTCGTCCTCGAGCTTTTGCGCGGAAAGAGCCTCGCCCACCGGCTTTCGGCGGGGCCCCTTTCGGTGCGCGAGGCCCTGCGGGTCGCCGTCCGAGTGGCCGAGGGGCTCTCTCACGCGCACGGGCGCGGGGTCGTCCACCGCGACCTCACGCCCGGGAACGTGTTCCTGTGCGACGACGGCCAGGTGAAGGTTCTCGACTTCGGCCTGGCCCACGCCTTCGGGCAACCGCGCATCGCCGGGGGGACGCCGGCCTACATGGCCCCGGAGCAGTGGCGCGGGGCGCCGGAGGACGAGCGAACCGACGTGTTCGCCCTCGGGGCGATCCTCTACCGGATGCTCTCGGGGGTCCTGCCCTTCGAGGAGGACGGCGGCGGGTCGGTCACCGGTTCACGGCGCGCGAAGAGCCTGGAGGTCCCCGAGGCGCCCGCCCTGGGCGCCCTCGTCTCGCGCATGCTGGAGAAGGATCCGGTCCTCCGCCCCCGGAACGGCGGGGAGGTGCTCGCCGTCCTCTCCACCGTGCAGCAGGAGCTCGAGCGGCAGCCCCCTCAGCCGAGGGCCCTGGTAAGACCGCGCCGGGAGCGGGCCCGCCTGGCCCTCTCGGCGGGTGTGCTCCTCGTCGCCACCCTCGTCGCCCTGGCCGTCCTGCTCCATGCCGGGCACCCCGTCGCGCAGAAGGCGGGACCCCTGACGGTGGCCGTGGCCGACTTCGCCAACCGGACCGGCGAGCCCGACCTCGACGGCCTCTCCGGGATGCTCATCACCTCGCTCGAGCAGTCGCAGCGGCTGTCCGTGCTCACCCGCGTCCGGATGCTCGACCTCCTCCACCAGCTCGGCCGCGCCGGGGCGGAGAACGTCGACGAGCCGCTCGGGCGCGAGGTGGCTCTCGCTGCCGGGGCCCGGGCGCTCGTGCTCGCCACCATCCGCCGCTTCGACGATCTCTACGCCATCGAGGTCCAGGTTCTCGACCCGGTGCGCAGCGACTACCTGTTCACCCTCAAGGAGGAGGGGCGCGGCAAGGGAAACATACCTGGCATGATCGACCGGCTGTCGGCCCGGACCCGGGAGCGGCTCCGCGCCGAGACGCCGGCGGAGGTCAGGGCGAGGAGCGTGCGGGTGGCCGACGCCACCACCGCCAGCTTCGAGGCCTACCAGCACTACTTCCGCGGGGACCAGCTGAAGGAGGCCATCCGCTACGACGAGGCCATCGCGGAGTACCGGAAGGCGCTGGCCCTCGACCCGACCTTCGCCCTCCCCCACTGGCGGATCGCCTATTTGGGCGAGTTCACGGGGATGAGCGAGGCGGATCGCCGGGCCGAGATGGAGGCCGCTCTGCGGTACGTGGACCGCGTCCCCGCCAAGGAGCGCCTCCTCTTCCAGGCCTGGGAGGCCCATCTGGAAGGCCGGGAGGGCGCCGCCCAGGCGCTCTACGCGCAGGCCGCCCAGGCCTACCCGCAAGACAAGGAGGTCCTGTTCCTCGCCGGAGACCTCCTCTTCCACGCCGACAAGGTCAGGGAGGGCCTGCCCTACTTCGAGCGGGCGGTCGCCCTGGATCCCACCTGGACCCCGGCGCTCATGCACCTCACCGACAGCCTGAGCTGGCTGGGCCGGACCGACGAGCTCGACCGGCGGGCGAGCGAGTGGGTGGCGAGGGCGCCCAGCGCCGCCGCCTACTGGGCCCTCTCCTACTCCAAGGTGTTCGCCGGGAGGGTGGACGAGGCGGTCGACGCCGCCCGGCGGGGGTTCGAGCTCGACGGCTCGCCCTTCTCGAGGGCCCACCTGGCCGAGGCCCTCATCCTGGCGGAGCGGTACGAGGAGGCCGAAGAGCTGCTCCGCCCGACCGCCGCCCCCGGGGCCTCGAAGCTCGAGCGCGTCGCCACCGCCGATCTCTTGGTCGATGCCCTCGCCTACCAGGGGCGGCGGCGCGAGGCCCTGGAGGCCATCGAGACCGTGCCCGAGGACGCCGCCCACATGCAGGGAGCACGGGCCCAGATGCGCTTCGAGCTCTTTCTCGGGGACCCGAACCCCCGCCTCGCCCTGGCCGAGGCGCCCCGGGTCGCGGAGCTCGTCACCGATCCGAAGGAACGATCGATCCTCCCGATCGGGCTGGCCGTCCTGGGCGACGCCGATGGGGCGGCGCGGGAGGCGGCGCGGCTCGAGCCCGGCCCGGAGCGCAAACTGTACGAGGCAGTGGCCTTGTGGCGCTCCGGCGACCGCCGGGGAGCGCAGGACGCCCTCCGCGCGCTCGCCAGACCCCCGGAGTCCTCGTGGGGGGTGAGGCCGGCTGCCCTCTACTTCCTGGCCGAGGTCGCCTACGAAAGCCATAGCTATCAGGAGGTCGTGGACGCGGCCGAGGAGCTGCGGCTCATGCACTCGAGCCTCTGGCGTTCGTGGGGATATCCCGGAGCCCTCTACCTGGCCGCGAACGCGCACGAGGCGCTCGGCGACCTCCCCAAGGCCCGCCAGACCCTCGACCGCATCCTTGCGCACTGGACGAAGGCCGACCGGGACCTCCCCATGCTCGCGAAGGTCAAGGCGATGCGGCGGCGGCTCGGTTCGGGATCGTAGGCGGACCGGGGGAACCAGACGCCCTTCCCCTAGACTCCCCCACCATCCCAGGTTCCCGGGGCCCGCCGCCCGCGCGACCTTAGGCCGCAGGGCGTGGTAAGTAGGCATTCTGACGGGTTCGTTGACCGGCCGCAGCACCGGTCGGTAATCTCGGAAGACCTCGGGGGCGAGGGAACGTTGAGCGTCGATCGCGACAGCGGCGTGGTGTTCGATCCTGCGGAGCTGTCCGAGGACGTGGACCTCGATCTGGAACGCCGCAAGGAGATCCTCCGCGCGGAGTCGCTCATCGGCAAGACGACACACTGGGAGACCCTGGGGCTCCCCTGGAACGCGCCCGCGGCCGCCGTGAAGGCCGCTTACCTCGAGGCCGCCAAGGTGTTCCACCCGGATCGGTACGCGGGGAAGCGGCTGGGGAGCTACCGGGCCCGCCTCGAGAAGGTGTTCCGGAGCCTCACCGAGGCGCGCGAGGTGCTGTCGGACGAGGCGCGCCGCTCCGCCTATGCTCGGTCCACCGCCCCGCCCACCGAGTTCGCCAAGATGGAGGCGCGACGGCTCGAGGACGAGCGCCGGGTGACCGAGCGGCGGGCCCGGCTCGCCCGATCCAATCCCCTCGTGGCCCGGGCGGCTCGGCTGGGGGAGCTGGCCACTCGCGGAAAGCTCGCCTTCGAGGCCGGGAACTACGGACAGGCGGCCAACGACCTCCTGCTCGCCCAGAGCATCGATCCGAGCAATGCCGAGATCTCGGTCCTCGCCGCCGAGGCCAAGCGGCGCAGCAGCGCCCAGCGGGCCTCCGAGCTCTACGAGAAGGCGCTCGCCGCCGAGGCCATGGGCTCCTTGCCGGCGGCGCTGGAGGGATTCCGCTCCGCGCTCGAGGCGGATCCGCGCCACGCCCGGGCCGCCGCCGCCGGAGCCCGTGCGGCGCTCGCCCTGGGCGACCGCGCCGGCGCACGGGAGCTGGCCCAGGCCGGAGTCCGGGCCGCTCCCGGGATGGGGCTCGTCCACGAGGCGCTCGGGCTCGTGCTCGACGCCGAGGGCGACAAGAAGGAGGCCCGCCGGGCGCTGGAGAGGGCGCTGGAGCTCGATCCCAAACTGGAGCTGGCCAAGGACCGGCTCCGGAAGCTTCGCTGGGGCATCCTCGGATGAACGACCTCGAACCGGCCATCGGGATCGATCTCGGCACGACCAACTCCGTCGTCGCCACCGTGCGCGACGGGATCCCCCGCGTGATCCCGAACCGGAGCGGGCAGACGCTCACCCCCTCGATCGTCGCGGTGGCCAAGAACGGCAAGAAGCTCGTGGGGGCGCTGGCGAAGCGGCAGGCGATCACCAATGCCGAGAACACCGTCTTCGCGGCCAAGCGGCTCATCGGGCGGCGCTGGGCCTCGAAGGAGGTCGACGACGCCCGCCACGTGCTCCCCTATCCGCTCGTGTCGGGCCCCGACGGGAACGACGTCCGGGTCGAGCTGGCCGGGCGCGTCTTCGCCATCCCGGAGATCTCCGCCATGGTGCTGGCGGAGCTGAAGGCCGACGCCGAGGCCTGGTTCGGTCGCCCGGTGAACAAGGCGGTCGTGACCGTGCCCGCCTACTTCAACGACGGCCAGAGACACGCCACCAAGGACGCGGGACGCATCGCCGGTCTTGAGGTGCTCCGGATCATCAACGAGCCCACCAGCGCCGCCCTGGCCTACGGCTTCGGGAAGCAGATGGAGCGCAAGGTGGTGGTGTTCGACCTGGGCGGCGGCACCTTCGACATCTCCATCCTGGACATCGGCAAGAGCGTCTACGACGTGGTGGCGGTGGGCGGCGACACCTACCTCGGGGGGGAAGACTTCGACCGCCGGGTCATCGACTGGCTCACCTTCTCCTTCGCCAAGGACAACGGAGGCGTCGACCTGCGCGAGGACAAGATGGCGCTGCAGCGCCTCAAGGACGGCTCGGAACGCGCCAAGATCGAGCTCTCCGGCCTCACCTCCACCGCCATCCACCTGCCCTTCCTCGTGGGAGGAGGGGAGGGTAAGCCCGCCCTCCACCTCGATCGACAGCTCACCCGGGAGAAGCTGGAGGAGCTCACCCGGGACCTGGTGGACCGCTGCATCGCCGTCGCCGAGAGGACCCTCAAGGACGCGGGCGTCAGGCCCGCCCAGGTGGGCGAGGTGATCCTGGTGGGGGGGATGACCCGCATGCCCCGCGTCCAGAAGGCGGTCAAGGACTTCTTCGGGAGGGAACCCTGCCGCGGGGTGCACCCGGAGGAGGTGGTGGCGCTGGGCGCCGCCATCCAGGCCCACGCGCTCACCGCCCCCCAGCCCGGGCTGGAGGTGCTGCTCCTCGACGTCACACCCCAGAACCTCGGGATCATGGTTGTGGGCGGCTACTTCCAGACCATCATCCCCCGGAACACCACGGTGCCAACCAGCGAGACCCACCTCTTCACCACCGTCCAGGACAACCAGACCTCGGTGCGCATCGCCGTCCTCCAGGGGGCGAGCGAGCGGGCAGTCGACAACGAGCTCTTGGGCGAGTTCGTGCTGGACGGCATCCGCCCCGCCCGGCGCGGCGAAGTCGAGATCGAGGTGACCTTCGACATCAGCGCGGACGGGATCGTGGGGGTGTCGGCTCGCGACGTGGTCACCGGCCAGCAGCAGTCCATCACCGTGACCGCCACCTCCGGCCTGACCGAGGAGGAGATGAAGCGCATCCTCGACGAGCGCGTGGACGAGCTCCTCGAGAAGAAGCAGACCACCCAGGAGTTCGACCTGCGCCGCGAACGGATGAGCGCGACCATGGCCGAGATCGAGGGGCTAAGGCCCGCCGTCTCGGAGGCGCTGGAACGGACGCGCTTCGGCAAGGACGCCGTGCAGAAGGCAGAGGCAGTCCTCTCCCGGGTCCGCCAGGCGATCGAGGCGCGCGATACCTCCGCCCTGGGGGAGCAGGAGGAGTCGCTGGAGAGGACCCTGCAGCTCTTCAAGGGGCTGGCCGGAGCCGGGCGCGGGCCAGGGGCGAGGTGACGGATGGGCGAGGTCGCCGAGCTCATCGACCGGGGCATCAAGGCCTACGTCTCGGGCCGGGTGGGAGAGGCCCTGCGCAGCTTCCAGGAGGTGCTGGAGCGCGATCCGGAGAACCCGCGGGCGCGGTCCTACCTGCTCCTCATCCATGGGGGAGCGGCGGGCATGGTCCCGGACCCGATCCCGCTGCCGGCGCCCGCCGCGGTACCACTCCCGGGTCCCGGGGGGGAGAGCGCGGCCCCGCAGCCGACCCTTTCCCCGCCCGTCTCCAACCCACCTGCGGCCCCCTCGAGCCCGGGAGGAGACCAGTTCGCGCCCTCCCCGTGGGACGAGGGTCCGGCCGCGGCCGCCACCTTCGTGCTCGAGCCGGACGGCGGCCTCGACCTCCAAGCTGTGGCCGAGAAGTCCGATCTCCGCCCTCTGGTCCCGGACGGGGGTACGCCGCCCGCCGCTCAAGCCCCCGCCCGCAAGGAGGTCGACGTCTGGATGCAGGCCGCGAAGGAGCTCTTCGCGCTCGGCGACTTCACCGGCTCCCTGGAGCTCATCGAGAAGATCCTCCAGGTCGACCCCGACCACGGGAGCGCCCGCGACTACCTTCGCCAGAACGAGGCCACCCTCATCGCGATGTACGAGTCGAAGCTCGGCCCGCTCGCCAGCGTGCCGCGCCTCGCCATCAAGCCCGAGGAGGTGATGTGGCTGAACCTCGACCACCGGGCCGGCTTCCTCCTCGCGCAGATCGACGGGACGGTGGACTACGAGGCGCTGTTCGCACTGTCGGGCCTGCCCCGCCTGGACACGGCCCGGATCCTCGCCAACCTGATCGCCGACGGGGTGATCACGAGCTGAGGGTCCGCTCCCTGGCGGGGCCTCTAGTTGCGGATGATGGCGGTCCACACGCCGCGGACCACCGGCCGGCCATGCTGGTTCACGGTCTCGGTGGTGACCTCGAGGAAGTCGAGGTTGCCGCGGTCCTGGACCCGGGTGATCTCACCGGTGGTGAAGAGCACGTCCCCGGCACGCACCGGCTCCAAGAACTCGAAGGCCTGCTCGCCGTGCACGAGCCGGAGCACGTTCAGACCCAGCTCGGCGTCGCCGCAGGCGGTGGCGAAGGGCTGCATGGCGAAGACCGCGGCATAGGCGGGCGGGGCCACGAGCGGGGGGAGATCCTCCCGGGGGCCGGCCCCCGCCCCCATCGCGCGCGAGGCCAAGCTCGAGGCGAAGATGCGCCCGGGCACGCCGCCGTCGACCGCGGCGACGAAGTCGAGGATGCTCTCTCGCCCCACCTCGAAGCGGTAAGGCCCGTAGCGCCGGCCCAGGTGCCGCCTGTCGATCGGCATGGGGACCTACCCCCCCACCGCCCGGGCGCTGGCGTCCGCCTCGGCGGTCGCTCCCTTCAAGACCTCCTCGCCGGCCTGGTTGGTGGCGCTGACCTCGAGGCGGACGATGGCGCCCGTCGCGGACACGCACCGGCCCTGAAACCGGATCACGTCGCCGACCTGCACAGGCTTGGTGAAGCGCGCCCGCAGGTGCAGGAGCCGGGAGGGTTCGCCCAGGTAGCTCACGCAGGCCTCGCTGAGCCAGGCGAAGGTGCACATGCCTTGGAGGATCACCCCCTCGTACCCCGCGGCGCGTCCCACCGCCTGGTCGATGTGGATGGGGTTGTAGTCGCCGGAGGCGCCCGCGTAGTAGACGGGCCGATACCGGTCGACCTCCCGCACCCACTCGAATGTGTCGCCGACGGTGAACCGCCTCATCGTCTCCTCGCGCTCAAAGCTGAGGGGTAGCACAAGTCCGGTCGCCGCGGGATGCCGGCTCGCTCCCCTGATCAGCGCGGCGCGTCATTCGGCGGGCGGGGGTCGAGAGGATCGTCGAACTCTCCCGCCTGTTCAGCCTCCTCCAGCTCCCGCCGCCGCGCGTAGCTCGCGGCCACGAAGTCGATGAGCCGGTCGAGATAGGTGGCGATGGGCGGACAGCGGATGCCGGTTCCGTCGAGGAGCTCGATGAGGGCGCGGCAGTTGTAGATGGCAAGGTGGTTCACGTACTCGATCGCCGGCCGATGCACACCCGAGAACCGTTCCACGAGCGGCAGCTGGAGCAGCGCCTGGAAGGCCCGGGCGGGCACCGATACCGAGGGCAACTTCCTCCCGGCGTGGGCGGCGATCATCTCGTACACGCGCCGCGCCGAGAGCGGTGCCGGGTCGACGAGGTGCACGGTCCGCCCCGCCGCCGCGGGGTTTCGGGCGAGGGATCGGGCCGCGTCCGCCACGAAGTCGACCGGGACCACGTTGAGCGGCGCCACCGCCTCGCCCGGGAGGGGGAGGGGGACCGCGAGCGGCGACGCCACGAGGAGGATGGCGAGGGCGTAGGGGCCCTCGAAGCGGTCGATCTCCCCCGTCCTCGAGTCCCCCACCACGATGCTGGGACGGTAGATCGTGGCCGGAAGGGACGACTGCGCCCGCCGGACGAGGAGCTCGGCCTGGTACTTGCTCTCCTCGTAGGCGTTGTGGAAACGCTGACCCATGGCCAGCTCGTCCTCGAGGATGACGCCCACGCGGTCCCCGGAGACGTAGGCGGTCGAGAAGTGATTGAGCCGGCGAAGGCCGCGGGCCGCCTGGCAAAGCTCGAGGACGTTGCGCGTTCCCTCCACGTTGACCCGTCGCATCTCCGCGCGCGCCGTCCCGAGCCCCGTTCGCCCGGCCAGGTGCCAGACGTCGGTCACTCCGGCGGCCAGGGCCTTCCATTCGGCGCCGGAGAGGCCGAGGTGGATGTGCTTGACGTCTCCCTCCAGGATCTCCGCGGGCGGGGAGCCGTACCCGCCGAGCTCGGCCCGGGCCGCCTCGACGTCCTTGGGCTGCACGAGCAGGAGGAGGCGCTCTCCCTCCTCGGCCTCGCCGAGAAGCCCCCGCACCAGCCGCTTCCCGATGAAGCCGGGGAAACCGGTGACGAATTGGACGCGCGCGCTGGCCACCCTGGGTCAATAACGCACGGCCCGCGAGTTGGGAAGCTTCCGGCCGAGGCCCCGGCGGAGATCCGCCAGCAGGCGGTCCGCCTTGGGCGAGAGCGCCTCGGGGAGGCCCTGGTTTTCCACCACGAGGTCCGCCCGGGAGGCCTTCTCGTCGAGGGAGAGCTGCGCCTCGAGGCGCGCCTGTGCCTCCGCCTCGGAGAGCCCGTCCCGCCGCATCAGGCGCTCGACCTGCACCGCCCGGGGCGTCCAAACCACCACGACGCAGTCCACCGCCCCCTCGAGCCCCGTCTCGTACAGCAGGGGCACGTCATAGAAGGCGAGCGCGTGGCCGGCGGAGGCCAGGTCCGCGAGCGCCCTCGAGAGCTCATCCCGCACCGCAGGGTGGGTGATGGCCTCGAGCCGCCGCCGCTCTGCGGGATCGGCGAATACCCGGGCGCCGAGCCAGCGCCGGTCGAGCGAACCGTCGGGTCGCAGGACCCGCGGGCCGAACGCCTCCACCACGCGGGCGAGCCCGGGCGAGCCGGGCGATACCACCGCGCGCGCCAGGGCATCGGCGTCGACCACCGGGACCCCCCGGGCGCGCAGCAAGGCGGCGAAGGTGCTCTTTCCCGAGGCGATCCCGCCGGTGAGCCCCACCAGCCGCACGCCCATCAGTCTCCGTCGCCGCCGCGCTTGGTGGGCTCGGGCGAAGGCTTGGAGCCGGGCTTGGCGGGGACGAAGGAGAGGGCCTCGGCCCCGGTCCCGTCCTTGGCCCAGTAGACCGTGACTCCCTGCGCCGCGTAGATCCAGACCTTCTGGAACGTGTCCTCGACGAAAGTCTTCTGGGTCGGCTTGCCGTAGGTCCCCTCGATGGTCTCCGCGTCGAGCGGGGTGACGAGGAAGATGGTGATCTCCTGGACGACGCCGGACCCATCCACGTGGAACTGGGCCTGCCGCGTGCCCTCGAGCGCCTGGTCCCCGTAGTAGGCCAGGACGGTTCGGGTGCCGCGCTTCGTGCGGGTGGTGGGTTCCCCGAAGCGCTGGACCACGTCCGCCTGCTGCGAGGCGCCCGGGTTGATGCCCTTCCAGGCACGCGCCAGGGCGGGATGGGGGCCGAGCAAGACCGCGGCCATGAAGGCCATCTGTGCGAGGCGCATGAGGCATTATACTCCGGGGCTCGTGAGCCGAATCTTCGCCGCCCTGCTGCTCCTCACCGCCCTCTTCCCCTGGGCGGCCAGAGGGGCCGACGCTCCGTCCGGCCCGGGCGGCTCCAAGGTGGGACCCGAGACGTGCAAGGCGTGCCACCAGGTCGCCTACGAGCTCTGGCGAGCCGGGCCGCACGCCCGGGCGCAGGAGGGACTCCCGCAACCGAGCCGCAAGGACCCGCGCTGCCTCTCCTGCCACGCCCCCGATGCCGAGGCGGGGCTCGACGGAGTCACCTGCGAGGCCTGCCACGGGCCGGGCGGTATCTACTCGGCCCCCTACGTCATGCGCGACCCCGAGCTCGCCCACGCGGTGGGCCTCGCCGTCCCGGGCGAGCGGACCTGCGTCACCTGCCACGGCGAGTCCGCCCCGAGCCTGGTCCGCTTCGAGTACCTGAAGAAGCTGCCGCTCATCGATCACTGGACCCGCGAGCGCCAGGCCGCCGAGGGGGCCGGCCCCGGGCCCTCGGCGAGCCCTCCCACCCCGGGGAAGTGACATGCCGGTGGAGGTGGTCTCAGCCGAGTTCGCGGGGACCGCCACCCACCCCAGGGACTGGCCGCCCGGCCTCGCCCCGGAGATCGCCTTCGTCGGGCGTTCCAACGTCGGGAAGTCCTCGATGCTGAATGCCCTCACCCACCGCAAGGGGTTGGCGAGGATCTCCCGGACCCCGGGACGGACCCGGGCGCTCCAGTTCTTCGACGTGCGCTGGCGGCCCACCGCCTCGGCGCGCCCGCAGCCAATTCGCCTCTGTGATCTGCCAGGATACGGATACGCCAAGGTGTCCAAGGCCGAACGCGACCGCTGGGCCGTCATGATCGAGGATTACCTGCGGGGCCGGGAGGTCCTGAGGGCGGTGGTGCTCATCGTGGACGCGCGCCACCCACCCGCAGAGAACGACCGGGACGCGGCCACCTTCCTCCGCCAGGCAGGTCGCCACCTCATCGTGGCGGCGACCAAGATCGACAAGCTTCCCCGGACGCATCGGGGCGCCGCTGTCGAGGAGGTGGAGCGTTCCCTGGGACTCGGCCGCGGCGAGGTGGTCCCCTTCTCCGCGGTCGAAGGGACTGGAACCGAGGCGCTCTGGAGACGGCTCGCCCCCCTGCTCGGGGCGTGATCGAACATCTGGCGGCCTGGCTCCCACACCCGTTAGGGTAGCCCTCGGGCTCGGTCGGCTGGGTCGGTCCCTTTCGCGGAGGCTGGGGCGAAGGTCGCCCCTCAACGCACGGGCGCCCAGGTGACCCGCACGACCACGAGCTCCAAGGAACCGGCGGGGCGCTCGACCCAGACCGCATCGCCCGCCCGCCGGCCCAATAGGGCCCTGCCGAGCGGCGCCTCCACGCTGATGAGCCCCCTCGCCACGTCGAACTCGTCGGGCCCCACGAGCCGGTAGGTACGCTCCTCCCCGCCTCCGTCCTCGACCGTCACGAAGGCCCCGAAGAAGGCACGCCCGGTCGGATCGGGTCGGGGATCCATCACCGTGAGTGCATCGAGCCGCTCGGAGAGGAAGCGGAGCCTGTGATCCAGCTCGCGCAGCTTCCGCTTGCCGTAGATGTACTCCGCGTTTTCGCTCCGGTCGCCGAGCGCGGCGGCCGCCTCCACCTCGGCGACGATCCGGGGTCGGTCCACCGACCAGATCCGCTCGTGCTCGGCGGCGAGGCGCTGGTAGCCCTCAGGGGTGATGTACCGCGGGGAGCTCGACATCCGGTCTCTCTTGGTCCGGCCCGGCGCGGCTGTCAACCGGCGCCGGCTGGCGTTCCCCTCCCGCAGCGGCTAATCTCAGGACCCCGTGAAGATCATCGACCTGCTTCGCTTTGCCCGGGAACGGGGCGAACCGGTCTTCTCCTTCGAGTTCTTCCCGCCGCGGACCGACGAGGGAGTGGCGTCGCTTTTCCGGGCGGTGGAGGCGCTTCGACCGCTCGCCCCCGCCTACGTGAGCGTGACCTACGGGGCGGGGGGCTCGACCCGGACCCGGACCGTGGACCTGGTGAAGCGGCTCAAACAGGAGACCGAGGTGGAGGCGATGGCGCACGTCACCTGCGTGGGCTCGTCGCGGGACGAGATCGCCACCGTGCTCGACGAGCTGGCCGCCTCCGGCATCCGAAACGTGATGGCCCTGCGGGGAGACCCGCCGCGGGGCGAGAACTTCTTCAGTCCCCACCCGAAGGGCTTTCGCTACGCCGGCGAGCTCGTGGCCTTCATCCGCTCCCAGCCGCAGCGCTGGAGCTTCTGCCTGGGCGCGGCGGCCTACCCCGAGGGGCACGTCGAAAGCCGCGACCTCGTCCTGGACCTCGCCAACCTGAAGCTGAAGGTGGACGCCGGGGTCGACTTCCTCGTCACCCAGCTGTTCTTCGACAACGTCAGGTACTTCCAGTTCGTGGAGCGGGCCCGGTCGGCGGGGATCGCGGTGCCCATCCTGCCCGGCATCATGCCGGTCCAGACGGTGGAACAGATCGAGCGCATGACCCGGATGTGCGGAGCCACCCTGCCGCGCATGCTCCGCGCCGCCATGGAGGTCCGGCGTGACGACCCGGAGGCGGCGCGCGAGCTGGGCCTTTCGTTCGCGACCCTGCAGTGCTCGGACCTGCTCCGGCAAGGGGCGCCGGGGGTCCACTTCTACACCCTGAACCGGTCGCCCTCGACCCGGGCCATCCTCTCGGCGCTGCGCATCGCCGAGCCGTGGCGTGAGTGAATGGCCCAGCCCAGCGCCCGGACCGTTCGCCGGCTGGCGGGGCTCCTCCGCCGCGAGGCTCCAGTGCTCGGGGCCGCCACCGGACTCCTCGCCCTGGGCTCGGGACTGGCGCTCTTCTACCCGCAGGGCATCCGCGCCATCGTCGACGGCGCGGTCGCCGGTCGGGATCGGGCGGAGCTGGCTCGCGTGGCCCTCCTGCTCGCGGGGCTGGCGGTGCTGCAGGGACTGGCCGTGGCGGGCCGGGCCATCCTGTTCTCGCTGGCCGGGGAACGGGGCGTTCGCCGCGTCCGCGAGCACCTATTCCGGAGCCTGTTGTCGCAGGAGGTGGCCTTCTTCGACGAATCGCGGACCGGCGACCTCGTCTCCCGGATCGGAGCGGACTCGGCCAGCCTGCAGGGTTTACTCTCCGCGTACCTCTCCATGGCGCTCCGCCACGCCGTCACCGCGATCGGAGCGCTGGCGCTCTTGCTCGTGACCTCCGTTCGGCTGACCGCCGTGATGCTGCTCGTGGTCCCCCCCGTGGCCATCGGGGCGGTGGTCTACGGCCGGCGGGTTCGAGCCCTCTCGCGCCGCTACCAGGACGCGCTGGCCGAAGCGAGCCACGTGGCCGAGGAGGCGTTCTCCTCGATCCGGACCGTGCGGGCCCACGTGGCGGAAGAGATCGAGGAGGGACGGTTCGGCGAGGCGACCGGCCTCGCCTACGCGGCCGCGCGCCGCCGGGCCCTTGCGGCCGGGACCTTCGTGGGGGCGACCTCGGCCGGCGTGTACGCCGCCGCGGCAGCGGTGCTCGGTTACGGGGGAGCGCTCGTGGCGCGCCGCGAGCTCAGCCCCGGCGCGCTGACCGCCTTCCTCGTGTACACCCTCCTCGCGGCCATGAGCCTCGGCGCCCTCGCCGATCTGTGGGCCGAGGTCATGCGCAGCCTGGGGGCGGCCGAGAAGGTGCTGGCCCTCGTCGACCGCGTGCCGCTCATGCCGCTGTCCGGCGGCGAGCGGCCGAACGCCTGCCGGGGAGAGGTGCGCTTCGAGGGGGTGCGCTTCGCCTACCCGAGCCGACCGAGCGCGGAGGTGGTCTGCGGCCTCGACCTCTTCATCGCCGCCGGCGAGGTGGTCGCGCTGGTCGGTCCCTCGGGGGCGGGCAAGACCACCCTGGCCGCTCTCCTCTGCCGACTGTACGATCCCAGCGCCGGCCGGGTCCTCCTCGACGGCCGCGACTTGCGGGCCCTCGACCCTGGCTGGCTTCGGTCGCAGATGGGGGTGGTCCCGCAGGAGCCGGTGCTCTTTTCGGCCTCCGTCGAGGAGAACGTCCGCTATGGCAGGCCGGGCGCCTCCGGGGAGGAGGTCGTGGCCGCTTGCCGGAAGGCGCACGCACACGAGTTCGTGGCCGCCTTCCCTCAAGGCTATGCGACCCGGGTGGGCGAGCGGGGCTGGCAGCTTTCGGGCGGAGAGCGGCAGCGCATCGCCATCGCACGGGCGCTCCTCAGGGACCCACGCCTGCTCATCCTGGACGAGGCCACGAGCGCCCTCGACGCGGAGTCCGAGGCACTGGTGCGCGAAGCGCTCGGCCGGCTCTTGCGGGGCCGGACCACGCTCGTGATCGCACACCGGCTCTCGACCGTGGCCAGCGCCGACCGGGTGGTGGTGCTCGACCGCGGCCGGGTGGCGGAGATGGGGCCACACGCGGACCTGGTGCGGCAGGCGGGGATCTACCGCAGGCTGGTCGAGCGACAGATCCTCGGAGCGTGAAGGCGACCGCCCCGACCTCGCAAGCCCTTGGCGCCCCGCTTCCAGAGAGTCACACCCCGGCGAACCACTCGTAGCCCTGGTCCTCCCAGTAGCCTCCGGAGCGAACGGGCAAGAAGTCGACGGCCGCGAGGTACTTCACCATCTTGTAGCCGAGCTTCACCGCCGAGTAGAGCCGCAGGGGAGCGCCATACTCCCGGGGAAGCGGCGATCCGTTCATGCCGTAGGCGAGGATCGTCTGCGGGTGGAGGGCGCTCTCCCGATCCCAACACGAGTAGTAGCCCTCCTCGAAGGAGCGGAACTCCACGAACCGGGCCCTGGGGTCGGCCCCCACGACCTTCGCGATCTCGGACACCCGCACGCCCTCCCAGCCGGCCACCGCCGACCAGCCCTCCACGCAATGGTGGCGGACGCGCAGGTGCGTGCCGGGGAGCCGCCGCAGATCAGCTGCCGAGAAGGTCGTCGGCCGCGCCACCAGTCCCCCGACCTTGAGCCCCCATCCTCGGGGTTCCCCCGGGTACCACTCGCCGATCTTGTAGGCCGGGAATAGGCCCGGGGGGGTCAGCTCCGAATCCGGCAGCTCGGGAGCCAGCCGGGACGGATCGAACAAGGCGCGCTGGAAGCGCTCGTTCACGGTCTCCATGAGGCCGAGGAAGCCGGCCCGCGGTCGGCTGCTGTCGCAGGCCACTCCTCCGAGCGCGAGCAGGCCGCCGGTCGCGACCGCGCTTGAGAGGAAGCTCCGGCGAGTACGGGGCGGGGTCATGGCCGTCCTTCCCGGCGCCCACCCAGCGTCATGTCGAGGAAGGTGCGGGGGTGGAGCAGGACCTGCAACAGGTGCACGACGGTGAAGAGACAGAGCGCGGCCAGGGTGATGAGGTGGATGGCCCGAGCGGCGTCGTAGCCGCCGAGGAGCCGCTCGAGTCGCAGAAGCTGCACCGGCTTGTACAACACCAGCCCCGAGAGAACGGCCAACACGGCGAGGACGAGCACGCCGGTGTACGTGAGCCGCTGCATGCCGTTGTAGAGGCCCACGGGCGCCGGCGCCTCGCGCCGCAGGCGGAGGTCGTGTAGCACCGTGAGCCACGCGTGCCGGGCGTCACGCCGGGGGAAGAAGAGCCGCTCTCGCCACTCTCCGCTCGCCACGAAGTAGAGGAGATAGACGAGTCCGTTCACCACGAAGAGCCAGGCAAAGGCGAAGTGCCAGTGCCGCGCACCGGCGAGCCAACCCCCGATGGTGACGAGCTCGGGAGGCGGCTGGCCCCGAAACGGGTACCACCGGTAGGCGTGCCCGACTTCCCCAAGCTGCGGGAACGCGACCAGGATGCGCAGTCCGCTGCCCGCCATGATCGTGAGGAGGACGAGGTTCACCCAGTGTGTCAAGCGAATGACCAGGGGTTGGGCCGATCGAGTCATCTTTGCGCGAAGGGAGCTCTGGGCTCGGGTAGGTTTTACTCGCGGCCGTAGACGCCGTTACTGGAACCACTTGCGGGGCCCCCCTCTGGGTCGGGCGTGAGGGGCAAGGGCTCGGCGGCCGTTGCCGGTCCGTCTCTTGACCGATGTCGCAAAATGCCCTGAAACAGTGGCGCTCCCACCAGTTCGTGAAGGGTGTGCCACGCAGGCCGGCAGACCCGCCCAGCGGAACGCTCGAGGGCCCCTGCACTTTCCGGCAAAATGCCCGATTAGCTTCGAAACACAGGGCGACTGCCGCGCCGCCGTGGGCCCTGGCTCGCCCGGGGAAGTCGGGCCTTAACGGAACCACTCGCCACAGAGCGTAGACGACCGAACCCCGTGATCGCTTCGCCTAGGTCACGACGACCCACCTCCGTGGGCCGGGGTGGACACTCTCGTCCCGCAGGTTCACGCGCTTGTGACAGTGTCGACAGGCGAGGTAGAAGCCGCGCTCGTCGTGCTCGAGGCTGGCCAGCCAGTCCTTGCCGCGGAGCGACCTCCGGCAATGCGGACACGCGAGGCTGTCGTCCTGGTCGTGGCTCACGTCCTTCCTCTCCTGGTCACCCACCCTGTGCTCGGGTCCCGGGTTCGACCGCACCAGCTCGGATCTCCGCGCGATTTCATGCGGGCGAGGCGTCGAGCCGAGACTAGCCGGTCCCCCTGACTTCCGAAAGATCTCGAGCGGTCAACTCTCGAGGTATGGCAATCGTCCTAGGGGAAGAAACCCCGAGACCGTTTGCACCGGAAGCGTTCGCGCTCCTTCGAGCGGTCCGGAGCCGGTAGCGACGGGTTCACCGATGCGTAGCGAGCGAGCCCTGGGAGTGAAACGGCGCGCGCGGACGTGAGGCGCCCAAGTACCCCAGCCGGCAGCTAGCGACCGCATCTCGGGGAGGACACGTCGGCAACACGACCGACACGGCCAACGAACACCTCGAATGCTCTGGCCTCCCCGCCCCGGGGAGGAGCCGGGCTCGCTGAGGCACAGGCAACGAGGTCTCGGAGGCCGCGCGGACGCTGCCCGCGCAGCGTTCTCCATCCACGCATCCAGCTCGCGCCCCACGGAGTCCGTCGCACCCACCGGGGAAGCGCCTGCAAGCGATGCGAGGGTCCCCTCTTCGAGCATCGTTAAGCTTGGAACGCCCGTGATTCCCATCGCTTACGCGCGGAGGAGCGAGGGGTTCCATCCGGCTATGATCCCAGCGCGTCGAGAGGGCCGGCGTGTTCCTATCTTTTCGGGCGGCTCGTCCGTCTCCCAGGCATGAACTCCGAAGGGGTGCCGACCATGAATCTCCAACGATCGCAGCTGAGGGCCCCCTGGCAGGCCTTCCACGATCGCATCGAGGGCTTGCGGCCCGAGCTGTACCGCTACTGCCGGCACCTGACGAAGAGCCCTTACGACGCGGGGGACCTGGTCCAGGATGTGCTGGCCAAGGCCTTCGTCACGGTGGCCGGCATCTTCGATGACATCCGAGACCCCAGGGCCTGGCTCTTTCGCGTGGCCTCGAATGGCTGGATGGACCGAGTGCGGCACGCGAGGGAGGACCTGGCGGTGTCTCTGCCCGAGCGCTCGACGGCCGGGGCCGATCCTCAGCTGGGCCGGGAAGCCGCCGGGACACTGCTTTCCCGTCTCTCGGCGCAGGAGCGGGCGGCGGTAGTGCTCAAGGACGTGTTCGACTTTTCGCTCGAGGAGACCGCGGCAGCGTTGTCCACCACGCCCAACGCGATCCAGGCCGCGGTCCACCGCGGCCGGGGCAAGCTCGATTCCAGCCCTGAGGTGGAGTCGAGCCCACCTCCCTCTGCCGCGGTGAGCGAATTCGTCGCCGCCTTCAATGCGCGGGACGTGAACCGCCTCAGCGCGCTGCTACTCGGTACTACGACGTCCGAGATGGTCGGCACCGCCACCCAGTACGGCCCGAACGACGCATTCCACCCCAGGCACGGATTGATAAAGGGGATGATGAGTGTCTACTCCGGGGTCGATCCCCGCTGCCGAGAGGACTACCTGCCCGAGCCCGCCCGCGCCGGGGCCCGCGCCCACCGCGGCGGATACGTCGTGCTGTTCTGGTGCAAACACACGGATGGCGAAGCCGTGCGCGCGGTGCAGCGGATCGAGAACGACGGCGAGGGGCACATCCAGCGCCTTCGCGTCTGGTTCTGGACGGACGACGTGATCGCCGAATTGTGCCGCGAGCTCCAGGTGCCGTTCCGCATCAATGGGTACCGGTACTGGGGACCCACCTCACCTCACCACTGATGAGGAGACGCACCATGTCCAAGGTTCGCGTGGCCAGCTTTTCTCTGTCGATCGACGGATACGGTGCCGGACCTCATCAGGACCTGAAGAACCCGATCGGCGTCGGCGGGATGGAGATGCATGCCTGGGCGCTCGGCACCCGCACCTTCCAGGCACTGCACGGAGGAAGCGGCGGAGAAACCGGCGTGAACGACGATTTCGCGGCGAAAAGCTTCGCCAACGTTGGTGCCTGGATCCTGGGCCGCAACATGTTCGGGCCCGTGCGCGGCTCCTGGCGCGACAACGAGTGGAAGGGCTGGTGGGGACCTAACCCACCCTATCACACGCCGGTGTTCGTGCTCACCCACCACGCGCGCGCCTCGATCCCGATGGAAGGGGGCACCACGTTCCACTTCGTCACCGACGGCATCCGCGCGGCCCTCGACCTGGCGAAAGAGGCGGCGGGCGGCAAGGACATCCGGATCGGCGGCGGCGTGGCGACGATCCGGCAATACCTCGAGGCGGGCCTCGTCGACGACATGCACCTGGCGGTCACGCCCGTGTTGCTAGGCACCGGAGAGCACCTCTTGTCGGGTATCGACTTGAGGGGGCTCGGCTTCACGTGCACCGAGCACGTCTGTGCGCCGCAAGCCATGCACGTCGTGTTGACGAAGGGGCGCTAAAGCGGATCGAGCGCTGCTTCATCACTTCGCCTCGTCGTGCTTCATCGCCGGGCCCATCTCGTGGGCACTGCCCAGGCGGAGGGCGGTCTCGGAGGGTAAGGTGCGAACTCGCTCGATCTGGTAGAGCCCCTGCGCCCAGTCGACCGAGAAGACCACCTCGACCTTGGCACCGGAAGAGAGGTTCTCGAGCGAAACCCCACGTGCCACCGGAAAGGGCATGACCATGGAGTCCATCCCCACCACGGCACCGGTGACGTCGGTGAAGTCCGGGACCGACTCGTGCCGGAGCGTCAGCTCGCCCCCCGGCTCGGTGGGGAGGCTCACGACCTCGGCGCGTACCGTGTAACGTTTCACCGGCTGATCCGTCGAGGCATTCTTCGCGCGACAGGCGGCGCCGATGCTCAGTGCGGCGAGCATCGCCGCCCCCAAGGCCTCGCGCCTCATGGAGAGTCCTCCGGACGGACAGGTAGGCTGAGGAGCTCGCGCGCCGGGCGAGTGCGGAAGCGGTGGTACCTCTTTCTATGATGCTCGGCGAGCCCCATCCCGGCTTCGGCAGCAACTCGCATCGTTTCGACCGCGCGCAGGATCGGAGCGGGCGAACCACCTCCGCCACCCCGGGGTGGCGACGCATCGCCTTTCCCCGGCTCGCCTTTCGCCCGAAGGTGCTGCGGTGGCTTTCGCTCATCGACCGGGGCCTCCGGGCACGAGCAAACGACTCCAGGTTCCTGTGAGGACGTTTCTGCGAGCATGTTGCTGCCTCCCATCCCGGGAGAAATGTCATTCATTCGCTCGTCGCAAATGTCGCGGACGATCCGGCGATCTCGCCGGGTCGGTCCACCAACGCAGCGCTACGACTGTCGCACCCGCGGGGGCGGGCTAGCGGGCAGGGTTTCCCGGCTTGCCGGGGCATGCAGGGTGGCGATGAGCACTTCCTCGAGTTGGCCGTGAAATGGGACCGGGAGCCTCGGGAGAGTGAAGGGCTCGGTGGTCGGGCTCACCCCAGGGAGGGAACTCGAGTCATCGCATCGCGAGGAACAAGACGGCGCCTCCTCGGTCAGTGGGCAGGCTGCCCTAGCGAGCGCCGTGATCGGGTCTGAACGACTGAGCGATGGCATCGCCCTGGCGCGATGAGCCGCGCGGATCGCAGCCAAACGACAGACCGGGCACGAACGGAGATGGTGCCCATCCACCATCATGCCCCGGCAGTGGCAATGCTGGTCCTCAGCCCGCGCGCGAGGAACCACGACGCCGTTCACGCCTGACAGGGCCAGGACGAGGAGCGCCGCGGCAATCCGGCTCGGTGCGAGAGTGGTGAACCCTCCGAGCACCGAGCTTGCGTAAGAGCAGGGGGCCGAGCGAGCACCTCCCCAGGAGGGTCCTTCGGCCGCGGGTTCCCGACAGGCTCATCCTGTCTTCGTCTGGCCGTGCGAGGACCTAACCACCGGCGCACCATGGCCTTTTTGCGTTCTCCGACGGATCCGTGGGCCCCGCCCCCCATTCCGTCGTCCAGGTTGTTCACGCCGGCTTGGCGGACCGCCCTCTCTGAACGAGGTGCGAGCGCAGCGTGCTGTGTAGGAGCACCGGGCCACTGCGCCCAGTTGCCTCGTGTTGCGCCTGGCAGTGCATTTTTCGCGGACGACGCCCGGTGACCAATAGTTGACAACTAACTCCGCGTCCTCCAGCGGGCACCGAGAGAGCGGGCCAGAAACTCCGGCCCTCACCTTTACATCATCGCGCTTCGAAGCGGCATTGGAGACGCTGACCCGGTCGCACCCGGGATGTTGCACCCCGGCGTATCGGTGAGCGCTCAGCCGCGCGCCCGACCGGCCGCGGCGCCGCGCCTCGGAGGGGGCCCGGCGAACCCGGCGCGGTCGGTATGACGCACAGCATGGAGGTGCGACGCCGCGCCAGGGGACCCGTACTGGGCGAAACGAAACGGCGCTACGAAGGTTCTGATCGGTGTGTGGGCCCCTGCGAAAAGGGACGAGAATGAGCATCTTTGATGCGCGCACGGAGGTCGGTAGCAAGTGATCGGTTTCAAGTTCCAAAGCATCGTTCTCGCAGCCGCCGCCCTGCTGCTGCCCGCGTGCTACACCACCTCGACCTCTAGTCGTGAGGTCGCCGAGGTCGGGGCCGCCCCTCCACCGCCGCCGCGCTGGCCCCGCGACGGAACCGTCGAGGGCGTTCGCGAGGTTGTGCGGCGCACGGACGGCAACCCTGCGGCTGGGGCGGTGGTCGGCTCCGCGGTCGGCGCTCTACTCGGGGGCGCGCTGACCAATTCCGGCGGTGGTGCCGCGGTCGGCGCGATCGGCGGCGCGGCGACGGGCGCCGCCGCGAGTTCAGGCCACTCCGAGGAGCGGTATTACGTGGTGGCGGTCCGTTTCGACGATGGATCGGAGGGCCAGGTCTCCTATTGGCATCCGCCGCCATGGCGCCCCGGCGATCGGGTGCGCCAGACCGCTCACGGGCTCGCCTGGCTGGGACGCGCACCCCAGCCGCGTCCGCTCGCTTCCGCTCCTCCGCCCGCCGGAGTCCCGCCGCCGACCGGCCTACCACCGCCGCCACCCGCACAACCCCCGCCTCCCCCCGCCGGCTGAGGCCCGCACCTCTGCCCCCCTTCGCCCGGAGCGGTGACCGAGGCGGTGTGGCCGCCGCTCTAGGGACTCGCGACCGCGCGTTGCGGACATCCTCGGGCAGCCATGTCCGGCTCGCCCTCGGTGTCCCGCCTCATCGACGGGGCCGCCGCAACTCATCGCACCACGATCGTACCCGTCAAGCGCAGGTCGCCGAGCCCCTCGCCACACACACCCGGCGCCGCCCGAGTGGGGTACTCCACCGCTGAGACGGCGAGTCCCAGTATGTGGTCCGATCGAGGCACGAGCGCCGGCGCGCTGCCGTTGAGTTGAGTACCGTCACGCGGGGGTTCGCCGCCGCCAGCGCCGCGATGAGTTCCACTTGCGCGGCCACAGGCGGGTGGTTGGATGCGGCCCCCGAGAGGCTGAGAAACGGGCTGGCCGCTCTCCAAGGGGCTCCCGAACTAACCCGTTAAGGGGCGAGGTGCCCCTGTTCCAAGAACGTCGGGTCGCCGGTCCCCGGTGCGAAAGTTCGATCCGGCTGAGGCGACACCTCGCCACGGATGGATGGACCCCCTGTAGGGGCAGCGACAGCGAGTCGTCGATCGACTGTAGCGGTCCGGCGCCCGCCCAGAGGGGGTGGACCGTGCGGCAAACCCGAAGCCCTCCCCTCCTCAAACACTACCAGGATGCCTCCTGGATGAGGTTCCGGTTCCGAGCCACGCCCTCAGGCTGCCCCGCTCAGGTATTTCCCATTGTCGACACCCGCGACCCTCAAGCCCGCATCCTCAGGGCCAGCTCCGCACGTCGTCGACACGATGGCGGCCCAGGCCACCGAGGCAGCAAAGGCGGATCGACTGTTTACAGCTCGTGGGGCAGCCGTCAGCGCCCCTCTGCAGTGCGGCGCCCAACTGGACGAGGCGTACCAGCTTGTTCACGGTCAGAGAGCGGGCATGCGGTCAGTGCGCGGGGCAGCAACGACCGTGGTTCTGTCGGTGCTCGTCGCCCTGGCACTGGTCGCGAATGCCGGCTTGATGGCGCTCGACGTTCGTCGGGTCGAAGAGGCTGATGGGTGGGTCAGCCACACGCACGAGGTGCTGGAGACTCTGCAAGGTATTCTCACCAGCCTGCGGGACGCGGAGAGCGCCGAGCGTGGGTTCATCATCACCGGGAACGACCACTACTTGGAGCCGTTTGCGGAAGACCGCTCGGAAGTCTCGCGCCTCGTTGCGCGCCTGTCGGAACTGACCTTGGACAACCCCACTCAACGAGAGCGGATCGCCGGCATGCGCCCATTCATTGACGAGGAACTGGGTCTGTTGGAGCGCGGCATCGCGTTGAGGCGCAGCAGCGGATTCGATGCGGCCAAGGCCGTCGTCCTCTCGGGCGAGGCCAATCGTCTGACGGCTGCTCTGCGCACACGGGCCGCAGCGATGGATGCGGAGGAGCAGACGCTCCTGAACGACCGCGGCCGGAGTTCGGCCGCTGCGACCAGAACGGCGAAGGTGACGAACGTGCTCGGGGTTGTGGCGAGCCTGGTCCTGCTCGCGATTGGGTTCGGAGTCTGGCGAGGCCGCACCCGGGATCGCGAGCGCGCTGCCGCGGTTCTGACCGAAGAGAAGGAGAAGTTCCGGACCACCCTGACCAGCATCGGCGATGGGGTCGTGGTGACCGACCACCTGGGCCGCATCACGATGCTGAATAGTACGGCTGCCTCTCTGCTCGGGTGGGGCGATGACGCCATTGGAAAACCGCTCGACGAGGTATTTCGCATCGTGAATGAGCACACCCGGCAGGTGGTCGAGAGCCCTGTACCGAAGATCCTCCGTGAAGGAAAGGTCGCGGGGCTCGCCAACCATACCGTCCTGCTTCGGCGGGACAACAGCGAGATCCCGATCGACGATAGCGGCGCGCCGATACGCCGCCAGGACGGAAACATCGCGGGTGTGGTTCTCGTCTTCCGGGACATCCGGGATCGCCGGGAAGCCGAACGCGAACTACAGCGCCGCACCGATCTGCTTGAAGAGCAGGACCGCCGGAAAGATCAGTTCTTGGCCACGCTCTCGCACGAGCTTCGGAACCCACTAGCGCCCATTCTTAACGCTGTGGCAGTGCTGAAGCGTGCCCCTCCGGCGAGCGAGGAAGTAAGGAGGGCCGGGACGGTGATCGACCGCCAGGCAGCCTTTCTCGCCCGGCTCGTGGACGACCTCCTCGATGTAACCCGGATCGCCCGCGGCAAGATCCGGCTCAGGAAGGAGCTCGTAGACCTGACCGAGATCGTTCGCAGGACCGTCGATGATCACTGTAGCCTCTTCGCGAGCAAGGGCATCTCGCTGGCACTCAAAGATGGGGATACGCTCTGGCTAAATGCGGACCCGACCCGGCTCGCCCAGGTCACCGAGAACTTGCTCCACAACGCCGCCAAGTTCACCAACCGTGGCGGCCACGTCACGGTGGAGCTGGAACGGCAGAACGGGCGCGCGCTGCTTCGCATTCGCGACGATGGGGTGGGTATTGAGAGGGCGGTGCTCGCTACCATCTTCAAGCCATACGTACAGGGCGAGAAGACGCTCGAAAAGACGCGGGGTGGGCTTGGGCTCGGGCTGGCGCTTTCGAAGGGGATCGTCGAACTTCACGGCGGAAGCATCGAGGCGTTCAGTGGTGGCCCGGGAAAGGGCGCCGAGTTCGTGGTGGCGCTCCCATTTCTGCGGGATGTCGCCCCCCCGCCGGAGCGTGCCCCGACCCCACGCCCTCATGGGCACCTACGCATTTGCATCGTCGATGACAACGAGGACGCCGCCCACACTCTGCAGGACCTACTCGAACTGGGTGGGCACAAAGTACACGTCGCCATAGATGGGCAGCTTGGCCTGGACCTGTCCCTGGCAGTTCAGCCCGATGTCGTCCTGTGCGATGTGGGACTCCCCCTCCTCGACGGGTTCGAGGTGGCGCGGCGCCTGCGCGCTGCCGGCTCGACTGCGATGCTTGTGGCCTTAACCGGATATGCCTCTCCGGAAGACGCGCAGCAAGCAAAGGATGCTGGCTTTGACCATCACTTGGCCAAGCCGATCGACATCGACCGGCTCCAGGCAGTGCTGTCGGAGGCGGTCGTCGGAGGCGCGGGCTGAGCCCGTAGACCTGGCCCGAAGCATGCGCGGCGGCATGGCGTGGGCCGTCCTTGACTTGGTCCGTGAGGCGGTGATCACCATCCTGGCCAGTCGTCCGTGGGCCTTCCGCCGCTTAGGATGAGCTCATGCCGACCGTCCTCTCTCACCCCGCCGTCCCCCTCGCCCTCGGCCTCGGCCTTCCCCGCACCACCGTCCCCGGCCGGCTCATCGCCGCCGGAGCGCTCTTGTCCGTCGTTCCAGACCTCGACGTCATGGGCCTGCGCTTCGGAGTGCCCTACGGCTCGCCCTTCGGGCACCGCGGTGCCACCCACTCCCTCGCTTTCGCGGCGATCCTCGCACTCGCGTGCGCGCTCGGTCATCGTGCCTTGCGGGCGCGCCCGAGGACAGCGTTCCTCTATCTCTTCGCGGCGGCCGCCTCTCACGGCGTCCTCGATGCTTTCACCGACGGTGGCCGCGGCGTCGCCCTCCTCTGGCCCCTCACGGCCGAGCGCTACTTCGCGCCCTTTCGTCCCATCGCGGTCGCCCCCCTCTCGGCGGCCCGGCTCCTCACCCGGCAGGGCGCGACCGTACTCCTCTCCGAGCTCCTCTTCGTCTGGCTACCATGCGCGCTCCTCGCCCTGACGCTTGCCGCCTTGCGGTGGAAGTCGCCCGCAGACGGCGAGAAGAGCCCTCCGGCCGCGCCCTGAACCGCGGGGGAGCTCGCGCCCTCGCGGAAGCATGACCTACGACCTTCGCAGGCTGAAACTCCATGGCCTCATCGAGAAGGTGGCCGGTACCCGGCGCTACCGGGTCACCCAACAGGGACTCCGGCTCGCGATGTTCTTGGCGCGCACCTACGACCGCCTCCTGCCCCCTGGACTCGCCACCAATCCGACCGCAACTCCATGAGGTGTAGGCGCACCGGACCGACATCGATCACGTTACCGTCGACCCCCGCGATCTGGACCTGATCCCCCACTCTCACCCCGTACTTACCGATGAGGAAGAAATAGGCCACGACCGAGAGGATGACGTTCTGAAGGGCCACCGCAAGGCCCGCGGTGATGAAGCCGGCGAAGGTGGCGAGCGAACCGATTTCCGCGACGAAGGAGAAGGCGATCATGGGGCAGATCGCCATCGCGACCAGGATCCGGCGGACGAGCAGCAATTGCTGCCGTCTCCGTGTGTCGTGGACGTGCCGGAAGGTGGCACGCCTCCACAGCTCCGAGACGACCAGTACGAACCCGATTCCCAATATCAGGAACCCGAGATGCAGCAGCAGCGATCGCAGCTCCGTTCCGTACTGGGAGCTGATCGTGCCCCGCCAGTCATTCAGGAGCGCGCTGTAGCTCCCGAGAAGAACGGCCTGCTTCGCGAGCGGTACCATCGCCGCCGTGACCTGCTTGAAGTGGCTCGTTACCTCGTCGAGGTCGCGCTTGCGCCCCGCCAGGATGGCGAGGTCTGCGCTCCGAGCCTCCCCGGAGAGACCCTCGCCCCTCTGCAGGGTCGACCTCAAATCGTCACGGAGCGGTGCACGCGCCTTCTCGACCGAAGCGCGGAGGCCCGCGGTGAGTTCGATTCCGTCGGCCAGGCGCTACCGGCTCCGATTCAAAGGACAACAGATCGCTCGTCAGCGCAAGGAGCCCGCTCGGCGCCGGGCGGCCCGCAGCTCCACCGTCTTTGGCGGGCCCTGTCATCTGCAGCGTCCCGGAATCCTCGCCGGCCGCCTCGGGGACCGAGCGCTGGAGCTCTTCAATACGCGAAAGGAGCCCCCCGCCACCCGCCTCGCTTCCGACCTGGCTCATGAAGGTCGCGAAACCAGCGATCGTGTCGTGGCGGGCCTGCGCGAGTTGCAGTTCGCTCTTCGCTTCGGCGAGCTGGGACTGGAGGAGCTTTCGCGAGCGCCCAGCGGCTTGCCCCAGCTGATGCTCGATGGATTCCACCGCGGCCTGAGCTCGCTCCATTTCACTCGTCGTGCGGGCCAGGGCGGTCGCCGGACCCGACGGCGATGCAGGCGTCTTGTCCAGCCCCTGGTCAGGTACGAGCGGCGCCTCCGCTCTCGCAAAGGCAAATGCGAGCTGCAGTATCTGCCGTGCGCTCTGCCGGGCCACGCTCGCGAAAACCAGGTCGGCTGGGCCGTTCGCGAGCTGCACCTGCGTCATCTGTTGGCGGTACCAGGTGATGGTCTCGTTCAGGTGCCCCATGATGGCTTCGTCAGAGGGCACGGAAGCGGTGGGAGGTGCCGCACTGGCCGCGACAGCCAAACCAGCCAATAGCCTCGCCCAAGCCGGCATGGCCCAAGATAGGGATTCGCTGCCGCGTTGGCGCCACCCTCGATCCGGGTCTCTTGCAGAGCAAGACATGCTTGGTCTCGTCCCCTCGAGGGTTCGCCCCGCGGGCTAACCCTCCGACGCTCGGTTCGGTGACCCTGGGAACATGGCCATACGGGGGAGCGCAAGGTCCGGCCCGTTTGCTGTGGGCTGGCCGGACAGGAGGCTCTCTCAGCGCCTGCGACGAACGCGACCGCAAGCTCCCGCAAGCCTTCGAGGCGAACCCGGACGAGCGGGGCCGCCGCGGCCGCGAAGGCCGGCGACCACCAGGAGCTCAAGCCCGAGGAGCCGCCGAGGCTCTGAGGCACGCCGCGTGCGGGCACCCGGACCCGGCCCCCGGCGACACGCTTTCTCGAGGAGTACCGGGACCGGCTGCGCCACGGGTTGACCGCCGGATCGTTTCTTGAGTCCCGTCGGCGTCCGTTCGATTCTGGAGTGACGCGCCATCGGGAGGACCCGCCATGAAAAGTCGCCGTCAGGTCATCCGCACCGCAGGAGCACCGGCATCCCCGCTGTTCAGCCAGGCGGTCCGGGTGGGCTCGGCCATTCACCTGTCGGGCATCGTCGGCGTCGATCCGGGAACCGGGAAGCTCGCCGGGCCAACCATCCAGGACCAGACCCGCCAGGCCATTGTGAACTGTGAGCAAATCCTTCGGGCCGCCGGCGCCTCGCTCGCCGACGTTGTGGACGTCCTCGTGCTGCTCGGCCAGCCCGGCGATTTCGCTGGCATGAACGAGGCCTATGCGAAGCTCTTTCCCACCGACCCGCCAGCGCGTGCGGTGGCCAGGCTGGGCGTCGAGATCCCGGGCGTCCTGGTCTCCGTGAAAATGATCGCTCTCGCCGCCGACCGATGAGGGTGTACCCGGTGAAGGCCTTGATCATGTCCGACCCGCGCTGGGACCAGTTCCGGCAGTGGCCGGCTGGGGCTCGGTAGGACCCCGCGGAGATTCGAACTCGATACCGGAGCGAAATCCAAAAGGGCGGTGGCGCACGCGATTTCTCTCGAACGCCCTGGGCCGCAACGAATCCCCGCTCGATGTCTTCCCCCCGTCGCTCCTTGCGAGTCCACACGAATCCGCCTGGGTCGGGGAGACAGGGAGACGGAACGAGAGGAGACCGGCCTGGGGAAGCGCGGCTGCATCACGAGCGTAGTCCCAAGGCTTTCCACCCATGGCGACCCCGTGATCCGCCCGCGCCCCCCGCGAGCGCATCACCCGCGCCTTCCACGGTGACCGTCGGCGCGCTCATCGCCGGTCGCCGGGAGGAGGCCGACGCGCGCGGCCCGAGCTCGCGGCCGCGATGGGACGAGGCCGATCATCACCTGCCGGCCCGGGCGGGAAGAGCAACGCGGGGCCCCCGCCGGAGGGAACGGCTCAAGAGCTTCGGCGCCCCGAAGTGGCGGCGGAGCCGGGCAGGCGAGGCCACACCTCCTGCAGAGGCGAGACCCGGATCAGGTTTTTGCGGACGTCAGCTTGCGGTAGATCCAGGTCAGGAGCACGGCACCGATGACGGCGACGACGACGGTGTAGATGAAGCCGCCTTCAGACCGGAAGCCGAGCAGGCGCATCAGGAACCCGCCCACGAGCGCGCCGATCAGGCCGACGATGACGTCCATGACGAAGCCCTTGCCCGGGCCCCCCATGATCTTGCCGGTGAGCCAACCCGCCACGAGCCCTACGACGATCCACCAGATGATCACCATGGACTACCTCCTGCTCTGCGAGCAGTGCGCGTGCGTCGGTGGCTACGGCCTGACAGCATCTCTGATCGTGGAACTTCGCGGCCGAACGGCCGGCGGGCTGGGTGAGTCTACGCCGACCTAGCGGAGACACCAGTCGCCGAAGGGACCGGATCGCTCGGTAGCGCGGCGACCTCTGCGGCCCCAGCCGGGGTACCCCTGGCGCGGGAAGAAGTGGCAGCGGCACCGCCCCCGAGATCGAGCGGCCGCATCAGAGCCGGCCGGGGGCCGGCTTGCATCTCGTTGGTCTGTGCGTCGCCCTTGCGCGGAACCCCGTCGAGGGCGGGTGCGCAATCGACTGGCCGCTGGAGCTCCCGGGCCGCCACCGCGTCCTACCTGGCGCACCTCTATGGCCGCATGCAGGGTGGGGGGTGGCCACCATGCGCCCAGCCCTCGATCTCGAATCGGCCGGGTTCGCCGAGGATCGGCAGCGGTTCGAGCAGGCGCGCCAGCTGACTCACGACGACGTGGTGGCGCTGGAGCAGAGCATCTTGGCCGACTCCCAGGCGGGCGACCTGGTGCTGGGAACTGGAGGACCCCGAAAAATCCGGGTGGGGCAGCGCGCCATCGACGGGGGCAAGCGGGGAGGGGTCCGGGTCTACTACCTCGACCTCCCGCGGTGAGGTGTCACCCACCTCGTGGCGATCCTCGGGAAACCGGAGAAGTCGTAACTGTCGTCGGCGGGGCGCAAGTGATCGCTGTCCTGGTGAAGCCGCCCAAGGAGGAAGCGTCATGAAGCGGAAGGCGCGGGTTCACATCCTTCGCCACACGTCCTGCTCGCGGCTCGCCGTGCGGAACGCGCCGCTCTTGGCGATCCAGGAGTTCGCCGGCCACCGCGCCCTCAAGACCACGATGAGGTACCTGCACCCCGCCGCCGCTGCCCGAAGGGAGCGATCCAAGCCCTGGAGGTCCGGGGAGACGTCGGGGAGACGAAGGAGGTCGGGGCGAAGGAGTGGACGCGGGAAGGTTGGTTAAGCAGTGACCCCACGGAGATTCGAACTCCGGTTCCAGCCTTGAAAGGGCCGTGTCCTGGGCCTCTAGACGATGGGGTCTAAGCCGCGGACTGATACCCCGTGGCATCGCTGCTGTAAAGGGCGCCGACGGCTGCAGAACCCGCCCCCGCCGTAGCCGCGGCCTATTCCTTCGGGGGGGAGGCGGCCGCCACCGGTGTGGGCGCCGGGTTGGTCAGAGACGGCGAGTACGCCGTGCCCCTGACGTGGTCCCAGAGCGGCACCGTGACGTTGAAGTTCCACCGCTGCATGAGCTGGGGGACGTGATGGAGCTGATGGTGGCGGCGGAGCCGCTGGATCAACGGTAGCCGCCCGATGGAGCTCGACTCAGGCAGGTGGTACGCGAGGTGAAGCCACTCATAGGCGATGAGGTACACCACCGCGGATGCGACCCATAGGGCGGCAAGGTTCGGCTGACCGATGGCGAAGAACAGGACCACGAGCGGCGAGGAGACGGCCAGGATCGCCAGGATCCCGTAGCCGGGGAGAAGGATGAACCGGAACTCGCGGGACGAGCGGATGGCCATCGCGTCCGAAACGTACAACGCGTGGTGCTGGGGGGTGTGGCGGAGGTAGAGGAGTTGAAGGAAGCGCGTCCTCCGGTGCAGAAGCCCGCGGTGCGCGTGCCACTCGACGGCGTTCCCGAAGGCGAAGAACAGGGGGACGAGAGCCACCTGCCAGAGGCGGAGGTCACGGATACGCAGGAGGGCGAGCGCCGCGAGGGCGAGCCCGGCCAGGGCCGGTAGGGCGAGGTGCGCGACGGGCGAATACCAGCGCGGGACACTCGCCAGGAGCTCCGCACGGAGCTCCTCGCGCGATGCGTGGGTCATGGACCTGTTTCCCGGGCCGCGTACGACACTTCGCCTCGAAAGGTACGAAGCCGGCTCGGGCCACGCAACGGCTCGGTGACGCTCCCTGGTGGGCGCCTGCACGCCCGCCTTCTAACGCGCCGCGACATCAAATCTGGGGAGGCGGCGTTTCCTCGTAGAGCCAGGTCGTGAGGTACCGTTCACCGGTATCGGGCAGGACCACCACGATGAGCTTGCCGGCATTCTCCGGCCGATGGGCTACCGCACGGGCTGCAGTGACGGCGCCGCCGCACGAGATACCGGAAAGGATCCCCTCTTCGCGGGTGAGCCGACGGGCATCCTTTCCGGCGTCTTCGTTCGTGACCTTAATGACCTCGTCGAGGAGGGAAGTGTCGAGCACCTTGGGGATGAATCCGGCACCCCACCCCTGAATCTTGTGCGGCCCCGGCTTTCCACCGGAGATCACGGCCGAGTCGGCGGGCTCGGCGGCGATGATTCGGATGGAGGGCTTGCGGGGCTTCAGCACCTGGCCGACCCCGGTGACGGTTCCACCCGTCCCCACGCCGGCCACGACGATATCCACACGGCCGTCCGTGTCGCGCCAGATCTCCTCCGCAGTGGTCTTCCGGTGGATTTCCGGGTTGGCGGGGTTCTCGAACTGCTGGAGGATGAGGTAGCGAGTGTCCTCGGCCGCCATCTGATTGGCCCTGGCGATCGCGCCCTTCATGCCCTCCGACCCCGGCGTCAGAATCAGCTTAGCGCCGTAAGCAAGCAGAAGGCGCCGTCGCTCCATGCTCATGGTCTCCGGCATGGTGAGGACGAGCGGGTAACCCTTGGCGGCGGCGGCGAAGGCGAGGCCGATCCCGGTGTTGCCGCTCGTGGGCTCAAGAAGGATCGTTTCTTTCTTGATCTTCCCATCGCGCTCGGCAGCCTCGATCATCGAGACGCCGATGCGGTCCTTGACCGATCCGGCCGGGTTTCGGCTCTCTAGCTTCGCAACCACCGTCGCCTTGGCGCCATCCATGATGCGGCCGAGCCGCACAAGAGGGGTGTTCCCGATGAGTTTCGTGACGTCGTCCGCGATGCGCATCCGCGCTCCCCCGGCCGCCCGAGGCAGGCCGTGTCTGTTATAACGGACGAATCCACTATAGTCGGGGGCACCTCCTGTCAAGCGGATGTACCCGTCGAGCGGTCCTCCGCAGGCAACCGCGGCACGAACACGCGAGCCGGGGAAGGATCTTACGGCGGGGAAGTACCCGGACTCTTCGGCTCCACGCGAGGGGAGTCGGGAGGCCGTTGAAGCAGGTTCGGCTCGAAACGGCACAGCGGACGGCAGGCCCCCTAGGGTACGGACGGCGGAGTCGTCCCGGCCGGCACCGCGGAGAGCGCGGCGGCGAGGCCCAGGCCAGCATAGACTGTGGCGCTCACGTATCGCTCTCCTCGTACGAACCGCGGATGCGCTCCAAGCCAGCGCCCCATGGTCCCCGAGAGGAGCGCATACCCCGCATCGCTCAGGGTGGCGAGCGAGACGAAGCTCGCGCTCAGGAGCAACATCTGAGCCCTGAGGTGACCGAGCGCCGGCGAGACGAATTGCGGGAGGAAGGCGAGGAAGAAGAGGGCGGTCTTCGGGTTGAGGAGGCTCACGGTCACGCCCTCGAGGTAGACAGATCGAAGGCGTCCTCCCGGGTCACCATCGCGTCGTGCCGCACGACCGTTCGCCCGTCCGGCGAGCTTACGAACACCGAGGAACACGAGGTACCCGGCGCCCAAGAGCCTTACCGCCGAGAACACCAGCGGCCAGGAGGCGAGGAGCGCTGCTAGCCCGAGGGAAGCGGCGAGGGCGTGGACGCAGTTGCCAGTCTCGATCGCGACAACCGAGACCAGCCCCGCCCTTAACCCCTGGCTCACGCTGCGGGTCGTGATGTAAAGCACGGCCGGACCTGGAGTCACGATGAGGACGAGAGCCGCACCGATGAAGATTGCGAGGCGGCTGGGGTCGAGGACCATGCCCGAGGGTACCACCGGGATCGCTCCAACCTGAATCTCGAAATGTGCCCTGGGACCTTCTGCGATCGATCGCGCCGGTCGCAGGGGGAGGGGAAAAAAGCCTGCCTACCCGGCCGCGGCTCGCGGGTGCTCGCCGGGGGCCACCTTCCCCCGCCTGCGGAGGCGAAGACGCGGGATGAGCAGTAGCGCCGCACCGTATACACCGAAGGTGACGACCAGCGAGGCCGGCCGCCCCCCGGGCAGGTCCTCGAGGAGGATCTTCACCCCGGTTATCCCCAGCACAACGTGAGAGATCCAACCGGCCTCTCGCCAGGAATCGCGCCGGCCGATCCAAGCGAAGAGCGCCGAGGTCGCGACCAGCGCCGCGGTTCGCAGGGCTGCTAGGGCGGCGGGACTGTGCTCGGCCCAAGGCGCTGCGGCGATTGACGGCGCCAGAGCCGCGACGACGAGGCCAGTTGCCCCCCAGGCGATGAGGAGGAGGAAGGCGAGCCTGGGCAGGTGCGCTCCCAGTCGGGGAGTGGCGCTTGCGGGGGGCGAGGCGAGCCACGCGCTCACCACAGCGGCGACGAGGGGAACTAGGGCGGAGGCCCTCGCGGGATTGACGGGGCCGGCAGCGCTCGCGTAGAGGGCGTCGGCGGCGACGGCTGTGAGTCCACCCACAACCGCGCTCCCCCAGGTATAGACGGCACCGTGTACCGCGAACCACCAGCCGAGGCGGCGGGATAGCGCGGCCGAAGCGACTCCGAGCGGAGACCAGATCGCGAAGAGCAACGGGCTCCCCCCCAGCGCGAGCGCGGTCCCGGTCAGGACGAGCAGCGCCCCGGTGCTGGCAAAGAAGGTCAGGTTGGAGCGACCTTGAATGCGATGACGGGAGGTGAAAGCCGCGAGGTAGGCCCCGGCACCGCAGAGCGCCGCTGCGGCTCCGAGGGGCATGGCGCCGATCGGTGTCCGGGCGGCGATGATCGCCGCGCCCCCCAGGGCTGCGCCGATTGCTCCCACCACCTGCCCCGCCTCGAAGACGCTGGCGACGCGGGCGAGGAGGAGGGTTCGCACCGCGACGCTCGCGATGGTGGCGGCGAGTACCACCGCCAGCATCACCATGGCGGCGCGAGGGCCTTCCTCCGAGTAGGCGGACAGCGACCGAACCGCCACTCCAAGCGCGCACAGGTCAGCAACGACGGCCGACACCCAGCGGAGCCCCCTCCACTTGCGATCCTGGTCAAGCCAGGAGCACTCGACGGCCAGCAGGACGAGGAAGATCACCCCGGGGACGCCGCGCTCGGCCTGGAACATGATCGCGAGCGCACAGGCCATCCCCCCGGCCGTGAAGAGCCAGGCCAAAGCCAAGAGGCGACGGTGGTGTGCGAAGAGGATCGCGGCCAAGGTGAACGCGGCCAGCGCGGCCGTCGCTGCGGGGGCGCCGAGGAGCTGGAAGCGGGCCACCGACTCGTAGAGCAGAGGAAAGCCCAACAAGAGCGTGGCCAGCCCATGCGCGGTGGCGCTGGCCAGGTTTCCCCGGAGCGCAGCACGCTCGGCGAGGGCCGCGAAGGAGAGCGCATAGACGAGCCCCAGGGTCAAGCCGATCCATCCGGGCGTGGCGCCCCCTTCGGTCAACGCCCTCAGCACAAACCCACCGGCGAGCGCGAGCAGCGTTCGTCCACCGAGGGTGAGGACGCCGACGACCAATCGCGCATCCGGATCCGAGCCGGTCTGCGGCCCAGGGAGGTCCGACGGGAGGCGCGGGGCGACGGCCGCCCGGGCCGATCGTCTCTCACCCGCCGCTCCACGCTCCGCCTCTAGGGCGGTGAGCCGATCCGAGAGGCTCGCCACCCGATCGGCAAGCATGGATACCGCCGCCTCGAGCTCGGTGATCCGATCCGACACAACGAGTCCCGTTGCAAGTGGACGGGGAGGCCGTTTCCTGAATCAGAGCAAACCATGGCACGATTGCCTGCCGCATCACACGGCCCCAACAAGGGGTCCTCAGCCAGACTTTGGCCGCCGATTCGCTCCGATGGGTGCTCCAGACTCCCACCGAGGCGAACCATTACACGACCGTGCAGGGGCAGGGAGCGCATTGGTTCATGCGAAAGACCGGCCCATGTCGGAGATTCACCAGATCGCCTCGTGCGGGACGGCGACCCCTGGGCCCGCCTGTACCAGCACGGCCAGCAGTCTCACCACGCCCGTTCACACGCCATACCGCGTGTCTCACTACGCGGAGCTATCGAACTGGATGCAGGGCACTAACGTCGGGTGGACTGGGTCGTCAATGCGGGAGTGGAAAGCCGGACGGTGACCGTAGTGGGCCGCGAATTCCTGGGTCAAGAACGTCGAGGTCGGCCTGTGGCTCAATGTCGGCGTGAACTTCCAAGACATATTTCAGTCCGAGCTTCGGGGACAGCTACATCCATGACGAGCGTGGCCGGGTCCCGGTGGTGGTGGCCACGTGATTGGATCCTCGCTGGGCTTGTCCGAATACCTGTGGGAGAACAATGTCTTCTTGCGCGCCGACAAAGTCATGGTGGCACGATCCTCCGGGGCGGGAGCGGTCGTGACTTACAACTATGCGGACGAGGGATTCATCGGCTCCGGCCCCGCCGAGGAGCCCGGATGCAACGACTTCGACGAGTGTTGCGTCAATGGTTCCCATGACATCGGCGCTCACACGCCCTTTGAGGGAAACTAGGGCTACAACTTCGACAGCGTCACCACCCACGGGAACAGCATTCACCACACGGCGCTTCGCTGCCACTTCCAGGGATGGCAACTTCACCTCGCCCTAGGCCAGGCCTACACCAATGGTGGGCCGTTCCGTACCGTTCGCCTGATGACTTACAGCTACTGGTTCTCCTTCTTGGAGAACGTGCTCGGAACGCCCGGGGTGGTCGGCTCCGGAGCGAGCCGGGTCCATGACAGTAGCCCCGACAACCAGGCCATGATCCCCCGGCGATCTGGATGCTGGGCTGGACGATGACAGCCCCTACGACAGCGTCCATCCGTACACAAAGCAGACCACGCTCCCCGACGGCAGACTGGGATGGTCTCAACAAGATGGAGCCGGCCTTCATGAACTCCGCGTGCTGTTCGGGCGACTCTTGCACCTGGCCCTGGGTCGATCCCACGACCGGAACGACCTACACGCTCCCGCGAAGGCTCGCTACGACGCCGGGACGCCCAACTTGGTCCAGTGAACGAGCGATCCGCGTCCACGGCCATCCCAGTGCGGGACGAGCGCCTTCGCGGCCGAAGTGGCAAGGAGGAGGGAAGCCCCCCGGGTCTGAAAAGGGTGATGTACCCCGTCGCGAAGCGCTGCGAGATCGGGGTGTACTGCTCCCCTGGAATCGAGCGCGTTCGAAACGTTGCGGTGCCTCCTACCCGGGGCTCCGAGAGTCCACCGCCGAATGAGGCGTGGCAGCCGGCTTCGACGCTCACCTCGCGAAACCGGTGTGCGAAGAACTCGATGACGTGTCGTCCAGGCGGCCCGGATCGAGAGCGGCCCGCCTGCGCTGCCAACGCCTCGACGGCCGTCCCCCAAACAGCACAGGCCGTCCGCGAGGTGGACGGCGGTTCCCCCGCTTTCAAAGAGACCGCCGAAGGCTTCTGGACACGCGGGGGAACGCTGGGGAAGAGCGGAGGACGCAGGAAATACAAACCGGCCGGAGCCGGAGCGCAGATGGGGCGCCCGGGAATCGAACCCGGAACCAACGGCTTAAAAGGCCGCTGCTCTGCCTGGTTGAGCTAGCACCCCAAGTCTCAGACATTCCTAGCAGATCTTGTCGCTTTGTGCAGGGCGTTCGAAAGGACGGACCCGATCGCCGCCAGGGGAGGCCGAACGCCAGTTCGATGAAGTTCCCCAGCGAAAAATGCCTTTGGCAAGTGAAGGCGCCAAGCCGAGAGAGCCGCGAGGCTTCGAACAGGCGAGGCCGACCGTCGAGGGGCAGACCCGTCCCGCCCCCATCACGTCATCCGCGACTCCTTGCCGTCGCCTCACACAGCAACTCGTGAAGTCGCCACCTGGCCAGCTCCTGCGGCGATGCACCGTACTCGTCGTAGAATCGCATCGCGGCGAGGGCACGCGGGCTTCCCACGCCGGTCACACAAGGGCACGGTGAGCAACTCGGACACGTCGCATAGCCGCAGCGTTCACACACGTCCTTTGGCCCGTAGCAGGCGTGGCAGAACATGCCCACCATCCTCCTGCCTCGCAGAGTCGCCCGTTATCCCACGGTCTGTGTGCCCACCGCAGGTGACGTCCCGAAGCTCGTCCGCCCAGGGACCCTTCGACGCCGCTCCCGCTCTCGCCCGCCGATTGCCGGGGTCGTGGAGCCCTCGCGCATCGAAGGCGCAAACGGTCGCGGGCCCGGTCGAGCGACGCTGCAATGGCCCGGAGTTCCTGAGCATTTCGTCCTCACGATCCGTTCGAATGCGGCACGGCTCGCCTCGTCGTTGAGCGCGGAGCCTCTCGCCTACCCCGGGCACCCCTTCGTACCGTCGAGCTGTCGCTCGGCTGCGGCTCGGCCAAATCGAGTTGCGACCCTGGCCGACTGCCTGACGCGGAAAGGCGGGGCGAGGCGCCCAGCGGTCGTTTGGCCGCGGAGCCTCGCTAGGGGCTCGCCTTGCGGCAGCTACCGCTTCCGACGCGGCCGGACGATCGCGGTGGCGCGGAAAGCGAAAGAGCCGGGACTGCTCTCCGCGAGCGGCGGCTGACGCCGAAAGCCTCTCTCCTGCGCCCGAGAAATGCCTCCGAAGGAGCTGGCGGCCGGCCCCCTGCGCGCCGTCGTTCACGTCGCCTGCTCGAGTCGGCGCCGCAGCTCGCCCACCGAGCCGTCGCCCTTGAAGAGGAGAGCTTGCAGTCCCACGGCCGTTGCGCCCGCCACATTCTCGGCGCGGTCGTCGACGAAGAGCGCGTCCCCGGGCTCGACGCCGAGCCGGCGCAGGGCGATGAGGTAGATGGCGGGATCCGGCTTCAGGCACCCGACCTCGCTCGAGACCACGAGCGTGTCGAAGTATCGCTCGACCGCCCGCTGAGCTCGCACGAGTCCCATCACCTCCGGGTTGCAGTTCGAGAGAAGGGCGGTCTGGCCGCCGGTTGCCCTGAAAGCGGCTGCGATCTCCCACAGCTCCTCCCGGTACTGGGTCCACGACTCCGCGTCGACCGCGGAGAGGCTCATAAGGGCCTTTTCACCGGCGAACCCATCGAGCGGGCTCCCCGCGTCCCTAAGCACCTCGTTCCAGTACCGGCGAGCGTCCCCGTGGAGGTCGTAGGCGTTCCGGTGCGACCAATAGGCCTTGGTGAACGTGGCGAGCGGCACGAGGGCGATCTCGCTCATTCGCCGAACCAGGTCCGGGGGCTGCGAGCGAACCAGGACGTTGCCGAGATCGAGGACGAGGGCGCGAAACCGACTCATGGCCCGGTCACTACAACCGACGCACGCGGACTTCCAGAACGGTTTGTCGCAGGTCGGTCTGCTAACATCTCCCCACGATGGACGAGCGCCCGACCTTGGAACTCCTGACGCCCGAGCGCGTCGCAGTCACGCTGGAGCTTTCCGGGATCGGGGCCAGGGCTCTCGCCTGGCTGGCTGACGCATTGTGCATCTTCCTCCTCTCGGTGACCGGTCTACTCGTCTACTCGATCTCCGGCGACCTCCTCCGCGACCTGGAGGCGCTCTCGCTCGCGGGCCAGTTGCTCACCGCCGTGTCGGTGCTCTTGGCTGGCTGGGGCTGGGACGTTGTATGGGAGCTATTGGGGGAGGGCCAGACCCCCGGGAAACGCCTCGCCGGGATCCGGGTGGTCAAGGCCGATGGCGGCCCGCCCGGGCTGTCCGAGTCCCTGCTCCGAAACGTGCTGCGCGCAATGGAGCTTCCCCTGGGCTACGCTCCGGCGATCCTCTCGGTGGCCCTGGGGAGCCGCCGACAGCGGCTCGGGGACCTCGTGGCCGGTACGCTCGTGGTCCGCCAGCGTCGTTACGACCTCTCTCGCTACGACCGTCCGGCCGAGGCCGCGGCTCGACGCTTCCCGCAGCTTCGCGGCCGTGCTCGACCCGCGCTCGCGGCGGAGGGCTTCGAGCGGCTCTCGGAGTTCTTGAGGCGCCGCCCCGACCTGGAAGGGAAGGCGCGCTCCCGGGTCGCCGCGGTTCTCGCCAAGACGCTGGCCGTGCGAGCCGGCGTCGTGACGCCGGAGGAGGCGGACGCGGAGGCGTTCCTCGAGGCGTTCGCGGCTTGGTATGCGGAGGGGGCATGAGCGGCTCGGCCCGCTCGGTGGCGGTCTTCGTCCGCGCCCACCGCGAGGGATGGGAGCGCTTGAGCACGCTCGCGGAGCGGGCCCAGCGGTCCCGCCTCCCGCTCGCCGAGGTGGGGGAGTTGGATCGGCTGTACCGGCGCGCTGCAGCGGACCTTGCGCTCGTGCGTGCCCGGTTCCCCGGAACGGACGCGGAGGGCTACCTCTCGCAGCTCGTGGCCAAGGCCTACCGGGCCCTCTACCGCCCGAGAGCCCGGGCCGCCGCCCTGGCCCGCCTCGTGCGCGACCGGATCCCGGCGGCCACTCGGCGGCACCCCGGGGCCCTGCTCCTCGCGGCGCTCGTCCTTTTGGCCGGGCTCGGGGGTGGCGCACTAGCGGTTGCGATCGATCCCGCGGCGGCGGAGTTGCTCGTTCCCCTCCCGGCGCGGGAAGCGATGGCTGCGGGACGGACCTGGACCGGTCAGCTGCTCTCCGCGGCGCCGGGCGTGACGGGCGCGGCCCTGCTGCACAACAACGTCACGGCGGCCGCTCTGGCGTTCGGCCTGGGACTAAGCGCCGGCATCGGGACGGCCCTCCTCCTCCTCCTGAACGGGCTCTTGATCGGGTCGGTGCTCGCCTACGCGGCCCAGCACGGGATGCTCGCCGATCTGCTCGGCTTCGTGGCCGCCCATGGTCCCCTCGAGATCTCGGCGCTGCTCCTCGCTGCCCAGGCAGGGTTCGTCATGGCCGGAGCCCTGGTCGAACCCGGCGAGTGGCCCCGGCGCGCCGCTCTGCAGGCCGCAGGCCGCGAGGTGGCACCCCTTTTGGCCCTGGTGGTTCCCGCTCTCATCGTTGCGGCGCTCATCGAGGCGGCGGTCTCGCCCGCCCGCACCATTCCGGTAGAGGCTCGCGCCAGCCTCGGACTCGCGCTCTTGGGCGCTTTCTGGGGCTGGCTCTTTTCCGGGGGCCGGTCGAGGTCTGGGACGAGCTGATCGGGCGGTCGCCGCCGCACGGAGAGGCTCCAACACCTCACGGCTTTCGGCGCGAGCCCGTCGGCTGGAGAGCGACGACGTGTCGGGGGTCTCCGAGGGGGACCGCCGGACGGGCGCGGGCGAATGGGGGCGGGGCCGAAGCATCGCAGGGCGTACGCCGCGTTCGCTCTTCCGCGTCCAGCCGCGCGAACCAGCGGGCCGCGCTGGCCTTGATTCCTGCCCAGCGAACGTCGTCGGCCGTGGCCGTGGGGATGCCGCCGGGGACGGATCGAGCGGCGAGCACCCGCGCGCCGGCACCGCGCCGGAAGACCTCGCCGTAGGGCGAGGAATGGGTCCGGGTACAGAACGGGCACTGGTAGTAACGGACCGGGCTGCCGGGGGCCGACCAGCTGGTCATCACTACGTGGCAATGAGTGCACTCGACGTCCCGATCCATTCCGCCCGTGATATCGCCCGCTTCCGGTCCGGTCAAGAAACGGACAGCGACCGGTTTGGAGCGCTCGCTGCGGCCCGGTTCGAGCGTGGGGCCCACCCGATGCCTCGGTTTCCCGGTGACCGCGCCCCCCGCCGGGGCTTAGATCGAATTCGCATGGCGACCCCGCTCATCGTGAACCTGGACGGGGACCTCGTTCCCCCCGACCGCGCCCGCGTCTCGGTGCTCGATCGCGGGTTTCTGCACGGCGACAGCGTGTACGAGGTGATCCGCACCTACGAGCGGCGCCCCTTCGAGCTCGGGGCCCACCTTCGAAGGCTGGCCCACTCGGCGGAGCGCATCGCCCTCGCACCGCGCTGGGACGCTCCGCGGACCGCCGAGGAGCTGGAGCGGACCTTACGCGCGGCCGAGGACCTGCCCCTCCCACCGGTGGATCCCGAGGCTGCTCCCTGGAACCGGGGAGAGTGGTCCGCTCGCGTCGTGATGACTCGCGGGGCCGGGGAGCTGGGGCTCGATCCGGCCCTGGCGGTCGATCCGCTGGCGGTGATCCTCCTTGAGCCCTTGGATGGGCCGAAGGAGCGCGCCTACGCCGAGGGCGTGAAGGTCGCTCTTGCGACCGTCCCGCGGCCTCCGCCCGAGGCCGTGGATCCGACCGCCAAGACCGGAGCACATCTCCCCCACGTGCTGGCGATGCGAGAGGCGCGAGCGGCGGGCGCACACGAGGCCCTCCTCCTCGACGGACGCGGGAGGGTCACCGAAGGCTGCTCGTCCAGCTTGTTCGCCGTGCGGAAGGGGACGCTCGTCACGCCCCCCCTCACCGCCGGAATTCTGGAGGGGGTCACCCGGGGCCTGGTCCTCGCCCTCGCTCGCTCCGAGCGGGTGACCGTGGAGGAGGTCCTGCTCGAGCCGGAGGACCTGTTCACCGCGGACGAGGTGTTCCTCACCTCCACCTCTCGAGAGATCCTCCCCGTCACGCGGGTGGGGGAGAGGATTGTGGGCGACGGCCGCCCCGGACCCGTGACGGCCAGGTTGCACCGCGCCTTCCGGCGCCTCACCGTGCGGCGTTAGGGCCCTGGGGAGTCCCTCGCCCGCCCGACCGTGTCGCCGCCGGACCCCTGAGCGAGGTAGAAGGGAGATCGTGATCCACCGTTCGGCCTGTGACGAGGAGCATCGGCTCTCGCCGTGAGGGCCGCGCTCCTCCAAGCCCTGCTCGCCTGCGGGTGCGCGAGCGTCGCCAGCGGGCCCCCGGTGCCCGAGCAGGCTCCCGCGCCGCCGGTCGAGGTCGAGGCGCCCACCCCGCCGGAAGAGAGCGAGGCCGCGCTCCCCCCTCCTCCCTTGCCCTTGCCGGTCCCGGAGCCGCCGCCTCCCGCGGTGGACCTCGCCGACCCGCTCGACCTCCTCTGGGGGCATCGGCTGGAGTTTGCTTCGGGGGGCGAACCGCTCGTCACGATCGGCCTCATGGAAGGGCAGCGCGAGATCTCCTTCCGACCCCAGGGGCCGGCCCATGTGCTCCTGCGCGGGGGGGGGACGGTCGATGCGCCCGCAGGGATCCGCCTGACGGTTCGCCCCCGCGACGCGGTCGCGGCTCGGGTCGCCTGGTCGGCGGTGGTGGACGAGCCTTTCCCCTCCCACGAGGCGGCCGTCGCCCTGCGCCGGGAGCTCGAGGGCGATGGGATGGCCGCCCGGATAAGGGTCTCCGGACCGGTCTACGGGATCGCGGGGCGGGTCGTCGACAACCGCCGCGAGCAGGTGGTCGTGGAGGGCGACGGCGGGGAGGCGGGCGCGGAGGCGACGGTGGCCCGCCTGAGAGCGCTCGGCAGGCGTGCGGTGCTCGACAAGGAGATCGTGATCCGCCCGTCCGGGCAGCTGCTCTTGTTCGGCCCCGGCGGGGCGCCGCTGGGCGAGGCAGACAGCGCGCTCACCGTGCTCGTCGAGGGGGAAGCGGTAGTGGTGGTGGAGTCGGTCGAGCACGAGCTCGGTTCGGCCCGGGCCCGCGAAGACCGCTCCTACAAGGGGCGGCTCTTCGTGACCCTCGACCCCGAAGGCGCGCTCGCGGTCATACACGGCGTGCCGCTCGAGGAGCTGCTCCGAGGCATCGTCCCGAGCGAGATGCCGGGGAACTCGCCCCTCGAGGCACTGAAGGCCCAGGCGGTGACGGCGCGCTCCAACGTGCTCTCCCAGCTGGGCATCCGGCACCTCAACGACCCGTTCATGCTCTGCGCCGAGGTCCACTGCCAGGCCTACCGGGGCGATGGCGCCCGGACCGCCCGTACCGATGAGGCGGTGCGGGCCACAAGGGGCGAGGCGCTCTTCGGGGTGCGCGATCGTCGGCTGGTGGACGGCGTCTACTCGGCCATGTGCGGTGGGCACGGCGAGGACAACGACGCGGTCTGGGGGAACGCACCCTCGGCCAGCCTTAGGGGGCGGCCCGACATGCCGCGGGAGGAGGCCGCGCGTTGGGCGGGCGGGCTCTCGAGGGACATCGCCCTCCGCGCCTTCCTCTCCGCCCCGTCGGCCGCGTACTGCCGCCTCCCCGCCGCGAGCCGCGACAAGTTCCGCTGGGAGCGCCGGCTCGATCCCCCTCGCCTCGAGGCCATCGGCGAGGCTCTGGGGGTGGGCCGCGTTCGGTCGGTGCGGGTGACCTCGCGGGGCGCCTCCGGCCGGGCCCGCTCGGTGCGGGTGGAGGGGGCCCATGGGGTCATCGATCTCGGCCCCGAGCTCCGCATCCGCCATGCGCTCGGCGACCTGCCCTCGGCGATGTTCGTCGTGGACCGCGATGGAGACTCGCTCGTGCTCCGGGGGGGCGGATGGGGGCACGGAGTGGGGCTCTGCCAGTGGGGGGCGGTGGGCCGGGCCATGTCCGGACAGGAGTACCAGGAGATCCTGAGGGCGTACTTCTCCGGAGCCGAGGTCGGAAAGATCTATTAGAGGAGGGCGCGCCGGCCGGGCCCGACGGCCCCGGCTCATCCCCGCCGGATGTCTCTTTCCGGGCTCCCCTGCGCGAGATCGCCGAGGTGGAGGGTGTGCCTTCTCCGGCGCGGCCGGAGCGCCAAGAAGGCCACGGCCGCCGCGACCAGCCCGAGGACGCCCATGAGCCCCTCCACGAGCGCCGTCCGCGCGAGGAGCACGGCATCCGGCCCGCCCCCCGAGGCGCGGGCGGCGGCGTGCGAGCCCCACGCTTTCCATAAGAGAAATGCTCCCCCTGCCACGAGGAGCAGGGCGCGGAGCAGAACGCGAGGGCGGGAGAGACGCACGACCGACGTATCGCACGCGAAGAGAGCCCTCGTCCACGGGACCCGCGACCTCGTGAGAGCGCGCCCTATGACAACGGCCCGAACGGCCAGAAGTGCACAAGGCGAGCGAGGACGAGTGCGGCGGCCAGAAGGACCACGACGGTCCAGAAGAGGAACCGCCTCCGGGTGGCGGCCCGGTCCTGGTACGGGTCCTTGAACGAGCGGATCGACCCGGGGGGGAGCACGGCCCGGGAGGTGAGCGCTTGCCCGAGCGGGAGGTTCACCTTGACCCGGCCATTGATGGCCCAGCCGTTGGCGTCGAGCACCGGTCCGAGCGTGCGCTGGCGCAGCTTGAGCCAGGCCACGAGCACGGAAGGGCCGGAGATGACGAGCAGGACGCCTGCCACGGCCACGAGCTTGGCCCACCAGGGCTCAAGGCCCAAGAACCCGGAGATGAGACCTCCGAAAAGGGTTCCCAGGGCGCCGGCGCCGACGCCGATGGCGGCGATGATCCCCACCATCCTTCCGATGTCCACCGCCTCGGCCTTGGGGGTCGGGACCGTGCCGGTCGCCTGTCCCACCGTGCCGCTCGCGGCCGCCTGGAGACGGGCGGCGGATTCCTGCTCCTTGGCGGCCGCGAACTTGGCGACCTGCTCCTCGATGAGCCGCACGAACTTCTTGTAGGGGGCGAAGAACGCCTGGCGGAGGCTGATGGGGTTCTCGACGATCTTGACGATGGTGGCGTCCCAGTCGCGGCCCTGCCGATCGTAGAAGACCCCGTTGCGTCCGACCATGAGGTAGTCCGAGTCTCCCTCGGTGAAACAGGCAGCGATCCGCATGCCGGACCCCCCGGTGCGCCGGCATTCGCAGTAGGCGATGTACATCCGCGAGAGCGAGGCCAGGGCGGAGTGGGCAGCGGGGTCGTCCACCCGGACGCACAGCTCGCAACTCCGCGCGTCGAGGTAGAGCGTGCCGGCCTGGAACACCGCGCTGTGCTCGGGGTCGTAGAAGTCGGCGAAGGAGACGAAGTTTCGCAAGAGCGTGTGGAGGTCCCGGTGGTAGTGGACCATCCGCACCACGTCGGCGATGGCCCGCGCCTGCGGCTCGAGCGCGAGGTCCCGCTCCACCAGGGCCTCGATCCGCTCCTTGAACCCGCCCTCCAGGAGCTCCCGCACCCGCTCGATGCCCAGGCGCTCCACGGCCGCCCCCTTCTTCTCTGCCTGCCAGGCGTCGTAGGGACCGAGCCGGGCGAGGAGGGCGGACCAGTCCTGGGCCGAAAGCGCCGCCCGTGGGCCGAGGGTGGGGACCACCGCGTCGGCGGAGAGCGCCGAGACCGCGCTCGCCCAGGCTGGGTTCACCCCCTCGCCGAGCGGCAGGGCGTGGCCCGGCTCGACGCGTGCGATGGGGAGGGCGGCGAGCTCGGCGGGGAGAGACGAAAGATCGCGGGCGGCGAGCGCGGAGAGCCCGGCGTCGCTGCCGGAGAGCAAGAGGGCGCCCCGGGGGTCGACGGCGGAGAGCCGGCAGCGGGCGAAATAGTCGTCCACCTTGGCCCGCACCGCGGCGACGGCCCGATAGGCGCCCGCGGTGGCCGCACCCAGGGTCTGGATGGCCGGCGTGGCCCCCGCCTCCCACCAGGCGCGGTACGAGGCCAGATCGGTGAAGAAGGCCTCCGAAAGCTTACGGTCGATGCCGGGCTGGCCAGACCGGTCCATCTCCCCGCCGACGCACAAGAGGGCGTCGCCGATGGCCGCCGCCAGCGGGGCGTCTCCCTCGGCCGAGGCGGGGGTGATCACTCCGTCGCCGTTGAAGAGCGTGCCGTGAAGGGCGCGGCTCACGTCGGCGATGTCGCCTTGGCCAATGCTCTCGGCCCCGGGCCGGCCGAGGGCGCCCAGGATCTGGTGGGCGGCCCCGAGCAGCGCCCGGCCTTCCGGGGTGTCGGCGTCGATCGCCTCGAGGGGGAGGTCGTCCTTGCCGGAGAGGAGTTCGCCGAGCGATCGAAGGCGGGGCTTGCACCAGTCCACCGCGGCCAACACGTCGGGGGCACGGACCCGGCCGTCGTGGTCCCCGTCGAGGAGGTCGAGCGTCCCCGCGTCGAGCTCCAGCCCGCGGGTAGGGCAGGAGAGGGCGGTCCAGAGCTTCTGGTCCAGGTTGCCCAGGTCCTCGAGGTCCTCGGCGGCCGCGAGCGAGACCTGATCCAGCCCGCCGACGCGGTGGAACCTGAAGCGGTGGAGAGCCTGGGCCATGGTGCACCTTCCAAGGAGGCTTGCTCTCCCCGTGAACGGTCGGGGTACGCGCCGGCGTGCCGGGCCTCCGCGAGCGAGGGTCTACCGGGGGTGCCTCGGCCTGTCCACGCACGAAGAGCCGACCCCGGTCGGGTCGGAGCGGGTCCCCCCACCTCCATGGCTCGCTATGGCTCGGCCGTCGGCTCGCGGAGGGAGGAGCGGGAGAGGGTCGAGATCGGCTCCCGCTCGCGCCGGGACAGGGCGGCCCGGAGGAAGTCGCGGTTCATTCGGGCGATGACCTCGAGATCGATGCTCGCCGGGCAGGCGGCAGCGCACTCGCCGATGGAGGTGCAGTGCCCGAACCCCTCCTCCGCGGCCTGGGCGCCCATGGTGAGGACCCGCCGGGCCCGCTCCGGCTGCCCCTGCGGCAAAAGCCCGAGGTGCGAGATCTTAGCCCCGGTGAAGAGCGCGGCCGAGGCGTTCGGGCAGACCGCCACGCAGGCGCCACAACCGATGCAGGCGGCCGCCTCCATGGCCCGGTCCGCCTCAGGCTTGGGGACGAGGAGGGCGTTGGCCTCGGGCGCGCTCCCGGTGCGGATCGAGACGTAGCCGCCTGCGGCGATGATGCGGTCGAGCGCGCTCCGGTCGACCACCAGGTCGCGTCGGACCGGGAAGGCGGCGGCACGCCAGGGCTCGAGGCGCAGCACCTCCCCGTCGCGGAAGTGACGCAGGTGCGTCTGACAGATGGTCGCGTTCATTAGCGGTCCGTGCGCCTCCCCGTTCACGAGGAAGCCGCACGTCCCGCAGATGCCCTCCCGGCAGTCCGAGTCGAAGGCGACGGGCTCCTCGCCCCGTTCCACGAGCCGGACGTTGAGCACGTCCAGCATCTCGAGGAACGACATGTGCTCGGAGAGGTCGGGCACCTCGTAACGCAGGAAGCGGCCCGCCTCCCTGGGACTGCGCTGACGCCACACATCGAGGACGATCCGCACCGGAGCTCCCTCACTTGTAACTGCGCGCCTGCAGCGGCACGGCCTCGAACACGAGCGGCTCCTCGTGGCGCACCGGCTTCTCTCCCGGGCCCCGCCACTCCCAGGCGGCCACATGGGTGAAACGGTCGTCGTGCCGGAGGGCCTCGCCTTCCTCGGTCTGGTGCTCCACCCGGAAGTGCCCGCCGCAGGACTCCTCGCGCTCCAGGGCGTCGAGGCACATGAGCTCGGCGAGTTCGTAGTAGTCCGCCACCCGACCGGCCCGCTCGAGGTCCTGGTTCAGCTCCTCGCCCGTGCCCACCAGCCGCAGATCGCGCCAGAACTCGTCGCGCAGGCGCGGGATCTCGGCCAGCGCCTGGGTGAGGCTCCCGCGGGAGCGGGCCATCCCGCAGTCGTTCCAGAGAAGGTTGCCGAGCGCTCGGTGGAAGACCTCCACCGGGCGGGTGCCCCGCACCTCCAAGAGCCGCCGGAGCCGGGCCGCGACGACCGCCTCGGCGTCGCGGAAGGGGCCCTGCGACGGGTCGACCCTGCCCAGCCCGCCGCGGGCCAGGTAGTCCCCCACCGTGTAGGGCACGATGAAGTACCCGTCCGCCAACCCCTGCATGAGGGCGCTCGCCCCCAACCGGTTCGCGCCGTGATCGGAGAAGTTTGCCTCCCCCGCGACGAACAGGCCCGGGATGGTGCTCATGAGGTCGTAGTCCACCCATAGTCCACCCATGGTGTAGTGGACTGCGGGGTAGATGCGCATGGGGACCCGATGGGGATCGTCCCCGGTGATCCGCTCGTACATCTCGAACAGATTGCCATACCGCTCGTCCAAGACCTTTCGGCCCAGGCGCTCGAAGGCGTCCGAGAAGTCCAGATAGACGCCGAGCCCGCCCGGGCCCACGCCGCGACCCTGGTCGCAGACCAGCTTGGCAGCTCGCGAGGCGATGTCCCGCGGGGCCAGGTTGCCGTAGGTGGGGTACATCCGCTCCAGGTAGTAATCGCGGTCGCCCTCGGGAATCTCCTGGGGGGAGCGCCCGTCCCCCTTCTCCTTCGGGACCCACACCCGCCCGTCGTTCCGGAGGGACTCGCTCATGAGCGTGAGCTTGGACTGGTAGTCGCCGGAGCGCGGGATGCAGGTCGGGTGGATCTGGGTGTAGCAGGGGTTGGCGAAGAGGGCCCCCTGCCGGTAGGCCCGCCAGATGGCGGTGGCGTTGCAGCCCCGGGCGTTGGTGGAGAGGTAGAAGAGGTTGCCGTACCCGCCGGTGCACAAGACCACAGCGTCGGCGGCGTGGGAGGAGATCGTGCCGGTGACGAGGTCGCGGGCCACGATGCCGCGCGCCCGACCCTCGACCACCACCAGCTCCAGCATCTCCGTCCGCGGGTGGAGGAGGACCTGCCCCTCTGCCGCCTGCCGCATGAGCGCCTGGTAGGCCCCGAGCAGGAGTTGCTGCCCGGTCTGGCCGCGGGCGTAGAACGTCCGGGAGACGAGGGCCCCGCCGAAGGAACGGTTGGAGAGGGTTCCCCCGTACTCGCGGGCGAAGGGCACCCCTTGCGCGGTGCACTGGTCGATGATGTTCACCGAGAGCTGGGCCAGCCGGTAGACGTTGGCCTCGCGGGAGCGAAAGTCGCCGCCCTTCACGGTATCGTAGAACAGCCGCTCCACCGAGTCGCCGTCGTTGGGGTAGTTCTTGGCGGCGTTGATCCCACCCTGGGCGGCGATGGAGTGCGCCCGACGGGGGCTGTCCTGGTAGCAGAAGGACAGAACCCGGTACCCGAGCTCGCCGAGCGAGGCGGCGGCGGCGGCGCCGGCCAGCCCCGTTCCTACCACGATGACCGTGTACTTTCGCTTGTTGGCGGGGTTGACGAGCTTCATCTCGAACCGGCGGCGCTCCCACTTCTGCGGGAGGGGACCGCTCGGAATGCGAGCGTCGAGGCGCGGGTGGGACGGGGCGAAAGCGGTGGGGATCGAGGGGCGAGCTTCCATGCGGGCTCTCCTCAGCCGACGAGCCCGACCAGAACGGCGATCGGGATGGAGGCGAAGCCGAGAGCGAGGATCACGGAGAGGGCAGCCGCGAACCGCTTCACGCTGGGCGTGAGCCGGCGGTTCGAGAGCCCGAGCGACTGGAACATGGAGTAGACGCCGTGCCAGAGGTGGAATCCGAGGCCCACCATCGCCAAGAGGTAGGCGAGCACCCCGGCCCCGCGGCCGAAGGTCACCACCACGTTGTGGAACACGTCCCCCTCGCGGAAGTCGGGGTTGGCCACCCCCACGGTGAGGTCCAGGAGGTGATAGACCACGAAGGCGAAGATGAGCAGGCCGCTCCAGATCATCGTCCGCGAGGCGGTGGAGGACGCGCCCGCCCGGTACTCGGCGTAGCCCTCGGGGCGCGCCGACCGGGCGCGGTACCAAAGCGAGACCCCGGCCACCACGTGGACCAGAACGGCCGCGAGGAGGACCACCCGCACCGTCCACAGGATCTGGGGCGAAACGTGGAGCAACCGGGCGTAGGCGTTGATCTGCTCCGGGCCGGCGAACACCTGGAGGTTTCCGAGCAGGTGGAAGAACACGTACAAGAACAGGATCGCGCCGGTCAGAGCCATGAGGGCCTTCCTGCCCATGGTGCTCTGCCAGAGGAGCCCGAGGCGAGAGACGCGGCGCGGCACCGGGAGGTCCTTCACGGCGATGGCCATGGGCCTCACTGCTAACCGACACCCCCGGTCCGGGCGACACCCCGATGCGGGGAAGCGGGCGGGCGAGCGGGCCACGGCCCTGGCGGGCCGACGCCCCCCTCACAGCCGCGCCCGGCGCAGCCGAAGGGCATTGGCGATGACGGTCACGGAACTGAAGCTCATGGCGGCGCTCGCCACCAAAGGCGAGAGGAGCACGCCCAGCGCCGGGTAGAGCACGCCCGCGGCGATGGGGACTCCCGCGGCGTTGTAGGCGAAGGCCCACCACAGGTTCTGGCGGACGTTCCGCAAGGTGGCCCGCGAGAGGCGCCGCGCGCGCACGAGCGCCCCAAGCTCCCCCGACACCAGGGTGAGCCCGGCCGACTCGATGGCCACGTCCGTGCCGGTCCCCATGGCGATGCCCACGTCGGCCGCAGCCAGGGCCGGGGCGTCGTTGATGCCGTCGCCGGCGAAGGCAACCCCCCGCCCCAGCGCCCGGAACCGCTCGACCGCGGCCCTCTTCCCCGCCGGGGGGACCTCCGCCTCCACCGCGTCGAGGCCGAGCTCGCGGGCCACGGCCCGCGCGGCGGCCCACCGATCGCCGGTCACCATCGCGATGGTCCGAAACCCCTCCGCGTGGAGGGTGCGGAGGACCTCGGCCGCGCCCGGCTTCAAGGGGTCCCGCGCCGCGAGGAGCCCCATCGGCGCACCCTCCACTGCGACGAGCACCACCGTGTTCCCGGCGGCGGAGAGCGCCTCGGCCCGCTCGGAGAGGGGGAGGGCGTCGACGCCCGACTCCTCCAGACAGGCCGCGTTCCCCAGCGCCACGCGCCGCCCCTCGACCACCGCTCTGATGCCGCGGCCGGGGAGGGCCTCGAACGAGGTCGCCTCGGCGAGAGCCAGCCCCCGGGACCGGGCGGCGGTCAGAATGGCCGAGGCGAGCGGGTGCTCGGCGGAGCGTTCGGCGCTCGCCGCCAGCCGCAACAGTTCGTCCTCGCCGCCCGGGGCGAGCGCCTCCACCGAGGAGATCGCGGGCTTCCCCACGGTGAGCGTCCCGGTCTTGTCGAGCAGCAACGTCTCGACCCTTTCGAGGCGCTCGAGCGCCTCGGCGCTCCGCACCAGGACTCCCGCTCGGGCCCCCCGTCCGGTCCCCACCATGATGGCCATGGGGGTTGCGAGACCGAGGGCGCAGGGGCAGGCGATGATGAGCACCGACACGGCCGCCACGACCGCGTGGGCGAGCCGCGGCTCGGGGCCGAAGGCGGCCCATCCCCCGAACGCCAGGACCGCCGCGGCCATCACCCCCGGGACGAAATAGCCCGAGACCACGTCGGCGAGCCGCTGGATGGGCGCCCGGCTTCGCTGGGCGTCCGTCACCATCCGCACGATCTGGGCGAGCAGCGTGTCCTTGCCCACCCGCTCCACCCGGATGAGGAGCGCGCCCCGGCCATTCAGGGTGCCGCCGGTCACGGGATCGCCGGAGCCCTTCTCGACGGGCATCGACTCCCCGGTCACCATCGACTCGTCGACGGTCGAGGAACCCGACTCGACGCGCCCGTCGGCCGGGATCTTCTCCCCGGGCCGGACCCGGAGCCGATCGTTCGGTCGGAGCGAATCGACGAGGACGTCTCCCTCCTCTCCGCCGGGCTCGATGCGGCGGGCGGTGCGGGGCGCGAGCCGGAGCAGGGCGCGCACGGCGCCCGAGGCGCGGCGCCGGGCCCGCAGCTCCAGCACCTGCCCGAGAAGCACCAGCTCGACGATGGCGGCGGCCGACTCGAAGTAGACGGGAGGGGCGCCCCCGTGCTCGAGCACCTCGGGCGGGAAGGCGCTCGCCGGCAAGAGGGTCGCGGCCGCGCTGAAGGCGTAGGCGGCGGCCGTCCCCAGGCCGATGAGCGTGAACATGTTGAGCTTCCGGGTGCGGATCGAGAGGAAGGCCCGCTCGAAAAAGGGCCAGCCGCCGTAGGCCACGACGGGCGTCGAGAGGGCGAGCTGGAGGAGGGCGATTCGCCGGGAGCCGGAAGGGAGCCCGTGCGGCATCCCGAACAGCATCGGGCCCATCGACAAGAGCAGCACCGCCGCCGCCGGAAAGAGCCCGAACCAGAACCGCCGGCTCATGCTCGCGAGCTCCGGGCTCGTCGGCTCCTCGCCGGCGGGGAGTCCGCCCACGACGAGCGGTTCGAGGGCCATGCCGCAGACGGGGCAAGGGATCGGCTGCTTCTCCCGCACCTCCGGGTCCATCGGGCAGGCCCACTCGACCTCCACCCCCGACGGGATCGCGGGCGCCTGCGCCTCCACGGCCGGCGCGCCTTCCGAGCCGCGGCGCAGGAAGGCGCCGGGGTCCTCGGTGAACCTCGAAAGGCATCTCTGGCTGCAGAAGAAGTACCGCTGGCCCCCGTGCTCGAGCTGGCCGCCCTTCGGCGCCTTGGGGTTCACCTCCATCCCGCACACCGGGTCCCTGGCGATGAACGCCGAGGGGTCCTTCTCGAAGCGGGTGCGGCAGGCGCCGCTGCAGAAATGGTACCGATAGCGGCCGCGCTCCACCGTCCCGCCGGGCGGGCTCGCCGGGTCGACCTCCATCCCACAGACGGGATCGCGGGTGGGGATCGCGGCCACGGCGGAAGGGGGAGGGGAGGTCATGGCGACGCCCGAGGCCTAACCCGGGCGCGCGAAACGCACAAGCCGCGTCCCAAGGGGTGAGCCCGGCGCGCAAGAAGAGATGCCCGCCTCTAGGCCCGAGCACCGCTCGGCTGCGGCACGAAACGGGCGACCATGCGCAGGACGTCGTCCAGGTCGAATGGCTTCGCCAAGAAGCCCTCCGCCTCGATCTCCGCTGCGCGGAGCCGGGCATTCTCGGCCGCCGTCACCACCACGATCGGGCAGGCTCGACCGTGGCGGGCCCGGAACTCCCGGGCGAACTCCCACCCGTTCATGACCGGCATGCGCATGTCGAGCAGGATGAGCGCCGGCATCTCCTCGGACACGCGCTCCAGGGCCTGCGCGCCGTCCCGGGCGGTCCGGACGAGGTGCCCGGCGTCCTGAAGCAGCATCTCGAGGAGGCCCAGGAGGTCGAGATCGTCCTCGACCACGAGCACGCTCGCGCTCATGACGGCCCCTCGCGGCGACTGGGGAGGGTGAAGTGAAAGGTCGAGCCCTGGCCGGGCGTGCTCTCGAACCAGATCCTGCCGCCGTGGCGAGCCACGATCTCCCGGCTCAGATCGAGGGAAAGCCCGAGTCCACCGTAATCCTCGAGGGTGCCGGCGTGGGCTCGGTAGTAACGCTCGAAGATCCGCTCCTGCCGGTCGAACGGGATGCCGAGCCCATGATCGGCCACGGAGACCTGGGCCTCTCCCGCCCCCTCGGTCACCTGCACCTCGATCGGGCCTCCGCGCGGCGAGAACCGGACGGCGTTGTCGAGAAGGCTGTGGACCACCCGAGCGATGCGATCGCGATCGCCTTCCACCAGGACCGCGCCGGGCCCTTCCAGGGTCAGCGTGTGCCCAGGCCCGGCCGCGCGCATCTGGTCGAGGACATCGGAGACGAGGAGGCGGAGGTCGAAGCGTTCCCGCGGCCCGAAACCCGGCTCGAGCCTCAGGCGCGAGGCGTCGAGGAGGTGCTGCACCAGCCCGGTCATGCGGTCGACCTGGCGCTGGACCACCGCCAGCGCCGGCGCCTCGGCCGGCGTTCGTCTCTGCACGAGCTGGGCGTAGGCCTTGACCACGGCGAGCGGCGTCTTGAGCTCATGGGCGGCCGTGGCCAGGAACTCGTCCCGCATCGCCTCGAGCCGGTGGGAGCGGGAGACGTCGCGGAAGACCGAGATCGTGAGTCCCGAGCTGTCCGGGGCGAGGATGGGCGCGGCCGAGACGTTCACCACGATGTCGCGCCCGTCGCGGCGCCTCAGCACCACCTCGCGTCCGCCGTGATCGGAACGGGCCGAGAGCCAGCCGCGGAGGCCCGGCGCGTCGATCGGAGTTCCGTCGGAGAGGCGGGGCTGGTAGAGGTTCACGAACCTCTCGAGCTCACCCAGGATCTCCCCTTTCCTGCTCGCCCCGAGGAGCTGCACCGCCGCGCGATTCGCCTCCACGATCCCCGCCCGGTCGAAGACCATCACCCCGTCCAACATCGACTCCACCGCGGCCCGGATCTCCGTCCCGAAACTGACGAGCCGCCGCTGCCCCCTGCGGACGAGTTCGTAGAGCAGCACCGAGGTGATGAGGACGTAGAACGCACCCTTGACCGTCTGGAGCCGGTCCCGGAGCACGGGGTCAGGGACGAGAACCGAGAGGAGGCGATCCGAGAACGCGATCCAGAGGAGGCCGAAGACCGCGTAGACGATCACGATCCGGGGGAGGGCGGAGGGGAGAGCTCGCCACCAGCGGGAGGGAACGGCACCGGCAGGGGGCCGCTCGCCCTCCTGCGTCGCCGTCGACGCCGGGGCGGCGAGGCCGGAGCGCTCCACGGCCCTGTCTCTATACGCACCGCCATACCTTGTCGAGCACCCGATTCACGGGGAGAGAAGAGAGGCTCCGAGACACGACCGCCCGAAGGGGTATATCTCTCCCTCCGGGGTGCGACATCGTTCGGCGGTCGCTCGTGGCGGGAGCACCCCGTGCGGGGTCCGCGTGTTATAAGGCGCCCGATTGGCCGACGAAGTGCTCATCGTCGCCGGGGAAGCGAGCGCGGACCTCCATGCCGCCCGAGCCTTCGAGGAGCTTCGCCGCCTCGTCCCGGGCGTGAGGGCCTTCGGCGTCGGCGGTCCCCACCTCCGCGCAGCCGGGCTCGAAGCGATCGCCCCCGCGGAGGACATCTCGGTCATGGGGCTCGCGGAGGTGTTCCCTCGGATCCCGCGGATCCTCTCCATCCTGCGGAGGCTTTCCCGGCTCGCGGCGGAGCGGCGGCCGCGCGCCGCCCTGCTCGTCGACCTCCCCGATTTCAACTTGCGGCTCGCCTCGCGCCTCAAGCGCCACAAGATCCCGGTGGTCTACTACGTCTCCCCCATGATCTGGGCCTGGCGGCCGGGAAGGGCCCGGAAGATCGCCCGGATCGTCGACCGCATGCTCTGCATCCTCCCTTTCGAGGAGCGGTTCTACGAAGGCACCGGGGTTTCGGCGCGGTTCGTGGGCCACCCCTTTGCTGAGAAACCCCTCCCAGAGCCGCCCGCGGCCTACCGGGCGCAACTCGGCCTTCCGGCCGGCCGGACCACGATCGCCATCATGCCCGGGAGCCGACCCTCGGAGTTGAGACGTCTCTTTGCCCCGATGCTCGAGGCGGCGGAGCGGATCCAAACGGCCCACCCGGACGCGCAGTTCGTCGTCCCGGTCGCCCCCACGCTCAAGCGAGACGCCCTGGAACGGTATCTCGCTCCCCACGGGAACCTCGCCGTCACCCTCGTGGACGGGAAGGCCGAGGCCGCAGTCGGCGCCAGCGATGCCGCCCTGGTGAAGAGCGGCACTTCCACGCTCGAGACGGCGCTCATGCTCCGCCCCATGGTCGTGGTCTACAAGCTCTCCTGGCTGTCCTACCTGGTGGGGCGCCTCCTCGTGAGGATCGCTCACTTCGCCCTGGTGAACATCCTCGCGGGCAAGGGAATCGTCCCTGAGCTCTTGCAGCGCCAGGCGAGCCCTGAACGGATGGCTGCCGAGGTGAACCGGCTCCTCGGGGATAGCGCCGCCCGCGACGCTCAGCTTTCGGCGCTGCGCGAGGTGAGGGCGTCGCTGGGCCAGCCCGGGGCGCCCAGGCGGGTGGCGGAAGAGATCGCGAGGGCCATGAAATGACCGGGAGCCGCGAGGCGGTGGTCTGCCTGCCCACCTACAACGAACGGGACAACGTCGAGAGGATCTGCCAGGCGATCCTCGAAGCCACACCCGCGGTCGAGGTGCTCGTGATCGACGACGACTCCCCCGACGGGACCGGCGAGATCGCCGACCGGCTCGCCCGGCGCGAGCCGAGGGTCAAGGTGCTCCACCGAGCCGGCAAGGAGGGGCTGGGGAAGGCCTACCTGGCCGGGTTCGCCTGGGCGCTCGAGAGGGGGTACCGGCTCGTCCTGGAGATGGACGCCGATTTCTCTCACGACCCTCGCTACCTGCCGGAGCTGCTCCGCGCCGCCGCCCACGCCGATCTCGTGCTCGGTTCCCGCTACGCGCCGGGGGGTGGGACGGTCGACTGGGGGCTGGGGCGCCGGCTCTTGTCGAGGGGCGGTAGCCTGTACGCCCGCACCATCCTGGGGCTCGGGGTCCGCGACCTGACCGGAGGGTTCAAGTGCTTCCGGCGGGAGGTGCTTCTGGCCATCGACCTCCCCTCGGTCTCGTGCACCGGCTACGCCTTCCAGATCGAGCTCACCTACCGGGCCGTCCGCCGCGGCTTCCGCGTGGTCGAGGTCCCGATCGTCTTCGCGGACCGGAAGGCGGGAGAGTCGAAGATGTCGAAGCGGATCGTGCTCGAAGCGCTCCGCAAGGTCTGGGCCATCCGCTTCTCCCCGTTTGCGCGGGAGGCTCGGCGGCAAGGGAGAGGCGCGGCGCCCTCGGAACCCGATGGTTCCCCCGGGCCCACGCCCGGGCGGGATCGGGACCCGGCTCCCTGAGCCGTCTGCTATCGTGGTGCCCCGATGTCCGCCACCGGCCAGATCCTGAGCCTCACCTTCGTCTCGATCTCGGCCATGTTCTTCGTGGTGGACCCGCTCTCGGCGGTGCCGTTCTTCCTCGCCATGACCCGGGAGGACGATGCCGCCAAGCGGCGGGAGACGGCGCTCAGGGCCGCGGTCACGGCGGGCGTGGTCTTGGCGGTGTTTGCTCTGACCGGCGAGCTCGTCTTCCGGCTCCTCGGCATCAGCATGGCCGCCTTTCGGATGGCGGGCGGCGTGGTCCTGCTCCTCCTCGCCCTCGACATGATCAGGACCCAGCCCTCCCGGACCCGCATCACCGAGGGCGAGATCGAGGCGGGCGCCGGGAAGGACGACATCGCCATCGTCCCCCTGGCGATGCCGTTATTGGCCGGCCCGGGCTCCATCGCCACCGCCATCGTGCTCATGGCGCGGACCCGGGGGGCTCCCTGGTGGCACAAGGCCCCGGTGCTGGGAGCCATCGTGGCCACCGCGTTCGCGAGCTACCTCATCCTGGCCGGCGCGGCCCGCACGGAGAGGGTGCTGGGGCGGACCGGCCTCGCCATCCTCGAGCGCGCCGCCGGCCTCTTGCTCGTGGCCATCGCCATCCAGTTCATGTTGGACGGGGTGGGCGAGGCGCTGCCCGCCCTGCTCCGGTTCCGCTAGCTCCGCGCCCTGGGCTCTTCGTTCGGCACCTCGTCCGGCCGAGCGCAGCTCGGTCCCAAGGCCCCTCGCGGGCGACGGGATCGCGACCGTCGTGAAAAGAAGGCGTGGCGCGCCCGGGGGGAACCGTAGCATGCTAGGCCCGCACCTCGGTGCCCGAGGACCTTGAAACCAATGGCCCCGCGCTCCCGCGCGCGGGCGGCGGGAGACATGACACCATGGCGAATGAACGGGTGAGCCGCACCTTCTCCTTGCTCGGCGCCGACGGCGCGGGCAAGACGGCCCTCGTCGAGGCGCTCCTGCGCGTGGCCGACGCCAAGAAGGCCACGAACGACGGTTCCACCGGTCGTCTCGACGCCGAGCCCGAGGAGAAAAAGCGAAACTTCACCCTCTCCCTCCATCCCCAGAGCTTCGAGGACGGCAGCCGATCCTTCCACGTCATCGATTGTCCGGGCTTCGCCGCTTTCCTCACCGAGGACGAGTGGGCCCTCCAGGTCACCGACGGCGCCTTCCTCGCCGTCTCCGTGGCCGACGGCGCTCACAACCGGGCCGAGCGCACCTATGACGTCCTGACCGAGTCGGGACGCCCCGCGGTGGCCGTCATGACCCGCCTGGACCACGAGCAGGGGGATTTCGCCCGGGCCCTCGCGGACGTGGAAACGTCGCTCAAGGTGAAGGCCATCCCCATCCACCTCCCCATCGGCATCGGCCCCGACCACAAGGGGATCGTGGACCTCATCTCCCAGAAGGCGCACCTGTGGGACGGCAAGACCTTCGCCAGGTGGGCCGAGGGGGAGGTCCCGGCGGAGCTGAAGGGCGAGGTCGAGCGGACGCGGACCGCGCTCGTCGAGGCGGCTGCCGAGACCGACGACGAGCTCTTGGGCAAGTACCTGGAGGGCACCCCTCTCACCGACGAGGAGATTCTGAGGGGCGTGGCCGCGGGCGCCGCCACCCAGAAGTTCTTGCCCGTGGCCTGCGCCTGCTCGCGGAGCGGGGTGGGGGTTCGCGAGTTGCTCGACCTCGCCGTTTCGGTCCTGCCTGCCCCCGGCACGGCGAAGGCGAAGGACACCCATGGCGCCGAGATCGAGCGGCGCGCCGATCCCGGGGCTCCCTTCTGCGCCCAGGTCTTCAAGACCACCATCGACCACTTCGCCGGGCGCATCGACTACGCCCGGATCTTCTCCGGCACGCTCCGGAAGGAGATGACGCTCGTCAATCCGCGAACCCGGACCGAGGAGCGGATCGCCCACTTCTTCCGGACCGACGGAGCGCAGAACGTGGAGATCGACGAGGCCGGTCCGGGGGAGTTCGCGGTCCTCCTCAAGCTGAAGGACGCGCGCACCGGCGACACCCTGGCCGACGGGGCCGCCCCGGCCGTGCTCCCCGAGTTCCGCCAGCACACCCGTCCGGTCTCCTACGCGGTCCACGCCAAGGGCGGCGACGACAAGGCCGCGGCCGCCCTCCACAAGCTCATCGAGGAGGACCCGTCCCTGGAACTGGCCCGCTCGCCCGACACCGGCGAGATGCTGCTCCAGGGGATGGGTCAGGCGCACATCGAGGTCACGGTGGAGCGCGTGAAGCGCAAGCATGGGGTGGAGATCACCCTCGCCCCCCCCACCCCCGCCTACCTCGAGACCATCACCGCGAGCTCCAAGGCCCAGGGGAAGTTCAAGCGCCAGACCGGCGGCCACGGACAGTACGGGGACTGCCACATCGAGCTCTACCCCAAGGGCCGGGGCGAGGGCTTCGAGTTCGAGGACGCGATCGTGGGAGGCGTCATCCCGCGCCAGTTCATCCCCTCGGTCGAGAAGGGCATCCGCGGCGCCATCACCTCCGGGCCGCTGGCCGGGTACCCGGTGGTCGACTTCAGGGCGAAGCTCGTCTTCGGCAGCTACCACGACGTGGACAGCTCCGACATGGCCTTTCAGGTGGCCGGCTCCCTGGCCTTCAAGAAGGCGGTGATGGAGGCTCGGCCCATCCTGCTCGAGCCGATCATGAAACTCGAAGTGCGCGTGCCGGAGGAGTACGTGGGTGCGGTCATGGGCGACCTGAACAGCCGGCGCGCCAAGGTGCAGGGGATGGAGCCTCTGGCCCGGGGGGTGCTTGTCCGGGCGCTCTGCCCGCACGCCGAGGCCATGACCTACGACGCCGACCTGCGCTCGCTCACGCAGGGGGTGGGCTACTTCACCATGGAGTCCTCGCACTACGATCCCGTGCCGCCCCCCATCGCCCAGAAGATCATCGAGAAGCGGCGCGCCGAGGGGAAGGTGAAGGGGCTCGAGGAGTAGCCCAGAACCCGTCGCTTGGGGCGGGGGATTGGCCTACAATCGTGAGTCCCTTGCCCCCCCTCCGCTTCCCCTCCCTCCCGTTCCCGCACCGGAGGCGGATCGCGCTCGGCCTGGGTCTCGCCCTGGCCCTCTCCTACGCCGCCTTCGGCCTTCGCACCCTCGCCCGTCGGTGTGCGCCCGGGCCGCCGGCTCGGGGCGAGTCGCGCGGGGCCTTTCGCGTGCACACCACCCGGAGCGACGGGCGCGGTACCCTCGACGAGGTGGTGGCCGCGGCGCACGCCGCCGGGCTCCAGTTCGTGGTGGTGGCGGACCAGGACCGGGTGACGCCCGCCGAGGAAGGCTACCGGGACGGAGTGCTCGTGGTGGAGGCGATGGAGGCCTCGACCCGCTTCGGACAGCTCGTCGTGCTCGGCCTGAGCCGACCCCTCGACGAGGACGAGAGCGCCTGCGATCCCCTGGGGGCCGTCGAGGGGCTCGGGGGGGCGGCGGTCCTCGCTCACCCCCAAGATCCCCAGCGGCCGTTTCGAGCGTTCGGCCGGGGGGCGACCTGGCGCGGGATGGAGGTCTTTTCCAACGACGCCTCCTGGCAAAAGGCGCTCGACGAGGAGGCCTACGGGCGGATCCTCCTCGCCGCCCTCGAGCTCCCCTTCGATGGCGGCCGCGCGGTCCTCGACGTCGCCTCCCCCCCCACCTCCGAGTTGGTCCGCTTCGACCTTGAGAATGAGTCCGCGCGGCGGGCGGGGAGAGGGCCGGGCCCGGCGCTCCTATGTGCCGCGGACGCCCGCGGCTTCCCCAGCTATCGGGCGGCCTTCGCCTCGGTGTCGATGCACGTTCCGGTCTCCCTCACCGGCGATGGCCCGGCCGACGCCCGGGCGGTGACCAGAGCGCTCCTCGACGGCTCCGCCGCCTGCGTGATGGACGGGCGCGGCGCGCTGGCACGCGCTTCGCTTCGGGGCGGGGCCGACCCGGACCTCGTCCTCGAGACGAGGTCGAGGGTGGCCGACGCTACCGTCCGGCTGGTCCGGGACGGGTGGGTGCTCGGGGAGAAGCCCCTGCTCCTCCCCGCCGGGGAAACCCGCCTCGCACTCAGGTCGTTCTGCAAGGGACCCTGCGCGCCGGGTGATTACCGGCTCGAACTCAGGCGGGGAGGGGCGGTGTGGGTCTTCACCAACGTGGTCCGCATCGAGTAAACAAGGCCGGCCCCCGTGCACCTTCTCTACTCCCTCGCCAGCTACCTCATCTTCCTGCTCGGCCTGCCGGTGCTCCTCACCCACCCCAAGCTGAGGCAAGGGATCGGCGCCCGCCTCGGCCTCTACCGGCACCTTCGGCGGGGCACGGGGAGCCCGCGCGTCTGGCTGCACGGGGCCAGCGCCGGCGACCTGCTCGCACTCCAGCCGATGATGCGCGAGCTCAAATCGCGCCTGCCCGGCTGCTGCATCGTCGTCACCACCATCACCAACAGCGGCCTGGCCATGGCCCAAAAGAAGCTCTCCGACGTGGCCGACGTGGTGGTCTACGCCCCCTACGACCTGCCCGGCGCCACCCGGCGGGCCGTAGCGGCCCTCCGGCCCGACCTCCTCGTGCTCGAGTACACCGAGATCTGGCCCAACCTCATCCGTGCCGCCCACCGGGCCGGCGTGCGGATCGCCCTCACCAACGGGCGCTTCGACCCCGAGAAACTCTCCCGCTACCGCGCCTTCTTCCGGGCCGTCGGGAACCCGCTCCGGCGCATCGACTGCTTCCTCATGCGCTCCGACGAGGAGGCGGAACGGGTGTTGGCGCTGGGGGCCGCCCCCGACCGCGTCTGGGTGACCGGGAACACCAAGTTCGACGCCCTGCTGCTCGAGGGGATGGGCGGGAAGGAGGACACGCTCCGCTCCGAGATGGGTCTCGACCCCGACCGCCCCGTCTTCATGGCCGGCTCCACCCATGAAGGAGAGGAGGAGCTGGCCCTCGCGGTCTACCGTCGGCTGACCGAGCGCCACCCCGGGCTCCAGCTGGTCCTGGCTCCGCGGTACGTGGAGCGCTCGGGCCGGATCATGGCGCTTTCGGCCGAGGCCGGCCTGTCGGTCCGGCTCCGCAGCGGGGGGGCGGGGGCGGGGAACGCGCAGGTGACCGTTCTCGACACCATCGGCGAGCTGGCGGTGGCGTACCGGCTCGCCACGCTGGTGTTCGTGGGCGGGAGCTTCGTCGCCCGGGGGGGACAGAACGTCCTCGAGCCCGCCGCCCAGGGATGCCCGGTCCTGTTCGGGCCCCATATGGAGAACTTCAAGGACTCGGTCCAGGTCCTCCAGGGACGGGGCGGGATCCAGGTGGCGACGCCCGATGCCCTCTACAAAGTGGCGGACGAGCTCCTGCAGCGCCCCGACCAGATCGAGGAGCTTGGGAGCATGGCCCGACGGTCGGTGAGCGCCATCCGGGGCGCGAGCGCCCGGAACGTCGACCACCTCATCTCCATCCTTCCCAGGGGAAAGGCCGCGGCGTGAGCGAGCCGTCGAGCATCCTCGTCATCCGCTACAGCGCGCTCGGGGACGTCGTGCTCGCGACGAGCGTTCTCGAGCCCCTCCGGGAGAGATACCCCCAGGCGCGCATCGAGTGGGTCACCGACGCGCTCTACGCCCCGCTCCTCGAGGGCCTGCCCGAACTGGCCCGGGTGCATCGGATCGCCCGGGAAGGTGTGGATTCGGCGTTGGCCCTGGCCGGGCGGCTGCGGGGCCGCTTCGACGCCGTGGTCGACCTCCAGAACAAGATGAGGAGCGCGGTGGTGGCCCGCGCCGCCGCCCCGCTGAGGACCGTCTTTCGGCGTCGCACCGCCATGCGCGCTCTCCTGGCGCTCTTCGGGAGCGACCCGCCGCTGGTCCGGGCCCACGCCACCCAGCTATACGCCGAGGCGCTCGCGCCTTTGGGCGTGAGAGGGGCGGGGCCGGTCAAGGTGAGCCTCTCGGCCGGGGCGGTCGCCCTCGCCGCCGACGCCCTGCGCGGGGTGGAGCCGCCGGCGGTGGCCCTCGCCCCGGGGGCGCGCTGGGCGACGAAGAGGTGGCCGGCAGAGCGGTTCGCCGCGGTGGCCAACCAGCTCGCGGGGCTGGGGATCCGCATCGTCCTGTGCGGCGGGCCCGGCGATCGGGACGCCTTCGCCGCCTTCCGCGCGGTGGTTCGGGCCCCGGTGGCCGCGGACCTCTCGTTCCTGCCGCTCGACGCGCTCGCCGCCGCCATCGCCCGGGTCCAGCTCCTCGTCGCCTGCGACTCGGGGCCCGTCCACCTCGCCACCGCGGTCGGCACCCCGGTCCTGGCCCTGTTCGGACCCACCTCGGTAACCCGCTGGGGCCCGCCTTCCCCCGGCCGCGCTCTCTCCTTGGGCCTTCCCTGCGCCCCGTGCTCTAACCACGGCGGCGACTATTGCCCCGAAGGCCACCACCGCTGCCTGGGAGACCTGGCGCCGGAGGCGGTCTTGGCCGTGGCCCGGGACATGCTCCGCCGATGAGCCTCCTCGATGCCCTCTGGTGGAAGGAGCGGCCCTTCCCCGGCCGGGGGGCCCTGCTCCTCCCGCTCCTCGGGGCGGAATGGGCATTCCGGGCGGCGGCCTGGGCAAGGGGCCTTCTGTACGATGGAAGGGTTCTGCGCGCCGCAGAGGTGGACGTCCCGGTCGTCTCGATCGGCAACCTGGCGGTGGGCGGGGCCGGGAAGACGCCGGCCGCCATGACCGTCGCGGCCCGCCTGTTGGCGCGCGGCCGCCGCGTGGCGGTGCTCTCGCGCGGCTACGGCGCGGTGCGCTCCGACGCCCGGGTGGTGTCCGACGGGCAGAGCCTGTTGCTCTCCGCCGACGAGGGCGGGGACGAGGCCGTGCTGCTCGCGAGGCGCCTCCCCGGCGTCGCGGTCCTGTGCGGTCTTCGGCGGACGGAGCTCGCGAGGCTGGCGCGTGCTGGGTTCGCGGCCGACGCGCTCCTTCTCGACGACGGGTTCCAGCACCGCGCCCTCTCCCGCGACCTGGACGTGGTGGTGCTGGACGCCGGGAACCCCTTCGGAAACGGCCACCTCCTGCCGCGCGGTCCAAACCGCGAGCCCCGCGCCGCGCTCCGCCGGGCGGGGCTCGTCTGGCTCTCGCGGGTGGAGGGGGCCACCGCCAACGGGATCGAGAAACTGCGCGCCCTGGCGCGAGAGGCGACCGGCCGCGATCCCGTCGAGGCCCGCCACCGGCCGCTCGACGTGCTGGACGGGCGCCTCGCCACCTCCTTCGGCCTAGACTCCCTGAAGGGGCGGAATGTCCGCCTCCTCTCGGGGATCGCGCGGCCCGGCGGGTTCCGCCGGACCGTCGAGGCGCTCGGTGCGGTGGTGACCGGGGAGCGGGTCTTTCCCGACCATCACCGGTTCCGGGAGGCGGAGCTCCGCGACTGGCTCGGTTCGCCGAAGGGAGACGCCGCCCGGGAATGGGTCGTCACCACGGAGAAGGACGCGGTACGGCTCGGTCCCGAGGTGGCGGGCCACCCCCACCTCAGGGCCCTCAGGATCGAGGCCGAGGTGGTCCGGGGCGAGGAGGCGCTGGGAGAGGCGCTCGACCTGGCCCTGGCCCGCCACCGCCCGTTGTAGAGTGGTCCCGGATGATCGGCCGGGCGCTCGGGTGGATTTGGGTTCGCTTGCCGCGCCGGGCGCTGGCCGCCTTGTTCGGCGGCCTGGCGGTCCTGGGCTACGTGTTCGGGGTCCGGCGCCGGGTGGTCCTCGCGAACCTCCGCCTCGCCTTCCCCGACAAGACCGAGGCGGAGAGGCGAGCCATCGCCCTTGCCACCTACCGGCACCTGGGAGAGATGGTTCCCGAGTTCTTGCGGGTGCCGTACCTCGAGGCCGGGGAGCTGACCAGGATCTTCGAGTACCAGGGGTGGGAGAACTTCGAGCGGGCGAGGGCCCTCGGGAAGGGGGTCATCGCCTGCACCGGCCACTTCGGCCACTTCGATCTCTTGGCCGCCGCCCACAACCTGCGAGGCGTCCCCATGACCACCATCAGCCGCAAGATGGGGGTGGGGCTGTGGAAGGGCACCCGGGCGCGGGCGGGGGTGGAGGAGATCTACGTGCACCCGGGCAACACCCTCTCCGCCGCGATGAAGGCGCTCCGGGCCGGGCGGGTCCTCGGGTACGTCATCGACCAGAGCGAGCCGAATCGCAACGCCATCTACCCGACCTTCTTCGGCGTTCCCGCCGCCACGGCGGCCACCCCCGCGGTGCTCTCCCGGCGCACCGGCGCCCCGGTCCTCTTCACCGTCTCCTTGCCGGTCGGCGGGGGGCGCCACCTCGTGGTCATCGAGGGACCGCTCTTCCCCCCCGAGACCGGGGATCGCGAGAAGGACACCCTCGCCTTCATGCAGGACCTGAACGACCGGCTCGAAGCCTGGGTGCGCCGCTATCCCGAGCAGTGGTACTGGCTACACCGTCGGTGGAAACGCAGGAAGGAGGCGCCCGCGCCCGCCTCCGCGTTGACGGGCCACGAGGGCGCGCGGTAGGAAGGTCGCGTGCGCCGCCCCCGGGATTCCGAGCCTCCGCTCTCCGCCCTGGTGCGGCTCCTCGAGTCCTTCTCCGGAGCCGGCGTCGTAGTGGTGGGCGACTTCGTGGCCGACGAGTACCTGTACGGCGAGACGGAGCGGGTGAGCCGGGAGGCCCCGGTCCTCATCGTCCGCTACGAGTCGGCCGAGCTCAAGGCGGGCTGCGCCGGCAACGCCGCCCTGAACCTGGCCTCGCTGGGAGTGAAGGTGCAGGCGGTGGGGGTGATCGGGGACGACGCGCTCGGGACCGCTCTCGCGGACCTGTTGGAGAAGAGCGGAGTGCAGGTCTCGGGGCTCTTGCGGGTGCCCGGGCGTCCCACCGAGACGAAGACGCGGGTGCTGGCGGGCGGGCGCTCGACCCGGCGGCAGCAGATGCTCCGCATCGACCGCGCCCCGGGGCCCGACCTGCCGGCCGGGGTGGAACGCTCCCTCGTCAAAGAGGTCCTCCGCTCGGGGGGCGGGGCCCAGGCCGTCCTGGCGAGCGATTACGGCTCGGGGACGGTCGGCCCCTCGGTGAAGGAGGCGCTCCGCCGGCTCCGCCGGGCCGGACTGCCCGTCTGCGCGGACTCGCGATACGCCCTGCGCACCTTCGGCGGGCTCACCATGGTGAAGCCCAACGAGGTGGAGCTGGAGACCGCCAGCGGCCTTCCCGTGGCCGGCCCGGGCGGCCTGGAGCGGGCGGCGCGATCGCTCCTCCGCCGGCTCGGCTGCGAGATGCTGCTCGTGACCCGGGGGCGGAACGGGATGTCCCTGTTCCGCAGCCGAATGCCCCCGGTCCATCTGCCCGCACACGGGTCGCTCGACGCCGTCGACGTGACCGGGGCAGGGGACACGGTCGCCGCCGCCTTCAGCGCCGGGCTGGCCGGAGGCGGCGACCCGGTCGATGCCGCCCGGCTCGCCAACGTGGCGGGGGCGCTCGTGGTGCAGAAGCCGGGGACCGCGGTGGTGACAAAGGACGAGCTCGCGGCGGAGCTGTGCCGATCGTGACCGAGCCTCTGCCACGGCTGCTCTCCCTCGCCGACCTCCCCGCCCTCCGCGCGGGCGCCACCGCCGCCGGGAAGACCATCGCCCTCGCGAACGGCGTGTTCGACCTCTTCCACGTGGGCCACCTGCGTTACCTTCAGGGGGCGAAGGAAGAGGCCGACCTGCTCGTGGTGGCGGTGAACACCGATCGCTCCACCCGGGAGAACAAGGGGCCCGGGCGTCCTTTCGTCCCCGAGGCGGAGCGGGCGGAGATCGTGGCGGGGCTGGCCTGCGTGGATCACGTGGTGCTCTTCGACTCGCGCGACGTCGTCCCGGTGATCCGCGCGCTCAAACCGGAGGTGCAGGTGAAGGGGACGGACTACACGCCCCAGAGCATCCCGGAGGCGGCCGAGGTCCACGCCTACGGGGGACGGGTGGCGGTGGCGGGGGACGCGAAGAGGCACTCCACCACCGAGCTCTTGGACCGGCTCGGGGCGGCGCACAAAGGATGAGCGTGTGCGGCCCCCCGACGTACCCTTCCCCCGGGTCCCCCCGGCCGGCTAGGCTCGCCCCGGAGGAACGCGCCATGCCAGTCCCCGCCGAGCTGAAGGAGATCCTGGCGTGCCCCCGCTGCAAGGGACCGCTCGAGTTCCGCGACGAGGCGGCGGAGATCCGGTGCCTTTCCTGCCGGTTGGTGTTCCGGGTGGAGGAGGACATCCCCGTCATGCTCCTCGAGGAGGCCCGCCCCCTGGAATGACTGACCGTGTCCAACCTTGGGCGGCCAGACAGCACAGGCCCGGGGGACGGGCCCTTCGGAGAGATCCCCGGGGCGGCGGCAGCAGGCCCCCGGGCCCCGTCCGCCTCACCTTGACGCTCCTGGGCCCGGAAGATACGGTCGCTCGCGAGGCGGTCGTGAGTGCTCTTTGGGTGACACGATGATCCGCAGCATGACGGGCTTCGGCTCCGGCCGCGGGTCGATGAGCGGCGAGGAGGTGGACGTCGAGGTCCGCTCCGTCAACCACAAGTACTGCGAGGTGAAGGTCCGGATCCCACGCGAGCTGGCCGCTCTGGAGCACGAGGTGGTGCGGTCGGTGAAGGAGCGGCTTTCGCGGGGTGGGGTGGACGTGGCGGTGCGGCGGACCCCCTCCGGGAGCCTGGTCACGCCCCGGGTGGATGTCGGCCTCGCCGAGTCGTACGCGCGCGCGTTCGCGGAGGTCCAGGCACGCCTGGGGCTGCCGGGGAGCGTCACCCTCGCCGACGTGATCGCGGCGGAGGGGGTGGTCCGGCTCGACGAGCGGGCCGTCGACCTCGAGATCGTGGGGGAGGCGCTGCGCCGGGGGGTGGCGGCCGCCCTCTCGCAGCTTGTGGCCATGCGCGCGCGCGAGGGCGAGGCGCTGGCTCGCGACCTGGTCGCTCGGCTGGACGAGTTGGAGCGCCTTGTGGCCCGGGTCGCGGCCCTCGCGCCCCAGGCGGTGGAGCTGTACCGGGGGCGTCTGGCCGAGCGGATCGCCGAGCTCTCCCGCGGCCTCCCCCTCGATCCCGGCCGGCTGGCCCAGGAAGTGGCCGTCTTCGCGGACCGGACCGACGTGGCGGAGGAGATCACGCGCCTGCGCAGCCACCTCGGGCAGGTGCGGGCCCTCCTCGAGGTGAGCGAGCCCGCCGGGAGGAAGCTCGATTTCCTCGTCCAGGAGATGCACCGCGAAGCCAACACCATCGGCTCGAAGTCGCAGAACGCCGACATCGCCGGGGTGGTGGTGGCGCTCAAGGCCGAGATCGAGCGGATGAGGGAGCAGGTCCAGAATGTCGAGTGACCGGGCGGGCGGGTCGCTCCCGGGGCTCCTCCTCGTCCTGTCGGCGCCCTCCGGCGCGGGCAAGACGACCCTGGCTCACCGCTTTCGCGAGACTCACCCCGACGCGGTCTTCTCCGTCTCCGCCACCACCCGGGCCCGGCGAGGCGCGGAGACGGACGGAGCGGACTACCACTTCCTCACCCCGGACCGCTTCGAGGAGCTGGTCAGGGAGGGGGCATTCGCGGAGTGGGCCGAGGTTTACGGCGAGCGCTATGGCACCCTCCGCGGCACGGTGGAGGAGGCGCTCTCCACCGGGCGGGTCGCCCTCTTCGACATCGACGTCCAGGGAGGGGAGCACATCAAGGGGGGCTGGCCCGAGGCGACGGCCACCGTCTTGGTGCTGCCCCCGAGCCCGGCCGAGCTGGAGCGAAGGCTTCGGGGGCGATCCACGGATGCCGAGGACGTCATCACAAAGCGGCTCGGGGCGGCCAGGGCCGAGGTGGCGCGCGGCCTTGCGAGCTACGACTACGTCGTCGTGAACGACGACGTGGAGAGGGCCCTCGTGTGCCTGGACGCCATCGTGACCCATGAGCGGGCCCGTCGGGGCGGAGCGCCAGACCCCGGTGCGTCCCGCACTGCGGCGGCTTGCCGAAAGAGCGTCGCCGCGCTGGCGGGCTGGGAGGGGTGAGGGCGGGTGCGCTGCCCCCACCCAAAAGAAACGCGCCGCGGTATCGTTTTCGCTCGGATCTTGACGGGTTCGGGGAGACGGGTAGTAGCTACTCCCCTGTGCGGGTGGTGGCGAGTCGGCGAGGAGGTCGAGGCCGCCACTTGACGGGACCCCCGGCGAGGGGATAGAAGGCTGCCCCTCGCCAGCGCCGAAGGTCGACGCAAGCCGACGGAGGGGTTGACGGGAGAGGGGAAGTGGGATAAGCAAGGTTCCCCTTACGCCAGGGACGCTTCGAGCGACGGCTCGGGGCCATCCTTGACGTGCCTGGGCGGTTCTGGTAAATACGCCGCCCTCCTTGACGCAACGGGTTGTCCTCGCGACTCCGCGTCGGTCAAGGCTCGGCTCGAGCGCGGTTCTCGGTCGAGGGATGGTGCTCGGTCTTTGAAAACTGGATAGCAAGCCGACGAGAGAATGCGGTCCCGCATTCCCTTTGAGTTTGCAGCATTTTGGAATCATCACCGAGCCAGCTCGCCTCGGAGAGAGAGGCGACAGGCTTTGGATCGAATCTCTTAATTGGAGAGTTTGATCCTGGCTCAGAACGAACGCTGGCGGCGTGCCTAACACATGCAAGTCGAGCGAGAAAGCCCGCAAGGGTGAGTAAAGCGGCGCACGGGTGCGTAACACGTGGGTAATCTGCCCTGGAG
>DASRZU010000046.1:0-15393 GCA_035686075.1 Anaeromyxobacter sp.
AGGCACCCCTCCGCCCCCGTGCTCTCGCACCAGCTCCGTCAGCACCACGTGCGGCATCTCGAACCGCAAGTCGGGCTTGTCATTCCCGTACCGGGCCATGGACTCGGCGTACGGCATGCGCAGGAAGGGCCGGGCGAGCTCCACTCCCAACACCTCCTTCCACAGCCGCACCAGAAGCCCCTCGATGGCGTCGAACACGTCGTCCTGCGTCACGAACGACATCTCCACGTCGATCTGGGTGAACTCGGGCTGGCGGTCGAGCCGCAGATCCTCGTCGCGAAAGCAGCGGACGATCTGAAAGTACCGGTCGAAGCCCGCCATCATGTACAGCTGCTTGAAGAGTTGCGGGCTCTCGGCCAGCGCGTAGAACTTGCCCGGGTTGAGCCGGGAAGGGACGAGGAAGTTCCTCGCGCCGCCCGGCGTGTACTTCACCATGAAGGGCGTCTCGAGCTCCAAGAAGCGCTGCTCGGTGAAGTAGTTGCGGGTGACGTGGTTCACCCGGGCGCGGGTCATGAGCGTCTTCTGCAGGGGGGCGCGGCGCAGGTCGAGGTAACGGAACTGGAGCCGCTTCTCCTCGCTCGTCTCGATCCGGTCCTCGATGGGGAACGGGGTCGGCTCGGAGCGGTTGAAGATCTCGAGCTCGGTGGCGTGGACCTCGATCTGCCCCGTCCTGAGCTTCGGGTTCACGTTCGTGCCGCGCGAGACCACCTTGCCCCGGATGCCCACGCAGAACTCGAGCCGCAGCTCCCCCGCCAGCTCGTGCACGTCGGGCCGCACGTCCTCCTCGAAGACCACCTGCGTCTTGCCCTCGCGATCCCGCAGGTCGATGAACACCGCTCCGCCGTGGTCGCGCCGGTTGTTCACCCAGCCGAAGAGGACGACCTCCCTCCCGACGTCGGCAATTGTGAGCTCGCCACATGAGTGGGTCCGCTTCAGCTCGATGAGCAAACGGGGCACGTCCCGCACCCTCCTTCAAGGATCGGGGAACGTTGCAGCTAACACCGCGGAACCTTTGGCGTCAAGGAGCGATCCGGCCGCGCCCCCCCGGCGCTTCGCCCGCCCCCTCAAGAAGGGAAGTGCCTGAACCGGCCTAGCAGAGCGAGGCTTACGCCGGGCCCGTCACCCTGCCCGGCGCAGGTCCCGAAGCTTCAGCCGAAGGCGCCTTTCCCCATCCCACTCGTCGAACCCAAGGGTGAAGGCGGCGTCGATGGGGCCACCGCAGAGTTCGGCCCGGTCGCCCATCCCGAACCCGATGGCGTCGAGCCGCCGCGCCCCGATCGCGAGCCGTAAGTGGGCCTTTCTCTGGCCCACCGTCCCAGAACGCGCGGAGACGCCCCGGAGCGCGAAGACGGGCTCCGGGTGGCCGGCGCCGAAGGGGGAGAGCCTCGCGAGGTCCTTCGCCGCCCGGTCGGTGAGATCGGCGTCCTCCACCCAGGCATCGATCCGGCAACGCGGCTCGAGGTCCTCGGCGGAGAGGCGGCTCGCCGCATATCCCTCGAAGGCCGCGCGGAACGCCTCCAGCCGCCCCCGCTCGATGGTCAAGCCCGCGGCATGCTCGTGCCCTCCGAACCGCAAGAGGTGGCTCGCGCAGGCGGAGAGGGCCTCGTGGAGGTGGAACGACTCGATCGATCGGCCGCTCCCCCTGCCGACGCCGTTCTCGAAACCGACGAGGAGGACCGGCCGGTGGAATCTCTCCACGAGGCGCGAGGCGACGATCCCGACGACCCCGGGGTGCCATCCCTCCCTCGCGAGCACGAGCCCCCGCGCCCCGGCCGCCACCCGCGGCTCCGCCTCCGCCTCCGCCTCGGAGAGGATGTGCCGCTCGATCTCCTGCCGGGCGTGGTTCTCGCGGTCGAGCTCCTCGGCCAGGGAGCGGGCCGCCTCGTCATCCCGCTCGGTCAACAGGCGCACCCCCCGCCCGGCGTCGTCGAGGCGCCCGGCGGCGTTGATGCGCGGGGCGAGCCGGAAGCCCACCTGCCCCGCGGTGACCGGCGAGCCCTCCGCCATCCCCGACACGCGCTTCAGGGCCCGCACACCCGGGCGGCGGCCGCGGGAGAGCACCCCGAGCCCAAAGTGGACCAGGATCCGGTTGGCCCCGGTGAGCGAGGCCACGTCCGCGATCGTGCCCAGGGCCACGAGGTCCAGAGCCTCGAGGAGATTCGGCTCGGGACGCGCCGCCCCGAAGCGGCCGCCCTGGCGAAGGCGGCGGCGGAGCGCCATGACGAGCGCGAAGGTCACCCCCACCGCGGCGAGGTCCTTGCTCGGGTACGGACAGCCGGGCTGGTGGGGGTTCAGGATGGCAGTCGCCGCGGGCAGCTCCACCGGGACGGTGTGGTGGTCCACCACCACGGTGTCCACCCCGCGCGCGGCCGCCTCCCGCACCTCGTCCACGTCGGTGATGCCACAGTCGAGCGAGACGAGGAGCTTCACCCCGCCGGCCGCGAGGGTCGCCACCGCCCCGGCGTTCAGGCCATACCCCTCGGCCAGGCGGTGGGGCACGTAGGCCACGACGTCGCCCCCGGCACTCTTCAAGAACCCGGAGAGCAAGGCCGTGGAGGTCACCCCGTCGACGTCGTAGTCGCCGTAGCAGGCGATCCGCTCGCCCGCGAGAAGGGCCCGCTCGAGCCTCTCCACCGCCTCCCCCATCCCCAGCATCGAGAATGGATCGGGAAGGTCCTCGAGCGGCGGATCGAGGAAGCGCGCCGCCGAGGAGGGCTCGGAGAATCCCCGCGCCACGAGGACGCGCGCCGCCAGGGGATGCAGGTCGAGGCGGCGGGAGAGCTCTCCCGCCTTCGACTCGAGCTCCGGCCTCCTGGGCCCCACCTCCACCCACCGCTTTCCGCCGCCGTCCACGAGCGCGGTCGGTAGCACGGCGGGCTGACAGACCCGTTTCGGATGCCCCGTCCGGTCCCTGTCCGAAACCTTACCGACCCCTGTCCATCTCCTCGAACGATCTGCGGGCGCACCGAAGAGGCGCCCACCCCCAAGGGGGATGACCATGACGCTCGAACAGCTGGTCGTCGATGGCGGTCTCGTCACCATCATGGGGCTCGGCGCGGTGCTCGCCTTCATGTGGCCCCGGCGGTCCAACCGGATCGTCCTTTGCCTCAAGACGCGCCGCGAGGCATCGTGCCCGAAAGAGTGCCTGCCGGCCTGCAGGGAAGAGAGCGAACGCACGGTCGAACTCCGGCCGCGGCATGCATCGGGAAGCGGCTAAAGGCCGTGGCTGTCCCGCTCCTTTGAAGGGGGGGCTCTGCCGCGGCGGAGCGACGGGGGACCTGTGAAGGTCCCCCGTCCTACTTTGCGACCCGGGCCGCCGGGGCCGGAGGGGCCGCGGCCAGGGCCGCCTTCCTCTTCTTGGCCCGCTCCTCGAGCCAGATGGTCATCGGGGCGGCGATGAACCAGGTGGAGTAGGTGCCGGAGATGATGCCGATGAGCATCGCGAAGGCGAAGTCGAAGATCGTCCCCACCCCGAGAACGAGCAGGCCGATGAGCGAGAGCGCGGTGGCGAACGAGGTGAGGAAGGTCCGGCCCAGCATCTCGTTGATGGAGAGGTTCACGATCTCCGAGAGGCTCCGGCCCTTGTACTTCCCCTGGTTCTCGCGGATCCGGTCGTAGACCACCACCGTGTCGTTCACCGAGTAGCCGACCACGGTCAGGATGACGGCGATCGAGGTGAGGTTGAACTCGCGGCCGGAGAAGGCGAAGTAGCCGAGGGTGATCACCGCGTCGTGGATGAGAGCGATGATGACGCCGGGGCTGAAGCGGAAGTCGAACCGCAGGCCCACGTAGGCCACGATGAGGGCCATGGCGAAGAGGATCGCCTTGAACCCCTGCGTCCTGAGCTCACGCCCCACCGCCGGACCGACGTACTCCACCCGCCGCACCTCGGGCTTCTCCGCGGCGAACCGGTCCCCGAGGCCGGTCTTGACCTTGTCCTGGATGCCCTGGGTGATGACCGAGAAGGAACTCGAGCCGGCGGCGAGCCCCTGCTCCTTGCGGACCTCGGAGACCTTGACCCCGGCGCTCTCCACCGCCTCCTGGAGGGCCTTGGGGTCGGGCGCCGTCTGGAACTGGAAGTCGATCTTGTCGCCGAACTCGGGGTTGAAGCTGTAGTCCTGCAGGGGGAGCTTCGACTTCACCGCCGCTGCCACACGCTCCACGTCGGGCGGGGTGAGCAGTGCCACGCGCTCCACCCGGATGAGGTAGCTGTGCTCGGCCTCGGGGCCGTAGGCCTGCACCGAGGCGCCCCGGAAGCCCAGGTCCTCCACCGCGGTCCGCACCTTGGCGGGGTCGACGGGGGTCCCGAACCGGACCTCCATCTCGGTACCGCCGGCGAAGTCCACCCCGTACTGCAGACCGTGGAGGAAGGGGAGCGACCAGGCGATCACCGCCAGGTTCGCGACGAGGGAGAGCGCCACCGCGATGTGGCGCTTGCCGACGAAATCGATCTTCGTGCCGTGGGGGACGATGTCGAAGGACTTGAATTGCATCAGACGCTCAGCCTCGCCGTGTCATGGCGGGTGAAGAACTCCATGATGGCCCGGGTCACCACGATGGAGGTGAAGAGCGACGCCACGAGCCCGATGATGAGGGTCACCGCGAAGCCCCGGACCGGCCCGGAGCCGAACTCCATGAGCATGAAGCCGGCCACGAGGGTGGTGACGTGCGAGTCCACGATGGTCCAGAACACCTTGTCGTAACCCTGCTGGACCGCCACCCGGACCGCTTTCCCGGCCCGCATCTCCTCCCGGATGCGCTCGTTGATGAGCACGTTGGCGTCCACCGCCATGCCCAGGGTGAGGACGAACCCGGCGATGCCCGGCAAGGTCAGGGTGGTCTGGATCATCGCCATGATGGCGAGGACGAGCAGGCCGTTCAAGACGAGGGCCACGTCGGCGATGACCCCGCTCGCCCGATAGTAGACGATCATGAAGAGGAGCACCGCGGCGAGGCCGATGATGGCCGCCCGCGTTCCCTCGGTGACGAGCTCCGGCCCGAGCGTCGCCCCCACCGTGGACTCGGCGGCGATGGTCACCGGGGCGGGCAGGGCACCGGAGCGGAGCACGAGGGCGATCTGGTTCGCCTCGTTGAGCTGGTCCTGCTGGCTCCGCCCCGAGCCCAGAGTGATCTGGCCGTTGGAGGTGATCTGGCTCTGGATGTAGGGGGCGCTCTCCACCTTGTCGTCGAGGACGATGGCCATGCGGCGCTTCAGGTTCTCGGAGGTGAGCTTGCCCATGAGCCGGGCCCCCTCCGGCGACATCTTGAAGGTCACCACCCAGCCGCCCCGCCGGAGCGCGTCCTGGTCGGGGGCGACCCCCGCGTCGGCGATGTAGTCGCCGGTGAGCTCGGTCTTGGCCCTGAGCAGGTAGCTCCGGTAGTAGGAGACCGGCACCGCCTGGTTGGGAATGGTCGTCTCGCCGATGCCGATGACGTCCTTCTGGGGATCGACGAGCGGCTCGACCTTCTCCTCGATCGTCTTCTCCAGCTCGTTCCGGTTGTTCCCCACCACCATGAGCCGCGCCGCCTCGCCGCCGCCGGGCAGCTCCACGCGCTCCGGCGACCAACACCCGCCGGAGGGCACGGGGAGGGTGATCCCGGCGCGGGTGCTCTCGCAGTGCGGGAACTTCTGCTGCAGGGAGTCGAGGACCGGATTGTCGTCGTCGGCGATCTTGAACTCGAGCTGGGCGGTGCGCCCGAGGAGCTGCTTGGCCTCGTCCGGGTCTTGGCGGCCGGGCAGCTGGATCTGGATCTGGCTGTTCGCCTTGCGCTTGATGTCGGGCTCGGAGACTCCCCACTTGTCGATGCGGTTGCGGATCACCTTCTCGGCCTGCTCGACCGCCTTCTGCCTCAGGTCCTGCAGGACCTTGTCCTTGAACTCGAAGGCCACCCCGCCCTCCATCCGCGAGGCGACCATGTCGCCGAAGCCGGAGAGGACCGTGCTCTGCACCGCCCCGAGATCCGCGGCTTTCACCTCGACCCGCGAGCCCCCCGCCCCCGTGCCCGCCGAGTCGAACAGGACCTTCTTGTCCCGGAGGTACTCGGCGATCGAGTCGGCCCGCCGCGTGACCTTGGCCTTCACGGCCCGGTCCACGTCCACCCCCATGTCGAGGAGGATACCGCCCTGCAGGTCGAGGCCCAGGTTCAACCGGGCCCCGGGCGAAGGAGCCCACCTCGGCACCGACTCGGTATAGGCCTTCGTGTTCCGCTTCTCGGGCGGCAGCCGGAAGTAGTAGAAGCTCGGGACGAGCTGCCAGACGCACAAGAGCGCGATCGCGGCGATGAACCCGACGCGCCAGTACCAGGACTGTTCCATCTACTTCCTCGCCTCCGCCTTGGCCGGCGCCGCCGGCTCCGCCTGCTTCCAGGCGCTCACCACCTGCGACTTCAGCACCCGCAGCTTGTTGCCGCCCCCGATATCCAGGGTCACCACCCGGTCCTCGACGAGGTGGACGGTGCCGATGATGCCGCTCTGGGTGACGACCTCGTCGCCCTTCTTCATCCCGGCGAGCCACTCGGCCACCCGCTTGCGCTCCCTCGCCTGGGGACGCCAGACGAGGAGGTAGAAGATGGCGACCATCGCGACGAGCGGGAACCCGAAGGCCTTGACGAGCGATTCGAGCCCGCCGCCTTGCCCTCCGTCGGGGGCGGTCTGCGAGAGGAACTCTGCCGGGTGGGGGAACATGGGATGCTCCGAGGCGGTCTTCGCCCAGATGTTGAAAAAGCGCCGTGTTCTAGCGTGATTTGGAGGATCCCCGCAACCCCTTTGTTCCCCGGGCGCCCCCCCTACTTGCCCGGGCCAAAGGCGGCGAGCCGCTCGCGGCGAAACGCCTCGAACCGTCCGGCCTCGATGGCGGACCGCGCCTCGGCCATGAGCGACAGGTAGAAGTGGAGGTTGTGCAGGGTGTTGGCGCGCAGGGCGAGGATCTCCCCCGACTTGAACAGGTGTCTCAGGTAGGCGCGGGAGAAGGTCCGGCAACTGTAGCAGCCGCAGGCTGGGTCGGCCGGCCCCTGGTCATCGGCGAAGCGCGCGTTTCGGATGGTGATGGGCCCCTCACTCGTGAAGAGAAGGCCGTTGCGGGCGGTCCGGGTGGGGAGCACGCAATCGAACATGTCGACCCCGGCCGCCACCCCGGCCAAGAGGTCCTCCGGCGTCCCGACACCCATGAGGTAGCGGGGCTTGTCCGCGGGCATCCGGGGCGCGTCCCGCGCCACCCCCTCCCACATCTGCAAGGGCGCCTCCCCGACCGCGTACCCGCCGAGCGCATACCCGGGGAGGTCCAGGGCGGCCGCCTCCTCGATCGCCCGCGCCCGTAAGTCCGCGAACAGGCCGCCCTGGGCGATGCCGAAGAGGCTCGTCGGGTGCCCCCCCGCGGCCAGGTCGCCGGCGCGCCGATCCTCGAAGTCCCGCCAGGCCGCCCGGCATCGAACGAGCCAGCGCTGGGTCCGGGCCAGGGAGACCTCGTGGTACCGCCGCTCGGCCAGGGACGGAGGACACTCGTCGAGCGCCATGATGACGTCCGCACCGAGCGCCTCCTGGACCTCCACGGCCTTCTCGGGCGAGAGGAAGTGGCGGGCGCCGTCCAGGTGGCTCTGGAAGGCGACGCCCTCCTCCTCCACCTTGACGAGCCCCGGCCCGCCCCGGCCGCCCTGGCCGAGGCTGTACACCTGGAAGCCGCCCGAGTCGGTGAGGAGCGCGCCGCCGAAGGACATGAAGCGGTGGAGGCCGCCCAGGCGGCGGATCCTCTCGTGGCCCGGTCGCAGGTAGAGGTGGTAGGTGTTCGCGAGGACGATCCCGGCACCCAGAGCGTAGAGGTCCCGCGGCTCGAGCGTCTTCACCGCCCCAGAGGTGCCCACCGGCATGAAGACCGGCGTCTCGATGGCGCCGTGCGCGGTCTCGAGCCGGCCCCGGCGGGCTTCTCCGTCCCGGGAAAGGAGCCTGAACCGGATCACCCCGGGGGTTTCGCAAGCGGGCGCGCAGGTGTCAAGGAGGGCCGGGCCAGAGCTTCCCCGCCCGCTCTTCCCGACCGGCGAAGAGCCTCTCCAAGGCGCCGCTTCGCGGGCGAGACGGAGAAGCTCCCAAGAGAAGAGGAGCGCGGGAGCTAGACCGATCGTGCCCCGGCGCGCGCCACCTCCGCCACCAGGGCGCGCCAGGCCCGGCCGGCCCGGCCGTCGAGCAGGATGCGGAGCCCCACGCTCCGCTCCACCGCTCCGCCCGGCTGGTTCCAGCACACCACCGCCCGAGCCACCGCCCCGAAGAGACCGCCCCCGAGACGCACGGAGACGATGTCCCCGACGAGGGGCAACTGCGCCGGCCAGCGCATCGAGCATCCGCCCTCGGAGACGTTCAGGGTGGTGGTGGAGATGGAGGCGCCCGAGTGCTCGACGACGAGGGAGCGCTCGGCCGAGTAGCGCGGCGCCCGCTCCCGGAAGTTCACCGCCTCTCCCCTCGCCGCGAGCGCCAAGAACCCCGCCGCCGCCAGGCTGGCCCGGTCGAGAGCGATCTCCACCCCGGGGGGCAACGCCGGGCGTCCCACCCGCCGGACCAGGGTCACCTTGCCGTGCAGGGTCGCCCGGATGCTCTGGCCGTAGATGCCGACCCGCACCGCGACCTCTTCCCCGACCCGCGACTCGGAGAGCGCAGGAAGAAACAGGTTCCCGGTCTCCGGCCGCCAGCCGGCCAGAAACTGCGCGGGCTCGACGCTCAAAGAAACGCTCTGCACGCCCGACGACTCCCCCCCCCTCGGGACGGCCGACCTGCGCCATGTTATCCCAGGCTGGCGCTCTTCGCTTCCAAAGGGCGCCTAGTGCCCCTTCGCCCCGCCCGCCCCGCCCCCGAAGAGCAACATGGCGTCCCCATAGCTGAAGAAGCGATAGCGCCTCGCCACCGCCTCGCGATAGGCCGCGAGCACCCGCTTTGTCCCCCCGAAGGCACAGACCAGGACGAGCAGGGTGGAGCGAGGGAGGTGGAAGTTCGTCACCAGGGCGTCGACCGCGTCGAACCGGTGCCCCGGACGGATGAAGAGCTCCGTCCGGCCGGGACCGGAGGAGACCCTCCCCTCACGAAAGGCGCTCTCCAGGGTCCTGACCGTGGTCGTTCCCACCGCCACCACCCGGCCGCCCCGCGCCCGGCAGGCCTTCCACGCCGCCGCCGTGGCTTCGGGGACAAGGTACCGTTCCGCGTGCATGCGGTGGCGCAAGAGGTCGTCCCCGCGGACCGGCAGGAACGTCCCCGGCCCGACGTGCAGGGTCACCGCCCCCAAGGCGATCCCCCGGCGCTCTAGCTCGCCGACGAGCCTCTCGGTGAAGTGGAGGCCGGCGGTGGGGGCCGCGGCGCTTCCCGGAGCGCGCGCCCAGATGGTCTGGTACCGCTCCGCGTCCTCCGCCGTCGGGGGTCGCCTGATGTAGGGGGGCAGGGGAACCCGGCCGGCGCGCTCGAGCGCCCCCTTGAGCCTTTCCCCCTCGCGATCCAGGGTCACCTCGTAGAGCCCCTCCCCGAGCGCCGCCTTAACCCGCGCCGTGAGCCCATCGAAGAGGAGCACCGCCCCCGGCCGGATGGGCTTCGAGGCCTGGCCCAAGGCGCGCCAGGACGGGCCCCGCTCCCCGAGGAGCGGCTCGCAGAGGACGAGCTCGACCTTGCCGCCGGTCTCCTTGTGGCCCAGTAGCCGCGCCGGGATGACACGCGTGTCGTTGAAGACGAGGAGGTCGCCCCCCTCGAGCAGCGTCGGGAGCTCCAAGAACGTCCGGTGCTCTGGCGCTCCCCGCCTGGGCAGAACGAGCAGGCGCGAGGCGTCGCGCGGGGTGGCGGGAAACTGCGCCACCAGATCTTCGGGGAGCGCGTAGTGGAACTCGGAGAGGTTCACGCCGGCGGCCCCTAGTACATCTTCACGATCTCCGTGCCGGGATAGTAGTGCGCCAGGATCTCCCGGTAGGTCTTCCCGGCCCGGGCCATGACCGCCGCTCCCCACTGGCACATGCCCGCTCCGTGCCCCTGCCCCGTGCCCTCGAAGGCGAAGCCGCCTCCCGCCTTCGTCACCTCGAAGGCCAGGGACGGCAGCCGGGCGTACCCGAGCCGCTGGCGCAGGTCGACCGCTGCCATCCCCGAAACCCGCTCCCCCCGCAAAACCTCGATCCGCTCGGCGCGGCCCGTGCCGGTCCGGGAGGAGACCCGCACCGCGTCGGCCGGCCCGCCCAGGCCCGCCGCCCGGCCCAGCTCGGCCGCAGTGAACGTGCGACGCCACCGCGCACCCGGGGCCCCCTCGCAGTCGCCGCAGTCGACGGGGGACAGGTAGGGGAGATCCTTCCCCAGCGCGGAGAGCCCCGACTCGGTCCGGCCACAGCACACCGCGTGGAAGTAGGCCTCCACCGGCTCCACCCCCGAGACCAAGACCTCGCCCGCCGTGGCGTCGACGGCCGCCCGCGAAGCCGGGCTCTCCCGGCCCCGGTAGACCTGCGAGAGGACGCCGCCCCCGATGTCCCAGGGTTTGCCCGACGCCTGGGCGTCGATCTTGCGGGTGAGCGCGTAGCTCCGGGCCGCGACCGCTTGGGCCTTGAGCGCCTCGAGGGGGAAGCTGCCCGGCATCTCGCTCCCCACCACCCCGGCCACGTAGTCCTCGAGCCGGAGATCCTCCACCTTTCCCGAGGACTCGATCCGGACCCGGATCCGCTCCTCGGCGCGGCCCCCCTCCGCGACCGCGAGGACGGCGCCTACGAGCGCAAAGGCGGCGAGCGCCCGCGTCACCCTCCATCGGCCGCGCCACCGGCCGCGCGGCCCCGGCGCGCCTCCCGCAGCTTGTGCCAGAGAAACAGAGCCAGCGCGACGACCAAGACCGCCACGATGGCCGACTCGAACCGGTGGTAGACCTCCCGGAAGCGGGGGTCGGTGTGCCAGGCCTCTCCGAGCTTCTTCCCCACGAAGCAGAGGGCCAAACACCACGGGTAGGAACCGAGAAGGGTGTAGGCCAGGAACCGCCCCATGGGCATGCGCGAGACGCCCGCCGGGAAGGCGATGAAGGTGCGCACCACCGGGAGGAGCCGGCCCGCGAAGACCACCCACTGGCCGTACCGCCGGAAGAGACGGTCGGCGAGGTCGAGCTCGCGCCGCGAGACGAGGAAGGCACGCCCGTACCGCTCGATGAGCGGCCGGCCCCCCCATGCGCCCAGGTAGTAGGCCGGCACAGACCCGGCTACGCAGCCCAGGGCTCCGGCCAGGGCGGCCCCGTGGAGGGTCATCTCGCCCCGGAACACCAGGTAGCCCGCGAACGGCATGATGATCTCGGAAGGGAGCGGAATGCAGGCGCTCTCGATCGCCATGAGCAGGACGATCCCGAAATAGCCCATGGCCGAGATCACCGAGATGGTGAAGGCGAGAAGCCCTTCGACGACGTGCGAGATCACGAGTTCTCCGCTCGCCCTCCCCTGGCCTTGTCCGGGGCGGCGTAGTAGACCTCGTCGTAGGGACAGCTGCAATCGGAGAGGGGCGGATCGGGATAGAAGGCCCTCTCGCCCCGGGGGCTCCTGAAGTAGGTGCCCCCCGCGGCCGCCCCGGCCGAGGCGGGCGATGCGATCCGGTAGTCCGGCGACAAGGTCACCTTGCCGAGACCCCCGGGGAGATCGACCGCGAGGTGGGGAATGGCGAGGCCGCTCGTCCGGCCCCTCATCTCCTCCAGGATGGAAACCCCCGTCCCGAGCGGCGTCCTGAAATGGGCGGTGCCCGCCGCCAGATCGCCCTGGTGCAGGTAATACGGGCGCACCCGGAAGGTGAGAAGGCGCTCGTTCAGGTCCTTGAGGATCCGGGCCGAGGAGTTGATGCCGCGCAGGAGCACCGACTGGTTCTCCACCGGCACGCCGTGGTCCACGAGCCGCCCGCACGCCTCCCGGGCCTCCCTCGTGCACTCCTTGGGGTGGTTGAAGTGGGTGATCACGAAGAGCGGGGCGAAGCGCCGAAGGATGGCTGCCAAATCGTCGGTGATGCGCATCGGGCAGGTCACCGGGGCCCGGGTGGCGACCCGCAGGATCTCCACGTGGGGGATCGCCCGGAGGCCCGAGAGCAGACCCTCGAGCCTCTCGTCCGAGAGCACGAGCGGGTCCCCACCGGAGACCACGACGTCGCGGACCTCGGGGTGGGCGCGGACGTAGGCGACGCCCTCGTCGAGGGCGCCCCGGTCGATGCCGTCCGCGCCGGACAGGGTGAGCCGCCTTCGGGTGCAGTGCCGGCAGTAGACGGCGCAGCGGTCCCCGACGAGGAAGAGGACGCGGTCGGGGTAGCGGTGGACCACGGCGCGCACCGGCCGCCGCTCTTCCTCGCCGAGCGGGTCCTCGAGGTCCCCCGGGGCGAGCGAGAGCTCGGCCGGCGAGGGGATGACCTGCATCCTCACGGGGCAGGAGGGGTGATCCCGGTCCATGAGCGAGGCGTAGTAGGGCGTGATGGCCACGCGAAAAAGGCCCACGGAAAGGGAGAGCCCGCGCCGCTCCTCCTCGGAAAGGGAGACCACCCGGCCGATCTCTTCCGCCGTGGTGAGGGCGTTCCGCGCTTGCCAGCGCCAGTCGCCCCACTCGGCGGGCGTCGCGTGGGGGAAGATCTCGCGCCAGCTCATCGATTCCTTGGCTACAAGGAGGCGCCGGGACCGGCGTAGGGCGCGGAAGCTATCCGCCCCCTCCCCCGAAGTCAACGCGCCGGCCCCCGAGAAACGTCTGCCCGGCTCGCGAGGAGCCATGTCAGCCGGGGAGGGCATTGTTAAGGATGGAATCCCGCCCCGGAGCAACCAGGCGGGGAGCGAGAGCGTGCCATGCCGGACCTAGCGGGAGCGGCAGAGCGGGAAGAGGCGTCCGAAGCGGAAAAACCGCCCGAACGGACGGATGGCGAACCCCGGCCCCTGCCGGTACGGGCCGGGATCCCGTCCCGGTTCCCCCCCGGCCCCCGCGCCATCTGGCGCGGCGTGCCGGACGCCCTCTGGAACGACTGGCACTGGCAGCAGCGGGAGCGGATCACCGAGCTCAGGCAGCTGGAGCGCGTCATCCGCGTCTCGCCCGAGGAGCGCCGAGCCACGGTCGAGACCGCGGCGGAGTTCCACATGGGCATCACGCCCTACTACGCGGCCCTCATGGACCCGGAGGATCCTTCCTGCCCCATCCGCCTCCAGTCGGTCCCCACCCTGGGCGAGCTCAACATCCTGCCCTCCGACCTCGAGGACCCGCTCGCCGAGGAGCGGGACATGCCCGTCCCGGGCATCACCCACCGCTACCCCGACCGCGTCCTGCTCTACACCACCCACAATTGCCCGGTCTACTGCCGGCACTGCACCCGCAAGCGCAAGGTCTCGGACCCGACCAGCGCCGCCGCGAAGCGTCAGATCGAAGGCGCGCTCGGCTACATCGCCGCCCATCCCGAGATCAGGGACGTGGTCATCTCCGGGGGCGACCCCCTCTCCCTCTCGGACGAGCGGCTCGACTACATCCTCGGCCGGCTCAGGAAGATCCCCCACGTCGAGATCTTCCGCCTCGGCACGCGCAACCTCGTGACCCTCCCCCAGAGGGTGACCGACGACTTCGTGCGGATGCTGAAGAGCCACCACCCCGTCTACGTGAACACCCACTTCAACCACCCCCGGGAGTGCACCGCCGAGGCCTTCGAGGCCTGCCGGCGCCTCGCCGACGCGGGCTGCGTCCTCGGCAACCAGATGGTGCTGCTCCGGGGGGTGAACGACGAACCGAGGACCGTCCTCGAGCTGAACCACCGCCTCCTCCTCATGCGGGTCCGCCCCTACTACATCTACCAGTGCGACCTGGCGCGCGGCATCAGCCACTTCCGCACCCCCATCGCCACCGGGATTCGCATCATCGAGGCCCTGCGCGGCCACACCTCGGGGCTGGCCGTGCCCCACTTCGTGGTCGACGCGCCGCACGGGGGAGGGAAGATCCCCGTGAACCCGGACTACGTGGTGGCGAGGGACGGCAAGCGCTGGGTGCTCCGGAACTACGCCGGGGAGGTGTACGAGTACCTCGAGCCCTGAAGGAGCCGGGGGCGCGGCCGTCCCCCGTCACAAGCTCCCCTCCCTAATCCAGCACCGCCACCGCCTCGATCTCCACCTTGGCGCCCCGGGGCAGGGCCGCCACCTGCACCGTGGAGCGCGCCGGCGGCGCCTTGGGAAAGGCCCGGGCGTAGACCTCGTTCATCTTGGCGAAGTCGGAGAGGTCGGCGAGGAAGACGGTCGTCTTCACCACGTGCTCGAAGCCGGCGCCGGCGGCGGAGAGCACCGCACCGAGGTTCTCGAGGACCCGGGCCGTCTGCTCCTCGATGGGGCCGGTGAGGAGCTCACCGCTCTGCGGGTGGAGCGGGATCTGGCCGGAGAGGTAGAGGGTCCGCTTGCCCCGCGCCTCCACCCCCTGGCTGTACGGGCCGATGGCCCGGGGGGCGCTCTGCGTCGAGATCGGTTTCTTCACGCCCCGAAGCCTCCTCCCCTAGGCGCGCTGCACCGTCTGCACGCCCTCGAGCCGCTCGATGCTCCGGATGACAGAGGTGAGCTGCTTCAGGTCCCCGACCGTCACCTCGAACTCGTTCACCGCCCGCTCGCCGGGGGCGGTGGTCCGGCAGCTCGCCTGGGAGATGTTCATCCCCGCCTCGCTGAAGATCTGGGAGATCTGGGCCAGGATGCCGGGCCGGTCGTCGGTGACCACCCGAAGCGAGACCGGCCGCTTCAAATCGCCCCGCACGTCCCAGGCCACGTCCACCCGCCGCTCGGGATCGATCCCCCGGGTCTTCTCGCAGCCCTGGGTGTGGACCGTGACCCCGCGGCCCCGGGTGATGTAGCCGACGATGACGTCGCCCGGCACCGGGTTGCAGCACTTTCCGTAGCGCACCAGCACGTCGTCGATCCCGTTGATGCGCACGCCCTCCACCGGGCGCCGGGCCATCTTCCGGAACAGCTCCGTGATGCGGCTCGTGGCGGAGGGTTCGGCAGAGGGCGGCGCCTCAGCCAGCTTCTCGGCGGGGAGGAGCTGCTGGAGGACCTGCAGGGACGAGACCTTGCCGTAGCCGAGGCCGGCCAAGAGGTCGTCGGAGACGCGGTACCCGAGCGCCTGGGCGGCCTTCTCCAGCTCGCCGTTCTTGTGGACCCGGTTCACCGTGAGGCCGAAGCGCCGGAGCTCACGCTCGGCCATCTCGCGCCCGATCTCGATGGACCTGCGGTGCTCGGCCTGGCGCAGGTACTGGCGGATGCGGGCCTGGGCCCGGCTCGTCTTCACGAACGTGAGCCAGTCCTTCGACGGATGCGAGTGCGGCGAGGTCAGGATCTCGAGCGTGTCGCCGTTCCGCAGCTTGTAGCGGAGCGGCACGAGCTTGCCGTTCACCTTGGCGCCCACGCAGTGCTCGCCCACCTCGGAGTGGATGGTGTA
>DASRZU010000047.1:0-137103 GCA_035686075.1 Anaeromyxobacter sp.
GAGAGACGTCGAAGTCGCGCACGTCGAAGTCCGGGGGGAGGTCGGTCACCTGGCGCTCGACGCCGCCCTCCAGCTCGACGAGCCACAGGTCCTTGTGGCGGATCTCCCCCCGCAGCACCAGGAGCGACCGTCGACGCGGAGCGAAGGAGAGGTGTCTCGCGCCGCGTGTCAGCGTCAGCGCGGGCAGCTGGTACGGCGTGCCATCGGTCCTGACCGCCTTGACGGGGAAGGTCGTGCCCACATCGGCCCCCGAGAAGGCGACCAGGTCGCCATCGGGTGACCACGCCGGATCGACGGACTGCTCGGCGAGGAAGGGCCTGGGCGCGCCGCCGTCGAGGGGGACGGTGAAGAGCCGCGGGGTGCCCTCCACGACGGCGGCGACCGTGACGGCCAGTCCGTCCGGCGTCCAGGCCGGGTCGCCACGCAGCTCGAGCGCCCCGGTCACGGCCCGCGCGCCCGTGCCGTCCGCGTTCACGACGTACAGGACCGTCCGGCCGCCCTGCCTCACCGGGAACGCGACCCGTTGCCCATCCCGCCCGATGGCCGGCGCGCCGATGATCCGCGCCTCCGCTGCGCTCCACAGCTCGGTGGCCGCGCCGCCTTGCAGCTTCCAGATGCTGTCGCTTGCCCCCCTGGAGGAGACGTAGAGGAGGTATCCGGGGCCGAGCCGGGGCGAGGTGGCGGTTCCGGTGGTGAGCGGGATCCGGCGGGCGGCCGAGATGGGCGCCTGCGTGCCGGCGAGGGGCACGCGCCAGAGCGTGGTCTTCGGGCTCGCCATGGTCGCGACGACGCGCCGGCCGTCGGCGCTCGCTGCCAGCGATGTGTATCGGTCCAGGCCGGAGGTGACGCGGTGGGGGACGCCCTCCTCGACGTCGAGGCTGTAGATCGAGGGGCCGGAGCCGTCCGGGTCGCTGGCGAGATAGAGAAGCGTCCGAGCGTCCAGGAAGACGGGATGGCTCACCAGCGCATTGTGGTGGGTGACCCGCTCGGGAACTCCACCGGTGGGCCTGATCCGCCAGAGGTCCAGCCGGTCGGGCAGCGCACCCTGGACGAAGTAGATGAACGCCTGGTCCGGCGACCAGAGGATGAAGTGACCGTGGAGCCCCGGCGGGGCCGAGAAGATCAGGCGGGCCTCCGAGGCGCGATCGGGGCCGCGCAGGTACATCGGATCACCGGGCCCGGGCGTGTGGTAGACGAGCCGGTCGCCGTCGCTGGACCAGTCGTACTCCGCGACGCCCTCGAGGTAGGGCCGCGCCGGTCCGCCGCGCAGGGGCGCAGCCCAGACTCCGATCTCGGGCTGGCTCAAGCCGCCTCCTCCGCGTGCCCAGAAGGTGACCAGGGTGCCGTCGGGTGAGAACCCGAGCGTGCGCACGGATGGATTGGCGAGCTCGGTCACGCTGCCGCGCGTGAGGTTCAGGAACTGGCCGGTGCCGATCTCGGTCACCCACACATCCACCTGTCCGTCGCGATCCGACAGGAAGGTCGCGAACCTCCCGTCGCGGGAGAGCGCTGCGGCCTGTTCGATCCCGCCGAAGTCGGTGAGCCGGGTGAAGCGGGCGTCTGCGAGCGGGTTCTCCCAGGTCCCCCCGCGCCGCTCCAGCTGCCAGGCTGCCAGGGTCACGGCCAGGACCACGAAAGCGGTGGCGAGCAACCGGAGGCGCGGCCGCTGGCGCAGGCTGGCGGCCATGACCGCCGTCCGGGTGAAGGCGCGGCGGACGCGTTGCAGCAGCCGGGTGGCCCCAGGGGCGCTGCGCCTCGCGGGCTGGTGGGTTTGCCGTACGGTCACGGGCCCGGCGGCGAGCCGAGCGTCGCGGAGGAGCTCGGCCGCGATGCGCTCGAGCTCCGACAGCGCGACGCCACAGTCGCGAAGCCGCGCGGCCGGCTCCTGGATCAGCATCCTGGCCACGAGCGTCCCGATCGCCGGCGCCTCGGGGCTCACCAGCCGCGGCGCAGGCACGTCCCCGCGCTCCGTTTCGCGCCCGCCACCTTCGAACGGCAGCGCGCCGGTGAGCATCCGGTAGAGCACCACGCCCAGCGCGAACACGTCCGTGCGCTCGTCCTCGGGAGCCCCGGCGAGCTGCTCCGGGGCCATGAAGGGCCGGGTCCCACCCGCCGCCCTGGGCCTCCCGAATGCGTGCGCCATCCCCAGGTCGAGCACCTTCACCTGTCCGTCGTGGCACAGAAAGATGTTCCCCGGGGTGAGGTCCCGGTGGATGACGCCATGCGCGTGCGCGTGGGCGAGCCCCCGAGTCACCTCGACGGCGATGCGGAGCGCCTCTCGCATGGGCAGCGGGCCTGCCTCGAGCCGCCGTTCCAGGGTCACCCCCCGCAGAAGCTCCAGCACCAGGTAGGGCCCGTGCTCGCTCCGGCCGACGTCGTGGAGGGTGACGATGTTGGGATGGGAGCACCGGGCGGCCGCCTCCGCCTCCAGCAGCAGCCGCTCTTCCCGGATATCGAGCCGCTCGCCCGCCCGCACGGCCTTGAAGGCCACCGTGCGGCCCAGCTCGCGGTCGCGCGCCTCGTACACCACCCCGAACCCGCCCCGGCCAATCTCGCGCACCAGCTCGAACCGGCCGACGACCAGGCCGGGCCGCAGCGACTCGGCCCCCGGCCCTCCTCCCGGGCCGCTCGGGGGTGCGCGCACCAGCTCGCGGAGCAGCGCCGAGAGGCGGTCAGCGACGGCGCTTTCGGGTCCGGGTGGTGCTGCGCTCGACTCGGAGTTGGACGACAAACGAGGCCCCCACCATCTTCAAGAGCGCCGCGGCACCCCTCGCGCCACGACCCTCAAGGGGGGCGAGGCTGCGGCCCAGGCGAAGGCGCCCTGACGAGGTCGCCGCATCCATGACCAGGCACGACCAGCACCTCGTCGTCCAAGGCGAGGTCGCCCGCCTCGATGACAAGGTAGTCAGCGCGAGGCTGCCCGGAAGCGCCCGTGGATGTCGCGGGCGAGCTCGTCGCGGGCGAGCCTGTCCGGATGGCAGGTGGCCATGGTGCAGCGCAGCCGCCGGTCCGGCACGCCCGCCCCGCGGGTACCGCAGGCGCCCGCCTACCCCTTCTTCGCGAAGTCGTCCATGAAGGTGCCGAGGGCGTCCACCCACTCGGGCTGCACCGCGTTGTAGATCGAGGCGCGGATGCCGCCCACCGAGCGGTGGCCCTTGAGGCCGATCATCCCCTTGGCCTTGGCCTCGTACACGAACCGCTCCTCGTCCGCCTCGGTGGGCAGCCGGAAGACGACGTTCATGACCGAGCGGCTCTCCTTCTCCACCGGACAGCGGTAGTAGGAGCCGTTCTTGTCGATGGCCGCGTAGAGGCGGGCCGCCTTCTGGCGGTTGCGCGCCTCCATGGCGGCGAGGCCCCCCAGCCCCTGGAGCCAGAGGAGGACGTTGCGGACCAGGTAGATTCCGAAGGTGGGGGGAGTGTTGTACAGCGACTTGTTCTCCGCCACCGTCCGGAACTGGAAGATCTTGGGGATGTCCTTGCGCCCGGCCTCGATGAGGGCCTTGGAGATCACCACCACCACCACGCCGGACGGGCCGATGTTCTTCTGGGCCCCGGCGTAGACCAGGCCGAAGCGCGACAGGTCGAGCGGCCGCCAGAGCAGGTCGCTGGACATGTCCGCGATCATGGGCACCTTGCCCGGCGCGGGGAAGGGCCGGTCCGGCTCCACCTCGTACTCCAGGCCGTGGATGGTCTCGTTGGAGGTGACGTGCAGGTAGGCGGCGCCGGGATCGGGCTTCAGCTCGGCCTGGAGCGGCACGCGGACGTAGCGCTTCTCCTTGCCCTCGCCCTCGCCGGTGCTGCCGGCCACGCGGACCGCACCGCCGATGAGGGCGGCGGTGGCCTTGCCCTCGGAGAGGGCCTTCTCCCCCCAGGCGCCCGAGACCACGTAGTCGGCGCTCTTTCCGGGGAAGAGGAAGTTCATGGGGACCTGGGCGAAGAGCTGGGAAGCCCCGCCCTGCACGAAGAGGATCTCGTGGGACTCGGGGATGCGCAAAAGCTCCCTGAGGAGCGCCATCGCCTCGTCGTGCACCGCCTCGTACTGCTTGCCCCGGTGGCTGTGCTCCATGACGGACATGCCGCTCTTCGCGAAGTCGAGGAGCTCGTCGCGGGCCCGCTCCAGGGCGGGCAGGGGGAGGGCAGCGGGGCCGGGGTTGAAGTTCATCGCTCGGCTCATGGGGAGCCTCCTGTGCGGCCGCCCGCGCTCGAGGGATGAAGGAACCGGGGTATCCCCCGCCGGGCGGAGGCTCGAACTCTACGCGCCAAGGGGCCCAGAGGCCAGACGCAAACAAACGGCCCGCTCCTCTGGCGGGGAACTCTCGGGCGAGGCGTGGAACCGTGAGCCGAACCGTGGTCAGGTAGAGGGCATGCGTCTGCGAGCCGCGGTCGGCCCTACCCTCTTCCTGGCGCACCTTCTCGGCTGCGCCCCGCGCAGGCCGCCTCCCGACCTCTCCCTCGATCCGGCGCGGCTCCTCGCCCAGGTCGAGGAGGCGCAGGCGCCCTCGGTCCGGGTGAAGGGCGAGGCGCGCCTTCGCGTTCGGTCTCCCCGGGGCTCGGGCACGGTCCGGCAGTTCGCGGCGGCGGAGCGGCCGGACCGGGTCCATCTCGAGGAGCTCGACGCCCTCGGCAACCCGGCCGCGGTCCTGGTGACCTCGGGGGGCCGGTTCTGGCTCTACGATGCCCGCGCCGGCGTCGTCTACCGCGGGGCCGCCACCGGGGCGAACCTGGCGCGCCTCGTCCCCCTCCCCCTCTCGGCCGAGGAGCTCGCCTCGATCCTCCTGGGCAGCGCCCCGCTCCTTTCGGCCGGGACGCCCTTGAGCGCAACCGCGGACGGCGCGACGGTGCGGCTCGTCCTCGGGGAGGGAGAGGTGACCGAGGTTCTGTGGGTGGGGGCGCACGCCGCGGTGGAGAGAGCCTCCCGGACGGCCGGGGCTTTGGCGGGCGCTCTTAGCTACGAGCTCTCCTTCTCGGCGCGCACCGAGCAGGGCGGAGCCTTCTTCCCGGGCGAGGTGTCGCTCCGCTCCGATCCCGCGCACGTCGCGGTCGATCTTTCCTGGACGGAGGTCGAGGTGAACGGGGCGCAGGACCCTTCACTCTTTTCTCCCCTCGCGCCCCGGGGGGCGAGGATCGTCGAGGTCTCGGAGGGCGGAGATGGGGGTTAAGGGCCGGGGCGCAAAGGGGTAAGGCCTCGAACCCGGCGCTCGGCCCGGGGCGCGGTGACTAGCCGCAGGGAATGCCGGGTGGCGGGCGCGGGTTTCGCCCAGATGGCCGGCCAGGCCCCCGAAGGCCGGTTAGACTGCACCCCGCGGCGGTCCTTCCCGAAGAGGGTACCTTGAACCTGAGCCTCTACGAGATCCTGAAGCAGGGCAGCGCGGCGATGTGGATCATCGTCGCCTGCTCGGTCATCGCGCTCGCGGTGGCGGTCGAGCGCGGCATTGCCCTGTTCGGCTTCACCGCTGGCGTCCGGCGACTCGCCGACGCGGCTGCCCGGGCCCTCTACCGCGGCGAGCTCGACGATGCCCGGGCCCAGTGCGAGCGATCGGGCTCGCCCGCCGCCGACGTCTTTTTGGCGGCGCTCGTGCCCGCCTCCCCCCGCGCGGGCGGGCGGGTGGCCACCGCGGAGAAGATCTCCGCGGCGGTGGAGCGGGAGCGCCAGCAGGTGAACCTGAAGCTCCGCCGGAACCTCTGGATCCTGGGAACGGTGGGGGCCACCGCCCCCTTCGTCGGCCTGTTCGGCACCGTGGTGGGCATCATGCAGGCGTTCCGGCAGATGGCGCACACCGGCCAGGGGGGGTTCACGGTGGTGGCGGCGGGGATCTCGGAAGCGCTCGTCACCACCGCCGGGGGCATCGCGGTCGCCATCGAGGCGGTGGTCATCTACAACTTCCTCAACGTACACGTGCAGAGGCTCTCCCTCCAGCTGCGGCTCCTCACCGAGGAATACCTGGAGATCGTGAAGGAGACCCTGCCCAGCCTGCGCTCGGCGGAGCCGGCTGCCCCGCGACCCTTGAAGGAGGCTTAGAGAGCGCCATGGCGATCGGCGGACCCAATGGCGGCGAGGAGCTCGAGGGAGGCGAGGGCGGTGGGATCTTCGCCGACATCAACATCACCCCCCTCACCGACATCTTCCTCGTCCTGCTCATCATCTTCATGGTGACCACCACGGCCATCGCCGAGGCGGGCCAGGACCGAGGCGGCTTCAAGGTGAACCTGCCCAGGGGCAGCAAGAGCGACGCCGGGGTGATCCCCCGGGACCTCGTCGTGGCGGTCCTGGCGGACGGGCGGGCGGTCATCGGCGGCAAGGTGCAGGACGACGCGGAGCTGGCCAAGACCTTCGGGGCCTCCGCCGAGCTCAATCCGGACACGGTGCTCGTGGTCCAGGCCGACGAGGGCGTCCCCCACGGGCGCGTGGTGGACGTGATGGAGACGGCCCGGCGGGCGGGGCTCTCCCGCCTGGCGATCGCCACGAAGATCGTGCCGGGCGAGGCTGCGCCCTAGGGCGCCGCCCGCCTCCCGGCCCGGTTGGGGGTGCGCCCGGACGACTGGTCTCTCGACCGGGTCCCGTGGGGTGGCTAGGATCCGAGCGGGATGAGCGCTCCCGCGAAGAGGCGGTTGGGTGAGCTCCTCGTCGATGCCGGGATCATCGACGAGACGCAGCTCAAGGCCGCCCTCGGGCACCAGCGGCAATGGGGGATCCGGCTCGGCCAGGCGCTCGTGGACCTGAAGCTCGCGACCGAGCAGGACATCGTGAGGATCCTGGCCAAGCGGTTCGGGTTCGAGGTGGCTCGCCTCGACCAGGTCGAGGCCTACGGGCACCGGCAGGCGGTGTCGCTCGTGCCGCGCGAGTTCGCCCTGAAGCACAATGTCTTCCCGCTCTCCGCCGACACCACCACCCTCGCGGTCGCCATGAGCGATCCCACGAACCTCGCGGTGGTGGACGAACTCAGGTTCCGCAGCGGGCGCCGCCTCAAGGTCACCATCGGCGGCGACCGGGAGATCGCGGCCGCCGTCCAGGCCGCCTATCCCAATCCGGACGCCGGGGTCGAGGCCATCGCGCTCGACATCGACGAGACCGGCGGGGTGGGCGAGCCGGTGATGGGCCCGTTCGGCGGGGGCTCGAGAGAGGACTTCGAGTCCTTCTTCGGGGCGGACGCCGCGCACTCCAGGGGGCCGCCCGGCGTTCCCGAAGACCCGTTCGGCTCAGGCCCGATGGCCGCGCCTGTGACCGTGCCGGTGGTCCACCCCGGGCCGCTCCCGGCGGCGGCGCACACTCCCGTTCCCGCTCCCGTCGCTCCGGCGGCCCCGGTCCCGGTGGCGCCGCGCGCCGCCCCGGCCATGGCCGCGCGCCCCGCGGCGGCCGCGCCCCCCACCCATAATGGCCCGGCTCCCACCACACCATCGGTGAAATCGGGGCCCGCTTCAGCGGCGGCCCCCGCCCGGCGCCCCCCTGCGCCCGTCCGCGCGGCCCCCCCGCCGGCGCGAGCCGGCCCGGCCCCGGCCCCCCCGCCGGCGCGAGCCGGCCCGGCCCCGGCCGCCCCGGCCCCGGGGCTCGAGGAGCTGCCCTCCGCGGACGCGGTGCGCGACGCGCGCCTGCAGAGGGAGTCGCCCGCCCCGGCGCCCGTCATCCTGGAGCTGGAGGAGGAGCTCGGAGCGTTGCCGGAAGACGCCTTGACGGCGGTGGCCCCGGAGGGCGCAGAGTTCACGTCGGGCGAGCAGGCGATCCTCTCCGCCCTCCAGCGCCTCGCCGAGGGCGGGCACGCCGAGCCCGACGTGGTGAAGCCCACCCAGGCCATCGCGGTCCTGATCCAGATCCTCCTGCGCAAGGGGGTGGTCTCGGAGCGGGAGCTGCTCGACGCCTTGAAGAAAGGGTAGACCGGCGGTTCGGATGGCCGGAGAGATAAACGGTTCTTACACTCTGGTCTGGGGCCCGCTCGGCGGAGGGCCGGGCAGCTCTAGGACAGCTCCTCTAGAAGGCGCACTCCCATGTTCGAAGGGCTCTTCCGTCCGTCGCATCTGCTCGTCATCCTGCTCATCGTCCTGCTCGTGTTCGGCCCGAGCAAGCTCCCGCAGCTCGGCGGAGCGCTGGGCAAGACGATCCGGGACTTCAAGAAGGCGATGAGCGAGCCCTCGGACGAGGGCTCGGAGGCGAAGACCGGGGCCAGTGAGCCGGAGAAGCTGCGGGAGAAGGGCTCCTAGGGCGGGGAGCCTCTCGGCCGCTAGTTCAGGTTCCCGGGCACGACCAGGGGAAAGGGTGCGATCCGCGCCTTGAAGGCGGTCCCGTCCTGCCGGCGCATGCCGTAGGTGCCGTGCATGGAGCCATGGGGGGTATGGAGCACGCAGAAGCTCGTGTATTCGAACGACTCGCCAGGCTCGAGCAGCGGCTGCTTTCCCACGACCCCGTCCCCGACCACGTCGTGGCGGTCGCCGGAGGCGTCGACGATGACCCAGTGTCGGGTGAGGAGCTGTGCCGGCGAGCCCCCCTCGTTCGTGACCCGGACGGTGTAGGTGAAGAGGAACCGGCCCGCTTCGGACCGCTCAGGCCGAAACTCGCTCCGCACGATGACGCGGATCCCCTCGGTGACGGCGGTGGACAATCCCGGGGGAATATAACCGCCGCCCGCTGGGTCGTCAGCGGGAGGCCCCGAGGCGCCGCCGAGCCGGTCCCGGGAGTATCCTTCGAGTGTCATGGAACGCGAGCTCGAGTCGATCCTCGGGGAGGTGCGCCGGAGCCTGGGGCGCGTGGTCGTCCTCACCGGAGCCGGCATTTCGGCGGAGAGCGGGATCCCCACCTTCCGGGGGGCGGGGGGATACTGGGTGGTCGGGTCCCAGAACTACATGCCCCAGGAGATGGCCACCCGGGAGATGTTCGAGCGGGCGCCGGAGGAGGTGTGGCGCTGGTACCTGTACCGCTTCGGCGTCTGCCGGTTCGCGGAGCCCAACGAAGGTCACAGGGCGCTCTACAGGCTCGAGGCCGCACTGGGCGACCGCTTCACGCTCGTCACCCAGAACATCGACGGCCTCCACCGGCGAGCCGGATCGAAGCGCGTCTACTGCATTCACGGGGACGCCGCCTACGTTCGCTGCTCGAACGAGTGCGGCGCGGGGCTTCTCGATCTGCCGGCGTTCCCGTCGCGCGACAAGGCCGAGCCCCTCACCGCCGCCGACCGGGCGAGGCTCACCTGCGGCCTCTGCGGCGGCTGGCTCAGGCCCCACGTCCTCTGGTTCGACGAGTACTACGACGAGCCCTACTACCGGATGGAGAGCACCCTGCGCGCCGCGGAGGAGTCCGATCTGCTCCTCGTGGTGGGAACGACCGGGACCACGAACCTCCCCATGCAGGTGGGTCGGATCGCCTTCGCCCGGGGATCGGCCCTCGTGGACGTGAACCCGGAGGAGAACCCGTTCGCAGAGCTCGCCCGAAGGTCCGAGCGCGGGTTCGTGGCGCGGGGGAGCGCCTGCGAGAAGCTTCCCGCGATCGCCGAGGCGCTCGGAGCGGCGCGAGCCTAGGCTGAACCTCCGCCGCGACAGAACGCAACCCCGCATTTCTTGGGGTTTTCGTTGATGGCTTCTGTCTACAACTTCGACGGAAGTTGCGCTGGAGCTCACTTCCTGATCCACTGCAAGTCAAAGGAAGCGCAGGATTCTCAGTGTAGACAGAACGGCCGCAGCGAGATGGCCGGAACCCACTGAGAGATCGATCCCTTACGCGCTTCTGCGGCTGGAAGTTCGGGGCAAGGAAGGGTGGGCCCTCCGAAGCGCCCGATCCCTGGCGGTTTCCCGACGGGACCTCCTCTGGGGCGCGCCACCGGGGTGCGGGCCCGTTAGAGGTCTTCGCCGGAGGTCCGAGTGAACGACCGCCTGCTCGGCTTGAGCCTCGAGAAGTTGAGCGCCAAGGATGCTCTCGACCTCGCCATCCTCATCGAGGAGGAGGCGCGCGAGCGGTACACGTTGCTCGTCGGGCAGGTCGGCGGCCGGTACGCGGGCGACGCGAGCGACATGTTTCGGGCCATGGCGGTGGCCGAGAAAAAGCACGGAGAGGATCTCTCGGGGCGCCGGCTGAAGCTCTTCGGCGACGAGCCGCGCACCGTGACGCGGGACATGCTCTTCGAGGTGGAGGCGCCGGACCTCTCTGCGCCCCGGGTGTTCATGTCCGCCCGCCAGGCGATGGAGGTGGCCCTCTCCTCGGAGCAGAAGGCCCGCGAGTTCTTCGAGCGAGCGCTCGAGGTGGTGAAGGATCCGCAGGTGCGCGACCTCTTCGCCTCGCTCCGGGAGGAGGAGGTGGAGCACGAGGCCTGGGTGCGCGCCCGGCTCGAGAAGCTGCCCCCGGGTCCGGACCTCGAGGACGACGAGGCCGACGAGCCCGGCTCGGACCCGGGGAACTAGGGCGGCCGACCCGACCGGGCGTGTCCGCCGCCCCTCCCCCCCCCTCGTTGGCTGGCCTGAACCCGCCAAGGCGCGCCGACTGAAACAGGAAAGACTTGGAACGGCCGGGCCACATCCCGGTACGCTCTCGGGCGAAGGAGGTGCGATGTGGCTAGGTCGAAGACCCGTTGCATCGGGCTCCTCACCGCGGGGGGGGACTGCCCCGGGCTGAACGCGGTGATCCGTGCCATCGCCAAGGTGGCCATCCACGAGTACCGCATGGAGGTGGTGGGGATCCACGACGGGTTCCGGGGCCTCGTGGAGAACCGGACGGTCGTCCTCGACGAGGCAGCGGTCTCGGGCATCTTGACAAGGGGTGGAACCATCCTGGGGGCGAGCCGGGACAAGCCTCACAGCATGAGGGTGGGGGGAAAGCTCAAGGACATGTCCGAGTCCGCGGCCCGGACCGTCCGCGAGCACCGGATGGACTGCCTCGTGTGCCTGGGAGGTGGCGGCACCGCCAAGAACGCCTACCGGCTCCGGCAGAAGTGCGGGATCGAGGTCATGACGCTGCCCAAGACGATCGACAACGACGTCTTCGGCACGGACCAGAGCTTCGGGTTCGACACCGCGGTGGGCATCGCCACCGACGCCATCGATCGGTTGCACACCACCGCCACGAGCCACCACCGGATGATCGTCTGCGAGGTCATGGGTCACCGCGCCGGGTGGCTGGCCTTGCAGTCGGGCGTGGCCGGGGGGGCGGACGTGATCCTCGTGCCCGAGATCCCCTACGACCTCGAGCGGATCGCCGAGTACCTCCTGGAGCGACGCCGGCACGGGAAGCGCTTCTCGATCATCGCCGCGGCGGAGGGGGCGAAATCGGTCCGGGAGGCCCGGGAGCTCCAGAAGGCGAAGAAGGCCTCGGACAAGAAGGACGGAGGCGACGACGAGGACGGCCCCGAGAGCGCGGCCGCCTTCTCGGAGACCGAGGCGGTGGACGCCATCCGGGCCGACCTGCCGCTCAAGGTGAGGAAGATGCACGAGGAGGTGATGGCCTACCACGCGGTGCAGGAGCCCATGGCCACGCGCCTCGCGAGGCAACTCCAGGAGCTCACCGGGGTGGAGGCCCGGGTCACCTCCCTCGGCCATGTGCAGAGGGGAGGGGGTCCCTCGGCCTTCGACCGGGCCCTCTGCACGCTCCTCGGCACCAAGGCGGCGGACCTCCTCGCCGAGGGCACCTACAACGTCATGGTGGCCTACCGGAACGGCCGCTGCGTCCCGGTGCCCCTGAAGGACGTGGTGGGCAAGCGTAAGCCGATCCCCCAGGACCATCCTCTCCTCGATTGCGCCCGAAAGCTCGGCACCTGCTTCGGGGACTAGGGAGGAGAGGGCCCGTTCGCTTTTTCGAGGGCGCTCGGTTCCTCGTGGGCCATGCGCCGGCTTTTCCGCAGCGGTAGTCCTCGGCAGAAGGGTCCGAGGGAAGGGAGAGAGCCATGAAGGTCGTCGTCACCGGGGCTTCGGGGTACGTGGGGAGCGCCGTCGTCGCGGCCCTCGTTCGCGCCGGGCACGAGGTCACGGGGCAGCACCACGCCGAGGGCTCCGGGGCCCAGGTCCTTCGCCTCGGGGCGCGACCGGTGCGCGCCGAGCTGGGCCACTTCTCGGAGCTCTTGCCCCTCCTCGCGCAGGCGGACGCGGTGGTCCACGCCGCGGCCGACTACCAGCCGGCCCACGACCGGGAGGCCGTCGACGCGCTCTTGTCCGGGGCCCTGAAGGCGGGGCGTCCCTACGTCATCCTCTACACCTCCGGCGTCTGGGTGCTGGGGGAGCAGCCGAACGCCGTGGCGGAGGAAGCGCCCACGGACCACCCCGCCTCCGCGGTGGCCTGGCGGGTGGGTCACGAGCGCCTCGTCCTCGGGGCGAACGGCGGGAGGGTGACCGCCGCCGTGGTGCGCCCCGGGATGGTCTTCGGAGGGCGAGGCGGGATGTTCGCCTCCTGGTTCGAGTCGGCGCTCACCGAAGGGGCGGCGGCATTCGTGGGGAGCGGGCGCCAGCACTGGTCGCACGTCCACCGCGAGGACCTGGCCGAGCTCTACCGGCTCGTCCTGGAGAAACGGGCCGCTGGGATCCTCCACGGCGTGGACGGGCGGCCGGAGCGGGTCGAGGACTCGGCCCGGGCCGCCTCCCTTGCGGCCGGCAAGGGGGAAGTGCGGGCCATCCCCGTGGAGGAGGCGCGCAAGACCCTCGGGCCCTTGGCCGACGCCCTCGCCATGGACCAGGTGGTGGCCAGCGGGCGCTCTCGGGAGGTCGGGTGGGCCCCGAGGCACGAGGGGTTCGGCCCCGAGGCGCCGGAGAGCTTCCGGGACTGGCTGGCGCTCCGGGGCTAGAGGCCGGGTTCCCCCGAGGCCTCTTCGCCCCGGCCCTCGAAAGGCTAGACTGCGCGGATGGCGACCAAACCCTCCTTCACCCCGGCGCTCTTCACCTTCCTCGCCGAGCTCAGGCTCCACAACGACCGCGACTGGTTCGAGCGAAACCGCGAGCGCTACCTGCGCGACGTGCGCGATCCCATGCTCCGGTTCATCGCCGACTTCGCCCCGGTCCTCCGGCGGATCGCTCCCCGGCTCGTCGCCGATCCCCGCCCGGTGGGCGGCTCGCTCTTCCGCATCCACCGGGACACACGTTTCTCGGCCGACAAGTCACCCTACAAGACGAACGTGGCCGCCCACTTCCGCCACGAGGCGGGGCGGGACGTCCACGGACCGGCCTATTACCTGAGCCTCGACCCCGACGAGGTCGACGTCGGCGGCGGTGTGTGGCACCCCGAGGCCGAGCCGCTCGTGAAGATCCGCCGGGCCATCGCGGAGAAGCCGCTCGCCTGGAAGCGCGCCCTTAGAGTAGCCAGCACGAGGAAGCTCGAGTGGTGGGGGGAGAGCCTGAAGCGCACGCCCCGAGGTCTCCCCGAGCCTCACCCGCTCGCCTCCATGCTCCGCCGCAAGGACTTCGCGGCCGGCCTCTCCCTCTCCGAGCGAGATGCGCTCTCCCCTCGGTTCCCCGAGCGGGTGGCCGAGGTCTACCGGGCCCTCGTGCCGGCGATGAGGCTGCTCGCCGAGGCGGTGGGCTTGAGTTTCTAGAGGGGCCCGGGGCCCTTCGGGATGCCGAAGGGAGCCCGAGGTGTTCGGGCCGTGTCAGAGGCCCAGCCCGGGCGAGCTGGCCCCCTCTGAGAGGTGGGCGAGCCGGGTGAGCCACTCCGCCGACAATCCGGACTCGCTCGCTCCGCGCCACAGCACCTCGAGGTAGGCGGGCGCGGGGGCCGCCTCCGCGGGCAGGCGCCGCCCGGGGGCGGCGCGGTAGGCGATCGCGGATAGCTCGCGGCCGTCCCGATCCCGGACGGTCACGGGGAAGGGCTCGAACAGGCCCGAGACCGCCCCCTCCTTGTGGTCGACGAGGCCCCGGGCCGTGCCGGGCATGGGAGCGGCCAGCCCCTCCACCCACTCGCCCTCCTTCTCCTCGAGGCTCGCCACGGCGCCTCCGAAGTGGCGCGAGAAGACGTCGAAGACCAGCCGGAAGCCGTGGAGCCGCGCGGGGCGTGCGCGGGAGAGGTCGGGGATCTTGTAGCCGTGCCCCGCGGCCCACTCCGCCAAGGCGGCGCGGTCGAGCGAGGATCCGTACACGAACCAGACGAAGTCCAGGGAAGCCCTGGCCTCGTGGGCCTTGCCGGTCAGGGGGAGCGCCATGGCCTTCGAGATAACGAGGGGCGGAGGGGAGCGCAGCCTCCTCGGGAGTCCTGGGAAGAGAGGGCCCGCTCGCCTTTCCTACCGAGTGAGGACGATCTTGGCGATCTCCGGTGGGGAGCCGAGCCGCATGGGGGGCCCCCAGAATCCCGTGCCCCGGGAGACGAAGATCTGGCCGGCCAAGGTCTCCTCCCGGTGCCGGTAAAGCCCGGCGACGTACGGGTAGACGAGGCCCACGAGGAGGCTGAAGGGGAAGATCTGTCCACCGTGGGTGTGGCCGGAGAGCTGGAGCTCCACCCCGGCGCGCACCGCCTCGTCCACTCCTCGGGGCTGGTGCTGCAGGAGGACGAGGCTTCTGTCCGGGTCCCTGCCCGAAAGCGCCCTTCCCAGGGCGGCCCCGTATCCTCCCGGGCCGGAGCTCGCGGCTCGCCAGTCGTCGACGCCGGCGAGGTCCAAGGAGGCGCCGGCGTCGCCCAGCCGCACCCGTTCGTTCTCGAGCACCCGGATCCCGAGGCGCCTCAGCTCGGCGAGCCAGGGGCCCACCCCGGAGTAGTACTCGTGGTTGCCGGTGACGAACACCACCCCGTAGCGCGCCCTGAGCAGAGCAAGCTCGGAGACCGCCTGCCCCAGCTCCGCGACCGAGCCATCCACGAGGTCGCCGGTGATGGCCACGAGGTCCGGACGCAGGGCGTTCGTCTGCTCCACCACCCGGCGCACCTCGCGGTCGCGAAGGGTGGGGCCCACGTGCAGGTCGGTGATCTGGGCGATGGTGAGGCCGGAGAGGGCCCCGGGGAGCCGCTCGAGCCGGATGGGGACCTCGTGGATCTCGGCCGGCCCGAGGGCGCTGCGCACCGCGAAGAGGGTCGTTCCGCCGGCGGCCAGGGCGGCGCCGCCGGCCAGGGCCCGGGCCAGCACCAGGCGCCGCTCGGGATCGGCGGGGGGATCGGGCCTTGTCCTCATCCAGTCGAGGATGAAGGCGAGCCCGTCCCCGGCCAGCCGGACGAGGTCGAAGGCGAGCACCGAGCAGAAGAGGATGAATGCCACCCCGAGCCAGCTGGCGGCGAGGATGGGCGCGAGCCGGGCCACCCATCCCTTCCCCAGCCGGGCCAGGAAGAGACCCAAGGGAACGCCCAGAGCGAGGAGGGCGAGGAGCGCGGTGGCGAGCCGCCGCCAGGGCTCGGGGAGGCCGGGGTCTCTGACCAGCCGGAGCCAGAGGTAGGCGTGCATGCCGCCCAGGATGAAGACGCAGACGAAGAAGAAGAGGGCGAAGGAGAGCGAACGGGTCATGCGCGGCGATGGTCTAACAGATGCCTTTCCCCCTCGCCACGACCGGCCTCGGGTGGGCTCTCTCTCGCCGGCTCTCCCGGGCATCGGCCCTTCGGCCGGGGCCGGGGTCCGCCCCTCGCGCCGTGGACCTCCCGCCCTGCGCCCGCCCGCCCGCCGCCGAAGAGAGCTCATGCCCCGCGGGACTCGAGCGCATCGAGCTTGGCCGCGAGGATGAAGTCGTTCTCGGACAAGCCTCCCACCGAGTGAGTCCAGAGGACGACGTCGACGGTGCTGTAGTGGACGGCGAAGTCCGGGTGGTGGCCCTCCGCCTCGGCCAGATCGGCCATGGCGTTCACGAAGCGCATGGCTTCCTTGAAGTCTCGGAACCGGTGCTGCTTGTGGATCTTCTTGTGCCCCTCGAGCGCGTCCCACCCGCGGACACTCGAGAGTGCCTCCAGGGCCTGCGACGGGGTGAAGGCGGGGACCCCGCCCTCGCACGGGACGCACCTCTTGCTCGCGTAGTCCATGGGGCCCCTCCTGCCGCCGGGCGCATGCCCCCGCAAGGCCAAGTCGGGACTTCGGCGTCGGGGGATACTGCCGAACATGGAACGGCTCTTTTTCGCGGCGGGTGCCGCGTCGGGGTTCGTCTCGGTGGCGGCGGGAGCGTTCGGGGCTCACGCCCTGCGGACGCGGCTCGCCCCCGACCTCATGGCGGTCTTCGAGACCGCGGTGAAGTACCAGCTCGCGCACGCGCTCGCCCTTCTGGCGTGCGGCCTTGCGATGGGCCGCGGGGCCGGACTGGCGGCGGTCCTGGCGGGCTTTTTCTTCCTCCTCGGGACGGTGCTCTTCTCGGGGAGCCTCTACGCCCTGGCGCTCTCCGGCGTCCGCGCCCTGGGGGCCTTGACCCCGCTCGGAGGGCTCGCCTTCCTCGCCGGCTGGGTGGCTCTCTTCTTCGCCGCGTTCGCCATGCCGAGGCGCTGACGGTCCGTTCTTGGAGAGGGAAGGCAGGGGGAGGACGAGGCCAGGCTCTCGACCGCCTCGAAGCTCGTGAGGGAGGCGTCTATCGCTCTATGAGACCCGTGGCCACGAGGACCCAGGAGCGAGGCTCTTCGGCGAGGGGGGGGGCCGTTTGGGAGGGAGCGACAGAACTCCTTCGGGAGTGAGTCCCGGCCGAGCCTCGCCCGCCCTCCTTCTCGTCGGGGTCGCGCCGGCGGGGTATGGCGCGCCGGTTTCAATGGTTGACGCCCCCGGTGCCCGGGTCGTAAGACGAGCCTCAAAGTCCATGAGTCCGACCGAGCGAGCACGAGCGTTCCTGCGCGGGAGCGGGATGTTTTTCGGCGACGTCGATCCCGTGCGCTGCGCGGAGGAGTTCCGGGAGGAGATGGAGGCCGGGCTCGCTGGCGAGCCAAGCTCGCTCCGGATGATCCCCACCTTCATCGAGGTGGACCGCGACATCCCTGCCCGCGAGCCGGTCATCGCCGTGGATGCCGGGGGCACGAACCTGCGTATCGCGCTCGTCGAGTTCGACGGCGAGGGCGAGCCCAAGATCTCCGGCTTCGAGCGGGACCGGATGCCGGGTCTCGACGGCGAGATCCCCGCCGATCAGTTCTTCGATGTGCTGGCTGGACACATCGGGAAGCTCGCCCCCCGTGCGGGGCGCGTGGGGATGTCCTTCTCGTACCCGGCCGAGATCCTGCCCACGCGCGACGGGCGGATCCTGGGGCTGTCGAAGGAGCTCCGCGTGGCAGGGGTAGTCGGGCAGTTCGTGGGAGAGCGGATCAACGAGGCACTCCGGAGGGCGGGAGGGCGGGGCGATCTGCGATTCGTGGTCCTGAACGACACGGTGGGGACGCTCCTCGCCGGGCGGGCCGCGCGCGGCGCCCGCCGCTACTCGCGGTATGTCGGATTCGTGCTCGGGACGGGTCTCAACTGCGCCTACGTGGAGTCGAACGATCGCATTCGCAAGCGGCGCGATCTCCCCGCTTCCGGGCGGCAGATCATCAACGTCGAGGCGGGCGCCTACGGGAGAGTTCCGCGGGGCGCGGTGGATCTGGACCTCGACGCGACCAGCGCCGAGCCAGGCAACTATCAGCTGGAGAAGACCGCCTCGGGCGCCTACCTCGGGGCGCTCTGCCTCCGGACGTTCCAGGCCGCGTGCGAGGAGGGGCTCTTCTCACGGGCGGCGAAGGAGTGCCTCGAGTCCTGGCCGCGCCTGGAGACGCCCGAGCTCGAGCCCTTCCTCGGCGGAGGGGGGGAGGTGGCCCTTCACGAGTTCTTGAGAGAGCGGGGCACGGAGGCCGACCTGGAGACCGCCCACGCCCTGGTCGGCTTCGTCCTCGAGCGGGGCGCCATGCTCACGGCGGTCTCCATGGCCTCGGCGCTTTTGGCCGGCGTGCCCACCGGACCGAAGGAGGCGCCGGCCGCCCTCACCGTCGATGGCTCGACGTTCTACCGGCTGCGCACCTATCGCTCGCGCATCACGGCCTGGCTCGACCGTCTGCTCGCGGGCCGGATGCAGTACGAGGTGGTCTCGCCCGAAGGCGCGGCCCTCATCGGCGCCGCGGTGGGGGGGATCACGAACTAACCGGCGCGGGGCAGCCGACCCCCTCGAGGAAGGGGACTCCGTCGACGAACAGGAGCCGGTCCGCGGGCCGCGCCTGGACCCGTGGTCCGGGGGAGAGCACCCCGACGAGGTTCAAGGGGTCGGCGGCGGAGACCACAAGCCGCTCGGTCCCGAGCCGCGGGAGTCGGCGGATGGCCCGGAGCGCATCGACCGCCTCGGGAAGCGCGAACTGTTCCCCCGATCGTCCCTCTGCGAAGCGTCCGCCCCGCACCGAGCCGCGCGCCTCGAGCGTCCGGTAGGCCCGGACGAGCTCCCGCCACGGGGGCACGCCCTCGCGGGCCAACAGGTCGCGGAACACCACCCCGTAGCGTCGCAGGAGCTGCTGTGCGACCCGCTCCACGGTGGCGGTGGAGGATTCCGGTTCGTAAGGCCTCGCCCGGGCCCGTAGGAGGGAGAAGCGTCCCGCCCCCCGCTCCGTCCCGCGCCTTCGGCCCGAGCCCTCGAAGAGGGCCCGCAGCCCGCTGAAGCTGTCGCAGGTGGCGAGGCCTGCGGTGACGAGAGTCCAGAGCCCCTCCAGAACCTCTAGGAGCGGGCGGCCGGTGGCCAAGGCGAGCTCCGCCGGGAAGGACGCGCCCGCGGTGAGGAGGGCGCGGGCGAGGTCCTGGGCGGCCTCGGGGAGGTCTTGGGCCTCGGGCCGCTCTGCCCCGTCGAGGAGCCAGGGGAGGTCCTCTCGCAGGAAGAGCGTCAAGGGAGCGGCCCGGGTCGGGGCGGGGCGGCGACGTTTGGGCTCCGGCCCTTCGGCGGGGCCGGCCGTCGGCGAGAAACGGCCGAAGGCCACCTCGCCCGAGAGGCAGAGGGAGTCGAGTAGTTCCGGCCGGTAGTCTTCGATGCGTGGGGCGAGGAGGTGGCGTTCCCAGGCGCCCGCCGCCGCGTGGAACCCTTGGAGCTGGCCCACGACCTCCTCTACCCCGCGGACGCCCTCGAGCCGGGTTCCGGGGAGGAGGTGCTGCCAGCGCAGGAGGAACCGGTAGAGGTCGGCGGTGGAGACCGGCTCGATCTCCCGGCGGAGGCGGCCGAGGGTGAGCCGGTGGATGCGGGAGAGGACGGTGCGATCGCAGAAGTGCGGCGCCTCCAGGGACCAGGGCTCGTCCTCGAGGAAGCGGCCGCGGAGGACGAGGCCCTCTGCCTCGAGGGCGAGAAGCGCCCGGGCCGTCTCGGGCCGGGCGAGCCCGGTCCGTCGGGCGAGGGTCCTGGCCGTGACGGGGCCGAGCCTCGGGACAAAGCCGCGGGCGATCCGGAAGGCCGCCTCCTCCGGGTCGCGAGGTCCGTCCTCGGCGGGAAGGGGGCAAAGCGGCGGATCGAGCCTCGTTGGGCCGGAGCCCTCGACCGGCGCCGCGAGGGCGAGGCGGACCCGCTCGGCGGCGACGAAGAACGCCCGCCCGCCGGAGAGGAGGCGGGTGGCCCGGCCGCTCGCCACGAGCTCTTCGAATAGCCCCGCCCAGCCGACGCCCTGGCCGGCCTCCTCCGGCAAGAGGCCGAGTTCCAGGAGGGCGTCGTGCAGCTCGTCCGGGTCCCGCACGTCGGGCCAGGCGTCGGCCGCCGCGATGGCGATGGCACTTGGGTCGAGGCGGGCGAGAAGGGCGGCGTCCTCGGGCAGCGCCCGCCGGACCGAGACCATTCGAGCCCGGCGCTCCTCGAGCGGTGCGTCGTCGAGGTAGGACCAGGGCTTCCCGGAGAGGATCTCGTGGGAGAGCGGCGAGGGCTCGCGGGTGTCCACCGAGACGAGGCGGACCTCACCCCGCGCCACCTCGCCGAGCATCGCCCTGAGGGTGGGCGCGTCCATGGCCTCGGTGAGGCAATCGCGGAGCGCCTCCTCGACGAGCGGGTGATCGGGGATCTCGATGGGCCCTGGCGGGGCATTGTCCTGACAGGCCACCTGGGCGGGAAAGACCGCGGCGAGGAGGTCCTCGGCCCTCATGCGGGCGAGCGGGGGTGGGATCCGCCGCCCGTTTCGGAACCTGGGGATGGCGAGCGCCCGGGTGGCGGCCCAGCGAAAACGGACCGCGAACATCGGGGCCTGTAGCACCGCCTGCTCGAGCACCTCCTCGAGGGTGTCCTCGGTGACGAAGCCGAAGATCGCCTCAAGGGGGAACGAGTGCTGGGGTCCGAGGGAGAGGAGGACGCCCTCGTCGGTGGCGGCGGCCTGGAGCTCGAAGTCGAAGGTCCGGCAGAAGCGCTTGCGGAGCGCGAGCCCGAGCGCCCGGTTGACCCGCGCCCCGAGGGGCGCGTGAACGACGAGCTGCATTCCGCCCGCTTCGTCGAAGAAGCGCTCGGCGATCCAGGTCCTTCGGGTAGGCAGTGCCCCGAGGGCGGCCCGGCCGGCGGCGAGGTACTCGACGAGCTCCACTGCCCCGGCCTTCTCGAGGGCGCACTCCTCCATCGCAAAGCGGGTGGCGTCCTCCCGATCGGAGAGGCGCCTCTCGACCTCCTCGCGCAGGGACGAGACCTCGTCGGAGAGGGCGAGGCTACGGCCCGGAGCCTCGCCGTTCCAGAACGGTACGCTGGGCGGTTTGCCCCGGGCGTCCTCCACCCGCACCTTCGTCGCCTCCACCCGCCGGACCTGCCAGGAGGCGCTCCCGAGCAGAAAGACGTCCCCGGCCATGCTCTCGACCGCGAAGTCCTCGTCCACCTGGCCCACCACCGTTCCCTCGGGCTCGGCCACCACCGCGTACTGGGCGTTGTCCGGGATGGCGCCCGCGCCGGTCAGGGCCGCGTAGCGCGTTCCGCGCCGACCGCGGACCCGGTCGTTCACCCCGTCGCGGTGGAGGAGCGAAGTGGCCCGGCCGGCGCGCGGGGCGATGCCCTCGGCGAGCATCTTCACGACCGCCTCGAGCCGCTCGCGGGAGAGGCCCCGGTAGGGCCAGGCGCGGCAGACCAGGGCGTGGAGCTCGTCGAGCCCCACGGTCCGCGCGGCCGCCTCGGCGGCGATCTGCTGGGCGAGGACGTCGAGCGGTGCGTCGGGGATCCGGGTGGGTTCGAGGCGTCCGCGGCGGAGCCCGCGCACGAGGGCCGCGCACTCGACGAGCTCGTCGCGCGTCATGGGGAAGAACCGGCCTCGGGGGGTCGCACCGAAGAGGTGGCCCGCCCGGCCCACCCGCTGGAGGGCGGCGGTGAGCGCCCCGGGTGAGCCGAGCTGAACCACGAGCTCCACTGCCCCGACGTCGATCCCGAGCTCGAGGGAGGAGGTGGCCACGATGGCGCGGAGCTCTCCTGCCTTGAGCCGCTCCTCGGCGCGCAGGCGCCGCTCGCGCGAGAGGCTGCCGTGGTGAGCGGCGACCGCCCCTTCCCCGAGCCGCTCGGCGAGCGCGTGAGCGACCCGCTCCGAGAGCCGCCGGGTGTTCACGAAGACGATGGTCGACCTGTGGGCCCGAACGAGCTCCGCCACCCGGTCGTAGGTCGCGGCCCAGAGCTCGTTCGAAGCGACCGAGGAGAGGGGGGCGTCCGGCACCTCGATGGCGAGCTCGAGCGGCCTTACCCGGTCCACCTCGACGGTCTCACATTCGGGGCGGCCGTCCCGGTCTACGCGCGCCGATCCCACGAGGAACCGGGCCAGCTCCAGGAGCGGCTCGGCGGTGGCGGAGAGGCCGAGGCGCTGCGGCCTCCGGCGAGAGAGGCCCTCGAGCCGCTCGAGCGAGAGGGAGAGATGGGCTCCGCGCTTGTCCCGGGCGAGCGCGTGGATCTCGTCCACGATGACGGTCTCCACCGTCTTGAGCAAACCGCGACCGCGCTCGGCGGTGAGGAGCAGGTACAAGGACTCGGGGGTGGTGACGAGGATGTGGGGCGGGTGGCGCAGGATGGCCTCGCGGCCCGACGCGACGGTGTCGCCGGTGCGGACCGCCACCCGGAGCTCCGGCGCGGCAAGGCCGGCGGCGGAGGCGGCGGCGGAGAGACCGGCCAGGGGCCCGAGGAGGTTCCGCTCGACGTCGTTCGAGAGGGCGCGAAGCGGCGAGACGTAAAGGACCCGAGTGGCCTTCTCCAAGGTCCCCGCGAGGCCCTCTTTGAGGAGCGCGTCGAGAGCGGCGAGAAAGGCGGCGAGCGTCTTCCCCGAACCGGTCGGGGCGGAGACGAGAACGTCCCCGCCCGCGGCGATCTTCGGCCAGGCTCTCCTCTGGGGCTCTGTCGGCGCGCCGAAGCGCTCCGCGAACCAGCGCCGGACAACGGGGTGGAACGGGGGATCGAGGGTCTCGCGCACAGAACCATTGCGATAAGGACCCGGGGGGGGCCACGCCCGACCTCCGGGGGGCTCGTATCATCGTCCTCGTGCTCCTTCGAGAAACCCTCATGCTTCGTCTCCTCGGGTTCCGGATCCCGTCGCTTCTCTTCCTCGGGCCTCGGGTGCTCGAGCTCGACGAGGAGGGATGCGCGGTCGAGATCCCTCTCCGCTTTCGCACCCGGAACCACGTGGGGTCGATGTACATCGGCGCCCTCTGTGCGGGAGCCGACCTCGCGAGCGGCCTGAACGCCTGGCGTGCCATCCGGAGCGGGCACCCGAGGGTCGTTCCCATCTTCAAGGACCTGCGGGCGGATTTCACGAAGCGGGCGGACGGCGACGTCGTGTTCCGGTCCCGGGACGGGCGGCGCGTGACCGAGGCCGTGCGCTGGGCAGACCAGACGGGCGAGCGGGTGACGCTCCCCGTCGAGGTGGTCGCCACCGTGCCCCGGAAGTACGCCGAGGAGCCGGTGGCGCGCTTCACCATGGGCCTCTCCCTCAGGCAAAAGGGCGCCGCCTCGGCCCGGGCGGCCTAAGAGCGGCTCATCCTCGTGGGAGCGCTCGCAGGGGCGAGCCGTCCGTCACGGGCGAGCGAGCTGCCGAGGGCGAGGTTCCTCGCCTCGCGGACCGGGAAGCCGTGAACCGCCCCTTGCTACGCCACCTCGACGATCATCTCGATCTCGACCGGCGTCACGGACGGAAGTGACGAGACGCCCACCGCCGAGCGAGCGTGCTGGCCCGCCTCCCCGAACACCTGCACGAGGAGGTCCGAGCAGCCGTTCACCACCTTCGGGTGGTCTCCGAACTCCGGGGGCGAAGCCACCATTCCGAGAACCTTCACGATGCGTCGAACTCGGTCCAGGCTGCCGAGCTCGTCGCGGAGGGCGGCGAGGAGCGCGAGGCCGGTGGTCCGAGCGAACCGGTAGCCTTCCTCCACCGTGAACTCCACCCCGACCCGGCCCGTCGCACGGCGCCCATCCTCCTCCAGGGGGCCCTTTCCGGAGAGGAAGACGAGGTTGCCGGTCCGGACGGCGTTCACGTAGGTAGCGACCGGCGCCGGGGTGGGGGGCAATTCGATTCCCAGGGAGCTCAGGCGGGCTTCGGGCGTCATGACCCCACTCTACCAGCCAACCGTCCGGCCGGGCCCATCGAATGGCGGGCCACCCGCACCCCACATCGGACGAAGGCCCGTGGGAAGCCGCGAGGTCCGGTCTTGGGCGGCCCCGTCTCATCGGGGCGCCTGGCCTGTAGGTCGTCGGGTGTGGCCCAGCGTGACCGCATCGCCGCCAGCCGGCAGTCTGGAGCGGCAGCGAGCAGGCGGGCCATGTGCGCATACTCGGCCCGCCACGCACTGCCGAGCAAGGGACGGACAAAGAGTGCCGTTCGCAGCCCCTCGTCCAGCGCCGCGCAGCGACCCACCGCGATCCTGGCGAAGTCGTCCTCCGAGGAGGCGGGCGCGTGGAGCTGGGCGAAGGCGACCGCAGCCCAGGTGGCGCGCAGGAGCCGCGTCATGTCTTCATCGTTGCTCCCGATGACAGGCAAGGGGAACCCCAGATCTCCCCGAGGCATTCCGAAGAGGAGGGTTTCGTGTCGTTCGGTGGTGAAGCAGAGCCGGGCCAGCTCCTGGACTTGGTGTCCACTTCGCCGGATTAGGCCAAATCGGAAGGTACGCAGAAAGCGTCGTGCTACCTTAGGGTTGAACCTGCCACTACGACCGTGTGTCTTGACGGTAGAGCTCCGACCACGCTTGACGCTCGTCTAGCATCTCATCGATCTCCGACTCATCAGAGAAGGCGATCCACGCGCCCAGTTTGAGAGCGCCCTTCGCGAGTGCCACGGCCCCGAGGATACTGCGGACGGTGCTTGCGTCCGTGACTCGCGGGAGATCCGCGAGCCCGAGCGCCAGAAGGTCCCGCAATGCCATCTGGTAGTCAGCGCGGACCCACTCGGGAAGCGGCGGGTTGGACTTCCGATGTCGCTCGACCTCGATGGTGGAAACAAGCCCGTACAGGTTCCAGTCGCGATCGGGGAGGGCACCACAGATGCGAACGAGGTGCGGAACCGCCGCGTAGGATGCGTCTCCTACGTCTCCCTGGTGGTGAAGCTCCTGCCAGAGTTCCTCCCACACTTGGTCCCCGCGCTCCAGACGAGCGAGAGGAGCGGAGGCGTCGTAGGGTACGCCATACCCACCCTTGAGATTCTTCCAGATCGGATCGTTCAGCGGAAGCATCGCGATGCCCTCATGGAGTGAAACCCTTCGGTACGAGGTTGATGGACACGCTGCCGTTCGCCGTGAAGGGGATCGCGGTGGCGGGAAGGCCGAACAGTCCGTAGAACCGTTCCAGGAGCGTGTACGCATTCCGCTCCATCGATCCCGTACCCTCGATCTGGTCGTCCAGACGATCTCCCGAGGCCCAGGGTGGCGAGGACCCGGATCTTCTCCAGGGGTCCATCCACGACCGCTGCCCTGCCCGCCCCCTCGGCGATCCCCGCCTGTCGGCCGTACCTTGCGTAAATGCGGGGGAAGGTTCCGCGGGTGAACCAGACGCGCGGCTCGGAGGGATTGGTTCACGAGGAAGCGGAGGATGCGGTCCCCGTGGGTCGCGCCGTATGCGCCGGCGTCGAGGTGCACCAGATCGTCGGCGGCGCGCGGCTTCAACTTCCTTCCCGCCGCCTGCAGCGGCCGGAAGGAGCAGGTGCCAGGCCGGCAGTCCTTCATGAAAGAGGGCATGGTCCGGGTGAGAAAGGAGATCAGGTCGCGCAGGTGCCGGCGCAAGACGAGGTGGACCTCTTCCCGTTCCTTCCGGGTGGGATCGATGCCGATGGTGCGATCGGCGAGGAAGTAGTAGCTCACGTTCTTTCGAGTGAGTGCGCCTTCGAGCCCGCGCAATAGCCCTTTCTCCTCTTCGCTCTCGGCACCTTGGAAAGAAGAGGATTTCCCCTCGCAGGAGCGCATCGGAGAGCTCCGCGGCGGTAGCGCCGGCGAGGTGCTCGGGGGAGACGGCTTTCAGCATGGGAACGGATGTATGTCGCGACCTCCGGTGATACCGGCCGCACCAAGACGGGTGTCGAGCGTCGGCCCGGTGCACCACCCGAGACGAAGCCGTCTCAGCTCCAGGTGGGGGCGACGGGCCCGGCCGGGCCCACGAACCACCCCGCGTCCGGGGGCAGGGAGGTTCCCTCGGTGGCGTGGTACGACTTCGCCAGCCGGCCGTCGAAGTAGACGCGGATGACGATCTCCGCGAGGACGCCGGTGGTGAGGAGCTGCACCCCTCCCATGACGAAGAAGAACCCGAGGAGGAGGAGTGGGCGGCCACCGATGCTGGCCCCGGCGATCTTGAGCCCGAAGAGATAGCCGAGGATGCCAAGCCCGGCGGTGAACACGAGGAGCCCGAGGAGTCCGAAGAAGTGGCCGGGGCGGGCGCGGAAGCGGAGGAAGAAGTAGACCGAGAGGAGGTCGACGACCACGCGAAAGGTGCGGGAGATGCCGTACTTGGAGGCCCCCCGCTCGCGGCTCTTGTGGCGGACCGGCACCTCCGCCATGCGCTCGGGAGAGGTGACGGTGGCGAGCCAGGCGGGAATGAACCGGTGCATCTCGCCGAAGAGCCGGATCTCGCGCAGCACCGGAGCGCGGTAGGCCTTGAGGCTGCATCCCAGGTCGTGGAAGTCGAGTCCCGTGGCCCGCCGGATGAGCCGGTTGGCGACGAGCGAGGGGAGCCTGCGCAGGACCCTCGCGTCCCTTCGGTCGGTCCGCCAGCCGGCCACGAGGTCCTTGTCGTCCTCGAGGAGGCGTGCCACCAGGGCGGGAACGTCGGCCGGGTCGTTCTGGAGGTCGCCGTCCAGGGTCACGATGACGTCGCCGCGGGCAGCGTCGATGCCGGCCTGCATGGCCGCCGACTGCCCGAAGTTGCGCCGGAGGCGGACCACGCGCATGTGGGGGCCCAACTCGGCGGCGCGGCGCACGAGCGCCTCACGGGTCCCGTCGCGGCTCCCGTCGTCGACCACCACGAGCTCCCAGGGCCAGGGGTAGTTCTTGAGTCCCTCCTGGACGGCGTCCAAGAGCGGCGCCGCGTTCTCCACCTCGTCGAACATCGGCACCACCAGGGAGAGCCGGTGGGGGAGGGCGGGGGCCCGGCCCGGCCCGGTCGGGCCGGGTCGCGGGATGGGGGCGGGGGCGGCGTCAGGCATGGTCGTCCTCGTCGGAGGGCAAAGGCGGCGGGCGCGGGGTCACGGCGTAGGCGATCCCTCCTGCCAAGAGGGCGGTGGCGAGGGTGAAGAGGTGGAGGGCGATGGCGGGGGCGGCCACCCGGAGAGTTGGCCCTCCGTGGAGGGAGGCCCCCGCGAAGACACCCGCCTCGTAGGTGCCGAACCCGGCCGGCCCCTGGACCGGCAGGACGCCGGCGAGTTCGCCCCCGAGGGCGCCCGCCGCGGCGTCCCAGAGCCCGAGGGCGGCGAGACGGGAGAGAAGGAATCCCTGCGCGAGGAGCTTCACCGCCCAGCTGCCACCGCCGTAGAGCCAGCCCGCGAGGCCGTGGCGGGGCGCTTGGGAGAGCGCCCCGAGGGCGGAAAGGGCGGTCCGCGCCAACCGGTTCTTTGGGGCCGGCGCGGTCCCCCGGCGCCTGACGAAGCGCTCGAGGAGCGCGATCATGGCGAGGACCAAAGAGAGCCCCAGCGCGGAGAGGGCCACCTTGGCCCAGGCGGGCACGCGCGGCAGGACGGCCAGCACGGAAAGGGACAAGAGGAGCGCGTCCTGCGAGCGGATCCAGACGAGGCTCGCCACCGCCTGGCCCAGCGGGACACCCAGCTCCCGGTGCACGAGCAGTGGATAGGCCGCCTCGCCGGCGCGCATGGGGACGACGTTCACGGCGGTATTGTGGAGCAGCATGACCCGAAGGCACTGCCAGCGCGTGACGGGGTGGCGGCGCCCGAGCTCTGCGTGGATGCGGAGGCCGCGGAAGGTGTAGCTCAGGGCGATCCCCACCGCGGAGAGGGCGAAAGCCCACCAGGGGGGCGGGTGAACCGAGGCGGCCAGCCCCGCAAGGCCCACTCGGCGCGAGAGGAAGGCCAAGAGGAGCAGGGGAAGGGCCAAGGCGAGGGCGGTCCGCAGGCGCGCCCGGGCACGCCCGGCGGGGGCGGAGTCCCCGCCGAACTTGGGCGGCCTGCCGAGCTCCCCCTCCACGGTCGCCTCCTCTCGGGCCGGACGGTGCGATCGCGAGAGTTCTATGCCACCGGCGTCCGGGAGGAAAGCACCGGGCTTGGAACGCTCCCGAGGACGCGCCCGCCGGTCCGTGCTACGCCTCCTCCCACCGTGGGCCCGCCCGCCACGATGCCGGCAAGGCCGCCCTTCTCCTCTCCGGACCAGGGAACCGGGGAGCTCTCCCCGGTGCTTCACGCGACCTTGTGGGCCCTCGTCCTCCTCGTGCTCGGCGTGGGGCTTTTCCTGCCCGATCTCATGTACGGCGACGCCGCCCAGGACGCGGTCATGGCGCTGCGCATGTTCCGCGAGGGGGACTTCGTCCACCTCCTGAAGAACGGGCAGGACTACCTGGACAAGCCACATCTTCTCTTCTGGTCGGCGATGGCGGGCTACCGCCTCTTCGGCGTGCACGACTTCAGCTACCGGCTTCCCTCGGTGCTGGTGAGCCTCTTGGGCGCGTTCTCGGCCGGCCGCCTGGGGAGGAGGCTGTACGGAGGGCGGGCCGGACGGATGGCGGCGCTGTTCTTCATCACCGCCCAGGCCACTCTCCTCGGCGACCACGACGTCCGCATGGACGCCCTTCTCACCGGCTTCACCGCCTTCGGCCTCTGGCAACTCGTGCGCTGGGCGGAGACAAAGAGTCTCTTCTCGCTCGCGGCCGGAGCAGCCGGGGTGGGCCTCGGGGTGGCCTCGAAGGGGATGGTGGCGGCCGCGCTCTCCGGGCTCTGCCTCTTCCTCTTTCTCTTGGGCCGTCGCCGCCTTGGGCTCCTCGTCTCGCCGAAGATCCTCGTCGGGCTCCTCTTCTTCCTCATCGCCCTCGCCCCGGTCCTTCTCTGCTACTACCTGCAGTTCGACCTCCATCCCGAGAAGGTGATCGAGGGGCGCACCGGGGTCTCGGGGGTCCGGTTCATCCTCTTCGGCCAGACCGCGGAGCGGTTCGGGGGGGCTTCCGGGGAGGCGGCGGCGGGGGACTACCTGTTCTTCTTCCACACGCTCCTGTGGGCGTTCTTGCCCTGGACGGCGCTCCTCCTCGCCGCCTGGGGGAAGCGCCTTCTCCTTCTGTGGCGGGGAGGGGTCGCGGCCTTTTGGGCCGAGGAGCAGATGAGCTTCCTCGGGCCCATCCTGTACGTCATCGCCCTGAACTTCTCCCGGTTCAAGCTCCCGCACTACCTGAACGTCGCGTTCCCGCTCCTCGCCGTGGCCACCGCCGGCTCATTCGGAGGGGCGAGGGGCTTTGGGGAAGGGCCGGTGCGCCTGTTCACTCGGGTACAGGACGCGCTCGTCGTCCTCCTCCTCGTCGCCACCGTCATCCTGAACGGCTGGGCCTTCCCGGTCCGCTCCGGCCTCGTTCTGGCCGGGGCGTTTCCGTTCGCGGTGGTCCTTCTCCTCTCCTTTCGGGAGAAGGATCCGCTCCTGAGGCTCTGGGTCCCCTCGGCGGTGGCGGCCCTCTTCATGAACTTCGTCCTCGAGGCGAGCTTCTACCCGGAGCTCTCCCGCTATCAACCGGGTTCCCACTTCGCCCGGCGGGCGCTCGCCCTTCCCCTCGACTGGGACCGCTTCTTCTTCTTGGGGGAGGGGATCGTCCAGCCCTTCCAGTTCTACACCGGTAGGCTCATCCCCGCGGTCGACGGGGCGCACGTGGCGGGCGTCTTGGGGGAGGGCAAGGCGGCCTTTGCGCTGGTAGGCGACCAGGGCCTCTCGGATCTCGAGCGGGAGGGGCTCAAGGTGCGGCTCCTCCTCGAAAGCCCAGACTGTCGGATCACGATGGTGACCTGGCCCATGCTGAACCCCCGCACGCGGGATGGGGCCTGCCCCCGCGCCCGCCTCGTCGAGATCACCCGTTGATTCCCTGGGGGTCGAGCCCGGTGAGCCGCGCGCTCACCTCCCAGAGCCTTTGGGCCAAAGCCTCGTCGGGCGCTCGCGGGGCCGACTCGATCTCGCGCTCCTTCTCGAGGTAGGCGCCGGTGAGGCGCTCCACCTCGGGGCTCGAGGCGAGGTGGACGAGGGTAAGGGCCCCCTCCTCGGGCGACAGCAAGTAGAGCCTTGCCACGGCGAGGAGCGGCTTCGCCAAGGGGGCGCGCCCGACCAGATCTGGGTCGCGACCGTGCCGGGGTGGAGGCAGTTCGCCGTGACTCCCGTCCCGGCCAGGCGCCGGGCGAGCTCGCGCGTGAAGAGGACGTTGGCGAGCCTGGAGCGGCCGTAGGCCCTCATGATGGAGTATCCGCGGGCACGGTGATGACGCGCGCCGGCGCGCTCCCTTTGAGCCGGTCGAGGAGGAGCCGGGTGAGGAGGTAGGGCGCGAGGTGGTTCACCGCGAAGGTGCGCTCGATTCCGTCCTCGGTGCGGGCGCAGGGAAGGCTCACACCTCCGGCGTTGTTCACGAGGACGTGCAGATGCGGGTAGGGCTCACGCACCCGGGCCGAGAGGGCCCTCAAAGCCGCCTGGGAGGAGAGGTCGCAAGGGAGGGTGGAGACGGTCCCCGACCGGGAGTGCGAGCGAACGGCGGCCGCGGCCGACTCGAGGCGTGCCGGGTCGCGGGCCACGAGCACGAGGTCCGCGCCCAGGGCCGCGAGCCGCTCGCTCGCCACGAGGCCGATTCCCGAGCTTCCGCCGGTGACGAGGACGGTGCGGCCAGAGAGGTCTGTCATCGGATCGCTCGGAAGGAGAAGGCCCACACCATAGGTGGGGAGGGGAGCGGCCGCAACGCACCGGTCGGTTCGAGTGCGGGATAGACTCTCCGGTCATGCCTTCCGCCGCTCTGGTCCTCGTCGCAGCTCTCCTCTTTGGGGCCGCGGGAAGGGACCCGGACCAGTTCTCGGACGACTACCCTCGCGCCCTCGAGAGAGCCCGGGAGCGGAGGGTACCGATCCTGGTGGATGTGTGGGCGCCGTGGTGCCCGCCGTGCCGGTACATGCAGGGATTCGTCATGAGGGACCCGGCGTTGGCCGGGCTCACCCGGCGAGTGGTCCGGCTGGAGGTGAACACGGAGCTACCGGCCAACGCTCCGTTCGTGGAGAGGTACCCGATCGACGCCTGGCCTTCGCTCCTCGTCTTGGACCCCTGGTCGGAGCGCGTGGTGCTCCGCTGGGTGGGGAGCGCCACCGCAAAGGAGGTGGACCGGCTTTCGAGGGACGGGGCGCGAGCGCTGCTTCGGGCGGAGACGGGGCGGGCCGACGCCGCCTATGGCCGGGCGGAGGGTCTGTACGCCGAGAGGCGGCACGCCGAGGCGGCTGCCGCCTATGGCGAGGCGCTCTCGGCTTCGGGAGACTCTTGGCCGAGGCGAAGGCTCGCGGCCGAGAAGCGGGTCCAGGCGCTCTCCTTCGCCAGGGATCCGGCCGCCTGCGCGCAGGGAGCGCTCGAGGCGGCCGGGATGCTTGGGCCCTCGCCCCGCGCACGCGTCGCGGCGACCGGGCTCTCCTGCGCCGCGACCGTCGCCGACGAGGCCCTTCGGCGCGAGGCTATCGACGCGCTCGAGCCTTTGGCCCGCGCCTCCCTCTTGGGCTCGGGTCTCACTCCCGACGACCGCTCCGGCCTGTACGAGGCGCTCGTGGAGGCGCGGGACGCCCTCGGGGACGGGGCGGGGGCCCGGGCCATGGCTCTTCGCTGGCTCGCGTTCTTGGAGAAGGCGGCATCCAGGGCGCCGACCCCTCTCGCCCGGTCGGCGTTCGACTCCGCCCGGAGCGAGGCTGCCACCCGGGTGGGAGAGCCTTCCCGGGCGCTCCCCGCCCTCCTCGCCTCGGCCAAGGACCTCCCCGACGACTTCGCCCCGCAGTCGTCGCTCGCGGTGCTCTACCTGGCGCTCTCGCGGCCGAAGGACGCGCTCGACGCCTGCGAGCGGGCCCTCTCCCTCCTCGGGGGCCCGCGGCGCGTGCGCGTGCTCGTCATTCGGGCGCAGGCGGAAGAGGCGCTGGGGGAGCGAAAGGACGCGCGCGAGACGCTGGAGGAGGCCGTTCGGCTGGGCGAGGCCTATCCCGAAGCGCTCCGGCCGCACGCGCCGCTCCGCGAGGCGAAGAGGCTCCTCGCCTCCTTGGGCGAGGGGTAGGGGCGGCTGCCTTCGGGGGCCTCTAGCAGGGGTAGAGGCTCTGGGTGAACCACCATTGGCCCGCCCGCCGAACGAAGCAGAGCGGCGCTCCGGGGGTGATGGTGTCTTTGGCGCGGTAGTCGACGCAGGGGATCCCGGTGTCGGAGCTCGGGTCGGCGCGGAACTCGACCACGAGCGCGACCTCCGGGGCGGTGGCGAAGAGCTCCTTCAGGGAGGCGGGTTGCCCGGGGGCCGCCGTGGCGGCGGGTCCGCCGAAGAAGAAGGCGTGCAGCCAGCTCCCCTTCGCGCGCAGGTCGCGCTCCACCCGGTCCTTGGGCACGAGCTCTCTGCCGCAGCGCAACCCTTCCGCCGGGACGCGCGCGAGGAGCGCGGCGACGTCGCCGCTCTCGATCTGTCGCTTGATGCGGCCCGCGAGGGGGAGGATCTCCTTGGCGATCTCGGCCCGGCGCTCTTCCAGGGTGGAGTCCTTGGAAGGGACGGCCAGAGCGAGCGTCAAAAGGAGGGGGAGAAGGGGCGTCACGCTCTAGGGTCCCTACCGGATCCGGTATCGGAGCAGGTGGACCTCCAGGGGTCCATTCCAAAGGCGATGGTCCATTTCCGGCCGGAAGGGGATGGCGCGCTCGAGGCGCGGGTTCCCGGAGAGGAGCACCGCGGTCCACCCGGAGTGCCGGGCGAGCATCTCTGCCAGGCCGCGGTAGAACCCCTCGAGCTTCTTCGCCGCCACCGGGTCGGTCGCTGGCGGGGCGCCGTCCTCGCCTCCGCGGTGGGCCATCCCGAGCCGCTCCCCGTACGGTGGGTTCGTGACCAGGGTGCCTCGAGAGGCGATGGGAGCGAGGTCGCGGGCGTCTGCCTTGGCGATGGTGAGATCCCCTTCCACGCCGGCCCGGGCTGCGTTTCTTCGGAGCGCCTCTAGGGCGCGGGGAAGGCCGTCCCGCGCCAGGATCGGGGCGGGCGCCCGTGGCAGAGTGGCGGCCGCGGCCCCGGCCTTCATCCGATCCCACAGGGACTGCAGGCGACCGCGGTAGGCGGGCCAGCGCTGGAACCCGAAGGCCCGGTGAAGGCCCGGTGCGATGCGCCGGGCGCGGAGGGCGTGCTCGATGGCGAGGGTCCCGGAGCCGGCCATCGGGTCCACGAAGGGCAGGGCGGGATCGACCCGGCCGAGGAGGAGCACCGCCGCGGCCAGGGTCTCCTTGAGCGGGGCCTTGGTCATGGCGGCGCGGTACCCGCGCCGGTGGAGCGGGGCGCCGGACAGGTCCAGGGAAAGAGTGGCCTCGTCGCGGGAGAGGTGGAGGACGATCCGGACGTCCGGGTCCTCGGGATCGACGTCGGGCCGTGCGCCCAGCCGCTCGCGCAGGGCGTCCACCACCGCGTCCTTGACCTTCAGGGCGGCGAACCCGGAGTGGGTGAGGGCGGAGGAGCCTACCGTGGCCTCCACCGCCAGGGTGGTTTTGAGCGTGAGCCACTCCCGCCACTCGACCGCCCGGGCGCCCAGGTAGAGCGCCTCCGGGGAGGGGGCCGAGAATCGCGAGAGCTCGAGGAGAACGCGCATGGCGCTTCGGGAGAAGAGGCAGGCGCGCATCCCCGCCTCGAGCTCCCCCTCGAAGGAGACGCCCCCTCGCCCGCCCCGGACCGCCTCGAGGCGCAGGCCGGCGAGCTCGCGGCGCAGGGCGCCCTCGGTCCCCTTGGCGCAGGTGGCGAAGAAGCGCATCTCGATCCTTTCAGCTGGGGACGGCGCTGGCCCAGACCTGGTCGCCCTCGAAGACGCCGATCCGGATCGATCCCTTGGCGCCCCTCTTGGCCATGTACATGAGCTCGTCGGCGCGGGCGGTGAGCTCGTCGACGTCGCGGGGGGGGACGAGGAACACGGCCGCTCCCATGGAGAAGCCGGTCTGCCAGGTCCCGTGTTGGGTGGCGGCGAGCAGGGCGCTGCGGAGGCGCGAGAGGACGGCCTCGGCGGTGGCGGCGTCGGTCTCGGGGAGGATGACGCCGAACTCGTCGCCCCCGAGGCGAGCGACCGCGTCCACCGCCCGGGTGGCGCCCCGCAGCGTCCGGGCCACCGCCACGAGCAGGGCATCCCCCTGGGCGTGTCCCAGGCGGTCGTTCACGAGCTTGAAATCGTCCAAGTCGAGGTAGGCGACGGTGAGCGGCCGCCGGCTGCGGCGAGCTCGCTCCAGCTCGAGGGTGGCCGCCTCGAAGAAGGCGCGGCGATTGGCGATCCGGGTGAGGGCATCGGTGCGGGCCAGGTGTTCCTGGGCCTCGAGCCGGCCCTTCAGGGCGGAGAGGGTGAGAACTAGGGAAAGGGCGGAGCCGAGGAGCATGATCCCGTTCCAGACGATCACCACGGCGGGGGGCTCGGGGGCGTCATGCTGGTAGCGGTACAGGAGGTCGGCCCCGGTGGAGATGAAGGCAGAGAGCACGGCGAGCCCGATCCCGCCGCGCCTCGAGGCGAACCAGGTCCCGAGGCCGATGGGGGCGAGGTAGAAGAGGATGAGCTGGAGGTCGGTCCGGGTGACGTAGTCGGCGGCCCCGACGCACAGGACCATCCCGAAGGAGGAGACGAGCCAGCCCGCCGGGCTGAGGGCGGCCATCCGGGGCTCTTCGGCCTCGGAGGGGATGGGCGCCGGCGTCACCGCCGGGTAGGGCGGGCCGGGCGTCGGCTGGAAGCCCTGGTCCATCGAGACTCTCTGCCATCCTACCTCGGGGGGACGGCGGGGGCACGGGGCCCGGGGGAAGGGCCACCGGGTGACGGCTTTGCCATTCCGTTCCCGAGCTGCCTTGGTTCCGGCACGGGATTCGGTGTAGAGGTGCATCCCGTGACGTCCGTACTCCTGGTGGATGACGAGCGCGACCTGCTGTCCCTGCTCGACTTCAACCTGCGGGCGGCGGGGTTCGAGACCCTGCTCGCGACCACGGGGGAGCAGGCGCTGGCGCAGTTGCGCCGGCGTGTCCCGGACCTGGTCCTCCTCGACGTCATGCTCCCCGACCTCTCCGGGACCGAGGTGTGCCGCCAGATCAAGGGCGAGGCCCGCACCCGCCACGTGCCGGTGGTGATGCTCACGGCCAAGGGCGAGGAGGTCGACCGGGTGGTGGGATTCGAGATCGGAGCCGACGACTACGTGACCAAGCCCTTCAGCGTCCGGGAGCTGGTGCTCCGGCTAAAGGCGGTATTGCGGCGGGCCGGGGGGGGAGGGAGGCCCTCTGAGCGGCCGCCCGAGTCGGTGGGTCCCATCCGCGTGGACGTGGATGCCCACCGGGCCTTCATCGACGGGGGCGAGGTGCAGCTCACCCCCCTCGAGTTCAAGCTCCTCACCACCATGATGGCGCGGCTGGGCAGGGTACAATCTCGGGAGCAGCTCCTGGAGGATGTCTGGGAGATGTCGGCCGAGGTCGAGACCCGCACGGTCGACACTCACGTGAAGCGGCTGCGTGAGAAGCTCGGGTCCGGGCGCGACCTGCTCGAGACCGTGCGAGGCGTGGGGTATCGCCTGGTGGACCCGAGCGAGAAGCGGTGAGCAGGCGATGCTGGCCCGAACGCCCCTCGCGGCGGCCATCCGCGCGCTGCGCGCCGAGCTGTCGGGGGGTCCGCGGGCGGACCTGGGGCGCGAGGTCCGGGAACTGGAGGAGCTGCTCGCCGAGCGCGAGCTCCGCCGCTTCGCCGCGGCGCGGGACCCGGCCGAGCAGGAGCTGCTCTCCGCCCTGCCCGACGCGGCCGCGCTGGTGGGCAAGGACGGCACGGTCCGGGTGGCGAACGCGGCCTTCGACACCCTGGCGGCCAACGCCCGGGCCACCGGGCAGACGGCCCTCGAGGTGACCCGCAGCGCCGAGCTGGCCGAGGCGGTGCGGCGCGCGCTCGAGGGGACGGCCCGGCGGCTGGAGATCACGCTCCAGCGGCGCACCTACCTCGTCCACCTCGCCCCGTTGCTCAGGGGGGAGGTGCTGCTCCTCCTTCGCGACGTGACCGAGGCCAAGCGAGCGGAGGCCACTCGCCGCGATTTCGTGGCCAACGCGAGCCACGAGCTCCGGACCCCCATCGCCGCCATCCGGGCCGCGGCCGAGACCCTGGCCGGAGGGATGGTCGACGACGAGGCTGCCGCCCGCAGTTTCGTGGACATCATCGGCCGCCAGGCGGAGCGGCTGGCCCGGCTCACCCAGGACCTGCTCGACCTCTCCCGGATCGAGTCGCGCCAGTGGAAGCTCGAGGCGGGGCCGGTGGAGGTGCGGGCCCTGGCCGAGCAGGTGCTCGAGCTCTCCTCCCGGGCCGCGGGGGAGAAATCGCTCGAGCTCGTCCAGTCGATTCCCCAGGACGCGGTGGTCCGGGGAGACGCCCGGGCGCTCGAGCAGGTGCTCGTGAACCTCGTGGACAACGCGGTGAAGTACACCGCCGTGGGCCGGGTGGCGGTGCGGGCGGAGCGGGAAGGCTCGGAGTGGATCCTCTTCGTCGAGGACACCGGGCCCGGCATCGAGCGCCACCATCTGCCCCGGATCTTTGAGCGCTTCTACCGGATCGACCCCGGCCGATCCCGGGAGCAGGGGGGGACGGGGCTGGGCCTCGCCATCGTGAAGCACCTCGTCCAGGGGATGGGCGGCGAGGTCGGGGTGGAGAGCGGAGAGGGCGGAAGCCGGTTCTGGGTGCGGTTGCCGGCCGTCTGACGGACGGCCGCTTCGCCTTCTTCTTCAGGGAAGGTCGTCGGCAAGGAGGTCCTTGGTCCCGTGAGGACGCAGAGAACGATAGCCCGGGGGAAGTCCCCGCTCTCCCCAAGGCACTCGAGGTGCCCTCGGAGGCCGAAGGGAGCCAGGGGGCGGCGGCGCTCGTCGGCCCCTGCCCCTCGCCCTCGGGGACGAGCGATCCTGGGCAAGGTCGGGGTAGGATCCGGGAGGAGCGATGCCGGAACCGTTCCGTCACGGGATCGACGCGGGCGCGAGGCAAGGCCGTGGATAATCCCGCACCCGTGCGCGGCTTCAACCGCCGCTGCGCGCTCAAGGTCGAGCCGGAGCTTTTGCTCTTTGACGAGGGAAGGGGTGAATCTCTCCTAAGGGCCACGGCCGGAACCGAGGGCGGTCTCGACGGGCTCTTGGCCCGGTCCCCCGATGGCGACCATCGCTCACATCGTGCAGGCGGCGCGGGCGTCTTAAGATCGCCTACTCCTTCGCGAACCCGAAGGAAGAGCGGACCTTGGGCCATCGCGCGGGTAAGTTTGGAGAGGTCGAACCACCGTCCTAAAGGCCACGCAAGGGAGGGGAAGCGGACCATGACCACCACCCACACCGACAAGGCGTACGAGCGGGAGCTCATCGAGGTGCGCGATCGGCTCTTGGAGATGGGCGGCCTGGTCGAAGCCGCCATCGAGGGGAGCATCCGGGCGGTGGTCGAGCGGGACGCGGAGCTGGCCCAGCAGGTGAAGATCCGGGACCGCGAGATCAATCGCATGGAGGTCGACGTGGACGGAGCCTGCCGGCGGATCCTGGCGCTTCGGCAGCCGGCGGGCTCCGACCTGCGCTTCATCACCACCGCCCTCAAGATCGTCACCGATCTGGAGCGGATGGGCGATTTGGCCGTCAACGTGGCGGAGCGGGCCCTGGAGCTCACCCAGGCCCCCGCCCAGACGGCGACGGTCAGCCCCATGCACGACATCGCCAAGCTCGCCGACCTCTCCGAGGCGCAGCTCAAGCGGGCCCTCGACGCCTTCGTGACCCGCGACGTGGAGAAGGCCGAGGAGGTGCTGAAAGGGGACGATCTCCTCGATGCCCTCTACATCAAGATCTTCAACTCCCTCCTCGCGATCATGATGGAGGACTCGCGCAACATCCGGCGGGCGACCTCGATCATGTTCGCCGCCAAGTACCTGGAGCGCTTCGGCGACCACGCCACGAACGTCGCCGAGATGGTGGTCTACATGGTCCGTGGCACCGACATCCGGCACCCGAAGAGCCGGAGTCCGGAGGCCTGAGGCGACGGAGCAGCCCCTTCTTTCTAACCCCGGGCCAGGGGTGCCTCGCTAGCCGAGGATGAGGCGCGCGGCCAGACCGGCGACGGTGCCGAGCAGGGCTCCCGCGCCGGCGTCCAAGGGGTAGTGAGCACCGAGGTAGACGCGGGAGAGCCCGATCCCGAGCGCGAGGAGGAGCGAGAGGGGGCCGAGCGCGTAGGGCTCGCCCTGGAAGGCGACGGCCACCGCGAAGGCGGCGGCGGTGTGGCCCGAGGGAAAGGAGAATCGGTCGGGGTTACGGGCCAGCGCTTCGAATCCGGTGAGGGACGAGTCCGGCCGCGCCCGGGAGAGGCTGCGCTTCAGGGCCTGCGAGGTGAGGGTGGCGAGGCTCGCAGCCGCTCCCAGTCGAAGGCCGAGGTGCACGCCCAGCGGGGTGCGGACACCGAGAAAGAGAAGGCCGAAGAGGGTCCAGCTCTTCGCGTCCCCGAGCGCGGTCAGGGCGCGGGCGAACACGGTACGCCAAGGCCGCCTGAACCGCTGCAGGGAGAGGAGCAGGGCCGCGTCGAGGGACAGGATCCGCTCGAGGGGGCCCGCCTCCACGGCCGCGACACCCGCCGCCGGGTCGATCGCGACCGTGCCCGTCCCAATCCCTTCGTCTCTCTCCGCTCGCTCTGCCATCCGTACGAAAGGGTGGCGCTCGGCCGTGTCCTCGGCGTGGCTCGCCTGCAAAGTCTGTGTGACCGGTGCCTTTTGCAAGGTCCCCGCAAGCTCGCAAGACCGCGAGGCGGGTCAAAAGAGGGCGCTCCCGAGGAGAAGAAGAAGGGGCCCACCTCGGCGCCAGGGTCTCAAGGTGTGGGGGACGAGCCGCCGTCTCGCCCGGCGAGGTGCGCCCGTCAGGCGTTCATCGGGCTCGCCTTCTCCAGGCGTGCGAGGAGGCGGGCCCGAGAGCCCTTTCGGGCGAGGACGCCTCAGAGGCAACGATACAGGTGGATCCTCGAGGAGAGGCCGCCGTTCTTCAGGCGGAGGGAGGAGGAGGGGCGAGGGCCGAGGAGCTCGACGAGCCCGTGGTCCGGCCCGAGGATCGCGGCGTCCCACCCGCGGAGGCGGGCGAGGAGCGTTCCGAGAGCGCGCCACGCCTCGATCGCCCCCTCCTCGAGCCGAAGCCCGTAGGGCGCGTTCGTGGCGCAGAGCCCGGCCCCGGAGGGGACCTTGGCCTCGGCGGCGTCGCAGCGCTCGAAGGTGATGGCGCTTTCCACCCCCGCCGCCGCAGCATTCCTCCGTGCGAGGCGCAGGGCGCCCGCGTTCCGATCGGAGGCGACGATGGGGATAGCGATCGATCGTTCCAGCCGCCTTAGGCGGGCCCGAAGTCGCTCGAGCCCCGGCCCCCCGTGACCGGGGAGCGCCTCGAGGGCGAGCGGCCGTGAGAGCCCGGGGGCGCGCCGGGCGGCGAGGAGGGCCGCCTCGATGGCGATGGTGCCGGACCCGCACATGGGATCGCAGAACGGGCGGTCGCCCCGAAAGCCTCCGGCGCGCAAGAGGCACGCGGCGAGCGTCTCCCGGAGCGGGGCGGCGCCGATGCGGGCCCTCCACCCGCGTCGGAAGAGCGGAGCCCCGGCCGCGTCGACCGAGATCGTGGCGAGCTCGCCCCTCGCCCGGACGAGGAGCGGGAGGCCGCCCGCCTTCCGCGCGGCCGTCCTCTTGGCAGCCTTGAGCTCCGCCCTCGGGCCCTCCCAGAGCCGAAGGTGGACCGAGTCGGAGAGCCGCGACCCGAGGCAGGCGATCGCTGCGGCGTCGTCGCCCTCGGCCTCGGCGCCGCCTTTGAGGGCGCGAGAGTCGAGCCCGAGCTCGAGGAGCTCGGCGGAGAGGAGCTCTTCCGCACCGGGGGCGCAGGCGCAGAAGATCCGCTCCCGGGCCCGGTCTCTTTCCCGGGGCGGGTGCTCTCGCCCAGGGTCCCGGGCGATGCGCTCCATGGTGAGAGATCATATCCCGCCCGGGGTCGCGGCGTTGCCCGGGCCGATGGGCGCGTGTAGGCTCGGCTCGTCCGATGCGGGTCGGATTCGACGCCAAGCGCGTGTTCCACAACACCACCGGGCTCGGGAACTACGCCCGCGACGTCCTGCGTGTGCTCGCCACCCATGCGCCGGAGCACGAGTACGTGGCCTACAACCCGCGGCCGGGCAGCGTCCCGTTCGACCTGCCCGGCGCGGCGCTCACCGAGCGGGGTCCCCGGGGCCTGGGCCGGCTCCTCCCCAGGCTCTGGCGGGGCGCCGGGGTGGTCCGCGATCTCGTCGCCGACCGGATCGATCTGTTCCATGGGCTCTCCAACGAGCTGCCGGTGGGCCTCGAGCGCACCGAGGTCGCCGGGGTGGTCACCATCCACGACCTCATCTTCGAGCGGTTCCCGCATCTCTACGGCTCGGTGGATCGGCACATCTATCGGTGGAAGTTCCGGAGCGCGGCGGAGCGGGCCCGGCTCGTGGTGGCCATCTCCGAGCAGACCGGGCGCGACCTGCAGGAGCTGTATGGCATTCCGGGGTCGCGGATCCGCGTGGTGTACCAGGGCTGCCAGGTCGCCTTCCGACAGCCCATCGCCCCCGGGCGACTCGAGGAGGTGGCCCGCCGGTACGCGCTCGCTCCCGGGTTCGTGCTCCAGGTGGGGACGATCGAGGAGCGGAAGAACCTGCTCCTCACGGCGCGGGCCGTGGCGACCCTGCCCCGCGTGACCCTGGTCGCGGTGGGCCGGGCGACGCGCTACGCCCGGAAGGTGAGGGAGTTCGCTGGCGCGCGGGGTTTGGGAGAGAGGGTCCGGCTCTTCTCCGGGGTCAGCACGGAGGATCTGGCCGTCCTCTACAGGCTCGCCGCCGTGGCGGTGTACCCCTCGCTCTTCGAGGGCTTCGGGATCCCCATCGTCGAGGCGCTCGCCTCGGGGACGCCCATCGTGACCACCCGGGGCGGCGTGTTCCCGGAGGCGGGCGGCCCGGGCTCGGTCTACGTGGACCCGCGGGATCCGGAGGAGCTCCGCACCGCCCTGGCGAGCATCCTCGCCGACCCCGACCGGCGGGCGGCGATGAGCGCGGCCGGCCTCGCGCACTCCGAGCGATTCCGGGACGAGCGGATCGCCGCCGATCTCCTCGAGGTCTATGCCGAGGCGCGCGCCGGCCTCCCCAGGGCCGCGGTGGGGAAAAGGGCGAGCTCGCACACCGCACCCGCAGGGCTCAGGGCGCTGCGCCCCTAGGGCGCACCGGGGGGAAGAAGAAGCGGGGGAAGGGCTCGAGTGGGACAAAGAGGCGCGCGGTGACCCTCCTCGGGGCGACGCGGCCCTCGCGACAGGTCGCAAATCCCGCTCGGTTCCGCTAAAAGGCCGCCTCGATGATCTCCGTCCAGAACGTGGCGAAGGCCTACGGGCCGAAGAAGCTCTTCGAGGAGGTGGAGGTCGCCTTCTTGCCCGGGAACCGCTACGGCCTCACCGGCCCGAACGGCGCCGGGAAGACCACCTTCATGAAGATCCTCTCGGGCGACGAGGAGCCCGACTCGGGCACCGTGCTCCGGCCGAAGAAGCTCGGGACCCTGAGGCAGGATCACTTCCGTTACGAGGACAACCGGGTCCTCGACGTGGTGGTGATGGGGAACCGTTCCCTGTGGAAGGCCTTGACGGAGAAGGAGCTCCTCCTCGCGAAGGAGGCCATCAACGACGAGGATGGCCACCGGCTGGCGGAGCTCGAGGGGGCGATCGCGGAGGAGGAGGGCTACTCCGCCGAGGCCGACGCGGGCGAGCTCCTCATGGGCCTCGGGATCGAGGAGCCCTGGCACGACCAGCCCATGCGCGCCCTGGCCGGCGGCTACAAGCTGCGGGTGCTCCTCGCCCAGGCGCTCTTCGGGAGGCCCCAGGGGCTCCTCCTCGACGAGCCCACGAACAACCTCGACATCGACTCGATCCGCTGGCTGGAGCGCTTCCTGAGGGCCTACGAGGGGGTGCTCATCACCATCTCCCACGATCGCCACTTCCTGAACGCCATCTGCACCCACATCGCCGACATCGACTACGAGTCGATCATCGTCTACCCCGGCGGTTACGACGACATGGTTCGGCAGAAGGCCCAGGTGCGTTCGCGGGTCGAGGCGGAGAACGCGGAGAAGTCGAAGAAGATCGCCCAGCTCAAGGAGTTCGTGGCCCGGTTCCACGCCGGCACCCGGGCTTCCCAGGTCCAGAGCCGCATCCGGGCGATGCAGAAGCTGAAGCTCGAGGACCTGAAGCGCTCCAACATCGCCGCCCCCTTCATCAAGTTCGAGCAGAAGGCGCCCTCGGGGAGGCAGACCCTGGAGATCCAGGGGATCTCCAAGGCCTACGGGGGCAACGAGGTCACCCAGCCGTTCAGCGCCCTCGTCACCCGGGGCGAGAAGGTCTGCGTCATCGGCCGCAACGGTGCGGGAAAGAGCACCCTCGTGAAGATGCTGGCGGGGGAGCTGCAGCCCGACACCGGGCATGTCCGCTGGGGGCACCAGGCCCAGGTCGGCTACCTGCCCCAGGACCAGGCGGGCGTGATCCGCCCCGGGACCACCGCCTTCGGCTGGCTCCGGGAGATGGAGGACAAGCTCTCGAACGAGGAGATCTCCGGCCTCTTGGGGCGCATGCTCTTCTCGGGCGAGGAACGGATGAAGCCCACCGCCACGCTCTCCGGCGGCGAGACGGTGCGGCTCCTTTTGAGCAAGCTCATGCTGTTCAGGGACAACGTGCTCATCCTGGACGAGCCCACGAACCACCTCGACCTGCAGTCGATCGCCTCGCTCTCCGAGGGGCTCCTGCGCTACGAGGGGACGGTCGTGGTGGTGACGCACGACCAGGAGCTGATCCGCGAGGTGGGGAGCCGGATCTGGTCCCTCCACCGGGGCGAGTCCATCCTCGACTTCCCCGGGACCTTCGACGAGTTCGTGGAGAAGTATCCGGATCTCGCCGCCGAGGGGCACTAGCTCGTCGGGGAGGGACCTTTCGAGAAGGCGGGGGGAAGAAGCGAGGCCTAAGGTCCCTAGCCCTCGTCGCCCCGCCGCGGCGCCCGGGACGTGGCGCGGCCGCTCGAGATCTCGTCCAGAACGGCCTGGGCCGCGGGCCAGCCGCGGTGGAGCGAGACGGCCTTTTCCAGGGCCTTCACCGCGCCCGAGCGATCCCCGCGGCGGAGCCGCGCCAGTCCCAGCTCGTACTGCGCGTTCGCGGCGGACGGGTCGAGGCGAGCGGCGGCCTCGAGCTGTTCCCAGGCGGCGTCCACCTCGCCCTGGGTGAGGAGGAGCACGCCGAGGTTCAGGCGAGGAGAGGAGAACTCCCGGTCGAGGGCGATGGCCCGGCGGTAGGCCTCGGTCGCCTCGACCGGGTGGCCGAGGCGCGCCCGGGCCACCCCGAGGTTGTTCCAGCCCCGGGCGAAGTCGGGCTTGACGCGGGTCGCGAGATCGAACTCGTGCTCCGCCGCGGCCCAGTCGGCCGCTCTCCCCCCGCCCTGGCCGCCACCCTCGAGCAAGGTGTAGCCGAGGTTGTTGTAGTAGTGGGCCACCGCTTCCAAGTCGTCGATGGGCTGGTAGCTCGACACCCGACCCAGGTGGCCGAAGTCGAGGCCGTAGCGGCCGCTGTCCGTCCGGACGTAGGCGGTGATGTGGCCCACCTTCACGGTGGTCTGATCGTCGAGGTATTCCGTCTCCTGCATCTCGAACGAGGCGTCCATGTAGTTCGCGTCGAGGCCGACGGCGCGCGCCAGGCCCACGAAGGCGGAGGCGAGCGCGAGGCAGTCGCCTCCGCCGTGGGTGAAGGCCTCTTCGGCGGTCCCGGGCAGGCCCACCTGGTACTTCAGCCGGAAGACGCGGGTGCCCATGATCGCGTCGACGATGATCCGCACCCGGTCGGCCTCTTCCGTGGCGCTTGCGACGAGGGCCTGTGCCAGCCGGGCGTGCTCGGCGGTGATCTCGAACGGGATCACCACGTCGTCTTGCGGGATGCGGCGCGCGAGCTCGTCGCGAAGGTCGGCAGGTGGGTAAGCAAGTCTTTTCTGGGAGATGGCGCAGGACTGCGAGGCGAACACCGCCAGAAGGACGGCGGTCTTGAGGGCGCGCGGCGAACCCACGGGAAGGAGTCTAGCGCTCCCGCCGGGCCGGCGTGAGGGGCCCCCCCGCGTGGTGGGGCGGTGTGGGGTCTCTCCTCTCGCGGCGCGGGTCGGGAGGGCTTCTTCTGGGCCGCCTCCTCAAGCCTTCTCTAGCCCACCGTCTGCAACCCCGCCGCGATCCCGTTCACGGTGAGAAGGAGAGCCTCCCGGACCCGTTCGCGTTCGTCACCGTCCGCGTTCCTTAGCCTTCGCAGTAGCTCCACCTGCACGTGCGAGAGGACGTCCACGTACGGGTTTCGGCGAATCGCGGCCTTCTCGACCGCTGGCCAGGCCGACATGAGGCCCTCCTCGCCGGAGACGGCGCGGATGCCCGCTATCGTCCTTTCGTGCTCCTCCCGGATGAGGTCCATGATGGCTCGGTCCGAGGGCTCGGCCAGGCGAGCGTAATGCTGGGCCACCTCCATGTCGGCCTGGGTGAGGGCCACCCGGGCGTCGTCCACCACCCCGCGGAGGAAGGGCCACTCGCGGTACAGGGCGCGCGCCCCCTCCGGACCGACCTCGGCGACGAGCGAGGAGAGGGCGCTCCCGAGCCCGAACCAGCCGGGAATGCCGTGTCGGCTCTGGTTCCAAGAGAACACCCAGGGGATGGCCCGGAGCGACTCGAGCGAGAGGCTCTGCGTCCGGCTCGCCGGTCGGGAGGCGAAGCGGAGTTCGGGCACCTCCTCCATCGGGGTGGCTCGCAGTGCGTAGCGGGCGAGGCGGGAGGGGTCCCGGGTGAGGTCCCGGTAGGCGGAGAGGGCGGAAGCGGCGGCGCGTTCGATGATCTCTTCCCGGCGCCCGGTGGCGGCGTCCGCCGCTCGCTCGCTCGGGCCGATCGAGGTACAGAGGACCCCGTTCACCATCTGCTCCAGGTCGCGCACCGCGATCTCCAGCCGCCCGTAGCGGGCCGCGACCGTCTCTCCCTGCTCGGTGACGCGGAAGCGCCCGCGCAGCGCCGCCCGCGGCTGGGCGCGGATGGCGCGGTTGGCGGGGCCGCCGCCGCGCCCCACCGCCCCCCCCCGCCCGTGGAAGATGGTGAGGGTCATCCCCTCGGCCTCCGCCACCTGGGCGAGGACGAGCTGCGCTTTGTGGAGGGCCACTCGGCTGGGCAGGTACCCCACCTGCTTGCCCGAGTCCGAGTAGCCGAGCATGACCTCGAGCTCGCCTCCCAAGGCCGCCCGGAGGGCGGGGACCGAGAGGATCCCCTCGGAAAGGACGCCTGCCATCTCGAGGTCCTCGAGCTGCTCGAGGAGGGGCACCGGCCGGATCTCGTCGGGGGCGAGCCGGGCGGTGCGGGCGAGGAACATCACCTCCAGGAGATCGGAGAGCGAGCGGGTGAAGGAGATGACGTAGCGCTCGCAGGCGGCGGGGCCCCCGTCGCGTCGCGCCCGGCTCACCACCTCCAGGGTCTCGAGGGCCTCCTTCGCCTCGGGGGAGAGGCCGCGGCGGTCCGGCGCCGGGAGCGAGGTCCGGGCCACGAGCTCGGAGAGGAGCTGGACCCGTTCGCCCTCGGGCCACTCCGCGTACCCGGCCGTCCCACCCCGGGCGAGGAGCTCGCCCACCACCCGGGCGTGGACGTCCGAGTGCTGCCGCAAGTCGAGCGAGGCGAGATGAAACCCGAAGACCTCGGTGCGCCGTCGCGCGTCCTCGAGGCTTCCGCGGGAGAGCCGGGAAAGCCCGGCCTTCTCGAGGGTGCGCTGGAGGAGCTCCAGGTCGGCGAGGTAGCTCGCTGCGTCGGGGTACCCGCCCTCGGCCCGGCCGCGGGCCGCCTCGAGCCGGGCGGCCATGAAGCGCAGCTTCTCGCGCCAGAGCTCGTCGTCCCGGTGAGATCGGGACGCGGGGGGCAGGTCCGGGAACCGCTCCCGATCGGCGGCGATGGAGGCCTTGAGCTCGGCGCAGGCGGCGCGGTCGAGCCCGGCCGAGGAGGCGGACAGCCGGCCGAGAAGGTCGCGGAGGTCCGCCGCATAGCGCGAGAGGACGAGGGTGCGCTGCCGCTCCAGGGCGGCACGGGTCACGTCGGCGGTGACGAAGGGATTGCCGTCCCGGTCACCGCCGATCCAGGTCCCGAACCGGAGGAAGGGGGGGATCCGGAAAGAGACGCCGGGATACGCCTCGGCGAGTCCGTTCTCGAGGCTCCGGTAGACGGCCGGGACCGCGTCGAAGAGGGTCCGCTCGAAGACCACCAGGCCGGCCCGGACCTCGTCCAGGGCGGTGGGCCTTGCGGTGCGCGACTGGCGCGTCGCCGCGAGGGCCGTCACCACTGCCCGGAGGCGATTCTCGAGGCCGGCCCGCTCCCGGGCGCCGGCCCGGGGGTCATCGAGCGCCTCGAGGAGCCTCGAGACCTGGGCGAGGTGGTCGAGCACGGTCCGGCGGCGGGCCTCGGTGGGGTGGGCCGTCAAGACCGGCATGACGAGGAGGCGGTCGAGGAGCGCCTGGACCTCCTCCCTGGTCGCCCCCTGCTCCCGAAGCTCGGCGCAGGCCGCGGCCACCGACGCGTCCACCGCCACCCCGGCCCGATCCCGGGCCCGCAAGGCCCGGATGCGGTGCTGCTCCTCGGCGGCGTTGATGAGGTGGAAGAAGTCGGTGAAGCTCCCGGCCAAGAGCTCCAGATCGCCGATGTCGAGCGCGGCGATCGAGGCCGCGAAGGTGTCGCGTCCGCCCTCGAGCTTGCGCTGCCTGAGCGCCACCGCCGCCTGCCGGGTCTGCTCGATGCGGGCGAGCGCCGCGGGCCCGCGCAGCTCGGCCAGGGTCTCCCCCAGGATGCGGCCCAGGTGGCGGATCTCCTCCACGAGCGAGGCTTCGGGATCGCCCATGACCGCTGTCATGGCGCCTCACCCGACCGGCGTCAACGGAAGTGACCCCGCGCGGGCTTGACGGGGAAGCGGCTCCCACCGGGAAGAGGGTCAATGCCCCAGCACCTGACGCAACACGTCCGGGCGATCGGTCACGATCCCGTCGACGCCGAGAGCGATGAGCTCGCGCATCTCGACCTCGTCGTCGACCGTCCAGACGTGCACCGGGATCCCCAGGCGGTGAAAGTAGGCGAGCAATTCTCCGTCGACCACCCGCGTCCCGTCGAGGCTCGAGGGGAGGTCGGCAAGATCGTAGCCGCTCGGGCACCGGCTCCCGGGCGCCTTCGTCCGGGCGGCGAGGAAGTGGCAGCGCGCGGCCTTCTCCGGCAAGAACCGGGCGCACCGGGGCAAGAGGACCCCGAGCCGCTCCGCCTGGGCGTCCGAGAACGATCCCACGCAGACGCGATCTTCCGCCCGGGCAAGGGTGACGACCTCCGAAATGGCGCGGGCTAGCTCCGGGTCCTCGGTCTTCGCGTCCAGGTTGAACCTCATGTGCGGGTAGCGGTCTAGGGCCTCGGCCAGGGTGGGCACGGTGAGGCCCTGGCCGCGAAAGGGGTGGTTCTTCCCGTCGGGCGTGAAGTGGGCGCCTGCGTCGAGCCGCCGGAGCTCGTCCCTTGGGCGATCCTCGATCGTCCCCGGGACCCCGAGGAGCCTCACGGTGTCGTCGTCGTGGAAGACGACCACCGCGCGGTCGCATGTCAGCCGGACGTCGGTCTCGATGGCGTCGGCGCCGAGGGAGGCGGCGAGGTCGAAGGCGGCGAAGGTGTTCTCCGGCGCGACGAGGCTTCCCCCTCGGTGGGCGACGAGCCATGGGCCGGGGTGCTCTAGGTACGGGCGCATCGTCTCTGGGATGGCCCTGGGGGAGCGCTCTAGTCAAGCGGGGGAATGGGAGCACGGCAGGGCGGCCCCCCGATGGGGAGTCCGGAGGCGAAGGGGCCGAGGGGCCGGCGAGTCGATCCGGGGATCCCCCATGGGCGAGGCCGCCATCGCCCCGACGGGCGGTGGATCACGCCTTCAGGAAAGAGTCGGGCCCGTGAAGCCGGGAGGCCGCCGCCCTGGTCCTTCGCAGCCTTCGTCTAGAGCTCGCCCCGGACGAAGGCCCGGTACCAGTCCCCACTCGCCTTCACCACTCGGGCGCCTCCGGGCACCTCCATCCGCGCGAGCCCGAACCGGCAGGCGAATCCCTCTGCCCACTCGAAGTTGTCGATGAGGCTCCACACGAAGTACCCCTCGAGTGGAACGCCCTCGCGGAGGGCGTCGCGGCAGGCGGAGAGGTGCGACTCGAGGTAGCGCCTGCGCCCCTCGTCCTGTACGCGGCCCGAGGGGAGGGCGACGTCCTCGTAGGCGGCGCCGTTCTCGGCGACGAGGATGGCCTTCGGGTGGTAGTCCTCGTGGATGCGGAGCAGGATCTCGCGAAGCCCGTCCGGATAGACCTCCCAGGAGGTGGCGGTGTGCTCCTCGCCCCTCGGGACGGCGCGCGCGTCGAAGAGCCCTTCCCCGGGGGCGTCCTCGACCACCTCTCGGCTGTAGTAGTTGACGCCGAGGAAATCGATGGGCTCCGCGATGGTGGCGAGGTCGTCGGGCCGGACGGAGCGAAGAAATCCCAGCGCCCGGGCCAGGATCTCCTCCGGGTACCCCTTCCCGGCGAGGGGGTCGTGAAAGAAGCGGTTGCGGAACGCGTCGATCCGGCTCGCCGCCGCCCTGTCCTCGGGGCTCTGGGTCGCGGGATGGACGGGGGCGGGGTTATTGACGATGCCCACCCGGGCGCCGGGCAGGGAGGCGCGCAGGGCCTTTGTCCCGAGCCCGTGCGAGAGCAGGAGGTGGTGGCTCGCGAGGAAGGCGGCCTTGGGGTCCGCGAGTCCGGGCGCGTGCTTCCCCCACAGGTGGCCCAGGAAGGCGCTGCAGAAGGGCTCGTTGTGGGTGGCCCAGGTGGCGACGCGGTCGCCCAGGCGTCCGGCCACGAGGCTCGCGTAGTCGGCGAAGGCCGCCGCGGTGTCCCGCTCCCGCCAGCCCCCCTTGTCCTCGAGCGCCTGGGGGAGGTCCCAGTGGTAGAGGGTGAGGTGGGGGGCGAGCCCGCGCCGGAGCGCCCCGTCCACGAGCCGGTCGTAGAAGTCGAGCCCCTTCGCGTTCACCGGGCCCCGGCCCTTTGGGAGGACGCGGGGCCAGGACACGCTGAACCGGTAGGCGGTGAGCCCCAGGCTTTTCAGGAGATCGAGGTCCTCGGCGAAGCGGTGGTAGTGGTCGCAGGCGACGTCCCCGGTGTCGCCGTTTCGGACCTTGCCCGGGGTGTGGCTGAAGGTGTCCCAGATCGAGGGGCCGCGCCCGTCTTCCCGGGCGGCTCCCTCGACCTGGTAGCTGGAGGTCGCGGCCCCGAAGGCGAAGTCCGCGGGGAATTCGGACCTCCTTGCGGCGCCTTTCTCGGAACGGGTGAGGGGGGTCATGGAGGGGGGCCGAGCGCTTCCTTGGTTTCCTCTCGAAGGTGGGAGAAAGAGGGAACACGCTTCCCCTCCTCGAAGGCAAGGGCAAGGTTCCTTTGAGCCCGTGGAGGTCTGGGCGGACCGTCGCACAGGGCCCCTCGCCAAGGGGCTCTTCTTTCGGGAAGATGTGCCGCCGGGGAAGTGGGCCGAAGGGGAGGAGCGGGGCCGGGCCATGAATGGGTCGAGATGCGCAGGCAGGTGAAGGGGGCGGCGGTTCGCCGGGAGCTCTTGCCGGGGACCTCGCCCGAGCTCTTGAAGGAGCTCCACCTTCTCACGCGGACCGGCGATCTCAACGCCGACAGCCTCCGCAAGCTGAAGCAGGTGAACCATCTGGCGGGGCTCTTGGCGGGGGCGGTGGACGACGTGCTCTCGCGCTTCGGGGAGCCTCTCTTGGTCGATTGCGGGGCGGGAAAGAGCTACCTCGGGTTCGTCCTCTACGAGCTCTTCCTGAAGGCCGCGGGGAAGGGGACCCTCCTCGCGGTGGAGTCGCGGCCCGATCTCTCGCGGTCGGGGATGGAGCGTGCGGCCCGGCTCGGATTCGATAGGCTCCGCTACCTCGAGGCGCCCATCGCCTCGGCCCCCGTGCCGGCCCGGGTCCACCTCGTCACCGCCCTGCACGCCTGCGACACCGCCTCGGACGACGCCATCGCTCTCGCCGTCCGGCACGGCGCCGATCACGTGGCGGTGGTCCCCTGCTGTCAGGCGGAGGTGGCGGGCCAGCTCGCCCTGGGGCCCGCCCGCGACGCGCTCCTCGAGCCCCTCTTTGCCCACCCCCTTCATCGGCGCGAGTTCGCCTCGCATCTCACGAACGTCCTCCGGGCGCTCTCGCTCGAGGCCCACGGGTACCGGGTGACCGTGACCGAGCTCACGGGCTGGGAGCACTCCTTGAAGAACGAGCTCATCCTGGGGAAGAAGGTGAGGGCCGGCTCCCCCGCCGCTCGGGACAAGCTCGAGCGGCTGCTCGCCGCGACCAAGGTGCGGCCCAAGGTGGTGAGGGAGCTCTTCTGACGCCCCGGGGGAGGGGGGATCGTCAGAAGCCTCTCCCGCGGGTCCCCTAGAAGAGAGCGAGCACGAAGGGGAAGTAGGTGATCCCCAGAACGCCCACCGCCATGATGAGGAGGAAGGGGAAGGCCTTCCGGTACACGTAGTAGAGGGGCTTCCCGAACCTCGAGGCGGAGAGGAACAGGTTCAGCCCCATGGGCGGGAAGAGGAAGCCTAGCTCGAGGTTCGCGAGGAACACCACCCCGAGGTGGAGGGGGTCGATGCCGTAGGCCCGGCCCAGCGGGGCCACCAGGGGGGCCACCACCACGATGGCCGAGTACATCTCGAGCACGCTGCCCACCACGAGGAGGACGGCGTTCAGCATGAGAAGGAAGACCGCCGGCGAGGTCACGTGGACCCTCATCCATCCCACGAGGCGGGTGGGGAGCTCGGCGTCCACGAACCAGGAGTTGAGGCCGTAGGCGCTACCGAGCAGGATGAGCACGCTCCCCACCAGGGCGGAGGAGCGCACGAGGACGCGGGGCAAGTCGTGGATGGGGTGGATGGAGCGGTGGACGAAGAGCTCCACCGCGAGGGAGTAGGCGGCGGCCAGGGCCGCGGCCTCCACCACCGTGACGAACCCGGTGGCCACCGCCACCACGACGAGCGCGGGGAGGCCCACGTCCCATTTCGCGTCCCAGAGCGCGTGCAGCGCCTCGCCGGGGTGGAACGCCTGGCGCGGGGCCGCGGAGCGGATGCCCACCGCCACCCCGTAGCCGGCCACGAGAACGATCATGAACAGGCCGGGGACGAGGCCGCGCAGGAAGAGGCTCCCGATGGGCGCCTGGGCGACCACGCCGTAGAGGATCACCGGCAGCGAAGGGGGAAAGAGCAGGCCCAGCGAGCCGGCGGCGGTGACGAGGCCGACCGAGAAGCCCTCCGGGTAGTGGTCCTCGATGAGCGAGGGGAGAAGGAGCCCTCCCAGGGCGAGGATGGTGACCCCGGAGGCGCCGGTGAAGGTGGTGAAGAGGGCGCAGACCACCGTCGCCATCACCGCCACCCCCCCGGGGAGCCAGCCGAAGATCCCCTTGTAGACCCGGACCAGCCGCCGGGCGGCGTCGCCCTCGGCGAGGATGTATCCGGCGGCGGTGAGGAGCGGGATGGCGGGCAAGGTCTCCTTGGTGGAGAGGTCGAAGACCGCGGTGGGGACCGAGGCGATGGGGGTCCCGTCCCGGTAGAAGAGGACCATGGCCACGCCCGCCATGGCCACGAACACGGGGGCGCCGAGGAGGAAGGCCGCGAGGATGAGGAAGAGGAGGAGCGAGACGAGGAACGGGCCGGGGGTGACGCTGCCGAGGAGGAAAGCGGCTGCGGCCACGGCCGCTGCGGCCCCCCGTAGCCAAAGGTTCCGCGGTCCCGCCCGGTCGGCCCGCCAGGCGAAGCGGAGCGCCATGATGGCGAAGCCGACTGGCATCACCAGGGCGCTGTAGGCCTCGCGGATCCCGAAGGCGACCATCCCGAGGCCGTGCCACTGGACCTTCACCAGATCGGCGGAGGCGAGGGCCAAGAGGGCGCAGATGGCGGCGGACACCGCCTGCCCGAGGAATGCGGCGCTGCGCCGCGGCCAGCCGGGGGGCACGGCCTCGAGGGTGGAGAGCGACAGGTGCCGGCCGGTGGTGGTGGCGAGCATCGCCCCCAGGAACCCCACCCAGAGGGTGATGTGCTGCGCCAGCTGGGCGGCCCCGGGGAACTCGCGGTCCCAGATCCGCCGCACCAGGGAGGAGGCGGCGGGCAGGACGATCATGGCGAGCAAGAGAAACGTGACGAGCGCGCGCTCGATCCGCGTTCCCTGCGGCGCGCCGTCCTCCTCCGTCCCGACCTGGCTGGGTGGGGTAGTCACGCGAAAGTGGATTGACCCCCTTGGGAGAGGCCCCTACTAATACCACGAAACTCAAGGTCCGTGGCCCTTGTCGCGTCGAGATCTCGCCCTCCTCCTTCCACTGTCGGTCATCGGGCTGACCGGTTGTCGCACCGTCGCGGTCCACATGATGTCGGACGCGGTGGCGGACAGCGGCGCGTCGTACGCCAAGGACGACGACCCGGAGCTGGTCCGGCAGGCGGTCCCCTTCGGACTCAAGACGATGGAGGGGCTCCTCGATGAGAACCCCGACGACGAGCGGCTTCTCACGGCGCTCGCGAGCGGGTTCACGCAGTACGCCTACGCCTTCGTGCAGACCGACGCCGATCTGGCCGATCTCTCCGGCCAGCTCGAGGTGGCGCGGGCGGGCCACGAGAGGGCGCGGAAGCTCTTCTTGCGGGCGCGCGACTACGGCCTGCGGGGTCTCGAGGTCCGGCACAAGGGGCTTCGGGGGGCGCTCCTCGCCGGGGGCGATCTGGCGAAGCCCCTCGGGGCTTTGAAGCGGGAGGACGTGCCCCTCCTCTACTGGACCGCCTCCTCCTGGGCGCTGGCGATCTCCGACGGGAAGAACGACATGAGCCTCGTGGCGGAGCTCCCCCAGGCGGTGGGGATGATGGAGCGGGCCCTCTCGCTCGACGAGGGATGGGGCGAGGGATCGCTGCACGAGTTCTTCGTGAGCTACGACGCCACCCGGACCGAGGCCGAGGGCGGCGGTCCGGCCCGGGCCCGGGAGCACCTCGACCATGCGCTCGCGCTCTCGAAAGGAGAGAAGCTCGGCCCGCGGGTGGCGTACGCCGAGGGGGTCCTGGTGGGGCTGCAGGACCGGGCGGAGTTCACCCGCACTCTCACCGACGTCCTTCACATCGATGCCGAGGCGGTCCCGCGCTATCGACTCGCCAACATCCTCGCCCAGCGCCGGGCCCGCGCCCTGCTCGCCCATGCCGACGACCTGTTCCTCTAGAAGGGGTTCAAAGACCGTGAGAAAGCTCCTCCTGGCGATGCTCTTCGTGGCTCTCGCCTCCCGGGCGAACGCCCAGGGCGTCACCATCAAGCTCGGCACGCTCGCCCCCCAGGGGTCGACCTGGCACGACCTGCTCCGGGAGATGGGACAGCGCTGGGAGGAGGTCTCCGGGGGGCAGGTGAAGCTCCGGATCTACGCCGGCGGGACGCAAGGGGGGGAGGCGGAGATGGTCCGCAAGATGGCGGTGGGCCAGCTCCAGGCCGCTTCCATCTCCAACTTCGGCATGCACGACATCGCCGCCGAGCCGGCGGGCCTCACCATCCCCTTCATCTTCCGGGACGAGGAGCAGATGCAGTGCGCCTTCAAGAAGACGCGGCCCCGGATGGACGAGGTGCTGCAGCAGCGGGGCTACGTACCGGTCCAGTGGAGCACGGTGGGCAACGTCCAGCTCTTCTGCGACAAGCCGCACCGCTCCCCGGCCGACATGGACGAGGCCAAGATCTGGGTCTGGGAGGGGGACCCCAAGAGCGTGGAGGCGTTCCGGCTCGCGGGGCTGAAGCCCATGGTGCTCTCCTCCTCCGACATCGTCCCCGCCCTGCAGACCGGGATGATCGACTGCGTCTCCAACGTCCCGCTCTACATGCTCACCACCCGGCTGTTCGAGCGGGCCCCGTACATGATGGACACCACCTGGGCGTACCTGACCGGCGCGACGCTCGTCCGAAAGGACGTCTGGGAGAAGGTCCCCGCCGACATCCGCCCCAAGCTCATCGCGGTGGCGCAGGAGCTCGGGGACAAGGTGGATGCCGAGGTTCGGCGCCTCAACCAGGACGCCATCGCGGCCATGGAGAAGCAGGGGCTCCACGTCGTGCAGAGCGACGCGGTCGCCTGGCGCGCGGCGATGGAGAAGACCCGCCCCGCGGTGCGAGGCGGGGTCGTGCCGGCCGACTTCTACGACCAGGTGATCGCCGCGCGCGAGGCGTGTGGGGGGGAAGCGAAGAAGTAGGCGCTCGGGGTTTTCCTTTCAGGAGAGAAAGGCCACCACGTCCCTGCGCAGCGCCGCGCACAGGAAGAGGAGCGTGAGGTGGCCTCGGGGGTAGACGCGCAGCTCGGCTCCCCAGGAGCGAGCGAGGGCAGTGGCGGCGGCCGGGGAGGCGATGGAGTCGGCGCTCCCCACCGCCACGAGGACCCGGCCGGCCCGGGGGGCCCGCCCCTCCGCCCGGAACGGCCGGAGCATCGCCGAGAGCTCGGCCATGGCCGGGGCTTCTTGACCGACTCCGCGGGGCAAGGACAAGAGGCGGCGGCCGATGCGGGTCTCAAAGACCACGGCGCAGAAGTCCGCCGGGGGCGCGACCACCGCCACGCGTTCGGGCGCCTCGGGGGAAGTGGCCGCGAGGGCCGCCCCCAACCCGCCGAGGGAGAGGCCGAGCAGTGCCACCGGCTCGCTCCGTTCGCGCGCCAGGGCGAGCAGCATGCGGATCTCGACCACGAGCTGCTCCACGGCCGCTCGGAGCGCGGGAAGGTCGGGGGTGACGAACGCCTCGCCGCTGCGGACGCCGGGCGGCGACCGGTGAAGGTGCCGGGGCGGCACGAGCGTCCAGACCTCGCTCCCGGCGCGGGCCACGCTCTTCGTCCAGCCGGAGAGGAGCGAGAGCTTGGGGAGCTTCCAGGGCGGCACGAGGATGGCGGTGCCCCGGCGCGGGCCAAGAGCCGGGGTCACCTCGACCCGGAGGATCGCGTCTCCATTCGTGGGGCGGGGCGAGGGAGCCTCCCAGAGGGAACCCTCTGGCGGAGGGGGGAGCGGCGGGAGCGGGCCGTAGCAGTCGAGCGGCTCGAGCGCGGCGGCGACGAAGGGGACGGGCGGACGGCGGCGCAGGTCCTCGCTCACCATCGCGAGCACGTCGATGGCCCCGTGCAAAAAGAGCGGCCTCAAGATCCAGAGGGCCTTTCGAGTCCCGGGGAAAGGCCCTCGCGGCGCTCGGGCGGACCGCCTCGGACCCTCACGGCGCGAGGCCGATGGTGTCGGCCGGCAAAAGCCGCTCGAGGGCCCCGAGAAGCCGCTCCATGCCCACGGGCTTCGAGAGCACCGCCTCGGCCTCGAGCGAGCGAATCCGCCTGCCGTCCGGAGGATAGCTGGCCGAGAGCACCACCGTCGGAATGCGCGCCAGCCGAGGGCTCTTTCGCTGCGCATCGCGGAAGGCCCAGCCGTCCATCACGGGCATGAGGAGGTCTAAGACGATGAGATCGGGGGACGGCGCGTTCCCGGAGAGTCGATCGAGGGCTTCTCTCCCGTTGGTGGCACAGTCGACCTCATACCCTTCGTCGGTGAGGATGTCGGCGAGCACGTCGCGAAGCGCGCTGTCGTCCTCGACGAGGAGGATGCGGCCGAGTGAACTCATGGTCGAGAAAAACGGTAGGCATGGGAGGGCTGGGCGGGAAGCAAGAGGACCCCATTCGGGATGAAGGGGCGCCCGGCACCCACCTTGTCGACGGGTGGAGGGTCTCGGAGGAACCGGCCCGACTTGAGGGAGAAGACGTCCCAGAGGTCTCGTTGACAGCAACCTGACCCTGTAAGAAAGCTTGGGCCCGCACCCGGGCGCCAAGATCCAAAATGCCGAACGAAACCGAAGGGACGAGCGCGTCGAGCGCGGTTCACGGAAGGGCACAACCCCCACGGGTAGCCCTGCCCGATCGCGGAGTTGTCCTCGGGCTACGCTGGAGTGGGGTCGAGGGGGCCGGGAACCAGATCCTGGCCGCCCGGATCGAGTGCTCGCTCGACCGAGCCCGTCTGTCGCGGCTCTTTCGGCCCTTCGCGGAGGCGCCCGGGAGGCGGGACATCATGGGCCGGTTCGGGAGCTGGCTCATGGAGGAGTCGCGGTGGGCGGAGGGGCGGCTCGTGGTCGGAGCCGACTTCGCGCTCTCGCTCGCCGAGACGCACCTGCGGCAGCTGGGGCTGTTGCGGCAGGCGCTTCGGGGGCCGTCGGTCCTGGGCAAGAATCTGGGGGAGCGCTTCTTGGGAGAGGGGGGCGACTTCACCGAGGGTGCCCAGCGCTTTCGGGCCGAGCTGGGGCGGGACCGGCCGCGGGCCACCGACTGCTACCGGGCCGAGCTGTTCTTGCCCACGAGCGCCCGGGTCTACAGGCAGACCTTCTTCGGCCTGTGCACCCTGGCGAACGTCGATGCCACCTTCCCGCCCTGGGATCCGCCCGCGGTGGGCAAGCCTACCATCGTCGAGGTTCGGCCCGCCCACGTGGCCAGGGCGATATGCGGGATCTGTGCGTACCGAGACGACGACCGGAATGGGGTAAGCCGCTCCTCGACCCGGGCCTCCATCCTGCGCACCCTGCGGACCGGTGCCCGGCTCGAGTTCGAGATGGAGCAGGCGGCGCAGATCGTCGAGGACGGCCGGGGCGAGTATTTGGAGGCGGTCCTCTCGGCGGTGGCCGCCGCGGCCGCGGCCGCCGACGGGTTCCAGGGGGTCCCCTCCAACGTTCCCCGCTCCGAGGGCTGGATCCACTCGGTCCGGGAGGAGCCGTGGCGGTAAGGGCGGCGGGGGGCGGCCGGCGGCTGCCACAAGCGGGAGAAGAGCCCTCTTCGCGTCGCGACGGCTCGACGCCCAGGGGGCGCCCCTCGGTGCGGCGGGCCCTCCTGGCCGTGCAAAGGGACATCCGCGCGCTCAGGCCCCGAGGCTTCGGTCCGCCCGTCCACGGCCCGGCGATCGACAGCCGGATCTACCTCCTCGGACAGGCGCCCGGGCCCCACGAAGCCCGCCTCGGTCGCCCCTTTGCCTGGACGGCGGGGAGGACGCTGTTCCGGTGGCTCGAGGAGGCCACCGGGGCGGGCGAGGACCTCGTGCGCTCTCGCGTCTACATCGGAGCGGTGGTGCGCTGCTACCCGGGCAAGACCGCCGCCGGAGGGGACCGGGTTCCAACGCCGGCGGAATGCGCCCGCTGGCGCGGCTTCGTTGAGCGGGAGATCCGGATCCTCAGGCCGCGGCTCGTCCTCCCGGTCGGACGGCTCGCCATCTTTGAGCTCCTCGGAGAAGGCCCGCTCGCCGCGGTGGTGGGGCGCCGCCTCACGAGGCGCCTCTACGGGGTGGAGGTGGACCTCGTCCCCCTCCCCCACCCGTCCGGCGCCTCGACCTGGTTCAAGCTCGAGCCCGGGCGCACGCTGCTCGCTCGAGCCCTTTCGCTCCTGGCCGCGCACCCGGAGGTGAAGAGGACCTTCGGGGAGAGGCGGTGAGGGGAGCGCCCGGCGACGACTCGGGCCGCCCGTGAGAAAGGGCCGCGCCTCGACCTGGGAGCCTCGCCCTTGTCAAATGGGCTGGGTCGAGGAATCGCGAGGCCCAAGGCGGCCGCACCGCCTCCCTCACGCCCCGGCGGTCTCGGGGAGGACCAAGACGGCGGTCGTGCCCCGCTCCGGCGCGCTCTCGAGCCAGAGAGCCCCCTCGTGGACCTCCACGATGCCCCGGGAGATGGCGAGCCCCAGGCCGCTTCCCTGGCCGGCCGGCTTGGTGGTGAAGAAGGGCTCGAAGGCGCGCTCCAGGACCTCGGGCATCATCCCCACGCCGTCGTCGAAGACGGTGAGGCGGATTCCGCCGGCGCGGCGCTCGGCGCGTACCTCGATGCGACCGGGGCGCCCGGGCGGGAGGGCGTCGGCGGCGTTGGCGAGCAGGCTCTGGAGCACGTGCTCCAGGACCTCGGGTCGGGTCCTTACGGTGAGGCCCGCGGGCACCTCGACGGACAAGGACACGTTCTCGGGAAGGCGGCCCCGGGCATCGCCCGCCACCCGGGTCACCGCCCCATCGAGCTCGACCGCGACGGGGGGCCGCGACACCGCGGCGAAGCGCCCGGCATCGGCCAGGCGGCGGACCAGGTCGTTGATGCGGCGCATGGCAGCGAGCGCGTCTCCGAGGACCTCGCCCGACTCAGGGTCCTTGGGAGGGCCTCGGCGAGGTAGTGGAGATACGCGTTCACGACCGAAGCGGGGTTCGAGAGCTGGTGGGCGACTCCGTTCGCCAGCTGGCCCAGGGAGGCGAGACGCTCGGCCCGGACGAGCCGCTCCTGGGTCTGGGCCAAAGCGAGGGTCCGCTCCTCGACCAGGGACTCGAGCCGGGTCCGTAGCGCCTCCAGGTCCAGGGCGGTGTCGATGAGGCGCGAGGTGTTTGCGAAGGCGACGAGCCCCACCGGCAGGAGGAACCCGATGTCGAGCAGGTTGGGCAGATCGAAGCGGCCCGAGGCGGCCAGGGCGTCGTTCAGGACGAGCAAGAGGAAGGACGCGAACGCGGCCACCTGCACCGCGACGGAGCGGCCGCCGCTCCTTCGGGCCCGAGCGAAGCGCCCGAACACCACCGTAACGGAGGTTGCGCAGAGAGAGAGCAGGAGGTAGCCGAGCGGGGTGAGGCGGGCATCGTTGTAGGTGGCCGCCCACGGCTCGAAGAGGTGGTGGGTGATGACCCCGGAGAAGACGACCCCGGGGAGAAGGCCCACCGCGGCCACGGAGAGCAGGAGCCGTTCCACGACGCCCTCCAGCTTCACCGGGGGAGCGTCGCTCGTGGCGGCGGCGTAGCGCATCCAGGCCCAGGCCAGGGCCAGCCCGGCCGCGAGCCGAACCCGGGAGGAGGCCGAGAGGAGGGGGGCGGGCCAGTCGAGCGTGGCGGGGAGGCTCGCCACCCCGTAGGCGGCGGCGAAGAAGGAGATCACCGCCACCCACCGCATCTCGGGCCAGCCGGGAAGCCTCGAGGCGCGGAGCCCGAGCAGTCCGACCGCGACCCCGAGCACGGCGGAGAGGCAGGAGACGGCGAAGGGCGTGCTCATCGAGAGGTTTCGTCGCCGGTCAGGGCCGCGCGGAGCGCCCGCGCTCGGCGCCGGCGCGGAGGTCGGCGATGGCCCGGTGATAGTCCGGCGCCCCGAAGACGGCGGTGCCGGCCACGAGGACGTTGGCGCCCGCCCGGACGACGAGCTCCGCGGTCTCCTCGTTGATGCCGCCGTCCACCTCGATGTCCAGGGAGAGCCCCCGCTCCTCGGCCATGCCGCGGAGGCGGCGGACCTTGGTCGTGCAGGCGGCGACGTATTGCTGTCCTCCGAAGCCGGGGTTCACGGTCATGATGAGGACCTGGGTGCAGTCGCCGAGCACCCATTCGAGCGCGCTCAAGTCGGTGGACGGGTTCAGGGCCACCGAGGGGCGCGCCCCCGCCGCCCGGATGACCTCCAGGGTCCGGTGGAGGTGGGGAGAGACCTCGGCGTGGACGGAGATGACGTCCGCCCCCGCCTCGGCGAAGGCTTCCACGTAACGCTCCGGCTCGACGATCATGAGGTGTGCGTCCAGGGGGAGGCGGGTGGCCCGGCGGACCGCCTTGACCACGAGGGGGCCGATCGTGATGTTCGGCACGAAGCGGCCGTCCATGACGTCCACGTGGATCACGTCCGCGCCGGCCGCCTCGGCGGCCCGGACCTCGTCGGCCAGGCGGCCGAAGTCGGCGGAGAGGATGGAGGGGGCGATGCGGACGGGGGGTAGGGGCATGGAAGCGAGTCTAGGCGGGCGATCGAGATCCCGAAACAGCGGGGTGGGGGTGGAGCGGCCTTCCCGGCGTCCCGGGAGTGGGGGGGCCCCCGGTCCGGCGCTCCTAGGGGAGGGCGATCCGCGCGGCGTAGAAGCCGTCGCAGCCGTGCCGGCTGGGCAAGGTGAGCAGGTCGCCCTCCGGGGTGAGCACCTCGGGGGGGAAGCCGGGTGGGGGAGGGCAGCGCCGGCCTCCGCCGGCGAGGAGCGCCGCCGCCACCGCGGGGCCTTCGGCGCGCGAGAGCGAGCAGACCGAGTAGGTCACCGGGGCGCCGGGGCGGGCGTAGCGGGCGACGCGCCGGGCGATCTTGAGCTGGACCTCGGCCAGGCGGATGAGGTCCTCGGGCGAGCGCCGCAGCTTCAGCTCCGGGTGACGGCGGAGGGTGCCCAGCCCGGCGCACGGGGCGTCCACGAGGACCGCGTCGAAGCTCGCCTCCTCCTCGCCCGGCAGGGAGAGGGTCGCGTCGGCGCAGACCACCCTCACCGCTCCGAGGCCGCGCCGGGCCGCCTCGCGCGAGAGGGCGTCGGCCTTGGCCGGATGGATCTCGACCGCCACCACCTCGGAGCCTCTCCCGAGGAGCTCGGCCAGGTGGAAGGCCTTTCCCCCGGGGGCGGCGCAGGCGTCGAGGACCCGGGCCCGGCGTCCGCGGAGCTCCTCCGCCGCGAGCCGGACCACGAGCTGGGACCCCTCGTCCTGGACCTGGAAGGCGAGCCCGCCCGCGGCCCGAAGGAGGTCGGCCACCGAGGCGCGGAGGACCGTGAGCCCCTCGGGCGCGCGGGGGAGAGGGCGGGCGTCGAGGCCCGCTCTCTGGGCACGCTCAACGAGCGCGTCCCGATCGGGGGAGCGGACGCACAGGGGGGCGGGGGCGTTCATGGCTCGAGCCAGTCCGAGCGCCTCGGCCGGTCCGAAATAGGCGATCCACTCCTCGGCGAGCCAGCGGGGCAGGGCCTCGGTTTGGGAGAGGTGTCCGGCCGGGTCCAGAGAGAGGGGCGGGGCAGGGGGGAACCCTGGCTCGCGGGCCAGGGACCGAAGCACGGCGTTCACGTAGCCGGCCGCGCGCCCGTGGTTCGCGCCGCGAGCGAGGGCCACCGTCTCGGCCACCGCCGCGTGGGCGGGCGTCCCGAGGGAGAGGAGCTGGTAGGCGCCGAGCCGTAGCGCCACCCGGGCCGCCGGGTCGAGCCGGTCGAGCGGGCGCCGCGAGTGCGGGGCGAGCGCGAGGTCGAGGGAGAGGGCTCGCCGCAAGGTGCCGTAGACGAGCTCGGTGGCGAGCCCCGCCTCGCGCGGATCGATGGCGCCGGCCGAGGAGAGGGCGGCGTCGAGGGCCCGGGAGGCGTAGGCTCCGTGCTCCTCCACCCGGCGCAAGACGTCGAAGGCGATCTGCCGGGCGTTCATCTGCCGAGGGCCGCTCTCTCGCCGCGCAGGCCGTTCAGGAAGGCGAGGGCGTCCTGAGGGGCCTTGCCCTCGAGCTGCACCCGCGTGACGAGGAGTGCGCTCCCGCCGCCGCAAAAGACGCGCATGCCCTTGCCCGGCACGCGCACGGCGGTCCCCGGCTCCTCCCCGGCGCGAAGCTGGGGGTCCACGGCGGCGGCGAGGAGCTTCAGGAGCCGCCCGCTCACGGTGGTGAAGGTTCCCGGCCAGGGCGAAAAGCCGCGCAGGCGCGCGGCGAGCTCGGACGCGGTCCGGGTGAAGTCCACCCGGCCGTCCTCCTTCTCGAGGATCCGGGCCACCGTGGCCTCCTCCGGGTCCTGGGCGACGGGGACGATGCTCTCTCTCGCGAGGCCGTCGAGCGCCTCGAGCAGGGCCTCCCCTCCCAGGGCGGCCAGGCGGGGAGCGAGCGAATCGGCCGTGTCGTCGGGAAGGATGGGGAGGGTGCGCTGCAGGAGGACTAGGCCGGTGTCGAGACCCTCGTCCATCTGCATGATGGTGACGCCGGTCTCCTGGTCGCCGCTCGCGATGGCCCACTGGATGGGGGCCGCCCCTCGCCAGCGGGGCAAGAGGGAGGCGTGGACGTTCACGGCGCCCCGGGGAGCGAGGGAGAGGAGGTCCTTGCCGAGGATCCTCCCGTAGGCGGCGACCACGAGGACCTCGGGCCCGAGCGGGGAGAGTTCCGCGGCGAGCTTCCCGTCGCGGACCTTCTCGGGCTGGAGGACGGGGATGCCCTTTGCGCGGGCCCAGGACTTGGCGGCGGGCTCCTTGAGCGGCTGGCCCCGGCCCGCTGGCCGGTCGGGCTGCGCCACCACCGTTACCACCTCGTGGCCGCCGCGGGAGAGAGCGACGAGGGAGGGGACCGCGAACTCGGGCGTGCCCAGAAAGGCGATCCGCATGCGGCCGGGGGTATACGCCAAAGGAAAGGGCTCTGCATTCGGTCCGTTGGCCCGGCGGGCACGGGGAGGAGCGAGGGAAACCACCTCCACGCACCTCGTTCTCTCCCGGGCGGGCCCGCGCTAGAATCGACCGCTTGGGAAGAGCCCGAGATCGCCGCCCCGAGGGAGACGAGATGGCCGACGACCCTGCCCGAGCGCAATCGTCCTCCGCCGCTCCGCGGCGGCGGGTCCTCGTCGACCGCCGGTTCCAGCTCAAGTACGCCCTCCTCATGGCGGCCGCAGGGCTCCTCGTGGCGGGCGTGTTCGGGCTCTGGCTCCACCAGGCCCACGCCCAAGCGATCCTCCTCCTCTCGCCGGACAACGAGACGCGGGCGCTCATCGAGCGGAGCGACACCCTCTTGTGGGCCGCCTTCGCGGCCATCGCCCTGCTCCTCGCCGCCGCGCTGGGCCTACTCGGCGTGGTCATCACCCACCGGGTGGCCGGGCCGGTGTTCGTCATGGGCCACTACCTGTCGGTCCTGGCCCAGGGGCGATTCCCGCGGATGCGAACCCTGCGGCGGAGCGACGAGCTCAAGTCCTTCTTCCGCGTGTTCATCGAGGCGGTCGAGTCGATGAAGAAGCGAGAGGCTCGCGAGGTGGCGATGCTCGAGGACGCGGTGGTCCGCATGCGCTCCGCGGTGGCCCGCACCCCGGAGCTCGCTCCCGCCATCGTTGCCCTGGAGGCGGCTGCCCGGGAGCGGCGGCTGGCTCTGGCGGCGGACGATCCCGAGCTCACTCCGGTGGCGGTGGTGGCCCCGCGCGCCGCCGGCGAGCGGCCCCCATGAGCCGGGGGACACCAAAGCTCGCCCTCCTCTTGGTCGCCGCCCTCCTCCTCGAGGTCGGGTGCGGAAACCCGAGCGACGCCGCCGGCTGGGCCAAGCGGGCCGCTTCCCGCAGCCGGACGGAGGAGAAGCTCGAGGCCCTCGAGCAGGTCCGCAAGGCGCCCGGGGACAAGAGCGCGGCCGTGCCCTACCTCCTCAGGGTGCTGAAGCAGTCGCCGAAGGTCCGGGCCGAAGCGGCCCTGGTCCTGGGCGAGATCGGGGACCCGGCGGCGATCCCCGGTCTCCTGGAGGCGGTCGACCCGCGGGCGAGCGACCGGGACGGGTTCGAGGCCAACCGGAGGCTCGCCACCGCGCTCGGGGCCTTGCGGGCCAAGGAAGCGGTCCCGGTGCTGAAGGAGCTCACCGCATCGCGGGACGGCTTCACCCAGGTCGCCGCGGCGGACGCGCTCGGGCAGATCGGCGACCCGGCGGCGGTGGACCGGCTCGTCGAGATCGCCGGCTCCAGGGCGGTGGAGCCGGTCACGGCCCAGCACGCGCTCCTCGCCCTGGGGCGCATCGGCGACCCCCGCGCCGCGCCGGTGGTGCTCCGGATGCTCTACGAGGAGCGCGCCGGCGTCTCCTTCTTCCCCCAGGCCGCCTTCGCCGCGGTGGAGATCGGCAGGCCCATGGCCGCGCCGCTGCTCGCGGTCCTGGAGGGGCGCGACCCGAAGCTATTGGCCTTTGCCAAGGAGAGGAAGGTCTTGCCGGGGGCGCTCTATGCCAAGGCGGCCCAGCTCCTCGGCGACGTGGGAGGCCCGGAGGCGGTGCCGGCGCTCCTCGCGAAGCTCGGCTACAAGGACGCCGACCCCACCCTCGAACTTCTGGTCCGGGTGTTTTCAGCGGAGTCCCTGGGAAGGCTGCGGGCCAAGGAGTCGGTGCGCGCCCTCGGGGAGCTGCTCGGCCGCGAGGCCGACCCGGACGCGCGGGACCGGTACGGCGAGGCCCTGGCCCGCATCGGCGATCCCTCCTGCCTCCCCGCCCTCCGGGCGGCGGTTCGCGGGCACTGGGACATGAAGGTCGGCCCCCTCACCGCCGTCTCGCGCCTCGGCGGAGCGGCGGAGGTCCCGTTCCTGGAGGGGGCGCGGGAAGAAGAGTGCAAGGGTTCGTGCCCGGCCGGCCGGCAGGCCGCCTTCGACGGGATGAAGGCCCGGCTCCTTGCCGGGGCGGCCTGCCACGACGTGAAATGCTGGGCGCAGAAGCTCGACGATCCCCGGCCCGAGGTCCGGGACCGGGCGGCGCTGGAGGTGGGACGGGCGGGCACGTCCGCGGATGCCCCGGCCCTGTGCACGGCCGTCCTCCGACCCGTGGCGGGCGACGCCGACCTAGCGGCGCGCTACCACGCCGTGCTGGGCCTTGTCTGGGTGGCCGGGCGCGAGAAGCTCGGCCCGGCCGGACCGGAGATCGCGGGCCGGCTCGAGGGGATGATCCAGAGCGAGCGCGGCCGGCGCCTGACCGAGGGCGTGAACGAGGACGCGTTTCGGCTCGCGGTACGGCTTAGGCGCGGGAAGTAGCCCCGCGTTCTTGGGCGGGCCGTGGGCGCGCCCAAAGCCCCGAGAGGCCCGGTGCACGGGCGACGAAGGTGCGGCTACGATGGCCCGGGAAGGGCCCGTTCGCCCCGGGAGTCGCCATGAAGAAGCTCATCAACCGCCCCGAGGACCTGGTCGAGGAGGAGCTCCGGGGCATGGCCCTCGCCCACCCGGATCTCCTCCGGGTGAGCCTCGCCCCGGCCCTGGTGGTGCGCCGGGATGCGCCCGTCCCGGGGAAGGTGGGGGTCCTGTCGGGCGGCGGGTCCGGGCACGAGCCCTTGCACGGCGGCTTTGTCGGCCCGGGCATGCTCGACGCCGCCTGCCCGGGAGCGGTGTTCACCTCGCCCACCCCGGACGCGCTCCTCGAGGGGACGCGCGCCGTGAACGGCGGGGCCGGAGTCTTGCACCTCGTGAAGAACTACACCGGAGACGTGCTCAACTTCGAGATGGCCGCTGACCTCTCCCGCGCCGAGGGAATCGGGGTGGAGGCGGTCGTCATCGCCGACGACGTGGCGGTGAAGGATAGCCTGTACACCGCCGGCCGCCGCGGGGTGGGAGTGACGGTCCTCGCCGAGAAGCTCTGCGGGGCGGCAGCGGAGGAGCGCCGCCCATTACCGGCGGTGGCCGAGCTGTGCCGGAAGGTGAGAGCCCTGGGACGGAGCATGGGGATGGCCCTCACCTCCTGCACCGTCCCCCAGGCGGGGCGTCCGACCTTCGAGCTGCCAGAGGACGAGATGGAGATCGGGATCGGCATCCACGGGGAGCCGGGCCGTACCCGCATGAAGGTGAGGAGCGCGGCCGAGATCGCCGCCCTCCTCGCCGAGCCGGTCTTCGCCGACCTGCCTTTTCGGCGGGGGGACGCGGTCCTGGCGTTCGTGAACGGCATGGGCGGCACCCCTCTCATTGAGCTGTACGTGGTCTTCGGCGAGCTCTCGCGCCTCTGCGAGGGACGAGGGATCCACATCGCCCGGAGCCTGGTCGGCTCCTTCATGACCTCGCTCGAGATGGCCGGCTGCTCCATCACGCTCCTGAAGCTCGACGACGAGCTCGTCCGCCTGTGGGACGCACCCGTCCGGACGGCAGCGCTGCGCTGGGGCATGTGAAAGGCGGAGGGTGCGGTGTCCCTGGACCGGGGAGAAATCGAGGCGTGGCTCCGCGGCGCGGCAACTCTGGTGACCGCCCATCGGGACGAGCTCACCGGGCTCGACGCTGCGATCGGGGACGCCGACCACGGGGCCAACATGGATCGCGGGTTCAAGGCGGTTGTGGCCAAGCTCCCGGAAGGCGGACCGGACATCGGGGTTCTCTTCCGGACCGTGGCCATGGCCCTCATCTCCAGCGTGGGGGGCGCATCCGGCCCGCTCTACGGGACCTTGTTTCTGGAGATGTCCCGGGCGTCAGAGGGCAAGACCGAGCTCTCGCCGGAAGAGTGGAAGGCCGCGCTCGAGGCCGGCGTCTTGGGGGTGGCGAAGCGGGGGAAGGCCCGGCGCGGCGAGAAGACCATGCTCGATGCCCTCTTTCCGGCGGTCGAGGAGCTCTCCCTGGCGCTCTCGAGCGGCGCCCCCTTCGCCGAGGCCCTGTGGCGGTCCGAACGGGCGGCGGCCCGGGGAGCACGGGACACCATCCCCCTCGTCGCCACCAAGGGACGGGCGAGCTACCTGGGGGAGCGGAGCGCCGGTCATCAGGACCCGGGAGCGACCTCGTCCCACCTTCTGCTCCGGGCCGCGGCCCTGGCCTTTGCCCCGGGGCAGGGTGGGGAGCGAGACGAGTGATGGGTGAACTGACCTTGACCCAGGGCTGGCGGCCTTGCACGGGTCGGCGCACGGGGCTTTAGACTCAAGGGTCCGGCCATGGTGGGACTCGTCATCGTCTCCCATAGCGCCCGGCTGGCCGAGGGGGTGGCCGAGCTTGTGCGGGGCCTTGGGGGTCCCGAGGTCCCGGTGGCCGCGGCGGGGGGCCTTGACGCACCTGGCGCGCCGCTCGGGACGGACGCCGCGCGGGTGAAGGCGGCGATCGAAGAGGTCTACTCGGACGACGGCGTGCTCGTGCTCATGGACCTGGGGAGCGCCCTGCTCAGCGCGGAGCTGGCCGTCGAGCTACTCCCCGAGGGCCGCCGGGCGCGGGTCTTGTTGTGCGAAGCGGCCCTCGTGGAAGGGGCGGTGGCGGCGGCGGTGCAGTCCCGCCTCGGCGCCCCGCTCGAGCGGGCGGCGGAAGAGGCCCTGGCCGCGCTCCTCGCGAAGCGGACAGGGCTCGCGGGCGCCCCGACGCCCCCGGCCGCGCCGCCCGCGCTCTCCCTGGGGCCCACGGAGGAGCTTCGCCTCGTTTTGAAGAACCGGCACGGCCTCCATGCCCGCCCGGCCGCTTCGCTGGTCCGGGTGGCGAGCCGCTTCCCCGAGGCCGGGCTTCTCGTCACGAACCTCACCTCTCGCCGGGGGCCGGCGAGCGCGAGGAGCCTGAACGCGCTCATGACGCTCGGCGTCCGGGGCGGCCAGGAGATCGCCGTCCTTGCAAGGGGCCCCTCGGCGCACGAGGCTCTCCTCGCGGTGCGCGCGCTCTCCGAGGCGGAGTTCGGCGAGCGGGGGAGCGAGTTCCCCGCGGAACCCGGGCCGGAGGCGGAAAGGTCGGCGGAGGCCGCGAAGAGCCTCGTCGGCTCGACCCTGCGTGGCGTGCCGGTCTCGGCGGGCATCGCGGTCGGTAACGCCCGGCCCTTGCTTCGGTCCCCCCTTCCGGTGAAGGGTGGCCGGCCGTCCGGGGCGCCCGCAGAGGAGCTCGGCGCGCTCGCGCGGGCGCTCGAGAGTGCGAGGCGGGAGATCGCCGCCTCGCGTGACGCGGTGGCTCTTCGGGCGGGTCCGGCGGCCGCCGCCATCCTCGAGGCGCACCTCTGTTTCTTGGAGGACGAGGCGCTCCTCGCGCCCGCCCGGGAGGCGATCGCGCGGGGGACCTCGGGGGCGGCCGAGGCGTTCAGCCAGTCGATCGAGCGGGCGCTCGCCGCCTACCGCGACCTCGAGGACGAGTATCAGCGGGCCCGGGCCCACGATCTGGAGGAGCTGGGGCGGAAGGTCCTCTTCCACCTCGCGGGAGGGGAGAGGGGAGACCCGGAGCTGCCCGCCGAGCCGGGCGTGCTTCTCGCCGAGGACCTCACCGCGGCAGAGGTGGCCCGCCTCGACCCGGGGCGTGTTCTGGGGGTCGCCGCGGCGGGTGGCGGCCCGACCTCGCACGGCGCCATCCTCGCCCGGGCGCTCTCGATCCCGGCCGTGGCCGGCCTCGGCCCGGCGATCCTCTCGGTGGCCGAGGGGACGCCCCTCGTCCTCGACGGGAGCACTGGAGAGGTGTCGATCGGCGCCTCGCCCGAGCGCCTGGCCGAGGCCCGCTCCCGACTCGCGGCTAGTGAGCGGTCCCGCGCGGCCGCGCGTGCGGCCGGTGCCGGCCCCGCAAGGACGCGCGACGGACGGCGCGTCATCGTCATGGCCAACGTGGGGTCCGTGGCCGAGGCCCGGGCGGCGGTCTTCTCGGGGGCCGAGGGCGTCGGCCTCTTGCGCACCGAGTTCCTCTTCCAGGGCCGAAGGGCGGCGCCGGACGAGGAGGAGCAGGTGGCGGCCTACCGCGCGGTGGCGGAGGCGCTTTCGGGCCGGCCCCTCGTGGTGCGCACGCTCGACGCGGGCGGCGACAAGCCCCTCCCCTACCTCGACACCGGGAACGAGGCGAACCCCTACCTGGGCTTTCGGGCCATCCGCGCCTGCCTGGCGGAGCCCGCCTTCTTCAAGGTCCAGCTCCGGGCGGTCCTGCGCACCGCCCGAGAGTTCCCGGTGGAGATCCTGTTCCCGATGATCGCCACCCTGAAGGAGTGGCGGGCGGCCCGCGCGCTGCTCGAGGAGGCGAAGGACGAGCTTCGGGCCGCGGGCCGTTCCGCCCCGTCGCACGTTCCCGCGGGGGTGATGGTCGAGGTCCCGTCCGCCGCGCTACAGGCGGCGGCCCTCGCGCGCGAGGTGGACTTCTTCTCCCTGGGCACGAACGACCTCGTCCAGTACACGATGGCGGCCGAGCGCGGTCACCCCCGCCTGGCCGCGCTCTCCGATCCCCTGGAGCCGGCGGTGCTGGAGCTCTTGCGGCGGGCGGCGGACGCGGCGCAGGCCGCGGGCAAGAAGGTCGCCGTCTGCGGGGAGGCGGCGGCAGACCCGGTGGCGGTGCCTCTCCTCGTCGGCCTCGGAGTGAGCGAGCTCAGCGTGAGTGCCCCGGCCATCCCGGCCGTGAAGGAGGCGGTGCGGGCCCTTCACTCCGCCGAGGCTCGCTCCCTCGTGCTCGGGGCGCTCGCGCTCGAGGACGCCCTGGCGGTCCGGGCGTTCGTCGCGGGCCGGTTGGCCTCGGGCGGGATCTAGCGTCTCGAGCGGGGGGGATCCCCGCCGGTCCGCGCCTTTCTGGGCGGGCTTTCCGCCGGGGCGGCAGCCGGCGCTCCTTCGGGCTCGGTCCCCGGTGCGGGGGGCGGTCGGCGCTCGCCTCCCACCTTGTCCCAGGCGCTCGGCAGGAGGTTGAAGGGAAGGAGCTTCACGAGGATGGGCAGGAGCAGCGAGCCGCCAGGCGCCGCGAAGATTGCGAGGGCGGGGACCGCCTTGGCGAGGTCGATGAGCTGCGCCCGGACCTTTCGTTTCTCTTCGGCGCTGAGCCGCCCACCGGCGGCGGCCTTGCCGAGCAGGGTCCCGAGCTCGCCGGTCTGCCGGATCTCTGCGACGAGCGCGCCCAGGTTCTGCGAGACGACGGTCGAGATCCGCTCGAGGACCTGGTCGGCGGCGGCGCCGAAGTCTTCGGCCAGGGCGTGCCAGTCGAGGGCCGCGGCCAGGTCGCCTGCCCCTTTGAAGAAGGCCTGAGGGTCGCCCGCCTGGGCCGCTGCCTCGACCTGGGCCTGGACCACCACCTGGGGGTCGAGGCGGGCGGCGCGGGCGAAAGCTTCCACGAAGCGAGCGGGTCCGTCCTGGGGAAGCGCGGCCCGCAGCTGAGCCAAGAAGAGCTGCTCGAGCACGAAGCCGCGGACCGGCTCGGGGAGGGCGCGGGCGAGCTCCTCCGGGGAGCGCGGCCGAGCCACGCGCCGCCGGGCCTCGCGGAGAGCGGAGCCGGCGAGCCCGAGGCGGACGAGCTGCCGCGACCTTACGAAGCGCTCGCGCCGGTCAGGTGGCGATCCGGTGGAGGAGAGCCCGGACAAGGCCTCGGCCAGCGCCGAGAGCTCGCCCGCCGCGAACTGTGCGTGTCGGGCGAGCGCCTCCGGCTCGAGTCGTCCGCTTCGGGCGAGCCCGCCCGCCACCCGGGCGAGGTGGCGCCTCAGGACCGCGACGCTCCCCGAGCTCAAGGGGAGCCCGGATCGCGGATCCCCGGGCGGAAAGAAGCGCGCGCGCAAGGTCTTCCCCGCCGTCGAAAGGGCCCGCTCCACGGCCCGGTCGTGAGCGGGAGAGGGAGGGTCGTTCGCGGCGGCGAGCGAGAGGGCCTCCTCCCCGAGGGCTCCGGCGAGGAACCCAGCCAGCTCGGCGCGGGCCCGCTCCCGGGTGGGCGCGGCCGGGCGGAAGAGGCGGAGGTCGAGGAGGAGCACGATGTCTTGCCGCACGGTCTCGCGGAAGACCTCCTCCGGCCCCTTCGGGGGGAGCGGGGGGCGGCGGGCGCGCAGGGACCGCGCCACGAGCACGCGAGCGGCCGCCGCCAGGTCCACCGGCTTCTCGGCGGGCGGTAGCTCCGCCGCCTTTTCGGTCCCGTCGGCCGGCCCCTGCTCCTTGAGGACCTCGTCGACAAGCGACGCGAGCCAGTTCTTGTCCGCAGGGGATCTGGGCACGGTGATCCTGCTCGCGAAAGTGTAACGCGGGACCGGCGCCGATTGGATTCTCAAGGCAGGGTCGGGGGCCGCTCACCGCCGGCGATCCCGTGAAGAAGGGGCCGGCCCCTCTCGAGGCCGGCCCCCGGGCACGCGCCCCGTCTCCGGGGCGACTGGGGAGGGGGAAGGGGCAGCGAGGCGGCCCCTACCGTCCCTTCGCGTGTTTCCGCTTCTCCTCTCTGTCCTCCGCCTCTTCCGGCAGGGGGACCGGGACTGGGCCGCGCCGGATCCCGTACTTCTCGTAGAGCTTCCCCTCGACCTGCTGGAGGATCTCCGGGTGCTCGCGGAGGAAGGCCTTGGCCTGCTCCCGACCTTGGCCGATCCGCTCGCCGCCGAAGCTGAACCACGTGCCGCTCTTCTCGATGATGTTGTCGTTGGCGGCGAGATCGAGCACGTCGCCCTCGCGGCTGATGCCCTGGCCGTACATGATGTCGAACTCCACCTCCTTGAAGGGTGGAGCGACCTTGTTCTTCACCACCTTGACCCGGGTGCGGTTCCCGATCACCTGCTCGCCGTCCTTGATGGCCCCGATGCGGCGGATGTCGAGTCGCTGCGAGGCGTAGAACTTGAGCGCGTTGCCGCCGGTGGTGGTCTCGGGGTTCCCGAACATCACGCCGATCTTCATCCGGATCTGGTTGATGAAGATCACGATGGTGGAGGACTTGGAGATGGTGCCGGTCAGCTTGCGGAGCGCCTGGCTCATGAGGCGCGCCTGCACGCCCATGTGGGCGTCGCCCATCTCGCCCTCGAGCTCGGCCTTGGGCACCAGGGCCGCGACCGAGTCGATCACCAGCACGTCGATCGCCCCGGAGCGGACCAGGGTCTCGGTGATCTCCAGCGCCTGCTCGCCGGTGTCGGGCTGGGAGATGAGCAGGTCGTCGGTGCGGACGCCCAGCTTCCGCGCGTAGCCCACGTCGAGGGCGTGCTCGGCGTCGACGAAGGCCGCGATCCCCCCCTTCTTCTGCGCCTCCGCGATGGCGTGGAGGGCGAGGGTGGTCTTGCCCGAGGACTCGGGGCCGAAGATCTCGACGACCCGGCCGCGGGGGAGGCCACCCACCCCGAGCGCGATGTCGAGCGAGACCGAACCGGAGGAGATGGCCTGGACGTCCTTGACGAGCGCCTCCTCGTTGCCGAGGCGCATGATGGATCCCTTGCCGAAGGCCTTCTCGATGGACGAGACGGCCAGGTCGATCGCCTTCTCCTTCTCTGGTCCGACGGGCATCGTTCTCTCTCCGTTCCTACCGCGACGGTCTCGATAGCAGGGCCCCCTGACAGCGGGGCGAGTGGGACCTGAACGGATGTATCCTGTACGGATGCTGCGGTCAAGGATCCCGCCCGGCCCCGCGCCCACCCGGATGGTCCGGCCGGCCTCTAGGCGCTCGCGCCTCCGCCGCCCACCAAGAAGCCGGACGGGTCGAGCCCCAGCCGCCGGACGGCCAGCTCCCATCGCTGCTCGAGCGGGACCTCGAAGATGAGGTCCTGGTGCAGCCCCATCGGCACCCAGGCGCCCGAGGCCACCTCCCGTTCCAGCTGCAAAGGGGCCCAGCCCGCGTAGCCGAGCAGGAGCGTGAACGGCCCGGGCGATTCCGCGCGCACGAGGGCCTCGAGCAGTTCGCGCGATCCGCCGAGTGCGACGCCCGCCCCCACCGTCACCGCGCCTTCCTCGGGCGCCTGCGGTCCGGGGCGGAACAGGATCCAGAGCCGCTCCGGCTGGACGGGTCCGCCCACGAGCACCGGGGCGGCCGCCCGGCCCCGGGCCTCCGCGGCGGAACGGAGGCCGTCGTCCAGCCCGTCGAGAACGTCCGCCACCGTGATCGGTCCGGCGCGGTTCACGACGAACCCGAGAGCGCCCTCCGTGTGGTGCTCGGCCATGAGCACGAGCGAGCCGGCGAAGTTGGGATCGGCGAGCGAGGGGGCGGCCACGAGGAACCCTGGCGCGAGAGTGGTGGCCGAGGCGACAGGGATAGGCTTCTCCTGGGGCACGAAAGGAGCTTTGCGCGGTGTGAGACGAAGCGCAAGCGGTGCGGAGGGCGGTTCGCCGCGGCGGGTCTCCCCCGTACGAGGCGTGGGAAGAGGTGGTTCTCACCTCGCAGTGCGCCTCGTCCGTGGTGGTCGGGCTGGAGCTCGATCTTCGCACCCCGTAGAGGGCCAAAGGCGCGGCGTGGTCGTGCTGAGGGAGCGGAGGCGAGGTGGTTGCGGGTGCCCATCGGATGACCGAGCAGGGCAAACGACGAGCCCTGCTTTGACGGGCGGCCGTCATCGGTTCCCTTCGAGCGGCACCCGAGGCGCTCCCCTTGCCTGCCTTGGGGGGCGGGCGGAGGGATCTAGGCCGGGGTGTTTTGGCCAGGGCCGAGCGAGGCCCTCCGCACCGGCTCGTAGCGCGGGCCGCGGGGTGACAGGTGGGACTCGAAGAGGACGAGCTCGCAGGCGCGCCAGGACACTCCCTCGTCCTGGGCGGCGGCGGCGAGGGCGCCACCCAGGCCGGGGGCGCCGCGTGCGTCGCGGGCCCGCCCCAGGGTGAGGTGGGCGGCGAAGGGGCGGGACTCGGGGGGGAAGCCGAGCGGCGCGAGCCGGCGGCCCAGGTCCGAGGCGAGCTCCGTGAGGACCGAGAGCTCGCCGGAGAGACCCAGCCAGACGACCCGGGGACGGCGCGAGTTGGGGAACCCGCCCGCCCCCTTCACCTCGAGGAGGATGGGTCTCGAACCGGCGGCCGCTGCGGTGAGGGCCTCGCCCACCGCCTCGACCCGCTCCTCGGGGACCGCCCCGAGGAACTGGACCGTGAGGTGGACGTTCTCCTCGGCGACCCACCGGACCAGGTCGGCTGCGCCCCCGGCGGCACGGCGGATCCGCTCCGCGGCGGCCGCGATCCGACGCCTGACCGGCTCGGTGGGCTCGAGCGCCACGAAGAGGCGGCGGGGCACGGGCCCTGGTCTACCCCAGTGCGAGGCGGGGCGCGAGATCCACGGTGCCGCCTCCACCGATCGGGGCCCGGGCCAAGGTCCGGAGCGCCGAACCGGAGGCCTTCTCCGGCTATTGAGACCGCATCACGCCCGTTCCCTCGCCCTGCGCGCGAAACCGATGGGAATCGTGGGCGCTGCGAGCCGATCGCTGCTTCTAGGCGCCGGATGCGCTGCCGGTTCCCTACGCTCGCTCCACCGAGCGCTCGAGCTTCTCGGCGAGGTCGGTGAGGGCGTGGGCGCCGCCGGCCACCTTCCGGGTCCCGGCCACGGTCTCCTCGGTGGCGAGGAAAATCTCGTTCATGGCCTTCAGGACCTCTTCCACCCCGTGGTCCTGCTGCTGGGCGACCCGGGCGATGTCGCGCGCGGCCCGGGAGGAGTCCTGGAGGGCGGCGGCGAGCCGCTGGATGGCGCTTCCCGTGGCGCTCGCCACCTCGGCGCCTCGCTCGGCCCGCCGGATGCCCTTCTCCGCCGCGGTCATGGCGGCGAGCATGGCCTTGTGCGCCTCGGACAGGATCCGCTTCACCGTCTGGGCGGAGCGCTGGGCGTCCTCCGAGTGGCGACGCATGGCGGCGACGATCTCGGCGAACGCCCCGGTCGCGGGGTTCTGCTCGAGCTCGTGTGCGGCCCGGTCGGCCACCTCCTGGGAGCGCTCCGAGACCTGGTTCACGACCGTGGCCACCTCGAGGATGTCGCGCATCCGGGCGTTCAGTCCCTCGATGCGGCTCGACATCTCCCGCACGTCCTCGGCGAGGTGGAGCATCTCGGAGGTGGCGTTCTCCACCGCCCGCAGGCCCTCCTCGGAGCACTGCTGGGTGGAGGCGGCCAGGCCGACCACCGTCTCGGCGGTGAGGGCCGCCTGGGTGGTGGTCTGCGCCAGGTTCCCCATGGTGGCGGTCGTCTCGCGGACTGAGGCGGCGGTCTGGGCGGTGAGGGCGCTGAAGGAGGACACGGTGGAGAGGAGCTGCTGGGCGGAGCGGAACAGCGCCTTGGAGGTGTCGACGAAGAGCGTTCGCTTGGAGAGCTCGCTCTGGGCCCGCTCGTCCTCGCGCCGGCCCGCCAGGGCGGCGACCAGGCCCAAGAAGAGGGGAGCGGTGTCGATGATCCACATGAGCGGCAGGCCCTGAGCCCTCGCCACCCGGGTCCAGAAGCCGTCGGCGGAGGCGTCCATGGCGGCCTGGAGCAAGGTGCCCGCCACGGGGAAGAACACGCCGAAGAGCGCGCCCCAGAGCCCGTACCTCTTCACGTTCATCGAGACCTCGCGCGCCTCCGACATCACCGGGAGGCGATCGCACCCGGAGTTGTACCGCCGAGGGGTCGCCCCCCGTCATCACTCGACGTGGTGACAGGCGCGCCTCGGACACGCCGATGTGACCCGGAGTGGGGAGAGGAGGGTCCCTCGGGGCGAGGAGGGAACGGTGGAGGGCGGCGCATCGTCGGCCGCTATTCCACCGTCACGCTCTTCGCCAGGTTCCTGGGCTGATCGACGTCCGTCCCCTTCAGGTCGGCGACATGGTAGGCGAGGAACTGGAGGGGGATGATCGAGAGCAGCGGGGAGAGGAGCGGGGGGGCGAGGGGGACGGTGATCGCCACCTCGGCGAGGCTCGCGGCATGGGTGTCGCCCTCGGAGACCACCGCGTACACGTGGCCGCCGCGGGCTCGCACCTCCTCGATGTTCCCCAGCGTTTTCTCGTAGGCGGGCTCGCGCGTCGCCAGGACCACCACCGGCATCTGCTCGTCGATGAGGGCGATGGGGCCGTGCTTCATCTCCCCGGCGGCGTAGCCCTCGGCGTGGATGTAGGAGATCTCCTTCAGCTTCAAGGCCCCCTCGAGCGCCACCGGGAACTGGTTGCCCCGCCCGAGGAAGAGCACGTCGCGGGCGGCGGCGCAGCGCTTGGCCACGGGCATGAGGGCCGCCTCCTGCCGGACCATCTGCTCCATCCACAAGGGGAGGTGGCGCAAGGCCTCGAGCTGCTCGCGCCCCTCGACCATGGTGAGCGAGCCCCGCCGCCGGCCCAGCCCCACCGAGAGGAGGAAGAGGGCGGCGAGCTGGGTGGTGAAGGCCTTGGTGGAGGCGACGCCGATCTCCGGGCCGGCCCGGGTGAAGAGCGTGCCGCCGTCGCACTCCCGGGTGACCGCCGAGCCGACCACGTTGCAGATGGCGAAGGCGCGCGCCCCCTTAGCCCGGGCCACCTTGACCGCGGCCAGGGTGTCGGCGGTCTCGCCCGACTGCGTCACCGCCAGGCACAGGGTCCTCTCGTTCACGAGCGGATCGCGGTTACGGAACTCGCTCCCCAGCTCGACCTGGGTGGGGATCCGGGCCAAGGACTCGATCATCTGGCGGCCCGCCAGGCCGGCGTGGGAGGAGGTCCCGCAGGCCACGATCACCACGCGCTCGAGCGACCGGACGTACTCCGCCCCGAGCTCCATCCCGTCGAGGGTGACGTCCCCCTGCTCCAGCGAGGCGCGCCCCCGGATGGTGTCGGCCACCGCCCGCGGCTGCTCGAAGATCTCCTTGTGCATGAAGTGCTTGTGGCCGTCCTTCTCCGCAGCCACCGCGCTCCATTCGATCCGCCGCGGCTTGCGGGCCACCCGCTCTCCGCTCCGCCCGTAGAGGGCGATGCTCTCGGCGGAGAGGACCGCGAGCTCGCCCTCCTCCAGGTAGACCACCTCGCGGGTGTGCTCCAGGATGGCGGGCACGTCCGAGGCGAGGAAGTTCTCCCCCTTCCCGAAGCCCACCACGAGCGGGGAGGCGTTCTTCGCCGCCACGATCTCGCCCGGCCGGCTCGCCGAGACCACCGCGATGGCGTAGGTCCCGTGGACCTCGGAGAGCGAGGCGCGGACCGCCTCGCGGAGGTCGCGCTGGCCGCCCTCGAGGGCGTCGGCGATGAGGTGGGCGAAGATCTCGGTGTCGGTCTCCGACTTGAAGTGATGGCCGCGCCCCGAGAGGGCGGCCTTCAGCTCGAGGTGGTTCTCGATGATCCCGTTGTGGACCACCGCCACCCCGCCGTACGAGTGGGGGTGGGCATTCTCGTCCGAGGGGCGACCGTGGGTGGCCCAGCGCGTGTGGCCGATCCCGGTCGTGCCCGCGAGCGGCGCCTCGGCGAGCAGGGCGCACAGGTTCTGGAGCTTGCCCTTGGCTCGCTTCACCGACAGGCCGGCGGGACCGACCACCGCCACCCCCGCCGAGTCGTATCCGCGGTACTCGAGCCGGCGGAGACCGTCCACGATGAGATCGACGCACTGACGCGGTCCGACGTACCCGACGATTCCACACATGGGATTTTTGGACCCCCTGAGGCGCTCTAGTTCCCCCCGGCTGCCCGAGGCCGGCCTCCCCCCATCCGGACGCGCCGGGGGCCCGCCTCCTTCATCTGTCGCGCTCGCTTCCGGCGCGCCACCCAGCCCTCCTTGTTCACCTGCCGCGCCCGCCCCAGGGCCAGCGCCCCCGGGGGGACGGGCTCGGTGAGGGTCGATCCGGCGGCGATGTAGGCTCCGTCGCCGATCTCGATGGGGGCCACCAGGATCGAGTCCGAGCCGACGAACACGCCGTCGCCGATCCGGGTCGGATGCTTCGTCTCCCCGTCGTAGTTGCAGGTGATGGTGCCGGCCCCGACGTTCACGCCCCGTCCGACCTGGGCGTCGCCCAGGTACGAGAGGTGGTTGGCCTTGGACCCTTCGCCGAGCCGCGCCTTCTTCATCTCGACGAAGTTGCCCACGTGGGCGTTCTCGGCGATCTCCGATCCGGGTCGCAGGCGGGCGAACGGCCCCACGATCGCCCCCGCCAGGATTCGGGAGGCCTCGACGATCGTGTACGGGAGAAGTCTCACCCCCTCCCCGATCACGGCGTCGGAGAGGATGCACCCGGCGCCCACCACCGTGCCCCTCCCGATCCGGGTGTGGCCCCGGAGCCGCACCCCCGGCTCCACCACCACGTCGGGCGCGAGAAGGACCTCCTCGTCGCAGTCGAATCGCGCCGGGTCCTCGATGGTCACGCCCGCGCGCGCGTGCCCTTCGGCAAGCCGCAGGACGAGCGCGCGAGCGACCCGGGAAAGCTCGACCCGGTCGTTCACGCCGGCGGCGAGTGCGGCCGGGAGCTCGACCGCGGTCGCCCGCGAGCGCTCTACCGCGAGGGCCACGAGGTCCGGGAGGTAGAACTCGTCCTGGGCATTCTGCGAGCCCACCCGAGCGAGGGCGCTCCACAAGAAACCGGCCTCGGCGCAGTAGAGGCCGGCGTTCACCTCGGGGATTTTGCGCTCGGCCTTGGTCGCGTCCTTCTCCTCCACCACCCGGACCGGAAGGCCGCGGCGGTCGCGCACGACGCGCCCGTAGCCTTTGGGGGAGTCGGGAACCATGGTGGCGAAGGCGAGGGCCGCGCGGCCGCGGGACCTCGCGGCCACCACTTCCCCGAGGGCCTCGACGGTGAGGAGCGGCGTATCCCCAGAGAGGATGAGGACCGCCTTCCCCCGGCCAAAGAGCGCGCGGCGGGCCACGAGCACGGCGTGGGCCGTGCCCCGCTGTTCCGCTTGGAGCGCGAAGGACAAGGGTGCGCCGGGGAGCGCCGCGGTGAGGGCGGCCCGGACCGCCTCGGCCTGGTGGCCCACCACCACCACCACCGGGCGGGCGCCGAGCTCGAGGGCGCGCTTCACCGGGTAGTAGACGAGCGGGCGCCCCGCCACCTCGTGGAGGACCTTGGCCTTCTTGGACCTCATCCGCGTGCCCTTCCCGGCGGCGAGGACGACGGCGGCGAACGAGGGGCGTGCGCGGGGCATGGCTCGGGCAGGCTAGAGCGCGCTGCCCCCGGGATCAAGCCGCCTGGTCGAACGACCGGGGCCGCGGACCGGATGGGGAGGGCCCCCTCGCCCCCGAGACGCTCGCGGCGGCCCCAAGGCGCCGGGGTCAGGTCTCGAGGGCCACGGGACGAGGATCCGCTGGACGGCTACACTCCGGCCGTGGCAGCGCTCATCGCCCTCTTCCTCTCGGCGACCGCGGTTTCACCGCTCGGTGCGGTGGCGAGCGCGCACCCGCTCGCCAGCGAGGCGGGGGCGGCGGTGTTGCGCGAGGGCGGAAACGCGGTGGACGCGGCGCTCGCGGCGGCCTTCGTCCTCGCGGTGGTGGAGCCGGAATCGTCGGGGCTCGGGGGCGGCGGGTTCGCCCTGTTCTACCGGGCGCAGGATGGCCGGACGGTGGCGGTCGACTTCCGGGAGGTCGCGCCCGCCGCCGCCCGCCCCGACATGTTCGCCGGGCCCGTGTCCCAGGGTAGAGGGCGTCCGTCTCTGGAGGGGGGCACGGCCGTGGCCGTGCCGGGAGCGGTGCGGGGCTATGCCGAGCTGGCAAGGCGGTTCGGGACCTGGCCCTTGCCTCGGCTCGTCGAGCCCGCCGCGCGGCTCGCCGAGCGCGGGTTTTCGGTGGGGGAGCACTATGTCCGCGCCGCACAGGAGCGGCGCGCCTGCCTCGCGGCGCGCCCGGCGGCCGCGGCCGCCTTCCTCGTCCCTGGGAAAGAGGGCGTGGCAATCGTCCCCTCGCCCGGGACCCGGCAGAAGAATCCGGCCCTGGCCCGCACCCTCCGTCTCCTGGGGCGACATCCCGACGCCTTCTATCGAGGCCCGCTGGCGGAATCGATCGCCCGGGCGGCGCAGGACGAGGGCGGCCTCCTCTCGGCCGCCGATCTCGCCGCCTACCGGGTCAAGGACCGCACTCCCCTTCGCGGCGTCTACCGCGGCTACGGGATCGTCTCCGTTCCGCTCCCCTCGGCGGGCGGGGCGATCGTGGTCGGCCTGCTCCAGGCGCTCGAGCACGACGATCCGCGGGCCGGGGGCTACCGTCCGGTTCCGTTCCTCCACGCCATGGTGGAGATCGAGAAGGAGCTGTTCGCGCGCCGGGCCCTGCTCGGCGACCCGGACTTCGTCCCCGGGGCGGAGCGCGAGGTCGAGTGGATGACCTCGCCCCAGGGGGCGGCGGCCCTAAGGGCCGCGGTCGGCCCGCGGGCGGGCGCCATCGAGGGGCCGCCTCCGCCCCCCGAATCGAGCGAGACGAGCCACCTCTCGGTCATCGACGGGGCCGGCAACGCCGTCGCCCTCACCACCAGCGTGAACGCCCACTTCGGCTCCTGCGTGGTGGTTCCGGGCGCGGGCTTCGTCCTGAACGACACGATGGACGACTTCGACAGCGCCCCCGGCGTGCCGAACGGGTTCGGCGCCGTGGGCAGCGGGGCGAACACCCCCGCCCCGGGGAAGGCCCCGCTCTCCTCCATGGCGCCCACGCTGGTCTTCGACCCCGGGGGAAGGCTCCTCCTCGCCCTGGGAGCCTCGGGCGGCACCCGGATCCCCACCGCCGTGGCGCAGGTGATCTCGCACATCGTGGACGATGGTATGTCGCTCTCGCAGGCCGTCTCCGCTCCCCGCCTGCATCACCAGTGGCGGCCGGACGTGGTCCAGGTGGATCCGGGCGGGCTCGAGGCCGAGACCGCCCGGGCCCTGGAGGCGCTGGGGCACGTGCTCACCTTTCGTACCCGCCCCGGGGCCGTCTCCCAGGCGGTGCGGGTGACGGAGGAGGGCTTTCGGGAAGCGGCGAGCGACGCCTCCGGCGCGGGTGCGCCGGCGGCTCCCTAGAGCCGCTATCGCTCGCATTCTCACCCTCCGCGCACCTCGACGCGTCGCGGGGTCGCGGGTCGAACGCCCGGGAGCAAGCCTGCTATCCTCGGGACTACGTCGATGGGAGAGGCCTCGCGAAGCGCCCCGGAGAAAGCGACGAGCGGCTCGAGGGCCGAGCTCAGGTCCCGGCTCAAGCATCTCGAGGGCGAGCTCGAGGAGGTGAGGAGGCGGCTTTGGGCCCTGGGCCCGGGGACTCTCCCCGGCGTTCACCTCGTCGTCGAGGCGGCCGGCCGGCGGGTCCTCCTCTCGGCCTCCCGGGTGACCGAGGTGGTGCGGCTCGTGGCCCTCTCGCCCCTCCCCGGAGCGCCGCCCCATGTCCGCGGCACCTTCGTCTATCGGGGCGTTCCGGTGGTGGCGATCGACCTGCGGAGCCTCTTCGGCGCCCGCGACGACCCCGACCTGGACGCCCAGATCGTGATCCTCTCCGGGACGCCTGCCCTCGGGCTCCTCGTGGACCGGGTATCGCATCTCCTCGAGGACCCCGAGCTCTACGAGGGCGACGTCGGGGCGGAGAAGCCGGACGGCTTCGGGGAGTCGGGTCTCTCCTTCGGCCTGTGCGCCTGTGGCGGGGCGGTACTCCCGGTTATCGACCCCGGGGCGATCGCGGCCCGCCTTTGGGGGCGGACCGCATGACCGCCCGGTGCGCCCGCGGCTTCCCCCTCGCCGAGGTGGAGCGGGTCTTGGAGGAGACCTGCGGGCTCACCCTCTCGGCGGGGATCCGGCGCACCCTCTCGGACGCCTTCTTGCGGGCCGCCCGCGAGCTGCGGCTCGGGCAAGAACCGTTCCTTTGTCGGCTGCGGGCCCGGGAGCCTCGCGCCGTCACCGCCCTCATCGAGGCGGCGGTGGTGGGCGAGACCTACTTCTTCCGCCACCCCGAGCAGCTCTTCGCGGTCCGGGAGCTCGTCTTACGGTCCGCGCCCCGGGACCGCCCGCTGTCGATCTGGTCGGCCGGGTGCGCCACCGGTGAGGAGCCCTACTCCCTCGCCATGGAGCTTTTGGACGCGGGTCGGAGCGGTTCGGGCGATTTGATCCTCGCGACCGACGTCTCGAGCCGGGCGCTGAAGGTGGCCCGGGAAGGCCGGTACGGGGAGTGGTCGCTTCGCCGCCTGGACCCTTCCGTGCGCCTCCGGCACTTCGAGGCCTGCCCGCCGCAGGTCGTGGTCCGCCCCCGCGTCCGGGCCCTGGTGGAGTTCCGGCGTCACAACCTCGTGTCGGACCCCGCGCCCGCCACCTTGCAGGACCTCATCCTGTGTCGGAACGTGCTCATCTACTTCAACCCGCCCACCGCCGCGCGGGTGGTCGAGAAGCTCCTCGTCTCGCTCGCGCCCGGGGGGATCTTGGTGCTCGGCCCGGTGGAGGCGCCGTTCGCGGCCGGTCGAGACCTCGAGCGCCTGGAAGAGGACGGAGCCACGATCTTCCGCGTTCCCGGTGGGCGCCCCCTCCCCTCGAAGCCGGCCGAGAGGGGCGAGCGGGTCCGGGGCGAGCGGGCCCGCGAGGCCCTTCGCCTCGTCCTCCCCTCCGGGGAAGAGGCCCCGAGGCGGCCGGCCGCGCCGACCGGAGGCGAGCTCGCGCTCCCTCCCGCCCCGCCCGAGGCGGCGGACCGGCCCGGGCTCGAGGCGGCCCGCGAGGCGGCGCGGCGGGGCGACCTCTCCGCGGCCGAGGAGCTGGCACGGACCGCGGCGAGCGAGGGGCTCTGTCCGGAGGCGTGGCTCCTCGTCTCCATGGCCAAGGACGCCCGCGGCGATCTCGCGGGAGCGGTGGACGCGGTCCGGCGCGCCCTCTACCTCGATCCCGGTTTGGCGCTCGGGCACGCCGCCTTGATCCCGCTCTACGAGCGGCTGGGGAGGCCCCGGGAGGCCGCCCGCGCCCGCCGGAACGCGCTCGAGGCGCTGTCCGGGCTCGACGATGCCGCTCCCCTGCGCGGGGTCGAGACCGTCACCGCCGGAGCGCTGCGCGGTGCCCTCGTGGCTCGACATCGTTCCGCCCCTCGGCAGGGGGCTCTCTTGGGGAGCCAGGGATGAAGGTCCTTCTCGTCGACGATACCCGGACGCTCCTGTCGCTCATCCAGGTGTACCTCATGGGCTGGTCGATCACCTTCCTCGAGGCCCGGGACGGGATCGAGGGCCTCAAGAGGGCCCGGGAAGAGAGGCCCGACCTCGTCGTCACCGACGTGCGCATGCCGGGCATGGACGGTTTCGAGCTCACCGCCGCGCTCCGCTCCGACCCGGTCCTCCACGACACCCCCGTCATCCTGCTCACCTCGTTGAACGACGAGGCGAGCCGGCGCAAGGGCCGGCTGGTGGGCGCCACCGCCTTCCTGACGAAGCCGGTCTCGGTCGACGAGCTGCGCGGGACGGTGGGCGAGGTCCTGAGGCTGCCCCCGAAGAGGTGACCCCGTGACCGGGCCAGAGAGGGACGCGGCGGGGGAGCTCGGCGGGCAGGGGGACGTCCCCGCGCAACGCGATTTCGAAGACCGGGAGCGGATCCTGAAGGAGCGCGCCGCGGTGGTGGCCCGGGTTCGGGCCGAGCCCAGGGCCGCCGGGATGAAGGTGCTGGCGTTCACGGTGGGCGGGGAGAAGTACGCGGTGGAGGTGAAGGCGGTCTTCCAGGTGTTGGACGCGAGCGGCCTCTTCTCGCTCCCGGCCTCGCCCCCCTGGCTCCTCGGCGCGGTGGCGGCCCGGACCCGGGTGGTGCCGGTCCTGGACCTGCAGGCCCTCCTCGGCCTCGAGGGGGGAGGCATGAGCGACCTCTCCAAGATCGTCGTCATCTCGGACGAGGGGGAACTGTTCGGGCTCGCGGTGGAGGAGCTCATCGGGCAAGAGGAGATCGACTCCGAGGGGCTCAGAAGGGCGGGCGAGGGCGCCATCGCATTCTTCGCTCCCGACCGGCTCGCCGTCTTGAACCTCTCCCGGCTCGGGGCGCCCGGGTCCCGGAGTGGCTAGTCATGGACCGGGAGACCCTGACTCAGATCTGGCCGGTCTTCTCCGCGGAGACGCGCGAGCACCTCTCTTCCCTGAGTAGCGGCATCTTGGAGCTCGAGGACGATCCCACTCGCCAGAAGGTCCTGGACGGCGTCCGGAGGACCGCGCACAGCATGAAGGGGTCGGCCGGGAGCCTGGGGCTCACGGAGCTCGAGCAGCTGGCCCACGCCATCGAAGGGTCCCTGGCCCGCTTCGACCCAGAGGAAGGGCTCGCCCGGGCCACGGTCACGGCGGCGCTCGATGCGGTGGAGGCCATCGAGCGGGCTCTCGAGGCGGGAGACGCGGGTGGGGAGCCCGAGGTCCCGCGCCTCGCGGAGATCTTGGCGGCGCTCGGGTCCGGGCCGACCCCGAGCGAGGTTTGCGGGGCGGCCGGCCCCCCCGGGTCCGAAGGACCCCTTGCGCTCGTCGAGCGGTTGGAGTTGGCCTGCTCGGAGCTCCTACGGCCGCTCGACGAGGCCGCGCGTCGGTTCCGGGCCGGCGCCGCGGCCGAGGAGGGGCGAGCCCTCCTCGCTCTCTGCCCCGGATCGCCTCTGCCCGCACGGATCGCCGAGGGGTTCGCCCGCCTGGCCGAGGGCGGGACCGATGGGGCCCGCGTCGCCGCAGCCGTGGCTGGCGACCTCGTCGACCTGCGGACCCTTTTCGAGAGGCCGGCCGCCTTGGCCCCCGCTCCGCCGCCGGCGCCGGTCCCGCCCCCGAATGCGGAGAGGTCGGTCCGGGTCCTGTCCTCGAGCCTCGACTCCTTGACCCGAGAGCTCGAGCTCCTCTCCCTCTCCGAGTCGCGCCACCGGCACCGGGCCGGCCAGGTGAAGGAGGTGGAGGAGGCGATCCGCGAGAGCGTCCGCTCTCTCGAGCGGGTGGGCCAGGCGCTCAGGGCGGCGCAGGCGGAGGAGGCATCTTCGGATTTTTCGCTCGTCCTCGAGCGCTTGAAGACCCAGGCGGCGCGCCTTTCGCGGCTGTCGCGCGAGGCGGCCCGCGACGCCGACGGGCAACGGCTCACCGGTGCGCTCCTGCGCGAGGACCTCCGCGCCCTGCGCATGGTCTCCGCGAGCGTCGCCCTCGAGCCGCTCCGCCGGGTGGTCCGGGAGGTGGCGGGGCGCACCGGCAAGGAGGTCGACCTCTCTCTGTCGGGGGGAGAGGTCCGCCTGGACCGGCGCGTGGTCGACGAGGTCCGCGATCCGCTGCTCCACCTCGTCCGCAACGCCGTCGACCACGGCATCGAGCTCCCCGGGGTGCGGGAGCGGGCGGGGAAGCCGCCCCGGGGGCAGCTCGGGGTGAAGGTGGAGCTCCGGGGCACGCGGGTGGGCGTCACGGTCGAGGACGACGGGGCCGGCCTGGACGTGAACGCGGTGCGGGCGGCCGCGGTCCGCGGCGGGGTCTTGGGGCCAGAGGTGGCCGCCCGCATGACCGACTCCGAGGCAGCGCAGCTCGTCTTCCACCCCGGCCTCTCGACTTCCGCCTCGGTGACGGAGATCTCGGGGCGGGGGGTGGGCCTCGACGTGGTGAAGGACACGGCCGAGAGGCTCCAGGGCACGGTGAGCGTCTCGTACGAGCTCGGCCGCTTCACCCGGTTCGAGCTGGAGGTCCCGGTCAGCCTCTCGGCGTCGGCGGCGCTTCTCGTGAAGCTCGGCCGCGAGGTCACGGCGTTCCCGTCGGACAATGTGGCCCGGGTGCTCCTCCTGCGGGAGGGCGAGGTCGGGACTCTGGCCGGCCAGGCCACGGTGAGGGTCGACGGCGTAGAGCTCCCCTACGCATCCCTCTCGGCCGTGCTCGGCCAGGCCGGGAGCGTGTCCCGGGTCCGGGGACGGCTCAGGCCCGCCCTTCTGCTCTCCATGGGTGGAAAGCGGGTGGTGCTCGGGGTGGAGGAGGTGCTCGGCCGGCAGGAGCTGGTGGTCTTCTCGCTCGGGGCGAGGCTCTCGGGGGTGCCCCACCTGGCCGGCGCCGCGGTGCTCGACGACGGGCGGGTGATCGGGGTCCTCGCGGCGGGGGAGATCGTGCGTCGCGTAAAGCCGGCCGGGGACTCTTCGGCGAGGAGCGTTCCGCCTCGGCCGCGCGTCCTCGTGGCGGACGACTCGCTCACCACCCGCTCGGTCGTGAAGTCGCTGCTCGAGATCGCGGGCTTCGCGGTCGTGGCCGCCGCCGACGGGGAAGAGGCCTGGCAGCTGTTCACCACCGTGGGCGCCCAGGTCGTGGTGACCGACGTGCAGATGCCCCGCCTGAACGGGTTCGATCTCACCCGCCGGATCAAGGCCGATCCATTCCTCCGGCAGACGCCGGTGGTGCTCATCACCTCCCTCGACAGTCCCGAGGACCGGGCGCTGGGCCTCGAGGCGGGGGCCGAGGGGTACCTGGTGAAGCGCGAGGTGGAGCGGGGCCAGCTGCTCGAGCTCGTCCGGCAGCTGGTCCCGGAACGAGGGGCGATCCCCGGGTCGCCTGCGTGAACGAATGATCCGCGTCCTCGTGGCAGACGACTCCCGCGCCTTCAGAGCGATCCTGAGGACCATCCTCAGCCGGTCGCCCGAGATCGAGGTGGTGGGGGAGGCGCGGGACGGAGAGGAGGCGGTGAACCAGGTCCTGGCGCTGCGGCCGGATGTCGTGACCATGGACGTGCGGATGCCGGGGAAGGACGGGCTCGAGGCCATCGAGGAGATCATGCGCTGCAGGCCCACCCCGGTGGTGGTGGTCTCGGCGGAGGTCGGGCCTCTGAACCAGGAGACGTCCTTCCGGGCGCTGGAGATGGGCGCGGTGGAGGTCTTGGCCAAGCCCCGCGCCGATTCGCGGGGGCGGTTCGAGAAGGAGGCGGAGGAGATCCGGATGGCGGTGCGGGCGGTGGCCGCCCGTACGAGCATCACCCGGCGAAGGCGGCCCCCCGGCACAGCGGGTCCGGCGTTCCCGCCTCGGGGCGGGCCCGCCCCCGCCCGCCGGCCGCTCTCCCGGCAGGCCCTGTCGCCGACCGGGCCGCTCCCCTCGCCCGCCGTCCCCCGGGTGCTGGGCATCGCCGCCTCCACCGGCGGGCCGGCCGCGCTGGCGCGCATCCTCTCCGAGCTTCCGGCCGGCTTTCCCATCCCCATCCTCGTGGTGCAGCACATCGCCGACGGGTTCGAGGGGGGGCTCGTGCACTGGCTCAAGGGGGAGAGCCCCCTGCACACGAAGATCGCCGAGGACGGCGAGGATCTCCGGCCGTCCACGGTGTACGTGGCCCCGGGGGGGAGCCACCTCGGTGCCTCCGGCGGGGCGGTGCGGCTCCTCGGCGGCGAGCCGGTGCGCGGGTTTCGGCCCTCGGGCACGGTCCTGTTCCGAACGCTGGCGCGTCAGTACGGGCCCGGTGCCGCCGGCCTCGTGCTCTCGGGGATGGGCGAGGACGGCGCGGAGGGGCTCAAGACCCTGCGCGAGAGCGGCGCCTGGACCGGGGCCCAGGGGCCGAGGACCTCGGTGGTCTACGGCATGCCCAGGGTGGCCGTCGAGCGCGGGGCGGTCGCCATCCGGCTGGAGCTGGAGGAGATCGCGGCCGCGCTCTTGAAGCTCGCCCGGGGAGCGGGGTCGGCGTAGTGGGTGGGGGCGTTTCCAGGCGGCCCGCCCGGCAAGGGGCGCCTTGCGCTACGATCGACTCGATGTGGTTCGACGCCTTCCTGCGCGCCCGATCGCTCTCGGGGCGCGACCTCTCGGACCTCCGCTTCTTCGAGGTGGCAGGCGCCCTCATTCCCTCGGACGACGAGGTCGGGACGGGCGGTGCGGCGGCGGTGCGGGGAGGGTGGGAGGAGACGGTCGTTTCGGCGCGACGCCTCCGCCGGGCCGGGCTGGCCGGCTACGCCGCGCTGGGGATCCACCCGCGCCGCATCCCGGCCCGAGGGTTGGAGGCGCTCCTCGCCGAGCTCCCCGAGGCCCTGGGGCGCCCGGAGGTCGCCGCCGTGGGGGCGGTGGGGCTCTACGGCGGGACGCCGCTGGAGGAGCGGGTCCTCCTCCGCCAGCTCGAGCTCGCGAAGGAGCTCCGGCTTCCGGTGCTCCTGGCGGTGCCGGTGCGGGGCCGCGCCCGCATCACGCGCCGCACCCTTTCCCTCCTCAAGGAGGCCGGTCTCGAGCCGGGCCAGGCCCTTCTGGCGGGCGCCGACGAGCGGACCGTCCGGGCGGTCCGGGCCTGTGGCCATCTGGCCGGGCTTTCGCTCTCCCACGGCGCCGGGGGGGACGGCGTCGAGGAGGCGGTCCGGATCGTGGCGGCGCTCGGGCCCGAGGGGCTCGTGCTCTGCTCCGAAGCCGGGCTCAGCGGCGGGGACCTGCTCGCCCTCCCCCGGGCCGCCGACCGGCTCTCCCGGGCCGGGCTCTCCCTCGCGGTCGTCCGGCGGGTGTGCGCGACGAACGCGCTCTCGTTCCTTCGGGTCGATCCGCAGGTCCTCTCGGGTCGCGAACCCAAAGACCGCTCCGGCCGCCGCGCTTCTCGATGAGCTCTAGGGCCTCGATCCGCATGCCGCGCTCGTAGCGCTTCAGCATGTCGTAGGCGGTGAGGCAGGCGGCGGCCACGGCCGAGAGCGCCTCCATCTCGACCCCGGTCCGGTCCACGGTCCGGACCGTGGCCGTGAAGACGAGGGAGGTCTCGAGGACGGCGACCTCCACCTCGACCCCGGAGAGAGCGATGGGGTGACAGAGCGGGACGAGGTCGGGGGTGCGCTTTGCGGCCATGATGCCGGCCAGCCGGGCCGCAGCCACGACGTCGCCCTTCTCGACCCCCCCGAGGCGGACCCGGGCCGAGGTGGCGGCCGACAGGGACAGCCGTCCACGCGCCACGGCCAGGCGCTCGGTCCGGGGCTTCGCTCCGACGTCGATCATCTTCATGGAAGGCTCCGCGGGGGCCCAAAGCCACTGGGCGAGCCGGCCCGGGTCGGGACTCTCGGCCCGAAGCGCGCCACCCCTCTTAGTCCCAGCTCTCGGTCGCGTGCTCGCCCAGGAAGCGCTCGGCGTCGATGGCAGCGACGCAGCCCGACCCGGCCGCGCTCACCGCCTGCCGATAGGTCGGGTCGGCGACGTCGCCGGCCGCGAACACGCCCGGCACGCTGGTGGCGCTCGTCGGGGCCTCGATCCGGAGGTAGCCCACGTCGTTCATGGCGAGCTGGCCCCGGAACAGGCCGGTGTTGGGCTCGTGGCCGATCCCCATGAACACGCCCCGGAGCGGCAGCTCCCTGACCGAGCCGTCCTTCATGCTCCGGAGGCGGACGCCGGCGACGCCCTTCGCGTTGCCCAGGATCTGGTCGACGACCTGGGAGAGGAGGAGCTCGATCTTCGGGTGCTTGCGGGCCCGATCCTGCATGATGCGCGAGGCGCGGAGCTCGTCCCGGCGGTGAATCACGTACACCCGGGTGGCGTACTTGGTGAGGAAGATCGCCTCCTCCATGGCGGTGTCCCCGCCCCCCACCACCGCGACCTCGGCGCCGCGGAAGAAGAAGCCGTCGCAGGTGGCACAGGCCGACACCCCCCGGCCCTGGTAGGCCTTCTCCGACGGGATGCCGAGCCACTTGGCGGACGCGCCGGTCGCCACGATCAGCGCCTCCGCGGTGAACAGGCGGTCGTCCTGCCAGAGCTGGAACGGCCGACGGGAGATGTCCACCCGCGTCACCTCCCCCAATTCGAAGCGGGTGCCGAAGCGCTCGGCCTGCTTCTTCATCCGTTCCATGAGCTCGGGCCCCAGGATCGCCTCGGGGAAGCCGGGGAAGTTCTCCACCTCGCTCGTGACGGTGAGTTGCCCGCCGGGCTGGTTCCCCTCGAAGAGCAGCGGGCGGAGGTCGGCCCGGGCCGCGTAGAGCGCCGCGGTGTAGCCGGCCGGACCGCTTCCCATGATGATGAGCCTCTCGTGCTGGGCCATGGTCTCCTCCCCGAGCCGATTCTTCTATCCGCGGAGAGCCCACCTGTCACTTCCAGGTTTCGAATCCCGTCTCCCCCGCCGAGGATCGCCCTTGTCGGGCTCGCCCGCCTCTTCCTGTGAGTGGATCCGGATCGGAGAAGAGAAGAGCGGCCCGTCCGCGGCCGCGCCCTCGGGCCGGAGGCTCCCTTGGCCCTCGGGAGCGCGGGGTCTTTCGGCGACAGATGCTGAAGGAGCCGGTCCGCCGGAGGTCGACCCGCCTTCCCGGGGAGGAAGAGGTCTCCCCGAGGACCGGGCGGCGGGTGGGGGAGGGACCGCGCCGAGCCCATTGGGAGCCCGGCTTCGTTCCGCGAGACAAACGGTGTGGGAGGAGATGCGTCCGAGCGCCTCGTGGGTATGGGGGGACGAGGTCGACCTTTGGGATCGGGTGAGCGGGGCGTTCCGCGAGCTCGGTACGGGCTCTTTAGACGCCCGGGGCGGCCGCACGCTTTGTCGGGCTCGGTCTCGGCGGTATGTTGCGGCAAAGGGACCCACCCCGGCGGCCGAGGTGGGGAACGATTTTTCGGAATCGTCGCCCCCTTCTCGCGTTACTAATGGGTTTTCTCTTCCGAACAGCGAACCGGGAGCCCCATGCAAGCCAGAAATGCCATGATCGCCGCGCTGGCGCTCGCCGTCGCGGGCTGCGGACAGCCGAAGGTGAAGCCGAGCGAGCCCGTGGCGAGGATTGGCAACGACACCATCACCGCCGCCGACCTGGACAAGGCCGTCGGGTCCGACCTGGCGCAGCTCGAGGACCAGTACCATCGGCAGGTCTACCAGACGAAGCGCCAGGCGCTCGAAGGCATGATCCAGAAGCGGCTCTTCGAGGCCAAGGCGAAGGAGGCCGGCCTCGAGACGCCCGAGGCGCTCGTCGAGAAGGAGATCGCCTCGAAGATCCCGGACCCGAGCGATGCCGAGATGCACGCGCTCTACGATCAGGCCAAGGCGGCCGGCCAGCAGCTCCCCCCCTTCGACCAGGTGAAGCCGGACATCATCCGCTTCTTGAAGCAGCAGAAGATGCAGGGTGACCTCCAAGCCTACTACGACCAGCTCAAGAAGGACGCCAAGGTGGAGGTGCTCCTGCCGCCGTACCTGCCGCCCAAGAAGGAGGTCGAGGCGAAGGGCCCGGCGAAGGGGCCCAAGGATGCGCCGGTGACGATCGTGGAGTTCTCCGACTTCCAGTGCCCGTACTGCATCCAGGCGGAGAAGACGGTGGCGGACCTCCTCGCCGCCTATCCGGGGAAGATCCGGCTCGTCTACCGGGACTTCCCCCTGCCCATTCACCCCCTCGCCCCCAAGGCCGCCGAGGCGTCGCAGTGCGCCGACGATCAGGGCAAGTACTGGGAGATGCACGACAAGCTCTTCAGCGTCGCCGGCAAGCTCGAGGTCGGCGACCTGAAGAAGTACGCGCGCGACGTGGGGCTCGACGGGGGCAAGTTCGACAATTGCCTGGACGGGGGCGAGAAGGCCAAGGTGGTGGAGGAGCATCACAAGGCCGGCGAGGGACTCGGCGTGAGCGGGACCCCCGCCTTCTTCGTGAACGGGAGGCTCATCTCCGGCGCCCAGCCGCTCGACCAGTTCAAGTCGGTGGTCGATGCGGAGCTCTCCGCGGTGGCGAAGAAGTAGGGGACGGGGAAGGCTAGAGTGGACATCGCGGCGGCCGGCCCATAGATCAGGGCGGCCGCCGTTTGACGTGGGCGGCGCCTTTAGGGGTGTTCATGGGCGCTTACGGTCAGGGGGAAGGCTCGACGCTCGGGGCGCGCAGGCCCACGAGGCAGGTCCGGGTGGGGAGCGTGCCCATCGGTGGCGGGGCCCCCATCGCCGTCCAGTCGATGACCACCACCCAGACCTCGGACGCCGCGGGAACGCTGGCCCAGATCCGTGCCCTGGCCGAGGCGGGTGCGGACGTCGTGCGGCTCGCGGTCCCCGACAAGGACGCGGCCCGGGCCCTGCCGGAGATCGTCCGGGCCACGCCCGTCCCGCTCGTGGCCGACATCCACTTCGACTACCGGCTGGCCCTCTCCTCCCTCGCCGCCGGAATCCATGCCATCCGCCTGAACCCCGGCAACATCGGCTCGAAGGAGCGCGTGCGCGAGGTGGTGAAGGCGGCCCGAGAGCGGAGCGTCCCCATCCGCATCGGCGTCAACGCCGGCTCGCTGGAGAAGGACATCGTCGAGAAGCATGGGTGGCCGACCGCCCAGGGCATGGTGGAGAGCGCCGAGCGGCACATCCGGTTCTTGGAGGACGAGGGTTACCGGGAGATCAAGGTCTCCTTGAAGGCGCACGATGTGGCCATGACCGTTGAGGCGAACCGGCTCTTCTCGAAGGCTCACGACTATCCCCTGCACCTCGGGGTGACCGAGGCGGGGACGCTCCTCGCCGGCACGGTGAAGAGCGCCGCCGGCCTGGGGATCCTCCTCTCCGAGGGGATCGGCGACACCGTCCGCGTCTCCCTCACCGCCGATCCGGTGGAGGAGGTCCGGGTGGCACGGCTCCTCCTGAAGTCCCTGGGGCTCAAGTTCGGCGGAGCCACCCTGACCTCCTGCCCCACCTGCGGCCGCTGCTCGGTGGACATGATCCCCATCGCCGAGCGGGTGGAGAAGCGGCTCTCGAACCTGAAGGGCGAGGTGTCGGTGGCGGTGATGGGGTGCGAGGTGAACGGTCCCGGGGAGGCCTCGGCCGCCGACGTGGGGGTCGCTTACGGGCACAGCGGCGTGGGCCTGCTCTTCCGGGGCGGGAAGATCGTGAAGCGGATGAAGGCGGAGGAGCTCGAGGAGGCGGTGATCTCGGAGGCGATCCAGATCGCGTCCGAGCGCGGGCAGGGGCGGTCGTAGAAGGCTCCCCCGCGGCGAGCCTGCGAGGCGCGCGTTCAGTTGGAGGGTGGCGGGCCGGCATCGCCGGTCGCCGCGCGCCGCAGGTCAAGTGGTATAACCGCCGAACCATGCCAACCGTCCGCTTCACCCGGGCCTTCATTCCCACCCTCAAGGAGGCGCCCGCCGATGCCCAGGTGGCGAGTCACAAGCTGCTCGTCCGGGCCGGCTTCATCCGCCAGCTCGGCGCCGGGATCTACGACTACCTGCCGCTCGCCCGTCGGTCGCTCATCAAGATCGAGGCCATCATCCGGGAGGAGATGGACGCGGTCGGAGGCCAGGAGTTCCTCTTGCCTGCCCTCCACCCGGCCGAGCTCTGGAAGGAGTCGGGCCGCTGGGAGGTCATGGGCGAGAACATGTTCCGGCTGAAGGACCGGAAGGGGGCCGAGTACTGCCTGGGCATGACGCACGAGGAGATCTTCACCGCGATCGCCCGGGCGGAGCTGCGCAGCTACCGGCAGCTGCCACAGGTCTGGTACCAGATCCAGACCAAGTTCCGGGACGAGCCCCGGCCCAAGTCCGGGCTCCTCCGGGTCCGGCAGTTCACGATGAAGGACGCCTACACCCTGGACGTGGACCGGGCCGGGCTCGACCTCCGGTACGAGGACCAGCGGCGCGCGTATGAGCGGATCTTCACCCGGTGCGGTCTCAAGTTCGTGGCGGTCAAGGCCCACTCCGGCTCCATGGGCGGGAGCGAGTCGTCCGAGTTCATGGTCCGGACGGACGCCGGGGAGGACCAGGTGGCCGCCTGCCCGAGCTGTGGGTACGCGGCGAACACCGACACCGCCACCTCGCGCCTGCCCCAGGAGCCCGACGGTCCGGGCCTGCCCGAGCCGGAGCGGTTCCCCACTCCCGGCGTCGTCACTATCGAGGCGCTGGAGCGTCCTCCTCACGGCGTCCCGGCGCGGCGGCAGCTCAAGACCCTCGTCAACGTGGCGGACGGGAAGCCCGTGCTTGCGGTGGTGCGCGGCGACCAGGAGCTGAACGAGGCCAAGCTCCAGACCGCCACCGGGGCGGGGGTGATCCGACCCGCCCACCCCGAGGAGATCCCCCCGCTCATGGGGGCCCACGCCGGCTCCCTGGGGGCGGTCCGGTTCCGGGGCACGCGGGTCCTCGTCGATCACTCCCTCGCCGACCGCAAGGACATGGTCACCGGGGCCAACCAGGACGGTTTCCACCTGCGGGGCGTGGACGTGCGTCGCGACCTGCTCGCCCACGGCGCGGACCTTTCCGACCTCCGTACCGTCTCGGCGGGCGAGCTCTGCCCGCGCTGCGACGGGGTGCTCGAGGTGTACCGGGCGCTCGAGGTGGGGCACATCTTCAAGCTCGGGACCAAGTACTCGACGGCCATGGGGGCGACGGTGCTCGACGCCGAGGGCAAGGAGGTGCCCATCGTCATGGGGAGCTACGGGATCGGTCTGGAGCGGATCCTGGCGGCCGCCATCGAGCTCCACCACGACGAGAACGGCATCGTGTGGCCCATGTCGATCGCCCCCTTCGAAGCCACGGTGCTCACCCTCGGGCCCGAGCCGGAGCTCAGGAGGGCAGGGGAGGACCTCGCCGCCGCGCTCGCAGAGGCGGGGGTGGAGGTGCTCTTCGACGATCGGGACGAGCGCGCCGGCGTGAAGTTCAAGGACGCCGACCTCATCGGGATCCCCCTCCGCCTCTCCGTGGGGAAGAAGGGGCTCGCGGCCAAGGCGGTGGAGTGGAAGCGCCGCGGCGGCGGGGAGGTCGAGCTGGTGCCCTTCGCCGAGGTGCCTTGGCGGGCCGCCGAGCTTTTGCGGGCGGCCACGCAGGGACCCTAGGGAGGAGGCCGTGCGGATCCGGATCGGGACGGGGGCTTTGGGCGAGGTGATCGTGCCTCCCGGCGAGGCGGAGGCGCTGGGACTGCCGGGGGGGGGAGAAGGGGAGCTCGTCACCGCCCGCGGGTCCTTCGCCCTCGTCTTTCCCGCGCGCGGGGACGAGGCTCTGGCGTGGTTCGCGGGATCGCTCGCCGCCGTCTCGGTCCCCGAGGTGATCCAGTTCCTCTTCACCTCCCTGAAGACGGGGGTCTTGCTCCTCGCCTTCGGCGAGGGCCGGGGGGGCCCACCAGACCCCGAGCGGCTCCGGCGCAAGAGCATCTACTTCCGGGACGGCCAGATCGTGTTCGCCTCGTCTTCCGACCGGGCCGACCGGCTCGGCCAGGTGCTCCGCCGGGCGGGGCTCGTGTCGGCCTCCGAGCTGGAGCGGTGCGGCCTCCTGGTCCAGAGCGGGCGGCCCCTTGGGCAGGTGCTGGTGGACGAGGGGGCGCTCTCCGGCGGACAGCTGTACGAGGGCATCTCGCTTCAGGTGAAGGAGATCCTGGTCAACGCCTTCGTGGAGTCGGAGGGGACGTTTGCCTTTCTGGAGGGGCCGGCCGAGGAGCGAAACGCGGTGAAGCTGCCGCAGCGTACCCGGGACCTCCTCCTCGAGGGCATGCGCCGGCTCGAGGAGGCGGAGGGGCTCGTCCGGGAGCTGGGCGACCGGCGCACGGTGTTCGCCCGTACCGGTAGTCCGGTGCGCCTTCTGAAGCCCGAGGAAGAGGAGTTCCTCCGCGCGGTGGACGGTCGCCGCGACCTCGTCGAGGTGGCGCTCTCGGCGGGGCTCGGCCAGCTCTTTTCCCTGCGGGCGGCGGCGGCCCTCGTTCGGGAGGGAGCGATCGTCCCCGTCCCGAAGGCCCCGGTTCCGCCCGCCGTGCCCGAGCCCGGGGAGGAGGCGACGGAGCGAGCGACCCTAAGGACCGGGGGACCCTTCGCCACCTATCGCCGCATCTTCGCCCGGGTCCACGAGGCGATGGCCCTCGCCAACCAGGACGCCCAGGCCCGCCTCAACAGCTACTTCGAACGGCTCCCCGCGCGGAACCGGTCGGTGTTCGAGGGGGTGCGTTTCGCGAAGGACGGCGACATCGAGGTCTCCCGGGTTCTCTCGAACGTCGTCGCCCAGGGCGACTACCGGGGGGCGGCGGCCCGCGCCCGGGCGCTCGAAGCCCTGGAGGACCTCCTCGCCTTCGCCCTCTTCGAGGTGAAGAACTGCATGGAGCGCGGCCGGGCCGACGCCCTGTTGCGCGAGGTTGGCCGGATGCAGATGGGGAGGGCATGAACGGAAGCGAGCGCATCTGTGCGGCCCTGGACTTCGGGGCGCTCGAGGAGGCCGAGGCGTTCGCCCGGGTGGTCTTGCCGCACGTGGGGATGTTGAAGGTGGGGCTGGAGCTGTTCCTCTCCGAGGGCCCCCCTGCGGTCCGCATCCTCGCCGCCCTCGGTCGCCCCGTGTTCCTCGACCTGAAGCTCCACGACATCCCCCACACCGTCGAGGGCGCGGCCCGGAGCGCGGCAAGAACCGGCGCCCGCCTCCTCACCGTCCACGCCGCCGGGGGGGCAGCCATGGTGGCGGCTGCGGTGCGCGGGGCCGGCCCGGGGGTCCGGGTCCTGGCGGTGACGGTGCTCACGAGCCTCGACGCCGATTCGCTCGAAGAGATCGGGCTCGAAGGCCCCCCGGAGGCGGCGGTCCTGCGCCTCGCCCGCCTGGCGGTGGCTGCGGGAGCGGGGGGCCTCGTCTGCTCGCCCGGGGAGGTCCGGGCGGTGCGGGACGCGATCGGGACGGGCCCGCTTCTGGTCGTGCCCGGGATCCGGCCGGCGGGCGCCGCCCGCGGCGATCAGGCGCGGGTGGCGACGCCCGCGGCGGCGGTGAAGGGGGGGGCCGACGTGATCGTCCTCGGCCGGCCGCTTCGGGAGAGCGCCGATCCCGCGGCCGCGGCCCGCCTCATCGCCAGCGAGATCGGGTGAGGGAGTCCCATGGTCGACCCCGAGGTGGTGGTGGTGGGCAGCATCAACATGGACCTCGTGGTCCGGACCGTCCGGCTGCCGGAGCCGGGGGAGACCGTGTCGGGGAAGAGCTTCGCCCAGATCCCCGGCGGCAAGGGAGCCAACCAGGCGGTGGCGGCGGCCCGCCTCGGGGCCCGGACCGCGATGGTAGGCTGCCTGGGCGACGACGCCTTCGGGGCGGAGCTCGAGCGGGTCCTTGCCGCGGATGGGATCGACTGCCGGGCGGTCCGGAAGGTGCCCGGTGTCCCCACCGGCGTGGCGCTCATCGAGGTGGACGACGCCGGGCGGAACCACATCGTGGTGGTGCCGGGCGGGAACGGACGGCTCGAGGTGGCCGACGTGCGGGCCCAGGAGAAGCTGCTCGCCGGGGCGAGGGCGGTGGTGTTGCAGCTCGAGATCCCCCTCGAGACCGTGATCTTCACCGCGGCGCGAGCCCGCGCCCTGGGAAAGCTCGTGGTGCTGAACCCGGCCCCGGCCCAGCCGCTTCCCCCGGAGCTTCTCGCGGCCGCCGACTACCTCGTCCCGAACGAGCTCGAGGCCGCGGCTCTGACCGGCTGCCGGGTGGATTCGCCCGCGGCGGCCGAGGAGGCGGCGCGTAGCCTCCGGGGGCAAGGGGCCCGGAACGTGATCGTCACCCTGGGTGCCCTGGGGGTGCTGTCCGCCACCGAGGGTGAGGTGCGGCACCACCCGGCCCGTCCGGTCCGGGCGGTGGACTCGACCGCCGCCGGCGACACCTTCATCGGCGGCCTCTGCACGGCCCTGGTGGAGGGCCGCTCGCTCGATCGGGCGGTGGCCTTCGCGCAGGCGGCGGCGGCCATCAGCGTCACCCGGCCCGGCGCCCAGACCTCGATCCCGAGGAGGGACGAGGTCCTGGGCGTCTAGGATCCTATCGAGCGGTGCCACGGACACGGAGGGAACGCTCGTCGGCGACGCGAAGAGTGCTAGAAAGCTCGCTAGAACGTCGGGATCGCGTCGTAGGGGTCGACCGGCGGCGATTCCCAAAGGGAGCCTTCATGACTTAGATGTCCAGCGAGCCGTCAGTGCGGCCGGTGAAGGCGATCCACTTCCCCTCCGGCGAGAAGCCCGGGAAGGCCCTTACTCCCCCGCCGTTCGTGAGGCGCCTCGCGGTGCCTCCCTCGACGGGAACCACAGGTCCCGGCGTTGCGGGAAGACGGGTGGCGTTGTTGTTCAGGTCGGCGGGGCGGGTGCCGCCACCGAAGAGCGGTCCTGCTCGAAGCGCGTCTCTACCGAGCGAACTTCTCGCTCCACAGATCTTGCTTTGCCACGGCTTTCCTAGGGCGAACACATGGTTCACGGTAAGTCTATGAAGAAGTCACCGACAGTGCCTCCCGGAAAGCCCCGGACAGCGCCGTAAGTCCCAGTGAGAATTGGTCCTTTCTTGGTAGGGCCTGGCGGCCGCTTCGAGGCTCGCGTCCCTGGAAGGAACGGCCGGTCGAGGAGCAGATTCGATCGGCACGGCAGGTCCTCCTCCAGGGTTTTCTTGAGTCCAAGCGGGTGGTGGCGGTCACTGCCCATGGCGGTGGAACAAGTGGCGCGAACGTCGCGCTACGCCCCGAGAGGACAGGGACGCGGAGGCGACCACCTTGCAGAACGCACCGTCAAGTCGGCTTTCGTTATCACGAACAGTGAAATGGGGCCTGCGTGCCGCACTTGGGGAGGGAGCGCGTCGCCGCGCGGTCAAGGGATCCTCGCCTGCCCGCCGGATCTCTGTCTGGGGGCTCCGCTCCTGGTTTCACCTTAAGTGACAGGGTCCGGTCGCCACCGGCCTGCTCTTGCGCGCGAGAGAGGGAGGCCCTGGAAGACACCAGGTTCCCGCGAAGCCGACCGAGTCGTTCCCTCCGCTCGTTGCGACTCGAAGAACCGCGGGAGAAAGGAGGAGCCGAAGCGACAACTCAGCGCCCGGCCCGCCGCAAGAGGACGTAGACCGCGCCCGCGCCCCCGTCGGCCGGCCGGGCCGTGGCGAAGGCCAGGACGTGCCGGCCAAAGCGGTGGGTGGAGAGCCAGGTCGAGAGCGCTTCCTTGAGGACGGGAAGCTGGTCCTTCGAGTGGGTGCCTCGCCCGTGGACCAGGAGCACGCAGCGCTTGCCGGCCTGCCGGGCGCGGCGGAGGAACTCATTCACCGCCCCCCGGGCCTCCTCGCGCGTCATGCCGTGAAGGTCGAGGTGGCCCTGGATCGCGAACTCGCCGCGCCGCAGCCTCGTCACAATGGCCTGGTCGAGTCCGGTCACGCGCCCCTCGATGAACTCGTCGGAGTCCGAGATGTCGAACGGGGCGTCTCCGGAGATAAGCGCCCGCAGGGCGTCGATGGCCTCGAGGTCGGGGTGCCAGACGGCCCCCTCGGCCCTGCGCGGTGCCTTGGGCGGGGCGGTTCCCGCGCCCCGGTCGACTGGACGCACGCCCCGGGTGGCCTCGGCCCAGAGGTCGAGGTCGGTCGCGGGTGGTGGGGCCGGTAGAGGGGACGGCGCCGGGTTGGCCGTCTTCGACCCTTTCCTTTGGTCCGCCGCCTCTCCCCGTTCGCCCTTCCCTTTGAGCTCGCTGAGCTTTTGGAAGGGGTCGTTGAACGGGCGCTCCCTCTTACGCACGGGAGGACTATAGGAGGAGGGGAGGCGGACATCGAGGTCGCACTCCGGGGGCAGGGTGCGGCGAGGGACCTCGGTCGGCCTCGCGGGCCGGGGCGAGACCGGCTCTGGCGGTGTGGGCGGGCGCGCCGCGTACTTGGCACGCTTTCGCGGCCGGGGCCGGCCCGATGGCATGTGCGCCGGTTCGCCGCGGGTCGCCCCGCGCGGGGTGGCGGCAAAATGTTTGATGAGTTCAGTCTTGACTGAACAGAGCGGATTGCCCTAGACGGGGCCCGTGAGGGGGACGGCCGATCAGAAGCTGCGCGAGTGGGTGGAAGAGGTGTCCATGCTCCTCGAGCAGGACGGCCTTCCGCGCATGGCCGGACGCATCTTCGGATGGCTCGTGGTGTGCGACCCGCCCGAGCAGAGCCTGGAGGACCTGGCCGCCGCGGTTCAGGGGTCGAAGGCGTCGATGAGCACCATGACGCGGCTCTTGGTCCGTTCCGGGCTCGTGGAGAAGGTCCGGCCGCCGGGGGCCCGGCGCACCTCCTTCCGTGTGGAGCCCGGCAGGTGGGAGACGCTCTGGCGGTCCCGGATCGCGCTCCTCGAGGAGGCCACCGCCCTTTTGGCGAGGGGGCTTGGCCTTCTCGCGGGGAAGCCCAGGGAGGTGCGGGCCCGCCTCCTGGAGCTCCACCGGCAGTACTCCTTCTTCGGCCAGGCCTTCCCCGAGCTCCTCGCCCGTCTGGAGAGGCGGAGGGCGAGGGCGGGCAGGCCGGGGGGCCTGGGCGGGCCGGGCCACCGGAGGGTGGCGCGCCGGGTGTCGTGACAAGGAAGGGCCGCGAGGAGCGGCCCGGGGGAAGGACCATGGCCATCGTCTCGGTGCGGGACGTCTCGAAGAGCTACATGCTGGGCAAGACCGTGGTCCCGGCCCTGCGCGGCGTCACCCTCGACATCGACCGGGGGGAGTTCCTCTCCATCGCCGGCCCGTCGGGTAGCGGAAAGACCACCCTTTTGAACCTCATCGGCTGCGTGGACACCGCCACGAGCGGCACGGTGCTCGTGGGGGAAAAGGACACCCGTCGCCTCACCGAGCGCCAGCTCACCGACCTGCGTCTCCACACCATCGGCTTCATCTTCCAGAGCTTCAACCTCGTGCAGGTGCTCTCGGTCTTCCAGAACGTGGAGTTCCCGCTTTTGTTGCAGGGGTCGCTCGCCCGGCGGGAGCGGGAGAAGCGGGTGATGGATCTCCTCGAGGCGGTGGGGATCGGCGGGTACCGGCGCCACCGCCCGAGCGAGCTCTCCGGCGGTCAGAGGCAGCGGGTGGCGGTGGCCCGGGCCCTGGTGACCCGGCCGGCGCTGGTGCTCGCCGACGAGCCCACCGCCAACCTCGACTCGCAGACTGGGGGGACGATCATCGACCTCATGAAGGAGATGAATCACCGCGACGGGACCACCTTCATCTTCTCCACCCATGATCCCAAGGTGATGTCCCACGCCAGCGCGGTAATCCGCATCGCCGACGGACAGCTGGTGGGGCGCGAGGAGCTGAACGGCACGGGGGACTAGGTATGGGCTCGAGTCGCGACGCCTTTCGGATCCTGCTCCGGATCGCCTTTCGGAACCTCTCCGCCAGCCGGGTCCGCACCATCATCATCGGGCTCATCGTCCTGACCGGCTCCCTCCTCGTGGTGCTCGGGACCTCGGCCCTCGCCTCCATCGACCAGGGGATGCGCACCAGCGTCCAGGGGAGCCTGGGCGGTCACCTGCAGGTGTACAACGCCGCCTCCCCCGACCCCCTGGAGCTGTACGGAGGGCTAAGGGGCGAGTCGGTGCTCGAGCCCATCGTGGACTTTGCCCGGGTGAAGGAGGTCCTCTCCAAGGTCAAGAACGTGAAGATGGTCGTTCCCATGGGGATCGACCAGGCCATGGTGGCGACCGGCAGCGTCATCGACATCGCGCTGGAGCGGCTCCGGAGCGACGTCCGCCGCCTCGAGGCGGGCGAAGAGGACCCGGTCCTCCTGGAATCCTACCGGGCCCACCTCTCCCACGTCCGGCGGATCGTGTCCCTCCTCAAAGACGACCTCTCCCACGCCCGCGTCATCGTCGACCTGCAGGGGCGCGAGGCGGCGGAGCGCAAGGCCGAGTGGGCGGACCTGACCCGCGCCGCCTCGGACGAGTTCTGGGACGGGTTCGATCGCGATCGCTACGGCGCGCTGGAGTTCTTGGAGAACAAGATCGCCAAGCTCTCCATGGAGAACGCCTTCACCTTCCTGCGCTACGTCGGGACCGACGTGGACCAGTTCTTCGAGGCCTTCCCCCTGGCGGAGATCGCCGAGGGAGAGATGATCCCCCGGGGGCACCGGGGCATCCTGGTGGGCAAGCAGTATGCGGAGGAGTGGCTCAAGCTCAAGAACGCCCGCCGGCTCGATCAGATCGAGGAGCGCCGGGCTCGGGGGAAGAAGATCGCCCGGGACGAGGACCTACAGCGGTGGGTGAAGGAGAACGGCTCGGGAAAGAAGGAGATCCTCCTCCAGCTCGATCCGGTGAAGGCCGAGGAGGTGGCCGCGCTCTTGCGAAGGGGGCTCAAGGCCCCCGAGGGCGAGGACCTGGAAGCGCTCATGGGCCGGCTCTTCGACACCACCGACCGGGACTTCGACGAGAAGTACCAGCTCTTCTACGAGGTGGTCGCCCCCCGGATCCGCCTCTACTCCATCAACGTCGGGGACCTCATCACCATCAAGGCGCCCAGCAAGAGCGGGTACTTCAGCTCGGTCAACGTCAAGGTCTACGGCTTCATCCAGTTCCGGCACGTGGAGAAGTCCGGGATCGCCGGGATGATGAGCGTGCTCGACCTCATGTCCTTCCGGGACCTCTACGGCTACATGACCAAGGACAAGGCCGAGGAGATCGCGGCCATCAAGAAGAGCGCCGGGGCGAAGGAGATCGAGCGCGACCAGGCCGAGGCGGAGCTCTTCGGCGAGGGAAGCGCCTCGCTCCTCGGAGGGGACACCCGCCAGACGCGGATCGACGAGTCGAAGATCCTGGGCGGCCCGAGGGCTCGGGCGGTGGACCTTTCCACCCGGGTCTACTCCCCGGCGGAGATCGAGCACGGGGTGGCCCTCAACGCCGCCCTCATCCTCGACGACCCGGGGCGGCTCGCCCGAACGCAAAAGGACGTGCAGCGCGCCTCCGATGAGGCCGGCCTGGGCCTCAAGGTCCTCGACTGGGAGACCGCCTCCGGGGTGGTGGGGCAGTTCGTCATCATGCTCCGGATCGTCCTCTTCGTGGCTCTCTTCATCTTCTTCGTGGTGGCCCTCGTCATCATCAACAACGCCATGGTGATGGCCACCCTCCAGCGGGTGAAGGAGATCGGGACCATGCGCGCCATCGGCGCCCAGCGACGGTTCGTGCTCCTCATGCTCCTCGTCGAGACCGTGACGGTGGGCCTGGTGTTCGGCCTATTGGGGGCGGCTCTGGGCGGCCTCACGGTGGCGGTGGTCCGGGCCGCGGGCGGCATCCCCGCCACGAGCGACATGCTGAACTTCCTCTTCGCCGGTCCGGCGCTCTTCCCCACCCTCGGGCTGGGCGCGGTGGTGAGCTCGCTCGTCTCGGTGGTCCTGGTGAGCGTGCTCTCCGGGTTCTACCCCGCGCTCCTCGCGATGCGCGTCACGCCCGTCGAGGCGATGGCCACGGAGGAATGATCGCATGCTCGCCACCGACGCGCTCATCGCCGGGCGGAACCTCTTCCGCCACACCCACCGGAGCCTGCTCTTGGGGGGGGCGCTCGCGGGCGTGACCGCCTTGCTCGTCCTCGTGGCGAGCCTCACCGCGGGGATCGAAGAGGCCATGCTGGTCTCGGCCACTACCCTCATGACCGGTCACGTCAACGTGGGCGGGTTCTTCAAGATCACCTCGGGGAGCGCCGCCCCGCTGGTCTCGGACTACCCCAAGGTCCTCGAGGAGGTCCTGCCGCGGGTTCGGGACCTGGACTACGTCGCGGTGCGGACCCGGGGGTACGCCAAGGCGGTCTCCGAGCTGTCCTCGATGGACATCGTGCTCTCCGGGGTGGAGGTGGCGAAGGAGCCCGCCTTCCCGCGGGTGGTGAGGCCCCTCGAGGGCAAGCTCGAGGACCTCGCCCAGCCCAACACCATCCTCCTCTTCCAGGGCCAGGCCGATCGGCTCAAGGTCAAGGTGGGGGACGTCATCACCCTCTCCGCCCCCACCTCGCGCGGGGTGAGCAACACCGCCGATGTCAGGGTGGCGGTGGTGGCCCGCAACGTCGGGATCCTCTCCGCCTTCAGCGCCTTCATCGAGAAGGGGACGCTCAACCAGCTCTACGGGATCAACGACACCACCACCGGGGCCCTCCAGATCTACCTGAAGAGGCCGCAGGGGGCCGCCGCCCTGGCCCGGGACCTGAGGGCCCATCTCGCCCAGGCGGGCTGGCGGGTGATGGACCCCGATCCCGAGCCCTACTGGATGAAGCTCATGCAGAGGGTGCCGAGCGAGGACTGGATCGGCCAGAAGCTCGACGTCTCCACCGCCCAGGACGAGATGGGGCAGTTCACCCAGTTCATCAGCGGGGTCCGGCTCGTGTCGGGGATCGTGGTGGGAGTGCTGCTCGTGGTGGTTTTGATCGGCATCTTCAACACCATGGCCATCGCCATCCGGGAGCGGACCCGGGAGATCGGGACGCTCCGGGCCATCGGGATGCAGCGCCGCAAGGTGCTGTGGCTCTTCGTCCTCGAGACCGGGCTGCTCGGGCTCGCTGGAGCGACCGGGGGGGCGCTCGGGGGAGCGCTCCTCGCGGGCCTGTTGAACCTCGTGGGCATCTCGGTCGCGGAGAGCATGCAGTTCTTCCTCATGCAGGAGAAGCTCCACTTCCTCCTCCAGCCGGGCTGGATCGCCTGGGACGTGCTCCTCTTCACGGCGGTGACCGTGGGGGCGGCGCTCCCGCCCGCCTTCCGCGCCGCCCGGCTCCGGCCGGTCACGGCCATGCACCACATCGGGTGACGCCTCATGATCCCTCGAACCGCGCTCCTCCTCGTTCTCCTCTCCGCCGCAAGGGCGGCCTTCGCCCTCTCCCCCGAGGAGCTCAAGAAGGTGGTCGAGACCCTGGACGACCGGCAGCGCAACTCCGGCGACTGGAAGGCGCTCTGCTACATGGAGTCGAAGGAGAAGGGGAAGACCGACACCGTCTACGAGCTCCTCGTCTACCGGCGCGACCAGGATGACCAGCAGCTCTTCCTCTTCACCAAGCCGAAATCGGAGGCGGGCAAGGGCTACCTGCGCATCGAGAAGAACCTCTGGAGCTACGATCCGTCCACCGGCCGGTGGGAACGGCGGACGGAGCGGGAGCGGATCGGCGGCACGGACACCCGGCGCGACGACCTCTCCGAGCCGAAGCTTTCCGTCGACTACGACTCGAAGTGGGAGGGGGACGAGAAGCTGGGCGTCTACGACGTGCACCACATCGTGCTCACCGTGAAGCCGGGGGTGGACGTCTCCTACCCCGTCCGCCACCTGTGGGTGGAAGAGTCCTCCCTCAACATCCTGAAGCGTCAGGACTTCGCCCTCTCCGGCCGGCTGATGCGGACCAGTTACTATCCCAAGTGGAACAAGATCTACTCCGAGTCGAAGAAGGGAGAGGTCTGGTACCCGGGGGAGATGCGCTTCTTCGACGAGATCGAGAGGGGGAACTCGACCCTCATCCTCATCCAGGAGATCGACCTCCGCTCGCTCGACCCCAACATCTTCACCAAGGCCTGGCTGGAGTCGAAGAGCCGCTAGGGCGGTCTCTTGAGGGAGGCCCCGTGCGCGGAAAGCTCCTTTCGGCAACGCTCTGCGCCGCCCTGGCCGCGGCGGCGGGAGCGCAGGACCGGCCCACCGAGGAGGAGCTGTTCGGGGCATCGTCCGGGGAAACGCCCCGGGCGGAGGAGAAGGCGCCTGCGGTCGCCCCGGCGCAGGGGGGAGCCTCTCACCAGGACACCGAGGCGGAGCTATTCGGGGCGCAGAGCCCGCCGTCGAAGGCGCCGGTCCCCGCCCAGGGCACCCTCATCCCCCGGGAGAAGGAGGACTGGCTCAAGGTGGGTGGGCTCCTCCAACTCCGCGCCCAGGTGACCTCCTACGAGGGGTCCCCTCCCGGCAATTGGCCCTTCTCCTCCCCGAACCTCCTCGACGTCTATCTCGACGCCCGGCCCAACGACCGGGTCCGGGGCTTCGTGCTCGGGCGGATGAACTACGACCCCACCGTCGGCACCACGGGCGAGACCGGCCGCGGGACCATCAACAACACCGGGTTCGGGGCGGCCCCGACGACCCAGAACCCGGGGGCGGTGCTCGACCAGATGTGGCTCAACTTCGACCTCTACCACGTGGCCTTCGTAACCGCCGGCCGCCAGCACGTGAAGTGGGGGGTGGGCAGGTTCTGGAATCCGACCGACTACCTCCATCCGGTGAAGCGCAATCCCCTCGCCCCCTTCGATGTCCGGACCGGAACGACCATGGTGAAGCTGCACGTGCCCTGGGAGAAGCGCGGCTGGAACTTCTACGGGATCGCCCTGCTCGAGGACCTGGCCGGCGAGACCGCCACCGACCCCACCAACCGGCTCGGCCGCATCGGCTTCGGGGGGAGGGCGGAGATGGTCCTGGGCGGTGCCGAGCTGGGCCTGGACGGCATCGCGCAGAACGGGCACCACCCGCGGTACGGGATCGACCTCTCCACCGGGCTCGGAGACTTCGACCTCTACTCGGAGCTGGCCATCCGCTTCGGAGGCGACGACCCGCACTGGGTCCAGGAAGGGCCGCCCCCTCCCCCGCCCATCCCCCCCGAGCTGGGCGGATGGGTGCCGGAGACGAGCAGCAAGGTCACGCCCCAGCTCGTGGTTGGAGGGAGCTGGTCGTACAAGTACTCGGACAAGGACTCCTTCACCATCGGGGTGGAGTACTTCTACAACCAGCTCGGGTACAGCGACCCGAGCGCCTACCCATTTCTTCTCCTCGGGGCTCCCACCCTGGCCACCCTGCCCGGTCAGACCGAGCCCTCGGTGGTCCAGCAGGACCCGACGGCGTACCAGCCCTTCTACGTGGGCAAGCAGTACGCGGCGGTGAGCCTCCTCTTGCCCAAGCCGGGGAGCTGGAACGACACGAACATCGTGCTCTCGACGGTGGGGAACCTGTCAGACCACAGCTACCTGTCCCGGGTCGACCTCTCGGTGCTCGTGCTCACCTACCTCACGGTCGAGACCTTCGCGGCGGTCCACTATGGGCAAAAGGGGGGCGAGTTCCGGCTGGTCCTGCCGCCCGAGGTTGCCCAGTTGCCCCAGGCCCAAACGAGCGCCTCCTTCCCCACCGGCGCTCCGATCGTGGACCTCGGGGTGGGGCTAAGGCTGAGCCTGTAGATTTGGTGAGCTGGAGGGCCCGCCGGGGGTCTCTAGAAGACGAACTCCTCCCCCTGGGCCCGCAGGGCGGTGAGCGACGCCAGGTTCACGATCTGCTGCACCGACCCGCCCATGGGGAGGATGTTCACCGGGCGGCTCATGCCGAGGAGCACCGGACCGATGGTCTCGGCCCCCCCGAGCCGCTCGAGGAGCTGGTAGGACAGGTTGGCGGCGTCGAGGTCGGGGAAGACGAAGACGTTCGCGTCCTCCCGGAGGGCGGAGAAGGGGAACTCGGTGCGGCGCACGTCGGAGTTGAGCGCGGTCGAGGCCTGGATCTCGCCGTCCACCTCCAGGTCGGGCCGGCGCCGCCGGATGAGCTCGGCGGCCTCGCGCATCTTGGCCGGGCTCGTCCCCGCCGCCGAGCCGTAGGTGGAGTAGCTCAGGAGGGCGATCCGGGGGTGAACCTCGAAGTAGCGGGCCAGCTCGGCGGTCTGGGTGGCGATCTCCGCCACCTCGGCGGCGCTCGGGTCGATGGCCAGGGTGCAGTCGGCGAAGAACTTGAAGTCGTTCTTCGTCACCACGATCTGCACCCCCGCGGCCCGCCGGCCGGCGCTCGCCCGGATGACCTCGAGCGACGGCCGGATGGCCTCGGCGTAGGAGGTGGTGAGGCCGGTGACGAGCCCGTCCACCTCTCCCAATCCCAGCATCACCGCGGCGAAGTAGTTGCGGGTGCGGAGCCGTCGGGCGGCGTCCTCGACCGTCACCCCGTGCCGCTGCCGCAGTTGCCACAGCCGCGCCACGTACCGCTCCGCGTCGGGGCTGTGGAGGGGATCGATCACCTGGACGTGCCGGAGCTCCTCCACCCCGGCGATGGCCGCGGTGATGAGCTCGACCGGGCCGAGCAGCACCGGCTCGCAGATGGCCTCCTCCCTGAGGATGGCGGCCGCCTGCTGGATCCTGGGGTGGTCTCCCTCGGGGAAGGCGATCCGGGACGGCTTCCTCCGGGCCCGGCTCACCACCGACCACAGGACCTGGTGGGCGCGGCTCTGCCGGCTGCGGAGCTGTTCGCGGTACTCGAGGAGGTCGACGCGGGTGCGGGCCACGCCGCCGGCGATGGCCGCCTCGGCCACCGCCGGCGCCACGAAGAGCAGGACCCGCTGGTCGAGCGGCTTGGGGATGATGTACCCGCGGCCGAAGCGGAAGCGCTCGCCGCCGTAAGCGCGCGAGACGGACTCGGGGACCTCCTCGTGGGCCAGGGCGGCCAAGGCCCGGGCGGCCGCGAGCTTCATCTCCTCGGTGATGGCGGTGGCGCGCACGTCGAGGGCGCCGCGGAAGATGGAGGGGAACCCGAGGACGTTGTTCACCTGATTGGGGAAATCGGATCGCCCGGTGGCCATGATCACGTCCGGCCGGGCGGCCGCCGCGTCGGGATAGGAGATCTCCGGGTCCGGGTTGGCGAGCGCGAAGACGATGGGGTCGCGGGCCATCGACCGGATCATGTCCGGGGTCACGATGCCCTTGCTGGAGCAGCCCAGGAAGACGTCCGCCCCGACCAAGGCCTCCTCGAGGGTCCGGGCCCTGGTGTCGGCGGCGAACTCGGCCTTCCACTCGTTCATGCCCTCCTTGCGGCCCCGGAAGAGGACGCCCTTGGTGTCGACCATGAGCACGTTCTCCCGCCGGACCCCGAGGGAGAGGTAGAAGCGGGTGCAGGAGATGGCGGAGGCTCCCGCCCCGGCCACCACCACCTTCACCTCCTCGATCCGCTTCTGAGCGAGCTCGAGGGCGTTGAGCAGGGCGGCCGCGGAGATGATGGCGGTCCCGTGCTGGTCGTCGTGGAACACCGGGATGCTCATCTCCTGCCTGAGCCGCCTCTCGATGACGAAGCACTCGGGGGCCTTGATGTCCTCGAGGTTCACCCCGCCGAAGGTGGGCTCGAGCGCCTTCACCACCTGGCAGAAGCGGTCCACGTCCTTCTCGTTCACCTCGATGTCGAAGACGTCGATGTCCGCGAACTTCTTGAAGAGGACCCCCTTCCCCTCCATCACCGGCTTCCCGGCGAGCGCCCCGATGTCCCCGAGGCCCAGGACCGCGGTGCCGTTCGAGATCACCGCCACGAGGTTGCCGCGGGTGGTGTACCGGTAGGAGAGGTCCGGGTCCCGCTCGATGGCCAGGCAGGGCTCGGCCACCCCGGGCGAGTAGGCGAGGGAGAGATCCCGGGCGGTGGAGCAGGGCTTCGTGGCGACCACCTCGATCTTCCCGGGGCGGCCGGTCTCGTGATAGGCGAGCGCGTCCTCGCGCTTCACGGTCTTCTTCAGGATAGCGTCCTGGCGGTCCCCGAGGTCTGTGGCCATGGTGCCGATATCGCAGCGCTTCCGGGGTCTTTCGTAAAGTGGTCCGTTCGGTGCCTTTCACCCACCGGGCCAGACGATCCAGAAACTCTGGGGGTTACCGGACCACCTCGGCGAGCGAGTTGAAGGAAGAGCTCTCGGCGCGAGCGCGCGAGGACTTGAACATCGAGGACCTCCACCTCGCGGGGGACTACCTCTAGGGCACGCACATCGCGGGCCCTCCGAGGGTGCGGGCGTGGCCGGGCTCGCCCGCCGCGCTCGTCTGTTCCCGCCTCAGGGTTCCTCGCTCTCCCGGTAATGCCGGGCGAGGCAGTCCGGACACATGCCGTGGGTGAAGTTCGCGACCCCTCGGTCGTGGAGGTAGACCTCGATCGCCTTCCAGTACCCCTCGTCGTCGCGCACCTTCTTGCACCAGGCGCAAATCGGCAAGAGACCTTCCAGCTTCCTGATCTCGTCGAGCGCCTGCTGCACCCTTCGGCGCAGCTCGATCTCCCGCACCCGCACCTGTCGGACCCGCGCGGCGAAGGCGATCGCGAGAAGGACGAGGGCCGCCGCCGTTGTGCTCGGCCAGAACCAGCGCCGCTCGAAGAGGCGAGGGAGCTGGGTGAGGGGCAGCACCGCCGGCTCGCCCCAGGGGCCGATTCCCACCCGGGCCTCCACCACGAATCGGTAGGGGCCCGGTGGCAAGTTCGTGTACACGGCCGTTCGATCGCCGGCGGCGTCGATCCAGCCGTGGTCGAGCGGCTCGAGCCGGTACCGGAACCGAACCCGCTCCGGTGCCGAGAAGGCGAGCGCCGTGTAGCCGACGGCGACGCGGGCCGCGCCCGGGGTCAAGATGAGCTGCGCCGGGGGCGGGCGCTCCAGCCCGTCCACGACGGTGCGATCGATCACCACCGGCGCCGAGAGCGGCGGCCTCAGACGGGCCGGATCGACCACGGAGAGACCTCTCACCGTGGGGAACCAGAGCCTCCCGTCGGCCGTGCGCCACCCGGCCGGTTGCACGCCGCCGTTGCATTCGCGGGACCGCATTCCGTCGTCGATTCCGTAGGCCGACGAGGTCACGGTGCCGGCACCGTCGTCCAGGGCGCGCGAGAGCTCGGGCCGATCGACGCGGAAGACCCCCCTGTTGCAGGTGAGCCAGAGGTGGCCGAGGCCGTCGTCCAGGATCCTCCAGATCGTGTCGTCGAACAGACCCCGGGCGGTGGTGAGCCCCGCGCCCAGGCCCGCGCGCCAGCGCCACAGCCCCGCGCCCAAGGTCCCGATCCAGACGGTCCCGTCCGCGTCGAAGAGGAAGTCGTTGACGTCATGGCCGGCGGGCGGGCCGCCCTGGACCCGCTCGAAGTGGCCGCCCTTTGGGCGTCGGTAGGCGCCGTGGTACTCGAGCCCGGCCCAGAGTGCTCCGTCGGGTGCGAAGGCGAGGGCGTTGATCCTCACGTCGGCGGGGAGACCGCCATCGTAGTCGCGGACGAGCCGGGCACGATCCAGGCGAAAGAGGCCCTGAAACGTTCCCGCCAGGACCGTCCCGGACCCGTCGGCGGCGAGCGAGCTCACGGCGCGCCCGGTGCTCGGGGGGGCCACCTGCCTCGCCCTTCCGCTCCGGAGCGCCACGATCGACCCATCGAGGAGGCCAACCCAGATCGTCCCCTTGGGATCGGAGGCGAGGGAGGTCACCGCGTGGCGGGTGCGGAGCGCGCTGTGGAGGTGCTTCAGGTCACCGCCGGGTGCCATGCTCATCCCGCCGTAGGTGCCGATGAAGAGATGGCCGCTCGGGTCTTCGACCACCGTCGTGGCCACCTCGTGGGCGAGCCCTTCCTCCTGGCCCACGGTGACGAAATCGCCGTCTCGCAGCCGCACGAGCCCGCCGCCCTCGAACCCGATCCACAGGTTTCCTTCGTGGTCCTCGTCGATCGCCCATGCGCGGAGAACATCGCCGCCGTCCCGCCGTACGAGCCGGTCTGCTCGGTGTCCCTCTCGAAGGCGGGCGAGTCCGGCGCTGCCGCCGAGCCAGAGCGTCCCGTCCCGGTCCTGATGAAGCACCTTGACGTCCGGGGGGACCCCCTCGGCGGCGCCCAGGAACCGCAGGCGATCATCGTCCCCGGGGCGCACCGCCAGCCCCCGTCCGTCGGTGCCGAACCACACATTCCCGCCCCGGTCCTCGAGGATGGCGTTCACGGGGACATCGCGCAGCTCGGGTGGCCCAGCGCGAACGACCCCGTCCTCGACGATGGCCGTTCCCCGGAGGGTACCGACCCACAGCCGCCCAAGGCGATCGCGGGTCAGGGATCTGACCTCGGGGTGGGGGAGCCCGGTGCCGACGTCGAAGGTCCGCATCTCTCCGCCCTGGACGCGGGAGAGCCCGTTTCGCGTCCCGATCCAGAGCACGCCCTCGCCATCATCGAGGAGGGCGGTGACCTGATCGCTCGGCAGGGGTTTGGGGAAGGCGGCCGGTCCCAGGCGTCCGGCCTCCAGCCGGTAGACCCCGGCGTCGAGGGTCCCGATCCAGAGGGAGCCGGTCCCGTCCTCCGAGAGAGAGTAGACGAGGTTTGATCCGAGCGCCGGTGCGCTCCGTCGGTCGTACACCGTGAACCGAGCACCATCGAAGCGCGCCACTCCCTCGTCCGTCCCGATCCAGATGTCTCCGCGCCGCGACACGAGGAGAGCTCGGGGCGAGTTCTGCGGTAGCCCCTGGCGATCGGTGAACTGGTCGCGGACGTACTGCGAGAGAGAACGCTCCGGATCGAGGGCGTCCGAGGGTCGCGGCCAGAGCGAGCCCGCGATCGCCAGGGCGAGGAGGACACGGTGGGGATGCCCGGTGGCCATGTGGAGTCGCCTGGCCCTGCCGCTAGAGACAAGAGAGCCTGCACAGAGCGGGTCGGGCGCTCGCAGGTGCGATGCATGGCTGGGGCGTCGACCGCGCGAGGAACTCGATAGCAGCCGCAGTGCCAAGGGCTTACAGGGGGAACCCCAAGGAACGTCGCCCGCCCGACCCGAGACCTTCCGCTCGGCCCACCGGGCATCGGCGACCCGGGTAAGGGGCGACCGGGTGCGCGGGGACGGCCGGTCACCTGGCGCCCTTGGCGGGGCGGCGCCCGGTCGGGGAGCCGGCCCTTCGTGCGCCGAGCGCGGGGTTCTTCTCGAGCTCCTCGATGGTCCTCGGCCAGTCCTCCTTGAGAAGGCGGGAGAGGGATCGATCGGAAAGGATCTGCCCTCCGGTCTGGCAGCGGGGGCAGTAGTTCACCTCGTTCTCGGCCCGGACGATCCTCTGGACGGCGGTGCCGCAGACCGGGCAGGGCTGCCGGTACCTTCCGTGGACGGCCATGCCCTCGCGGAAGGCGGTGACGCCCTCCGGGAATCCGGCGCCCACCTCGCGGCGGAGCCGCTCGGTCCACTCCGAGAGGACGCTTCGGGTGGCGTCGAAGAGGCGAGAGATCTCCTCGCGGTCGAGCCTCTGGGAGAGCTTCACCGGCGAGAGTCTGGCCCGGTGGAGGATCTCGTCGGAGTAGGCATTGCCGATGCCGGAGAAGAGCTCCGGGTCGGTGAGGGCGCGCTTCAGGGTGTGGTTCTCGCGCCGCAGGGCGGCCGCGAAGGAGGCGGGGTCGGCCTCGAGGGGCTCGAGGCCGCCGCGATCGAGGGCGCGGAGGGCCGCCTCGCCGCGCACGAGGTGCAGCGCCGCCCGCCGCTTGGTGCCCGCCTCGGTGACGAGGAGGGTACCGGTGGGGAAGTCGAACGCAGCGAGCCCCATCCGCCCGGGGAGCCGGGCGCCCGGTTCCTTCCAGTGGAGGCGCCCCGCGATCATCAGGTGGAGGACGAGGAAGAGCTCGCCATCGAGGGAGAGCACGATCCGCTTGCCCAGGCGACGCACCGCCGCGACCCGGCGACCCTCCACCTCGCCCATGGGCGGATCGGCGGAGCGCAGGAGGAAGGGGCTTGCGATGCGCACGCGCTCGAGCGGCTGGCCCAGGACCCGGACGGCCAAGGCCTCGGCGTAGACCTCGATGTCGGGCAGCTCCGGCACGGGGAGGATCTTGTCCGGGTCCCGGGCGTCCGGCCAGGACGAACCGTGGGCGGCCCGGCCCCGGGCGGGGGGCGTATCATCCGTCCCGTGCTTCGGTACGCGCCCCTCGCCGCCCTGGGGTATCTCCTCGCCGTTCTTCTCGTCGTCTTGGCGCTCCCGGCCCAGGCCTTCCTTCTCGTTCTCACCTTGCCGTTCGATCGGAACCGGATCGTGCCGGGCCGGTTCCTCCGGTTCTTGGCCGTGGCCCTGACCTCTCTCTTCCCCCCCTGGCGCCTCAGGGTGGTGGGCCGCTTTCCCGGCCGGGGTCCCTACGTGGTGGTCGCGAACCATCAGTCGATGCTGGACGTACCCCTGCTCTCGCGTCTGCCGCGCGAGATGAAGTGGATGGCCAAGGAGTCCCTCTTCCGCGTCCCCTGGGTAGGCTGGATGTTCGCCCTCGCGGGCGACATCCCCGTTCGTCGGGGGGACAAGGAGAGCGGCCAAAGGGCGATCCGGCGGGCGAAGGCCTACCTCGAGTCCGGGGTGAGCGTGATGGTCTTCCCCGAGGGCACGCGGAGCCGCACCGGGGAGCTACAGCCCTTCCGGTCCGGCGCCTTCCGGCTCGCGGTCGAGGCCGGCGTGCCGGTCTTGCCGGTGGCCGTCTCCGGGACCGCCGCCGGGATGCCGCGGGGGAACCCCTGGGTGCGTCCCTGCCGCGGGACCGCCCGGGTGCTCGAGCCGGTCTTGCTCCTCGGGGGGGAGAGGGAGGTGGCCCACCTGCGCGAGGTGGTGTGGGCCCGGATCGCCGCGGCACTGTCCGGCTGAACGGCGGCGCCTCCCGGGTCCCCGGAGTATGCTCCTTTGAGATGCCCGCCCCCAAGATCACGATCTACACGACGTCGTACTGCCCCTACTGCGCGCGCGCCAAGCGCCTCCTCGATCGCAAGGGCGTCCCCTACGAGGAGATCGATGCCCAAGGGGACGATGCGCTGCGCGCCTGGCTCGTCGCGAAGACCGGACAGCAGACGGTGCCGCAGGTGTTCGCGGGGGAGCGGTCCTTGGGTGGGTTCACGGACATCGATGCGCTCGACCGGGAGGGCAAGCTCGATCCCATCCTGCGCGGGGAGGCCTAACGGGCCCGTGCGGTGGGCGGAGTTCAGCCGAGAGCCGGTGGGCGGGCCTGGCCCGGGCCCTCCCGCAGCGGGCCGTCGGGGGAAGCCATCTGCCGCTCGGCCTTGAAGCGCCACTGCTCGGCGGTGTCGGTGATGAGCCGGGCCCCGCGCCGGAAGGTGAGGTACGAAAAGGCCCACTGGAGAATGACGGCTACCCGGTTCCGGAATCCGATGAGGAAAAAGATGTGGACGAAGAGCCAGAGGATCCAGGCGGGCAGGCCCGAGAGCCGAAGCCCAAAGACCTCGGCGACGGCGGCGGCGCGCCCGATGGTGGCGAGGAGCCCCTTGTCCCGGTAGTGGAAGGGAAGCGTCGGTCGGCCCGAGAGCCTCCGGACGATGTTTCGGGCGGCGTGCCTTCCGGCCTGGAGGGCGGCGGGCGCCACTCCCGGGACGAGGGAGCCGTCGCTCTCTCGGATCGCCGCCAGGTCCCCCACCACGGCGACCTCGGGGTGGCCGGGAAGGGTGAGGTCGGGCAGGACCTCGACCCTGCCGGCCGGGTCGCGGGTCTCCCCTAGCGCTCGCCCCAGGGGCGAAGCCGAGACGCCGGCGGCCCACAGGACGGTCCGCGAAGGGATGCGGTCCGCGCCGGAAGTGACTCCCTGGAAGTCGATGGCGGTGACCCGGGTGCCGGTCCGGACCTCGACCCCGAGCTTCTCGAGTTGCCGGCGGGCGGCCTCCCGGAGCGGCGGCGCGAAGGAGGGGAGCACGTTCGAGAGCGCCTCGAGGAGGATCACCCGGGCGCTCTGCGGCTCGATGTGACGGAAGTCGGCGGAGAGGGTGTGGCGGGCGATCTCGGAGAGCGCCCCGGCGAGCTCCACGCCGGTGGGTCCGGCCCCAACCACGACGAAGGTGAGCAGCGCTGGGCGCTTCTCGGGATCGGGTTCGCGCTCGGCCTGCTCGAAGGCGAGGAGCACGCGCCGCCGGATCTCGAGGGCGTCCTCGATGGTCTTGAGCCCCGGGGCGAGGGGCGCCCAGTCGTCGCGGCCGAAGTAGGAGTGGGTCGCGCCGGTCCCGACGATGAGGTGGTCGTAGGGAAAGAGGGCCCCGTCGGCGAGGTGGACGCGGCCCGCCCCGAGGTCCACCAGGTCCACTTCTCCCAGCACCACCTCGGCATTCCCTTGCCTGCGGAGGACGCTCCGGATGGGCGCCGAGATGTCGGCCGGGTTCAGGGCGGCGGTCGCCACCTGGTAGAGGAGCGGCTGGAAGAGGTGGTGGTTACGCCGGTCCACCACCGTGATGCGGACGGGGGCGCGGCGGAGCGAGCGGGCCGCGGCCAGCCCGGCGAACCCGGCGCCGACGATCACGACCCTGGGGAGTCCCTCGTCGAGGAGGGCTCGCGCGGCAAGGCGCCTCGCGGCTCTTCTGTGCCCGGGCGCCGCGGTTCTTGCGCCGGCCGCCCTGCCACGAGCGATCGTCCCGGTCCACCGCGAAAACTTGCCCAAGTCCCCTCCTCGGGGTCTCCTCGCCCCCGGGAGTCCATAGGGCGAGGGGAGATCTCGGGCAGCGACCGATGGGAGCGCCTTTTGGAGTCGGCCAAGGGCAAGGGCTCTCGTCGCCGTCCGAAGCCCACCGTGCTAGGCTCGACGGCCGGTGAACGAGGACGCGCGGCAAGCCGGCAGGCTCTCCTCCTTTCGCCCGGTGCCCCGCACCGGGGTGATCTTCGCCACCACCGAGGCGACCCGGCTCGGGTTCTCCCCCCAGGACCTCGACTGGTGCAACCTGGGGCAGGGGATGCCGGAGACCGGGCCCCTGCCGGGCGCCCCGGATCGCGTGGGTACCCTGCCCATCCACGTGGACGACCAGGAGTACGCGCCGGTGGCGGGCATCTGGGAGCTCCGGGAGGAGGTGGCCGGGCTCTACAACCGCCTCTACCGCCGCGGGCTCTCCTCCCGCTACTCGGCCGAGAACGTCTCCATCTGCGGGGGCGGGCGGACCTCTCTCACCCGGGCGGTGGCGAGCCTCGGCCACGTCAACATGGGGCACTTCCTTCCCGACTACACCGCCTACGAGGAGCTGCTCGACCTCTTCCGCACGTTCACCCCCATCCCCATCCTCCTCGAGGGGGACCGGGGTTACGCCTTCACGGTCGAGGACCTTCGCCGGGAGGTCTTGGGGCGCGGCCTCTCGGCCCTGCTCCTCTCGAACCCCTGCAACCCCACGGGGAAGCTGGTGCAGGGGGAGGAACTCGCCCGGTGGGTGGAGCTGGCCCGGGATCTGGACTGCGCGCTCCTCCTCGACGAGTTCTACTCGCACTACGTGTGGACCGGCGTCCCCGGCCGGCTGCCGGTGGAGAGCGCGGCGCGCTACGTGGAGGACGTGGACAAGGACCCGGTGGTGATCTTCGACGGCTTCACCAAGAACTGGCGCTATCCGGGATGGCGGATGACCTGGACCCTCGCCCCCCGTGCCGTCATCGACGCGGTGGCGAGCGCGGGCTCCTTCTTGGACGGGGGGGGCTCGAAGCCCTTGCAGCGGGCGGCCATTCCCCTCCTCGCCGACGAGCCGGTGCGCCTGGAAACCCAGGCCATCCACCGGGTCTTCGGAGAGAAGCGCCGGCGCATGCTCCAGGGGCTCGAGGCGATGGGGGTCAGGTTCGATCGGGCTCCGGACGGGACGTTCTACTGCTGGGGAAACGTGGCGCACCTGCCCCCGCCGCTCAACGAGGGGATGGGGTTCTTCCGCACGGCGCTCGAGCGCAAGGTGATCGTGGTGCCGGGCGAGTTCTTCGACGTGAATCCCGGCAAACGGCGCCCCGGCCGCGCCTCGCGGTTTCGCTCCTACGTGCGATTCTCGTTCGGCCCTCCCCTCACCCAGATCGAGAAGGCGCTCTCCCGGCTCGAGGCGCTCATCGGGGAAGAGGCGGACCCGACCGGCTAGGGGGGCCCCAACCTCGCTCGTCCCTCCTCACGCGGTCTCGGGGGTGGAGCACTTCGCTCCCCCCGTCGTCAGGCGTGGGCGTCCTCATCGAGGCGGCCCGGGCGCGAGAAGGGACCCGTTGACCCGCCGGAAGCGGCCCTCGGTTCCGTGCTCGCCAAGAATTCGTGAACGGTCGCGATCACCTGGGCCCCCTCGCCGACGGCGGCCGCCACCCGCTTCGTCGATCCCGAGCGCACGTCGCCGATCGCGAACACCCCGTCCTCACTGGTGCCGAGGAGGTGGCGACCGGGGTCGATGTCTGGGCCCGTTCGCACGAACCCATTCGCATCGAGCGCCACCCCCGAGCCCGACAGCCACGAGGTATTCGGTTCCGCCCCGATGAACAGGAACAGGTGGCGGATCGATCGGCGCGTCTCCTCGCCGGTCGGCAGGTGTCGCCAGCGGATCGCCTCCAGGGCTCCGCCCTGTCCCTCGAGGGCGGTCACCTCCGTCTCCAGGAGAACCTCGACGTTCGAGAGGCCGGTCGTGCGCTCGACGAGATACTGGGACATTCTCGCCCCGAGGCTCTTTCCGCGGACGAGGAGAAAGACCTTGGCGGCCGCGCTCGCGAGGTAGACCGCCGCCTGGCCCGCCGAGTTGCCAGCGCCGACCAGGGCCACTTCCTGCCCCGCGCACAGCTTCGCTTCAGGGGGCGAGGCCCAGTAGTGGACTCCCGAGCCTTCGAAGGAGGCGAGATTCGCGACCTTGGGGCGCCGGTACCGGGCCCCGCTCGCGATCACGATCGCCCGGGCTCTCAGCCGTTCCCCGCTTGCGAGAAAGAGCCGAAAGGCGTCGGCATCGCGCTCCTCTTCGCGCTCGAGGCTCACCACCTCGTCCGGGATCGCCATCTCCGCCCCGAACTTCTGGGCCTGGTTGAAGGCCCGGGCCATGAGCGCAATGCCGCTGATGCCGGTCGGAAACCCGAGGTAGTTCTCGATGCGCATCGAGGCGCCCGCCTGGCCGCCGAAGGCACGGGAATCGAGGACGATGATGGACAGCCCCTCCGATGCGCCGTAGACGGCCGCGGCGAGCCCGGCCGGGCCGGCGCCGACGATCGCGACGTCGTACACCCTCGCCGCATCGATCGCCCGGACCAGGCCGAGGCAGCGGGCGAGCTCGTCCTCGGCCGGGTTCTCGAGCATCTTCCCGCTCGGGCACAGCACGATGGGGAGCCGGGAAGCCTCGAGGTGGAAGCTATCGATGAGCGTTCTTGCGCACCCGTCGGTCTCGGGGTCGAGCTCTCGGTGCGGATGCCCGTTTCGCCGGAGAAACTCCCCCAGGCGCAGGACGTCCGCGCTGGTCGAGCGCCCGATGATCACCGGGCCGCCGATGCCGCTCTCGAGGAGGCCAACGCGGCGAAGGATGAGCGCCCGCATGATGCGCTCGCCGAGCTCGGCCTCGGCGACGAGCACGTCGCGCAGCTTTCGAGTCGGGATGACGAGGGTCTCCACCGGCTTCGTCGCGTGCGCGTCGACGAGCGCGGGCTGGCCCGAGAGCTGGGAGAGCTCGCCCATGAACGAGCCGGAGGAGTGCGAGACGACGAGCTCGTCGCGCCCGAGGAGGCTGTGCTGGGTGACTGCCACCTCGCCGCTCACGATGACGAACAGGCCGGGGCTGACCTCCCCGGCGGTCATGAGGCGTTCGCCCACGCCGTACTCCCGCTTCGCGCCGAATCGCCCGAGCCGTGCGATCTCGGCCGGGCCAACCTTGGGGAACATCTGGTCGTAGCGGGTCTCATAGGTCGAGCGCGCAGGCGAAGGCATGGCCCTCCACTTGTAAGCGGCCTTCGGGAATCGCGCCGCGGTGCTCAGGGACGCGAGGCGGACTCGCAGGCAGCGCGGCCCCTTCGGGACGCCTGCTCCTGCCGCCGCTCTTCGCGCCAGGGCATGCCGGACGCGAACGGAGCCGGGGTCGTCCTTTGCCGCTCTACCGAAGGAGCGGCGGAGCGGGAGGCGATTGGCAAAAGGAGCGGTCGGGGGTTCGTTTTGCGAACCCCGTGTCGACCGGCGGAGTCGAGTTCCCGGGCGAGCGCTTAGGAGCCCGTTCCTCCCTCCGGACCTTAAGACGTGCCGGCAAATGGCGGCCCCCGGCCGCGCCGCCGCTTTGCTCCTCCTGCGTTTCTCGGAGGGCCTCCCCTCACGCACCCTCGCGCGAGGAGCGTCTTCACCGGGAATCCCTCCTCCGAGGAGCCGAAATGCCGGGATGTGGCGAAGGCGCGTGCATCCGGCTCCCGGAGGGGCAAGGGGCAGCAAGGAAAGAACGACTCGAGCCTCCCACGCCGGCCCGCCATTTTGCGTCCCCCTGGGGGGCTAGTTCACGGTGGCGGGGAACGTGCCGCAGCTCGTGGTCACGGTGGCGGTGAACTGCTGCTGACCACTCGTCGACACGCTGGCGGAGGTCGGGCTCACCGCCACGGAGAGGACGTGATCCTGCACCGTCATGGTCGCCGTGGCCGAGCCTCCGGCGCTGCTCGTCGCCACCACGTGGTAGGTGCCGGAGGTGGCCGGGGCGGTGTAGAGGCCCGTCGCGCTGACCGACCCGCCCGCCGCCCCCTCGGAGACGGCGTAGGAGAGCGTGCCGCTCTGAGTGGTCGCCTGGACCTGCGCGGTGGTGCAGGCGTAGAGCGTGTACGTGGCTGGGTTCACGGTCACCACATTGGCCGCTTGGTTCACGGTGACCGTGGCGACCGCGGTCACCGAGGTGCTCACGGCGCTCGTGACCGTGACGTGGCAGGTCCCCCCGGAGGAAGGCGCGGTGTAGAGACCGGTCGTATTCACCGTCCCGCAGTCGGCGGTCCAGGTGGTGGCGGTGGGGGAGAGAGCGGCCGCCGCTGCATGCGGGGCTACGCCTTCAGGTGTGGCCGACGGTGTCGGGGTCTCCTTCTGGCTGGGGGAGCCCTTGTCGCAAGCCAAGGCAACCAATAGTGCGGCCAGGAACAACCTCTTCATCGTGTACCTCGTTCATGTTGTGGGACGATCTCTCCGTGGGAGATATCGACAAGGCCGCGGGACAGTCCGGAGGGATTGGGCGAACCCTACACCACTCTCTGAGTGAAAATCGATGTACGCGAAGCGCTCCCCCTGTACGCGGATGGGAGGGGATGGGAGAGGCGAACCCCAGATCTCCGACTCCGAGGGCGAGCGCCTCGAAAGGGAGAAGGAACCTCAAGCTGGGGACCCCTCGAGCCAGGGGGCGCGGAGCGCCACCGGGGCGGGCTCGAGGGGAGCGAAGGGGAGTTAGCGCGCTCGGTCCGAGGCGCTCCCGTGGGCGTGCGCGCCGTGGAGTCCGCCCGATCCCTTCCCGGCGAATCGGAGGGAGGCGCGCTTTTCCTCGAGCCAGGCCACGAAGGCGTCGATCCCCTGTCCGGTTCGGGCCGAGATCTCGATGGCCCGCGGGCTGGGCATGACGCGCGAGAGGGCGTCGTGGATGTTCGAGAGGTCCACGTCCAGGTGGGGGACGAGGTCGCACTTCGCGACGAGCACGAGGTCCACCGCCTTGAACATCACCGGGTACTTGAGCGGCTTGTCCTCCCCCTCGGTCACGGAGAGCACCACCACGCTCGCGGCCTGGCCGAGGTCGTAGATGGCGGGGCAGACGAGGTTGCCCACGTTCTCGATGAAGAAGACATCGGTCTTCTGCCAGGGGATGTCGTGAAGGGCGCGGTGGAGGAGCTCGGCGTCCAGGTGGCAGGCCTGCCCGGTGGTGATGGCGCGGGAGGGGATGCCGGCCGCCTCGAGCCTCTTCGCATCGCGGTCGGTGGCGAGGTCGGCCGAAACCGCCCCGAGCCGCCAGCCCCGTGAAAGGGCGGCGCGGGCGGTGGCCTCGAGGAGCGCGGTCTTGCCCGACCCGGGGCTCCCCATCACGTTCACGGCGAGCACCCCCGCCGCGACGAAGTGCTCGCGGTTGTGCCGGGCGGTGCGGTCGTTCCCGGCCAGGATCTTCTCGCGCAGCGCGACGGGCACGAGCTCGGGATCGCCGCAGCCACAGGTCTCGCACATCACGGCACCTCCATCTCGATCGAGTCCAGGATGAGTGCGTCGGCCCCCTCGGAGAGCTCCGCCGCGACGTCGCAGTCCGGGCAGCGCAGGACCGCCCCGGGCAAGAGGATCCTCCCGCATCGCGGGCAGAGCCAGGCGGCGGGCACGCGCGTGACCTTGAGGTCCGCGGCCGCGCAGGGCGTGCCGGCCCGGGCGATCTCGTAGGCGCCGGCGAGCAGCTCGGGGTCCACCCCGGAGAGCTCGCCCACCCGGAGGGCGAGGGCGTGGACCTTGAGGGCCTGCCGGGCCCGGACCTCCTCCTCGACCCGCTTGAGGAGCGCCTGGATGAGCGAGTACTCGTGCATGGGCGCCCTAGCAGATCCGCGGCAGGAGCTCGCCCTCGGGCTCGGCCAAGATCCGCCTCCCGAACCCGGTGTCGAGGATCACCGTCCCCGGCCGCTCCGCCACCGCCCGGCCGACCCTTGCGGCGCGGGCGCCCAGGGGGTGCGCCCGGAGGGCCGCGAGCACGCGCTCGGCGGCCCGGGCGCGGACCCCGAGCACCGCCTTGCCCTCGTTGGCCACGAGGAGGGGGTCGATCCCCACGAGTTCCGCGGCGGCCCGCACCTCGTCGCGCACCGGGAGCGCGGGCTCGTCCACCACGATCCCCACTCCGCCCTTCTTTGCCAGCTCGTTTAGCACCCCCGCCACCCCGCCGCGGGTCGGGTCCTTCATGGCCACGACGTCCTCTCCCCCGGCCCGGAGCGCCTCGCGGATGAGTCCGTTCACCGGGGCGACGTCGCTCGCGAGGTCTCCCTCGAGGCGCAGGTCGTGGCGGCAGGCCATGACCGCCATCCCGTGATCCCCGACCGTGCCGGTGAGGAGGAGGACGTCCCCGGGCCTTAGGCCGGAGTCGGTCACCACCCGGTCGCAAAGGCCCACCCCTGCGGTGTTCAGCACGATCCCGTCGAGCTGCCCCTTGCCCATCACCTTGGTGTCCCCGGTGACCACCGGCGCGCCCGCCTCCCCCGCCGCGGTGCGGATCGAGTCCACGATCCGTAGGAGGTCCGCGCGGGGGAAGCCCTCCTCGAGGATGACGGCCAAGGTGAGGCCGAGGGGCTCGGTGGCGCCCATCACGGCGAGGTCGTTCACGGTCCCGCAGACTGCCAGCCGTCCGATGTCGCCGCCCGGGAAGAAGGCGGGCAGGACCACGTGCGAGTCGGTGGTGAGGACGAGAAAGCGGTCCCCGACCCGCAGGGCCGCTCCGTCGTCGAGGGCAGAGAGCCCCACCCCCTCCACCTCGGAGGCGAGCGGGAGAAAGGCCTCCTCGATGAGCCTCCGCATGGCTCGCCCGCCGGCCCCATCCTTCAGGGCGATCCGCTCCGGGGGGCTTCGCGACGTGCCCATGCCGTCTACCCCACCTCTCGGAGATCGGGCGGGCCGCCGTAGGTGTGCCAGATGCGGCACTGGCCCTCGGAGGACACCATGCAGGCGCCCACCGGTGACTCGGGCAGGCAGGTCTTCCCGAAGAGCGGACAATCCGAGGGAGAGGCGAGGCCCAGCATGATCGGCCCGCACAGGCAACCGGTCGCCTCGGCCTCCCTCCCTTCCTCGCGCCCCGCGGAGGTGGGGAGCCCGAACCGCCGTCGCGCGTCCAGATGGGCGAAGGCGGGGGTGAGCTCGAGGTTCCCCCCCGGCACCTCCCCGAGCCCCCGCCAGCGGCCGCCCCGAGCGAGGAAGACCTGCCAGAGCGCCCGCTGCGCCGGCCCGTTCCCCTCGCGCGTGACGCAGCGCGGGTAGACGTTCGCGACCTCGGGCCTCTGGTCGCGCACGAGCTCGGTCACCTTGAGGAGCGCGGCCAGGATGTCGAGCGGCTCGAAGCCGGCCACGGCCACCGGCGACTTCGTCCGTTTCGCGAAGGGCTCGAAGAGCGCGAAACCGGTGATGATGGCGGCGTGCCCGGCCGCGAGGTACCCGTCGATGCGTCTCTCCCGGGCGGCGGCCACCACCTCCATCGCCGCAGGCACGTACTTGTGGACCGAGAGGACGGAGAAGTTCTTGGGCGGCGTCCCCAGGGCCGCCGCCGCGGTCGCGACCGCGGTGGTCTCGAACCCGGAGGCGAAGAAGCACACGTCCTCGTCCGGGCGGCGCTCCGCGAGCTCGAGCGCCTGCGACACCGAGTAGACGACCTCCACCCGTGCGCCCTCGGCCTTCGCGTCGGAGAGCGACCGCGAGGTGCCGGGGAGACGGAGCATGTCGCCGTAGGTGCACAGGTGGACGCCCTCGCGGGCGAGAGAGAGGGCCAGGTCCACCTCGGGGGCGTCGGTCACGCACACCGGACAGCCCGGTCCCATGAGGAGGCGGAGGCCTTGGGGGATGAGGGTGCGGAGTCCGAAGCGGGCGATGGCCTGCTCGTGGCTCCCGCACACGTGCATCACGGTGAGTTCGCGCCCGACGGCGTCGAGGGTGCGCCGGAGCGCCTCGGCGAGGGCGCGCGCCCGCGCCGGGTCCCGGAACTTGAGCTCCCGGCTCTGGTCGGGCGCGGGCACGCTTTCTAATCCTTCTCCCTCCCCGCCGCGATCTCCCCGCGCACGTCGGCGGCCATGAGATCGTCCGGGGACCTTGTCCCGTGCAAGAGCTCGTCGAAGAGGGCCAGCGTCTCCTCGGCCTCCCCCGGAGGGATGCGCCGGATGGCAAAGCCCACGTGATTCAGCACGTAGTCGCCGACCAGGACCGGCTCATCGACGATGTCGAGCCTCAGCTCCCTCTTCACGCCGAAGAAATCCACGGTGGCCGAGAGGCCGTCGATGGCGACCACCTTCCCCGGCACTCCCAGGCACATGCCTACTTCCTCCGTTCACCCGCCGAGGACCCGGTCGGCCACCAGGGCCTGGCCGAGGGCGATGCCGCCGTCTCCCGGCGGAACGGTCTCGTGCAGGACCACCCTCATGCTACCCGAGAGCGGCCCGAGGATCCCATGGACGAGGTGCGCGTTCTGGAAGCACCCGCCCGTGAGGACGAGCGGCAACTTGCCGTCCCGCTGGACGACTCGCCGCACCAGCTCGGCGGCAGCCGCCGAGAGCGCACCGTGGAAGCGGCCCGAGATCTTCCCCGGCGGATCGCCCGAGAGAACATCCTTTACGAGGGCGCGCCAGAGCGGACGGAGGTCGAGCTCCTCGAGGCCGCCGGGCGCGGGGGCGATCCCGAAGGGGTAACTCCCCGGCTCGGCCGGCTCGGCCGCGGCGTCGAACGCGAGCGCGACCTGTCCCTCGAACCGGGAGCGGAAAAGGCCGAGTGCGAGGGCCCCGGCGGCGTCGAAGGCGCGGCCCGCGCCGTGCGCCCTCGGGCAGTTGAGCCCCGAGGAGAGCATCCGCCGCGCCACCCTCAACTCGCGCTCGGACACCCTGCGAAAGAGCGGCAAGCGGTCGAGGGGCGCCTCGTCGCCGAAGGCGTCAAGAACGGCGGCGAGCGCGAGGCGCCAGGGCTCGCGAACGGCCAGGTCGCCGCCGATGAGGGGGAGCGGCCGGAAGGTGGCGAGCCGCTCGAACCCGGTGCCCTCGACCCTGAGGAGCTCCCCGCCCCAGGCGGTTCCGTCCGTTCCCAGGCCGGTCCCGTCCCAGCAGAGGGCCAGCACCGGGCCGTCCAGACCGTGCTCCGCCATCGCCGCCGCCGCGTGCGCGTGGTGGTGCTGGACCTCGACGAGCGGCACGCCCAAGGAGGCGGCCCTCTCGCGGGCGTAGCGGGTGGAGAGGTAGAGGGGATGCAGGTCGCAAGCGACGAGCTCGGGCCGTAACGAGAGGAAGGCCTCGAGCCGGGCCACCGCGGCCTCGAACGCCTCGAGGGATTCTAGGTTGTCGAGGTCGCCGGTGTGCGGGCCGAGGGTGGCCTCGTCGCCGCGGGCGAGGCACACGGCGTTCTTGAGCTGCGCCCCGACCGCGAGGACAGGCCGCGAGAAGCGGTGGGCGACGCGGACCGGGCGGGGGACGTAGCCGCGCGAGCGCCGAAGGAGCATGGGCCGGCCGCCCACGATCCGGGCCACCGAGTCGTCGCAGGGCGAGGCGATGGGGCGGTCATGGGTGAGGAACAGGTCGGCGATCCCGGACAGGCGGAGGAACGCGTCCCGGTCCTCGAAGGCGATCGGTTCCTCGGAGAGGTTTCCGCTCGTCATGACGAGGGGTCGGTTCACCTCGCCGAGGAGGAGGTGGTGCAGGGGGGTGTAGGCGAGGAGGAGGCCCACGAGCGGGCTCTGCGGTGCCACCTCGGGGGCGAGGGGGGCGTCCGCCCTCCTCCGGCAGAGGACGATGGGCCGCTCCACCGACTCGAGCAAGGCCTCCTCGGCGGGTGAGAGCTCCGAGAGGGCGCGTGCCGCCTCGAGATCCTGGACCATGACCGCGAGCGGCTTCTCCTCGCGCCTCTTCCGGGCGCGGAGCGAGCCGACGGCATCGCCTTTGGTGGCGTCGCAGGCGAGGTGGTACCCGCCGAGCCCCTTCACCGCGACCACGCTTCCTTCCCGGAGGGCGGCTGCGGCGCGCGCGATGGGGTCTGGGCAATCGAGGGGGGAGCCGGTCCGGTCCCGAAGCTCGAGGGCGGGCCCGCAGGCGGGGCAGGCGTTCGGCTGGGCATGGAAGCGCCGATCCCTCGGGTCCGCATATTCGTGCGCGCAGGCCGGGCACATCCGGAAGCCGGCCATGGTGGTGGCGGCGCGGTCGTAGGGCACTCCCAGGGCGATGGTGAAACGCGGCCCGCAGCTCGTGCAGTTCGTGAACGGGTAGCGGTGGCGCCGGTCGGTCGGGTCGAGGAGCTCCTTGAGGCAGTCGGGGCAGGTGGCGAGGTCGGGCGGGATGGCGACCCTGCGCTCGGCCGCCCCGCCGCTCTCGGCGATCTCGAACCCGGTCACGGGCTCGTCGGGGATGGCGAAGGCGCGCACCGTTTCCACTCGGGCCGCCGCCGGCCGCTCGAGGACGAGGCGTCGCTCGAGGAGGTCGAGCACCGGCCCGGGCCCGAACGCCTCGACGGTGAGCCCGGCCGCGTCGTTCCACACGCGCCCGGCGAGGTCGAGCTCCCGCGCCAGCCGGACCGCGAAGGGCCGGAACCCGACCCCTTGCACCGTCCCGGTGAGCGCGATCCGTCGCCCTTCACGGCGCAGGGAGCCGGCGTCTTTGGCCATCGGTTGCTCTTTAGAGGAGAGCTTTACCCCCTCATGCTACCAGGGGAGCGAGAGGCGTCGAAGCGGGGGCCGGCTCACCGCTCCGCGCCCAAGAGCTCGGGGGCGACGAGGGGCCGCGGCAAGGGCTCGACCGGAGCGAGCTCGGGCAAGGAGAGCCCTTCGGGCGCCGTGGAGAGCTCCTCGAAGCGGCGTGCCTGGGGGAGGACGCGCGCCTCCAAGGAGCCGACCGCCCGGTTGTAGGCGTCGACCGTCTGGGACAGCCCCTTTCCCAGGCGAGCGAAGTGCCCTCCCAGGTCGGCGATCCGCTTGTAGAGCTCGCGCCCGAGCGAGGCGACGGCCTCGGCGTTCTCGGCGGCCGAGTCCCTCTGCCAGCCGTAGGCGACCGCCTTCAAGAGGGCGATGAGGGTGGTGGGCGTCGCGAGGAGGATGCGCCGCTCCACTCCCGCCTCGAGCAGGGTCGGGTCGGCTTCCAGAGCTGCGGCGTAGAAGCTCTCCCCAGGGAGGAACAGGATGGCGAACTCCGGGGCCGGCTGGAACTGCTCCCAGTAGGCCTTGCGGGAGAGCGCGGCCACGTGGTCCCGGAGCTGGCGGGCGTGCTCGGCAAGGTGGGCGGCGCGGGAGAGGTCGTCCCTCGCCTCGACCGCCTCTAAGTAAGCGGAGAGCGGCGCCTTGGCGTCGACCACGACGTCGTGGCCGCCGGGGAGGTGGACCACGAGATCGGGCCTGAGCCGGCCGGCGTCGGCCTCGACCGTCTGCTGCTCGTGGAAGTCGCAGTGGTCGAGCATGCCGGCCAGCTCGACCACCCGTCTTAGCTGCAGCTCGCCCCACCGGCCGCGGACCTGGGGCGCGCGGAGGGCCTTGACGAGGTTACCGGCCTCGGCGCGCAGCTCGCCCTGGGCCTCGGCCATCCCCTTGAGCTGGGTGGCGAGCGCCTGGTACGCGCCCACCCGCGCCTCCTCCAGCTCCCGAAGCTGGCCATCGAGCTTCCCGAGGCTCTCCTTCACCGGGGCGAGCAGCTCGGCGATGCCCCGCTCGCGCTTCTCCAGCTCGCCGCGTGCGCCTTCCTGGTACTTCTCGAGGCTCGTGCGGGCCAGCTCCAAGAAGGAGGTGCTCTGGGCCCTCAAGGCCTCGGCCGAGAGGGCCTTGAACGCGTCGGTGAGCCTCGAGCGGGCCTCCTCGAGGAGGGCGAGCTTCTCCTCGGCCGCCGCTCGCTCGGCTATTCGCCGCGCCTCTGCCTCCGCCGCGTGGCGGTCGGCAGAGGACGCCAGTGCCCGCGCCTCGAGGGCCTCGGCCTCGCGCGCCTCGAGTCGGGCCTCGAGGTCGGCGATCCGTCGGGCGCGCTCCTCCGCCACCCGCGCCACCCCCCCGCGGGAGAGGTACCCCACCGCCGCGCAGAGCGCGGCCACGGCGGCGAGGAGGAGGAGAGAGGCCGGATCCATTACGGACGTTTACCGCGCCGGTCTGTCGCTCTGCTCAAAGGGGAGGGTCGACCCGGGCCTCCTCGTGCAATCCCCTGCGCTCCGAGGCCGCACTCCCATCTCGGGGAGCCGCCATTGGGACAGCAGAACCGCGCGTAATCGCGCCTTGATCCGGGCGTCGAGAAGGGGTACGAGCACTGCACGTCGTAGGTCACCGTGGCTCGGCCGTCGGCCGAGGACAAGAGCGCTACCGGGCAGGCTTCGATTGGTAGCGAACCACCACCGGAACAGGGGAGACGCCCAATGGCAGTGAAAGTTGCGATCAACGGTTTCGGCCGCATCGGCCGCCTCGTCTTCCGGGCCCTCGTGGAGCAGGGCCTGCTCGGGAAGGAGCTCGACGTCGTCGCCGTGGGCGATATCGTGCCGGCGGACAACCTCGGCTACCTCCTCAAGTACGACACCACCCAGGGGCGCTTCAACGGGACCATCGATTCCCGGAAGTCCTCTCCGGACAAGGGGGACGACGACATCCTCGTCGTGAACGGCCGGGACATCCAGGTGGTGAGCGCCAAGACCCCGGCCGAGCTGCCCTGGCAGAAGCTGGGCGTGCAGTTCGTGATCGAGGCCACGGGGCTCTTCAACGATGCGGAGAAGGCCCGCGGGCACCTTTCCGCCGGGGCGAAGAAGGTCCTCATCACCGCGCCCGCCAAGGGCGAGGACCTCACCGTGGTCTTGGGCGTAAACGACGGGAAGTACGACCCGGCCAAGCACCACATCGTCTCCAACGCCTCCTGCACGACGAACTGCCTCGCCCCGGTGGTCCACGTCGTCCTGAAGGAGGGCATGGGCCTGGCCGAGGGGCTCATGACCACGATCCACGCCTACACCGCCACCCAGAAGACGGTGGACGGCCCGTCCAAGAAGGACTGGAAGGGCGGCCGCACCGCGGCCCAGAACGTCATCCCCAGCACGACCGGCGCGGCCAAGGCGGTGGGCCTGGTGATCCCCGAGGTGAAGGGCAAGCTCACCGGCATGTCCTTCCGCGTGCCGGTCCCCACCGTCTCGGTGGTCGACCTCACCTTCCGGACGGTGAAGGAGACCTCGCTCGAGGAGATCAAGGCCGCCATGAAGCGGGCCAGCGAGACGTACCTGAAGGGGATCCTCGGCTACACCGAGGACGAGGTGGTCTCGAGCGACTTCATCCACGATCCGCTCTCCTCGATCTTCGACGCCGGCAGCTCCATCGAGCTCAACAAGGGGTTCTACAAGCTCGTGGCTTGGTACGACAACGAGTGGGGCTACTCGAACCGAGTGGTGGACCTCACCCGGAAGATGGTCGCCCGGCTCTAGCCGTTCTTCGTCCCGGGCCGGGCGCAAGGCGCCCGGCCCTCGTTTCTCCTCGCCGCACACGACTCGACCCGTCGTTCGCCGCACAATTCGCCATGGCCAAGTTCAAGACGATTCGCGACCTCGAGCTCGCCGGCAAGCGCGTCCTCATGCGGGTGGACTTCAACGTCCCCCAGGACAAGGCGACCGGCGCCATCACCAACAACCAGCGCATCCAGGCGGCGCTCCCCACCATCCGGTACGCGCTCGAGAAGGGGGCCTCGGTGGTGCTCATGTCGCACCTCGGCCGGCCCGACGGGCAGAGGATCGCCAAGTATTCGCTGCGGCCGGTGGCCGAGGAGCTCTCGAAGCTCCTAAAGAAGCCGGTCAAGTTCCTCGACGACTGCGTGGGGCCCCAGGTGGAGGCCGCCTGCGCCCCCGGGACCTTGAAGCCGGGTGAGGTGGTCCTGCTCGAGAACCTCCGCTTCCACATCGAGGAGGAGACCAAGGTCAAGCTCGACGACGGCACGAAGAAGGCGGCCGATCCGGCCGCGGTGAAGGCCTTCTGCCAAGGGCTCACGAGGCTCGGGGACGTCTACGTGAATGACGCCTTCGGCACCGCCCACCGGGCTCACAGCTCGATGGTGGGAGTGGCGCTCCCGAAGAAGGCGGCCGGCTTCTTGATGGAGGCCGAGCTCAACGCCTTCAACGCGGTGATCGAGAACCCGAAGCGGCCGTTGCTCGCCATCCTGGGCGGCGCCAAGATCGGCGACAAGATCCCCCTCATCAACAACCTCCTCGAGAAGGCCAACGAGCTCATCATCGGCGGCGGCATGGCCTTCACCTTCAAGAAGGTTCTCGAGGGGATGGAGATCGGGGAGAGCCTCTTCGACCCCGAGGGGGCGAAGATCGCGAAGGAGCTCTTCGACAAGGCCAAGGCGAAGGGCGTCGTCATCACGCTCCCCGTGGACTTCGTCTGCGGTGACAAGTTCGACGCCGCGGCGAAGACCCAGGTCCGGTCCGACAAGGAGGGCATCCCGGCCGGTTGGATGGGGCTCGACGCCGGCCCGAGGTCGCGCGCACTCTTCGACGAGGTCATCGCCCGGGCCCGGACCATCATCTGGAACGGTCCTCCGGGGGTGTTCGAGTTCGACGCCTTCGCCGGCGGGACGAAGGCCATGGCCGACGCCATCGCCCGGGCGACCGCGGCCGGCGTCACCACGGTGGTGGGCGGGGGGGACACCGCCACCGCGGCCAAGAAGTTCAAGGTGGCCGACCGGGTGAGCCACTGCTCGACCGGCGGCGGCGCCAGCCTCGAGTTCCTCGAGGGGAAGGTGCTCCCCGGGGTGGCGTTCCTCGAGTCCTGAGGCGGAGGACTCGGGGACCCTCTTCGCGGCGGGCGATCGTGGGGATCGCTCGCCGCGCGCTCTTGGAGGGCCTCATGGCTGGTCGGGGAGCGGGCCTTCGCCGAACCGGTACCGCACTTCGGGTGACATGCTCCAGATGATCCCGAACTGGAACATGGTGGTCCGACCCACCGCGTAGAGGATGTTCATGTAGTCCTGGCCCGTGTAGCCGCGGGCGAAGAATCCCATCCCGTACACCCGGTCGAAGACGTAGCTCAGCTCGAGGATGGTCCGGTTTTTCGGGACGCCCAGGGCGGTGTTCCACATGAACTCCTGGCTCAGGGTGGCGGCGGCGACGCCGGCGAGCCAGGGATCTCCGGAAAAGAGGTGGCGGCGGCCCTGGGCCTGTAGGTTCGCCCGGTGGATTCCGTAGATCCACGCCTGGTCCGGATGCATGGCGCCCGGGAATCCCTGGTACGCCGCATTGGTGACGAAATTCTGCTCGTATCGGATCCCGATACTCACGCGGGAGCGCAGGTATCGAGCGGGCCTCTCGAGCGTCATGTACGCGTAGTGGAGGCCGGCGTAGACATAACTCGTGGTGAAGTCGCCCGAGCGGTAGTTCACGTAGTGACGCAAGGAGCCGTTGATCTGGCCCGGCGAGAGGCAGGTGGTGGGGTTCAAGGTGCCCTGCTCGTCCACCGGGACGAACGAGCATTGACCCGGGCCCTGGCCGTTGGAGTGATGGGCGAGCGCCCCCTCCGCTTCGAGCTCCCGCACCCCCCCGCCCTCCGTCTTCACGAGGCCGAACCACTGCAGGTGTGTGGAGGGCATGTAGGAGGGCGGGCGGATGGGCTCGGAATTCGCCCTCACCATCCGCAGCTTGAGGACGAAAGAGAGGTCCCAGCTCAAGACCGAGGCCAAAGAACCAGGTGGGCTCGTCTCTTCCACCACTTTCCACTGGTTCAGGATGAAGAAGTGGGAAGCGACCTGCGCCTCGAATGCGAGCGGGCTGTCCCCCACCGGTCCGACGTTGGGGAAGAAGTAGTCGAGGTAGCTATCCTCCAGATACTCGTAGTGGGGCAAAAGCCGCGGTCGCTCCCCCCGGACCTCCTCCTCCTCCACGGAACCGGGATCGGAACGAAGCCCGGCCTGGGACTGCCCGGCCTCGACGGCGGGGAGGGGTGCTCCTCTACCCTCGAGGAGGGACGGCGGTTCGGCCAGCACACCGGCGGCTCCGGGCTCCTCGGCAGGAACGCGCGAAGGAGAGACGAGCGCGGCAGAGGCGAGGACGGCGAGGAAGCTTCCTTGGCTAAGCCCGGTCCTGGGGAGCCGGGAAGGGGTCGTGGTGGCCGCCCCGGCCCTGCGCGGGCGGGACGAACGGGTCATGAAACCTCCCGGGGGAGGCGTGGCTCCACCGCTCGTGACGATCCCACGCTGCACGCCTGGCAGTGCACCGCTTCGGGGCCGCGATACGCCTGGGTGTTGCCGATCCCCACACGAGCCAGGGAGGTCGCGGGAGACGCGAGAGGGCGCCCGGAGGCGCCCCTCGTGAACCCTCCCTGTCCGAGGAGGAACTATGCGCGGCCGGCCGAGCCGAGCACGTCCTGGTTCTTGTGCTTGTAGAGCTCCTTGGCGGCATCGCGGGCCGGGCCGAGGTACTTGCGCGGGTCGAACTCGGCGGGGCTCTTCGCGAAGACCTCGCGGATGGCGCCCGTCATAGCGAGCCGGGCATCGGAGTCGATGTTGATCTTGCAAACGGCGGAGGCAGCGGCGCGCCTTAGCTGCGACTCGGGGATGCCCACCGCGTCCTTGAGCTTGCCGCCGTAGGTATTGATCTGCCTCACCTTGTCGACCGGCACCGAGGAGGCCCCGTGCAGCACGATGGGGAAGCCGGGGATCCGCTTCTCGATCTCCTCGAGGATGTCGAAGCGGAGGTCGGGCGGGACGAGAACGCCGTCCGGGGTCCGGGTGCACTGCTCGGGCTTGAACTTGGTGGCGCCGTGGGAGGTGCCGATCGAGATGGCGAGGGAGTCGACGCCGGTCTTCTTCACGAAGTCCTCGACCTGCGCCGGCTGGGTGTAGTGCGAGTGCTCGGCCGAGACGTCGTCCTCGACGCCAGCTAATACCCCGAGCTCGCCCTCGACCGTGACGTCGCGGGGGTGGGCGTACTCGACCACCTGCCGGGTGAGGGCCACGTTCTTTTCGTAGGGGTGATGGGAGCCATCGATCATCACCGAGGAGAAGCCGCTGTCGATGCAGTCCTTGCAGAGCTCGAAGGTGTCGCCGTGGTCGAGGTGCAGGACGATGGGGATGGGGTACCCGAGCTCCTTCGCGTATTCGACCGCGCCCTGGGCCATGTACCGGAGCAAGGTCTTGTTGGCGTACTTGCGGGCTCCAGAGGAGACCTGGAGGATGACCGGGGACCTAGTCTCGACGCAGGCCTGAATGATGGCCTGGAGCTGCTCCATGTTGTTGAAGTTGTACGCCGGGATGGCGTAGCCGCCCGCCATGGCCTTCCGGAAGAGCTCGCGGGTGTTGACGAGCCCGAGTTCCTTGTAACTGATCATTTCGCGACTCCTCTTTCGAAGACCCTGCGGGCCGGCCGCCCCTCGGTCCTTGGCTAAACAACCATCGTGACACGTCGAGTGGAGGTGGACAAGGGGACGCGGCGCCGCACCGTCGGTACCTGCCTGCGGTCGCCGCCGGAGATGGGGAGGGACCGTTCTACGGACCCTGGTTAGGTACCGCGCTCCGCAGAGCCCCGACCTTTCCTTTGCCTCGTCGCGAGGATTGCGAATAGGCCCATAGCTCGGGCCCGCGAGCTGCTGCGATCACCTCTCGCAGTGCGTCAGCAGGCGTTTGCATTGAGTCGTCTGCACTCAAATCCGTTCGCGTGGCGAGCGGGGAAGAAGCCCGCAGGCGAAAGACCTCCTTGCCAATCAAGAGGTCCGTTCGCCGGCCAAGAGCCGCTCGGTGGCGACGAGCCAGAGCACGGCTGCGAGAGCGAAGAAGAGCAGGATGGAGAAGAGGTCGCTTCCCGAGAGCGGGAACTTCCCCGAGACGTTCAGCCACTCCATGAACCGGCGCCCCGCGGCCCCGAGCTGGATGAGGGCGAGGATCATCCCCGTCACCGCCCCGCCGGCGATGAGCCCCGAGCTAAAGAGTACGCCCGGCCCGCTCTCGGCCTCCGCCTCGGAGAGCTTGCGCCGGGCGGTGCGGTCGCCGAGCCAGCGCACCACTCCGCCGATCATGATGGGGATCGAGGTCGACACCGGCAAGTACACGCCCACCGCGAAGGCGAGGGAGGAGATCCCGAGGAGCTCGAGGAGGACAGAGATGAACACGCCGATGAGCACGAGGCTCCAGGGCAGCCTCCGGGACATGATGCCGTCGATGATGAAGGACATGAGCATGGCCTTCGGGGCGTTGTACTTCTCGACCTTTTCCCCTCCGTCCCGGACCTTCACTCGTCCATTGATGCCCGGGTCCTCGAGGTAGCGGATCCGCCCCTCCCCGTCGACCAGGTACTTGCCCGCGGGCACGCCCTCCTTGGGCTCGCTGAGCCGCAGCACGTGGTACAGGGCGGGATCGGAGGAAGCGTCTGGGCCGCGCAGGGGCTGGCTCTCCGCGAGGGTCGCCGGGTCGACCCGGAAGCCGGGGTAGTCGCGCCTCGTGAACACCGTCGCCGCGTCGTTCATCTTGAGGAGGATGAGTCCGATGAGGAGGGCGGAGGAGATGGTCCCGACGAGGATGGCGATCTGCTGGCGCGCGGGGGTGGCGCCCACGAGGTAGCCGGTCTTCAGGTCCTGCGAGGTGGTCCCTCCGTTCGAGGAGGCGATGCAGACCACCCCGGCGATGGAGAGGGCGGCGATCTTGTCGGGGGCGCTCACCCAGCCGAGCCCGAGGAAGATGAGGCTCGTGAGGAGCAGGGTCGCAACCGTCATTCCGGAGATGGGGTTCGAGGAGCTGCCGATCTCGCCGGTGAGTCGGGAGCTGACCGTGACGAAGAGGAAGCCGAACACGACCACCAGGATCGCGCCGAGCACGTTCAGCTCGAGCGACGGGGCGAGGGTGAGCACCACGATGACGAGGAGCGCCCCGCCCCCCCAGAACCAGACCGGCAGATCGCGGTCGGTGCGGGCCTCGCTGCGCGGTCCGCCGCCCTTCAGGCCGGAGAGTCCGCGGACCGCGCCCCCGGCGATGGTGGGAAGGGCCCGGACGAGCGAGATGATCCCGCCCGCGGCCACTGCCCCGGCGCCGATGTAGAGGACGTAGTCGTGCCAGATCTGGTCGGTGGTCATGTCCTTGATGAGGGCGGTGGCGGGGTAGATCGGGGCGGCGGCGCTTGAGCCGAACAGCTTGATGGCTGGCATGAGGACGAGAGAGGCGAGGATCCCGCCCGCCCCCATGACGAGGGAGGTGCGGGTGCCGATCACGTAGCCGACGCCGAGGAGGGCGGGGTTCACCTCCGCGGCGAGGTTCCCGCCGTCGTACCACTTCCCGAACACCTTCTGGGCCGTGTCCTTGAAGAGGCCCAGCCCCTGGTAGGCGAGGGCGAAGAGGGACCCGAACCCGAGCCCGGCGAAGACCGTCCGGGCGGTGGTCCCGCCCTTCTCTCCGGAGATGAGCACCTCGGCGCAGGCCGTGCCCTCCGGGTACTTGAGGGTCTTCGCCCCCTTCACGATGTGGGCGCGGCGAATCGGGATCATGAGGAAGGTCCCGAGCACCCCGCCCAGCACCGCCACGAGCGCGGTGTGCAGGTAGCTCAGGTCGTAGCCGAGGATGAGCATGGCCGGCATGGTCACGCCCGCCCCGAAGGCGATCCCTTCGCCTGCGCTCCCCGTCGTCTGGACGATGTTGTTCTCGAGGATGGTGGCCCTGCGGATGCCGAACGCCCGCGAGAAGCCGCGGAAGAGGGTGATGGAGAGGACCGCGACCGGGATCGAGGCCGAGACCGTCATCCCCACTTTGAGGACGAGGTACATGGAGCTCGCGCCGAAGAGGATTCCGAGGAGCGCTCCGACGAGGACCGGCAAGAAGGTCAGTTCCGCTGGCTCCTCGGTGGCGGGGACGAAGGGCGCGTGCTCGGACTCGCCCCTATCCGCGGGAGGCGGCGGCCGGATGGCAGGGGCGGGGAGCGGCTCAGCCATGGTGGGATCTCCGGGCGCGATGTTTGGCGCGAGAGTGTGGCACCAAAGGGCAGGGAAGTGTGGGGGCGAAGCCACCGGGGGCTCTAACCCCTTGGGTATTCGGGCGTTCACCTCCGGCGCCGAGTGGGGTTGGGCGCAAGCGGTGCAACGCTTCGTCGACTCTGCGAGGAGGACCCTCGCCGATGCCGGCAGGGGGTCCCTTCTCAGTCCCTCGATCCACTAGGACCCCGACTCGCCGTGCTCGAGGGCGTTAAGCCGTGCGCGCACCGCCCGTGCGATCCGCCGCGCGTCGCGGCCCATCTTTCGTAGGTTCCCCGTGGGAGGGCTCGAGAAGCCGAGGAGGTGAAGGCCGGGCGCCCCGTGGACGGCGGCGGCACCCTCTACCGTGGGGATGCCCTTCTCGTCGAGGAGGCCGAGGCCGTCGAGCATCCCTTGGAGCGCGGGGGAAAAGCCCGTCGCCGCGACCACCACCTCGGGCAGGACTCGCGTCCCGCCGCGGAGGAGGACCGCGGCCCCGTCGAAGCCTTCCACCGCCGGCACGATCTCGAGCCGCCCGGCCCGGAGCGCCGCGATGAACCCGACGTCGAGGATGGGGATCTTCCCGTCCCGGACGTTCCGGCTGTAGAGGCCATCCTTCGCCGACTCGAGGCCGAAGCGGGTGAGGTCGCCCACCGTGAGCCGCGCCGCGGCCCGAGCGAGGGCGTCGGCGAGGGGCACCGGCAAAGAAAAGAGTGCGATCGACACGAGCTGGGTGGGGAGGACGCCGGCCACCCTCCGGGGGACGACATGGGGAGCGCGGCGCACCGAGACGCGCACCCGGGCCGCGCCCTGCTCCACGAGGTCCACTGCGATCTCCGCCCCGCTATTGCCCGCGCCGACGACGAGGACGTCCTTGCCGACGAATTCCTTTCCGCTCCGGTAGGCGCTCGAGTGAAGGAGCCGGCCGCGAAAGCGGTCCTGGCCGGGCCAGGCCGGCATCCGCGGCGCCCGGCACTGGCCGGTGGCGAGGACGACGGCCGGGGCGGAGACCTCCCCGCGGGAGGTCTCCAGCCGCCATCCCGGTGAGGCCCTCTTTAGGCGACGGACCTCCGTCCCCGTCTGGACGTCGAGACGGTGGTGACGCGCGTAGGCCTCGAGGTAGGCGACGAACCCGTCGCGGGACACCCACGGTCCCTCCCGGCGGGGGATGGACAGGCCGGGGAGCGCGGACAACCACCGCACGGTGTGGAGGTGAAGCCGGTCGTAGTGGCCCCGCCAGCTCGCGCCCAGGACATCGGCGCGCTCGAGGACCACCGCGGAAACGCCTGCCCGCCCCAGTTCGGCGGCGGCGGCGAGCCCACCCGGGCCCGCGCCGACGACGATCACCTGGCTCGCGCCGGCATGGAAGGACTCCCGCGAGGGCGCGATGGGCGCTTTGGCTCCCACGTCACATCGGGGGGACGACGGCTCCCTCACCGACGGCGAGCCGCTGGGCGACGAGGCTGCCGTCCTCCCCCGCGGTGGCGACGGCGAAGACATGCGCTCCGGGGACGAGCAGCGAGCGATCGCCCGGGAGGAGCTTCACGATGGGGATGCCGGGTGGAACGACCACCGTCTGCTCGCCGCCCTGGTACTTGAGGGTGAGGGTGCGCTCGCCGCCTGCCTTCTCACTGCTGGTGACGGTGGCATTGGTCATGCTGCTCTTGGCCCCCTGCTTGGCGTTTCCCCCGCCGCGGCTCATGCCGGAGACGGTGGCGTTGGTCATGCTGCTGCCCGGTCCGCGATCCCAGGGCCGGTGCCCTTCGCCGGTGCCGCGCATGGACTCCGGGAAGAGATGAACCTCGATGGCCCGCAGGGTCCCGTCCGGTTCTGCGACGGCGGTGGTCCCGATGAACGTTCCGTCTGCGAGGGCCGCCGGGTCCGCGTCCACCACCTGAGCCACGCCCGCCTTCTCGGCGAGCCGGAGGTGGACGACCCGGTTGTCGCGCGTCCGTACGTCCAGGGTGTCGCCGTTCAGGGCGACGACGTCGCCGCGCACGTGCTCCTGGGGCCGGTCCTGCTGGGCCTGGGCTGCGGAGGGCAAGAGGATGAGAGCGCAGAGCGCCAGGGTCGACGAGGTGCGCATGGTGCGCATGGGTCCTCCGGATGCCGGAGTTAGGGGCGCTGTCTTCCCAAGGCACGGCACATCCGGGGCCCTCTATTCTCGCGGGCCTCCCGCTTCAGGGGACGAGGACGGCGGCTCCCCGTACCCGGCCGCCCCGCAGGTCCGAGAGAGCCCGGTTGGCCTCGGCGAGCGGGTAGCGGGTGACCTCGACGTGGAGCGGTACCGCGGGGGCGAGCGCGAGGAGCTCCTCGCCGTCCGACCGCGTCAGGTTGGCGACCGAGCGGAGGGTCCGCTCCCCCCAGAGGAGCGCGTACGGGAACCCGGGCAGATCGCTCATGTGGATGCCGGCGCACACCACCGTCCCGCCCGGCTCGATGCGCGAGAGGGCGGCGGGGACGAGGGCACCCACCGGGGCGAATAGGATGGCGGCGTCGAGGGGCTCCGGAGAGGCCTCGTCCGAGCCGCCGGCCCATTCGGCGCCGAGGGAGCGGGCGAAGGCCTGGCCCTCGCGATCGCCGGGGCGGGTGAAGGCGAACACGCGTTGTCCCCTGGCGCGGGCGAGCTGGGCGACGAGGTGGGCGGCGGCGCCGAAGCCGTAAAGGCCGAGGCGCCCGGCGGAGCGGACGGGCGACCAGGCCCGGTAGCCGATGAGCCCGGCGCAGAGGAGCGGCGCGGCCTCGTCGTCCGGGTAGGCCCCGGCGAGGGGGAAGGCATATCTCGCGTCGGCCACGAGCGCCTCGGCGTAGCCGCCGTTCCGGTGGTAGCCGGTGAACTGCGCGTTCACGCAGAGGTTCTCCCGCCCCGAGGTGCAGAACCGGCAGACGCCGCAGGTGAACCCCAGCCAGGGCACGCCGACCCGCTCGCCCAGCCGGAACCGGTCCACCCCCGGCCCGATCGCCTCCACCCGACCGACGACCTCGTGGCCAGGGATCACAGGATGGCCGGGGAACGGGAGCTCCCCGTCGACCACGTGAAGGTCGGTCCGGCACACGCCGCAGGCCGAGACCCGCAGCCGCACCTCTCCGGGCCCGGCCGACGGTATGGGGACCTCCCGGGCCTCGAGGGGGAGTCCGGGGCGGGACAGCACCATGGCGCGCATCCGTGTAATCTCCCTTTTCCCCCTCACAAGGACCGCGAAAGATCCATGCCCCAGTACGTGATGTCGATGCTCCGGGTGAGCAAGATCGTCCCCCCCAAGCGGCAGATCATCAAGGACATCTCGCTCTCCTTCTTCGCCGGCGCCAAGATCGGCCTCCTCGGCCTTAACGGCGCGGGGAAGTC
>DASRZU010000048.1:0-11382 GCA_035686075.1 Anaeromyxobacter sp.
GGGTCGTGGACCGGCGTCACGCGAGCCTTGATGCCACGAACTGGCCGTTGCCGGAAGGGGTGGCGCGCGGAGTGCGGGCCGACCCGACCGTGGGCCGCGGCCGGCCCCTCCTTCTAACGGTCGATGCTGCACCCCTCGCGCCTTGCTGCTTCTTTAGGGCCGAGATCACGGCTACGGCCAGCGGTGCGATCGGGACGCACTTTCCCGCCCGGGCGCTCCCTGCCAGACTCCTCCCCGTGCGGACCGATCCCCGCTCCGACCCGTCCCGCCGCGAGAAGCAGGTGGTGGCGTTCTCATCGGTCGTGGCGGCGGTGGGACTCACCCTCCTCAAGATCGTCGTCGGCCTGGGCACCGGATCCATCGGCATCCTCTCGGAGGCGGCGCACTCGTTGCTCGACCTCGTCGCAGCTTTTGTCACCTTCGTGGCGGTGCGGGCTTCGGGGCGGCCGGCCGACCGCGAGCACGCCTACGGCCACGGGAAGGTGGAGAACCTCTCGGCCCTGTTCGAGACCGGGCTCTTGATCGCCACCTGTGCCTGGATTGTCTGGGAGTCCTCAAGGCGGCTTCTCGTGCACGAGGTGCCGGTGGAGGTCACCGCCTGGTCGTTCGCGGTGATGGGAATCTCGATCGTCGTGGACCTGTCGCGCTCCCGGGCGCTCTCCGCCGCCGCCCAAAAGTACCGGAGCCAGGCGCTCGAAGCCGACGCGCTCCACTTCTCCACGGACGTCTGGTCCTCGTCGGTGGTGATCCTGGGGCTCATCTGCGTGGCCCTCGCCGACGGGCTCGGGGCGCCCTGGCTCAGGAAGGCCGACTCGGTGGCGGCACTGGGCGTGGCCGGGGTCGCCCTGTGGGTCTCGCTGCGTCTCGGCAAGAAGTCGGTGGACGACCTCCTGGATACGGCTCCGCCCGACCTGACCGAGGCGGTGGCGCGGGCGGCCGGGGTGGCGGGGGTGGCCAAGGTCCGGAAGGTGAGGCTACGGCGGAGCGGGGGCGGGGTCTTCGCCGACGTCACGGTGGAGGTGGAGCGCCAGGCGTCGCTGGAGCGAGCCCATGACACGGCCAGCGAGGTGGAGCGCGCGGTCCGCGGCGAGGTACCCAACGCGGACGTGGTGGTCCACGTCGAGCCGGTCGCCTCGGGCGCCGAGGGGCTTCTGACGCTCGTCCGGCTTGCCGCCGCCCGGCTCGGCTTGGGTGCCCACGCCATCCGCCGCCACCGTGCGGGGGATCTCGATGCGCTCGACGTGCACCTGGAGGTCCCGGGCGATCTCTCCGTGGGCCAGGTGGACGAGCTCGTGCGCCGATTCGAGTCGCAGCTGCGGGAGGACCTTCCCCGCCTGTCGGCCATTCACGTGCACACGGAGCCCGTGGCGGAACTCGACCTGGGGCTCGCGGTGGAAGAGGCCGACCCGGAGGACCGCGCCCGCGTGCGCGAGGCCCTCGACGCCTTGCCGGACGCTCCCGAGGTGGAGGACCTCGTCGTCACCCGGACGGAAGGGGGCCTCCGCGTCTCGTTCAGCTGGGCCCTCCCGGCCGACGCGTCCGTCGCCTCTGCACGTCAGAAGGCCATCGGGGCCGAGCGGATCCTCCGCGAGCGCGTCCCTCGCATCTCGAGAGTGCTCATCCGCTTGGGCGAACGGAAGCGTTCCTGACAGCCGGGGTGGAGAGCCCGACGAGTCCCTTCGGTCCTCTTCTAAAAGCCGGGGATCTTGCAGGCGGCGCGGATCTCCGCGTTCCGGCTGGCGACGTAGAGGATGCGGCCCCCTTCCTCCACCGGCGGCTTGTCCCCCTCGTATCGGGTGCCCTCGGGGTCGCCGTACGCGTTCAGGCTGCGCGCGGCAAGCTCGCGATCCACGCAGGCGCGGACGGCCTCGGGACTGACGGGGATAGCGGCGGCAGCCGGCGCGGCCACTGCCCCGCTCGCCCCGCCCTGCTCCCCTGGCGTCGTCGGCTCCGCGAAGCCGAGCGCATTGGGGGTCGCTTCCAGCGCGGCGGCGAGTGCCGCCTGGTCGGTCGAGAGGTCCTTTCCGATCGCGATCCGCCCGCCCTGCGGGCCCAGGGTGCCGGTCCAGACGAACTCGCTCCCGCTGTTGCAGCGGTTCGCGAGGTAGGTGGCCTCGTATCGGTAGACGCCTGGTGAAAGCTTCCCTCCGCAGAAGGGCACCATGCTCACGGTGAAGGTGAGCCCGGAGGAGGAGGAGACGGGTATCGCGGCCCACCCCTCGTACACCTTCTCGGTCGGTCGGTTCGTCTGACAGACGAGCTCCCCGGAATCCCGGAACACCTTCACCTGGGCCGCATCGGGTTCGGGCTTCACGAGCGAAAGCCGCCCACCGCTCGCGTTGTACACCGTGAGGTTCAGCGGGTACGGTCCCCCCGGCTCCCAGCCCACCGCCGGCGGGGTGTCGAGCCGGATGGGGGACTCCGCGCCTCCCTCGTATCGATTCGTCGCACAGGCGCAGGCGACGACTGCGACGGCAAGGAGCGGGCGGCGAGTGCTCATGAGGCCTCCGGGCGGGGCCGCAGGATACCACCCGGCCGAGAAGGCGCCAGACCCACCCGAGACTGCGATTTTCGCGTCGACGCGCGCCCCAGGTGGAATGGCTCCGGGCCCCTGCGATGCCCCGGTGCTATCTTCTAGCTCGATGCTGCGTGGCTCGGCCTTCTTTCTCGGCGCCGCCCTGGCCCTGTTCGCCGCACCCGCGCTCGCCGACAGCAGACAGGGTTCCGAGCCGCCCGCTCCCATCGTCATCCGGGTCTCGCCGTCCTCCGGACCACCGGGGACGAAGGTCACAATCGTCGGCCAGAACTTCCTGCCCGGCTCGACGGTGATCATAGGCGGCAGGGAGGCGGAGATTCTCGAGATGCGGGGCGACCTGGCGGTGGCCGTCGCCGGTCCACACAAGCCAGGGCGCGTCTCGGTGGAAGTCAGGAATACGCGGGGCCGGGGCGGAGTGCTTGGAGGGGCTTTCAGGTACGAGGCCCCTGCTGCGGAAGACGCCCCCGCTGTGGCCCCCTGATTCAAAAGCAGAGTGGCCCGCCATCGCCCCCGAATCTCGATCGTGGGGCGAAGGATTGCGGCCGAGCCGGGCAAGGCCGCCGTCCGGGCCGCGACCACGCACACCACTTTCAAGAGTCCAAGGCCGGGGCGCTCCCGAGCGGTGCAGAGCGGAGCTCATGCGGGAACGAGGTTTGAGCCCCTTCGTGCTTCCCTCGCCGCTTGCCGACGAAGCGCCTGGCTCACCGAGAGACGAGCGGCGTCCCCCGATCCTCACCAGTCGTCATGCGTCCAACACGTCGAGCTCCGGTTCACGGGTCCAGCGGGAGGCCAAAGAGAGCGCGCGGGCAAGCGGCTCGCCCGATGGAAAGGACCTTCCCGAGAAAGAACCCATCGGCGCAGGAGGGAGCACAGTCGGGAGAGCTGCGTCCACCGCTACGCACCATGACATGAATGTCAGGATTTACCATGTTCAAGGGGTCCCCGGTACCTCCAGGGGGCTCGCCAGCCGTCCATCGGGGTGGCGATCGGAGGATGATTCTTTGCTCGACTGACGGCGGGATCGGGTAGCATCCCCTCACCATCCAACGGGGGAGTGCCGGGTCTAGCCCATGCCGGGCACTCTGGTCTCCGCAAGGGTGGTAGCGACCCGTAGTGCACGGCTTCGGTGAGCGGTGATCGTCGAAGCGAAGAGGTGTTGGCAAGCGATCGTGAGGGGAACCTCTGGCTCCCTGCCCCGTCGTAAGCGGGGATACGATCGCGGACGCGATCCGAGGTCGTAGGGGCCGAAAACTCAACCAACCGAGTTGTCCCACCGGGCAACACGACGTGGTAGTAGTGGATCCGGACGGAGCGACAGGGAAGGAAGCAGCGTCGGGCCGTTCGGACTTCGGGAAGTCGGTGAGGTAGGGGTCTTTGAAGCGGCCCCGATGCAGACGAAGGACGAGGTCAGTTTCACCTATCGAGGGAGAGACCACATGAAGGGAACGATCAAGGCAGCACTGCTTGCGTTGGCGGTTGTCGCCTACGCGGCGCCCGCCTACGCGGTGCCCGGGGTTGACTTCTTCGGGTACTTCCGTGACGGCTTCGCCGGGAACAGCAAGGGCGGGGGCATGACCTGCTTCAAGACCCCCACCATGGACTACAAGCTCCGCCTCGGTAACGAGTGCGACAACTACGGTGAGTGGGGCCTCGAGGGAGTGCTCGTGAAGGAGGACGATGGCGCCGTGTTCACCGCGGGCCTCATGTTCAACTACGACCAGGACACCGCCCAGCCGACGGGCACCGCGACCCCGTTCGGGATCCAGCAGAACTACTTCAAGGCCAAGTTCCCGCAGTGGAACGGGATCACGTTCTGGGGTGGCAAGCAGTACTACGAGCGTGAAAACATCGACATGATCGACTTCTTCTACCTGAACACCAGCGACACCGGGATCGGCTTCGAGAACCTGGACACTGGCTTCGGGAAGCTCTCCTTCTCGGTCTTCTCCTACAAGCCGGTGAAGGGCACCCCGGCGGCGAACACCGGCGCGGACATCGCCGGCTTCCGCCCCGACCTCCGGTTGCAGGGGCTTCCGCTCGGCGGCTTCGGTACCCTGATGATCGATGTGAACGTGGTCAGCGTCTCCCGGAACTCGACCGTTCTCGGGCCGCTGCCGTCGGACGACACCACCACCGGCTGGTGGTTCACCCTCGAGCACAACTACAGCGGGTTCCTGGGCAACTCCAGCAACACCCTGACGTTCCAGTGGGCCAATGCCATCAACTCCGGCATGGGCAACATCAGCGGCCTCGCCGGCGGCACGGGCTTCACGACCTCGCTCGGCGGCGGCGCCACCACCGACCCGCTCAACAAGAACAACCAGCAGCTCCGCGTCCTCGACTGGCTGATGATCGCCCCCAACGCTCAGTTCCAGGTCGGGATCGGTGGAATGTACCAGTCGAAGACCTGGGGCAACCCCGGCGCGAGCAACATCACCTCCCAGCAGTACGGCCTCTTCGCGCGGCCCTACTACTGGTTCAGCGACTACTTCCTCATCCAGGGCGACATCGGCTACACCGCGAACACCTACAGCAACAGCCCTGTCTACACCTCGGCCGCCTCTGCCCAGGATGCGAACCTGACCAAGTTCTGCATCGCTCCGACCCTCGCCCCGAAGGTCGGCAATGGCCAGAACGGGTTCTGGATGCGTCCGCAGTTCCGTCTCTTCTACACGTACGGCAGCTGGAGCAGCGGCGCCAACCACCAGAATCCGCCCACCGGCGGGTCGAGCCCGGTCAACTTCGCGTCGTCGGCCGGCGGGACCGCCACGAGCGGCTCGACCTTCGGCGCGCAGGTGGAAGGCTGGTTCTAGGCGTCAGCTTAGAGCCCGCAAGAGGCAGTTCCCGAAGCCGGGAGGAGAAGATCCTCCCGGCTTCTCCTTTTCCTCGGCCGGCCCAAGCTTTGGGCCCACCCGGGCGGCGAGCGCTCGAAAGGAGCGCTCATCCTTCGATGCCCCGCCGGTGAGTGCGTGGCCCGGGTGAGGGACGCGTCGCCGCTGCGGTAATCCCCCGACAAGACTGGAACCGGACCGGGCGTCGTTTTGGCGCTCCGTGAAGGTGAGTGGTGGGTCCCGGACCCAGGGTGGGTCCCGCCTGAACCAGGGCCTTGCCCCGCCCCCGCGGACCGAGGGTGTTGATCCCAGGGCCGACCGAGCGCCCCCCCCCGGTGGAGCGGTGATTGCTGTGTGGGCGCAGCGGGGAAGCTCTCCTTCGCCGGTCCCACGTTCCGGCGACGCACCCGAGAGATGGGAAGGACGACATGCGCCACACGCTCGCGTACATCCTCTTGTCCGGTGTCCTCCTCGGCGGGGCCGCCTGCTCCGCGCCGCCCAGCCCCGCTCTCCCGGGCGCCCGGGCCGGCGGCCGGGCCTCCCTCATGGCCAGCGGCTCGGGTCTCGCCCGCACCGGCCACGCGGCGGCGCTCCTCGGCGACGGCCGGGTTCTTCTCGCCGGCGGCCTGGTGGGCGGCAGTGCGAGCCAGTCGGCGCAGATCTTCGATCCCGGATCGGGGACTTTTGCCGACACCGGCGCCCTGCTCGTCGGGAGGGTGAATGCCACGGCGACCGTTCTCTTCGACGGGCGCGTGCTCCTCGCGGGCGGCGACGATGGCCTGGGCAACTCGCTCAACAGCGCGGAGCTCTTCGACCCGGCGAGCGGCACGTTCTCCGCCGCCGGCGCCCTCGGCGCGGCGCGTACCGAGCACACCGCCACCCGGCTCGCCAACGGGCACGTTCTCGTCATCGGCGGGAAGTCGGACGCCTCGAGCGTCTTGTCCTCCGTCGAGGAGTACACGCCGGCGGCGGGCGCTCCCGGCTCCTTTGCCCCGAGCCCCTACGCGCTCAACGTGGCCCGGGCCCACCACACCGCGTCGCTCCTCGGCAGCGGGGCCCTGCTCGTCGCGGGCGGCGAGGACGGGACGGGAACTCCCATCGTGGACGCCCTCGCGGCAGAGCTCTTCGACCCGTCTGCGGGCTCGACCGCTCCCGCGAGCTCCATGACGGCCCGCACCCGCCACACCGCCTCCCTGCTCTCGAACGGTGACGTGCTCGTCGTCGGCGGGTACAGCGGGGGCGAACTCACCACCGCCCACCTGTATCGCGTCGCCCAGAACGACTTCGTCGCCGCCCCGGACCTCGGGAACGGCACGCCCGCACCCCGCGCCGACGCCACCTCGACGTTGCTTCCCGACGGGCGCGTGGTGGTCGCGGGGGGAGAGAACGGCGGGAGCGCGGTCTCGAACGTGGACGTCTACGCCTCCGACGCGTCCAGCGAATCGCCCGTCGGCCACCTTGCCGTGGCCCGGTCCGGACAGGTGGCCACCCTCCTTCCCTCGGGGCGCATCCTCCTCACCGGGGGCGGGCTCGGCAGTGCCGAGGTCCTCGACCGGGCCCTGGACCAGTGGACCGTGATCTGCACCACCGGGGCGTGCGCCGGTGCCATGGCGAACTACGTCCCGGCCTACGGCCACACCTCCACCCTGCTCGTGAACGGCCCCGACGCCGGGAAGGTCCTCGAGGTTGGCGGGATCGATCCGGTGAGGGGGTACCTCGCCTCGGCGCAGCTCTTCGACCCGGTGGCGAAGTCGGTGACGGCGCTCCCCAGCATGGGGAGCGCCCGCGTTTATCACACGGCGACGCTCCTCGCGAGCGGCGACGTGCTCATTGCCGGCGGGAGCAGCGGTCCCACGAACACCCTCGCGACCGCGCAGCTCTACCGCGCCGCGACCCGGACCTGGTCGACTGTCTCCGGGTCCATGAACGCGCCGCGCTCCGCGCACACCGCCACCCTCCTCGCGACCGGGCATGTCCTCCTCGCCGGCGGCGACAACCAGGGCACTTCGCTCAACACGGCCGAGGTCTACGACCCCGTAGCCGATGCCTTCGCGCCGGTCACGAACACCATGTCGGCGCCCCGCGCGCACCATGCCGCCTCCCTCCTGCGCCCGGGCAGCGTTCTCGTGGTCGGCGGGGACGGGACGGCCACCGCCGACGTGTACGACCCCACCGCGAACGCCTTCTCTCCCGTGGGCTCCATGGTCGGCGGAGTGCGGGCACACTTCACCGCGACCCCGCTCTCCGACGGGCGAGTTCTCGTGGCGGGCGGCACGGACGGAAGCGTGGAGCTCGGCACGGCGGAGCTATTCGACGGGACCGCCTCGTTCGCGGCTACGCCCGGGACGCTCACGCCGAGGCTCGACCATGCCGCCGCCGCTCTCCCCACGGGCGAGGTGATCCTCGCCGGCGGCCAGGACGCGAGCGGATACCTCACCATCGTCGAGCGATACGAGCCCGAGAGCGGTCTCTTCATCCAGTCGGGAGTGTCCCCGCTGAACGAGAATCGGGACCTCCACTCCTTGCTTCTCCTCCCGTCGAACGAGCTGCTCGCCTGGGGTGGCGACGACGGGACGCGCCTCGGGCCGGATCCCGAGCTGTACGACGCCTTCGCCACCTTCGCCTCGACACCGCCGGGCCTCACGGGGGGGATGCCACTCGGCCCCCAGATCCCCGGCGGGCTTGTGTCCTACACCCCCGCCGCAGGGGCGTCCTTCGTCGGGTTCGACACGGGCTCCTCGGACACCGGCAGTTCCCCGGCTAATTCGCCGGTCTTCGTCCTCTCGCGCGAGGGTGGCGACGGGATCGCCTTCGCCCGGACCGCCTCCTACAGCGCTGGCGGAGCCCAGGTGGAACTCCCCACGCCCCTCCCCGCCGGGTGGTGGTGGGTGCGGGCCATCGTCTCGGGCGTGCCCGGAAGGGCCTTGCCCTTCTACCTCCTCACCCCGTTCGTCCTCAGCCCGCAGAACCCGACCGTGCCGCCGCGCGGCACCGTCACCTTCACCGCGCAGGGCGGCGGCGGAAGCCCGTACACGTTCAGCCTCGGTACCACCGGCTCGAACAGCCCCGCGACCCCAGGGCTGCCCTCGGTGAGCGCCGCCGGTGCCTACCAGGCGGGCGGCACGGGGAATAGCGCCGACGTCGTAGAGGTCACGGACGCGCTCGGAAACACCATCAGCACGCAGGTCAACGTGAGCGCGGGCGTCACCATCACCGGCCCAGGCCAGGTCCCGCCTCGCGGCACCGCTGCCTACACGGCCCAGGGCGGCTCGGGAGCGGGATACGTCTGGTCGTTCCCTTCGGGCGGAAACCAGTCGGGGGCGAGCCTCAACGCCTCGACCGGCGCCTACACGGCCGGTCCCGCGGGAGGCGTCACGGACACGATAGAGGTCACGGACTCGCTGGGGAACACCGCCCAGGCGCAGGTCTACGTGATGACCCCGCTCATCATCACCCCGAACACGGTCTCGACCACGCCCCTCGGCTCGCAGAGGTTCGACGCCTCCGGTGGCTCTCTCAGCGGATACACCTACACCATTTTTGTGAACAGCTCCGGCGGCACCATCGATCCGGCGAGCGGCGCGTACCAGGCCGGCCGCACGGGGAGCTGCAGCGATACGGTCCGGGTGACCGATTCCTACGGGAACACGGCTGACGCGACGGTCACCGTCGGCCCGGCGGTGACCCTCACTCCATCCGCTCCGGCCGCGCCGCCGCGAGGACCGATCGCCTTCGTCGCCGCGGGAGGCACCGGGACCGGCTTCACCTTCACGCTCGCCACGAACGTCTCGGGGGGCAGTATCGACGCCACGACGGGCGCCTACACGGCGGGGGCGACGCCCAACGTCATCGACGTGGTGAAGGTGACGGACTCGCTCGGGAACTTCGCCACCGCGACGGTGGCCATCGGCCCCGGAATCACCATCGCCCCGGCCGATCCCGGTGCCTACCCAGGCCAGACCGTGACCCTCACGGCCTCGGGCGGGAGCGGCACCGGCTTCACCTGGTCCATGGTGACCGTGAACTCGAACGGTGGCTCCATCGGCGCCACCACCGGCGTCTACACCGCGGGGACGACCCGGGGCGTCTCAGACGTCGTCCAGGTCACCGACTCGCTCGGCAACCTGGCCACCGTCGACGTGGTGGTCTGGCCGGACTGGAAGCCGTCCGGCTCTGGGTGCAGCTCCCCCGGAGGCGGGGCCGAACCGGCGGGCCTCTTCTTGGTCCTCCTCTGGATCGCCCTCCGCGGCCGCCCCCGCCGCGCCCTCCGGGCCCTGCTCGTCCTCGCCATCCTCGGGGTCGGTGCGGCAAGGGCCCAGGCACCGCCGGTGACCACATCGTTCGTGGTAAATCGGTTCCAGCCAACCGGTGGTGCCTATGATCTCCTGGGCGTCGAATCAGCCCAGGTGGCAGGCCACCTCGAGAGCACCATCCGCGCGTACGGGAGCTACGGCAACCGGCCGCTCGTCGTCGGCGCCCCGGGCATGAGCAACGTGGCGCTGCTCAAGAGCCAGTCGGCGCTCGACCTCACCCTCTCGATGGGATTGCTGGAATGGGCCGAGGTCTCGGCCGTTGTCTCCGGCGTGGTCTCCCAGGGCCAGGAGCAGAGCCGCTACCTGCCCCCCGAACTGAAGCCGAGCGTGGCCTCCTCGGGCCTCTCCGACGCCCGCATCATCCCCAAGGCTCGGCTTCTCGACCAGGGCAAGCTTCGATTGGGCCTGGCCGCGCCGGTGGGCCTCCCCACCGGGAACACGAACGCGTACCTGGGGCAAGGGGGGTTCACGGTGAACCCCAATGTACTCTTCGAGCTCGACGCCCTCGGCCCGGCGCGGGCACTCGTCAACGCCGGGGCGATCTTTCGGCAGCAGCGCCAGCTCGTCGACCTCACCGTGGGGAACGCCTTCACCTATGGCGCGGGAGTGGAATGGCCGTTTCGGGTCGCACACGGCCATCTCTCGGCCCTCGCCACCCTCGGCGGCGAGGTCGGGATGAAGGACAGCGCGGCGGCCGCCCGCCCCATGGAGCTCCTGGGAGCCCTGCGCTTTAGCTCTCCCAGGGGTCTTTTGGTCTCGCTGGGCGGCGGGCCGGGCATCGGCAAGGGGTACGGGACCCCGGAGTACCGCGTCCTCGCCGAGGTGGGGTTCTCCACCGCTGGCTTGGACCGCCTGCGGGAGACCGAGCCGGTCGCAAGGGCCGAGGAACCGAAGGCCGAGGAGGAGAGAGCCGAGCCGCAGAAGCCCGAGGAACCGGCGCCGGCCGTCGCCAAGGCCGAGGAGCCGAAGGCCGAGGAGCCGAAGCCCGAGGAGGCCAAGGCGGCGGAGCCCTTGGTGGCCAAGGTCGAACCGCCCCCCGAAGCCGCCAAGGTGGCGCCCGAAGGCACCCTGCGCATCGACTCTCGCGTCTTCTTCGACTTCAACAAGAAAGAGATCAAGCCCGAGTACCGCGGCCTCCTGCGTCGCATCGCCAAGCGGATCGTGGAGGAGCCGAGGATGCGGGTCGTCCGGATCGAGGGCCACGCCGACGACCTCGGCCCACTCGACTACAACCTCTGGCTGTCCGAGGAACGCGCTCGCGCGGTGAAGGACTTCCTGCAAAAGAACGGGGTGCCCGCCTCGCGCATCGCCGTGGTGGGATACGGCAAGACGCGCCCGCTCGCGCCCGGCCGGAGCTCCGCGGACCGAGCCAAGAACCGACGCGTCGAGTTCAACGTGCAGGAGGAGTAGGAGGCGGCCAGACGGGCGCCTCCCGCTCCCTTCGCGCAGGTGCCGGATGGAAGAGCGAGGCGCGGGCCGATCAACGAGGGGCCGACCGCCTCACCACCGTCAGCGTGGCGGCCTAGATGGTGAGGAGCGCGGACGGCCGCTCCGGCGGGGTCTTAGTACTCAGGCCCGTAAGTTCGGTGACGTATTTCGGGGGTATCAGGCGGCCGCCCGGTGACGTTGGATTTCGGACCTGGTCTCGATCTTTTCCAGCAGGGTCCTCAAGTTCTGCCGCGTGAACTTCCATTGGAACGGC
>DASRZU010000049.1:0-39487 GCA_035686075.1 Anaeromyxobacter sp.
AGCCCTCGGGCAACATGATCGTCGACATCGGTGGCGGCACCTCCGACGTCGCGGTCATCTCGCTGGGCGGGATCGTCTATTCGCGCTCGGTGCGGATCGCCGGCGACAAGATGGACGAGGCCATCATCCAGCACATCCAGCGCAAGTACAACCTGCTCATCGGCGAGCGGACGGCCGAGCTCATCAAGATGGGGATCGGCACCGCCTACCCCACCGAGGACGAGCTCACCATGGACGTGAAGGGGCGCGATCTGGTGGCCGGCGTGCCCCGCACCCTCACCGTCACCTCCTCGGAGATCCGCGAGGCACTGTCCGAGCCCATCAACGGGATCGTCGAGGCAGTCAAGGTCACCCTGGAGCGCACACCCCCGGAGCTGGCCGGCGACATCGCTGACCGCGGCATCGTCCTCGCCGGCGGCGGTGCCTTGCTCAAGAACCTCGACGTCCTGCTCCGGGAGGAGACCGGGCTGCCGGTGTTCTTGGCCGAGGACCCGCTGTCCTCGGTGGTCATCGGCGCCGGCAAGGCGCTCGAGGAGCTGGACATCCTGAAGCAGGTGACCGCTCACGCCTAGCCGGTCCCATCGCCTTTACCCCGGCCTTCGCATCCGCCGCGCCCTCCCCGGCGACGCCCGTGCCGTCGCGGCAGTGATGCGCGCCGCGGTGAAAGCCCTTCCCCCTGGTCGGCACCCGGTCCGCGCCCTCGCCGCCTGGGGTCGCCTCCCGCCGCTCTACCACCGCTGGGCCATGGGGCCCGGCGGCGAGTGGTACCTGTTGGCGGTCGAGGGGCGAAGCGTCCTCGGCTATGCCGCGCTGCGCGGTCGGGAGCTGACTGCCGCCTTCGTGCGCCCGGGCGCCCAGGGGCGCGGGGTGGGGCGGGCGCTCGTCGGGGAGGCGGCCCGTCGGGCGCGGCGCGTCGGGTACCGGCAGCTCCGAGTGGTGGCCGCAGGTGGGGCGAGCGGGTTCTATGCCGCCCTGGGATTCTGCCGGCGCGGTCGTACCCGGGTGCCGCTTCCCGGCGGGCCCGCGCTCGAGGCCACGAACATGGTCCTGCCCCTCCCCTAGCTCAGATCCGACCGCACGGCCGGCGGAACGGGCAGCGCCGGCAGGCGTCGCGCTCGGCGAGCCGAGGAAAGGCCTCCTCGTCGGCGAGGTTCCTCTCCGGGTCAGCGAGCGCCGCGCGCATGGCCACGATCGACTCGCGCATCTTTGCCTGACAGACGGCGAGCGTCGCCGGGTCGGCGGCCACCGAGACCTCCTCCCCGCCCGGCGAACCGTTCGGGGCGAGGTAGACGAGTCCACAACGCACCTCGGCCGGCGCGGCACACCACTTCTGCTGCGCGTAGAGCGCGTAGATGCCCAGCTGCATGTGATCGACCGCGCGCTCCTTGCCGGTCTTCCAGTCGAGGACGCATACCCGCCCGTCCGCGCCCCGATAGGCAAAGTCGACGGCCACCCAGACCTTGGTCCCCTCGAAGTCCCAGGCGTCGAGCTCATCCACCGAAAGCCACTGCTCGCGGGGGATGCCGCGGATCCGGTCCAGGGTCGGGCTCCGGTAGAAGGCCCGCAGACTGCCCTCGATCACCTGCTCGTAGAGCGCCTTCCACTCTCCGTTTTGGACCACCTCGCCGTACTCGTGCTCGACGAGCCCGACGATCTGCGAGGGCTCGCGCCAGTAGCTCTTGTCACGGGAGGCGGCCCACTCGGTGCGGGCCCGCTGGTGGGTGCGGTCGAGCGCCTTCTCCAGCGGCCAGAAGCTCCCGGTGAACCGCGCGGAGTGGAGGATGCGCTTCAAGGTCCCGTGAACGAGAGAGCCCGCCCACTGCCAGCGCGACGAGAGCTTCTTCAGCACGTACAGCTCCCGCACCGCCGTCCCCGGCTCCGCCTCCCAGCCGCCCCAGCTGCCGTAGTAGGTGTAGAAGTACGCCCGCCGGCACTCGCCGAACCGTTCGTGCCGGGACTTCGACCAGGAAAACTCGTTTTGAAGGATCTCGGGCATGCCGGAAGCTGACGCGAGCGTCCGGGCGCCAGCACCTATGACTCTACCTCAGCCGGCTGACGATAGACCCCGCCGGGTGGCGGGTTCGCCCACGGCACTTGCGGCGATCCTCGACGGCCCGCGACCGCGGGCTCGCACGGGCGCGAAGGGCATGAGAGAAGACCCCATAGACGGTTCCCGGCTCGCTCGATCCGCGACCTCTCGCAAGAACCTCGTCGACCTCGGGGGACCGGCGCCGCCGAGGCGGGCGACGGCAGAGCTGTCCGGTCCCTCTAGGCACCCGACGAGCAGCGCGGCTCGCTTGCCCCGGGCCCCCTGCCTCGTTCCGCCGGGAAGCGCCGCGCGCTGCCCTCCACGAGGGCGTAGGCGCCGTAGGCGAGAAGGCCCGCGGCCAAGGCGGCGAGGAGGGCGGACCCACCCGGCTGGACGGAGATCACCTTCAAGACGCCGCGGGTACCGCCCGCCTCGCCGGGCGAGCGCTCGAGCGTCGCCCGCAGGATGAGCGCACCCGCCGCCGCAAACATGGTGCCCTGGGCAGTGAACCCCACCGCGCCGAGAGCCGTGACCACGAGCCGCACCGCGAGCGGCGCCCGGCGAAGGTCGAGGGACCTGTGGAAGGAGCGCGACAGCCCCTGGGCTGCCTGACGGATCCCGACCCCGATCCCGGCGGCGCCCAGCGCGCCGGAAACCAGCGCACCCCCGGGGACTCCCAGGGCCTCGGCGACACCGGTCCGGGCCAGCGCGTCGGCGGACGGCCCGACGCTCAGTCCGAGGAGGATCCGCATTCCCACCGCTCCCAGAGCCAGGTAGCCGAGGCCGCCCAACGCCTGGCCCAGGCGAGAGACGGCCGCCCAGGCACCGCGGCGGCGCTGCGGGTTGTAGAGCGCTTCGATGACGAACCACCCGCCCAGGCAGGCGAGCCCGAGACCCGTTGCCGCCGAGAGAGGCGGACCGACGGCCGAACGAGCCAGCCGGATGAGCGCCTGCTTCGTGTCGAGCAGCGGTGCGCGCCAGCCCCAGGCGCGGCGCAGCGCGAAGTAACCGATCTCCGAGTAGAGAAGCGCCTTGGCGGCGAAGCCGACGCGTGCCAGCAGCTGTACGAGCGGGGAGCCCGCCACCCGGGAGAGGACGCGAACCGGCGCGGCTTCGGGCCGCTCACTCACTGGATGGTCCACCCACCGTCAATCATCAACGTCGCGCCGGTGATGAGCGAGGCCCGGGGCCCGGCCAGGAACACCACCGGCTCGGCCACCTCCTCCGGAGAGCCGACCCGGCCGAGCGGGATCCGCTTCACCACCGAGTTGCGGAAGGTCTTGTCGTCGAGCCACCGGCGCGTGCCCGGGGTCTCGATGAAGGTCGGTGCCACCGCGTTCACGGCGATGCCGTGACGGGCCCACTCCAAGGCCAGGCATTTCGTGAGATGGGCGACGGCCGCCTTGGTCATGCAATACACCGACTCGGTGGGCAGGGCCACCGCCCCCGCCTGCGAGCCGATGTTGACGATCCGGCCGCCCTTTTGCCGGATCATCACCCTCCCCACCTCCTGGGCGGCGAAGAAGGTTCCCTTCAGGTTCACGGCCAGCGTGTCGTCGAAGTCCTTCTCGGTGACCCGCTCGGCGGGGCTCGGGGCGCCGATGCCGGCGTTGTTCACGAGGATGTCGATCCGCCCGAAGTGGCGCACCGCCTCGCGCACTGCTCGGCGGACCTCCGCGAGCTTCGACACGTCCATCTGCACCGGCAGCGCCTCCCGCCCCATCCGCCCGATCCGCCGGGCCAGGGCGGCACCCCCGCGTACGTCGTGCAGGCCAAGGACGAGGTCCGCGCCGGCCTCGGCGAGCGCCAGCGCGCAGGCCCGACCGATCCCCTTGGAGCAGGCGGTGACCAGCGCCACCTTTCCCGCCAGCTCTCCCCTACCGCTTCTCGAACGCCTTGGCATCTCGCACGCTCCTCGGCTCTCCCTTCTAGCGCATCCCGGCCCCGCTGGCGCGGTGCCGTGCAGGCGCCCAGCGGACCGACCGGGCGGTGCCCCGGAGGCCGGCCATGGGCCGCGCCGGCGTCTCCGTCGGTGGGCAACCCACTTCCATGCCGACGACCATCGATCCCGACCTTCGCGAGCCGGGCGGCGAGGGGCTCGGGCCCACCGCCCGCCCACGCCCCGACGCGCGCACCCCGGCGGCGAGGATGCGAGGCGCGTCGTTCCCAGCTCGAACGCGGGGGGGGGGGCAGCGCCATCGCCCGGTGCCGACCTCAGGAGGAGACCTCCCCGGACCGGACGGCGACCTCGCCCATCTCTCCGAGCCCGAGCCGCCGGGTCCGCCGGAGCTGGGCGGGTTCCCGGCTCGCGAGCAGGATCTACCGGCCACCGACCAGCGAGGCAGGACCCGTTCTTAGGGGCGCACCCTCGAGGGTTTTCCCGGGGGCGGGGCCACCGCCTTCGAGTCACTCCTCGGGCGGGGTGAAGCCGCGCCGGAGCACGTTCTCGGCCACCACTCGCGAGAAGAGGAAGTTCTCTAGGTAGGCGCGCCCGCCGGCCTTGGTGCCGCCGCCGCTCATCTTGAAACCGCCGAAGGGGTGGCGCTCGACGATGGCCCCGGTGATGCCGCGGTTCAGGTAGACGTTTCCGGCCATGAACTCGCGGCGGGCTCGGAGGAGCGCCGAAGGGCTGCGGGAGAACAGTCCTCCAGTGAGGGCGTAGTCGACCCCGTTGGCGATCTCCAGGGCATGGGCGAGGTCCCGGGCGGCGAGCACGGCCAGGACCGGCCCGAAGATCTCCTCGCGGGCGACCACGTGCTCGGGCTCCACGTCGTCGAAGATGGTGGGCGGGACGTAGAAGCCACCCGAGGCGAGAAGCTCGGCCCGAAGCTCCGCCTGGTAGGCAAGCCGCGCCTCGCGCCTGCCCTGCTCGATGTAACCCAGGATCCTCTCCCGGGCGCTCCCGTCGATGACCGGCGGGACCACCGTCCGCGGCAGCGACGGGTCGCCGACTGGCTGGGAACCACAGGCGGCCACGAGCCGCTCCAAGAAGCGCTTGCGCACCCCATTGAGCACCACCACCCGCGAGCAGGCCGAACACTTCTGGCCCGCGTAGCCGAAGGCGCTCTGCAGCACCGCCGGGATGGCCTCGTCCAGGTCGGCGTCCTCGTCGACGATGATGGCATTCTTGCCACCCATCTCGCAGACCATCTTTTTGAGGTTCGCCTGGCCGGGCGCGGTCCGGCCGGCAACCTGCCACAACCCGCAGCCCACCTCCCGCGACCCGGTGAAGGCGATGAAGTCCGTCCCCGGGTGCTCGCACAGGCGCGCTCCGGCACTCTTGCCCGGGCCGGGGACGTAGCCGAGCACGCCGGGGGGGAGGCCGGCCTCCGACAGCACCTGAAACAGCCAGGCGGCGAGGACGGGCGTCTCCCCCGAGGGTTTCATGATCACCGCGTTGCCAGCGACGAGCGGCGCCGTGGTGAGGCCGCACAGGATGGCCAGCGGGAAGTTCCAGGGGGCCACCACCACCCCCACGCCACGGGGGACGAGGTCCTCGTGACAGAGCTCGCCCGGCACCTCCTGGGTCGGGCGAGGGGCGGAGAGCCGGCGCATCTCCGCCGCGTAGAAGCGGCAGAAGTCGACGGCCTCGCTCACCTCGGCGTCGGCCTCCGCCCAGGGCTTGCCCGCCTCCAGCACGAGCAGGGCATCGAAGCGGAATCGCCTCTCCTCGAGGATCCCGGCGGCCCGCTCCAGAACCTCGGCCCGCGCCTCGGACGGCGTTCTTGCCCAGGCGGGGAAGGCGGCCCGGGCCGCGGCCACGGCGGCGTCGGCCTGCTCGACCGACGCAGCCCCGCAGATGCCCACGACCTGCGACGGGTGAGCCGGATTCAGGGAGACGATCTCCCTCTGGGTGCGCGCCTCCTTGCCGCCGACGACGACCGGATAGCGGCGACCCAGCTCGGCACCCACCGCGGCCAGCGCCTCGCCCATGCGGGCCCGCGCCTGGGGCCGGGTGAAGTCGGCGTTGGCGGAGTTTCGGAACCGGCCGTCGCGCCCCGGGGGTGGGGGCGCGACACCCTCGACCCGGGCCGGCCCGGGCGGCGCGGCGCGCTCGGCCCGGAGCGCCTCCTCCGGGCTCGCGAGCAGTTCGGCGGCAGGGACTCCGGCGTGGCGCTTCAGGAGGAAGCTCTCGTTGCTGGTGTTCTCGAGCAGACGGCGGACCAAGAACGCCATCCCCGGCAAGAGCGCCCCGATGGCACAGTATTCGCGCACCCGGTGGCCGGTCCGGAGCAGCGCCGCCTTCAGGTCGTCGGCCATTCCGTAGAGGGCCTGGAACTCGTAGGCGTGCTTGTCCACCCCGAGCCGCTCGGCCAGGGCGATGGCGTGGGCGCAGGAACGGACGTTGTGGGTGGCGAAGGCAGGGGCCACGGCGTCGGCGCTCTCGAGGAGCATGGCCGAGAGCCGCTCGAAGCTCCGGTCGGTCTCCGCCTTCTTCGAGAAGACCGGCACCGGCCAGGCGCGCTGCCGGGCCAGCACCACCTCGCTGTCCCAGTAGGCTCCCTTCACCAGCCGGACCCCGATGCGCCGGCCGATCCGCCGGGCCCAGGCGAGGAGCGATCGCAGGTCCTCCTCGGCCTCGCGCAGGTATGCCTGGACGGCCACGCCCAGCGCCGGCCCCTTCTCGAACTCCGGGTCCTCGCCCACCGCCCGCAGGAGCGCCAGGGTGGTCTCCTTCCAGCGGGTGCTCTCCATGTCCAAGTTCACGAAGGCCCCGATCTCGGCGGCGCGGCGGAGGATGGGACGCAGGCGGCGGGAAAGGGAGGCGACCGCGCCCTCGGGGTCGGCGGGCTGGGCGTCGGGGGCCAGGGCCGACGGCTTCACCGAGAGGTTGAGCCTCGGCTCGGGCCGGCCGCCCGGGCCGAGGTCGCTCTGGACGGGCGTTCCTCGGGGCAGGATCGGGGCGAAGGCCTCGAGGACCTCCATGTTCCGGGCCAAAAAGGCGTCGGCCTCGGCCTCGGACAGGACCGCCTCGCCGAGCAGGTCGATGGTGGTCGCCATCCCTGCTTCGGCGTTCTCGGCGAACCGGCGCAGGAGGTCCTCGACCGTCTCGCCGGCCACGAACTGCCGGGCCATGGCCGCCACCCGGTTGCGCACCGGTCCGGCCACGAGCCCCGGGGCCACCGTCGCCGCCCCCAGCCCCGCCCTGAGCGCCGGGTGGAGTTCGGCGGCCCCCTCGCCCAGGTACTCGCGCAGGTGGCGCACTACCTCGGAGGCGGAGTCCAGCGCTGGCAGAACGTCGACGAACCGGAAGAGCTGCGCCTTGAAGACGGGGTCCCTGAGCGACCACTCCATGAGCCGGGCGTGGATCCCCCGAGAGCTGAGAATCCCCGGCGACGGGTGCTCCTCCATGAGCCTCAGGAGCTCTTGGCCGACGGAGCGGATGCGCCCTTCCAGAGCGTCCGGTGGGGGTGCGGGGGCGACCTGTTGCGCCGGAGGGACCGAGCGCGTGCTCATGCCCCCGAATCATGGACGCCGGGCGCGGCCGGGGCAACGCGCCGTGCGGGACGGGCCGGCGCGCTCCGGGGCTTCCCCCCAGGATCCTCAGCGCGCCCGGGCTCTGGCCGCGGCCGGGGTCAAGGCCGGCTTGCGCGGCAGGGGCGGATTCGTGGGATGCACCACCTGCAACGGACCGATGGGCAAGGAGGAGAGCTGCGGTGCCACCTGCGCCGGCCCGACCATCACCAGGGTGAGCCGGTCGAGGTCGAGGTATTTCCGGGCCATGCGCTGGACGTCGGCGGCGGTGACCTGCTCCACCTCCTGGGCATAGGTGTTCCAGTAGTCGTCGGGGAGGCCATCGGTGGCCAGCTCGCCCAGGTGACCGGCGATCTCGCTCACCATGGCGAAGTCGGCGGGCAACGAGCGGACGATGCCGTCCTTGGCCTCGGTGAGCTCTTCCTCGGGGACCGGTTCATCCCGCATCCGCGAGAGCTCGAAGAGCAGGTCCTTGAGCGCTGCCCCGGTGACCTCGGCCTTGACGCTACCCCGTACCACGCTGCCGCCGCCCAGCCGGCGGGCGTCGGCCCCGGCACCGATGCCGTAGGTGTATCCCTTCTCCTCGCGCAGGGTCCGGAACAGGCGCGAGGAGCTGCCGCCCCCCAGCACTTCGAACATCACCGTGGCCGCCACGTAGTCGGGAGAGCGGCGGTCGAGCCCGGGTGCGCCCAGGGCCAGGAAGGCCTGAGAGGCCCCCGGCTTCTCGATGAGCACGGTGCGGTGCGGCGCGGCCGGCCCCTGCTGCGCCAGGGGCGGCGCCCGCCGGCCCGGCTTCCATGGGCCCAGGGTGCGCTCGAGGAGGGGGCGGAGCCCTGCCTCGGTCACGTCCCCCACCACCACCAGCTCGGCGTTGGCCGGCCGCCAGAGGCGATCGTGGAAGCGGACCAGGTCGGCGGGGCGCATCCGCGAGAGCGCCGCCTCGGTGCCGATGATGGGGTGGCCGTAGGGGTGTTTCCCCCAGAAGGTGGTGGCAAAGGCCTTGAGGGCCACGACCGAGGGCTGATCGCGCTGCTGGAGCAGGATCACCCGCCGCTCGTCGAGGACCCGCTCGAAGTCGGGAGAGGAAAAGGACGGGTTCTGGGCCACGTCGGCGAAGATCTCCAGAAAGGCGGGCAAGTGCTGGGAAAGGCAGTTGCCGGTGAGGCTCGCTGCGTCCGGCCCGGCCGCGGCGGAGAGGCTCGCCCCCAGGTAGCCGACCTGGTCGGAGATCTCGGTGGCGGTGCGGGTCCGGGTTCCCTCGGAGAGCATGGCCGCGGTGAAGCTGGCGAGACCCGGCAGGGGGGCGGGATCGCGCGAGGCCCCCGCGTCCACCACCAGATCCAGGGCCACGATGGGCAGCCGGTGGTCCTCGACCACCCGCACCCGCAACCCGTTACGAAGCGAGAGATGGTGCTGGTCGGGGAGGGTGAGCGGGGGGTTGGGGCCGAGCGGCGGGGGTTGGCTGCGATCGACGTCCGGGGCCGGGAGGGGCGCAGCCGGCGGAGGTTCCGCCCTGGGAGCGGAGGCGGAGGGCTCGGGCGCGGCCTGCGGCGCGGCCGGGGGCGGCGGCCGGGGAGTGGCGCAAGCGAGCGCGAGCAGGAGCGCGGCCAGGGCGCGCAGGGGTCTCACGGTTCACCTCCCTCGCCGGAGCCCTGGGCGGCCGGATCGGCGGGGACGACCTCCAGCACCACCCGGGCGTCCTTGCGCAGGTAGGTGCGGGCGGCCGCGGTCACGTCGGCCGCGGTGACGGCGCGATAGCGCTCGAGGTCGCGTTCCAAGAAGCCGGGGTCGCCGGTGCGCAGGTAGTAGTTGGCGAGCGCCGCCGCCCGCCCGCTGAAGCCGCCCAGGGGCTCCAGCCCGAACACCGCCCCGGCCTCGATCTTGTTTTTGGCCCGGGTCAGCTCCTCGGCGCTGGGAGGCTCGGAGGCCAGCCGGGAAAGCTCCTCGTCGATCTCGGCCTCGAGCCGCCCCAGGGTCACGCCCGGCTTGGGGGTGGCCACCACCAAGAAGGCGCCGGCCAGCTCCCGGCTCTCCTGTGCCGCCGACACCCCCTGGGCGATCTGCTCGCGCATCTCCAGCCGTCCGGTGAGCCGGGCACTCTTGCCGTCGGCAAGGAGTGTCGCGACGACGTCCAGGGCGGCATCCCCGGCGGCGAAGGCGCGCGGGCTCTGCCAGGCCAGGTAGACCCGCGGCAGTTGCACCCGATCCGGCATGGTCACCCTCTTCTCGGCGACGAGCGGCCGGGGCTCCGGCGCGGTGCGGGGGGGGGTGGGGCGGGCGGGAATACCCCCGAACCACTTCTGCACCATGGCCTTGGCCGTTGCCGCGTCGAAGTCGCCGGCGACGACCAGCACCGCGTTGTTCGGGCCGTACCAGTGGACGAAGAACTCGCGGACGTCCTCGAGCGTCGCCGCCTCGATGTCCCGCTCCTTGCCGATGGACAGCCAGTGATAGGGGAACTCCGGGTCCCAGAGGCTCTCCATGAGCCGTTCGAAGGCCATGCCGTAGGGGACCATCTGGTAGCGCTGCCTGAGCTCGTTCAGCACCACCTCCCGCTGGTTGTCGAGCTTCCCCTGGTCGATGGTGCGCAAGAGGAACCCCATCCGCTCCGACTCGATGTACAGGATCTGGTCGAGAGCGCCGGACGGCCCCTCCTCCCAGTAGACGGTGTCGTCCTCGGCCGTTCCCCCGTTGCCGTTGGCCCCGGCGGCGCTGAGTAGGCGGTCGGCTTCTCCCTTGGGCAAATGCTCCGACCCCTGGAACATGAGGTGCTCGTAGAGGTGGGCGAAGCCGGTGCGGTTGGGCTTCTCGTCCTTCGATCCCACATTGTACTCTACGTGAATGGCGATCAGCGGAGCGGTCCGGTCCTGGTGGAGGATGACGGTGAGCCCGTTCTCGAGCTGGTACATCTCGTACTCCAGCCGAGGGACCCCGGCGGCGGGGGGAGCGTCGGCGGCGCGGGGGACGGCCGTTGCAGCCGCGAGCAACGCAGCCGACGCGATTCGGGCAATTCGCAGGAGCATGGCGAAGTGCGTTATAAGGGTCCGCGCTCGCGACGTCACGTTTCGCGTGGACCACGTTTCCAGTCCCTGAGGCATTCCAGACGACTCCGTGCGGGGTGGGCCACGGGATTCGGGACAGGACACCATCTGCTGCTCTCCTTGGCCCGGGCCGCCGCCGTCCTGCTCCTCGCCCCGCCGGCGGACGCGGCCCTGGCCGCGGCCGGGGACCCGGTCCAGGCGGTGCGTCGCGAGGGCCGGATCTCCATCGATGGCCGGCTCGACGAGCCCGCCTGGTCGGCGGCCGTGGCCTATGACGGCTTCGTCCAGCGCTTCCCGGACGAGGGGGCCGCGCCTTCTGAGCCCACCACGGTGCGCGTGCTCTTCGACGACCGCATCCTGTATCTGGGAGTGAGCTGCCAGGACTCGCACCCCGAGCTCGTTCAGCGCCCGCTGGGGCGCCGGGACAACCCGCCCTTCGGCGATTCGATCACGGTGGCCATCGACTCGGTCCACGACGGGCAGAATGCCTTCGTCTTCTCGGTCACGGCCGCGGGGGTGCTCTCCGACGGCCTGCTCTCCTACGACGACGAGTACAGCGCCGACTGGGACGCGGTATGGGAGGGGGCGGCGGCGGCCGCCGCCGACGGCTGGTCGGTGGAGCTGGCCATCCCCCTCGCGGCCCTGCGCTTCCAGGATCACGGCCAGCCGGTGTTCGGCTTCGGGGTGAAGCGGGTCCTGGGCCGCACCCACGAGGAGGACTTCAGCTTCGTCGCGCCCCGGAACGCCCGCGGGCAGATCCGCCAGCTCTCCCCGCTCATCGGCCTCTCCGGGCTCTCCGCCGCGGGCGATCGGGAGCTCAGCCCCTACGCTGCCCTTCGCCTCGGCTGGTTCCCCGAGCATGCCGACGATGCGCTTCGCCCCCGGCCCCGCCTCGTGGCACTCAGCGCCGACCTCGGGATCGATCTCAAGACCTCGCTCGGCCGTGGCCTCTCCCTGCAGGGGGCGGTGAACCCCGACTTCGGACAGGTCGAGGCCGACCAGGTCGTCCAGAACCTCTCGACCTACGAGAACCAGTTCCCGGAAAAGCGCCCCTTCTTCACCCAGGGGATGGACCTGTTCCGCTCGGTGTACCTGCAGAACAAGCCCTCGCCGCAGCAGATGTTCTACTCGCGCCGGATCGGGCTCTCCACCCCCATCCTCGCGGCGGTCAAGCTCTCCGGCGCGGCCACCGACCAGCTGCAGGTGGGGGTGGTGGAGGCGTTCGTCTCCGGCGAGAGCGCCGGAAGCGACGAGGACCACCCCGAGCACCGCTATCGGTTCTCCGCCTCCCAGCCGCTCTGGTTCGGGCCCCGGGACGCACTTCCCCAGCTCTCGCCACCCTCGGAGAACTTCCTTGCCGCCCTGGCAAGGTGGCAGCCCGACCCGCGGGTCTCCCTGGGCGCCACGGTCACCTCGGGGCTCCTCACCGGCCCGCGCTGTACCGCTGCCGAGAGCCACATCGATGACGACGACCTGCGCCCCGAGCGCTGCAACGCGGTGGCCGGAAACGCCGCCGCCCTCGACTTCTCCCTGCGCACTCGGGACGGGGAGTGGTTCCTGCGCGGGCAGGCCAGCGGCTCGCAGGCCATGGGTGGGTCGCCGCTACGAACCCTGCCCGACGGGACCCAGATCCGCCGGGGCGACCTGGGCTACGGAGCCCACGCCGCGCTGGGCCGGGCCGGCGGCGAGCCTTGGCGTTTCGAGCTCCATTGGGAGTACGAGTCGCCGCGGCTGGACCTCAACCCGGTGGGTTTCCAGCGCACCCAGAACGAGCAGGTGGAGCGCGCCCTGCTCCGCTACGTCCGGCCGGGGGGGAGCGGCCCCTTTCACTCCTACGATCTCGTGGGGCTGCTGGAGCGGCGGGTCACCACCGATGGCCGCCGCCTACAGCGCGGGGGGCAGCTCTACCTGGGTAGCGAGTTCCAGCTCCGGAGCTTCGACTGGTTCGGGGCCGAGGTGGCCTACGACTTCCCTCGCTGGGACGTGCGGGAGATCGATCAGGCGGGCGTGGACGCCTTCCAGATCGGGGCGCCGCTCGCCTACGCCCGCCCCGGCGACGTGTACGGGGACCTCTGGCTCTCGAGCGACAACTCGCGGAGGGTGGTTCTGGAGGCGGGCGCGGGGGCGGGCTCCACCTTGCGGCAGCAGGGGATCGCCCCGGTCACCTTCTGGTGGGCGGGGGGCAAGCTCACCTTGCGCCCCCACCCGCGGCTCGAGTCGCGGCTGGAGGTGGCCTACGAGCAGAACGCCTGGCCGGCCCGCTGGGTGGAGGACAGCGGCGCTGGGGATCCCCGCTCTCGCCAGATGCTGTTCGCAGACCTCAGCGCGCCCGACCTTTCCATCATCGTGCGCGAGCAGCTCGTGCTGACGCCGCAGCTCACTCTCCAGGCCTATGCGCAGCTCTTCACCACCTACGGCCGCTATTCCCGGTTCCGCCTGGCCCATCCTCAGGGTGGGCGTGTCCGCCTGGGCGATCTCGGCCCGACCCTCGATCGCCCCGATCAGGAGGTCGACTTCTGGGATAACCCGGATTTCCGCAGCGGCACCCTGAACGTGAACGTGGTGCTGCGTTGGGAGTACCGGCTCGGCTCGCTCCTTTACCTCGTCTATACCCGTTCCCAGGCCGAGCTCGGCTACTCGGATACCCCCCACGATCCCTCGCCGACCGCCTCCCTGCGCCCGGTGAAGCTGGGTATCGGCCCGACGGTGGAGACCATGCTCCTCAAGTGGTCCTACTGGTGGAGCGGCTGAGGGTGGCGAGGGCCCAAAGGTCCCATCCCGCCCTTGCGCCGCTCGCAAGGCGGCGTATCCTCGGTCCGCGATGCGGATCCTGGTGGCCGAGGACGACCCCGCCGTCGCCAAGCTCTATGGTGCCTTCGCCCAGAGCCGGGGGCACGGGGTGCTCTTCGCCCGGGACGGGGCAGAGACCCTGGTCCTCGCCGCCGCCGAGGTGCCGGACCTCATCCTGCTAGACATCTCCATGCCCAAGCTGGACGGGCGCGACGCGCTCCAGCAGCTGAAGGCCAGCGAGCGGACGGCGCGCATCCCGGTGCTCGTGATTTCCGCGTTCGGGGGCGACCAGGCGCTTAGGGACCTGCTCCTCGAGCTGGGCGCCTTCGACGTCATGGAGAAACCAGTCGACCTGCAGATCGCCTTCAACAAGGCGGAGCGGGTGGTGAGCGTGCTCAAGCCGGCGTAGGGCGGCACCTCTAGCGCCCGCGGGCTACCGCCTCTTCGGCGTGCACGACTTCAGCTACCGGCTTCCCGGCTCGATGTGCATCCCCTTGGGGATGATGACGATCCCGCTGTCGCTGACGTGGAACTGGCGCCGGTCCTTTTCGAGGTCGTAGCCGATGGTGGTGCCGGCGGGGACGTCGACGTGCTTGTCGACGATGGCCCGCCGGATCTTGCAGTGGCGCCCCACGTTCACGTTCTCGAACAGGATCGAGTCCTCCACCACGGCGTAGCTGTTGACCCGCACCTTGGGGGAGATGATGGAGTGGTGCACCTGGCCGCCGGAGATGATGCACCCCTCGGAGATGAGCGAGTTGGTGGCCTGGCCGACCCGCCCCTCGTTCTCCAGCCGAAAGACGAACTTCGCGGGCGGGTAGTTGTACTGGACCGTGTAGATGGGCCACTCGTAGTTGTAGAGGGAGAAGATCGGATCCACGGCCACGAGGTCCATGTTGGCCTGGTAGTAGGCGTCGATGTTCCCCACGTCGCGCCAGTACCCGCGCTCCCGCTCCGACTGGCCCGGCACCACGTTGGTGGCGAAGTCGTAGACGCACACCTTCTTCCGCTGGTACATGGAGGCGACGATCGACTTGCCGAAGTCGTGGGCGCTGTTCGGATCGCCGGCGTCGCGAACGATCTCCTGCACCAGCGCCTCGGTGGTGAAGAGGTAGTTCCCCATGGAGGCCAGGCACTTCGTGGGGTCCTTGGGCATGGTCTTGGCGCCGGTCTTCGGCTTCTCCACGAAGCCCACCATGCGACCCTCGTCGTCCAGCTCGATGATCCCGAACTCGCCGGCCTCCTCCACGAGCACCGGGATGGCCGCCACCGTGAGGTCGGCCTTATGGGCGACGTGGAACTCGAGCATCTGCCGGACGTCCATGCGGTAGATGTGGTCAGCGCCGAAGACGAACAGGTATTCTGGCTCCTCGTCGGTGATGATGTTCAGGTTCTGGTAGATGGCGTCGGCCGAGCCGGCGAACCACTTCGGGCCGACCCGCATCTGGGCCGGGACGATCTCGACGTACTGGTTCAAGAGGGCGGTGAGCCGCCAGGCCCGCTGGATGTGGGTGTTGAGCGACTCGGACTTGTACTGCACGAGCACCTTCATCTTGAGGAAACCGGAGTTCGCCAGGTTCGAGAGCACGAAGTCGATGAGCCGGTAGCGGCCCCCAAAGGGCACCGCCGGCTTGGCCCGGTCCCGGGTGAGCGGATCGAGCCGCCGCCCCTCCCCGCCGGCCAGGATCATGGCGAGCACGTTCATGCAATGAGTCCGGGTGAGGGAAGAACGGTCTTCCCCGTGATTCTACGCATCGCCCCGGCCCCCGCGGCAACCGTTTTAACGCGGCTCGCCGGCGGTTTCCAAGAGCCGGCGCTTCAGAGCCTGAGCGCCGGGGCGTGGGCCGCCTCGTGGGCGAGGAGCCAGCGCTTGCGCTCGATCCCGGCCCGGTAGCCCCCGAGCCCGCCGTTCACCGCCACCACCCGGTGACAGGGGACGAGGATGGCGACCGGGTTTCGATGGTTGGCTCCGCCCACCGCCCGGGCGCCGCCCCCGACTTCCCGGGCGATCTGGCCGTAGGTTCGGACCTCTCCCCAGGGGATGGCGCAGAGGGCCTTCCAGACCGCCTGCTGGTACGCGGTGCCGCGCAGGTCGAGCACCGGCAACCGGGGAGCCCGGCCGGCGAAGTACTGGGCCAGGGCCTCCTCGGCGGCCGCCAGGTGGGCCCGGGCTCGGGCCGACACTCCCGCCTGCGCGTGCCCGCCCACCCCGAACGACAGACCGAAGACTCCCTCGTCGCCCGCCTCCACCACGAGCGGCCCGATGGGGGAGCGAAAGCGCAGTCGAGCGGTCACGGCCGCCCCACCTCGTCGGGTTTCGGCCCTTTCCTCCGGGTCGCTGCCACGAGCCGAATCATACCTCCTCGGCGCCCGCCTTGACCGGGGAGGAAGAGGCCGCGGCTTTTTAGGCCGGCGAAAGGTACCGGACGAGCACCCTCTTGTCGCCGATCCCGAAGCGGACGGTGGCCTTGCGGTCTGGGCCGGATCCCTCGCACGAGATCACCTCGCCTTCCCCGAAGGCCTCGTGGCGGACGCGGGCCCCGCGGGCCAGGGAGCCGCCGAGGGCCTCCGGCCGCTGATCGAAGGAGTAGTCCACCCGGGGCTCGCGGAGCGAGGTCGTTCCCGATCTCGGTCGGGCCGCGCGGTCTTGAGACCTCTGCGGCGCGGGGGCGGCCTCGCCTAGCTCTACCCCGAAGGCGTCGGCGTCGAGCTCGAGGTGCGGCTCCCCGGGGAGAGCGCCCGGGTGGCGTCGGATGATGGGGGGGCGCGGACCGCGGGCCATGGCCTCGCGGGCGCGCACCTCGCGCGCCACCTCCTCGCCGAAGAGCTCGGGCGGGAGGTCCTGGAGGAACCTCGAGGGCGGCATCTCCCGGTAGGACGGGCCGCCGGCGCCGTAGCCGATGCGGCGCCGGGCGAGCGAGAGGGTGAGCCTGTGCTTGGCGCGGGTCATGCCCACGTAGCAGAGGCGCCGCTCCTCGTCGAGGCTCTCCCCCCGCTCCTCCTCGGCTTCCCAGGGCCGCTCGTAGGGAAGCGTTCCGTCCTCCACCCCGGCCAAGAACACGGCCTCGAACTCGAGTCCCTTGGCCGCGTGCAGGGTCATGAGCGCCACCCGCCCCTCGGGCGTCTCTCCGTCCGCCTCGCCGAGCAGGGCGATCCGTTCCAGGAAGCGGGCCAGGGGGGGAGGCTGTACCTCCTCCGGGTCCCGCGGGGGCCCCTCGCCCAGGAGCGACTCGTCGAACTCGCGCGCCGCGGCGACGAGCTCCGCCAAGTTCTCGGCCCGCTCCGCCGCCTCGTCGCTGTGCTCCGCCGCCAGCCGGTCGAGGAGCCCGGTGCGCTTCAGCACCTCCTGGACGGCGATCCCCGCGTCGAGGCCTCGAACCTCCTCGGAAAGGCCTTTGACGAGGGTTCCAAAGCCCTCCAGGGCGCGGCGGGCGGCGGGCTTCACCCCCGAAACCGCCTCGGCCTCGGAGAGCGCCGCGAAGAGGGAGACGCCGCGCGCGGCGGCGTGGGCCCTGAGCCGCTCCACGGTCTTCTCCCCGATGCCCCGGGCCGGACGGTTCAGCACCCGTTCCACATCGAGGTCGGAGTCCGGGGACAAGGCCAGCCGAAGGTAGGCGGCTGCGTCCCTCACCTCCGCTCGTTCGTAGAAGCTCGTGCCCCGGACGATGACGTAGGGGATGCGGGCCGCCCGCAGCGCCGCCTCGAGGGGGCGGGACTGCGCGTTGGTCCGGTAGAGCACGGCGATCTCGTCCCCCGGGGTACCCCGGGCTCGCTCCGCCGCCACCGCCCGGGCGATCCGCTCCGACTCGAGCTGCTCGTCGTCGCCCACGAGAAGGGAGAGGGGCGCGCCCGCCTCGTTCTCGGTCCAGAGCCTCTTCTCGCGCCGCCGCCCCGCCCGCGAGATCACGGCATAGGCGGCCTCGAGGATGGTGCGCGTGGAGCGGTAGTTCTGCTCCAGCTTCACGATCCGCGTGCCCGGGAAGTCGCGGTCGAATCCCAGGATGTTGCCCACCTCGGCGCCGCGCCAGGTGTAGATGGCCTGGTCGTCGTCGCCCACCACGCACACGTTCCGCTTCTCGCCGGTGAGGAGGCGGAGCAGCTGGTACTGGACGGCGTTCGTGTCCTGAAACTCGTCCACGAGGAGGTGTCGGAAGCGTCCCGCCCAGCGGGACCGCAGCCCCGAGTCCTCGGTGAGGAGACGCACGGGAAGGACGAGCAGGTCGCCGAAGTCCACCGCCCCGGCGCGCCGGAGCGCCTCCTGGTAACGCCCGTAAAGATCGCGGTCGCGGCGTCCCTCCTCGTCCTCGGGCCCGAGCGACACCTCCCCGGGGCCGAGGGCCCGGTTCTTCCAGCGATCGATCCGCCCGAGGAGATCGCGCGGCGAGAGGTCCTCCTCCGCGCCCCCCTCGGCGAGGACGCGCCGGGCGAGGCGGAGCTGGTCGTCGTCGTCGTAGATGGCGAAGGAGGGCGACAGGCCGGCCCGCTCCGCCTCCCGCCGCAGGAAGCGAGCCCCGAACGCGTGAAAGGTCTGGACCCAGAGATCGGCGGCCAGGACCGGCCCGAGCAGCCCCACGAGCCGCTCCCGCATCTCCCCCGCGGCCTTGTTCGTGAAGGTGACCGCGAGGATGTGCCAGGGGAAGACTCCCAGCTCCCGCACCAGCCGCGCGATCCGGTGGACGATGACCCGGGTCTTCCCGCTCCCCGCCCCCGCCAGGACGAGGAGGGGCCCCTCGCCGTGCAGGACCGCCTCCCGCTGCGCGTCGTTCAGCTCCCTGAGGAGGTCGGGCCTTGCTTCTTCGGCGGACATCGAGGGAGGGGAACATAGTCGATCCCGTCGGGCCGTGCGCGCCGGGAACGCCCGCGCCCCGCGACCAGTGCGGCCGGGACGGGCCGGCGGTACATTCCCGCCCGGTGGCGGCCCCCGTCCGCATCCTCCCCCTCGGTGGGCTCGGCGAGATCGGCATGAACTGCCTGGCCGTGGAGTGCGACGGCCGGATCGCCGTGATCGACTGCGGGGTGCTCTTCCCCAACGAGCCCATCGGCGTGGACCTCATCGCCCCCGACCTCTCCTTCCTGAGGGAGCGCCGGGAACAGGTGGGCGCCGTGTTCCTCACTCACGGCCACGAGGACCACATCGGGTCCCTGCCGTTCCTCCTCCGCGACGTGCGGGCGCCGGTCTACGGCACCCCCTTCACCCTGGCTCTCTTGCGGCCCCGGCTCGAGGAGGCCGGGGTGGCGGCCGATCTGCGGGTGGTGGCGCCCGGCGACGTTCGTCCCGCGGGGGAGGCCTCCCCCATCTCGGCCCACTTCCTGGCGGTCACGCACTCCATCCCCGACGCCTGTGGCCTGGCCTTGCGGACGCCTCAGGGCACGGTGCTCCACTCCGGCGACTTCAAGATCGATCCCACTCCGGTCCGCGGTCCGGGCATGGACCTCGCGGGCATCGAGGCCCTGGGCCGGGAGGGCATCCGCCTGCTCCTCTCCGACTCCACCAACGCCGAGCGGGCAGGAACCTCGCTCTCCGAGGCGCAGGTCGGGCCGGCCCTGGAGCAGGCCTTCGAGACCGCCCAGGGGCGCGTCTTCGTTGCCTGCTTCGCGAGCAACGTCCACCGCATCCAGGGCGTGGTGAACGCGGCCCGGGCCTTCGGGCGGCGGATCGCCTTCCTGGGGCGGTCGATGGAAGCGACCGTGGCCATCGCTCGCGGCCTCGGGTACCTGACCATGCCCGAGTGGATGCCCGCGACGCCCGCCGAGGCCCGAGAGCTCCCGCCGCGGGAGGTCTGCATCCTCACCACCGGAACCCAGGGCGAGCCCCGGTCCGCGCTGGCGCGGCTCGCGCGGGGCGAGCACCCCGACCTCGAGCTCCTCCCCGGGGACCTGGTGATCCTCTCCTCCCGCTTCATCCCGGGAAACGAGGTCGCGGTGGGACAGCTGGTGAACGAGCTCGCCCGGAGGGGTGCCCGCCCGGTCTACGACAGCCTTCTCCCGCTCCATGTCTCGGGGCACGCTCAGGAGGCGGAGCAACGACGGCTCATCGCCCTGGCCCGCCCCGAGCACTTCCTCCCCATCCACGGGGAGTTCCGGCACCTGGCCCGCCACGCCGCCCACGCCGCCGCCGAGGGCGTCCCGTTTCGGCACCTCCTCACCGACGGGCAGGTGCTCGAGCTCGCCGATCGTGGGGTGACGGTGCTTCTGGAGCCCGTCCCCACCGGGCGCGTCTACACCGATCGCAACTTCCTTCTCGGGGAGGACATCGGAGCGATGGTGGTCCGCGACCGCCGCCTCCTCGCCGAGGCCGGGCTCTGCATCGCGGTGTTGGCGGTGGAGCGAGCCACCGGTGCGGTGGTGCGGGGACCGGAGCTCTTCGCCCGCGGGGTGGCCGGATTCGAGGGGGCGGAGGAGGAGGTCCGGAGCGAGGTGGTCCGGACCCTGGACGAGCTCTCCCCCAACGCCCGGGCCGACGTGGAGGAGGTCCAAGAGGCGATCCGCGACGCCGTCCGGCGCTTCTTCCGGCGCACCACCGGCCGGCGCCCGACGGTCCTGCCGGTGGTGCTGGAGCTGTAGGGAGAGAGGCCCGTTCCCGCGAGGGCGTGCGGAATTTGCGGGGCCTCATTGCCCGATCGGGCCCGCTCTGTTAGATCCCCGCGCCTCGATGGCCACCCGCGTCTACCTGCGCACCCTCGGCTGCCCCAAGAACCGGGTGGACTCGGAGATCATGCTCGGCACCTTGGCTGAGGCCGGGTTTCGCCTGGTGGAGGACCCGGCCGCCGCTGAAGTGGTGGTGGTGAACACCTGCGGGTTCATCGGGAGCGCCGAGGCGGAGTCGGTCGACGCCATCCTCGAGCTCGCCGAGCTGAAGCGAACCGGTCGGTGCAAGAAGCTCGTGGTGACGGGCTGCCTCGTGCAGCGCCACGCGGCGGAGCTCTCTCGGGAACTGCCCGAGGTGGACCACTTCCTCGGCACCGGCGCCTACGCCGACGTGGCCCGCATCGTCACCGAGGCCCAGGCGAGGCGGCTCTTGGTGCCCGATCCGGACTACCTCCACAGCGCCTCGACGCCGCGGGTGAACTCGCTCCCCTCGCACACCGCCTACCTGAAGATCGCCGAGGGCTGCGACAACGACTGCGCCTTCTGCATCATCCCTCGCCTCCGGGGACCACAGCGCTCGCGCCCCGTTCGAGACCTCGTTGCGGAGGCGGCGGCCCTGGCCGGGCAGGGAACGGTGGAGCTCTCCCTCGTGGCGCAGGACCTCACCGCCTACGGCTACGACCTGCCCGGGAAGGTGCGGCTCCACCACCTCTTGCCGGAGCTCTGCCGCGTGGACGGGATCCGCTGGATCCGGCTCCACTACGCCTACCCTCGCGACGTCCCCGAGGCGCTCGTGCGGGCGATCGCCGACGAGCCGCGGATCGTGAAGTACCTGGACCTCCCCCTCCAGCACATCTCCGACCGGTTGCTCCGCGCCATGCGCCGGGGGCGAGACTCGGCCTTCTTGCGGCGCCTCCTCTCGCACCTGCGCAGGGCGGTGCCGGGGATCGCGCTGCGGACCTCTCTCATCGTGGGGCTCCCCGGCGAGACCGACGCCGACTTCGAGGACCTCCTCCGGTTCGTGGAGGAGGAGCGGTTCGAGCGGCTGGGCGTCTTCGAGTACTCTCCCGAGGAGGGTACGAGCGCCGCCCTTCTCCCGAACCAGGTGCCCGAGGACGTGAAGCGGGCCCGGCGGGAGCGGATCATGGAGCTCCAGCGCGCCATCTCGCGCGATCAGCAGCGTGCCCTCTTGGGACGTCGGCTCGAGGTCCTGGTCGAGGGACGCTCGGAGGAGACCGAGCACCTCCTCGTGGGCCGGCACGCGCAGCAGGCGCCCGAGATCGACGGCCTCACCTATCTCAACGAGGGCATGGCCTACCCCGGCGAGATGGTCACCGCCCTCGTGACCGACGCCCACGACTACGACCTCGTGGCGCGGGTGGTGGCGCGGGATCCGGCAGGGCCGCGCCGGCGAGAGCGGCCGCGGCCGAGCCTCAGAGTGCTCCGCTAGGGTCCACGGGGCGAGGCTTGGTCAATGATCGCCGTAGTTCTTCTCGCCAGCGGTGATGCGGACGGGGAGGACGTTCTCGCGGTCGGGGAGCGGGCAGGTGGCGTAGGGGGTGAAGGCGCAAGGGGGGTTGTAGGCGCGGTTGAAGTCGAGGACGACCTTCCCGGCGGAGGGGAGCTCGGCGGCGAGGAAGCGGCCTCCCCCGTAGGTCTCGAGGGGCGCGGAGGCGTCCTTGAAGACGAACAGGAGCGCGCCCTCCTCGAGCGTGGGCTCGAGCGAGAGCTCTCGTCCCTCGAGCGCGAAGTGGGCCCGACCGGGCGCGAGGGCCCTCTGGGGAGGACCGGCGGCCGAGGGCTGGGTCACCTCCCGCGGCCTCGCGTACCCTTCCCACCGCGCTTCGATCCTGAAGCGCCCGTCGTAGGGGAAGGTATCGAGCCCGCGGAAGTCGCGTCTGGCCGGGCTGTCGGCGTCCCAGATCCGGATCGCCAGGGCGTCTCCGCGCTCGATGACAAGTATGGTTCGACCGCTCAGGTGAAGCCGATCGGGTTCCGGGGCGGCGTCGGTGGAGAGCGTGCGCTCCGCGACCGGCGCTCCGCCGAGGAGGTAGCCATCGGCCAAGGAGGCATGGAGCGTGACCCGGCCGCCCCGCAGCTCGAAGGATCCCGGCAACCCCTCGATGCGGTTCTCTCCCTCCGAGAGCCAGTGAAGGCCGACCAGGGCGAGCCACCCTTCGGGGTCTCGTAACTTCGCCTCTCGGCGCTCTCGCCAATCCCTGAAGGCAATGACATCGGCTTCGGCCGGACCGAGGGACGGGCTTTCGGCCATGGCGGAGACTCCGAAGAGAGCGATGGCGATGAAGGGCAGAGCGCCTGGCATCGTCAGCGCGGGCGGGGGCGGGTCAAGAGCCCTCTCCCTGACCAAGGGAATATAGGCAAGGGACGGCTCCCAAGCCTCTCGCCCTGGCCGCGGTCGGCTCTTCGCATCGCGAGGCTCGGGTTTTGGGGGAAGGGCATCATTTGCCGGGGGGAGCGATCCGGTTCACGCCCTCCGGGAGCTTCACCTCGAAGGCGCTGTCCGCGATCCCGGTGTTTCGCTTCACGTTCTCGAGCTCGATCTCGTTCACGTTGCCCGAGCCGTCCACCACCCGGGTGGCATCGATCTGGCCGTCGGGGCGGGCGACGAGCTCGATCACCTCCACCCTCGGGTCGGGCGCGCGCGGCCTTAAGAGGAGCGAACCCGTCGAGCTCGCGGAAACCTGGAACTCCTTCTCGAGGTCCCCCTTCCCCAGGAGGAACGCCAGCGCGGCGTTCATCCCGCTCGCGTCGAAGTGCTCGTCCACGTAGGCCTGGTTCTCATCGGGCTCGTACTGCACGAGCCGGTTGCCCTTCACCGCCACGGTCTTCGGGGTGGGGCTCTGGTACTCCCAGCGCATCATCCCCGGCTTCTTCACCTTCAGCACGCCGGAGGAGACCTGCTTGCGACCGAAGCCTGCGTAGGTGTAGGTCTGCCGGAAGCTTGCGGTCAGGTCCTCGGTGTGCTCGTAGAAGGTCTGGACCTTGCGCACGAGCGCCTGGGCGTCGGCCGGCGGCGCCGGTGCGGCCGCGGCGAGCGGAAGGGAGAGGGCGAGGGCCAGGGTCGGGGCGATCATGTGGTCCCATTAGCAGACCGGCGGGGCCGGTGGGCAGGAGAGAGGCCGGATCCTCCGCTTGACGGCGGGGGAGCGCCAGGTGATTCTCCCGCTCCCCCGTGCGCCCCCTCGCCTTCATAGCCCTGGCGTCGACCCTCGCGCTCGGCGCCTGCGGGCCCACCCCCTGCGAGTCCCTGGGGGACCGGATGTGCGACTGCTCGCCGCTGGGTGTCTCGAAGCAGTCCTGCGAACTGGGAGTGAAGAGCACCGTCCAGGACCTCCACCCCAGCTCCGACGCCCAGGACACCTGCAGAGAGATGCTGAGCACCTGCTACTCGCGGCAGGGCCTCGACTTCTGCGACTGGATCCACGGCCGGTGCGGCAAGGCTTCCTGCGGCGTCTCCGAGGAGAATTACGCGGCCCTGGTGAGCGACGGGATCTGCCCCGAGTAGGGCGCCGGCTTTCAGGCTCGGGGCAGCCCCAGGGGCCGCCGAGCGCCCGAGCTCGGTCCGACCGGGCCTCCCTCGAACCGCCCGGCGATCCGCGTCCCGCAGATCCCGCAGGCGGAGCCGGTGAGGCGGACCCGCCGCACCGCGTGCCAGTCGCGCTCGATCACCGCCTCCCCGCAGGACGGGCAGTAGGTGCTCTGCCCCGTCCGATCGTGCACATTGCCGGTGTAGACGTGGCGGAGCCCCTCGCGCCGGGCGATCTCGCGGGCGCCTCTCAGGGTCGCGGCCGGGGTGGGGGGGATGTCCCTCATGCGGAAGTCGGGATGGAAGGCGGTGAGGTGGAGGGGCACGTCCGGTCCCATGTGCTCGAGGAGCCAGCGAGACAACCGGCGGGTTTCCTCCGGATCGTCGTTCAACCCGGGGATGACGAGGTTCGTCACCTCCACCCAGGTCTTGCCCTCGCGGGCGAGCCACTCGAGGGTATCGAGCACGGGCGCGAGGTGAGAGAGCGTCACCTTCGCGTAGAAGTCCTCGGTGAAAGCCTTGAGGTCGACGTTGGCCGCGTCCATGTGGGGGAAGATCTCGGCCCGGGCCTCGGGAGTCACGTACCCTGCGGTCACGAAGGCCGTGTAGAGGCCGGCCGCGTGAGCCTCGCGGGCGACGTCGATGGCGTACTCGGCCCAGATGACCGGATCGTTGTAGGTGAAGGCGATCCCCGGAGTTCCCGCCTCCCGGGCCAGCGCCACCACCCGCTCCGGGGTCCAGTCGTCCTCGGCCCGACGATCGCTGAGCCGTGCCTTGGAGATGTCCCAGTTCTGGCAGAAGCGACAGCCGAGGTTGCAGCCAGCGGTGCCAAAGGAGAGGACGGTCGAGCCGGGCAAGAAGTGGGCGAGCGGTTTCTTCTCGATGGGGTCGACCGCGAAACCGGTGGAACGGCCCCAGGCGGTGGTGACGAGCCGACCGGAGCGGTTCTCGCGAACGAAGCAGAACCCCGCCTGGCCCTCGCGCAGCCGGCAGTCGCGAGGGCAGAGCGTGCAGCGAACCCTTCCCTCGTCGGTCGCTTCCCAGTAGCGCGCCTCGCGAACCACGCCTCGAGAGTGTATCGCCGCGGTCGCGCCGATGCCGTTCCCGGGGCGGGCCTCTCGGCTCGCAAAGCCCCCTTAGGGGAACGGCCTTGAGCGGCCCTCCGCCAAACCGGATTATTTTCCGTGAGCTTGACAGGGGGGGAGGCCCTACATAAAAGAGGGGGCCTGTATCCCCTCCCCGCGCCCGTTAGAAGCGAAGCGCACCGTGACCCTCCGCGAGCTGATCGAGCGCCGCCCCGTCGTGTTCGACGGCGCCATGGGGACCCAGATCCAGGGGCAGGGGCTCAAGGCCTCGGAGTTCGGGGGCAAGGAGGGGGCAAACGACCTCCTCACCCTCACCCGTCCCGACCTCGTCGAGGACATCCACGCCCGCTACCTCCTCGCCGGGGCGGACGTGGTCGAGACGAACAGCTTCCAGTCGTCGCGGCTCAAGCTCGACGAGTACGGTCTCGGTCATCGGACCTACGAGGTGAACTACCGGGCCGCGATCCTGGCCCGGCGGGCCGCGGCTCGGTTCTCGACCGTGGAGCACCCCCGGTTCGTGGCCGGCTCCATGGGTCCGACCGGCATGCTCCCCTCGTCCTCGGACCCGGCCCTCGGGAACATCACCGGGGACGCGCTCGAGCGGGTCTTCCTCGAGCAGGCGCGGGGGCTGGTGGAGGGCGGGGTCGACGCCCTCATCATCGAGACCCAGCAGGACCTCCTCGAGCTCCGGGCGGCGGTGCTGGGAGCGGACGCCGCGCGCCGGGAAGCCCTGCGGGACGTGTTCCTCATCGCCCAGCCGACGCTCATCGACCAGAACGGCCGGATGCTGCTCGGGACCGAGATCGGGGCGGCGCTCGCTTCGCTCGAGCGTTTGCCCGTCGACTGCATCGGCCTGAACTGCTCCACCGGCCCCGAGGAGATGCGGGCCTCGGTGCGCTACCTGGCCGAGCGTTGTTCCCACTTCGTCTCGGTCCTGCCCAACGCCGGCATGCCCGAGAACGTGGATGGCCGGGCCGTCTACCGGCTCTCGCCGCGGGACCTGGCCGAGGCCCTCTTCGAGTTCGTGGCGGGGTACGGGGTGGAGATCGTGGGAGGCTGCTGCGGGACCACCCCGGAGCACATCCGGGCGGTGGTGGACCGCCTCAGAGGGCTCGCCCCGAGGCGAAGGGCCCGCCCTTCTCCCGCCGCCGAGCTCTCCTCGGCCATGAAGGCCGTCCCCCTCGCCCTGGACCCGCGCCCGCTCGTCGTGGGCGAGAGGCTCAACGCTCAGGGATCCCGCAAGGTGAAGGAGCTGCTCCTCGCCGACGATTACGCCGGCCTGGTCCAGATCGCCCGGAGCCAGGTCGAGGCCGGGGCCCAGGTGCTCGACGTCTGCGTGGCGCTGAACGAGCGCGATGACGAGGCGGCGCAGATGCGCACCCTGGTGAAGCTCCTCGCCCAGTCGGTCGACGCGCCGCTCATGATCGACTCCACCGAGGCGGACGTGGTGGAGGGCGCCCTCAAGACCACCCCCGGCCGCTGCATCGTCAACTCGGTCAACCTGGAGAAGTCGGGGGAGCGGGTCAAGAAGGTCTTGCCCCTCTGCAAGCGCTACGGTGCGGCGGTGGTGGCCATGACCATCGACGAGCGGGGGATGGCCCAGACGGCGGAGCGCAAGGCCGAGATCGCCCGGCGCACCGTGGCGGTGGCGCAGGAGTACGGCCTCGGGCCGGAGAGCCTGGTGTTCGACGCCCTCACCTTCACCCTCGCCACCGGCGGCTCGGAGTACCGGCACAGCGCGGTCGAGACGCTCGAGGGCATCCGCCGCATCAAGGCGGAGAACCCCGGCGTCCTCACCACCCTGGGCGTCTCCAACGTCTCGTTCGGGCTCTCGCGGTCCGCGCGCGAGGTGGTGAACTCGGTCTTCCTCTACCACGCGGTGAAGGCCGGGCTCGACCTCGCGATCGTGAACCCGAAGGACATCCGGCCTTACCCCGCCATCCTGGAAGCGGAGCGCGAGCTCGCCGAGGATCTCGTCCTCGATCGGCGCGAGGACGCCCTCCCCCGCCTCCTCGGCCACTTCGACGACCCGGGACGGCAGGAGAAGACCGCGGCCGACCCCCTCGCGGCGGTGGGGGACCACCCCGCCGAGGAGCGGATCCACCTCCAGATCCTCCACCGCCGGCCGGAGGGGATCGAGGCGCTCATCGACGAGGCGCTCACCCGGCACGGCCCGGTGGAGGTGCTGAACGAGGTCCTGCTCCCCGCCATGAAGGACGTGGGCGATCGCTTCGGCGCCGGGGAGCTCATCCTGCCCTTCGTGCTCCAGTCCGCCGAGGTGATGAAGAAGGCGGTGGCCCACCTGGAGAAGTTCCTGGAACGCACCGAGGGGGTGACGAAGGGCACCGTGGTGCTCGCCACCGTATACGGCGACGTCCACGACATCGGCAAGAACCTCGTGAAGACCATCCTCTCGAACAACGGCTTCACCGTGCATGACCTGGGCAAGCAGGTGCCCGTCGCCACCATCCTGGAGAAGGCGCTAGAGGTCGACGCCGACGCCATCGGCCTTTCCGCCCTGCTCGTCTCGACCTCCAAGCAGATGCCCTTCTGCGTGGCGGAGCTGCACCGGCGGAACCTGTCCTTCCCGGTGATCATCGGCGGCGCCGCCATCAACCGGCGCTTCGGCTACCGGACCCACTTCACCCAGGACGGCACCCCATACGCCGGCGGCGTGTTCTACGCCCGGGACGCCTTCGAGGGGCTGGACCTGGTGGAGGCCCTGGTCGACCCGGCCCGGCGGGACGGGCTGAGACACGAGGTGCTGCAGAAGGCGATCGCCGACAAGAACCGTCCGGTCGAGGCTCCGCTGCCGGCGCCGCCCGCCCGCCGGTCCCCGAGCGTCCGGCCCGCCCCGCGCGTTCCGGCGCCGCCGTTCTGGGGCCCGCGGGTGGTACCCGCCGGCTCCATCCCCCTCTCGGAGCTCTGGCCGCACCTCGACCTGGCCGAGCTCTACAAGCTGCAGTGGGGTGTGAAGGCCAAGGGGGCCGAGTACGAGCGGCTCATCCGCGAGCAGTTCGGACCGCGGCTCGAGGAGCTGAAGAGCGAGGCGCAGGCCCGCGGTTTTCTCGTGCCCAAGGTGGTGTACGGCTACTTCCCCTGCCACGCTCAGGGAAACGACCTCGTGGTCCTCGACCCCGTGCATCGCCGCTCCGAGCTCGCCCGCCTCAAGTTTCCCCGCCAGCCGGACGACCGGACCCTGTGCCTCGCGGACTACTTCCGGGAGGAGCCGGGGACCGACGTCGTCGCCTTCCAGGTGGTCACGATGGGCGACGCCGCCGCCCGGGTCGCCGAGGAGGCGCAGGAGCGCGGAGATTACAGCCGCGCCCTCTTCCTGCATGGACTCGCGGTGGAAGCAGCGGAGGCGCTCGCCGATCACTGGCACGGGGAGGTCCGAAGGGAGCTCGGCTTGGTTCCCGAGGAGGGCAAGCGCTACTCGCCCGGTTACCCCAGCTGGCCCGAGCTCGCCGACCAGAGGACGGTGTGGAAGCTGCTCGAGCCCGACCGCGCCATCGGGGTCTCGCTCACCGAAGCGCACCAGATGGTCCCCGAGCAATCGACGAGCGCGATGGTCGTCCACCACCCCGACGCGATCTACTACCTGGTCCGGGGGGCGACGGCGGGGGCAGCCTAACCTGCCCAGGCGCTCGCGCCCCCGGGTTCCTTCGCCCTTCTTCCGCTGTTCTCGTCCCTCTGCTGCCAGGATCCTGCCCCGGATGGACCGCCGCTCGGGACCTCTTCGTCTGCGGCGCAAATCGACACGACTGCCGCTAGCGCCTCTTCGGGGCCTTCGGCCAAAGGCTCGGGATCTCGACGCCCTCGGGAGTCTTCCCTGGAGCTCGTCCTGGGGGCGGCGGCTCTGGGCCTCGCGTCCCTTCGAGGGGGTAACGACGGGCCTCTTGCATCCTTCGACGGGGAACTCCGCCACAAGCCCAACTGGAACGCTCGTCGGAGGCCCTCCCGCTTGGGTCGCCCCGGCCACCCGACCCCCGGGATATCCACCGGCCGTCCACGCGGTTTCCACTCGGTTCTTCCTCAAGTTTTTGGGGGTTTTCCACCGAACTTCGACAATGAAATCCGTGGGTCCCGACTGCTAGAGTCCAGCCCCCGATGCCAGAGGATCCCGCTCGACGCCCAGGCGAGGCCGCCGTCTCGGCCCTGCGGACCGCACGCGACCTCCCGCACAGCGCCGATGCCGAGCAGGCCGTGCTGGGCGCGATCCTCACCGACGAGGCCGCTTTCGACCAGGTGGCCGCCCTGCTTCGCCCCGGCGACTTCTACTTCCTCGCCCACCAGCACATGTACGGAGCGTGCGAGGAGCTGGCGCGGGAGGCCCGAACCCTCGACCCGATCCTGGTCCAGCAACGGCTCGATGCGCACGGGCTTTTGGGCTCGGCGGTTCCCCACGAGCTCCCCCTCTCCTTGGCTCGGGCCATCGGGTCCGCGGCCAACGTCGTCCACTACGCACGGGTGGTGCACGAGCAGGCGCTGGCCCGGCGCATGATGCTGACCGCCCAGCGGATCGTCGAGCTGGGGTACGAGTCCGGGCCCGACATCCAGCGCTTCCTCGACACCGCCCAGCAGGAGGTGTTTGGGGCGGCGCAGGGTGCGTGCGTGGACACGCTGAAGCGGATCTCCGAGCCCACCCTGCGAGCGCTGGAAGGCATCGAGGCCGTCCAGAAGCGGGTTCAGCAGGGTCTCTCGCCCGTCACCGGGGTTCCCACCGGGATCCACACCCTCGACCGGACCACGCTCGGCCTCCAGCCCGGTTCCCTGACCGTGCTCGCCGCCCGTCCTTCAGTGGGAAAGACCGCCTTCGCCCTCAACGCGGCGGTCCACGCCGCCACCCGCGCCGGCAAGAAGGTGGCCTTCTTCTCGCTGGAGATGCCGTCCGACCAACTCGCCCTCCGGATCCTGGCCGCCGAGGCGAAGCTCGACTGGCGCCGGCTGGCGCAGGGCCAGCTCGGTCGCCACGACTGGGACCGGCTCGCCACCCAGGCCGACCGCGTGGGCGCGGCCTCGATCTGGCTCGACGACAACTTCGTGCTCACCCCGGTGGAGCTGAGGTCGAAGTGCCGCAAGCTCAAGCGCGAGAACGGAGGCCTGGACCTCGTGGTGGTCGACTACCTGCAGCTCATGCACGCGCCCAGCGACCGGGCCAACCAGTCGCGGGAGCAGGAGATCGCCACCATCAGCCGCTCGCTCAAGGCGCTCGCCAAGGAGCTCGAGTGCCCCGTCCTGGCCCTCTCCCAACTCAACCGGAGCGTGGAGAAGCGCCGGGGCGAGCCCCCCATGCTCTCCGACCTGCGAGAGTCCGGGGCCATCGAGCAGGACGCCGACATCGTCCTCTTCCTCCACCGCACCGAGGAGGAGTCGAAGGACGCCCAGGCCGGCGACACCGTGCCGGTCCAGCTCCTCATCGCCAAGCAGCGCCAGGGCCCGACCGGGACGGTCGACCTGGTCTTCTTCCGGACCACCACCTTCTTCGCGGAGATGGACCGGAGGCAGGCGGGTTAGGAGGGACGCCCGCGACCCGAAGGGTGCGCCGCATCCGTCCTCCTCCCTTCACTCCTCCCTTAGCCAGGTCTGGTTCCGTCCCAGGAACGGGACGCCGATGAACCCGCGGACCTTGAGCTTCTTGCCGTCCTCGGCGAGGGAGAGGATGCAGGAGTAGGTCTTGCCGTTGCCGGGGTCGAGGATGTTGCCGCCGCTATAGTAGCCTCCGTTCTTGCGGAGGTCCCACAGGATCCGTAGCCCGCGGATGGGCTGGTCCTTCAGGTCGCCCGGGCACTTCGTGCACTTCGGATCGGGGTCGTCCGGCTTGGGGTCGAGGAGCTCCTCGACCTTGCCATACAGCTTCCCGTGTTCCTCCCAGATGGCGACGATCGACTTGGGCTTCCCGCTCGCATCGTCGATGGTCCGCCACCGGCCGACGGGGGTCCTGGCGGCCGGCTCGCTGCTCTCCTCGGCGCGGGCGGGAAGGGAGAGGAGGAAGAGGGGGACGAGCAGGCACCTGCCGAGGACCTTTCTCATGGCTCCGTGCTCCGGGCGGTGGTGCCGGGCCCGAGGTCCCACCACTTGGACAGGTTCTGGGCCGCGGAGCGGGGGTGGGCAGCGTAGTGCGACACGTCGTTGAAGAGCATGAGCCGGGCCCGGACCGGGTCCTTGAAGTCGACCACGTTGAGGCAGGCCGGCGACTGGTCGAGCCGGTCGCGATAGCCGCGGGGGTCGATCCCGAGGAGGCTGGAGAGGAGGAGCCGCAGGGTGGCCTTGTGCGAGACCACCACGGTGGTCTTTCCCGCGTTCTCGGAGACGATGCGCCGGACCGCGGGGAGCGCCCTCGCCAGCACCGAGAGACCGCTCTCGCCTCCCACCGGCGCGAAGGTGAACGGGTCCGCCTCCCAGGCGGCGTACTCGGCGGGGAACTGCTCCTCGACCTGCTGGCGGGTGAGCCCCTCCCAGCGCCCGTGGGAGATCTCCCGCAAGGCGTCGTCCTGCACCGGAACGAGGCGAAGCGGCCGGGCCAGGATCTGCGCCGTCTCCACCGCCCGGGACATGGAGCTCGAGTGCAACGCGGCGATGTCCTCGTCGGCCAGCCGGGCCGCGAGCCGGGCGACCTGGCCGCGCCCCTCGTCCGAGAGTTCCACGCCCTCCGCCCCGGAGAAGCGGTTCTCCGCGGTGAGCTGGGTTGCGCCATGGCGCACGAAGTAGATCCGGGTCGTCATCCTTGCTCCACCTTCCTCACCCCACCGGCCCGACGCTGTACCGCGCGAAGAGGAGGTGCACGGCTCGGGGCTCGAGCCGTATCACGTCTGACGCCGCGTTGGCGGTCTCGACGCACAGCATCTGGCGCGAACCGCTCGGGCCGAAGTCGCTCTCGGGTAGAGCCCCGGCGAGGCCTGGATTCCACACCAACGTGGTGTGACTGTTCCGTTTGGTCACCCGGATGGCGCGCGAGAGGCCCGGGTCCTCGAGGATGCAGTCCCGGACCGACTCGAGGTAGACGCGGTCGGTCCGGCCGGAGAGGCGCAGGGGACGGTCCTGGACCCTCTCTCCCCCACCCACCTTGTCGAGGTACCGACAGCCCTCCACGCCGTGCAAGGTCACGGCGGTGTAGTCGCTCACGCGAAAGTAGGTATGCAGGGCCTGCCCGATGGAGACGGTCTCTTGGCCGGCGTTGCGGGTCACGAGATCGAGCTCCAGGGTCCGGCCCACGGTGACCATATAGAGAAGCTCGGTCGCGTGGGGCCAGGCGGATGCGCCCTGCCCGTCCGGGAGGCGAAAGGTGAGCCGCGTGCGATCGTCGAACAACCGCTCGACGGCGATCACCTGGAACTCCGCTGTCCGCGCGATCCCGTGCTGCGGCAAGAGCGGGTCCCTGGGGTGAGGGCCGAACCACGGCCAGCAGATCGGGATCCCGCCGCGAATGGGTACGCCGGGCAGGTAGCGAGCTTGCTCGGAGACCCAGATGACGGGCTCTTCGTCGCGGGGCGCCCAGGAAAGGACCTGTGCTCCCTGCAGAGCGACGTGGGCCCTCGCGTGGCGGTTCTCGACCTCGACCGATTCGAGGGCTCCGGGACCCTCCCGGAACACCACTCCCTGGACGCCGAAGCGCGAGTTCAGGGTGCGAGCCCGACCGCCGCTCGTCTGCATCCACACCCCCTCGACCCGCTCGCGCGGGTGCGCCACTGTGCCGCAGGGGACCGTTACTTACCAGGACCGCGGTACAGCCGTCGATGTCTGGTCGGGTGCAGCGGGGCCGGCAGAGCCGTTAGACCCTAACGGGGATCCCGCGCCGCATCGTCGATGTACCGTTCGACCAGCCGCTTGGCCCGCCGGACCGCGGTTTCGAGCGATTCGCCCCGTGCCAGAAGGCCCGCGATGGCCGAAGCGAGCCGGCAGCCCGTCCCGCGTGCCGTGCCGGGGCGGCGACGCCCGCCGAAGCGAGTCACGCGCCGGCCTTCGACGAGGAGGTCCAGGGGGGCTCCCTGGCGATGCCCGCCCTTCACGAGGACGGCGCGGGAGGGAAGGAGCCGTGCGGCGCGGATCGCGCCCTCGTCGGTCGAGGTGTCTCGACCCGTGAGCCGTGCGAGCTCGGAGAGGTTGGGGGTCGCGAGCCGTGCCCGCTCGAGGAGGGGGGCGAGCGCCTCCGCCGCCGTCCCGTCGCCCGCGTCGAAGAGGGGCGCACCCGAGCTCGCGGAAAGCACCGGATCCATGACGAGGGGCGCTCGCGAAAGTTTCGGGATGGCGAGGCGCTCCGCCAAGGCCTTCGAGAGGGCCGCGGTCCCGAGCATGCCGGTCTTCACCGCGCGCGGGACCTCTCGCCCGCCCAGCAATGCCTCGAGCTGCTCGAGGAGGAACTCCGGGGTGGTGGGAGAGAATCCCCGCGCGCCTCCTGGCCCCTGAGCGGTCAGCGCGGAAGCCAGAGCCCAGGCCCGCGCACCGACCGCGGAGAGGGCCTCGGCGTCGGCGAGCAGGCCGGCCCCGCCCGACGGGTCGAGCCCCGCCACCACCAGCACCGGCGGTCTCACCGCCGGCCACTCCGGGCCGCGCCCACGAGCCCGGCGAAGAGCAGCGCGTGGCGCGGGTCGTGCCGAAGGACCGCCTCCGGGTGCCACTGCACTCCGACCGCGAAGGGGAGGTCGGGCAGCTCGATGGCCTCGATCACCCCATCGGGCGCCCGGCCCGAGACGAGCACCCCGATGCCGGGGTCCCGCACGGCCTGGTGATGGGTCGAGTTCACCCGGTGCTCGGGCTCGCCCGGACCGAGAAGGCGAAAGAGCAGGGAGCCCGGTGCCACGCTGACGGCGTGGGTGGGGCGGTCCTTGGGGGGAGGCTGCTCGTGTCCCACGATGGCAGCGTCCGCCGCGAGGTCCTGGAACAGTGTCCCGCCCCGGACGACGTTGAGGAGCTGCATGCCTCCGCAGATTCCCAGGACGGGAACGGACGAGGCGAGAGCCGCTTCGAGGAGCTCCTTCTCGAACCGGGTCCGTTCCGGCTTCTCCGGACCGCAGCCCGCGCGCCGCGCCTCCCCGTAGAGATCGGGGGGCACGTCGAAGGCCCCGCCGGTCACGAGCAGCCCGTCGAGGAGGGCGAGGTAGGCAGCGGTGGCCGACGGATCGTGCGGCAGAAGGAGCGGGAGACCCCCTGCCGCGAGCACCGCCTCGACGTAGGCCTGCTGGACCTCGTAGCGACGCTTCTCGGGGTCGACGTCCAGGGTGACTCCGATGCGGGGCCTTCGCGTGCTCATCCGGTCCTCCCCGGGCGGCCCGCCTCGAAGGCTCGGGCGAGGGCCATGGCGTTCTGCCGCGGATCCCCCGAGCCGAAGAGCGCCTCGATCACCGCCGCGCACGCCGCCCCGGTCCGGGCCACGTCGGCGATGCTCGTCTCATCGATGCCGGAGATGGCCACCACCGGGACCGGGAGCGCTCTCACCGCCGCAGCAAGGCCCGCGATGCCCAGGGGCGGCGGCCCCATGGCCTTCGTCCGGGACGCGAACACCGGCCCGAACCCCACGTGGTCGGCCCCCGCAAGGATCCCCGCCCGGGCTTCCTCGACGGTCCGCGCCGTCCAGCCCACCAACCGATCCGGACCGAGCAGCCGCCGAGCCTCGGCGACCGGCAGGTCGTCCTCCCCGACGTGGACCCCGTCCGCTCCCGAGAGCAGCGCCAGGTCGGCCCGGTCGTCGACGATGACGAGGGCGTGTCCTACCGCGAGCGAGACGAGCCTCCGCGAGACCTCGAGCACCTCCGCGGGCCGGGCGCCCTTCATCCGCACCTGGACCACGGATGCGCCCCCGGCGAGGACCGACTCCCCCTGCGCGATCGGATCCTGCCCGCCCACGATCGCGTAGAGCCCGGTGAGACGCGCCCGGCGTCCGGGGCCGGTCGCGGCCGAACCCTGCATGGCGACAGCGCTAACACGCGCTTGACGGACCCGCAAGGCGGCGCCTATTTTCCGCGTTCCTCAACCTCCCAAAGCCTCCGGAGACACATGGCAGACCCGATCGAGACTAGGCTCGTCGACAAGCGCGTCGCCCACCGGTACCTCCGCAAGGGCTTGCTCGACGAGAAGGAGTACGAGAGACACATGAAGTCGCTCCCCGACCTCTCGGACCAGGCGCTCTCGGTGGAAGCGTCGATCGAGGGCCAGGACCTCCGCGAGGACGAGGCGGAGCCGGGCGAGGTCGCGCCTGCGGGCGCGGGCGCTCCCCAGGCGTAGGGAGCATATGGCCATCGCCCGCACGGCCGTCGCCGTGCTCCTCCTCGCCGCCGGAGCCCTGGCCCGGGGCGCCGCCCTGCCGCCCGCCGAGGAGAGCCCGGTGGCCTCCCGCCGGACTCCGGTCGTCGTCGCGGTGGAGAGGGTTCGTGGAGCGGTGGTGAACGTGGCGGCGGAGGAGCTCGTTCACATCCGCGTTCCCTCGACGCGTGGTGCCCAGTCGTTCTCCGACTTCTTCTTCGGGGACCTCCTCGAGCGCCCCCATTACCGGAAGGGGTATCAGGTCACCTCTCTCGGCTCTGGGGTGATCGTCTCACCCGACGGTTACGTGCTCACGAACAACCACGTGGTGGAGCGGGGAGCGCGCCTGCGGGTCGGCCTCCTCGACGGCCGCGAGTTCGTGGCCAAGGTGGTGGGGACCGACCCGTCGTCCGACCTCGCCGTCCTCAAGCTCGACGCGAAGGAGCGCCTCCCCTTTACGTCCATGGGCCGGTCCGACGACCTCATGATCGGCGAGACGGTGATCGCCATCGGGAACCCCTTCGGGCTCTCCCACACGGTCACGACCGGCGTGGTCTCGGCGGTGCACCGCAATTTCAAGGCCGACGACCGGACGCTGTTCGACTTCATCCAGACCGACGCCTCCATCAACCCGGGCAACTCGGGCGGACCCTTGCTCGACATCGAGGGCCGGCTCATCGGCGTGAACACCGCCATCCTGGGGGAGCGGAGCGCGGGGATCGGCTTCGCCATCCCCATCGACCGGGCCCGCCGGATCGCCGAGGACCTCATCGCCCATGGGGAGGTGCGCGAGGGGTATCTGGGCCTTTCGGTGAAGGACTTGCCCTCCCGCGACGCGGCCGCTCCGGAGGGCTCGGGCGGGGTCCAGGTGACGGAGGTCGACCCCGGGTCTCCCGCCGCCGGCGCCGGCGTGCGGCGAGGCGATCGGGTGGAGGCGGTGAACGGCTACACCCCGCGGAGCGCGGAGGAGTTCCGGTTCGAGGTCCGGGACCTCGACATCGGCGGCACCGCTCGCCTCGAGCTCGTCCGCAGCGGCAAGCGGCTCGAGCTCGCCATGACCGCCGTCGAGCTCTCGCCCGCGGAGGCCGGGGAGCTGGTGCGGAGGCGGGTGGGCCTCTCGCTCAGGGAGGCGCAGGTGCAGGGCGGCCGGCTGCTCCTGGTCGAGCGGGTGGCCTCGGGATCGCTCGCAGCCGAGGCCGGCATCGAGCCGGGAGACGTCGTACGAGACGTGAACTCCGCAGAGGTGGAGACGGTCGCCGAGTTCGACCGCGCCGCCGCCCGGGCCCGCCGGGGGGGGCAACTCGTCCTCCTGGTCCAGCGCGGCTACGCTGCGGAGCGGGTCGCCTTCCCTTTCGAATAGAATCCCCTCGCCTGCCCACGCCCAAGGAGATCCCCTCCATGGCCGACGAGAAGAAGCCCACCATCGACTTCTACACGTTCGTGCTCTCGCTCGGGTCGTCCGCCTTCGTGCACCTCGGCGATGCACCCCATCCCGAGACCGGGGAGGCGGCGCCGACCAATCTCGCCCTCGCCAAGCAGACCATCGATCTTCTGGACATGCTGCGGGACAAGACCCGGGGGAACCTCACCGCCGAGGAGCAGAAGTTCATGGAGAACCTCCTCATGGACCTGAGGCTGAGGTACGTGTCCAAGGCCTCGGGAAAGCCCTGACCTCCTCCCTCGAGCACGAGGCGAAGGTGGAGCGGTACCCCGAACGGCTCACAGCCCCGCTTGCAGGAGCGCCTCCGAGAGCCGGCGGATCAGCTCGCGCCGGACCACGCGCCGCGTCCTCGAGAGGGCGTTGGGGTCGCGCCGAGCGTGGCGCGAGGCCCCGCGTCGGGCGGCCTCCACCACCCAGGCGATGCGCCGCGGGTCGAGACGGGGAGCGCGGGAGGTGGGGACGAGGAAGAAGCCCAATCCCCGCTCCTCGAGCAGGTAGTGGAGGACGCGGCGGGCCCGGGAGACGAGGGTGAGGTCGACGACGTTCGGCACCCGCCCATCTCTAGGAGAGATCTCCGCGGCGATCCATTTTCGTGCCGCCGGGGAAAAAACTGGATCTTCACTCTCGGCCGAGGATCCCCGCCCGCCTCGATATCGGCCCTAGGGAGGGCGGCGCCGTCCTTTGGGGCCTGAATTCACCCTTGGAGAATCGAGACGGCTCGGCCGGCGGAGCGGGCCGCGGCGCCCGACCGACCCTCGCCGCCCCGTGCGCCGCAGCGCTTCCGCCACGAGCTGCCGGCTCGCCGGGTCGGCCCAGCGGAGGAGCGCCTTCTGCATCCGCTTCTCGCTCAGCTCGCGGGTCACCTGCAACGGCCTCCCGGTCATGGGGTGGAGGCCCGACCAGTGCATGTCCGAGGCGAGCGTCATGGGGGTGGGCATGAAGTCCTGGACCTGCTGCGGTCGCCAGCGGTTTCGCCTCAAGTACTCCATGAGCTCGACCGCCTCCTCGAGGGAGGATCCCGGATGGGAGGAGATGAAGTAGGGGACGAGGTACTGCTCCTTGCCCGCCTGGCGCGTGAGCCGCTCGAAGTCACGCCGGAACCGCTCGAAGGCGGCGGGGGGCGGCTTCTTCATGAGCGCGAGGACCCGCCCGGAGACGTGCTCGGGCGCGACCTTGAGCTGCCCGGAGACGTGGTGGGTCACGAGGGCGTGCAGGTAGCGTTCCCCGTTCCTCCGGTCCGCCTGGGCCAAGTCGTACCGGACCCCGGAGCTCACGAACAGGTGCCTCACCCCGGGCACGCTCCGTGCCTTGGCGTAGAGCTCCACGAGCGGCCCGTGATCCACGCGGAAGAACCGGCACACCGCCGGATAGAGGCAGGAGGCCCGCCGGCAGGCGGCGTGCGCCTTTGCGTCGGTGCAGGTCATCTGCCACATGTTGGCCGTGGCCCCCCCGAGGTCGCTGATCGTGCCCGTGAAGCCCTCTTTTCGAGCGAGGTGCGCGATCTCGCGGAGGATGCTCGCCTCGGAGCGGCTCGACACCTCCCGCCCCTGGTGCTCGGTGATGCAGCAGAAGGCGCACCCCGCCGCGCAGCCGCGGAGGATCTGGACCGACCAGCGGATCTGCTCCAGCGCCGGGATGCGCGCCCTGCGGTAGGAGGGGTGAGCCTCACGCGCGTAGGGGAGCTCGGCGATCCGGTCCAACTCGGCCGTCTCGAGGGCCGCCACCGGCTCGTTCACCACCACGTAGCGGAGCCGGTCACCGCCCCCCTGGCGCTGGACCAGGATGCGGGCGTTGTCCGCGTTGTGCTCCAGGTGGTAGAGGCGGCTGAACTCGGCGAAACGCCGCCGATCCACGAGGATCTCCTCGAGGGCCGGAAGCTCCAGCACCGACCGGGACCGCGTCTCGAGGCCGGCCCGCCCGAGATCGGCGAGGACCAAGGCCGTACCGGCCACGTCGGTCAGGCCGCAGATGTCTTCGCCCGAGGCCAGCCGCCGCGCGATCTCGAGCGCGGGCCGCTCGCCCTGCCCGTACACGAGGAGGTCCGCGCCCGAGGGGATGAGCACCGAGGGGTGGATGCGGTCGTCCCAGTAGTCGTAGTGAGCGATGCGTCGGAGCGAGGCCTCCACCCCGCCGAGAACGATGGGCGTGTTTGGGCCGAAGGCCTCTCGGGCGAGGCGAGCGTACACCGTGACGGCCCTGTCCGGGCGGCGGCCGGCCACACCGCCTGGCGTGTAGGCATCGTCGGAGCGACGTCGCTTGTGGGCGGTGTAGTGGTTCACCATCGAGTCCATCGCGCCCGAGGTGATGCCCACGAACAGCCTGGGGCGGCCCAGCCGCGCGAGGTCGGCCGGGGAGCGAACGTCCGGCTGGGCCACGATGCCAACTCGATACCCGGCGGCCTCGAGCACGCGGCCGATCACCGCTGCACCGAAGCTCGGATGATCGACGTAGGCGTCCCCCGTGACGAGGAGGACGTCCACGGCATCCCAACCCCGACCGGCCATCTCCGACACCGAGGTCGGCAGGAACACCTCGGGCGGGGGTCCATCGAGCCGCTTCCTCGGGGATCGGGGTGAAGGTCCTGCGGACATGTGGGACCAATTCAAGGCCGCAGGAGTTTCGGAATGCAAGGCGTCGCGACTTTGATGGTGGCGGGGACCCCGGGGTATCATCGGGTTGCGGAACTTAAGGGCCTTTTTGCCGGGCCGCCGGGATTCGTCCATGTCCGATGCTCGCAGCGTGATGAAGGAGTTCCGCCAACTCGAGCGGAAGCGTCTGGCGGAGGGGCTCTCCGTGGACGAGGAAGCTCGCTACGGGGAGTTGAGAGACCTCATCGGCGCCGAGACCGGTCCGGCGAGCGTCCGGCCGGGATTCGACGTGAACGCCGCCGCGGCCCGGCTACGCGAATCGCTCCTTCCGGCGGGCCTCCGCAACCGTCCGCCGCCGGAAGCCGCTCCCGCGCCGCCGGTTGAGCCCGAACAGACAATCGAGGAGCCCGCGATCCCTGCCGCGTACGAGGACCAGCCGCTCTCGCAGGGCGATGATGCGCCGGCGTTGGATGCGCTATTCGATCCGGGAACGTTGGCTAACGAGGATCAGGTCTACGACCCGAACGCCCCCGCCTACGACCCGAACGCCCCCGCCTACGACCCGAACGCCCCCGCCTACGACCCGAACGCCGCTGCCTACGACCCGAACGCCCCCGCCTACGACCCGAACGCCCCCGCCTACGACCCGAACGCCGCCGCCTAC
>DASRZU010000050.1:0-24293 GCA_035686075.1 Anaeromyxobacter sp.
GAGGCACAACGAGCGCCGGTGCCTCAATGCGCTCCGCGCTTTACAGCCCCCCCGCCAGCCGGAAAGCTCACGACTGCGCGCACGATGAGCACCGAGAACGACGAGTCGGCGTCTCCTTTGCCCCACCGACCTGGGCGGACCGCGCGCAGCCGCGCCGAAGACTTCCTCGAGCTGGTGCAGCGGGCCAAGCGCGGGCGGCTCAAGCTCTACATCGGCTTCGCGGCCGGCGTGGGGAAGACCTGGCGCATGCTGGAGGAGGCCCACGCGCTGCGGCAGCGCGGGGTGGACGTGGTCGGGGCCCTCGTGGAGACTCACGGCAGGGCCGAGACCGCGGCCCTGGTCCGGGACCTCGAGCTCGTTCCCCGGCGCAAGCTGGAGTACCGCGGCGTCACCGTGGAGGAGATGGATCTCGAGGCGGTGCTCGCGCGAAGGCCAGCGGTGGCCATCGTGGACGAGATCCCTCACACCAACGTGCCGGGGTCGAGGAACCGCAAGCGCTACCAGGACGTGCTCGATCTCCTCGGCGCTGGCATCAACGTCATCGGGGCTCTCAACATCCAGCATCTCGAGTCCTTGAACGACCTCATCCACCGGAATACCGGAGTGCAGGTCCGGGAGACCGTCCCCGACTCCTTCCTCAAACAGGCCGACCAGGTGGTGAACCTGGACCTGGCGGTGGAGGATCTCCTGGAGCGGCTCCGGGGGGGCAAGATCTACCCCAGCGAGAAGGTCCCCTGGGCTCTGGAGCACTTCTTCCGGGACGCCAACCTGGCCACCCTTCGCGAGCTCAGCCTACGCGAGGTGGCCGAGAGCCTGGACCGCTCCGCGGCGCAGACAGCGCGACTGGGCGAGCCCCTCACCCCGACACGGGGGCGGGTGATGGTGGCCCTGTCTTCCAACCCGCCCCGCGCGCTCGCGCTCCTCCGGCGGGGCTCCCGGCTGGCCGGTCGGCTCAACACCGACTGGTACGTCGCCTACGTGGAGACGCCCGAAGAGGCTCCCGATCGCATCGACTCCGAGGCGCAGCGGCACCTGCTCGGCAACATGGACAAGGCGCGGGAGCTGGGCGCAGAGGTGGTGCGGATCAAGTCGGACGACCCGGCGAGCGCCCTCCTCGACTTCGCCCGCTCGCACCGGGTGAGCGACGTCATCCTGGGTCGATCCGAGCCGGTGTGGTGGAGGCGCATCCTGAGGTGGTCGGTCCTCCACCGGCTCGTGGACGAGGCCAAGGGCCTCGACCTCCACATCGTCTCGTTCGAGGACGAGGAGGTGCGGCCGTGACCCTGCGGTCCAAGCTGCTCGCCAGCCACGCCCCGCTGGCAGTGGTCCTCATCCTCCTCGGCTACGCCTCGGTGAAGACGCTCCGGTCCCTGGGGGAGAGTCCGGAACTCATCCTCAAGGACAACTACCGGAGCGTCCTCGCGGCGGAGCGAATGATCGACGCGGTGAGCCGCCTTCAGCAAGCGGCGCTCGCGGACGCCGCCGCCCGCCAGCCATTCGGGTCTTCGGCGGAAGAAGAGCGCCGCCGCTTCGAGGAAGAACTGGTGGCCCAGGAGCACAACATCACCGAACCGGGCGAGGACGCCGCCACCTCCAGGCTGCGCGCCGCCTGGACGGCCTACCAGGCGCGCTTCGGAGAGCTGGAGCGGCTCTCCCCGCCCGAACGCCTGCGGTCCTACTTCGAGACCCTGGAGCCCTCCGCCGAACAGGTCCGGAGTGCCACCTACGACGTCCTCGACCTGAACCAGGACGCCATGGCGAGAAAGAGCGACCGGGCCCGGCGAGCGGCCGAGCGCAGCGAGCAACTCGTGGTGTTCGCCACCCTCCTGGCGCTCGGCCTGGGTCTCGTCACCTCGCTGGCGCTCACCGCCCGACTCCTTCGCCCCCTGGGGGTTCTCTCCCAGACGGTCCGGCGCATCACCGAGGGCGACCTCGAGGCCCGGGCCCGCGTGGAGGGGAAGGACGAGATCGCCGCCCTGGCCCAGGAATTCAACGCCATGGCCGACCGGCTTTCCGAGTACCGGCGCAGCTCCCTGGGAGAGCTCTTGCAGGCGCAGCAGGCCTCCCAGGCCGCCATCGACAGCCTCCCCGACCCGGTGCTGGTGCTCGACGCGGCCGGCTCGATCCTCAACATGAACGGCGCGGCCGAGGAGGTCCTCCGTCTGGGGAGCGGTGCGACGCTCGAGTCGCTCGACCCGGAGCTGCGGCCGGTGGTGGACCGGGTCCGGCAGCACGTGCTCGGCGGGCGAGGTCCCTACGTGCCCAAAGGGTTCGACGAGGCGGTGAGGGTTTCGACCTCCGACGGCATCCGGCACCTCCTCCCCCGCGCCACCCCGCTCTACTCCGAGGAGTCCGGGGTGGTGGGCGCGACCATCGTGCTCCAAGACGTGACCCGGCTCATGCGCTTCGACGAGCTCAAGAACGACCTCGTGGCCACCGTAGCCCACGAGTTCCGCACCCCCCTCACCTCGCTCCGCATGGCCATTCACCTGTGCGCGGAGGAGGTGGTCGGCCCCCTCACCGAGAAGCAGGCTGACCTCATCGCTGCCGCCCGCGACGAGTGCGAGCGGCTGCAGGGCATCGTGGACGACCTCCTCGACCTCTCCCGGATCCAGGCGGGGCGGATGGAGCTGCGGACCGCGCGGATCGAGGCCGCTTCGCTCCTCGCCGCCGCGGTGTCCGAGCACCGCCCGGCCGCCGGCGAGGCGGGGGTTGCCCTCGTGGTGGAGGAGCCCTCGGAAGCGACGGAGGTGCGAGCCGATCCGGAGCGAGCGGGGCTCGTTCTCTCGAACCTCCTCGGCAACGCCATTCGCCACACGCCGCGGGGCGGGACCGTCACCCTGCGAGTCGTGCCCGAGGGCGCCGCCGTCCGCTTCGAGGTGACCGACACGGGGGAGGGCATCCCCTCGGAGCATCAGGAGCGCATTTTCGAGAAGTTCTATCGGGTGCCCGGTGGGCGAGGGGGAGGAGTGGGGTTGGGGCTCTACATCTCCCGCGAGATCGTCCAGGCCCACGGCGGAGACATGGGCGTCCTGAGCACCCCGGGCCGAGGAAGCACGTTCTGGTTCACCCTCCCCACGGCCGAGGTGGAGCGCGCCGCGGCGGCGGGGGGCTGAGGAGCGTGGCACGCTCGATGCTCGAACGGGGAGCGTGCCCAGGGAGAGGACCAGGGACGAGAGACCGGCACACCTCCCACCGCGGGTCGTGACCCTGCCCGGCGGCGGGGGCGGCTCCTCCGCGGCTGCATCGGACCAGATTTCACCATTAGTTAATACCCCCTCCGTCCTCCCCTCCCGCTTGCCGATCGCGCTCGCTTTCGCCATCGCGCTCGTGGCGCTCTTGCTCGCCGTCGCGACCTCAAGAACCGGGCCCGCCGCCCTGCGCCGGCTCCCCGGCCGGGAGCGGGAGGCCCTGGCGGAGCGCACCCTCTTGAACCTGCGCGACATCTGCCAGGGCTCCGATCGGCCGAGGGAGTTCTGCAAGGAACAGGCGAACCTCCTCCTCGCCCTCCCGGAGTGCGGCGAGGTATGCCAGTCCTTGGCCCGGTCTGAGCTCTTGGCCGACATGCCGCACAAGTAGAGCCGATTGCGAGTTGCAATCCGAAGGCCGGCAGGCCGCGGCAGGTTGCACGGCCCAGCCGGGGGTACACGCTCGGCCCCCGCGCTTTTCCCACGGAATCGGCTCCCCCTTGCCCGGCGTGGGGTCCGAAGGACGCACGCGCGCGTCTTGCACGCCCCGCCCACTCCCTCGCTTCTGCTCGGGAGGTGCCGTGACGCGCTCAGGCCTGAAGCGAATTCTCTTCGGCAAGCCCAGAGACATCACCGACCCCCGCACCTACCATCACATCTCGCTCGTGGCGTTCCTGGCGTGGGTCGGGCTCGGCGCGGACGGCCTCTCCTCCTCCTCCTACGGTCCCGACGAGTCCTTCCGCGCACTCGGAGAGCACCACTTCCTCGCGGTGGGCCTCGCGCTCGCCACCGCGTTCACCGTCTTCATCATCTCGTATGCCTACTCGCGCATCATCGAACACTTCCCCTTTGGCGGCGGGGGCTACGTGGTCGCCTCGAAGCTCCTCGGGCCGCGGCTTGGGGTGGTCTCCGGGTCGGCGCTCCTCGTCGACTACATCCTCACGATCTCGGTGTCGATCGCGGCGGCGGCCGACGCGACCTTCAGCTTCCTCCCGCCGCAATGGGCGCCGGTGAAGCTCGCGGTCGAGTTCGTCGCCATCCTGGTCCTCACCGTCCTGAACCTGCGCGGCGTGAAGGAGTCGGTGACGACCCTCGCGCCCATCTTCGTGGTCTTCCTCCTCACTCACGTGGTCCTCATCGGCGGCGTGATCCTCACCCGCGCCGCCGCGTTCCCGGCCGTGGTGCACGACGTCCACCAGGGCTACCGGAACGGGCTGGCCTCGCTGGGCCTTCTCGGGATGGCGGGACTGTTCCTGCGGGCCTACTCGATGGGCGCAGGCACCTACACCGGGATCGAGGCGGTCTCGAACGGTCTCCAGATCATGCGGGAGCCCAAGGTGCACACCGGCAAGAAGACCATGGCCTACATGGCGGCCTCGCTGGCGCTCACCGCCGGCGGGATCACCCTCGGCTACCTGCTCGTGCACGCGGAGCCCGAGGCCGGCAAGACCATGAACGCCGTCCTGGCAGAGCGGTTCGCCGGGGGCTGGGGTGGGGCAGGACAGGTCTTCGTCTGGATCACCCTCGCGGCCGAGACCGCGCTTCTTGTCGTCGGGGCCCAGGCGGGCTTCATCGACGGCCCCCGGGTCATGTCCAACATGGCCAACGACCGCTGGCTGCCGGCCCGATTCGCCCAGCTCTCGGAGCGGCTCTCCATGCACCAGGGCGTCCTGCTCATCGCCGCCGCCTCGATCTCCACCCTCCTCTACACCCGCGGCGACACGAGCACCCTCGTGCTCATGTACTCCATCAATGTGTTCCTCACCTTCTCGCTCTCGGAGATGGGGATGGTGCGCTATTGGATCCGCGAGCGTTCCCGCTACCCGGACTGGTACAAGCACATCATCATTCACCTCATCGGCCTCACCCTCTGTCTCTCCATCCTCACCGTGAGCGTGTGGGAGAAGTTCTCCGAGGGCGGCTGGATCACCCTTGTCGTGACCGCCGCGCTGATCGGATTGTGCCTGCTCATCAAGCGCCACTACTCGAGCGTGGAAGCCAAGCTCCGCCGGCTCGATGCCATCCTGGAGGCGGTCCCACCCACCAGCCGGGAGCGACTCCGGCCCGCTCCGCGCTCGACCCCCGTCAGGACGTGGCCGTGCTCCTCGTGGGAGGTTTCGGAGGCCTCGGTGTCCACCAGTTGCTCACCGTCCAGCGGATCTTCCGCGGACACTACCGGCAGGTCCTGTTCGCCTCGGTGGGCGTCATCGACGCGGTGGCCATGAAGGGCGTCGCGGAGGTGGACGACCTACGCCAACGGACCGAGAGCTCGCTGCGGCGGTACGTCGACCTCGCCCAGCGGCTCGGGCTCAAGGCCGATTACCGGATGAGCATCGGCACCGAGGCGGTGGCCGAGGCGGAGCGGCTGTGCCTCGCCGTCGCTCGCGAGTTCCCCAACGCCATCTTCTTCGCCGGGAAGCTCGTGTTCGAGCGGGAAAGCCTCTTCCAACGGGTACTCCACAACGAGACCGCCTACCAGCTCCAGCGCCGGTTGCAGTTCGCCGGCCTCAACTCCATGGTGCTCCCGGTGCGCGTGCTCGACGAGGCCAAGGCAGCGGCCGCGCCCGCGGCGGCGTGAGCCGAAGCCCTCGCTAGCGCCCATACTTCTTGCGCTTCCGCCACAGGGTGGAGGCATCGATGCCGAGGATTCGGGCCGCCTCCTCCGCCGTCGGTGCCCGGGCGAGCACCCGGAGGATGTGCTCGCGCTCGATCTCGTCCACGGTGTGGTCGCCGCCGAGCGCCGGCGCCCCGCTCCCTAAAGCGGCGATCCGCTCGGGAAGGCTCTCCGGCTCGAGCACCTGCCCGGCCGAGAGGATCACCGCTCGCTCCAACGCGTTCCTGAGCTCGCGGACGTTGCCGGGCCAGGCGTAGCCGACCAGAGCGCGCTCCGCGGCCGACGAGAGCTCCTTCCCCTCGCGCCCGCGGCCGAAGAAGGCGAGGAACCGTCGGGCCAGGGGAAGGATGTCCTCGGTGCGCTCCCGCAGCGGTGGAACGGTCACCGCCACCACGTCAAGCCGGTAGAGCAGGTCCTCGCGAAAGCGGCCGGCCTTCACCTCCGCCTCGAGGTCCTTGTTGGTGGCAGCGACGATGCGGACGTCGGCGGTCCGGGTCCGGGTCTCGCCCACGCGCTCGAACCGCTTCTCCTGCAAGAAGCGGAGGAGCTTGGCCTGCAGGGCGGGCGAGATCTCCCCGATCTCGTCGAGGAACAGGGTTCCACCCTCCGCCGCCTCCACCCGCCCCGGCTGGTCTTTCACCGCCCCGGTGAAGGCCCCCCGGGCGTGGCCGAACAGCTCGCTGGCCAGGAGTTCGTCGGTGAGGGTCGGACAGTTCACCACCGCGAAGGGTCGGTCCCGCCGGGGGGAGAAGGCGTGCAGGGCGCGCGCCAGCACCCCCTTGCCCGTGCCGCTCTCCCCCCGGAGGAGCACCGACACGTCGTGTCCGGCCGCCTTCTCCAGGACCTCGATCACGGCCCGCATCCGGGGCGAGGCGGTCTCGAGGGTGGCCTCCGGGGCCGCTTCCCCGAGCCGCTCCTGGAGCTCGGACAGCCGCGCCGCCAGTGTCCGCCGGGCCACCACCCGTTCCACCATTTGGCGGATCTGGGCCGGGGTGAACGGCTTGGGCAGGTAGTCCGCTGCGCCGCGCTTCACCGCCTCCACCGCGGTCTCGAAGGTCGCGTAGGCAGTGATCACCACCACGTCCAGCCCGGGGCGCTCGGCCAGGAGCCTGGGCAAAAGACCCATCCCGCTCTCCGCTCCCAGCCGGAGATCGACGAAGGCGAGGTCGAAGGACCCGAGGCGGAGGGCCTCCAACGCTGCCTCGCCGCTGGCCGCCTCGCGCACGATGCACCCCTCTGCCTCGAGGCACATCCCCACCGTCGCCCGGATGTTCCGCTCGTCGTCCACGACCAGGACGCGGATCTTCGGCTGGTCCTTCTCGGAGGGCACGCCGCCATTATGGCGCGCCTTTGCGCCCGCTGCTCGCCCGGGGGGGGCTCTGGGGTCGCAAGGGCCGGCCGGGGGCGACCGTGGAGGTTGCACCGACCCCCCGTCCGCCCGGGTGCCCGATCTACTTGAAGTCGTCCGAGCGGATTCCGTACTTGCGCAGGAGCCGGTGCAGGCTCTCGCGCTCTAGCCCGGCGCGTTCGGCGGCGCGGGTCACGTTGCCCCCGAACTCGGCCAGGAGCGCCACCAGGTAATCGCGGGAGGTCCGATCGCGGGCCTCCGCTACCGCCTCGCGGTAGGGGAGGCGGGCCCGGGCGGCCGGGTCGAGCGGCGGGGACGCCCCGTCGGTCGCGACCTCGGCTGGCAGGTCGGCCGCCCGGATGCAGTCGCCCTCCGTTACCGCCAGGGCGCGTTCCACCGCGTTCTCCAACTCGCGCACATTGCCCGGCCAGGAATAACCGAGGAGCCGCTGCACGGCCTCCGGCTCGAACCCCGCCGGCTCGCGCCTTAGCGCGCGTGCGTGCTTCGTGAGGAAGTGATCGGCGAGGAGCGGAACGTCTTCGGGCCGCTCCCGAAGCGGGGGGAGCCTCACGGGGAAGACGTGGAGCCGGTAAAAGAGGTCCTCCCGGAAGCGACCGGTGCGGATCTCCTCGCGCAGGTCGCGGTGGGTGGCGGCGATGACCCGCACGTTCACCGCGAGCGGCTGGGTATCGCCCACGCGCCGGATCTCCTTCTCTTGCAGCGCCCGGTTCAGCTTCACCTGGGCGGGGAGGGGGAGCTCGCCGACCTCGTCGAGGAACAGGGTCCCGCCCTCCGCCTCCTCGAAGAGGCCCGGCTTAGCCGCGGCGGCCCCGGTGAACGCCCCGCGGGCGTGGCCGAAGAGCTCGCTCTCCACGAGCTCGGCCGGGAGCGCCCCGCAGTTCACGGGCACGAACCGTCGTTCCCGACGGGCCGAGTGATAGTGGATGGCGCGGGCCGCCAGCTCCTTACCCGTGCCGGTCTCGCCCAGAAGCAACACCGTGATGTCCAGGCCAGCTGCCCTCTCGAGGAGGGCGAACGCCTCGCGCATGGGGGCACTCTTCCCCACGAGGTTATGGAACGCCTCGACCTGCCCGGGATCGACCCGCTGCCGTGCCGCGTCGCTCTGCCGCTTCCGCTCCGCGGCGCGCGCCACCACGCCCAGGGCGGCGTCCGGGTCGAAGGGCTTCTCCAGGTAGTCGAAGGCTCCTTGCTTCATGGCCCGGACCGCGTCCGCCACGGTCGCGTAGCCGGTCATGAGAACCACCTCGGTGTCGGGGGACCGCGCCTTCACCGCCCCGAGCAGCTCGAAGCCATCCGCCCCCGGCATGCGGATGTCCGTGACCACTACGTCATAGGGACGGGTGGCGACGAGGGACAATGCCCGGGCGCCGTCCTCGACCTCCTCGACGAGGTAGTCGTCGGAAAGGATGCGGGAGACGAGCTTCCGCATGTTCTCCTTGTCGTCGACGACGAGCACGCGCGGGGCCACGGGACCAAGTGTACCGGAGCAGGGGGGGTGCCCGCCCGCGCTTCGGTCCCCTCCCTGCCCCCTCTGGGTCCCGATGATGCGCCGGCGCTCGCCGCGTCCACCTCTCCGGATCGATGACCGTCGCGGAGCAGCTCGCCAGGCACCGGGAGACTCTCGCCCGCTGGCGTTAACCGGACGCTCGGCGGCGAGGAGGGCGCTGGGCCGTGTTCTGGATGGCCCGAGGGTCGCGGGGGGGGCATGAAGAAGCTCGACCTCGCCGCGCCTCTCAGGGCCGGGGCGGGGACCTAGACAAGGCTACCTTCCCCCTCGCGGCCCCAGCGCCGCCCTAACGCTGCGTCTCGGGCGCCAGCTCCCCTCCCAGCCGCTCCATGTCCTCGGCACTCACGTCGGAGACGAGCGCGTAGGCGAGGTCCCCGGCCCGCCACAGCACCACCCGGAACCCTCGTCTCTCGTCGGCCACCGCCGGAACGCCGCCGGCGATCCGGTTCGCCGCCGGAAAGGCCAGCCCTCCCGCGGGGAAGGCGAGGAGCGTGACCCGGTGGCGGCGGAGCGCGTACGACATCACTGCCGCCTTTCGATCCAGGACGTAGCCGACGGCGCCGCCGAGGAGCCGCAACTCGCCCTGGTCCCCGGGCACCACCGGCGCGAAGTCGAGCCGCCCCTCGAACCAGGGCTTCACCTCGTGGGTGATGCCGCTCTCGATCTCGTAGGGGTGGGTGCTGACGAGCAGGCGCAGGTGATCGGTCACCGCCTCGTCAGCTATCCGCACAAGCCGGTCGTCGCGCACGCGGAGCTGCCGCTCCACGAACAGGCCGGTCGAGAGGATCGCCAGCGCCGCGACGGCGGTTGGAGCCACGAGCCGGCGGAGCGGGGGGTGGGAGCGAAGCCGAGGGGACAGCTCCGCGCCGCCGCTCTTGGCCCAGAGCTCCTCCACCCGCCGTCGCAGCGCGGGGGAGGCCGCGTGCCGCGGGAGACGCTCGGCGAGGGCGTGGTCCAGAGCCGCCTCCGCCGCCTCCTCCTCCCGGCATCCGAGGCAACCCTTCAAGTGAAGCCGGATCTCCGTCGCGCGGGCCGCGTCGAGCCGGCCGCGCCGGAGGTCGTGCAGGGATTCGCGGACCGTGGCGCAATCCATCGTGCCTCCCTAAGGGCGGTAGTCCGCGAGCCGTTCCCGCAGCGCCGCCCGGGCCCTCGACAACCGCGACTTGACGGTTCCGGGCGGGCAACCCATCACCGCCGCGATCTCCGCCTCGCCGAGCCCTTCCACGTCGAGCATCACTACCGTCCGCGCATCCTCGGAGAGGCCGCGCAGCGCGGCTTCGATCTCCTCGCCCACCACGCGGCGGAGCCGTTCCAGCTCCGCATCCCCGCGCAAGAACCCATCGGCGGCGGCGGTGTCCTGGCGGTTCGAGAGCTCCTCCTCCGCCGCGGGCCCGATGGGGCTGCGCGCCTCGCGGCGTCGAGCGTCCAGGTGCGCGTTTCGAAGGATGCGGAAAAGCCACGCCCTCCGGTCCGAGCCGGGGGTGAACCGGTCCTCGGCGCGGAGGGCCCGCGCGTAGGTCTCCTGCACCAGATCTTCCGCGTCCGTGGTCGACCGCGTCAAAAGGCGCGCCAGCCGGTGAAGCGCATCGAGGTGCGCGAGCGGGCCGTCGTCGGCCATCGGCTTCGAGAAAGGCACGAGGTGCATCCTGCTCTGTCCGGCGGCCGTGGACACCTCCCTGGCCACGCCCTGAGGGGGCCCGCTCACTCAAGAGAACGTCTGACGCGCCTCGAGGTTTCCTGACGCCCTGGCCGGGGGCGCCGGCGGGAGGGAACCGGTCACCCGCACCCGACGTTTCGAAGCTTGGGGGGAACTCTTTCCCGTGAGGCACTCCCAGGAGGCAAACATGAGGAACGTGGACCGCAGGACCTTTCTGCGCATCGCAGGGATATCCCTGGGCGCGGGGGCGCTTTACCGGGTGGCCCCGGCACTCGCCACGCCCGGGCTCGGAGGCGACACCGCTCGGGAGCTGGCGCGCCGGAACGGGGAGGCCGTGCGCCCCTTCACGTTCCTGCAGCTCTCCGACACGCACGTGGGATCGGGCCCGCCGCAGAACCCGAACGGCACCGGCGCCTTCGAGCGAGCGGTGGAGACGGTGAACCGGCTGCCCGAGAAACCGGACCTCATCCTCTTCACTGGCGACCTCACTCACGACAGCGAAGAGCCGGGCGAGCCGGAGCGCCGGATGCGACGGTTCCAGGACATCGCCGATCGGCTCAAGGTCCGGACCCGGAAGATGGTGCCGGGCGAGCACGACGCCGGGCTCGACGGGGGAAAGCTTTTCCGCGAGGTGTTCGGAGAGACCCACTACTCGTTCGACCATCGGGGGGTGCACTTCGTGGCCCTCGACAACGTCTCGCGCGCCAAGCCGGAGGTCGGCCCGGACCAGCTCGCCTGGCTCCGCAGCGACCTCTCCCGGTTCCCGACCACCGCCCCCATCGTCGTGTTCACCCACCGTCCCCTCTTCGACCTGAAGCCGGAGTGGGAGTGGTTCACCTCGGACGGGGACGAAGTCATGCAGGTGCTCTCTCCCTTCGAGAACGTCACGGTCCTGTACGGCCACATCCACCGCGAGAACGTCCACGAGGAGGGGAACGCCCACCACTATGCCGCCCGGAGCCTCGCCTGGGCGTTCCCGGAGCCGGAAGCCGAGGCGAAGAAGGTCCTCCCCTTCGACGGGGCGCACCCGTACCGGAATCTCGGGATGTGTGTGGTACGGGCCGGACCGGGGCAGTCCCCGGAGGCCGCCACCGTAAAGCCGGAGGAGGTGGAGCTCACCATGGCCGAGCACTCCGGAACCGAGGGCTTCGCCCAGCTGCTTCGCCCCAGCACGCTGTGAATGCCGACACGAGGAGAACGCAATGCGTCCGACCCTTCGCCCCTCCCTTCGCCCCCTCGCCCTGGTCGCTCTTCTCGCGCTTCTCCCGGTGACGCGATCGGCGGGCGCCGACATGCCCCGCGTCGTGGAGATCGTGGCCAAGCGCTTCCAGTTCACGCCCGACGAGGTGGTCCTGAAGAAGGACGAGCCGGTGATCCTCCGGCTCACTTCCCAGGACGTGACCCACGGCTTCTACATGAAGAAGCTGGGGATCGACGCCACCATCGAGCCTGGCCGGACCACCGACGTCGAATTGACGCCGCGCGAGGCCGGCCGGTTTCTCACCATCTGCGACCACTTCTGCGGAGCGGGCCACGGAAACATGAAGATGACGCTAGTGGTGGAGGAGTGAGAGCAGTTCCTCGGCCACGCCGGCGGCGGGTCGCGCCAGCCCCGGCAAGCGGTCGTTGACCGGCGGCCACGGTAGGCGGAGATTCGGGTTGAGCTATCCTCTCCCGCCTTCCACCCGGGCCGCCCGACCGCCTACCTTCCCGCGCGAAACGACGCCCGCTTCGGCCGGGTCCGGCAGCGACCTCCTCCTTGCTGGCCGCGTGGACGTCTTCGGGACGCCTTCCACGGCGTGGCCACGGAATGGCGCCCATCGACCGCCGGGGGACCGTGCTCGAGACCGACCAGGAGCACATCCTCGACCTGTCCGAGGAGGAGCTGCGGGGCATCCCGCCCTGGAATTCGCCCACCCCGGGGCGGGGAGCCCGCGCCGTGCTCTACGACGACACCCGTTATAACCTAGTGCCGTGCGACCTCGTGATGCCGGAGCTCACCAGGATGGACCTGCACGGGCGTATGGCCGGGCGCGATCCGCGGCCGGCCGAGCGGTTCGTGTTCCTCTCGGGCAGAGCATTCATCAACAGCGCACGAGAGTCCTCCGGCGCGTACTCAACGAGGGGGGGAAGCCTTTCGACCCGGGGGCGCTTCGGGGCCTCATCGCCCGGATGCTCTCCGGTGCCCGGGCGCCGGCGTGATGGTGCCCCCGGTCGACGGGCCCTCGGGATGGGCTGCAGAGGAACGCCTCCGGTCCGTTCCCTGGGAAGCCCTGTCGGGGCTTTGCCCCGAGCTCGAGGCGCCGCTCCGCGAGATCCTCGGCGGCGCGCCGGCTGAGCGCGTGCTACGGCGCCTGCTCCGCAGCCTGAGCGGCCTCGGCGCGCCGGGACGCTGGGCGGTAGCCGAGGGGGTATTCGGGGTGGCACTCTGGCGGAGGCGGCTTCTGGCCCAGCTTTCCCTTTCCGAGGCTTCGCCACGCCTCCTCCTCGCGGTGCTCTTCCGCGACCTTGGGGGCCGCGAGGCTGCGGGGGAGCTGGCCGGGTTGCCGCGGGGGGCGCTTCCCCCTCCGCGTCCTCCTCCGTCAGAGCTCGCCGATCGCTGGTCCTTCCCGGACTGGCTCGCGGGCGAGCTTCGGCGCGCGGCCGGGAAGGACGCGTCCGCGCTGGCGGACGCCTTGAACCGGCCCGGTCCGGTCTCCTTCCGCCCGAACCTTCTCAAGACCACCCCCCAGGCGCTCGCGGCGCGCCTCGCGAGCGAGGGGGTGTTGACGGTGCGGGGTCGGCTCGTGCCCACGTGCCTCATCGCGCCCGGCCGGCCCGGCGTGTACGGGCTCGCCGCTCACCGGGAGGGGCTGTTCGAGGTCCAGGACGAGGGAAGCCAGCTCGTCGGAGCGCTCGTCGAGGCACGCCCGGGAGAGGCGATCCTCGACGCCTGCGCCGGCGCGGGCGGGAAGGCGCTCCTCCTCGCCGGTGCCGTGGGACCTAGAGGGCGGGTGCACGCCGCCGATCCGGACCCGGAACGCCTGGGGAGGCTCAGGGCGCGCGCCGAGCGGGCCGGGGCGCTCGGGATCGTCGTCCTCCACGGCGCCGCGGCCCCGGTCGGCCTCCTCGTGGATCGGGCCCTGGTGGACGCACCCTGCTCGGAGCTGGGCGCGCTCCGACGCGGCCCGGACCTGCGCTGGCGGATGGACGCCCGGGCGTTCACCCTGCTCCCCGGACTGCAGCGAGGGATCCTGGCCGGCGCCGCTCGCCACGTCCGGATCGGCGGCCGGCTGGTCTACGCCACCTGCACCCTGCGGGCGGAGGAGAACGAGGGCGTGGTGCTCGACTTCGAAGCGTCGCACGCGGGCTTCCGCCGGATCCGGCCGGAGGTGGCCGGAGCCGCCCGTTCCGAGGACGGCTTCCTCCGTACCTTTCCGCACCGACATGGCACCGACGCGTTCTTCGCGGCCGCGTGGGAGCGCCGGGCGTAGGCAAACGCTCCGACGAGCTACGCCGGCCAGGAGGACCGGCCCCTCGGCACCGGCAGTCGCTTCAGCACCAGGAGATCGTGGTAGGCGACCGCCGCACAGGAAAGGACGAACCCACCCAGGACCGCGTCGACGGCGACGGCCACCGCCATCCCGGCGATGGGCGACGCGGAGAGCGGTCCCTCGGCGAGCCAGGTCGTCCCCAGCATCCCGACGAGCTCGAGGACGGCGAGGGACGCGACCACCGCGAGCAACGCGGTCCGGTGTCCCTGGGTCAAGGCGAAGCTTCGCCGAAGAGCGCCCTCGGTCCCGAGCTCCGGCTCGGCCAACACCGCCGGGACGGCCAAATACCCGGCCACGTAGACGAACACCCCGGGCACGACGAGGGCGAAGAGCCCGAAGAGGACGAGGAGCGAGTAGACCCCCGCGACCGCGAAGACGGGCCAGAGCTGACGGGCGGCCTTGACGAGCATCGCCGTGGCCCGGGGCCTGGTCCCGGCCAGGGCCTGCAGCACCCCGATGCTCAGAGCTCCGCTGGCGATGAGGCGCACGAACCACATGACGACGAGGAGGAGGGCTGCGGTGCGCGGGTCCTCGGGGCTCGCGCCCCGCAGATTCAGCGCCGCGAGCGGAAGATCGAGCACGATCGCGACCGCGGTGAAGGGCAGCACGTTCGCGGTCCACACCTTGAGCGTCCTGAGCAGGAGCCCCGCGGGCGTGAACCGCCCGAGGCGGCCCGCCTCCAGCTCTTTGGACGATCCCTCCATGCTCGGCGCGACCACACAGCGTGCCGGGCCCGAAAAGTCAAGCGAAAGGCGCGCCCGGGATGGCCTTCCTCAGAGATCGGACCGCAGGACCGCCCCGTTCGCTGCGTTCGTGACGAGGTGGGCGTAGCGACGCAGCCAGGGGGAGGAAACCGCTTTGCGCCGCGGCCGGAACGACTGGCGTCGGCGCTCGAGCTCGGCCTCGGAGATCTCCACTGCGATGGTCCTCGCCTCGACGTCGATGGTGACCGGGTCGCCGTCCGCGACGAGACCGATGGGCCCGCCCTCGGCCGCCTCGGGCGAGACGTGCCCGACGCAGGCGCCCCGGGTCGCCCCGGAGAACCGGCCATCGGTGACGAGACCCACCTTCTCGCCCAGCCCCATGCCCATGATGAGCGAGGTCGGTCCCAGCATCTCCTGCATGCCGGGGCCCCCCTTCGGCCCCTCGTAGCGCACCACCACGAAGTGCCCGGCCCCGACCCGCCCAGAAAGGATCCCGGCCATGGCCTCCTCCTGGGAGTCGAAGCAGATGGCCTTCCCGGTGAAGCGGCGCATGGTGGGGTGGATGCCGGCCGTCTTCACCACCGCTCCCTCCGGGGCCAAGTTGCCGAAGAGCACCGCCAATCCCCCCACCGACGAGTAGGCCTGTTCCAGCGGGTGGATCACTCCCTCGTCGACGATGCGCGCCTCCCGGATCCGCTCGCCCACCGTCTCGCCCGAGACGGTGAGGGCACCCTCCCTCACCACTCCCCCGCGGCGAGCGGCCTCGCGAAGCACGGCCGGCACCCCGCCGGCCCGGTGGATGTCCTCCATGTGGACGCTGGCGAGCGAGGGAGCGATCTTGGCGATGTGGGCCACCTGGCGGGCGACGGGGTCGATCTCCTTCAGGCCGAAGGGAACTCCGGCCTCGCGGGCGATGGCGAGCATGTGCAGGACCGTGTTGGTCGAGCCGCCCATGGCCATGTCGACCACCAGGGCGTTGTGGATGGCGTCGGTGTTCACGATCCGGCGGATCCGGAATCGCTCGTCGGCGGCGATGGCCACGGCGCGACGGGCCGCCCGCCTCACGAGGGCCTCGCGCTCGGGGGTGAGCGCCACCACCGTTCCGTTCCCCGACAGCGCCACGCCCATGGCCTCGCACAGGACGTTCATGGAGTTGGCGGTGAACATGCCCGAGCACGACCCCCCCGAGGGGCAGGCCCGGCACTCGATGTCGTACAGCTCGGCGTCGCCCATCTGCCCGGCGGCCCGCTTGCCCACCGCCTCGAAGACGGAGTTCAAGTCGAGGGGCGAGCCGTCCGAGGCCCGGCCAGCGCGCATCGGACCCCCGGAAACGAACACCGTGGGAACGTCGACGCGCAGGGCACCCATGAGCATCCCCGGGACGATCTTGTCGCAATTGGGGATGCAGAGGAGGGCGTCCAAGCAGTGCGCGTTCATCATCGTCTCGATGGAATCGGCGATGAGCTCGCGGGAGGGAAGGCTGTAGAGCATGCCGGGATGGCCCATGGCCACCCCGTCATCCACCCCGATGGTGTTGAACTCGAAGGGGACGCCGCCCGCCTTCCGGATCTCGTCCTTGGCGATCCTCCCGTACTCGGCCAGGTAGTAATGGCCGGGGATGATGTCCACATGGCTGTTGGCGATGGCGATGAACGGCTTCTCGAAGTCCTCGTCGCCGAGGCCGGTGGCTCGTAGGAGGCTTCGGTGAGGGGCCCGCTCGAACCCTTTCTTGATTCGGTCGCTGCGCATCCCAAGATTTCTCGCGGGTTGCGGCGGGGTTGTCAAACCCCGCCCAAGGCACACGGGCGGCGGGAAGGCGGGCGGTGTACATGGGGAGGGTGACGGGGGGGCCGACCTTCGCTGATGCGGTGGCGCGTGCGCGCCGGAGCCTCTCGAGCCGCCCGCCCCGCCCGCTCGAGGTGTCGGGCTACCGGCGAGCCGCGGTCCTCGTCCCAATTCTGGACCGGCTCGGGGGACCGACCCTCCTCTTCACCCGGCGCGCATCGACGCTTCCACACCACCGCGGAGAGATCTCCTTTCCCGGCGGAGGGCTCCTCCCCAGCGAGGCACCGGAGGCCGGGGCGCTCCGCGAGGCGAAGGAGGAGGTGGGGCTCTCTCCCGAGCGGATCGAGTTATTGGGACGCCTCGACGACCTCGTCTCGATCGCGCGTTTCACCGTGACGCCGGTGGTGGCAGCCGTGGCCTCGCCCCCCGCCTCGTTCGCGGGGGCCCCCGGCGAGGTCGACGAGCCGTTCGAGATTTCGCTGTCGCGGCTGCTCGAGCCGGAGCAGCGGCGGTCCGCGCTGTGGGATCCGGGCCGTCTCCCCCCGGACGTGGCCGCGGTCCTGCGCGAGTCCCGGCTCTCCCTCGAGGACGTGGACCGGGAAACCGGCCACTTCCGCGTCTGGTCATTTCACGCCGACCCCGCGCGCGTGGTATGGGGGCTCACGGCTCGGGTGCTGGCCGAGTTGCTCGACCGAGCTTACGGCCTGTAGGCGGCTCGCTCGCCCCCGTCGGCGTCGCCGAACGGGAACACCTCGATGGTGCCTCTCTCCTCGACTCCCTCGGTCCTGAGCTCCGTCCGGAACAGCTGGACCGCCTCCTCGGCGTCCCAGGCACGGACGTGAGCGACGCGGCGCGAGCGGGGTGAGGAGAAGATGCAGCGGTAGAACGACTCCCTCATGACCTGCATGACGCACTCCGCGGGTGGGCCGGAACTCCGGACTCGATCGTGAACGCACCTACCCTAGCACCCGGTCTGGTTACACGCCCGTGTCACGAGCGTATCGGCAATGTGACCGATAGGTGACGGACGCCCAAGAGGTCGGAACTCGGGGGTTTCGTTCCCGGAACGTCGCAGGGGCGCCTCTTCTTGCTGACCCCGAGCAGGCAAGCTCCTCGGAACATGCGCATCGCCTACGGCGTACACGGATACGGGCGGGGCCACGCCATTCGTTCACTTACCGTGTTGTCCAATCTCGCCGGCCGGCACGAGGTCCTGGTCCTGGCGGGCGGAGACGCCTTGCCGCTGCTCTCCGCCTTTCCCCTGGTCGAGATCCCAGCGCTCATCTTCGGCTACCAGGGCGCGCGACTCTCGGCGGCCCGGACGCTGGGCGAGAACGCGCGCCTCTTGGCCGCGCTCCTGGTTCGAGGGGGGCCGGTGGCGGAGGTGGGGGAGACCTTGCGCCGCTTCCGGCCCGACGCCGTGGTGTCCGACTCCGAGCCCGTCGTGCTCCGTGCCGCCGGCCGCCTGGGCGTTCCGCGGATCGGTTTCGACCACGTCGGCATCATCGCCTGGTGCCGCCCTGCTGCCCCCCCGGGGGACGCCGTCAGACTCGGGCGGGACGCGGCGACCTACCGCCTCCTCATGGGACATCCGGAGCGGGTGGTGGTCTCGAGCTTCTTCGAGGCTCCCCCGCGCCGCTCCGACGTCACCGTGGTCCCCCCGGTGCTGCGCGAACGGGTGCTCCGGGCCCAGGTGCGCGAGGGCGAGCATTTGCTCGTCTACTTCAACCAGCCTCGGCTCTTCACCCCCGCAGTCCTCGCGGCGGTGGCGGGCGCGGAGGTCCCTGCCTTCGTCTACGGAAGCGGGCGGTGCGGGCGCTCGGGCAACATCTTTTTCAAGCCCATCGACGAGGCCACCTTCGTCGAGGACCTGGCCACCGCCCGCGCCGTGCTCGCCACCTCCGGCCACCAACTCGCCTCCGAGGCGCTCCACCTCGGGAAGCCCATGCTGCTCTATCCCGAGGACAGCGCCGAGCAGCGGCTCAACGCCCGGGAACTGGTCCGCCTCGGCGTGGCCCAGTCCCTGCGGCGGGGCGAACTCACGGGTGAGGTGCTGCGCCGCTTCCTCTCCGATCTGGACGGCCCCCGCGGCGCCCTCTCCCGGATTTCCCGCGACGGCAACGCTCGGGCGATCGCCGTCCTGGAGGCCCATTTCCGCGCGCTCCCAACCGGGCGGTCGCCTTCGGGGATGGCGCCGCGGATGGCCGTCGGCGTCCGGTGATCCGGGCGCTGCCCCGTCGTCGGAGATGGCCTTCCGAGAGCGCGTATCAGCCGGCGGGATCTTCCTCAGCCTGCGCCATGACTTGCGGACGATCGCGAAGCCCTTCCAAGGACCGCGATCCCGATGGCGCACGCGAGGAACACCGCCAGGGCGAGCATCCACGAACGGAACTCGATGAGCTCCCCGAGGCGCCCACGGTCTTGTCCCTGCCGTCCTCCCATTCCCAGGACCACGGCTGAACGCGGCGCCCGCTTGCATCGGCCGGCAACCGCGGGCCGAGCGAGGTCGCGGTAGCCATCGAGTCCCCCCCCCCTAAGGGGTATGGAGACCCACTCTGCCGCGGTGCGTTATCATCGCCAGGGCTCCGGGGAGGCCTTCCATGATCGACAAGCGGACCGCGAGCTTCATGCGCTCGCTGGCGCTCGGCGAGATCGAGGAGGAGATCCTCCTGCCCTTCCCCGATCCGAAGCTCGGGGAGCGGGCGGTCCTCGCCGCGGCGCTGTCGAAGGTCGAGGAGCTTTTCACCGCTCGGGAGGCGGACCTCGCGGCGTGGGATCGCGATGGTGCCATGCCCTCGTCGTTCCTCGACGAGCTGAGGGGCGCTGGACTGTTCGGACTTGCGATCCCCGAGCCGTTCGGCGGGATGGGCCTCTCGGCCACCGGATACGCTCGCGTGCTGCAGGAGATCGCGCGGCACGACGCCTCGGTGGCGGTCGTCGTTGGCGTCCACGGATCGATTGGGGTGCGCGGCCTGCTCCTTTACGGGACCGAGGAGCAGAAAGCGCGCCTCCTCCCCCGCCTCGCCTCCGGCGAGGCGGTGGCTGCCTTTTGTCTGACCGAGCCGGACGCCGGTTCCGACCCCGCCTCCCTTTCGACCACCGCCCGGCGCGACGGAGCGGTCTACGTGCTCGACGGCCTCAAGATCTGGGTCAGCAACGGGGGGGTCGCCTCCCTGTTCACGGTCTTCGCCCGCACCGGCGCGGAGCGGCGCGGGGGGGTGACGGCGTTTCTCGTCTCCCGTGAGCTTCCCGGCGTCTCGGTGGGGCCGCCGGAGGACAAGATGGGAATCCGGGCCTCCTCCACGACCCACCTCCGCCTGGAGCATGTCCGAGTCCCGGCCGATGCGGTGCTGGGCGAGGTGGGCCAGGGCTTCAAGATCGCCATGACCGTCCTGAACGCCGGCCGTACCGGCCTGGGGGGCGGGTCGGTCGGGGCCATGAAGCGCCTGCTCGACCTCTCGCTCCGGCATGCCCGGGAGCGCAGGCAGTTCGGTCGCCCCCTGTCCGACTTCGGGCTCATCCGGGGGAAGCTGGCCCGGATGGTGGTGGACTGCTACGCCGCCGAAAGCGTGGTGAACCTCACCGCCGGTCTCCTCGATCGCGGGTTCGAGGACACGGCCGTCGAGGCGGCCATCGCCAAGGTGTACGCCACGGAGGCCTTGTGGCGCATCTCGGACGAGGCGGTCCAGATCGCGGGCGGGACGGGCACCCTGCGCGCCTGGCCGTACGAGCGGGCGTTGCGCGATGCTCGCATCAACCGCATCTTCGACGGCACCAACGACGTGCTGGGGCTCTTCGTCGCCCTCACCACCGTGGGAGATGTGGCCGAGGGGCTGCGCGATGTGGCCGAGTCGGTGCGGGGAGTCTTCGCCGATCCCGTCAAGGGGTTTGGCGTGCTCTCCGAGTACGCGCGTCGCCGCGCCTCCCTAGCCACGAACCTCTACCGCGGGAAGGGGCGATTCACGCAGCTCCCTCCGCTCCTCTCCCACGACGCCGCTCGATTCGAGGAGCTCGCCCGCGAGCTGGCTCTCTCGGTGGACCGGGCCCTGCGGCGGCACGGAAGGAGGCTCGTCGACGAGCAGCTCGTCCTGCGCCGCCTCGCCGACGCCCTCATCGACCTGTTCGCTTACGCCGCAATGCTTTCCCGGATCTCGGGAGCGATCGAGAACCACGGCGACGCCGCCGGCTGCACCGAGCGGGAGCTCTTGCGCGCCTTCGCCGCCGGTGCCGAGCGGCGGGTCCGTTCCAGCCTCCTGGGAATCGACTCCCCCGAGGACGCTGCGCTCGAAGAGGTCGCCGAGCACGTCCTCGAGGCCCGCACGTACCCGTGGGATAACGTGTGAGGGCGTGGGGAGGGCTACCGTGCCGTCGGTGGAGGGGTCTGCCCGGCCAGTTCCTCGTGCAGGAACGCCCGGGTGAGTCGCTTCCACGCCTCCTCGCCGAGCGAGGTCAGGGGCGAGGCCACCAGGGCGCCGCCGTCCGCGGCGGCGAGACCGAGCTCGTGCTCGAAGAACTGTTCGAGCCGCTGCGCCTCGCGCCTGAACCAGCTCGCGGCCTCCTCGTCCGCCGGCATGCGCATGTAGTCCGTGTTCGCCGGCGTGAGCGAGAAGAGCCAACCATCACCGTACGGCTCGCGCTTCACGAGACCGGGGTCGCCCACCACGCGCCAGTTATTCCGGACCACCATGCCGTCGAGGGGGGCCTCGATGCGGACGCTTCGCCTCCCCGCATGCAAGACCGCGATGGGCTCGCCGCGCCGCACCACCATGCCGGGGCGGGGCAACTCCACCGAGGTCACCGAGGGGATGATCTCGCGGGCCAAGTCGTCGATCCCCAGCATGAGCTCCGCCGGCCCCCGAGAGGCGATCCAGGTGTGGTTCGGGGCGTGGAACGAGCCGCGGCGAAACGAGAATCGCCCGGCGCGAGAAACGCGCCGCGCCCGGAACCGCGAGACCTGCCCCAGCGCGATCGCGAGCAAGAGAGCGGGGACCGCGAGAAGCAGGGCGCCGAGCAGGAAGACACCGGCGCGCCCGAAAAGACCCGCCACAAAGGCCCCGAGGGTCTCAAGGTACTCTAGGAACGTTGCCACGGCGCGCCTCCTGGGCTCTCCTCGCGTCGGCGGGAGCCACTCAGCAGACGACTTCGCAAACGCCGCGCCACCCAGCAGAGCTACGTGATTTCAGGCATTTACACTACGGTATGCCCTGATGGAGTGTTTAGGAATTGTACGCCGCAACCCACCGTTGCGGAATTACCTCGGCGGATCAAGCACTTTGCCTCGTTCCGTCGAGTTCGTAAGCGCCTGATGAGATTTTCACGTGCGCGGAAACCTGGAGACGCGTCCTCTGGCAGACGCCTCCTGGGGCTGAAGGATCGCGTAGAGCGTATCGTGGACCGGGGTTGTCACCCCCTCTTGGCGCCCCAGGCGACAGACCGCCCCAACCTGGTCCTCGAACTCGGAAGGGCGGCCCGCGCCGACGTCCCGCTGGAGTGATGCCGTCCCCTCCGGCGGTAGCGTGTCGAGGAAGGCGACCGTGCTCGCCGCCGCGTCGGCCGGCAGGCGCACACCCCGGGCTCGGGCCAGGGAGACCACTTCGCCCATCGCCGCCTCGAGCAGCGCTCGGACGTCGGCTAGGGTTCTGAGAACGCCGATAGGGGCCCGGGAGGCGGCGGCGATCGCTCCCCAGGGCTCGACGAGGAGAAACTTCTCCCAGACCTCGCGCTCGATATCCTCCGTCACCCGAGCCTCCACCCGGGCCCTCGAGAGGGTCGACGCGAGCGCTTCGAGCCGCGGGGTCCTCTGGCCGGCGCGGGGGCCGCGCTCCCCCATGATGACCTCCGGCGGGGGACCCACGTGCCTAATTGCTCCGGGCCGATCGATCCAGGCGAGCGCCTTGATGACCCCTCCCGCCACCGCCTCCGGTCCGAGCGCCTGGGCGAGCTGGTCGGCGGCCTCGATCCCGTTCTGGAGAGGGACCACCACGCCCCCGGGGGCAAGGAGCGGGACTAGGCGCGGGGCCACCTCGGCCACCTGCCAGGACTTCACCGCCAGGAGGACCGCGTCGGAGGCGGGGAGGGCAGCCGGGTCGGCGGCGGCAGCCGCCACTCGGGCGGTGAAGGACCCCAGCGGAGAGTCGACCCGCAGTCCGTCACGGAAGATGGCGTCGAGCGTGGCCCCGCGGGCCACCACCACCACCTCGACTCCGGATCGCGCCAAAAGACCGCCGAGGAGGCCTCCCACGCCGCCAGCGCCCACGATCGCGATGCGCATGAGGGACCGATAGCACGGACCTGGTTCCTTCCGCTTCACCCCGGGTAGGCTCCTTTTGCCCGGGGTCACCGCGGCGTGGGACGTTCCGCTCGCGCGCTCGAGGGGCACGCCTTGAAGTCGATGGCGGTCCCCAGGGATGGGGGCGGCGAGCGCCGTGGGCGCGCCGCGAGCGGACCGCTTCGTCGCAGGTGGGCGCGATTCACGCGGTCGCGCGACCCACTCCACCGCCCGACCGGTGGACCTTTTTCAATTCGTCGTCACGCGATGCCCCGAAGATCCGTAGGCGGACGACGCAAGAGTCCGGCCGGGCGGAGAGGCCCCGAGCTTCCCGGGCTGTTGCCCTCGACTCCTGCCCACGGAGCGGCTTCAAGCCGTTGGGCACCCCTCCTAGCGTCCGGCGGCCTGGGAACTCCTCCTGCGAATCGTCGGCTCTCCCACGAACCCACTCCCAGCGTAGGAGGGTTCTCGGCGATGAGGACCCTACCCGCTCACGATGCGTGCTGGCCCTCGACTCCCTGCTCGGCCCTGCTTGCCCAGGTAACCTCAGGGTCTCGGCGAAGGTTGTCTTGCCTCGCCCCGTTTCCCGTCGCGGGGGCGGGTCCCCCCTAAGGGCGGCCAGTCCCATTGGCTGAGCTCTCCCCTGCCGGGACGGGAACCGGGGGCTGAGCGGCATGGTCCAGAATCGCCAAGGGGCCAAACCCTCCAACGGAACCTGGTCATCTCGGGGACTGCGGCTCACTCGGCTCAAACCAGAATGCCTGCCTCGCAACACCGCCCCCGAAGACCCCGAGCACGCGGGCTAGGCCACCCTCGTCGTTCAGCCAGGCCCCGGATTGCGAGCTTGCGTGCGGGTGCAGAAGTGCCCCATCTTGAGGAGCTAGATCCTCGCCATGCTCCGCCTAAGCCTGCTCGCAAGCGCTCTCGTCCTCCTCACCTCCCCGGCCCGCGGGGAGGACGCCGGCGGCGCGGAGGGAACGATCGACACCGGCAACGGCCGGGTGGAACTCCTCGCCCGGAGAATCCCGGTTGGGGAGCGCATCGAGCTCCCTGAGGGCTGGTACCGGGTCGAGGAGGAGGGGGTGGAGGACCGAGACACGGGTTCCTTCACCGTCGCCGCGGCCAGCTCCGACGAGGGAACTCCGGCAGGTCGGACTCCCGAGGAGCCTCCGCCACCTCCGCCGCGCCGCGCCGGTCAGGTGCTGGGCACACCCTCGTCGCTCCTACCGCTGGCGGTCGCGGTCCGCATCGGCTGTCGCGACGAGCGCAATGCCTACCTGCGGGAACTGTGGCACGAGTCCGGGATCGAGGTGGAGGACCCCGACGCCGTGCTCCGCGGCCTGGACGCGGGAGCCTACGGCCCCGGGACCGGGTACTACTGGTTCGCATTCTCGACCGATGCGTTCCGAAACCTGGCCTGGTCCACCGACCTCAGAGACCGCGCCCGCGACCTCGCGCGCTGCGTGGAGGCGCAGGGCCGGTAAGCGGCCTCTGGGCCTCCGGGGTGCTGGGGCTCCCTCAAGGTCACTTAGTGGGCGATTCCATAAATACGATGACGTATAAGTAGTGGTGGAGGACCGGACTCCGTGGCATCATCACCTCCGCTGGGTTTGGATGGCGCGGAGGCGGAAACTATTGCCAAGAAAGAGTCCATTCGTCATCGTTCTT
>DASRZU010000051.1:0-10128 GCA_035686075.1 Anaeromyxobacter sp.
CAGTACAAGTCCGAGTCGCTGAACGCCCACATCCAGCGGGGCTGGCGGCTCACCGCCCTGCTCGACCAGTACGTGGAGATCGTCCCCGCCCAGATGCGCGTCGGGCCGAAGTGGTTCGAGGGCTCGGCGGACGCCATCTACCAGAACCTGAACATCATCACCGACGAGGAGCCGGAGTGCACCTTCGTCTTCGGCGCCGACCACGTCTACCGCATGGACGTCCGGCAGATGCTCGAGTTCCACCGGGAGAAGCGGGCCGAGCTCACCGTGGCGGCCATCCCCATCCCGGTGGCCGAGGCGGGCGAGTTCGGGATCATCGAGGTGGACGCGGACGGCCGGATGATCGGCTTCGTGGAGAAGCCGAAGGGCGACCCCAAGACCATCCCGGGCGACCCCACCCGCTGCCTCGCCTCGATGGGGAACTACCTCTTCGCCACCGAGACCCTGGTGCAGGAGATCGTCCGCGACGCCGGCGATCCGGTGAGCGCCCACGACTTCGGCAAGTCGATCGTGGCCTCGATGCACACCCGCCGGCGGGTCTACGTCTACGACTTCGCCTCCAACCTGGTGCCAGGGCAGACCGAGCGGGAGCGGGGCTACTGGCGCGACGTCGGCTCCCTCGACGCCTACTTCCAGGCCAACATGGACCTGGTGGCCGTCGACCCGGTCTTCTCCCTCTACAACGACCACTGGCCCATCTTCACCATCCAGTACAACTACCCGCCCGCCAAGTTCGTCTTCAACAACGAGCAGGAGAACCGGGTCGGCCGGGCCACCGACAGCCTGGTCTCCGAGGGGTGCATCATCTCCGGCGCCAGCGTCCACCACTCGATCCTCTCCCCCAAGGTGCGGGTGAACAGCTACGCGACGGTGGAGGACGCGATCCTCTTCGAGAACGTGAACATCGGCCGCCACAGCCGGATCCGGCGCGCGATCGTGGACAAGCACGTCGAGGTCCCCGCGCACACCACCATCGGCTACGACCTGGAGAAGGATCGCCGCCGGTTCCACGTGACCGAGAGCGGGATCGTGATCATCCCCAAGGGGATGCGGATCGAGCCGGGGCGCTGACCCGAGGGCGGCTAGCGGCCGAGGAGCCGCTCCGCCTTGTTGAAGGCGATCTGCAGGTCGACCGGCTTCTCCATCACCTCGAAGGCTCCGAGCTCGAGCAAGAGGTCTCGCAGGTGCTGGTCGCCGCCGAAGGCCGAGATCACCAGCACCGGGATGCGCGAGGTCCGATCGCTCGCCTTGAGCTCGCGGAGCGCGTCGCGCCCGTCGAGCTCGGGCATGGACACGTCGAGCAGGATGAGGTCGGGAAGCTCGCTCGCCGCCCGGACCAAGGTCTCGGCCCCGTCGCGGGCAAAGAGCACCCCGTGGCCACGGCTCTGCGCATAGGCGGCGTACAGCTTGGCGACCGCGGGGTCATCCTCGGCGACCAGGATCCGCATCCGCTCCCCGAGTGGCTCTGTTCCCCGGGGAGGATACCCCGCAGAGCGAAGGGCGCAATGCCCGCCTTCCGATCCCTCCGCCGCTCCGGGGAGTTTCGGGGTGAAGGACCGGCGCGGCAGGGCGGCTCGGGAGGTCATCGGTGGGACCGCTCGACCGGATACGAGGCGAAGCCTGCCGGGGAAGGCGGGACTCCGGGGGTGCGAGAGCTCGTGAGGAGCCCCTACCCGCGAACGCCCCCTGGGGCGAATGACGGCCCTGTGAACGGATGGTGAGAATCAGCGGGCGAAACGATGCCGAGAGGCACCCTCGGGGAAGATCGAGGCCCGCTCTGGTGTTCGTCCCCCCGCAGAGGCCAAGGCGAGCTCCGCCCCAAGGGCCGTTCGTTTCGGAAACGTGACGCCGCTTTCCCCCACCCTTATAACGCAAGACGTCATGCCCCTCAGATTCGCCGCCGCCGTGGCCGCCGCGCTCCTCGCCGGTTCCTTCTCCGCGTACGCCGGGGCGGCCGAGCCGCCCGAGACCAAGATCCCCCATCTCGACTTTCAGCTGTTCCGGCTCGAGAACGGGCTCACGGTCGTCCTCCACCAGGATCGGACCGTTCCCCTGGTAGGTGTTCACGTCGAGTACAACGTGGGCTCCAAGGACGAGAAACCTCACCTGAACGGCTTCGCCCACCTGTTTGAGCACCTCATGTTCGAGGGAACGGAGCATCTGCCCAAGGGCGTTGCCGATCGGCTGCTCACCGCCGCCGGGGCGAGCGGGAACGGAGCCACCGCCCAGGACTCCACCGTCTACTGGGAACAGGCCCCTTCCAACGCCCTCGATCTGCTCCTCTACGTCGAGTCCGAGCGGATGGGGTGGCTCCTCCCCACCCTCGATCAGAAGAAGCTCGACAACCAGCGCGAGGTGGTCCTGAACGAGCTTCGCCAGAACTACCAGATGCGTCCCTACGGCATGGCCTACGAGAAGCTCATGGCCGCCCTCTGGGATCCCGCGTTCCCCTACCACTGGCTTCCCATCGGCACGGAGAAGGACGTCGAAGCGGCCACCCTTCCCGAGGTCCGGGACTTCTTCCAGCGCTTTTACGGTCCGGGCAACGCGGTCCTCGCCGTCGCCGGCGATTTCGATCCAGGCGAGGCGCGGCGGCTCGTGGAGAAGTGGTTCGGGGGCATTCCCTCGCGCGACCCGCCGGCCCGGCCTCCCCCCGAACCTCTGCCCCTCACCGCCGAGAAGCGGGTGACGATGGAGGATAACGTCCAGCTGCCCCGCCTCTACCTCGCCTGGCAGACCCCCCAGGCCTTCGCCCCCGGCGACGCTGCCCTCGACGTGCTCGCCGAGATCCTCGCGGAGGGCAAGAGCGCGCGCCTGGTGGACCGGTTGGAGATGAGGGAGCGGATCGCCCAGGGCGTGTCCGCGGGCCAGTCGAGCCTCGCGCTCGCCGGCAACTTCCTCATCGTGGCAACCTCGAAGCCCGGGATCGGTCTGGAGCGGCTCGAGCGGGAGATCGACCAGGAGATCGCCCGGATCGCCGAGGAACCCCCCACCCCGCTCGAGGTCGAGCGGGCGCGAAACAAGATCGAGGCCGCGGCGGTGTTCGGCCTCGAAGCGGTGGGTGGCTCGGGAGGCCGCGCCGCCACGCTCGCGAACTACACGATCCGGACCGGGGACCCCGGGTACCTCGAGCAGGACCTGGCCCGCTACCGCTCGCTGACCCCGGCCGACGTCTCGGCGGCGGCCCGCACCTATCTCAGGAAGGACGCCCGGGTGGTGCTCGAGGTGGTGCCCGGCGGGGGCGGCACCGCCGGCCCCACGCCCGAGTCCGGAGGTGAGCCGTGAAGACTCCCGTCCGTACGCTCTCCGTCCTCCTCTGCGCCTGCGCCTGCGCGGCGCCGAGGACTCCCCCCCCGAAGCCGCCCGAGGCACCTCCCCCGGCGGCGGCCTCGCCCGCCCCCCCGCCCGCCGTGGCGGAGCCGGCGCCGGTCGACCGTAGCCACCCGCCCCCCCTAGGTCCCAACGAGCCCATCAGCCTCCCGAGACAGCTCCACTTCATCCTCTCGAACGGCCTGCGCGTGAGGCTCGTCGAACAGCACCGGCTCCCCCTCGTCGCGCTCGAGCTCGTGGTCGACGCCGGGTCCTCCCGGGACCCGGCCAACCTTCCCGGCCTGGCGAGCTTCACGGCCGCGATGGTGACCGAGGGCACCCGGACCCGGAGCGCGACCCAGATCTCGGACCAGGTCGGCTTCCTGGGTGCCGCCCTCTCCGCCGCGGCCGGGCCCGATGCGGCCTCGCTCTCCGGCAGCTGCCTCTCGAGGCAGCTCAAGGACTTCATGGCGATCTTCTCCGACGTGGCCATGCACCCGGCCTTCTCCGAGGGGGACGTCGAGCGAGTCCGGGACGAGCGGCGGGTCACCCTCATCCAGCAGCGTGACCAGCCGGCGATCGTCGCGGTCAAGGCCTTCGCTTCCCTGTTCTGGGGAGATCACCCCTACGGCCATCCGATCATCGGCACCGAGAGCGGCCTTTCGCGGACCCGTCGGTCCGACCTGGCGGAGTTCCACGATCGCTACTGGCGCCCGGGCAATGCCCAGCTCGTGGTGGTCGGGGACGTGACCGAGGACCAGCTCCGGAGGATCCTCGCCGGGACGCTCGGCTTCTGGGAGGAAGGGGGGCACCCCGCCCCTCCTCTGCCGGCCCGCCCCCCGGCGGCTCCCCACCGGACCCTGGTCATCGACAAGCGCAATGCCTCCCAGTCCTACCTGGCGCTGGGCGCCCCCGGGCTGGATCGTCGTTCTCCGGACTTCGTCGCCGCCACGGTGATGTTCGAGGTCCTGGGAGGCGGGACCTCCTCGAGGCTCTTCCGCGGCCTGCGCGAGGAGAAGGGGTACACCTACGGCATCGGCGCCGGGGCCGACGCGCGGCGGCTGGGCGGGGCGAGCGTGGTCCGGGGAAGCGTCAAGGCCGAGGTCACCGGTGCCGCGCTCAAAGACCTCTTGGCCGAGCTCTCCCGCATGCGGGAGGAGCCGGTGCCGGCCGACGAGCTCGAGGAAGCAAAGGCCGGGATCGTACGAGCGCTGCCCGCCGAGTTCGCGACCGTGGGCGAGATCGCGGGCCAGCTCGCCGAGCTCGCCCTCTATGACCTCCCGGATGACTACTGGAACACCTATGCCGAGGAGGTCCACGACGTCAGCGCCGCCGACGTGAAGGAAATGGCCGAGCGGTACCTCGACCCGGGACACCTCACCCTGGTGATGGTCGGTCCGCGGGAAGTGGTTAGGCCGCAGCTCGTCTCGCTCCCCCTCGGGGAGGTGGAGACGGGCGCCGTTTCGAGGCCGACGCCGCCCAGGCCGGCTCCTCTGCCGAGGGCCAACGGGCTACTGCCCCGCAAGCCGACACCGAATACGCCGGCGGCGACTGGGGGCACCGGATCCCCGTAGTTCGCCACGGTTGCCACCCCGCTCGGCGGGAGCCAAGATGGGGTATGGTCGCGAGTCTCCCGGGGACGAGCAGGGGTCCGAACGTGGACCCCATGGTCGAAGACGCCATCCGACGCATCGGCACCGAGCTCCTCGCGGCCATGGAGGAGCACCCCGAACCGGGGATCCTCTCCCCGAAGGGGATCAACGCCCGGCTCATGGAGTGGTCGCTCCGCGATCCGGCCTTCAAGGCCCGGCTCTTCCGGTTCGTCGACGTGCTTCCGGCGCTGGACTCCGCCGGGGAAGTCGTGCGTCACCTGCGTGAGTACCTGGGCGAAGAGGCGTCGGAGCTCCACCCGGCCTTCCGGGCGGGCCTCGGGGCGGCCTCGATGGTCCCGGCCCTGGTGGCTGGCCCGGTGCGAAACCGGGTCGCGGCCATGGCCCGGCAGTTCGTCGCCGGGGAAACGGTGGAGGACCTCCTCGGGAGGTTCCGGGAGAACGCCGCCGCCGGGAGGGCCACCACCATCGACCTCCTCGGCGAGGCGGTGCTCTCCGAGGAGGAGGCCGAGACCTTCCTCAGGCGCAACCTCGAGGTGCTCGACGCCTTCGGACCCGCGCTCGCCGAGACGCCCGCCTGCACGAGCGACCTCGGTCCCTCGGGCCAGAGCGAGCCGCGGGTCAACCTGTCGGTGAAGCCGTCGGCTCTCTCGGCCGATGCCCAGCCGGCCGATCTGGAGGGCGCGGTGGCGACGCTCTCCCGCCGGCTCCGACCCATCCTGCGTCGGGCCGCGGACCGCGGGGCCTTCGTGAACCTCGACATGGAGAGCACCCGCTGGAGGGAGGTCACCCTTTCGCTCTTCCGGTCGATCCTGGACGAGCCCGAGTTCCGCGAGGCACCGGCCGCCGGGATCGCCATCCAGGCCTACCTGCGGGAGAGCGAGGAGGACCTCCGCTCCCTGCTCGCCTGGGCCCGCTCGCGGGGCCGGCGCATCGGCGTCCGCCTGGTGAAGGGGGCGTACTGGGATAGCGAGGTCGTCCTGGCCCGCCAGCGGGGCTGGCCCATGCCGGTCTTCACTCGCAAGGCCGAGACCGATCTCGCCTTCGAGCGGCTCACCGTGCTGCTCCTCGAGAACGCCGAGGTCGTGAGGCCGGCCTTCGCGAGCCACAACGTCCGGTCGTGCGCCCATGCCCTGGCGCAGGCCGAGCGGCTCGGGGTCGACCGGCGCGCCTTCGAGTTCCAGGCGCTGTATGGCATGGCCGATGACCTCAAGGCGGCACTCCTCCGCGCCGGCTGCCGGGTGCGCGAGTACTGTGCCATCGGCGCCCTCCTCCCCGGGATGGCCTACCTCGTCCGGCGCCTGCTCGAGAACACGAGCAACGAGAGCGTCCTCTTGAAGCGCCACGCAGGCGCGGGGGCGGAGCGGCTATTGTCGAGCCCGGCGGTCGTGCTCCGCGAGGAGGAGGCGCGTGCCCCGGAGGCGTCCGCCTTGGCCGGCACCACCCCCGCCTTCTACAACGCACCCACCGCCGACTTCACGCGAGCCGCGCCCCGGGAAAGGATGCGCCAGGCGCTCGCCCAGGTGGGCGCGGAGCTCGGGCGGCGCTGGCCGCTCGTCATCGGGGGCAAGGAGGTCCGCACGAGGAGCGAGATCGTCTCCTTGAACCCCGCTCACCCGGAGCAGGTGGTGGGCCGGTGCGGCTCCGCAACGGTGGAGGATGCCGACGCCGCCCTGGCTGCGGCCCGGGAAGCCTTCCCGGGCTGGGCCAAGACCCCGGCGGCGGACCGGGCGGCGGTGCTCGACCGGGCCGCGGCGCTCCTCGAGGAGCGCCGGTTCCGGTTCAATGCCCTGCTCGTCTTCGAGGCGGGAAAGCCATGGGGCGAGGCCGACGCCGAGGTGAGCGAGGCCATCGACTTCTGCCGGTTCTACGCCGCGGAGATGCGACGTCTGGGGTCGCCCCGGCGGACGCAGGAGGTCCCCGGGGAGCTCTGCCACGAGGACTGGGTGCCCCGCGGAGTGGGCGTCGTCATCTCTCCCTGGAACTTCCCGCTCGCCATCCTCTGCGGCCTCACCGTCGCTCCCCTGGTGGCTGGGAACGCGGTGGTGATGAAGCCGTCGCGGGAGACCCCGGTCCTCGCCGCTTGGCTCTGCGAGGTCCTGGACTTGGCGGGGCTCCCCCCCGGCGTCCTCTCCTACCTGTCTGGACCGGGTGGGACCGCCGGCAACCGGCTGTGCGAGCACCCCGGGACCGATTTCATCGCCTTCACCGGCTCGCGGGAGGTGGGGTGCCGCCTCTACGAGATCGCGGGCCGCACCGCCCCGGGTCAGGCGAACCTCAAGCGGATGGTCTGCGAGATGGGGGGGAAGAACGCCATCGTGGTCGACGAGGACGCCGACCTCGACGAGGCCATCCCCGCCGTCCTGCAGAGCGCCTTCGGCTACGCCGGCCAGAAGTGCTCGGCCTGCTCGCGGGTCGTCGCCGTCGAAGGAGTGTACGGGCGGTTTTTGGAACGGCTCGTGGCCGCCTGCCGGAGCCTCCCCACCGGCGATCCCGCGCTTCCGGCGACGGTCGTCGGCCCGGTCATCGCCGCCAGCGCCCGGGAGAAGATCCAGGGATACGTGGACCAGGGCCGGCGAGAGGCCTCCCTCGCCTTCGAGGCCTCCCTCCCGGACGAGCTCGTCTCCTCGGGCGGGTTCTATGTGCCACCCACGGTGTTCGCCGACGTGGAGCCGGGCGACATCATCGCCCGAGAGGAGATCTTCGGCCCCGTCCTGTCGGTGCTCAAGGCCAGGACCCTGGACCAGGCCTTCGAGCTCGCCAACGGCGTGGACTACGCCCTCACCGTCGGCCTCTTCTCCCGGAGCCCTGGCGCGCTCGGGAAGGCGCGCCGCGAGCTCCTCGCCGGGAACGTCTACCTGAACCGCGGCATCACCGGGGCCATCGTCGAAAGACACCCCTTCGGCGGCTTCAAGATGAGCGGGGGCGGGACGAAGGCCGGCGGGCGCGGCTACCTCGAGAACTTCATGTTCCCGCGGGTGGTGGCGGAGAACGTCTTGCGGCGCGGGTTCGCCGCGGAAGAGTGAGGCGCTCCGCGCCCGCGAAGCTCACCCCCACCCGCCACCTCGAGCGGTCGCCTCGCCTGGGCTTTGACTCCACCCAGTACCGGTAGGCCCGCAGATCGTAGAGGCGTGTGAACCCCTTCCCCTTGAGCGTGCGGATCGCGATCTCCGACCGGCGTCCGCTCTGACAGTAGAGGAGCAAGGGCGTCGTGGGCGGGCCGAGCTCGCCCGCGCGTCTCTCCATCTCGTCGTAGGGGATGTTCACCGCCCCGGGCACGTGCCCCTTGTCGAACTCGGCCGGCGTCCGCACATCGACCACCTTCACGCCCGCCGCGACGAGCCGGCGCGCGGTCGCGGCGTCCACCACGCCCGGTTCGACGCCGAGCGCGCTTCCCGGATCGGGTGGGTCCTTTGCCCGGGCCGGCCCGGCCAGGGACAGGGCGAGGATCGTGGCGAGCACGAAAGGTCTCATCCGTTCTCCCTTCCCTTCGAGACGGCCCGGGCCTCAGGGGATTCGCGAGGTGCTGGTTGGACCTTGGGACACCCTGTTTGGGGGCCGACTGTCGGTCGCCCGGGGTAAGGTCAACTCGGCTGGCGCCGTCCCGGGCCCTTCCCGAGCGAGAGATGCCCGAACTCTTGCAGAACGACTTCTCCTGGTCCAAGTCGCGGCACGAGCGATTCGCCGAGTGCCGGCGTGCGTACTACTACACCTACTACGGAAGCTGGGGCGGGTGGGAGGCGGAGCCCGGGACGGCGGTGCGCGAGCTGTACGTGCTGAAGAAGCTCTCCTCCAGGTGGCAGTGGGCGGGCTCCTTGGTCCACGGCACGCTGAAGCGCGTCCTCGACGCGGCCCGGGTCACCGGGACCTTCTGGCCGCTCGAGAAGGCGCTCGAGCGGACCCGGGCCCGGGCACGATCCGAGTGGGCCTTCTCCAGGGACAAGAGCTACTGGCGCGAGCCCTCGCAGATCGTGGGTCTCGTCGAGCACGAGTACGGCGAGGCGGTGCCCGACGCGGACTGGAGGAGCCTGTACGAGCAGGTCGTCGAGGGAAGCCTGCGCGCCTTCTACGCGAGCCCGACCCTGGAGCGGATCCGCGGTACGAAGCCGGACAGGTGGCTCTCGGTGGACGAGCTCGACTCGTGGGAGTTCGAGGGGACGAAGGTCTGGGTGGCGGTGGACTTCGCCTACCGCGACCCCGAGGGGCGGATCCAGGTGCTCGACTGGAAGACGGGCAAGGAGCGGGGCGTCGACCACACCCAGGTGGCCATCTACACCCTCTATGCCCAGAGAAAGTGGGGCGTCGAGCCGGAGAAGGTGCGGGGCGGGCTCGTCTATCTCGCCCCGAACGGCCCCCCCGGCTCCGAGCACGTCTCGGTGGCCGCCGACCCGTCCACCCTCTCCGCCTGCCAGTCGGAGATGCGAGCCTCGATCGCGGCGATGCGCTCGGTCTTGTCCGATCCCCTGGGCAACGTCGCCCTCGAGGAGGCGTTCCCCCGGCTCAAGGAGCGGGAAGCGTGCCGGCGCTGCCCGTTCCGGCGGCCCTGCGGTCGGATCTAGAGTCCGGCCGAGAGGCGGAGGCGCATCCGAACCGCGGCAAGCTCGAGCCCGCCCGGCAGGGGAAGGCGGGCTCGCCCAAAGGCCCGAAAGCCCAAGGAGGCGTAGAAACCGGCCGCATCCCGGGCTGACAGAACCGAGAGCTCGCGCTGCCCGTCCCGCCGGGCGGCCCGGGCCGCGGCCGCGACCAGCGCGCGGCCCACCCCCCGGGCCTGGGCGGCGGGGCGCACGAAGGCGGCCGTCAGCTCCCGGCCGCGCAAGGCGGCATAGCCGAGAACCCGCCCCCCCCGCTCCGCGAGAAAGTAGGACTCGCCCCCAGGGCCCATGGCCCATCGGTGGTAGAGGGGGGGGAGGCTCGCCCAGGCGGCGAGCACCCGGGCCGGGTGCGGGGGGGAGCGCTTGGCGCGGATGGCCGAGCGCATCACCGCCGCACAGGCGCGGGCGTCCGCCGGGCACCCGGGGCGGATCCAAAAAGCCAAGGGCCGGGGCTCTTTCACGGCGAGTCGACCGGGGCGCCCCGCGCAGCTTCAGGCGTGGGCGGTGACCTGCTTGAGGATGTCGAGTTCCTCGAGGGCTCGGCCGGCGCCGATGACGACGGAGGAGAGGGGGTCCTCGGCGAGGAAGACGGGGAGGCCGGTTTCCTCGCGGAGGAG
>DASRZU010000052.1:0-148283 GCA_035686075.1 Anaeromyxobacter sp.
TTCCCCTGCATGAGGGCCGCGACCACAATCTTGTCGCCTTTCTTGGCCGAGGCGGCATACGCGGCCGGCGCCAAAAAGCTCAGCGCCAAGAGCACCGTCAGAACCTTGCGAACACTGCTTCTCATGGCTCCCTCCTGTGAAAGCCGTTCAATGCGGCTTGAACGGCCGTACGATAATTCTTGCCCGGACCAGCAACAGCGCCGTTCCCAGACAAGGCCGCTCCAAACTGTTCCGCCCAGCGTGGGTTCACATGGTCATTCCCCCGTCTATCGAAAGAATGGCACCGGTGCAGAACGTGCCGTTGATTAAATAGATGATCCCGTCGGCAATTTCTTCCGGAGTCCCGAAGCGTCCCATAGGCTGCCGTGCGATGAATTCCCTCTTCTTCGCTTCCGGATCGGGAAACTTCGCGAGCCGTTCATCCAGCGACGGCGTACAGGTGGTCCCCGGACAGACGCAGTTTACCCGCACCCCCTTGTCGATGAGATCCGCCGCCATGGCACGGGTCATGGACAGGACGGCCCCCTTGGACGCGGTGTAGGCGAAGCGATCCTTCACGCCCTTCAGGGCGACCGACGAGGACGTGTTCACGATGACGCCCTTGCGGCGGATGAGGTGAGGCAGCGCCGAGGCGGAGAGCAGGAAGAGGCTCCGCACGTTCACCGCCATGGTCTTGTCCCAGTCGTCGATGCTGGTGGTTTCCGCCGTTCCCGGCAGCACGACGCCCGCGTTGTTGACTAGGATGTCGATCCCGCCGTAGGCCGCCGTAGTCTCCGCGACCACGCGCGCGGCGGTGATTTCCTCCGACACGTCGCCGCCTACAAAGATGGCCCTGCCCTGGGCCGCTCGGATTCTTTTGGCGGTATTCGCCCCCGAGTCGGTCAGCGAATTACAGCACACCGCGATACCCATGGCACCGAGTTTCAACGCCAGAGCTTCACCAATTCCTTTCCCCGCACCGGTCACAATGGCCGCCTTATCGATCATGATCCCCTGCCCTCTTACATCCGCTCTTTACAGCATCGAGGCACGTTCGTTCGTTGTCGATCGCCGCTTCGCGCCGACGTGTTTCTTCGATGGCCGTCGCGGGACCATCTCACCGCGATGCGGGCCCGACCGGCTTGCAGAAGCCGCCGGGCTTCGTACCGATCCCGGTAGAGGCTGGTGTCGAGATGGAACGCGATATCCAGGTGTTCCAGCACATCTTAGGGGCCGAGGCTCTTGACATAAGCTCCGGCCCCCTGACGTATTTCGATGAGGTTCATCACCTGCAGGGCCATCATGGCTTCCCGCAGTATTCGGCCGGGACACGCCGATCATCTCGCCGAATTCAGGTGCCCACGGCAGCGCTTCCCGAACACCCAGACTGCCGTTCTTGAGGAGAGGGATGAGATTCTCAACAATACGCTCCACCGTGCGGGACCGCTTTACGTTGTTGAACGCGTATTGATTGAGAGATGTCCTCATTTTGATACCCAACCGCAGTCAACCAGAAGATCCGTGCCGGTGATGAAAGAAGCGCCGTCGCTGGCGAGGAAGTAAATGGCTTCCGCGATTTCTTCCGGTTCAGCCCAGCGATCAAAGGCCTGTTCGTGCTCCCGCAGCTTCTTCACCTGATCGAAGGGCATGCCGGTCCTGGTGGATTCGAGCTGAATGTCGCTGCGAAGCATGGGCGTATCCACCGAGCCGGGGCTGACCGAATTCACCCTGATGTTGTACTTGGCCAGTTCCCAGGCCACCGCCCGGGTGAAGGCGATGATGGCGCCCTTGGTGGAGCCGTAAATGGCGTGCTCCGTCTGTCCCACATGCCCCGAGACGGAACCCATGTTGACGATGGCGCCGCGCTTCTGCCGCTTCATGATGGGCATGACGTATTTCGTAAAAAGGAAGTGGCCGCCGACGTTGATATGCGTCACCTTCACGAAATCTTCCCAGGTGGTGTCTTCCAGTGGTTTGACCACCACGATGCCGGCGTTGCAGTTGAGCACGTCCACCCGGCCCCACTCCTTTTCAACCAGGGCGACCATGGTCTTGACGTCCTTTTCGTTGCCGACGTCGCCCTGGAAGTCGATGCACTCCACGCCGAGCGTGCGTATCTGGCCGCCCACGTCGTGGATCGCTGCGCCCCGAGCGATGATGGCCACGTTGTAACCGTTCTGCGCGAACTTGATGGCTGCCGCCCGGCCGATGCCTACGGATGAACCGGTAACGATCGCCACTTTCCTATCAGTCATCGCGGTCCTCCATCGATAGAACTAAATTAACAATGCGTCGTCGGCGTCCGCGCTTGCAAGAGCCTTGATACATTCACCTTCCTAAGAGGCCTTATTGGCCGGCGCTTTGCCGGCGGCGGACTTCTTCTGGGGAAGACCGCAGAGTTCCCGGGCGATAGCCGGCGTGGCCACGTCGCGTCCGAGGGAACGAGAAATGTCACCGATTTCTTTGACCAGTTCCCAGGTCTGGGCGACTTTGCCGTTCTGGAGATAGGGCCAGTCTTCGGTGCCCACCCGGACGTTGTCTCCGTGGGTGATGGCCGCCACCAGAATGTCCATCTGCTCCTTGCACATGATGCTCACGGTGATGACGCAGTCCTTGGGCATGAGGCTCTTGCGGTAGAGGTACTCCTGCACCGTGGGGGGCGACCACGTACCGCCGGGCCAGCCCAGGAAGAAGGTGGTGATGTAGGGCGGATCGAGGAGTCCCTTGTCGATGAGCCGGTTGAGGTTCCAGATCGATCCGGGATGCCAGATTTCCCACTCGGGTTTGACGCCGTATTTCCGGCAAGCCACGCTGTACTCCTCCAGCTCCTTCAGGGGATGGAGCACGTCGCAGGTGACCTGGGTGAACGCCTCGGCGTGGTGGTTCGCGATGATCGACACCATGTCGGACCGTTCCTCGAAGAGTTCGATGCGCTCCTGGAGCGGAATGCTGGACATCCCGCTCTGCACGACGATATCGCATTTCGCCCGCACGCCATTGATCACTTCGGACCACTGGCCTTCCGCGTGCGTGTGCAGGATGCTCGCCCCGGCTTCGCGGCAGCGGACCGTTTCTTCGATAATCTCGGGCGCTCTCGTGGGATATTTCACCGCGGAGTTAAGCCAGCAGATGTTCGGCGTCGCCACAATCACTAACGGTGTCTTTCTATCGCTCATTACGTTCTCCCTGCGTATGTTTCTGCCTTGGGCGGCGTCTATACCCGTATGATGCTCTTGGGCATGGAGGTCATCTTGCGACAACCGTCTTTGGTCACCATGTAGCAATCCTCCACGCCGATGAGGGCGCCCTTGTAAGGTTCCCAGGCTTCGATCTCGAAGACCATGTTCTCCTCGAACGGCCGGTCGAGCTGACCCAGAGCGCCGAAGAGGTGCTGATCCTCACACTGGAGCCCGATGGAATGGCCGATGGAGAAGGCGATGCCGTTGGGGACCGTCTTCTTGTACCAGGCAGTGGCCTCGTCGCTCAGGGCCTTCATGTTCACCCCCGGCTTGATCCGCACCTCGAAATAGTGCTGGAACTCCAGCAGGCCCTGAATGAGCTTGTCCGCCTCGGGATCGGCGTCGCCGATCACCACTTCCTGGTTGATGTCCGCCACGTAACCTTTGTAGACGCCGCCGAAATCCAGGCGGACGATTTCGCCGCGCTTCACCGCTCTGCCGGTGCCGGGGGCTTCGGGGTCCGAGTCGCCGATGGTCATGGTGAGGTGGTCCCAGTCGTCGGCGCCGTGCCTGAGCAGGGAATCCCGCCCTATCCTGAGCAACTCCAGATCCGTGACGCCCTCTTTCACCGCGGCGATGGTGTCCTTCAGCGCGGCCTCGGTGATGTCCGCCGCCTTCTGGAGGTACCCGATCTCCAGGGGCGTCTTTACCAGACGCATATCGAGGAAGGCCCGATCCGCCGCGACCACCGTCATGCCGCCGTCGTCCGCGAGGGCGTCTAGGAGGAATTTGGGCGCCGTGGACTCGATGCCCACCTTCTTGCCCGAAAGACCCCACTTGCGGATCTTCGAGCGCAGCGCTCGGCCCACGTCGGCCTGGCTTTCGATGCCCACCAGATCGTGGAACCAGCTGAAACGGTCGGTGCTCTTGAAGACGTTCCAGTGGATAACCGTGCCTTCGCCTTCCCGGCGTATCATCGCCAAGTTGGGGTACTGGTTGTTTAGGGCCAAGAGGATGGGATTCGCGGAGCAGTGCAGCAGGGGCATGCCGCTCAGGTAGTACACGTTCACCGGCGACGCCGCGATGAGGAGGTCCAGATCGTAGCGATTCATCACCTCGGCGGCCTTCTTCGCGCTGAATCCGATGGGTTGCACGTTCCCAACCTCCGGCAGGTTTTGGTTGATCGGGATCGCGGGGGCCAGGCGTTCCAGAATGTTTTTCCGGCAAAGGCCCCGGTCCGCGAGTGCGTTCACTTCGTCGACCTCCACGGGCCGGCCTTCGATGGCCGACAGGTAGCCCGCCAGTATGGCCGTGATGGCGTTCATGGCTTGGACCGGCGAGAACTCGGGTTCCCGATTTTCCAGGATGCTGCGGGCGAAGTGTTCATCCTCTTCCCTGGCGGAGATGGTGTAGTACTCCGGGAAGGGCGCGTGTTCGACTTCGGGCTCCACCCACTTCTGCTGGTCCTCGCCCATGCGCTCGTCGAAGGAGCAGAACCGCACGGGTCTTTCCCAGGCGTGGTTTTCGAAAACGCTGCCCCTGGTCCCGAATATCTCCAGGCTGTTGTAGGGGACGGTCATCTGGGTGAAGCTGACCATGATGTCCGCGACGGCGCCGTTCTCGTACTCGGCGATGGCGATGGCGTTGTCCTCGGCCTTTTCGGGCAGATTGATGGCCTGCTTCGACAGGTTGGCGGTGATACGCTTCACTTTCGAGCCGATGATGTACTCGATGCTCGCGAACTTGTGGGCCGCCATATCCATGAGGGCGCCGCCGCCGGCCTTGATGGGATCGCCCTTCCAGAAACCGCTCGTCGAAAGGCCGGCCACTTCGTTGACCCCCTCGTAGGCCCGGATCATCCGCACCTCGCCGATCAGGCCCTTCTGTACGATGTCGTGTACGCAGACGTGAGCGGGCAGGAAGCGGTGGTTCTCGGCGACCATGAACTTCACCCCCGCGTCCTGGCACGCCGCGATCATGCGGCGGCAGCCCTCGACGGTGGTGCTCATGGGTTTCTCGCAGAGCACGTGCTTGCCCGCCTTGGCCGCCGCCACGACCAGATCGTCGTGGTAAACGTGGGGAACCAGCACCAGCACCGCGTCGATGTCCGCCCCCAGCATCTCGTCCAGGGTCTTGTACGGAACGAGGGTCCCCTCGCTGTAGCGCTGGGCCATCTTCCTCGCTTTCTTGTAGTCCGTGTCGTAGACCGCCGTGAAGGTCAGGTATTTTGACCCCCGGTCGCCGTTGCTGTGGAACTGGAAGGCCTGTCCCGCGCCGATGATGCCGAAGCGCAGCCGTTTGTCCTCGGGATCCCTGGGCGCCTGCGTGGGCGGACGGTCCGTCCGGAACCGGTCCAGAAACAGCTCGAAGACGTTCTGGAAGACCAAGGCCTCGGGCTTGGGCCCAGTGTAGGTGATGAAGCCGCCCATCTGGGCCACCAGGGAATATATCTTCCCGTTCAGCACCCGCAGGACCGTCTCCGTGCTCATGGTGAAAATCACCGTGGGCTTGGGCGAAGCGCCCTTCCAACTTTCGCAGCCTCTTTCTCCAAAACTGATCGTGAAGATGTTGCCGTCGATATTGAACTGATACGCATAGGCCGCTTCGCCGATCTCGTACCGAATCTCGTCGGTGGTATTGCAGACTTGGGCGAAGAAGGCGAACTCTTCCGGGAGGTCCTCGGCCCCGATGGTTCCGCCGCGGAGCTTATCTTCGATCTGTCGGAAAGACTGCTCGTGTCCCGTCGATTGCCTGCCCCAAAGCAGCTCCATATCTAACCTCTTGCGCCCCTCTGATGGATGGACATCTCAAGAAACTGAACTTCACGACGACCACTAAGGCGGGACGATTCAATCCGCCGATCGGAGCTCGGTGCGAGATCCGTGAAGGCGGGCAACTCGACCTCCCTCCGGAGTCGGGCGGAGGCCTGGATGGCAAGGTGGATCGGCCCACCCAGCAGTAACCGCTTTCCGTGGGGCCGAAGCTCACCGGCATCGGAGAGCGTCACCCCCATGAGGATCTTCACCCGCGTGGATTTCCCGGCCCCGTTCTCCCCCATTCGCGCGTGGACACTACCGGTGGGTATCCGCAGACCGACCCCACGCTGCGCCCGGACGCCCCCGAACCGCCTCGAGATTCCGATCATCTCGACGGGCAGCTCGGACTGCCTGCCCTCGGAAGCCTCTCTCAAGTCTCGAAATGCACCGTGGGTCATGAGATCCTTGAAGAAGGGTGATGCAAAGGCCGGTCAGGCCGAGGCCGCGTGGAGGGACCCGCCACGCTGACCTCGCCACTCCGCCATCCGGTCCGAGGCGGCATCGCCGAACAGGATCCGGGTGACCTCGCTCAACTCTGGCGACCCCTCCAGTTCCTCGCGCCGGATGATCTGGGCCAGTTCGGTCCGCCGCCGCAAGAAGTCTTCCAGGGTGACAACCATCTCCCGTCGCGCCGCCGCCTCGACCTCGCAACGGAGCAGCCCGCAGGGCGGGAATATCTCGTCGGCGCCGCGCGGGTCGCGCCGGATCGAGTCGAGCAGAGCGAAGCTCTCGTGCCCGTGCCTTCGCCAGAGTCGCGCCACCGCCGGCTCGCCCAGCCCCAGGGGCCGCGTTTGATGCTCGAACTCGCTACGGGTGGCGGCCGGAGGCTCACCATACCAAGGGCGCCTGGGCCAGGGCAGGCGGACTCCGAGCCGCTCCACCTCGGCGCACGACGCATCGCCGATGTTCAGACAGTCGGTGAGCTTTCCACCGAAGACGGTGACGTGGCGTGCCTCGGGGTCGGTCTCGATGATGTGTCGGCGGGAGAGCTGCACCCAGTCGTGGCCGCGCGTCCACCCGGCATCCACCACCAGGGGGCGCACACCGCAGCGCTCGGAGATGATGTCGCGCTCGGTGAGGGGTCGCGGGAGCCGCAGCCGACGATTGATGTTGTCCAGCACGAAGGCGCGGTCCGCCGCCGTGACGCCCTCGTCCGGCCGTTCGGCTGGCGTGTCGGTGGTCCCGATGCAGGTGCGCCCCCCCATGGGGATGGCGAAGAACAGGCGGCCGTCGTCGGCGAAAGAGGTCAGGACGCGGGCGTGTGGCGTCACCTGGTCCACCAGGAGGTGAATCCCCTTGGAGAGGACGTGCCGGTGGGTGGTCGAAACGCCATCACGCTCGTTGACCTCGTCGGCCCAGGGGCCGCACGCGTTCACCAGCACTCGTGAGCGGACCGAGAGCTCGCGACCCGTAACCCGGTCCCTAGCGCGGGTGATCCACACCTCGCCATCCTTGTGAGATCCGAGAGCCTCCAGGTAGTTGGCTGCCAGGCACCCGCGATCGAGTGCCGAGCGCACGAAGCCCCAGACGAAGCGAGCATCGCCATCGGGCAAGAAGGCGTCGGAGTACTCGACCCCGCCATCAACGCCGTCGAGGACGATGACCGGCTCCTCGCGCGCAATCGCCGCCCGGGACAGGGGGCGCGGCGCCCGGGTATGGAACCCACCGAGCGCCCAGTACAGCCAGGTCCCCGCCACAAGCTTCCAGCGCGGGTGACGCTGGTCGCGGGAGTGGGTCGTGAAGAAGCGGATCTCCTCGACCGCCGAGGGGAACGCCCTGAGGAGCTGGTTGCGCGAATGGCAGAGCTTGCGGACCAGCCCGAACTCGCTGCCCTCGAGGTACTTGATTCCGCCCCAGACCAGATTGGACGACTGCTGCGACGTCGCCGATCCGAAATCGCCGCGCTCCAGAAGAGCAACCCGCGCCCCCCGCGCCGCCAGAGCTGCCGCGATGACCGCACCGTTGATGCCGCCACCAAGGATGGCAACATCGAGCGTGGACCCCGACAGCCGAGCGACGTTTGATGCGCGAAGAGACGGGGACCCGGCAGAGTTCATTTATGGTCGCCAGAGCAACAGGACTGGAGCCGAAACGAACCGGATGTGACAGCTGATTGGTTCGTTTCTAGGCCGGTTCTTGAGCTTGAGTCAAGCCAGGTGGTTCGCTATGGTTCTCTTAGGCTCACTTGGGGCATACATGATGAACCCGAGACAGCGGCAAGTAGTCGACTTCCTCAGGCAAAATGGCGACACGTCGGTCCAGGAGCTTGCGCGAGCGCTCCAGGTCACCACCCAGACCATCCGGCGCGACGTGCGCAGCCTCGAAGTGGCGCGGCTGGTGGCGCGCTACCACGGCGGCGTGGGGCTCCCCTCCAACGTCGAGAACATCGACTACGGGCAGCGCCAGGTGATGAATGCCGATGCCAAACGGCGCATCGCCCGCCTGGTCGGGCAGCAAGTCGAGGCGGGGCGTTCGTTGATCCTGAACATCGGCACCACCATCGAGGAGGTGGCGCGCGCGCTCACGCAACACCGTGGGATCCGGGTGGTCACGAACAACCTGAACGTAGCGGCCATCCTGGCGCCCAACGAGCATGCCCAAGTGTTCATCGCTGGCGGGCTAGTCCGTACGCGGGACCGCGGGATCGTCGGCGAAGCAACGCTCGACTTCATCAGGCAGTTCAGGGTCGACGTGGGTGTCATCGGCGTCTCCAGCATCGAGGTGGACGGGACGTTGCTCGATTACGACTACCGTGAAGTTCGCGTCGCCCAAGCGATCATCGCGCAGTCGCGCGAGGTCTGGCTCGTGGCCGATCACTCGAAGTTCGCCCGGAGCGCGATGGTACGACTGGGCCATCTCTCGGAGGTGGACCGGTTCTTCACCGATCAGCCCGTTCCGACAGCCCTCGGAAATTTGCTAGAGACAGCGCAGGTCCAACTCTTCGTAGCCGATGCGGCTTGATGGTCATCCCGCCTGCACCGCCTCAATAGCGGAGGGGAAGGAGGCGCGAGTGCGAGAGAAGACGGGGCTGGCCCTCGACAGTTGCTTCTCGGCTGCCAAGATCGCCCTGGCCTAGGCGGAATACGTTCTTGGCCAAGTGGCGCCAGGCGGTCGAGGCCGCTATCCTCGACGGCGCCAGCGAGCTCCAGGTCTTGTGGCACGCGATCCTGCCGGTGAGCCTCCCGGCCCTGGCGGTGCTGGCCACGCTCCAGTTCACCTGGATCTGGAACGACTTCCTCTGGCCGCTCATCTTCACCCAGAGCGACAATCGCCGGACCATCATGCTGGGGATCGTCTCCATGAAGGGCCAGTACCTCGTCGCCTGGGGGGTCCAGGGGGCGATGTCCCTCCTCGCCACTGTGCCGACGCTCGTCGTCTTCCTCCGGGTCCAGCGCTACTTCATCTACGGCATGACCATGGGGCAGTGAAGGGCTAGGGAGGGAGGCCTCGCCGCCAAAGGGACGGGCGGGTGACCCAAGCCGCCCGCTAGGAACAGGTCATGCCCATCCCTTGGGCCGGCTCACCGGCTGACGCAGAACAGCGGCGGCTCGACGAGAACGAGCGGCGGGAGCGGAACTGGACCCGATGGGGCCCCTACCTCGCCGAACGGCAGTGGGGCACCGTGCGCGAAGACTACTCGCCCGACGGTTCGTCCTGGCAGTACCTGCCCCACGACCACGCTCGCAGCCGGGCTTACCGCTGGGGAGAGGACGGCCTCCTCGGCATCACCGACCGGGAGTGTCGGGTCTGCTTCGCCCTCGCCCTCTGGAACGGCCGGGACCCCATCCTGAAGGAGAGGCTCTTCGGCCTCTCGGGAGACGAGGGCAACCACGGCGAGGACGTAAAGGAGCTCTACTACTACCTGGACGCCACCCCGACCTCGTCCTACCTGAAGGCGCTCTACAAGTACCCCCAGGAGGAGTTCCCCTACGCGAGGCTCCTCGAGGAGAACCGCCGGCGGGGTCGCAACGAGCTGGAGTTCGAACTCGAGGACACCGGCGTCTTCGACGCGCGCCGCTACCATGACGTCCTCGTCGAGTATGCCAAGGCGAGCCCCGACGACATCCTCATCCGGATCACCTCTGCGAACCGGGGCGGGGAGCCGGCCACGCTCCACCTCCTCCCCACCCTGTGGCTGCGCAACACCTGGGCCTGGGGACGCGAGGGCGAGGGGTACTGGCCGAAGGGCCAGATCACCGCCACCGCCGCAGGGCTCCTCGCCGATCACCCGTCCCTGGGCCGCCAGCGGCTCGAGTGCCAGCCTCTCGAGGGGACCCTTCCCCGGCTCATCTTCACCGACAACGAGACCAACTCCGAGCGCCTCTTCGGATCGAGGAACGTCGGCCCGTATGTGAAGGACGCCTTTCACCGGCTGGTCGTCCAGGGCGAGCTCTCTGCGGTGAACCCGGGGCGCACCGGGACCAAGGCGGCGGCCTGGTACACGCTCTCCATCCCGAGCGGCGGGGAGGTGTCGGTTCGGCTGAGGCTAAGGCCCGAGACCTCCGCCGCCGAGGACGCCTTCGGGCCGGAGTTCGATCGGGTCCTGAGCCGGCGGATCGAGGAGGCGGACGCCTACTTCGCGCACCGCCGCGACTCTCCCCTCTCCCCCGAGGAGCGCCTCGTCGTGCGCCAGGCCGACGCCGGGCTCCTCTGGTCGCGGCAGTACTACGGCTACGTCGTGGAGCACTGGCTGGACGGGGACCCCGGACAGCCGCCCCCACCCAGGGAACGCCGCAACGGGCGGAACCGCGGCTTCTCGAACCTGTACGCGCGAGACGTCCTCTGGGTGCCCGACGCCTGGGAGTACCCCTGGTTCGCGGCCTGGGACCTCGCCTTCCAGTGCGTGGCGGCGGCGCGGATCGACCCCTCCTTCGCGAAGCGCCAGCTCGTCCTGCTCTGCCGCGAATGGTACATGCACCCGAACGGTCAGCTCCCCGCCTACGAGTTCGCCTTCGGGGACGTGAACCCGCCGGTGCATGCCTGGGCCGCCTGGCGGGTGTACCAGCTCGCCCAGCGGCCGGGCGAGGAGAAGGACCGGCTGTTTCTGGAGAGCGTGTTCCAGAAGTGCATGCTGAACTTCACCTGGTGGGTGAACCGCGAGGACCTGGAGGGGAACAACCTGTTCGCGGGCGGTTTCCTCGGCCTCGACAACATCGGATTCTTCGACCGTTCCAGGCCGCTCTACGGGGTGGACTCGATGCAGCAGGCGGACGCCACCGCCTGGATGGCGTTCTACTCCTCCACCATGCTCGCCATCGCCCTCGAGCTGGCGCGCGAGGACCCGGCCTACGCCGACATCGCCTCGAAGTTCTTCGAGCACTTCGTGGGGATCGCCCGGGCCATGAACGAGCTCGGCGGGACCGGCCTGTGGGACGAGGAGGACGGTTTCTACTACGACCAGGCGCTCTTCAACGGAACGGTCACCCCGTTGCGCGTTCGTTCCATGGTCGGGGTCATCCCCCTCTTCGCGGTCGAGACGCTCGAGGCCCGGCAGCTCTCCTCCCTGCCCCTCTTCCGCTCCCGCCTGCAATGGTTCCTCGAGAATCGGCCCGAGCTCGCCCACAACATCGCCTACATGCACCCGGACGCGAGACACGAGCACCGGCTGCTCGCCGTCCCCACCCGGGAGCGGCTATTGCGCGTGCTCCGGTACGTGCTCGACGAGAGCGAGTTCCTCTCCCCGTACGGTCTGCGCTCCCTCTCTCGCCACCACCTCGAGCACCCGGCGCGCCTGCGCGTGCCGCACGACGAGCTCCTCGTAAGCTACGTGCCGGGCGAGTCCGATTCGAGCCTCTTCGGAGGGAACTCGAACTGGCGCGGACCGATCTGGTTCCCGCTGAACTACCTCCTCATCGAGGGGTTGAAGCGCTTCCACCACTTCTACCGCGACACCCTGCAGGTGGAGCTTCCCACCGGCTCCGGGAGAATGGCCACGCTCCTCGAGGTGGCGGAGGAGCTGGAGCGGCGGCTGGCGAGGCTCTTCGTGGAGGACGCCACCGGCCGCCGGCCTTGCCACGGGGACCGTGCGCTCTACACCAAGGACCCACACTTCCGGGATCTTGTCCTGTTCCACGAGTACTTCCACGGCGACGACGGTCGAGGGCTCGGCGCGAGCCACCAGACCGGCTGGACTGCGCTTGCCGCCAACGTCCTCGAGCGGGTGGCCGCGGCGCGCGCCGCGCGGGGGCAGCGGCCGGGCGCCCCCCGCTGAGCGATGCCCGGGCAGGAGGAGGCGACCCCTCGGCGGTCCAGAGCTCGAAGGACTCCCCCTTCCACTAGGAGAGCGTCCGGGCCGGCTCGACGCGGGCCGCCGCGGCGGCCGGGGCCAAGGCTCCGGCGAGCGCCGCGAGGACCGGCACCGCGGCGCCCAGGAAGGGAAGCCACGGCGGGAAGGCGAAGAACGTCTCGGGCCGGAACGGGAAATCGGGGAGAAGCGAGAGCGCCACGGCGTCGACGGCCAGCGAGACCAAAGCCGCGAGGAAGGTCCCGGCCACCCCGCCCGAAAGGCCGATCATCCCTCCCTCGAGCAGAACCACCCAGCGCACGTCGGAGGGAGTGGCCCCGAGCGCTTGGAGGACGGCGATCTCCCGGACGCGCCCCGCCACGCTCGCCGAAAGCGAGCGCGCGATGGCCAGGGCGGCGAGCACGCACATCACCACCGAGAGGAGGACGAGCGCGCCGGCGGTGACCCCCACCACCGCGCCCACACGCTCCGCCGCCGCCTGGTCGCCCTCGTCCACGTCGAACCCCATGCGGTGGACGGTGGCGGCCACGGCCGGCACGTCGTCGGGCCGGCTCGCGAGGAGGGTGACCTGGGTGTAGATACCCTCCTTGCCGTACTCCGCGTGGAGTCTTCTGGCCGTACCGAGGGGGACGGCCATGACGTACATGGGCACGCGGTCGGAGAGGCCGATGAGCCTCACCCGGGCCGGGGTGACCTTCGGCTCTCCCTTCCCAGGCACGATCGAGAGGCCGATCCGAACGGGCATCTCCAGGCCGACGAGCGAGACGCCGGGCGGGATCCGGGGCAGGTTCCAGGCCGGCGCGATGGTCTTCTCGTAAACCTCGAGGAGCCGGCGCGAGAGCACGACCGGGATGGTGCCACCCGGCCCAGGGTCCTCGAACCGCTCTCCGCCCACGTCGTCCGCCACCATCGCTGGCGGAACCCCCAGGACCGGAATCTGCAGGGTCATTCCGGGCGGCCAGCTTTGGGCGAGGCCGGGCGGCGCCTGCGGTGCGGCAACCGGCACCTTGAGCATGAGCTTCGGCCAAGCGGCGGACACCCCCGGGATCCTTGCGAGCCGGCCCACGGCCAGATCGTCGAGCTTCTCGCCTCCCAGGACCCCTCGCAGCGAGACCACGGGCGGGATTACCTCCACGAGCCGGGCGTCGGCGGGGAACATGCGCCGCGCCGCGGCCGAGACGCCCAGGCCGAGCGCGAGGAAGAAGACCAAGGCCGCGCCCCCCACGCATGCCGCGGCGGCGTCGAGGAGCACCCCGCGCCGGTCGGCGCGCAGGCGAGCTCTCGCGATCCAGAAGAGCCCGCGGGCACTCAAGACAGCCTCCCTTCCCTGAGGTGCAGGACGCGACCGGCCGCGCGCGAAATCCGCTCCTCGTGCGTCACCACGAGCACCGCCATGCCGCCCCGGGCCATCTCCGCGAAGAGACGGGTGATCTCATCGCCGGTGAACGCATCGAGGTTGCCGGTGGGCTCGTCGGCGAGGAGCACTCGCGGGCGCGCGAACAGGGCCCGCGCGATGGCGACTCGCTGACGCTCTCCCCCGGAGAGCCGCGCCGGGGGCGCCAGGGCCTTGGACAGGAGCCCGACCCGCTCGAGCACCTCCATCGCCCGGACGCGGATCGCACCCGGAGGTTCCCCGTCCGGGGTGCGGAGCATGCCCGGGAGCATCACGTTCTCGAGCGCGGAGAGGCCGGGCAAGAGGTTGAACGACTGGAACACGAAGCCGATCGTCTCGTTTCGAAGCCGAGCCAGCTCCCGTACCCCGAGCCGGTCGAGCGGTTTCCCGGCCACGGACACTTCTCCGCGGTAGTCCCGGTCGAGGCCCCCGGCCACGTGGAGGAGGGTGGATTTCCCGGAGCCCGACGGGCCCAGGATCGCGGCCATCTCCCCTTCCTCCACGCGGAGGTCGACGCCCCGGAGCACCTGGATCTCTCTCGCCCCGTCCTTGAAGCTCTTCTCGACGCCGGACAGCGAGATCACCGGGCCTCTCCCTGGACGGACGCTTTGGGGGTCTCGATCCGGGCTTCCAAGAGGAGGGCCTTCTCGCCGAGGTCGGCCTTGATGGAAATCGCCGCCACCCGCTCCGCCGGCTCGAGGAAGCGCAGGACGAAGGAACGCGCCAGAAACCCGGCCGGCCCCGTGCCGAATGACTCCTCCGGCAGCGCCCGGAAGGAGGCAGCGAGGCGACGAGGGGAGAGGACCGCGCCCCCGAGGCCGCCCTCGAGAGCGACCGCCGCTGCGGCCGTGGGCGCCGAGTAGCCCAAAGCGCCATGCTCGCGCGCGAGGAGGGCGGCGAGAGAGCCCGGCGGACCCCCGGCCAGAGAGAGCCGCCGGCCGTCGAGCTGCCAGGAGATCTCGCCCGAAGGAGTGGCGAACCGGCCGGATCCGGGAGGGGCCGCAGACGGTCTCGGGCTCGCTCCACTCACCGGGCGAGCCAGCGCCGCGAGCAGGACAGGCAACCGGGCGAGAGCGTCCTGGGCCGAGGAGGGGTCCTTCACCTCCCCCGTGAGCTCGAACCGGACGAGCCGCAGCGGGTCCGCCCGGAGAACGACGTCGGAGAGGTCGGAGAGGTCGAGCCGCGGCGAGACCGAGAACGCGGCCGCCGCGCCCGGCACAAGCTGGTCGAAAAGATCTCGCTGGAGATCGAACCCGTGGGCCTCGAGCCAGGCGCGGTCCTGCGCGGGCACGCGGGAGAGGAGGTGCTTGCCAAGCTCGGCGGGGTCTCCGTCCCAGCGGAGCACCAGGGCGGCGTCGGAGGCGAGCGAACGCAAAGCCGGGCGCGAGTCGCCGTCGGCGCGCAGCGCGCGGAGCGAGGATGCCCGTGCGCCCAGACGTGCGGCGAGGACCAACCGGACCTCCCCAGGAGCCACCGAGCCGCCCAGGGCGAGCCCCTCCGGCGCGAAGGTCGGAAGCCCGCGGAAGGGAGGGACCGCACCCGCGAGGAACGTGGAGCGGTCCCCCACCGCCTCCCGCAGCTCCCGCCATGCGGGGACCTCCGCAAGGCTCTCCGCAAGGGGACGCGAGAGGGCAGCCACGACCACATCCGGCCCCGCCGGGCCGGAGGCGAGGGCCGCCACGCGCTCGCCCGAGGCGAGGGCCACGGAGAGGGCCGCGGCCTGTGCCGCCTCGCTGCGGAAGATGACGAGACGGATCGCGCCTCGAACCGATTCGGAGCGCTCCGGCGCACCGAGCCTCTCGCGCGCGATTCTCGCGACGACCCGGAGGAATGAGCTCGAGTCCCGCAAGGGAAGGATCACGACCGGGGTCGCGGGCGCTCCCTCCTCGGCTGGGGGCTCCGCCCCAAGGGCGATGCCGCCCGAAGGCTCGATCCCAGCCCTGGCGATGGCATCCGTGTCCAAGGGGTCGAACCCGAGCTGGGAAATGAGTGCGCCGCGCAGCCCGGCGAGCTGCCGGGCGACCCCGGGGAAGCCCGACAGGGTCCCCTCAAGCACGGTGAGCTCCCGAGCGGCGCGCCCCACGCCCGGAACCACAAAGGCGGCCGGGGACCGGGCAGAGAGCCAGCGCTCGGCGGGTGGCGCTGCCCCGGTCCCACGGCAGGCGATCGAAGGAAGCGCGGCGAGGAGCGTCGCAGGGACGAGCCACGGTCGCGGGAAGAGGCGAAGCACGGGCCGAACTCTTACCACGAGCCGGTGGAGTGCACCCTCAGCGGCGAGCGGCCGTGGTACACGCTCGCTCGCTCCCCATGATCTCCTCCGCCGACGACATCGCCCCCATCGCCCTCGATGAGCTCCCCGACTGGCGGGCGCGGTTCGGGCCGGCCGCGGGGCGGCTCGAGCTGGAGATCGGTTCCGGTCACGGCGGCTTCGCCCTCGCGTTCGCGCGAGCTCACGCCGACCGGGCGCTCATCGCGATCGAGCAACGCCGAGCGTTCGCCGAGACCCTTGCCGACAGGGCCGACCGGCGCGGTCTCACGAACCTCCTCGTCCTCCACGGCGATGCGCGCCTCCTCGCCCCGCGCCTCTTCGCCCCAAGATCCCTGGCCGCCGTCCACGTCCACTTCCCCGACCCCTGGTGGAAGCGACGCCACGAGGCGCGCCGGCTCCTGGACGAACGGATGTGCCAGTTGCTCCGAGGGTTGCTCTCGCAGGGTGGGCTCCTCGATCTCAGGACCGACGTCGAGGAGTACGCGCTCGGCGCTGTAGAGCGGCTCGAGGCCGCCGGGTTCGAGAACGAGGCCGGCCCGGGTCGGTTCGCCGAGCCAGGACCGGACGAGATCCCCTCGAGCCGGGAGAAGCGCTACCTCGTCACCGGAGAGCGCGTATGGCGGATTCGGTTACGGCGCTAGGGGGCGGCCCGGGCAGGCGGAGGAGGGCGAAGGGCCTGTTTGAGCGAAGGCCATGCCCTCGCTCCGGGGCGCAAGGCCTCGAAGGCCGCCGATGCGCCGATCGAGAGAGAGCAAGCACACCATCGCCCCAGGAAGGAGCTCGAGTCCGCCGCGCCAGCGTCCCCGGCGGGCTGGATCGCCAGGGCGCGCGCTCGGGGCTACACTCGCCCTCCATGGCACGCGCCGGCGCCCTCCTCGTCCCGCTCCTTCTCCTCGCCTCCTGCAACCCTCCGGAAAATCCCGCCGAGAGGTACCTCCGGTTCGCGGAGGCCGCCCGCACCGGGCGGTCCGGGCAGGTGTGGGCGATGCTCTCGGCTCGGTCGCGCCAGGGGCTCAAGGAGCGGGCACGGGCGCTCGCCGGGGAGAAATCCCCCCCGGGCGTGGAGATCGAGGGGTCAGACCTCGTCCTGGGTGGGCTCGCCCCCACCGCACCCAGGGTGAAATCAGTGACCGTTCTGCGCGAGTCGAGCGACGCCGTGGTGCTGTCGGTCGAGGAGGTGGGCGGCCTCAGGGGAGAGGTCTCCATGGTGCGCGAGGGCGGGGACTGGCGTGTGGAGCTGCCGGGGGGATAGCGGGGTCGCCTTTGACCCCCGCGCTCCCTGTGGATCCCCGCCTAAACGTCTGTTATTCAATGCGGTCCGCGCATGAAAACAAAGACCGCTGCCCAAATCCGCGAGCTCTTCCTCCACTTCTTCGAGGAGCGAGGCCACCGGCGCGTGGCGAGCTCCTCGCTCGTGCCCCAGAATGACCCGACCCTGCTCTTCACCAACGCCGGGATGGTCCAGTTCAAGGACGTCTTCACCGGTCGGGAGAAGCGCGACTACCTGCGCGCCACCACCTCGCAGAAGTGCGTGCGCGCCGGGGGCAAGCACAACGACCTCGAGAACGTGGGGTTCACGGCGAGACACCACACCTTCTTCGAGATGCTGGGGAACTTCTCCTTCGGCGACTATTTCAAGAAGGACGCCATCCGCTTCGCCTGGGAGTGGGTGACGAGCGAGAGGTGGCTCGGCATCCAGAGCGACCGGCTAGCGGCCACCGTGTTCGCGGGCGAGGGCTCCCTGCCCTGGGACGAGGAGGCGTACGAGCTCTGGAGGGCACAAGGCCTCTCGCCCGAGCGAGTCCACAAGCTCGGGGCCAAGGACAACTTCTGGGCGATGGGCGACACCGGTCCGTGCGGCCCCTGCTCCGAGGTCCATTACTTCCAGGGGGACGACATCCCCTGTGCCGAGGAGCGGGAGGGACGCCGCTGCCTTGGGGTGGCCTGCGAGTGCGACCGGTGGCTGGAGATCTGGAACCTCGTCTTCATGCAGTTCGAGCGCGGACCGGACGGGAGCCTCACCCCCCTCCCCAGGCCGTCCATCGACACCGGGGCCGGGCTGGAGCGCGTTGCGGCGGTGGTCCAGGGGAAGCGGTCCAACTACGACACCGACCTGTTCCAGAATATCATCGCGGTGGTCGAGCGGATCTCAGGGAAGCGGTACGGGGCGGACACGACCGATGACGTCTCCATGAGGGTCATGGCCGACCACTCCCGTGCCACCACCTTCCTCGTGGGGGACGGAGTGCTCCCCTCCAACGAGGGGCGCGGGTACGTGCTGCGGCGGATCATGCGGCGCGCCATCCGCCACGGAAAGCGGCTCGGGCTGGAGAGGCCCTTTCTCGCCGAGGTGTGCGGCGCGGTCATCGAGGAGATGGGGGCGGCCTACCCCGAGACGCGCGAAAACCGTCCCTTCATCACCAAGGTGGCGGCGGCGGAGGAGGAGTCCTTCCGCCGGACCCTGAACCGGGGCCTCTCCATCCTCGACGAGGAGATGGCGCGGCTCGGGAAAGCCGGCCGGACGGTGATCCCGGGACGGGTCGCCTTCCAGCTCTCCGACACCTTCGGGTTCCCGCTGGACCTCACCCGGACCATCGCCATCGAGCGCGGGCTCTCGGTCGACGAGGCAGGGTTCGACGCCGCGCTGGCCGAGCAGCGGGAGCGAGGCGGCGACTTCGCCGGATCGGGGCAGCGGGCGGTGGAGGACCTCCACAAGCAGATCGCGGCTGAGGTCGGGGAGGTGACCTTCCTCGGATACGAGACCCTTTCGGCCTCGGCCCCGGTGAAGGCGCTCATCGCCGGTGGGAAGCGAACGGCCCGGGCGCGCCAGGGCGAGGAGGTGGAGGTGATCGCGGCGGCGACGCCGTTCTACGGGGAGTCGGGCGGCCAGGTAGGCGACACGGGCGAGATCACCGTCCCGGGTGGCAAGGTTCGGGTGCGCGACACGAAGCGGCCGGTGCCCGGGCTGGTCACGCACCTCGGCGCGGTCGTCGAGGGCGAGATCTCGGTGGGCGACCGGGCCGAGCTCAAGGTGGACGAGGGCCGGCGCGACCTCATCCGGGCGAACCACTCAGCCACGCACCTCCTCCAGTTCGCGCTGCGGGAACGGCTCGGCGACCACGTGAAGCAGCACGGGTCGGTGGTGGCGCCGGACTACCTGCGGTTCGACTTCACCCACTTCGAGGCGCTCTCCGAGGGCGACCTCCGCGCCGTCGAGGCCCGGGTGAACGAACTGGTGCGGCGGAATGAGCCCACCGACGTCTCGGTGCTGGCGCTCGAGGAGGCGCGGAAGTCCGGCGCGATGATGATCTTCGGCGAGAAGTACGGCGACGTCGTCCGGGTGGTCCGGCTCGGCCCGTCGCGGGAATTCTGCGGTGGGACCCACGTGCGCCGCACCGGCGACATCGCCTTCTTCCGGATCGGCTCGGAGGAGTCGATCGCCGCCGGGGTCCGCCGGATCGAGGCGTACACCGGCCCGCGCGCGGTGGAGGAGGCGCAAAGGGCCGACGCGGAGCTGCGCCGTGCGGCCGCCCTCCTCAAGGGCGGCGCGCTCGAGGTCTCACAGAAGATCGAGCAGACTCAACGTCGGGTGAAGGAGCTGGAGCGCGCCTTGGAGGAGGCCCGGGCCAAGGTGGCCGCGGCACAGTCCGGAGACCTGGCGGAGAAGGCCCGGGTGGTGAACGGCGCGAGGATCCTCGCGGTCCGGGTGGAGGGGGACGGCAAGGCGCTCCGGGAGCTCGCCGACAAGCTTCGCGATCGGCTGGCCAGCGGGGTGGTGGCGCTGGGCGCGGAGCAGGGCGGCAAGGCCGTTCTCCTCGTCGCGGTCACGAGGGACCTGGTCGGGCGAGTGAAGGCGGGCGACCTCGTCAAGGCGGGCGCGGCGCTGGTGGGCGGCGAGGGCGGGGGGAAGCCGGAACTGGCGCAGGGCGGCGGCCCCGACCCGTCCGGCCTCGAGCGGGCCTTGAGGAAGATCGAGGAGCTAGCGGTGGCTCGGCTCGGGTGACGGCCGGGAGGCGGCGCCCGGCTCGACCCGGACCGGTGTGGACCAACCCGGGATCGATCTCGGCCGGGGCCCGCCGCGGCACCCGGTCGCCGAGACGCCGTGCGTTGAACGCCAAACCGCGCCGTGTCAAGGGTGTGGAACGGTTGACCGCTGCGTCCCGGCCTGCCACCATTCCCACACGGATGACCGCTCCGGCGCCCCCTTCGCGCAAGACAGTCCCGGCCGCCGGGTCGCGGGTCGTGGAGCTCTCGCTCGCGCGGGACGCGCGCCGCCTGCGCGAGTTCCAGGCGCGCTGCCGGGGGGTGGACGAGGTCAACCGCAAGTCGCTGGCCCGGCTGTTCCAGACCGGGCTCATCTACACCCGGCATGGCGCGCGGCTCGGCCGCGAGCTCTTGCTCGCTCACCAGCACCTGCTCCGGGTGACGGACCTTTTGGCGCGCGTGGGCGAGCTGCCCGACGCGGCCCCCGGTGGCGAGGCCGCGGCCCTGTACGAGGAGGCGCAGCTCCTCCTCGTGCGGACCACCGAGCTCACCGCCCGCTGCAACGGCGTCCTCGCCCGGGAACGGTGAGGGGTCCTCCCCCCGCCCTCCCCGGGAAAGGCGCGGGTGACGAGGCCATGACCGAACGACTGCGCACCGACGCGGAGGCCATCTTCCGGGCCGCCGTGGAGCGGGTCGATCCGGTGCCCATGATGCGCCGGCTCCTGAAGATCGAGGGGGACCTGCTCACCGTCGCCACCGAGCAGGTCGAGGCCGCCTACGATCTCTCGGCCTTCGATCGGCTCCTCGTGACCGGCATGGGCAAGGCGACGGCCCGCATGGCGCTCGGGCTGGAGGCCATCCTGGGGGACCGGATCCACGGGGGGCTTGTCTCGGTCAAGGGGGGCCACGTGGAGCGGCTCGGGAAGATCGAGGTGGTCGAGGCGGGCCACCCGGTTCCGAACGCCTCGAGCGTCCGTGCCGCCGAACGGCTCCTCGCGCTTTCGAGCGGGCTCGACGAGCGGACCCTGGTCGTGACGCTCATCTCCGGGGGAGGATCGGCGCTGCTCTGCGCACCGGCCCGAGACCGGGACGGCACACCCCTGCTCACCCTCGCCGAGAAGCAGGAGGTGACGCGCGCGCTGCTCGCCTGCGGGGCCACCATCCACGAGATGAACTGCGTTCGCAAACACCTCTCGCGCATCAAGGGCGGGCGGCTGGCGCGGGCCTACCAGCCGGCCACCTCGCTCAACCTGATCCTGTCGGACGTGGTGGGGGACGACCTGGACGCGATCGCCTCCGGGCCCACGGTGCCGGACCGGACCACGTTCCGGGACGCCCTGGACGTGCTCGGGCGGTACGGGGTTTCGGGCCGGATCCCGGCCGCGGCTCTGGGCGCCCTCGAGGCGGGCGCGGCCGGTGCTCACGAGGAGACGCCCAAGCCCGGGGATCCCGCCTTCGCCCACGTGAAGAACGTTCTCGTGGGCACGAACGCCCAGGCGCTCGTCGCCGCCGAGGCCCGGGCCCGTACGCTCGGGTACCAGACGATGGTCCTCACCTCGCGGCTCACCGGCGAGGCCAGAGAGGCCGCTCTCGCCCTGCTCGGGATCGCCGAGGACGTGGCGGTGAGCGGCTTCCCGCTGCGCCCGCCGGCCTGCCTCATCGCCGGGGGAGAGACCACGGTCACCGTGCGTGGCGGAGGAAAGGGAGGCCGGAACCAGGAGCTGGCGCTGGCCTTCCTGGCCGCAGAGGAGCGGCGTTCGCCCGTTCCCCGCCCGGTCGTCCTCCTGGCTGCCTCGACCGACGGGAACGATGGCCCCACCGAGGCGGCGGGCGCGTTCGCGTCGCCCGAGATTGCGGCGAGGGCCCGCGCGCTCGAACTCGACCCGGCGGTCGCCCTCGCCGAGAACGACTCCTACCGGTTCCACGAACGCGCCGGATCCCTCCTCGTGACGGGGCCGACCAACACCAACGTGAGCGACGTGGCCGTGCTCCTCGTGGGGTGAAGACCGGGTTGCGCGGGGCCTGCGGGCCCGCGCGTCAGGCGCCCTGGTCTCGGCGCGGCGGCGTATGATCCCGAGATGCACGGGACCCTCCGCCAGCTCGAGGTCGATTTCGACGTCCTCTCCGGCAACCCGCTCGGCGATCCCGCTCGGCGCCCCTTGCTCGTCTACCTTCCCCCGGGCGCCGACGGGGAGCGCCTGCCGGCCGTCTACTTCCTCCACGGGTTCAGCGGCAGCGGCCGCGGCTGGCTCAACGTGAGCATGTTCCAGCCCGCCCTGCCGGAACGGATCGACGCCCAGATCGTTTCGGGCGCGTTCCCGCCCTTCCTGGCAGTTTTCCCCGACGGGACCACGCGGCTGGGCGGGACGCAGTGGACCGATGCACCGGCTGTGGGCCGGTACCAGACGTACGTCGCAGAGAGCGTGGTGCAGGAGGTCGAGAGGCGCTTCCCTGCCATCCCGGCCCGCGAGGCACGGGCGGTGGTGGGCAAGAGCTCCGGCGGCTACGGGGCCCTGCGCATGGGGCGGGACCGCGCAGACGTGTTCGCACACGTGGGCTCCCACGCGGGGGACGCCTGCTTCGAGTACTGCTACCTGCCCGACCTCCCCAAGGCCATCTCGGCGCTGGTCGGTGCGGACTCGCCCGCCGACTGGCTCGAGGCGGCTGTGCGCCGGGCGCGGGAGACCAGACTCCGCGGCGAAGACATGGCGGTCCTGAACGTGATCGCCATGGCGGCGCACTACTCCCCCGATCCGACCGCGCCGCTCGGCCTGGCGCTCCCCTTCGAGCTTCCGTCCGGCCGGCTCCGCCCGGAAGTGTGGGCCCAATGGCTGAGAGAGGATCCGGTCCGGTTCGTACCCACTTCGCTCGATGCCTATCGGAGCCTCGCCACCGTCTTCTTGGACTGCGGCACGCGGGACGAGTTCCACCTGAGATGGGGGGCGCGGATGGTGGCGGAGTCTTTGCGGGCCGGCGGCATGGAACCGGTCCACCAGGAGTTCGAAGACGGCCACATGGGGATCAACTACCGATACGATGCCTCGCTGGCGGTGATCGCGCCGCGGCTCGCGCGAGGGTGAGCGCACCCTCCGCCTCGCCGGGAACGCCCGGCGCAGGCCGGTCGAGGAAGGATGAGGGCGGGGAGCGAGCGGCTCGTGCGCCGCTCCTTGGGGCCAAAGGCTAAGCGGGCGGCCAGGGCCGGGCATAGTACGGCCCTGGAAGGTAGGGCCAGCGTCCGGGCCCGGCAGGCCAGCCGAACCGGGGAGGGCCGTACACGCCGGGCCGGGCCCTCGGCCCGATCAGCCAGGGAGCCTCGACCCAGGTCCATCCGTAGGAGGGTCGGTAGACGTACGCGAACGGTCGCCCGTAGACCCTGGGCGGTGCCTCGGGACGGGGCATGAAGAGCCATCCGTATCGCTGGGTGAGGATCCACTGGCCAGTCCCGTGCGCCGGTGCAAGAGGAGCTGGGCCCGGGCCTTGGGGGCCCGGATAGGACCGCAAGGCAGGCGGTGCGGCCGGACCTGCCATGGCGGGAGGCGTCGACTGGGCCGGCGCCCTTGGCGGCGCCGGCGGCAGAGTGGAGAGTGGCGGGGTCGCCGGTGGGGTGACGGGCCGGGGTGGCGCGGCGCTCGCCTGCGGTGGCGCCGGAGCGGGCTCGGGTGAAGGGGTCGCAGGAGGAGCGGTGGGCGAGGATGGTGCCGCACTCGGCTGCGCCGGCGACGGAGCGGGTGCGGGCGGAGCCGCTGCCGGAGCGCCGGCGGACGGGGGTGGTTCGTCCACGATCGAGGGTGGCGCCACCGGTTCAGTGGGGAACTCGCCAGGCGGGTTCACCGGGCCGTTACTCGCGTCCGGGTGAGGGGAGGAAGGCTTCCGGGGAAGGAGGCCGGGTTGCGAGACGAGGAGGAGTGCGAGGACGAGGGCGTTCATTGGCCCACCCGTTCCGGAGAGCGTAGCAACCGCCGTGCCGGGAGGGCAGCACTGCCCAGCGGTGAGGGCGCGTGGTGGCGGGCGCGTGTCCCCGGAAACACCGTGCCTTTCGCGCACGCCCCGATGAGGCCGTGCGGGCCCCGGGCTCGTCGCAGCTACCTCCGGCGCTTTCTCTCGAGTCCCCGTCTCGCGGGGGAGCGAAGGCGGCCGCGCTACGAAGTCCCGAGAAGAAGAGCCCTTCCCCGTTGCTCGAGGGCGGATCTACGGGAACGACGCTCCCTGTCGACAGCTACTCGCGCGGGGCTCCCGTCCCTCCCCGGCGCAAGAAGGCCGGGATGTCATACTGGTCCTCGTCACCGGGGCGGTAGACGGCCGGCTCCCGGCGGATCGAGACCGGGGTCCGCTGAGGGGCGGCGGGTGCGGCGGCGAGGGCGGGCTCTCGACGGGCGGGTGCGGGTCTCGCCTCGACGGGCAGGGGCGGGGGCACGCTTCGCGGGGGCGCGGCCTCCCGCGCGACCTCCAGGGTCTCCACTCTTCGCGCCATGGCTCGGCTTCGCTCGTCCCGGCCCTGGAACCCGGTGGCGATCACCGTGATCTTCACCTCGTTCCCGAGCCGCTCGTCGATGACCGAGCCGAAGATGATGTTGGCCTCGGGGTCGGCCGCGGACTGGGCCATGGAGACGGCCTCGTTCACCTCGAACAGGGTGAGGCTGGGGCCGCCGGTGATGTTGACCAAAAGGCCGGTGGCGCCGTCCAGGGTGACGTCCTCGAGGAGGGGCGAGTTGATGGCCGCCTGCATGGCCTCGACCGCCCGGCGCTCACCGGTGGACCGGCCGGTCCCCATGAGCGCCATGCCTTGGCTGCTCATGATGGTGCGGACGTCGGCGAAGTCCACGTTGACGATGCCGTGCACGGTGATGAGGTCGGAGATGCCCTGCACCGCGTGGAGCAACACCTCGTCGGCCCGCTTGAACGCGTCCGCCAAGGACATGTTCTCGCCCGCGACGGAGAGGAGGCGCTGGTTCGGGATCACGATGAGCGTGTCCACTGCGGCCGACAGCTCGCTCAAGCCTGCCTCGGCCTGCTTGCGCCGCTTGTTCCCCTCGAAGAGGAAGGGCTTAGTGACGACGCCCACGGTGAGGGCCCCGGTGGCCTTGGCGATGTCGGCCACCACCGGCGCGCCCCCTGTTCCCGTGCCGCCCCCCATGCCGGCGGTCACGAACACCATGTCCGCGCCCTCCAGGGCGGCGGCGAGAGCGTCCTTCTCCTCCAGGGCGGCATTCCGGCCCACCTCGGGGTTCGCCCCCGCCCCCAGGCCGCGCGAGGCATTCCGCCCGAGGGGAATCTTCACCTCCGCCTGGTTGGCGCGCAGCGCCTGCAGGTCGGTGTTGGCGGCGATGAACTCCACCCCCTCGAGCCGCGCCGCCACCATAGTGTTGATGGCGTTGCCTCCCCCGCCCCCCACTCCGATGACCTTGATCTTCGCCGCGTCCTGCCTGTCCGTGAATTCGATCATCTCGCGCCTCCGCGGCTAGAAGATCTGCCCCAGCCATTCCTTCATCCGCCCCTTCACCTTCCGGTACACGTTGTCGTCGCGGATCTTGAAGTAGGGGCTGTCGTTCTCCTGCTGGGCGCCGTAGAGGACCAGCCCCACCGCAGTCGCGTACATGGGGCTCTTGACCACGTCCACCAGCCCGCCGATGCCGCGGGGCAGGCCGCGCCGGACCGGCACGCCCAGGACCTCCTCCGCCATCTCCGGCATTCCGGAGAGGAGCGTGGACCCTCCGGTGATCACCACCCCGCTCGCCAGCACCTCCTCCATGGCGCACTTCTGGATCTCGTGCTGAACCAGCATGAAGATCTCCTCCACCCGCGGCTCGACGATCTCGGCCAGAATGTGCCGGGAGAGGACGCGAGGGGATCCCCCGCCCACGCTGGGGACCTCGATGGTCTCGGCCTTGTCCACCATGGAGGCCACCGCGCAGCCGTACTGCTTCTTCAACCGCTCGGCCTCGTGCGTGGGGGTGCGCAGCCCGACCGCGACGTCGTTCGTGAGGTGGTTCCCGCCCAGGGAGATGACGGCGGTGTGCTGGATGGCGCCGTTGTGGAAGATGGCGATGTCGGTCGTGCCGCCGCCGATGTCGACCAGGCAGACGCCGAGCTCCTTCTCGTCCTCCGAGAGGGTGGCGAGCGAGGAGGCCAGCGGCTGCAGCACGATGTCGGCCACGTTCAGTCCGGTGCGCTGCGCGCACTTGACGATGTTCTGGGCAGAGGAGACCGCCCCGGTCACGATGAGCGCCTTGGCCTCGAGCCGCACGCCGCTCATCCCCACCGGCTCCTTCACCCCGTCCTGGTCGTCGACCACGAACTCCTGGGGGAGGACGTGGATCACCTCGCGGTCGAGGGGGATGGCCACCGCCTTGGCCTGGTCGATGACCCGATCGACGTCCTGGGGCCGGACCTCCTTGTCCTTGACCGCCACCACGCCGTGCGAGGGGAAGGCCTTGATGTGGCCGCCGGCGATGCCGGTGTAGACCGTGGTGATCTCGCACCCGGCCATGTGCTCGGCCTCCTCGATGGCGCGCTTGATGGAGGCTACGGTGGCGTCGATGTTGACCACCACCCCCTTGCGCAGCCCCTTGGACGGGTGCGAGCCGATGCCGATGATGTCGATGGCGCCGTCGTCGGTCACCTCGCCGACGATGGCGCAGATCTTCGTGGTCCCGATGTCGAGGCCGACGAGGATGTCTCCGCTCTTCGCCATGACCACCTCCGGGCGTGTCCGCGCGTCGCGCTTTCGCCCACCCGGGCTCTCTCGAGCCCCTACCCTCCGCGCCGCGTCGCCGCGCCGCGGTCCCTGCGCCTCCCGGCCGTCTCCGGCCGCGAGGGCACCAGGGCCACCACCTACCGCCCCACCTTGCCCGGAGCACCGGCCGAGCCGGCGCCGTCCGTCCCGGCGAACCGGACCGCCACCCACTCCGGGTGGCGCCGGTTGTCGAGGTGGATGACCTCCGCTTTCCTCCCTTCCGCTCGGAGTGCAGGCAAGAGCCTGCCGAGGCGTTCGAGCTTCGTCGCGAGGTCCCGCTGCCCCAGCCGGATCTCGGTGCCGTCGGCCGTCACCACCGTGGTGCCGAAATCGGGATCGACGTGGATCTCCGAGATCTGGCCCGGGCCATCGAGGGACCTCGCCGGCCAGGCCCCGGCCAGGGCCAGGGCACCGGTGAGGAGCGGCTCCACCTCGGCGCGGCGGTCGAGCCAGGCGTCCCGGTCGATCCCGGACACCACCGGCAGGTCCAGGCCGTCGCCCGGTGTGGCCCGCTTGAACACCTCGCCACGCGCGTCAACGAGGTAGAGACCGCCCAGCTCGACCAGCGCCACGGCCCGTCGCTCGGTGAGCTCCACGTCGAGCGCAGGGGGAAGCCGACGCCGCACCTCGGCATGGGCCACCCAGGGGTGCCTGAGCAGAGCGGCCTCGGCCAGCTCGGGATCGACGAAGAAGAGGTGGTCGCCACAGCGCACCGGGAGGAGAGCGAGGAGCTCTTCCGGACGGATGCGAGACAGGCCGTGAAACCGGATCTCCTTCACGCGCAGGAGATCGCCGGTGATGACGAGGCGAGTGGAGGCGGCGACCAGGGCGCCGACGAGGCCGAGGGCGAGCACGGTCGGGGCGGCGAGGCGCAGGGCTCGCGCCACCGCCCGGCGGCGCTGGCCCGGGCCCCTGTCCACCCGCCGCCGATTCGCTCCCCGTGACACGCCGCGTCTCCCGCCCGTTCCCCCGCCCTCCGCCGCGACCCGCCGGCCGCGCGACGCTCCCGGGCGCTATCGCCCGACGGGAGCATGCCCGAGGGTGGGGGCGTGGCAAGTTTTCGACCGCCCCCGACGGGCTGCGAGACCGTGGCGGCCTCGCGCCCCGGCCCGTACCCTTACAGTAAGCGTGGCGGAGGAAACGAGACATGCGCACCGCCAAGGTTCTCCTCAGGAAAAGCGAGATCGACGAGCGGTCCCACGCCTACGAGCAGCGCCTCAACCCCGACTCGGGCTTCGTGGGGACGGCGCTTTCGCGGCTCTGTGGCCTCGAGCGCGCCCACGTCACCCTGGCGCGCCTCGAGCCGGGAAAGGACTCCTTCGCCTACCACGCTCACCTCCTCGAGGAGGAGTGGATGTACGTCATCTCCGGACACGGGATCGCTCTCGTCGAGGGCGCGGAGCACGAGATCGGCCCGGGCGACTTCCTGGGGTTCACCGCGCCGTCCGTCCCGCACCTCGTCAAGAATCGGGGCCGAGAGGAGCTCGTCTATCTCATGGGCGGTGAGCAAAAGCCCCTGGACGTGGTGGATTACCCGCAGCTCGGCAAGCGATACGCCCTCGTGGCCACGCCGCAAGGGACCGAATTCTACGAGCTCGGGGCCCCGACGAAGCCCTTTGGACGGAAGACGGAGGGTTGAGGCCGGCCCCGATCTCACTCGAACCGCGCCGGCTGGCCGGTGCAGGCCAGGACCGCCTGCCATGACTGGTCGTCCGGGTCGATCTGCTTCCGCCTCGAGTTGAGCAGCTCGATGGGGACGTGGACGTATCGGTCGTGCAGGAGCCCGATCACGAGGCCGGTCTTCCCCGCCATGGCGGCGTGGACGGCGTGGCGGGCGAAGAGATCGCAGAGAACGGCGTCCTCGGCGTTGGCCGGGCAGCTCCGGATGAGATAGCCGGGGTCGAAATAGCGCATCACCACCGGGAGCCGCTCGGAGCGAAAGTAGGCCTCGATCCGCTCGCGGAGGAACACGCCCACGTCCTTGAGCCTGGGGTTTCCCGAGGCGTCCCGTGCCCCCTCCGAGCCGGCGATGAGCTCCTGGCCGGCCCCTTCCGCTACTACCACCACCGCGTGGGCACGCTCCACGACGCGGCGCCTCAGGGCCGAGAGGAATCCTCCGGAGCCATCGAGCGCGAACGGCACCTCGGGGATGAGACAGAAGTTCACGTCCTGGCTGGCCATGGTGGCTCCGCCGGCGATGAACCCCGCGCTGCGCCCCATGAGCCGGACCAAAGCGATCCCGTTGTGCACGCTTCGCGCCTCGGTGTGCGCCCGGTCGAGGACGAGGCAGGCCTGCTCGAGCGCGGTCAGGTACCCGAACGAGCGGGTGACGAAGGGCACGTCGTTGTCGATGGTCTTCGGCACTCCCACCACCGAGAGCGCGTGGCCCCTCCGGCGCGCCTCCTCAAAGAGGGCATGGCCGCCGCGCTGCGTGCCGTCGCCGCCAATGGTGAAGAGCACGTTCACGCCGCGTCGGAGGAGCTCGTCCACCGCCGCGGCCACGTTCACCGGCCCGCGCGAGGTGCCGAGAATCGTCCCGCCCTGCTTGTGGATGTCGTGCACCCGCTCGAGGGTGAGGGGGAGGGGCTCCACCCCGCTCCTCGGGTCGAGCCCCCGGTAGCCATCGCGGAACCCGAGGACTTCGCGGACGCCGTAGCCGTGGTAGAGCTGGAGGACGAGAGAGCGGATGACGTTGTTGAGGCCCGGGCAGAGGCCACCGCACGTGACGATGGCGGCCCGGGTCTGCTCGGGCTCGAAGAAGAGCCGACTGCGAGGCCCGGCCTGCTCGAACAGGTCGGGGTCCTCCGGCGGGCGCCCACCTCTCCAGTGGATTTGATCGGGAACGCGTAGGTCGTCGGCCAGGTGCCGGGCCAGGATCGGCGAAGGGACCTGGCACTCGCCCAGGCTCGTGACGGGGACCGTGGGCATGCGAGCCCGGCATGATACCAGAATCCCGACGCGCTGCCTCGCGGGTGCGCGTTCGCGCCCGGGATGACGCCGGCGCCCGGGACGCGTATACCTCCTGCCTCCGTGCTCGCCGAGACGCCTCTTCCCACCGCCTCCCCGGAGCGCCGCGCCGGGACGGACCTCCTCCTGTTCGCGATCCCGAGCGTCATCTGGGGAACCACCTGGCTCGCCATCAAGTTCCAGCTCGGGAGCGTCGCCCCGGAGCTCTCCGTGGGTTGGCGCTTCGCCCTGGCCGCGCTCCTGCTCGCCGGTTTTTGCGCCGCGCGCGGCGTCTCGCTCCGGTTCGGGGCGGCCGACCACGCGCGCCTGGCGCTGCTCGGGGTGCTGCTCTTCGGCCTCAACTACGTGCTCGTCTACCGCAGCGAGCAGGTCCTCACCTCCGGGCTCGTCGCGGTGCTCTTCGCCATGCTGGTGTTCCTGAACCTGCTTGGCGGGCGCCTCTTCCTCGGTGCGACCGCCCCGGGGGCCGTCTGGGCGGGGGCGGTCCTGGGGGTGAGCGGCGTGGCATTCGTCTTCTGGCCCGAGCTGAAGGCCGTCCGGGGCGGAGGGGCTGAGGCCGTGGGGATCGCCGAGGGACTCGCCGCGACCGTCCTGGCCTCGGCCGGGAACCTCTTCTCGCAGCGGCTCTTTGGGCGCGGGATCGATGTCGTCCCGGGGACGGCGCTCGCCATGGGCTACGCCTCGCTCCTCGTGATCCTCGGTTGTGCGGCGACCGGGGTCAGGTTCTCGTTCGACCTCCATCCTTCCTACCTCGTGTCCCTCGTCTACCTGGCCCTGTTCGGTTCGGTGGTCGCCTTCGTCTCGTACCTCACCCTGGTGAGGCGCGTCGGCGCCGGTCGGTCCGGGTACTCGGCGGCGGTGATCCCGGTCGTGGCGATGCTGGCCTCGACTCTCTTCGAGGGATACCGCTGGACCGGGACCGCTCTCGCCGGCATGGGCCTCGTGCTGGCGGGCACGGTGCTCGTGCTGCGGGCGAGGTCCCGGGCGGCCTGATCGAGGGGCGCTCCCGCGCGCGACCCGAGCTCCTCGAGCGCGAAGGCGTGCATGCCGGCGGGGTAAAGCGCAGCGCGGCGGAAGTCAGACGGGGAAGGGGCCGGCGTCCCTATGTGGCCGGACCGAGCCGCCCGTTCGGGCGGACTCCGGTGCGGCCCCGAGCTTTCTGTCGTGCATGGGATCGACCGCGCGTTGGCGTCCGCAAAGATGAGTAACCACCGGGGAATGCGGCCCGAGCGTCAGGTGCGGGGAGGGGAGTGAGCGAGCAGGGTACGGAGCTCGCCCCAGGCGACGCCCCGCGGGGAGCTGGTCAACAACGGGCGAGAGCCCGGCACCGAAGACTTGGGCCCCGCGCGCGAGTGCGGGACGACGACTCGAACGATCGGCCCGCTCTAGCCGCGCTTCTTCTTGAACTGGATGTCGGCGTAGACGGCCAGGATGAGCACGAACCCCTTGATGGCATAGTGCCAGTTCGAGTTCACGTTCATCATCTGCAGCCCGTTTCCGAGCGACTGAATGATGAGGGCGCCCACGATCGCCCCGAACACCGTGCCCTCGCCTCCCAGGGTCGACGTGCCGCCCAGGATGCAGCTCGCGATGACGTCCAGCTCGTAGCCCTGGCCGGCGCTCGTCGTGCCCGAGCCGACGTAGCCGGCGAGCGCGACCCCCGAGATGCCCATGAGGAGGCCCATGAGGACGTAGACCTTGAAGACGAGCCTCTTGACGTCGATGCCGGACAGCCGGGCCGCCTCCCGGTTGCCGCCGTAGGCGTAGGTGTAGCGACCGAACCGGGTGTTCTGCGAGATGTAGCTCATCATCAGGACGACGATGCCCAGGATGACCACCAGCACCGGAACGCCCGTGGGAGGCGTGAACGCAGCCTCGGTCACCTCCTGTTCCTTGCCGGCCGCCTCGATCTTGAGGGCGTCCGGGGTCGAGGTCCCCACCTTGCTCGCGTCCTCTCCGCCCTCGAAGTTCTTGAGCGCCCCCTGCGCCTTGGACTCGTCGAAGGTCTCCTTGCTCAGGTCGAGCGTGGGCTCCTCCGAGGACTCGGCCGCTGCCGTCTGCTCGGCCTGGGGCTTCGGCTCGAAGGTTCGGTTCACGATGAGCACGTAGCCGATCACCAGGATCGAGAAGATGCCGGAGCGGATGAGCTGGAGGGTGAGCGAACCCAGGTCCCCCCCGTGCTTTCGTTTCCGCGCCCGGGTCATGAAGACCTGGATGAAGAGGACGATGGTCACGATCACCGCGATGAGGTACCCGCCCAGCGGCGGGATGAGCCCCTGGGCGAGGTACTTGTAGGTTTCGTAGGAGGTGATGAAGAGCGACTTGCCCTGCGTGACGATGAGGATGCCCGACTTGAAGATCGAGAAGCCGCCCAGCGTCACGATGAAGGGCGGCACGCTCAGCCGGGCGATGATGGATCCCTGGAAGGCGCCGATGAGCATCCCGAGGAAAAGGCCCAGGACGATCACCACTCCGGCCGTGACCACGTCGTGGGCGTGCTTGCCCAGGAAGGGGAGGATCGCCTGGATCCACTTGTCCGCGACCCCGTTGTAGAGCAGGGCCGCGGCCACGACCGAGACGAAGCCCGACCCGTAGCCGACCGAGAGGTCGATGCCGCCGGTCACGATCACGAACACCATCCCGCAGGCCATGATCCCGATGATCGACATCTGCGAGAGGATGTTCTGGATGTGGTCGGTGCTGGTGTAGCCCGGGGCGGCGAGCCCGAACCCGATCCAGATGACCAGGAGGGCGACCACCAGCATGTAGGACTGCAGGTTCCGGGTGACGGAACGCAGAAAGGTGTCCCGCCTGCTCGGTTCTTCCGGGGCCGCGCTTACGATGACGTTCGGTTGCATGGTCGTCTCGGGTATCTACGAGCCATCCGCGACCTCGACGCCGGTCGCCCTGGCCATGACCTTTTCCTGGTTGGCGGCTTCGATCTCGAGGGTGCCGTTGGAGCGCCCCTCCCACATCACCATGACCCGATCGCTCATGCCCAGGACCTCCTCGAGCTCCGAGGAGATCATGATGATGGAGAACCCGGCCTCCGCCAGCTGGTTCATGAGCTTGTAGATCTCGAACTTCGCGCCCACGTCGATTCCGCGGGTCGGGTCGTCGAGGATGAGGATCTTGGGCTCGGACATGAGCCACTTGGAGATGACGACCTTCTGCTGGTTGCCGCCGGAGAGGGACTCGACCTTCACGTTGACGTTGGGCGCCTTGATGGAGAGGCTCTTCCAGTACTTCAGGACCGCGGCGAGCTCGGCGTCCTGGTCGATCCGCAGGAACTTCGAGAACCGGTCAAGGGTGGGCAGGCTCATGTTCTGAAGGATGCTCTGGATGAGGATGAGGCCGGTCTTCTTCCGGTCCTCGGTCACGAGGCTGATCCCGTACTTCATGGCCTCGCGGGAGCTCCGGATCTGGACCGGCTTCCCCGCGAGCAGGATCTGCCCCTTCGTCAACTGCGCGAACTCGCCGAAGAGGGTGGTGACGAGCTCGGTGCGCCCGGAGCCCATGAGGCCGGCGATCCCGAGGATCTCCCCCTTGCGGAGCTGGAAGCTCACGCCCTTCAGGATCTCGCGGCTGGGGTTATTGGGGTCGACGGCGTGCAGGTCCTTGACGTCGAGGACCACCTCGCCCGGGTGGCGGTCCCCCTTGGGGAATCGCTCCTTCATCTCGCGGCCCACCATGAGGTCCACAAGCTTCTCGAGCGAGAGCTCCTTGGTGGGCTGGGTGGTCACGAGCCGGCCGTCGCGGAGCACGGAGACGGAGTCGGTGATGCGGAAGAACTCCTCGAGCTTGTGGCTGATGTAGATGCAGGTGACCCCCTGGGACTTGAGGCCGCGGAGGATCTGCATGAGCTGGTCGACCTCGGCCTGGGAGAGGGCGGAGGTCGGCTCGTCCAGGATGAGGACGCGCGCATTCTCGGCCAGCACCTTGGCGATCTCCGTCATCTGCATCTGGCCGACACCCAGGTTCCCAACCACGTCGAACGGGGAGATGGGCAGCTTGTAGTTCTTGAGCACCGCGGAGGTGTCCGCGTAGAGCTTATCCCAGTCGATGACCGGTCCACGGCGGGGCTCCTTGCCCAGCCAAACGTTCTCGCCCACCGTCAGCTTGGGGACGAGGGTCATCTCCTGGTAGACGATGGCGATTCCCTGCTCCATCGCCTCGTGGATGGAGTCGGAGCCGAGCCGCAGCTCCTTGCCGTCGTACTTGATCGAGCCCTCGTAGGTGCCGAACGGGTACACGCCGCAGAGGATCTTCATCAGGGTGGACTTGCCGGCGCCGTTCTCGCCGCAGAGCCCGTGAATCTCCCCCCGCTTGATGGGGATGGAGACGTCCTTCAACGCGGTGACACCGGGGAACTGCTTCGTGACATGGGAGATGTCGAGGATGACGTCCTCAGCCACCGGGACCTCCCTTTCGTGGAGCCTTCATCTTAGAGAAGCCCGGCCCCCCTTGGGACCGGGCTTCTCGATCTTACAGCGAAGAGAACAGCTTAGACTGGCCTACTTGGGCGGGGCGTTCGGGATGTCCTTGTAGACGTCCTCGTAGGACTGGAAGCCGGAGTCGACCACAAGCTTCTTCACGTTGTCCTTCGTGACCTGGTAGACCTGCAGGAACTTGCAGGGCACCGTGCCGCTGAACTTCTTGTCGCCGGTCAGGTCGGCCAGCTTGTAGGGCTTTAAGCCGGCGACCTTCTGGCCCTTGGCCAGGGCGCCCGCGAGCTCGCAGGCCAGCGGGGTCAGCTTGCGGGTGTCCTTCAGGATCGTGACCGTGAGCTCGCCGCGGGCGATCGAGTTGCAGCCCGCCGCAGTGGCGTCCTGGCCCGAGATCGGGACCTTGCCCGCCAGGCCGGCCGGCTTCATCGCCTCGAGGGCGCCGAGAGCGGTGCCGTCGTTACTGGCGACCACGGCGTCGAACTTCCCGCCGGTGGCGGTGAGGATGTTCTCCATGAGCTTCTTGGCGTTGGCCGCATCCCAGTTCTCGACCCACTGATCGGCGACGACCTTGATCTTGCCGGACTTGATGAGCGGGTTCAAAACCTCCATCTGGCCCGCGCGGAACAGGTGAGCGTTGTTGTCGGTGGGGCTCCCGCCCAGGAGGACGAAGTTGCCGTGGTTGACCTTGGCGATGACGCCCTTGGCCTGGTTCCGGCCCACGTCCACGTTGTCGAAGGACACGTAGGCCGCGATCTTGGGGCTCTTGATCAGGCGGTCGTAGGCGATGACCCGGACGCCCTTCTTGGCGGCCTCGTCGACGGCAGCGGCGGCGGCGTCGCCGTCCTCGGCGACCACGATGATGGCCTTGCAGCCCTGGGTGACCATGTTGGCGATCTGGTCGTTCTGGAGCTTGACGTCGTGGGCCGCTTCCTGGGAGATGACGTCGAAGCCCATCCCGGTCAGTTGCTTCGTCATCAGATCCCGCTCGATGGGCCAGCGCTCGGTCGCGAAGTCAGAGAAGGAGAGCCCGATCTTGATCTTCCCGGCCGCCCGAGCGGCCGGCGATGCGATCAGTGAGACGACCGCGAGAGAGAGGAGAATGAGCCTTTTCACGCCTTGCCTCCTTTAAGGATTGTTGAAACGTCACTACGATGCGAGCGGTGCCAAGCCCCGGCACGCCCTCGAGTCGATCCCGGTTTGGGAACGTTTACCAGCACGCAGCCACCGCTCCAACCTGGCGCGAGGCGACACGGCTCGCCTCGCAACCCAGCAACTCCCGGGAATCGACTACTGGTCAAACCGAGCGCCGGGATTGCCGCGTAGGGTTGCACGCCGCTCGGGGGTCCGCAAGGGCGTTCTCTGGGGGCATCCGCCAGGCCTCATCTGGGGCAACGAGGTGCCGACACCGACGGGGGACGGGGCAGGCCGAAAATGGTCCAGTTCTCTTACGAATTCGGGTAAATGGTCCAACGGCTTTACGAATCCGGCCGCCCCGGGGCAAGGCGTGAATATTCTGGCCTGCTCGAGCGTCGTTCGCTGCTTGGGGGCGGGCCCGGTCAGGCCTCGAGAGCGGCGCTCTCCAGGATCCGCTCGCACAGCTCGGCGAAGGAGATTCCGTTCCCTGCGGCGATCTTGGGGACGAGGGAGTGCGAGGTCATGCCCGGCAGCGTGTTGGTCTCGAGAACGTAGGGCGTGCCGTCCTGGGTCACGATGAAGTCGGTGCGCGTCACCCCCGAGCAGCCCAGGCCGCGGTGGGCGATCTCGCCCGCCTCGAGCACCCGGCGCATGTGGGCTTCGGGAATGCGGGCCGGGTAGAAGAACTGCGTGGCGCTGGAGTGGTACTTGGCCTCGTAGTCGTAGAACTCGCCCTCGAAGACGATCTCGATGGCGCCGAGCGCCTTGCCGTCGAGCACCGCCACCTGGATCTCCTTCCCCTTCACGTACCGCTCCACGATGACGTCCCCCTTGTACCTCACCGCGTCCCGACAGGCGGCCGGCAGAGCCGCGGCCTCCCGCACGAGGTGCACGCCCACGGAGGAGCCCTCGCCCGCGGGCTTCACCACGCAGGGGAGGCCGAAGGGCAGGTCGGCCACGCTCACCGAGGGGACCCGCCCGGGCGGGAAGACGACGTAGTCCACCACCTTCAGGCCGAAGGTGCGGAACAGCACCTTGGAGAAGACCTTGTCCATGCCCACCGAGGAGGCGAGCACCCCGGAGCAGGTGTAGGGAATGCCCATCGACTCGAGCAACCCCTGGATGCACCCGTCCTCGCCGAACCGGCCGTGCAGGGCGATGAAGGCCACCTCGGCCTCGAGGGCCCGGAGCCGGGCGGCGACCTCCAGGTCCACGTCCACGAGGGCGACGTCGTACCCGAGCGACCGGAGCGCCTCCGCGCAGCCTCGGCCGCTCTCCAGCGATACCTCGCGCTCGCTGGAGCGCCCGCCGTACAGCACCGCGACCCGCTTGCCCTTCCACCTGCCGGTCATGGCTCCTCCTCCATGCGGCCCACTGCCTCGTCAAAGCTCCCCTGCAAGGAACTCGCCCAGGAGCCGGACCTCGGTCTCGAGGCGGACCCCGTGCCGTTCCCACACCCGCTCCCGGGCGAGCCGGATGAGGGCCAGGACGTCGGCGGCGGTGGCGCCGCCCAGGTTCACGATGAAGTTGGCGTGGACGGTTGACCACGTGGCGTTTCCGACGCGGTGCCCCTTCAGCCCGACCGACTCGATCAGGCGGCCGGCGTAGTCGTTCGGCGGGTTCGTGAAGGTGGAGCCGAAGGTGGGCCGGTCGAGCGGCTGGGTGCGGCGTCGCCTCTCGCGGGCCCCCCGCATGACGGCCTCGCTCCTCGCCACGTCCCCGGGCATGAGCCGGACCTCGATTCGCGTCACCACCGCGCCCGGGGGAATCCGGGAGGTGCGATAGGTGAGCCACAGCTCCCGGGCGGGGACGAATCCGGATCCGTCGGCGGTGGCGAGTTCCACCCGCGTCAAGACGTCCTTCATCTCCCCGGCGCGGGTGCCGGCGTTCATGGCGGTCGCCCCCCCCAGAGTCCCCGGGACGCCGGCCAAGAACTCGATGCCGGTGAGGCCGAGCGCGTGTGCGCGAGCCGGCAGGCGCGCCACCGGCGCGCCGGCCGAAAGGACGAGCCGCTCGCCGGCCGACGACTCCCCGGGGTAGTCCCGGGGCAGCTTCAGCACCACCCCGCGCACGCCCCGGTCGGCGAAGAGGGTGTTGGCCCCGCCCCCGAGGACCGTGAGGGGGATCCCCAGGGTCCGCACCGCGCCGAGGAGCTCGGCCAGGGCCTCGGGGTCGGCGGGGCGGACGAACAGGTCGGCCCGGCCACCCACGCGGATGGCGGTGCGCGGGGCCAGCGGCTCGTCGCGGAGGACCTCACCCCGGACCCGGCGCGCGATCTCGTCCCGCCAGTCGGCCACCTACTTCTCCAAGAGCTCGAGCAGCTCCGGTCCCACCGCCGTGACGTCGCCGGCGCCCAGGGTGAGAACCAGATCGCCGGGCCGAACCCGCTCCCGCGCGGCCCTGGCCAGGTCGGCTCGCGGCACGAGGGTCACGTCGCGGTGGCCACAGGCCCGGACCGCCTCGGCCAGAGGGGCGGCGGAGACGCCGGGGATGGGATCCTCGCCCGCGGCATAGACGTCGGTGAGGACGAGGACGTCCGCGTCGTTGAAGGCGGTGGCGAACTCCGCCAGCAGATCGCGGGTCCGGGTGTACCGGTGGGGCTGGAAGAGGCAGACCACCCGGCGCCGGAACGCCTCGCGGGCCCCGCGGAGCGTGGCACGGACCTCGGCGGGGTGGTGGCCGTAGTCGTCCACCACGGTCACCCCGGCCGTCTCTCCACGGACGGTGAAACGGCGCTGCACGCCCTCGAAGGAGGCCAGGGCGGCCCGGGTCACCTCGGGGGGGATGCCCATCTCGTCGCCCAGGGCCACCACCGCCAGGGCGTTCTGCGCGTTGTGGCGGCCGACCATCGCCACCTCGAACCGCCCCAGGGGCTCGCCGCGGCGGTAGGCGTCGAAGCGGACGGCGTGGCCCCGCACCTCGACGTCGTCGGCCCGGTAGTCGGCGCTGGGCGAGGTCCCGTAGGTGACGACCCGCGCCTCCACCTCGGGGAGGATCGACTGCACGGTGGGGTGATCGATGCAGAGGATCGCCCGGCCGTAGAAGGGCACCCGGTTCACGAAGTCGACGAAGCCCTGGCGCAGGGCCTCGGGGGTCTTCCAGTAGTCGAGGTGTTCCGGGTCGATGTTGGTGACGATGGCGATGGTGGGCGGGATGCGCAGGAAGGAGCCGTCGGACTCGTCGGCCTCCACCACCATGTAGTCCCCCTTCCCCAGCTTGGCGTTCGAGCCAAAGCCGTTCACCTTGCCGCCCACCACCGCGGTGGGGTCGAGCCCGGCCTGGGCGAGCAGGTGAGCGGCCATGGAGGTGGTGGTGGTCTTCCCGTGCGAGCCGGCGATGGCCACCCCGTACTTGAGCCGCATGAGCTCGGCCAGCATCGCGGCCCGGGGAATGACGGGGATCTTCCGGCGCCGGGCCTCCAGGACCTCGGGGTTCTCGCGCCGGACGGCCGAGGAGATGACCACCACATCGGCCTCCTCCACGTTTCGGGCGGCGTGGCCGCACAGGATCCGGCCGCCCAGGGCCTCCAGGCGGCGGGTGATCTCGGTCGTCTTCAGGTCGGACCCGGAGACGCGGTACCCGAGGTTCAAGAGGACCTCGGCGATCCCGCTCATCCCGATGCCGCCGATGCCGACGAAGTGGATCCGGGCGGGACGGGAGCGGAAGAGGGTCACGGCAGGCCTCGGAGAGGTGGGGGCGGCGGGCGCGTCACGACGCGAGCCCCGGCGGGCGGACCGGCTTGCGGTTCAGCTCCGCGGCCCGACCCATGGTGGTCCCCCAGCGCCGTCGCACCAGCTCGGCGCAGACGTCGGCGATCTCCTTGGCCGCCTGGGGGCTGCCCATCCGCCCGGCGGAACGGGCCATGCTCTCCTTCACCTCCGGGCTGAAGAGGATCCGCCGGATCTCCTGGGCGAGGACCTCCCCGGTGAGCTCCCGCTCCTCGATCATCACCGCCGCCCCGGCGTCCACCAGGCTCCGGGCGTTCACCACCTGGTGGTTGTCGGCGGCGGCGGGGAAGGGCACCAGGATGGCGGGCTTCCGGCAGACCGTCAGCTCGGCGAGGGTCGTGGCACCGGCGCGGCACACCACCAGGTCCGACTCGGCATAGGCGGCGCTCATGTCGGTGATGAACTCGCGCACGTCCGGAAGGAAGCCCACCGCGCGGTAGCCCCTCTCCACGTACTCGCGATCGCGGGCCCCCGTCTGGTGAGTGATGCGGATCCGCTCGCGGAGGTCGGCGAGGTGGGGGAGGGCCTCGATGACCCGCATGTTGAGGGCGTGCGCTCCCTGGGAGCCGCCGAAGATGAGGACCCTCGGCTCGTCGTGCTCCACCTCGGGGCGCATGAAGTTCTCGAGCAGGCTCCGCCGGATGGGGTTCCCGAGCTGGAAGACCTTGTGCCGGCGGAAATGGCGAGCCCCCTCGGGGAAGGCGGTGAAGGCCGCGTCCACGAGCTTCCCCAAGAGCCGGTTGGTGAAGCCGGCGATGGCGTTCTGCTCCTGCACCGCGGTGGGGATGCGCATGAGCCAGGCGATGAGCACCACCGGTCCGCTGGCGTAGCCCCCCACCCCCACCACGATGTCGGGGTGCCAGCGGCGCAAGATCCGGAAGGCCTGGAAGAGGGCGCGGGGGAGGAGGAGGAGGTTCGCGAGGAGGGTGAAGAGGCCCTTCCCCTTGAGCCCCTTCACGTCCACGAGCTCGATGGGGAAGCCGGCCTGCGGGACCACCGTGGCCTCCAGGCCGCGGGAGGTTCCCACGAATACCGCGTCGTTCCCGGGGTGGCGAGTCACCACCTCCTCGGCGAGCGCGATCCCGGGAAACACGTGCCCCCCGGTCCCCCCGCCGGCGACGAGCACCCTCATGGACCCTCCTCCGCCCCGGCCGCCCCGAGCCGCGGTAGCCGAGCGGCCCGGGGCCCGACGCGCACTCCGCCGGGCGCCCGGACCAAGAATCCGCCGCGGTCGACGCTCACGGCGAGCAGGACGCCCACGCCGGCGAGCAACGTGAGGAGAGAGCTGCCCCCGTAGGAGACGAAGGGGAGGGTCAGCCCCTTGGTGGGGAGCATGCCCAGCACCACCGCCAGGTTCAGGAGGGCCTGTCCCCCGATGAGCGTAGTCATCCCCAGGGCGGCGTAACAGCCGAAGGCGTCCCTCGCCAGGAAGGTGGCGCGCAGGCCGCGCCAGACGACGACGGCGAAGAGCCCGATGAGGAGGCCCAGCCCGACAAGTCCCGCTTCCTCGGCGATCACCGCCGCGATGAAGTCGGTGTGGGCGGCGGGGAGGTAGTAGAGCCGCCCGCGGCCCTGCCCCAGCCCCTGGCCCAGCCACCCGCCCTTGGAGGTGACGAGCAAGGATTCCCAGAGCTGGAACCCGATCCCGTCCTTGAAGCGGGCGGGCTCGAGGAACGCCACCACGCGCTGCCAGCGGTACTCGGTGTGGCGGACAAGGTGGTAGGCGAGCGGGAGGGCCGCGGTCAGGGCGCCGAGGAGGTAGACCACCCGCGCACCCGCCGCGAAGAGGACGACGAGGAGAACCAGGAAGAGGACCACCCCGGTGCCGAGGTCCTTCTGCCACAGGCACAGGGCGCCCACCGCTCCGGTGACGAGGACGTGAGGGAGGAGGCCGATCGAGAACACCCGGACCTTGTCCTGCTTGCGGGCGAGGGAGCGCGCCAGGTAGAGCACGAGGGCCACCTTGGCGACCTCAGCCGGCTGCAGGTGCACCGGGCCGAGAGGGATCCAGCGCTGCGCTCCGCCGGCGCTCTTCCCGACGAGCGGCACGAGGAGGAGCAGCCCCAGGGAGACGGCCATGAGCGGGTAGGAGAGGCGCGCGAGGCGCTCCGTCCCGAGCCGCATCGCCGCGAGAAGGAGCGAGAGGCCCACCCCCGCCGCGACCAGTTGCCGTTCGAGAAAGTGGAACTCGTCCCCGGCCCGGCCCGCCCGGACCGCGCTGGCCGAGTAGACGAACACGAGCCCCAGGGCCAGGAGCAGGAGGACGGCCCCGAGGAGAATGGCGTCGGCGCGTGGAGTCGGGCCGGATCCTTGACGCCCCTCGGGGGTCTCGCTCCTCATCGCGACAACTCCTGCGCCAGGCGGCGGAACGCCTCGCCCCGCTCCTCGTAGTTCTTGAACTGATCGTAGCTGGCGCAGGCGGGCGAGAGGAGCACCACCTCGCCCGGTTCGGCGAGGTCGGCCGCCCGCCGCGCGGCGCCATCCAACGTGGCGCAGGACTCGACCGGAGCGAGCCCGCCGAGCTCGCGCTCGACCACCGGGGCATCCTCGCCGATGGTGAGCAGGGCCTTCACCCGCCCGGCGAAGAGCGACCGGAGCGGGACATAGGGAGCACCCTTGCCGCGGCCGCCCATGATCAGGACGACCCTCGGGACACCGGCCGGGAACGCCGCGAGGCCCACCAGGGTCGAGTCGACGTTGGTCGCCTTCGAGTCGTTCACCCACTCCACCCCGCGGCCCACCGCCACCCGTTCCAGCCGGTGGGGCAGCCCGGGGAAGGCATCGAGGCCCGCCTGCGCCAGGGCCGGCGGGGTGCCGGCCAGGCGCGCGCACAGGAGGGCGGCCATGGCGTTCTCCCGGTTGTGGCGCCCGCGCAGGGCCACGTTCCTCAGGAGGTAGCTCTCCCGCGGCAAGGAGGGCAGCTCGAGCGAGATGGGCGTCCCCGATGGCCCGGGGTCGCCGTCCGGGCAGCGGGCCGCGTCCGGAGCGGACGGGCCGAACCCGAACGTGAGCCGAGCCGCGCGGGACGCGCCCGCCAGGGCGAGGGCGCGGCCGTCGCGCGCGTTGGCGATGGCGGCGTCGCCCGGCTGTTGGGTGGCGAAGAGCCGGCCCTTGGCAGCCGCGTAGGCCTCGAGGGCGGGGTGGCGGTCCAGGTGGTCGGGAGTGATGTTCAGGATCGCGGCCACCTGGGCCCGGAATCGATCCACCCCCTCGAGCTGGAACGAGGAGAGCTCCAGCACCACCATCTCGGCGTGACTGCCGCCAAGGACGTGCTCGCAGAGCGGGATGCCGAGGTTCCCGCCAGTGAAGGTCGGCCGGTAGGCGCCCAGCAGCGCGCCGGTGAGCGCGGTGGTGGTGGACTTGCCGTTCGTGCCGGTGATCCCCACCACCCGGGTGCCCGGCCGGAGGAAACGAAACCCCAGCTCGACCTCGGCCCAGACCGGCACGCTGCGGCGACGGGCCGCCTCGATCTCGGGGAGCGCCCCGGGCACGCCCGGCGACACCACCACGAGGTCGGCTGACTCGAAGTCGGCGGCGTCGTGGCCACCCAGGGCGCGCCGCACGTCCGCTCCCTCGAGAGACGCCAGGGCCTCCCCCAGCTCCGCCTCGCTCCGGCGGTCCGTCACCGTGACCTTTGCCCCCTCGCGCAGACAGAGGCGGGCCGCCGCAAGGCCGCTCCGGGCCAGGCCGACCACGGTCACCTTCTTGCCCGAGAGCGGCTGGGCCATGGAGGACACGGGCGGGCTACCTCAGCTTGATGGAGAGCAGCGCGACCAGGGCGAGCATCATCGAGAGGATCCAGAACCGGACGATGATCTTGGGCTCGGCCCAGCCCTTCAGCTCGTAGTGGTGGTGGATGGGAGCCATCCGGAAGATGCGCTTGCCGCGGGTCTTGAAGGACCAGACCTGGAGGACCACGCTCACCGCCTCGGCCACGAAGACGCCGTGGAGGATCCCGCTCGCGAGCTCGTTCTTGGTCAACACCGCCAGCATCCCCAGCGCTCCGCCCAGGGCCAACGAGCCCACGTCGCCCATGAAGACGGAGGCCGGGTAGGTGTTGTACCAGAGGAACGCTATCCCCGCCCCGAACATGGCCGAGCAGAGAACGCCCAGCTCCTCCGCACCGGGAATGTAGGCGATGCGCAGGTACTCGGCCAGGCTGAAGCCGGCGATGGTCGCGCCGGCGATGTAGGAGAGCGCGAGGAAGGTCAGGGCGGAGACGATGGTGGGCCCGATGGCGAGGCCATCGAGGCCATCGGTCAGGTTGACGGCGTTGGAGGTGGCGACCACCACGAGCACCATGAAGGGGAGGTAGAACCATCCCAGCTCGGGCTGGAAGACCCGGGTGGGGACGAAGGGAACGGTGATGTGCAGGTCGAGGTAGCTGCCCACGAACACCCAGGGGAAATGGGGGTGGGTGCGGAAGTGCCAGTCGGTGAGGACGCCGTAGTAGACGAGGAGCACCACCGCGACCTGCAGCGCGATCTTCTTCTTGCCGGAGAGCCCCTTCGAGTTCCGCTTGGAGATCTTCAGCCAGTCATCGGCGAAGCCGATGGCGCCGTACCCCACGGTCACGAGCAGCGCCGCCCAGACATAGCGGTTGCGGAGGTCGCCGAAGAGCAAGGTGGCGACCGCCACTGCCAAGAGGATGAGCGCGCCGCCCATGGAGGGGGTCCCGGCCTTCTTCTTGTGGGAGTCGGGGGTGTCTTCGCGGACGTTGGTGTGCCCGTACTGCAAGACCCTCATCCGCTCGATGAAGATGGGGCCGAGGAGGAGCCCGAGGAGGATGGCCGTGAGGCCTGCGGCCACGATCCGGAACGAAGGATAGCGCAGGACGTTGAAGACCCCGAACCGGCCCGCCAGCGGATAGAGGAGGAGGTAGAGCATGGTTCAGGGTCGGCGTAGCGCCTCGACGAGCCGCTCGAGCTTCATGCCGCGGCTGCCCTTCACGAGGAGGACGGCCGAGGGGACGAGCGCGGCCTTTACCCAGCCGGCCAGCTCGTCGATGTCCTCGGTGTGGAACGCGTCCAGTCCGGCCTCCCGGGCCGCCTGGGCGGTGAGCCGGCTCCGCGGACCGAAGGCGGCGAGACGACGGAGGCCGGCCCGGGCCGCCTCCTCCCCCAGGGCCCGGTGGGCCTCCCCCTCGAACGTCCCGAGCTCCAGCATGTCGCCCAGCACCGCGGCCTTCTCCCGGCCCTCCGCCAGGTCGGAGAGGGTCCGGAGCGCCGCGCTCATCGAGGCGGGATTGGCGTTGTAGCAGTCGTCGAGGAGGCACAGGCCCGAGGGGAGCGTCTCGAGCCTGAGCCGCCGGCCGACCGGCCGGACCTCGTACAGGCCACGGGCGATCTCGCGGTCCGTGGCGCCGAGCGCCACCGCCGTCGCGGCGGCGGCGGCCGCGTTCAGGGCGTTGTGCGCTCCGACCAGCGCCGGCATGTGCACCGGCACGGCCCGGTTTCCGATCCCCAGTACCGCCCGGAGCCCGTCCGTGCCCCGCGAGACGGTCTCGAGCACCGCCACGTCGCCCCGCCGCTCGGGACCGGCGGTGAAGGTGAGGAGCCGCCGGCCCGAGGCCAGGGCCCGCTTCAGCAGCCGGGGGTCGTCGGCGTTCGCCACGGCGATGCCGTCCTCCGGAAGCCCCTCGTAGAGCTCGGCCTTGGCGTCGGCCACGGCCTCGATCGTTCCCAGGCCCTCGAGATGCGCCGGCGCCGCCAGGGTGACCACTCCCACCTTCGGCTCGGCGATGGCCGCGAGCCGCGCGATCTCGCCGGGGTGGTTCATGCCCATCTCGATCACTGCGAACCGGTGCCCCCCCGAGAGCTGGAAGAGGGTGAGCGGGACGCCCACCTCGTTGTTCAGGTTCCCCTCGTTCCGGAGCACCGGCCCCATGGTGGCGAGGATGGCCGCGATCATCTCTCGGGTGGTGGTCTTCCCGTTCGATCCCGTAACCCCTACCACCGGGATGGAGAAGCGCCGCCGGTGGAACCGAGCGGTCGCCCCCAGGGCCCGCAGGGTGTCTTCCACCACGAGGCGCGGGAGGGGCCCGGGAGTTGGGCCCTGCGCCCTCTCCACGACGGCGGCCCGGGCGCCGCGGGCGGCCGCCTCGGGCAGGAAGTCGTGCCCGTCGAACCGCTCCCCCCGGAGCGCCACGAACAGGTTTCCTGGCGCGATCGCGCGCGTGTCGGTGGAGACCCCCGAGATCTCCCCGGGCGGTGCGTCGATCCAACGCCCGCCCGTGGCTTGGGCGAGTACCTCGGGGGAGAAGGTCGCGGTCACGTGGATCCCAAGAACCGCCGGGCCTCCTCGCGATCCGAGAAGTGCCGCCTCTCCGTCCCCACGATCTGGTAGTCCTCGTGCCCCTTGCCGGCGAGGAGCACCACGTCGCCTTTGTGAGCGCACTCGAGCGCCAGGGCGATGGCGGCGCGCCGGTCGGGCTCGATCACGTACCCACGCTCTCCGCCCCGCGCCTCCTCGGCCGAGAGCCGGCGAGCGCCGGCGAGACCGGGGAGGATCTCGGCGATGATGGCGTCCGGCGCCTCGGTGCGGGGGTTGTCGCTCGTCACGATCGTGAGCTCGGCGCCTGCCGCCGCCGCCCGCCCCATGAGCGGGCGCTTCCCACGGTCCCGGTCCCCGCCACAGCCGAACAGGCAGACGATGCGGCGCGGAGACAGGGTCCGCAGGGCGGAGAGGGCGCGGGCCAAGGCGTCGTCGGTGTGGGCGTAGTCCACGAAGGCGGCGACGCCCGGGCGGGAGGGTCCCACGATGCGCTCGAGGCGGCCCGGGGCTCCCCGCGAGCGCGACAGGCCCCGGGCCACCGCCTCCCGCGGGAGACCGAGCGCCAGCGAGAGCCCCGCGGCACAGAGCAGGTTCTCCAGATTGTGCACGCCCACGAGGGGCGAGTGCACCGCGATCTCGCCGCGCGGGGTGAGGAGCACCGCTTTCACCCCCGACATCGCCATCTGGACGTCCACCGCCCGTAGAGGGTCCTCCACCCGCGTCCCGAAGCGCCACACCTCTCGCCCCGGGCCGAGCTGATCGGCGAGGCGCGCGCCGAACGGGTCCTGCGCGTTGATCACCGCGATGGCGCCTTCGGCCAGGTGCTCGGTGAAGAGCCTCCGCTTGGCCGCGAAGTACCCCTCCATGTCGCCGTGGTAGTCCAGATGGTCCCGGGTGAGGTTCGTGAAGGCCGCCGCGTGGAAGCGGACCCCGCTCACCCGTTCCTGCGAGAGCGCGTGAGAGGAAACCTCCATCACCACCGCCTTCGTTCCCGCGCGCACCATCTCCGCGAGGAGCGCCTGGATCTCGGTCGACTCCGGCGTCGTGTGGCTGGCCGGGCGCTCCCGGCCGGCGAAGCGGTGAGTGACGGTCCCCATGACGCCCATCGGAAGGCCCGCCTCGGTGGCACACGCCTCCAGGAGGTAGGCGACGGTGGTCTTTCCGTTCGTTCCCGTGACGCCGGCGATGCGGAGCGCGTCGGCGGGGCGCCCGTGAAAGTTCGCGGCCGCGATGGCCATGGCGCGCCTCGCCGACGGGACGAGGAGGAGCGGGGCCCTCGCGCACTCCACCGGCTGCTCGGCCACCACGGCGGAAGCGCCCTGCCGCACGGCCTGGGCGGCGAAGCTGCGGCCGTCGAGCCTGGCACCAGGCAGGGCGAAGAAGCACGCGCCCGGAACCACCTCGCGGGAGTCGCAGGTGACGAGGACGATCTCCGGATCGTCCCCGAGGTCCCCGCTAGCACCCGTTCCGCGGATGAGGTGGGAGAGCTTCATCGGTGTTCCCACGCAGGGATTACCATGCCAGGGCCGGGCCAGGCGGATCCTTCCGGCCGCAGGCGACGTTAGCGAAGGTCCGCGTCCGCCGGGACACGCGGGCGGGGCCATCTTACGTCAGCCCTGGGGCGCGAGCGTCATTCGCACCCGCGTTCCGCGGTCGACCGCCCGCCCGGGGGGCGGGCTCTGATCCACCACCCGCCCGGTGCCAGACGGGTCGGCGGCAAGGCCCAACTCCTCCAGGGCACGGATGGCGGCGCGCGCCGCAAGCCCCGACAGGGCCGGCACCGCCACCCGCTGGGTCGAGGCCGCTGGCCCCGTCCCATCCGCGGGCGAGGGGTCAGCTCCGTCCTCGTCCTCGCGCCGCGGCTCCGGTGCGGCGGGCGGGGGTTCCGTCTCCCGCTTCGCCGAGAGCACCGGGGCGGGGTGGACGTCCATGAGCCGGAGCGCGTACTCGGCGATCTCCTTGAACGCGGGGGCGGCCACCTCCCCACCGTAGATCTCCCCGTGCGGCTCGTCGATGAACACGCCGATCGCGATGCGCGGCGATTCGTAGGGGGCGAACCCCACGAAGGAGCTGAAGTGCCGGTCGGGGGAGTAGCCACCCGAGACCCGGTCGACCTTCTGCGCCGTGCCGGTCTTGCCTGCCGCCCGCCACCCGTCGAGCGCGGCCCGGCGGCCGGTGCCCTTCGGGTCCTCCACCACGCCGACGAGCCACCGGTTCATTGTGGCCGCGATCTGGGCGGACACCGCGCGGCGAATGACCTTCGGCGCTCCCTGCTCGACCACCTCTCCGCTCACCGGGTCGAACACGCGCCGGACGATGAAGGGCCTGAGCAAGAGACCGCCGTTCGCGAGGGCGGCCATGGCGTTCGTGACCTGGACGGCGGTGGCGGTGATGGGCCCCTGGCCGAAGGCCTGGGTGGCGAGGGCCACGTCGGAACGGGCGGGAAGGAGCTGGCCCTTCACCTCGCCGGGGAGCCCCACCCCGGTTCGCTCGCCGAACCCGAAGGCCGCGAGTCCGGCGTAGAGCCGCTCACGCCCGAGCCGGGCGGCCACCCGGGCTGCGCCCACGTTCGAGCTCTGGATGATGATCCGCGAGGGCCCGGCCCAGCCCAGGGCGGCGTGGTCGTGGATCACGTGCGGGCCCACGGCCAGGCTGCCGCCGCCGCAGTCGATGGCGTCGAGCGGGTGGAGGGTCCCCTGCTCGAGCGCGGCCGAGAGCGAGAACGCCTTCACGGTCGAACCAGGCTCGAAGGCATCGGTGAGGGTGCGGTTCCGGAGCTCCTCGGGGGTGCGCGGCGCGTTGGCGTTGGAGGGAGGCCAGCTGGCCATGGCCAGCACCTCGCCGCTCCAGGGGGCGAGCGCCACCGCCATCCCGGAGAGGGCCTTCGAGGCGAGCACCGCTCGGGCCAGGGCACGCTCGGCGGTGGCCTGGATGCCCTGGTCGAGGGTGAGCTCGACGCGGTCGCCCTCCCGCTCCGCCCCGGCGACGGGCGCGTCGGACAACACGAACCGTCCCTTGCCGTCACGGATGGAAGGCACCTCGGCCGAGACGCCCTGGAGCGAATCCTCCCACCCCAGCTCGACCCCCTCGATCCCCACCCCATCCTCGTCCACGAGGCCGAGCAAGGCGCTCGCCAGCTCGGCCTTGGGGTAGTAGCGACGCGGCTCGGGAACGAGGCCCACCGCCTTCAGCTTCTCCTCCGCGAGGAAGGCCCCGAGGGCGGCCTCCCGGTCGGGGAGAAGCCGGCGCGCGAGCCACTGGAACCGGCCTCCGCGGGCCGCCTTTCTCTCCAGGGTCCCCGGATCCTGGCCCAGGATCTTGGCCACCTGCCGCAGGCGGGCCTCCCCTTCGCGGTGCTTCTCGGCCTTGAGCCGGGGGTCGGCCTCGAGCTCTTCGCCCCGAGCCCCGCCGCTGAAGAGGAGCTCCGGGTCCACGTAGGCGGACTGCGCGTCGGCGCTCACGGCGAGGAGCACGCCGTTGCGATCGGTGATGACCCCCCGGCGCGGGCGAAGCTTCAGCTCGGAGAGGTAGTGGTCGACCGCGTCCTTCTCCGTGCGGAACACCTGGAGCTGGACGGCGCGTGCCGCCACCGCCGCGAACCCGAGCCCGAGCAGCGCCGCCAGGACCGCCACGCGGAAGCCGATCCAGCGCGCGTTCGAGGGATCGGGGGCGAGGCGCACGGCTCACCGCCCGGGCGCGGGCGGCGCCGCCGCCCGCCACGCCATCCCGATGATTGGCCCCGCCGGCCGGGGACGGTGATCCACGCCGTCCACGCCCGCCCGGCCCGTCCCGTCCGCTTCACGGTCCGGGCCTGCCGCCCACACCGCGCCCCGGTCCGGCGGAGCCAAACCCAGTTTCGAGAGCTTCGTGCGCGCCACCTGGTCGAGCGCCTGGAAGGAAGTGAGCATGCCCAGCTCGATCCGGAGTCGGTCGTGGGCCGCGACGAGGCGGGCGTGCTCCTCCTCGAGCTCGTAGAGGGAATAGCCGGCCGCGACCACCCGCGTGCGGGACCAGACGTGGAAGACTCCCAGCGCTGCCACGAGCGAGGCGGCGAGCAGTAGCTCCATCCCCGTCCCGAGGATCTCCGCCCTCGTCGTTCGGCGGGGGAGAGGCCTGCGGCGCGCGCTCATCGAAGCTTCTCCACCGCCCGGAGCCGGGCGCTGCGGGAACGGGGATTGCGCCCGACCTCCTCCTCCGATGCCCGGAGGGCCCGGCGGGTCACCGCCGCGAACCCGGCGCGCGCACCGCAGGCGCAGACCGGGAGGTCAGGAGGACAGGTACAGGCACGGGTGAGGGCGCGGAAACGCTCCTTCACCATCCGGTCCTCGAGGGAGTGGAAGCTGATCGCGACCGCCCGGCCGCCCGCGTCGAGGAGCGAGGGGAGCCCGTCCAGCCACGCCGCCAGCGCTCCCAGCTCGTCGTTGACGGCGATCCGTAGCGCCTGGAAGGTGCGGGTGGCCGGATGCACGCGCCGCGGCCAGGCCTTGCGGGGGATGGCGCCCGCGACGATCTCGGCGAGCCGGGCGGTGTCGAGGGGGCGGTCCTCCTCCACCGCCCTCTTGATGGCCCGGGCCACGGGTCGCGCGAAGGGCTCCTCGCCGTACTCGCGAAGGATCCGCTCCAGCTCGCGCACCTCGGCGCGCCGCAGGAGCCCGGCCAGCGTCTCCCCTTCCTCGCCCATCCGCATGTCGAGCGGGCCCGGCCGGGAGAATGAGAATCCGCGCTCCGCGTCGTCGAGCTGAGGGGAGGAAACGCCCAGGTCGACCAGGGCACCGGAGACCGCTCCGAGGCCCAGCGAGGAGAGGACGCCGCGGGCGTCCCGGAAGTCGGCCCGTACCGCGCGGAAGGCCTCGCCGAAGCGGGCCAGACGGGCGGTGGCGGAGGCCAGGGCGCGCGGGTCCTTGTCGAGGGCGATCACTCGAGCGCCCTCCGAGAGAAGGAGGGAGGCGTGGCCGCCGCCACCCAGGGTGCAGTCGAGGATGAGCCTTCCCGGGCCCGGGCGCAGCACCTCCGCCACCTCTCTCGCCAAGACCGGCTCATGGACATACTCCCCGCTCACGCCGCCCGGACCGCCTCCTCCACGTCGCCGAACATCTCCAGATGACCGGCCGCCCCCCCCGCGAAGAGAAGGTCGCGCAGGTACCGGCTCACCCCCGCAGCGCGCAGGCCGGGGATGGCCCGGAGGAGCGCGGCCCCGGCATAGTGCAGGTGCGTGACTCGCTTCAGGTCGATCACCACGAGTCGACCCTCCGCCCGCGACCGGCGCGCCTCGGCGGCCACCGCCGCCAGCTCCTCGCGCGGGAGCTCCCCCTCGCACCGGATGATGATCACGTCTTCCCGCCGCTGCGCCTCGAACATGGTCGCCTCCGCCGCCGCCCCTCACCCCTTGCCGAAGAAATCCACCACCTGGTCCGCCGGGATCTCCGAGGACATCTGCTCGTCGTAGGTCGCCTTGTCATAGAGGTGCATGGTCCGTCCCATCCCCACCCAGACCACATCCCTGGAGAGCCGGGCCCAGGCCCGGAGCGGAGGGGGTACGAGCACGCGGCCGTGGACGTCGAGGTCCACCTCGTGGGCGGAGGAGACGAACCGGAGGACGTTTCGCTGCCAGCGGGCGTCGAGCGGGGAGGCTTCCATGACCTTCTTCACGAGTTCGCTCCACACCGACTGGGGCAAGGCCTGGATCGCTGGCCAGTGGGGGTACTGCATGAGCACGATCCGCGGCTCGCCCGCGCCGGCGAGCGCCTCCCGGAATCTCGCCGGGAGGCTGGTCCGCCCCTTCGCGTCGATCGCGTGGTTGAAGGTCCCGAAGAACACGCAGTGGCCGATCTTCCCGCCGAGATCCGCAAATTACCACTTCTTCCCACTAGAGGCCCGATCTACGGACTCCGGAGGGGGAAGTCAACGGGGAGCGCGAATGACCTCTTGCCGACTGGTCTTGCGTTCAGGATCGAACGAGGGAGATCCGCGTGCGGATTGGGGTGGGAGGGGAGAACACCCCCAACCCACGGGGGCTCGGGGACTCGACGATATCGGTAGCGCCCGGGAGAGGCGCCACATGTGTGCCCGCGCGGGCGCAACCCGAGCTTCAGTTGGACGAGCGGGCCCACCTCTGGCTTTGGTCGCTCATGTCATCCCTCACCGGACGGACCGTCTTCATCACCGGCGCGAGCCGAGGGATCGGGCGTGCCATCGGTGTCGCCTGCTCTCGCGAGGGGGCCAACGTCGTGGTCGCGGCCAAAACGGTCGCCCCGCACCCGAAGCTCCCCGGGACGATCTTCGAGGCCGCCGAGGAGATGCAGCGGGCGGGTGGACGGGCCCTGGCCGTCGAGTGCGACGTCCGCTCCGACGAGCAGATCGGCGCAGCCGTCTCTCGCTCGGTGGAGGTCTTCGGCGGCATCGACGTGCTCGTGAACAACGCCAGCGCCATCTATCTCGCGGACACACCCTCGACGCCGATGAAGCGCTGGGACCTCATGCACCAAGTGAACGTGCGGGCCACCTTTGCCTGCTCGCAGGCGTGCCTGCCGCACCTCGCTCGAGGAAAGAACCCCCACATCCTCGTGCTCGCGCCCCCGCTCTCCCTCGAGCCACGGTGGTTCCAGATCCACCTCGGCTATACCCTCTCCAAGTTCGGGATGAGCATGTGCGTCCTGGGTCTGGCCGAGGAGTTGCGGGAGCGCGGCATCGCCGTGAACGCGCTCTGGCCCCGCACCGTGATCGCCACCGCCGCGCTGAACCTCCTCGGGGGCGACGCCATCGCCCGCCGGGGGCGCAAGCCCGAGGTGGTGGCGGATGCGGCAGTTGCGATCCTGCGACGCGACGGGCGCACCTGCACCGGTCACTTCTTCGTCGACGAGGACGTGCTGAGAAGCGAAGGGGTGACGGACCTCGGGAAGTACTCGGTCGCCGCGGGAGCGGAGGACCTCCTCCAGGACCTGTTTCTGTGAAAGAGCCCCCGAAGCCCAGGGGCCGCCGCCTTGCGCGGGCTTCTTTTGAGGCCCCCAGCGGTCCGTGCGACGGCGCCCGGTCCGCCCTTACGGACCTCCTCGAGGCTAGAGTGGAGGCTCGCCTTTGACGAACCCCATCCCCGACGGCCACCACGCCATCACCCCCTACCTCATATTGAGGAACGCGAGCCAGGCGATCGCGTTCTACCAGGCCGCCTTCGGGGCGAGGGAGCTCTTCCGCCTGCCGGGACCGGGCGGTACGGTCGCCCACGCCGAGCTGGAGATCGGCGGCTCGCGAATCATGATGGCCGACGAGTCCAAGGATGGCGCGTGGCGCTCTCCCCTGTCGGTGGGGGGATCGCCCGTGTCCATGGTGCTGTACGTCGCCGACGTGGACGCCACCTTCCGGACGGCAGTGGCGGCGGGCGCAACCCCGCTACGGGAGGTCGCAGACCAGTTCTACGGCGACCGGATGGGCACGGTGCGGGACCCATTCGGTCACGTCTGGACCATCGGTACTCACCTCGAGGACGTCTCGCCGGAGGAGATGGCCAAGAGGGCGGCCGCGGGCCCGGAGACGGGATAGCGGTGGGGGGCCCACCCCCGAGAGCGATGGCCCGGGAGAGCGCTCTGCTCGCGGTGGAGTCGGCGCTCTCCGTTCGGTTACCGCGCTCCCTCTTCGCCCACGGAGCCCGTGCGGCGAACGTGGATCCGGAGGCGTTGCTCGAGGCCGACGGAGGGACCCTGCAGGGCGGACGCATGCCGCCCGACACGCTTCCCGTGGCGATCGAGCCGAGCGGCGATGGCCTGCTCCTGCGATTCGACGGATGGGGGGAGGTGATCGAGGTGCTGGACTGGAGCGGTGACGGAGCATTCCACCCGACCGAGCTCTTGCCGGAGTTCCGGTCGGCCCCGGCCCGCTCGCTGGCAGAGGCGCGGGCCGCGCTGCACAGCGGGCTCGGGGCCATGTGCGAGGTGCTCGGCCGCAACGCCCTGGCCCGGGACCTCGGGGTGAACGCCGAGGTGCTCGCCGGCTGGCTTCGCGACACGCGCCTCGTACCCGAATCGCTCCGGGCAGCGCTGCGGCGTCTGTCCGGCCGCGACGACGACGCCCTGTTCCGCCAGGACTGGAATGCGGCCGTGGCAGCGGCGCGCCGCGTGGCCCCCGTGCGACCCGACCTCGCCTGGCCCGGCCTCCTCGCCGGCTACGCGGCGGAGGGGCGGGGCGACGGACCGACGGCCGCCGCCGGCTACCGGGCGGTGCTCCTCGCCGAGTCCGGCACCCAGGCGTTCCGGGAACCCGGGCGGACCCTCGAGGAGTCGGCTCGCTTCGCCGCCGAGGCCTGGCGCCGCTGCGCCGTTCCGGCACGGGATCCCGAGCCCATGGTGGCGGCCGCGCTCGAGGGACCGGCCGCGGTGCGCGCCCATCACCTCGCGGAGTGCGATCGCCTAATCGCCGCGGGCCGGGCCGCCGAGGCGTACTTCGAGGCGCGCCGAGCGGGTTGGCGCCGCCACCTCCCGGTCGACATGGACGACGTGCTCGGCAGGATGGGAGAGGCCGCCCAGGCGTCGGGCGCCGTGGCGCACGCGGCGCTGGCCCGGCTCCACCTGCGGGCATGGATGGCGACAAGGTAGCTCAAGGTCCCTGGGGAGAGGTCCTTCGGGCCGCGAGAGGATTCGCTCTCCAACCCAGGGTTTCTCCGACCCGGGGTCGAGAGGGCGGCGGCCGCCGCAATCCCGCGAAGTTCGACGCCCTCGGGGTCGGCACGCCCGGTGCTCCGACCCCACCGGGGGCCGTGCCCGAGGTGGGAGAGCCCGGAGGTCGGGAATGCTCGAGGTCCGGACCCGCACCAAGATCCTGGCAGGTTTTGCTGCGGCCTTCGCCATCGCCCTTTCGGTGGTGCTGGCTACAGGCCTCGCCGCCCGCGAGGTGCGCCGCCAGCTCCGGATCGTCTCGACCCAGGAGCTCCCGGCGCAGCAGTGGCTCGCAACCCTCGAGGCGGCGTTCAAGGATGGTCAGCGATTCCTCAACACGCAGGCGCTGGCGCAGTCCACCGCCAAGGTGTTCGCCTCCGCCGACTGCCGGGGGTGCCACGAGGGCATGAACCTGTTCCGGGACGGTGCCGGCGATGCCCTCTCACGGGTGGACCGGGCCATGGCCGCGCTCGACGCGCTGCCGCCCTCTCCCCAGATGCAGAAGCGGTGGCCACCGCTCCGCGAGGGTGTCGGCTCGTGGCTCGCCCGGGCGCACCGGATGAGCAGCCTCGTGGCCGAGCGGGACCGGCTCCTCGAGAAGGGATCGAGCGCGCTGCCCGGCGTGCCCGACCGCTCGATCGAGGCCCAGGTCTGGGAGGAGTGGCGCCAGCTGCACGGCGAGACGGCTCCGCTCGACGAGGACATCGCCGCCCTGGGCGAGGCCCTCGCTGACGAGGCGGCCGACTGGCAGGCGCAGCAGGCCGCCGCCGGGAAGCGGGAAGAGGTCGTGGGGGTGGTGGCCCTCGTGGCCTTGGCGGCGGCGCTCCTCTTGCTCGGGGTGTTGGTGGGCCGGTCCGTGAGCCGGACCATCGGCTCCATGATCTCCCAGACGGCGGATCTGACCGCGGCTGCGCAGGCCGGACGACTGGGCGTGCGGGGCGACCCGGCCGCGGTGCCGGCCGAGTTCCGCCCAGTCCTCCTGGGCATGAACCGGACACTCGACCAGGTGGTCGAGCCGCTCCGGGTCGCGGCCGAGTGCCTGGAGCGCATCTCCCGGGGAGAGATCCCAGAGCCGATAGAGGCCGAGTTCCAGGGCGACTTCGGGGAGCTGCGGGACCACCTGAATGGTCTCATCTCCGCCAACCGCAGGCTCCTCACCGAGATGGCCCGGATGGCAATGGCCCATGCCGCCGGCGACACCGACGCCCGCGTCGACGAGTCGCGGTTCGAGGGGGCCTTCCGCGAGCTGGCCGCCGGCGTGAACGCCAGCACCGAGCGATACGTGGGGATCCTCGGGGACCTCGTCGGCATCCTGGGCCGCTACGGAGCCGGCGACTTCACGCCGGTCCTGAGGCCCCTGCCGGGGAAGCAAGCGCGGGCGAACGAGGGGCTGGACCTCTTGCGCAGGAACCTGCAGACGGTCGCGAGCGACGTGACCGCGCTGGCGGAGCGGGCGAGGCAGGGCCAGCTCGAGGCGCGGGCCGACGCGAGCCGCTTTCAGGGGGACTGGCATCGGCTCGTGTCCGGGCTGAACTCCACCCTCGACGCTCTCATCGCCCCGGTGATCGAGGCGGCCCGACACGTGGACGGCATCGCCCGCGGCGAACCTCCTCCCCCCATCGCGCAGGCCTGGCCAGGCGATTTCCAGAAGCTCCGGGAAAACCTGGACCGCTCGAGCGCTGCGGTCGGGCGCCTGGTGGCCGACGCCGGTCTCTTGGCTCGGTCCGCCGCCGAGGGCCGGCTAGAGACGCGCGCCGACCCCGCCCTCCACCGCGGGGACTTCCGGCGCGTCATCGAGGGGGTGAATCGGGCGCTCGATGCCGCGATGCGGCCGCTGGCCGAGTCGAGCGGGGTGCTGGCGCGGGTTTCGGAGCGCGACCTGGGGGCGCGGATGGTGGGCGCCTACCAGGGGGACCACGCCCGCATGGCCGAGGCGCTCAACGGGGCGCTGCAGGCGCTGAGCGAGGTTCTGGCCCACGCCGCCCGGACCTCGGACCAGGTCTCTGCCGCCGCCACTCAGATCAACGCCACCGCACAGTCGGTGGCGAGCGGTGCCTCGCAGCAGGCGAGCGGACTCGCCGAGGCGGGGGAGACCCTGGAGGGCATCTCCGGCTTCGCCCGCCGCTCGCGCGACAACGCCGCCAGCGCAGACGCCATGACCCGGGCGGCCCGGGGGGCGGCCGAGGAGGGTGCCTTGGCGATGCGGGAGCTCACGGGGGCGATGGACCGCATCCGCGCCTCGGCCGAGGGTACCTCCCAGATCATCCGGGACATCAACGACATCGCCTTCCAGACGAACCTCCTCGCCTTGAATGCCGCGGTCGAGGCCGCCCGAGCTGGCGAGGCGGGGAAAGGGTTCGCGGTGGTGGCGGAGGAGGTGAGGAACCTGGCCCTGAGATCCAAGGACGCGGCCCAGCGGAGCGAGGCCCTCATCCGGCAGTCGGTCGCCCAGGCCAGCGAGGGCGAGGAGAAGAGCCGCCTCGTGGGCGCCAAGCTCGACCAGATCGCCGGCAATTTCGGCCGGGTGAGCGAGGTGGTGGCGGAGATCGCGGCGATGGCCGCCGAGCAGGCCCGGGGGGTCGAACAGGTGTCTCGGGCGGTGAAAGCGATCGGCGAGGTGACCCAGCGAAACGCGGCGAGCGCGGAGCAATCCTCCACCTCCGCGGCCGAGCTGGCCGAGGGCGCCGGGGAGCTTTTGTCCACGGTGAGGTCGTTCAGGCTCGAGGGCCCGCACCAGCTGGCGGTCCCGAGGGAGCCGGCCGCCCCCCCTCAGCCGAGCCCGTTCGCCGAGCCACTCGGTGCGCCCGCGCTCGTCGGGCGGGGGTAGCTCGCCCCGGACGACGCCCGGGGCGGGCGATCACTCCTTCCCGCGCTTCCCCATCCGCGAGTCGAGGTACCAGATCCCACCTCCCTGGTCGCCCACCGCGTGCAGGTGCTCTACCACCTGGTGGATGGTGGCTTCCTCCTCCACCTGCTCGGTCACGTACCACTGGAGGGCGATCTCGCTCGCATGGTCGCGCTCGGCCCGGGCCTGCTCGAAGAGCGCGTCGATGCGGGCGGTGTTGGCTTGCTCGTGCTTCAGCGCCTGCTCGAACACCTGGATGACGCCGCCGTGCTCGGCGGGCGGAGCCGGCACCTCCTTGAGGGCGAGTCGACCGCCCCTGTCGAGCAGGTACCCGATGAGCTTCATCGCGTGCGCGGTCTCCTCGCCCGCCTGGAGCCTGAGCCAGCTCGCGAATCCCTTGAAGCTCCGGCGCTCGCAGCTCGCGCTCATGGCGAGATAGAGCTGAGCCGAGTACTGCTCCGCGTTGATCTGCGCGTTGAGGGCCTCCTGCATCTTGTCGCTGAGCACAGGGCAACCTCCTCCTAGGACACCTAGGGGCGCGGCCCGGCGCTCTCCCGTACCTGCAGGGGCGGATCGGTGGCCCGGCGGGCGAGCGACGCCGCCCTTCAGAACACCCACTGCAAGCCGAAACCGGGGGAAATCACCCACCAGGCCACGTTCCCGGCCTGGGTGGGGAAGTAGTAGTTCCAGAGGACCTGGACGCGAAGCCGCTCCAGCACGGTGGCGGCGACCCCCGCGCCGAGCGCGGGGCGCGAGCAGGATCCCACCGCGGTCGAGGTCGGTTCCGGGCAGGAGCGGGAGCCGTAGCCGTCCCCGGCCGAGAGGAGCACGCCCCCTCGCACGATCAGGCTGGGCTGCAGGGCGGAGGTGGCGAGCGAGGCAGGCAAGACCTCGATGCCGCCCAGAGCCGAGAACGCTGGGGACCCGTGCTCGGAGGAGAGCATGGAACCGAGGTTGTTGAGCTGGAGCGCGGCGTGGAGGCGGACGGCGCCGATGAACCTCCGCTCGACGATGAAGCCCCCGGACAGGCCGGCCTCGAGCTCGCGCCCCGCGAGCACCCAGGCAGTATGGCGCGGGGGGACGTAGGTGATCTGATCCGCGGCGAGCTTCATCGCCGCCTCGACGACGCTCGCCTGGGCGCCGGGCTGCGAACGCGAGACCTGCCGGCCGATGGCGAGGAGCCGCTCCCGGAGCAGAACCGGGGCGGCGCCAGCCTGGTTGGGCCTGAGGCCGAGGTCCTTGAACTCGAACTCGTGATCGGCGAGGAGGCGCAGGGTGTAGGCGGTGTCGCTCTCGCCCTTGTTGTGGCGCCACCGGTCGCCCGGGAGCGGCGCCACCCCGGGGACCCGCACGGGAGGCTGCCCCTCGGCAGCGGCGCGGCAGTTCCGGTCCTCCGCGAAGGCCGTCTTGAGCACGTCCGGCGTGGCGCACCGGTCCCACAGCCGCTCGATCGACGTCTGCAGCACGATGCGAAAGTCGCGGAGCGCCTCGCCCCGGCAGGCCGCCTCGGCCGCGGGCGGATCGTCGAGGACGGCAGACAGACAATGGTAAGGCTGCCACGACTCCCCCGCGGGATCCCCGGCCAGGTTCTCGGGGAGCCGGAGCGCTCCGGTACGGCCGGCGCGCTCGAGTCGGGCGAGAACCCGCGCCTCCCCCAGGCGCCGGGCATCGTACATGCCGAGGGTGAAGTCGAACTCGCGGAGGGCAGTCTCGAAGAAGCCGAAGAAGGCGGCCAGGGGCGAACTGGCGGCCGGCAGGTGGCGTTCGGCGATGATGAGCCGGTCGAAGAACTCCGGGTCCTGATCGTAGAGGTAGAGGAGGTTCTTGGCGCGGGCGCTCTCCAAGAAGGCTTCGCCCACCCGGGTGGCCACCCCGAGGATGCTCCGGGGCTCTTTGCCTTCGGCGTCCCTGGCTGGGGGGGGGAAGGTTTCGACCTCGGTCGAAAGGTACGCGAAGCTCATCTGGGAAGGCACCTGCCGTCTGCGCAGATCGGGCCGATCGGACCAGCGGATCCGCTCCCCCTCGACCGTGAGCCCGGCAGCGGCCTCGCGCGCCGCGAGCTGGATGGGCATGTTGTCGAAGACCCCGCCGTCGACGAACAGGTCGCCCCGCGCCGATGCCTCCGGACAGCCGCTCCACGAGTCCCCCCCGCGGACGACGCACTGGTGGACCTCCTGCGGGGGGAAGGCGCCCGGGAAGGCGGTGGAGGCAAACAGGGCGTCCACGAGCGCCGGGAAGGAGACCTCGCCGTCCTCGTTCTCGGGAAGGAGCGACTGGTCGCCCTCCCATCTGGGGTCGGCGTAGTTGGTGAGCAGCGGGGGCGTTCCAAAGCCACGCCCCCGGACGCGCAGGACGAAGTGGTCCTCCACCCGCGGCAGCTGGAGCCGATGCGCCTTGACCCACACTGGCCGGGGGTCGAGCCGTGTCACAGAGAGTCCGTAGACGAAGTCGCAGTCCTTGGAGAGGCCGGCCGTCCAGGCGGTACGGATGAGCTCGAGGGGCGCCTCGAACGCGGCCCGGGAGAAGGCCGCCGTGGGCGGGGACTCCCCGGGCCTGGTCAGGTCCTCGAGGCCCAGCGGGATCCACGCCTTGAAGAAGAGGCTCTGGCGGGGATCGGGGTCAGCCGCTCCGCAGCTCTCGAGCAGCGCCAGGAAGGAGTTCACCGATCCCGCCGAGGCTCCGGTGGCGAGCGCGAGCTTGGCGGCCCCGGCGTTGGCCCGCAAGAACTCCACCGCGTAGTAGGCGAAGCCCGCCTCGTAGGCGCCGAGGCTCACCCCGCCAGCGATGGTGATCGAGGCGGGGATGGGGGCGGCCCCGGCCGCGGCGCGTCCCCAAAGGAGGGGCAGCGCCACGATCAGGCAGCGAAGTCTCATGGAGCGCTCCCTCGTCGCCGTTCGACGACCTCCCTCCCCGCCGGCCCGGGAACGGGCCGCCCCCTCACTCCCCGTAGGAGTTGAGGCCGTACATCACGGCGAGGGCGTTGCTCGGCTTGGCCTTCGGGCCAAAGGCGCGCTGGAACACCTCGACGATGGCCTCGCTCGAGTAGATCCGGGAGAGGGCGCGGTTGACCGCCAGGCGGAAGGACGCGTCGCCCCGGGGGAGGACGATGGCGTAGGGCTCGAAGGAGAGTTCGTCCCCGAGCAGCTCGTACTGGGACGGATCCTTCACCTTCGGTGCCAGCCCGGCGAGCAGGAGCCGGTCGCTGGCGAGGGCGTCCACCGTGCCCGCCTCCAGGGCGGCGATCCCCTCGTCGCGGTTCTTCACCGGCACGACCGTCGCGCTGATGAGCGCGACCTCCAGGGCCTTCGCAACCGCCTTCTCGTTGGTGGTGCCGGCGACGACGGCGATCTTCTTGCCGCTCAGCCCGGACAAGGACTTCGCCCCCGAGGAAACGCGCACGAGCAGGGCGGTCGTGTCCACGAACACCGGGCTCGAGAAGTCGACCTGCTCCATCCGCGAGAGGGTGGCGGTGGTGGAGCCGCACTCCATGTCCGCCTGACCGTTCCGGACGAGCTCGATCCGGTTCTGCGAGGTCGCGACCACCCACTTCACCTCGAGGGGCTTCACCTTGAGCTGCTGCTCCAGGCTCGCGACGATCCTCTGGCAGAGGTCGACCGTGTACCCGGCCGGCTTTCCCCCGTCCTCGAACGAGAACGGCAAGGCATCGGTGCGGTAGGCCACCCTCACGGTCTTCGAGTCGCGGATCTTCTTCAGCGTTCCCTCCAGCGCCTGGGCGTGGACCAGCGCGGGGAATGCCAGAGCTAGGGCGAGTGTGGCGATTCGTCGGATCACGATGCCTCCTTGGGACCTCGAGCCTTGGGCTGTTACGCTAGCGTACCATGCACCGACGAGCCTCGCTCGCCCTCGCCTGCCTTGCCGTCTCCTGCGTTCCCCGGGCCACCACCCCGGGCCTCGGGCCGACGACGCCGGCGGACCCGCCCGTGCGCTTCGAGTACCGCCCTCCCAAAAACCCGGCCCACCAGGCTCTCTACGCCGAGCTCCGCGAGAGGCGGTTTTTGGAGCAGTTCGCCGAGGCGCTCTCCGTGCTCCGCTTGCCGCGGACCCTCACCCTCTCGTTCGCGGGCTGCGACGGGACCAGCAACGCCTGGTACGACCCCGAGAGGGCGACCATCACCTTCTGCTACGAGTACCTGGCCGAGATCCGAGCGGAGGCGGCCTCGAAGCCCCTGGGGAGGGTGTCGCAGAAGGAGGCGAGCGACGGCCCTGCGGTCTTCGTCATGCTCCACGAGACCGGGCACGCCGTCTTCGACCTCCTCGATGTTCCCATCCTCGGGAGGGAGGAGGACGCCGCCGACGCCTTCGCGACCGTGATCCTCCTCCGGCTCGGTCGCGACATCGCGCTTCGCACGCTCCGGGGAACCGCCTGGCAGTACGCGCGGGGGGCCGCCTCCCGCGCTCCCGACGAGAGCGACTTCGCCGACGTCCACGGGCTCGACGCCCAGCGCTACTACAACATCCTGTGCCTGGCCTACGGCAGCGACCCCTCCACCTTCGCCGGGGCGGTGCGGGAAGGACACCTGCCGGCGGAACGCGCGGAGGGATGCGAGGAGGAGTACGAAGAGGCCCTGTACGCCGTGCACGAACTCATCGCTCCCGCCATCGATGCGAGCGCGGCGGAGCGCCTCCGCGCCAGGCACGGGAGCCGGTGGGAGACCGGACGCTGATCGGCGTCCCCCGGGGGGCTCCCGGTCACGACGACGCCTTCTTGGGGGGGTACTCCGCGAGGATCGTCCTCACCGCGTTGTTCACGACCCCCTGGACCTCGCTCGTGCTCGAGACCGTGTCCGAGGCCGTGCCGCGCCACACGAGCTGGTTCGTCTTCGCGTCGACGAGGTCGAGGAGGAGCGTGCCGTCCCGGTACTGCCGCACGTCCACACCTGCGGGCCCAACCATCACCGGCCCGTAGGGGCCGTAGTAGACCGGAGCATAGGCGTACCCGTAGGAGGTCACCTCGATCCGATTCTGTGCCATGCCGTGCGCGATGACGAAGAGGTCGGGCCGGCCGCTCGTGTCAGGGGTGAGGCCCCGGGCGGCTAGCTCGCGGTCGACGGCCGTGCGGACCATCGCGTAGAAAGCGGGATTGCGGATCGCCTGCGCCTCCTCCGGGCCTGGCGCGACGGAAGACCAAGCGTAGGTCTTGTAGCTGGAGAAGTCGGCCTTGGGGTTGTACTCGACGCTCGTCCTGAGAGTGGAGCAGCCCCCGAGCAGAGCGCACAGGGCGGCGGGGAGCGCGGCGTGGCGCATGGCAGCCTCCGAAGTCTCCCATGATAACGAGCTCCGCGGTCGCGAGGGCCTTCGTCACGCGCTTCGCTGGTCGCGGTCCCCGTCCGGGCATCACCGGTCGCGGTCCGGGCGATAGGGGCCGTGGAGGAGCCCGACTCCCGGGGTGGAGAGCACCTCGTCGTTGGCGCGCCGGGCGAGCGGCATGTAGTCTGGGGACGCCTTGGCGACCGCCGCGGACACCGCCATCGCGACGAGATCGACGAGCGGGCTTCCGGAGGAGCTTCCGTTCCCGCTCGAGTACTGCGCCGTGCGGTGCTCGCTCCAGAGGGTCGCCCCGGTCTTCCCGTCCTTCAGGACGTAGTCGAAGGAGACCACGACGCTCGTGTTGAGGACGAGGTACTTGGCCGCCCACGACTCGATGGTCACGTAGAGGACCGAGTCGGCCCCGAAGAGACCGCAGAGCCGTACCGGGTCGGCCTGGTGAACGAGGTCCGCGTCGGAGAGGCCCTCGTCCTCGAGCACGCGCGCCACCATGTGGGTGGGGAAGACGTAGTAGCCGAGCTCGGCCAGGGGGATGGGGAGCGTGGACAAGAACAGGGAGGGAGCCTCGATGTTGGTGGTGTTGTTCACCACCGGCACGACGAGGATCGAGTGGATGTCGGCGGCCCGGAAGGCGTCGTAGTTCTTGGCCGGGGGGGCGGTGGCACAGCCGGAGAGGGCCAGGGCGGCGGCCGCTGGGAGAACGGGGAGCCGTCTCACGGAAGGTCTCCCCCGGCTCGTCGGCCGCCGTCGATCTGCCTCGAGGTCGCCGGCAACGGGGCGGGTGGCCCGTCTCCCGGCGCGGGGGGGCGGCCCTGCCGGAGCCTCTGCGTGTTCCGGATCATCTTCTCCATGAACACGCGGGACTCGGGCCAGGTGTCCCGCTCCCTCGCGTAATAGCCGATGGCGTCCTCGAGCTGGCCGTTGGTGAAGAGCGCGTACCCGTACTCAGCGTAGATCCCGGGCGGCACCTTGTCGTGCGAAGTCTCGGTCCGCTCGATGATCTGCTTCAGGCACTCCAGGTACCTCTCGTTGTCCTGAGGTGCCCGGGCCAGCGTGTAGAGAGCATCGTCGTAGCCGTTCCAGGCGTAGAGCTGCTTCTTCCCCGACGCGCAGGCCGCGGCGAGGGAGGCGAGCAGAGGAAGCGCCAGCGTCCTCCCCGGGAGCGGCATGTTCAGTGCACCTTGAGCGTCCGGTGCTCGCTCTCTAAGTAGACTTTCTCGTCGAGGAGGGTGCTGCCGTCCGGGCCCATGACGAGGACGAAGTGGGTCCCGGGCTCGACCACGAGAAACTGCGGCTGCCCATCATAGGCGTTGGGGTCGCCGATCGGCAGGCCGTCGACATAGAGCCAAGAGCCCCGGGGCGCGCCCTCGAAGGCGAGGGCGGGGCGGGTGTCCGGCGTCCGGACGGTGGTCTGGGGGCCGGCGCAGGCTGCCGCGGCCGCGAGCAGGAGGGCGAGGGCGACGGGGATGAATGGGAGACGCATGGCGCTCCCTACCTTTCATCGGTGACGAACAGGTCCGGCGGGACCGGAATGGGCAGCGCTCCCGAGACGAGTTCACAGGCCGACCCCTCGCTCGTCTCGGACTCGCCGAAGAGGCCCACGACCCGGATCTGGGCCACCGGCCGCGCAGGCAGGGTCACATCGAAGCCGGTCTGCTTGCTCTTCACCGTGGCTCCGGACTGCATCACGACAAGGAAGTCGCCGGGGTTGAGCCCCTGGCTCCTCCCCCCCGAGATGAAGATCTGTCCGCCCTTCGCCTCGAGGATGTCGGTGCGCCACCGCCGCTCCCCCAGTTCCTCCACGAGCTTCGAGGTGACGCTCGAGACCGCCGCTCCGATGGCCCGGTCGTTCAAGGTGGAGTCGTAGGCGGCCTGGCTTCCGAAGCCGGCAATCTCGCCGCTCTCGGTGCTCGCCTCCCCCGTTCCCTTGGCGGAGAAGTAGGCGTGCCCGCTCCGGACGTCCACGAGCCGGATGTCCACCGTGGCCCGGGCGGTCTGTACCTTGGTCGAGGAGAGGAACCCCGTCTTCCCCCCAACCGAGCGACCGAACTCGGTCACCGCGCCGATCACCAGCGTGTCGGCGCCCACGAGCCCTTCCACGCCGGCGAGCTGCTGCTCCCGCTCGACCTTGCCCAAGTCGGTCCGCTCCAGCACCAAGAACTGGCCGGACTGGACGAGCCGCGACATCAGCATGTCCGAGGCCTGCTTCCCGATCCGGTCGAGCTCGGCGTCGGTGAGGAGCGACCGGCCGTAGTTGGTCTCGTTGGTAAACCTGCCAATGGCGATCTTGAGCTTGTACCGGTGCGCGGCGGGGAGTTGCGCCTGCTGCTGGGCCGCCTTTTGCTGGGCGGCGGGGACGGGTGACTCGGCCCGCTCCTCGGGAGGGGAGACGGTGGCGCAGGCGGCGAGTGCGCCGAGGGCGAAAAGCAGGGGGAGGGGAGATCGCATCACGGGGCGTCCTTGGGAGCGGGGGCCGGCGCGCCTCATCCTAGAAGCGGAAGCCGAGGTCGGCGGTGAGGACGGCGCCGTCGAGGCTCGTGCTCGTATTGAACGTGCTCGCGTGGAGGAAGAGGTAGCGCCCCTCGAGCCCGAAGAAGAACCGCTCGGTCAAATTCACGTTGGCGCCCGCCCCGAGGAAGAGACCGAGGTTGGTGGAGTCGGACGTCGCGCCCGAGAGCCGATCCTGGATGAAGTAGGCGCCCGTCCCGAGGATGGCGTAGGGCTCGAAATGCTTCAGGGCGACGGTGCCCCGGATGGCGAAGGTCACGGGGATGACGCGGATCTCCCGAGCGCTGGCGCTCCCCACCGACTGCTGCGTGCTGAAGGTCCCGGAGGAGAACTCGAAGGCGAAGCCCGGGGCGGGAGCGTACCCGAGCGAGAGCTCGCCGTCGAAGCCGGTCTCGTAGCTCGAGACGTCGGCGGCCACCGGGAAATACCCACCCAGCTTCACGACCAGATAGCCGGGCGGTGGCTGCCTCGCGGCCGCGGCCTGCGGCGCAAGGATCGCGAGGGCGGCAACCAGGGTGAGGGAGCTGTGGTGCAAGAGAACCCCCTGCCGACGCGGAAGCGAGTGTCACAGACCCGCCGTGATCCCCGTCCTCGGCGAAGTGTCCCTCCTCCTCCCTCGGGTCGCAAGCGGAAGCGCGGAGCCCATCGTGCCGGATCCTCGCCGCGGGGAGGCAGCCGAGCGGGAGAGGTGTGCCGAAGCCCTGCACACGCCCACCCGGGCCGCTCCTTGGCTCGCCCCCTTTGCGCAGGGCTCACGGCCGCCCGGGTCCGCTGGCCACCCTCCTCCCAAAGCGGAGACCGGGTCGCCGAACGAGGGTCTCGTGCGAACTCTCTGGACGGGCGGTCGACTGGCGGGAGCGCCTCGAGGGTGGTCCTCGGGTGCCCAAGGCGAGCACCCGGCTCCCGCGCCTCGAGGGGCGGATGAGCGAGCCCGGCGGGACGGGCGAGGGGAGCCACCCCCTCAAGAGCGAGGTGGCAAGCGCCTCGAGCTTTGCGGTACGAGTGGGTCCGTGGAACAGCGCCTCGCCGCCGCCCTCCTCGCCGCCGCCGTCGGTTGCCGGGCCGGACCCGGTCTCCCCGCGCCGTCGCCACCTCCCTCGGCTGCGCAGGCACCCGAAACGGAAGCAGCGCCGGTCCCCCCGGATCTCCCCCCGCTCGTCCGGCGCGCCGATGGCGTTGACGTGCTCGTCCCCAATGCCTGCCTCCGGGTAGGCTCCCCGGCCCCGGGGGTCGTCCGCGTCCGGCTCTGGCCGAAGGGGGCCCCGGCCCCGGAGAAGTCATTCTCCATCGAGCCGGGTGAGCTCTCGTCGCCCGTCCTCCTCGATGCTGTCGTCGAGCGGGGAGAGGAGGTCACGGTCCGGGCCGGGGTCGCCGCGCTCAGGGTGAACCGCCGGACGCTCGCGTTCACCCTCCTCGGCCCGGACGGGGAAGTGGTAGCCGAGGTGCCCGAGCCGGCAGCCCTCGAGAAGGAGGGTGCGGGGGGCCGGATCGCCTTCGCGCTTCGCCCCGGGGAGCAGGCCTATGGCCTCGGGGACAAGGTCCGGGGATTCTCCCGGCGGGGCAGGTCGTTCGACCTCTGGAACTACGACGCGTTCGGCTGGGTGTCGAACACCGACCCACTCTACAAGTCGATCCCCTTCCTCGTCCTCCTCAGCGAGGGGCGCGCGCACGGGCTCTTCGTCGATACCGTGGCCCGGGCCCACGTCGACGTGGGGGCGGCGCGAACGGACCGCCTGGTCTTTGAGGTGGATCGCGGCTCCCTGGACCTGTACCTCATCCTCGGCCCCGATCCGAAGGCGGTGATCTCGGCCTACACCGCTCTCACCGGTCGCACCCCTCTCCCCCCTCGCTGGGCCCTCGGCTACCACCAGAGCCGCTACAGCTACGGAAGCGAGGCGGAGGTGCGGTCCCTGGTGCGCCGGTTCGGGGAGGAGCGCTTCCCGCTGGACGCGGTCTGGCTGGACATCGACTTCCAGGAGGGGCTGGCGCCGTTCCGGGTGAATCGGAAGGCGTTCCCGCACTTCGAGCGGATGGTGCAGGACCTCTTGCAAAAGGGCGTGCGCACCGTGGTCATCACCGACCCACACGTTCAGGCGCTGAAGGGGACCGAGCCGTTCGAGGGAGGGCTCCGGGGCGACCACTTCGTCCTCGACCCGGGGGCCTGGCCGGACCGCGGGGAGGCACCGCCCCCCAAGGCGCCCCCCTTCATCGGCCCGGCCTGGCCCGGGCCGAGCGCCTTTCCGGAGTTCACCCTCGCCCGGTCCCGCGCCTGGTGGGGGACGCTCTACCGGCCGTACGTGGAGGCGGGTGTGGCCGGGTTCTGGGACGACATGAACGAGCCTGCGCTCTTCAACGTGCTGAAGTCCATGCCGGCGAACGTCCGGCACCGACTGGAGGACGGAGGGGTGGCCGACCATGTCGCCATCCACAACGCCTACGGGCTCCTGCAGGCGCGCGCCACCGCCGAGGGTCTCCTCGCGCTGAGGCCCGGAGCACGCCCGTTCGTGCTCACCCGGGCGGCGGCCGCGGGCTCGCAGCGCTGGGCGGCGACCTGGACCGGCGACAATCGGGCGGAACGCGAGGGCCTTGCGCTCACGATCCCCACCCTCCTCGCGCTGGGCGTATCCGGGTTCGCCTTCGCCGGCGCGGACGTGGGGGGGTTCGAGGGTTGCCCGGACCCGGTCCTCCTCACCGAGTGGATGGAGCTCGGGGCCCTGGAGCCGTTCTTCCGGAACCACTCGAACAAGGGGACCTGCCGACGCGAGCCCTGGGCGAACGGTCCTCGGGAACTGGAGCGGCGCCGGGCGGCGGTGGAGCGGCGACAGCGGCTCCTCCCGTTCCTCTACACCCTCTTCGAGGAGGCCGCCCGCAGCGGACTGCCCGTCATGCGGCCGCTCTGGCTCGAGTACCCGGCCGAACCGTCCACCGTCGAGAACGACCGGGCGTTCCTGCTCGGCCGGGACCTCCTCGTCGCCCCGAAGCTCGCGGCCGATGACGGCCCGTTCACCGTCGCGCTCCCGGCGGGCGACTGGTACGACACGGTCAGCGGCGAGCGTGTCCCGGCAGGCCGGCTCGAGGTCCGGGCACCAAAGGGCGATAGCCTTCGGATCTATGCGCGGGCCGGCGCCATCGTCCCCGAGGCGCCCGCGGAGCGACGGGCCGGGGAGGAGCCGGCCGGCGAGCTCACCATCGAGGTGTGGCCCGGGCCCGACTGCCGCGGCGAGCTTTACCTCGATGCGGGCGAGGGGTTCGGCTACCGAACCGGGGAACTGCGCCGCGTGACCTACGACTGCGTGGAGGCGAATGACTCGATCACCGTGTCGGCGGCCTCACGTGGGACCTACCCGACCTGGTGGACGGCCACCCGGCTCGTCGTCCACGGTGTGCCCCGTGCCCCACGGGCCGAGAGCGAAACGCTTGCGCTTCGGTATGACGCCACCCGCCGGGAGGCGACGGCGACGTTGCCGGGGTCCGGGTCGGAGTTCTCCGTCACGCTCCGGTGGTGATGGGCGGTCCCCCAGGCGAAAAAGCGAGCGCTTCGCCCGATCGAGAGATCGCGCCGCGCCGATGAGCGCTGCAGGGATCGAGACCTGGGAGGTGGCGGGATCGGCGGCGTGAAGCAGGACGACGGGCGAGGTGAGGGGGACCTCCTCGGACGAAGGGCCGGCTCTCCGGGCGGACGGTCCGCCCGCCGAGATCGAGGCGAAGCCGGAGCGATCTGTTGGACGCCCGGTGCCCGACCGGGTCCTTGGTTCACGCCGATTCAGCCACCTCGGGCGAGGCGAGCGCGGCCACGTCGTCCCGACTGCGCTGGGCGTGCTTCAGCCAGCCGCGTCCCTTCCAGCGCAAGTACATCATGACGCCCCTGACCCACTCGTCGCAGGCCATCGCGATCCATATCCCCGTCACCCCCAGGGGTGTGGCCAGGGAAAGGACGCCGGCCAGCGGGACCCACAGGAGCCACATCGAGCAGGCACCCATCACCACAGGGAAACGGGCGTCGCCCGTGGCGCGGAGCGAGTTGATCACCACGATGTTGAAGACCCGGCCCGGCTCGATCACGAGCTCGATCAGGAGGAGCGTCGCGCAGCCGTGGAGCACCGCCGGGTCGTGGGTGAAAGCGCGGAAGATCCATGTCCCCGAGAGGAAGAAGACCAAGGTGGCGGCCCCGACCAGGAGGAGCCCGGTTCGCACGCTCCGCAAGAGCCGGTGGTACGCCTCCTCGAAGGCGCCGGCGCCGACCAGGTGCCCGACCAGGATCTCGGTCCCGAGACCGATGGAGATAGCGAAGAGGATGACCCAGGTCATCACCGTCCGGGTGTAGGTCGCCACGGCGAGGGGCGTCTCCCCCAGCCGCGCCGCGAAGCTCGTGACCCGCATGAGAGCCAGCCAGTAGGAGAGGTTTTCGCCCGCGGCGGGCAGGCCGATGCGGAGGATCCGTCCCACCTCGTGCATCGGGAAGGTGAGGTAGTCGCGCCAGCCGAGCCAGATGCCGGTGCGCCTTGCCACCAGGAACCGCAAGGCGACAAACCCGGCCAGCCGGGCGAAGGCGCCGGAGAGGGCCACTCCGGTGACGCCCAACCGCGGGGCGCCGAACAGCCCGAACAGGAAGACGCAGTTCCCGGCCGCGTTGAGGAGATTCTGCGAGCCGGTCACGACCATGGCGTCGCGAGTGCGCCCGTGGGCGCGCAGCACCGCCGCCATGGCCACGTTCTGGGCGTCGAGGAACAGGGTTCCGCCCAGGATGGTGAGGAAGGGCCGGGCGTAGACGAACAGCCCGGGTGGCAGGTGCTGCGCCCGCAGAATGAGGGAGGCGAGCCCTGCCACCGCCGCGCTCACCAAGAGGCCGATCCAGGTGTTCACCCCGATGGCGGCAGCGGCGATCCGGTCGGCGCCGGCCCGGTCGCGGGCGCCGAGGTGGTGAGTGATGACCACGCTCGAACCGATGCCGATGAAGTTGAAGAGGATGATCGACAGCACCAGCACCTGCTGGGCGACGCCGAGCGCCGCCACCGCGCCATCGGATACGTGGCTCACCATGAAGGTGTCCACGTTCAGGATGAGGATGCGCAGGAGCTGCTCGACGAACAGGGGCCAGGCCACCCCCACGAGCGAGAGCCGCGCGGCGGTGCCGGGGGAGTTCATCCGAGCGGGGCCGCCTCGGCGTCCGCCCGGCCAGGGGGAGTGCGCCGACAGAGGTCGAGCGGGTGCGAGGTGCCCGGGCCCTTGACGAGGGAGGCCGCCGGGCCGACCTGTGCCGCCGCCCCTTTAGAGAGGGGGCTCGCCCTCGGGAGGGAGGCCGAGCGGAAGAGCTCGCAGAGCCGCTCCCCGGCGGAGAGGGAAGGGACCGAGGCGAGAAGAGGAGGCGTGCGCGCGGAGGCGGTCATGGCGTTCCCCGGAGGCGCGGCCCTTGCTCCGCCGCCAAGGTCTCCACAAGTTCCTTTCGTCGGAGAGCTGGAGTCGGTGGGCCACGGCGAGCGCACTCCCACGCCGCGGGGCGTCACACCCTTCAAGCGCCGGGACGTCGCTCGTCCGGCGGGGCCGGCGGCTCCTACACCGCGACCTTGGGGAGCCGAGAGAGGGCCTCCTGAACCCGCTCCGCCGGATAGGCATAATCCTCGAGCTGGCCGGCGAAGTAGGCATCGTAGGCCGCCATGTCGAGATGGCCGTGGCCGGAGAGGTTGAAGAGGATCACCCTCTCCTTCTGCTCCTCCTTGGCTCTCTGGGCCTCGTCGACGGCGGCCCGGATGGCGTGCGACGACTCGGGGGCGGGGATGATCCCCTCGGTGCAGGCGAACTGGACCGCCGCCTCGAAGCAGGCGACCTGGCCCACGGCGCGGGCCTCCACCAGCCCGGCATGGACGAGCTGCGACACGAGCGGCGAGGCCCCGTGGTAGCGCAGGCCGCCCGCGTGGATGCCCGGGGGCATGAAGTCGTGGCCCAGCGTGTACATCTTGGCGATGGGCCCGAGCTTGGTGGTGTCGCCGTAGTCGAAGGTGTAGACCCCCTTGGTGAGCGACGGGCAGGAGGTCGGCTCCACCGCCAGCGCGCGCAGCTGCTTGCCGGCGATCTTCTCGGCCAGGAACGGGAAGGAGAGCCCGGAGAAGTTGGACCCCCCGCCGTGGCAGCCGATGACCACGTCGGGGAGCTTCTCGCCGGCGAGCGCGAGCTGCTCTTTGGCCTCGAGGCCGATGACCGTCTGGTGCATGCAGACGTGGTTCAGCACCGATCCCAGGGCGTAGCGAGTGTTCTCGTGAGTGGCGGCGTCCTCCACCGCCTCGGAGATGGCGATGCCGAGCGAACCCTGGCTCTCGGGGTCGACGGCGAGGACCGAACGGCCGGCGTTGGTCTGGCTGGAGGGCGAGGCCAGGACGTCTGCTCCCCAGAGCTGCATCATGCTCTTCCGGTACGGCTTCTGGGTGAACGAGACCTTCACCATGTAGACGGTGCACTCGAGGCCGAACATCTTGGTGGCGAGCGCGATGGAGGAGCCCCACTGTCCGGCGCCCGTCTCGGTGGCGATGCGCTTCGTGCCTCCCAGCTTGTTGTAGTAGGCCTGGGGCACGGCGGTGTTGGGCTTGTGCGATCCCGCGGGCGAGACCCCCTCGTACTTGTAGTAGATGTGAGCGGGGGTCTTTAGCGCCTGCTCGAGGCGCCGGGCACGGTAGAGGGGCGAGGGCCGCCACAGCCGGTAGATCTCGCGGACCGGCTCGGGGATGGCGATCCAGCGCTCGGTCGAGACCTCTTGCTCGAGGAGCCCCATGGGGAAGAGCCTCACGAGGTCTGCCGGGGTGGCGGGCTTCATGGTGCCGGGGTGGATGACCGGCGCGAGGGGGCCGGGCATGTCCGGGATGATGTTGTACCAGTGGGTGGGGATCCGATCCTCGCCGAGTAGGTACTTCGTCTGCATGCGACCCTCGCTTCGCGGTGGAGGCCCGAGGTGAGAAGTCGGGCCGGGGCTCGAGCGGAACGCCCATATAGCCCTGGCCTGCCCCCCGAGGTCAACATCCGAGCGCGCCGGGCCCCGCCGGCGCGGTAGACCCTCGATCGGGCCCCCGAGGCGGTGGGCCCCGCTCTAGGCCATCACCTCGCCGCCGTCGACGTGGATCGCCTGCCCGGTCACCACGCCGGAGGTGGCGAGGAAGAGCGCCGCGTCGGCGACCTCGTCGGCGGTCGCGGCCCGGCCCAGGGGGCTCGAGGCCAGGAGCACCTGACGCGCCTCGGAGAGCGTGCGGTTCGTGGCCCGCGCCAAGGTGGCTACCGCGTCGTCCAGCATCTGGGTCTCGGTCCAGCTGGGGCAGATGGCGTTCGCGGTGATGCCGTGCCGGGCCCCCTCGGCGGCCAGGCTGCGCGTGAGCCCGATAAGGCCGTGCTTGGCCGCCGAGTACGCGGCCCCGTACTTGAGCCCGATCTTCCCGGCGATCGAGGAGACGTTGATGATGCGCCCCCAACCTCCCTCGATCATCGCGGGGAGGCAGGCGCGGCAGAGCAGGAACGGTCCGGTGAGGTCCACCGCCAGCACGGCATCCCAGGTCGCATCATCGGTCTTTTGCACCGGACCGCTGGCGTGGATCCCCGCGTTGTTGACGAGGATCTCCACCGGGCCCAGCCCGCGGATCATCTGCTCGGGCACGCGCGCGAGCTCTGCCCGGTCGGAGACGTCGAGGGGAAGGAACAGCGTCCGGCGGCCCAGGGCGGCCACCTCGGCAGCCACCGCCTCGATCTCCTGCACCGTGCGCGCGGCCACCGCCACGTGCGCACCCGCCCGGGCCAGGGTGAGGGCGATCGAGCGCCCGATGCCGCGACCCCCACCCGTCACCAGTGCCACCCGCCCTTCGATGGATTCCATGGAGATCCTCCTCGGAGCCCCCGCAGGAAACGTGGCCGGGACGATAACGGCGCCGGCGGGAGAGGCGCAACGGCTCAGGGTTTTGGGCGGCCGGCGCCATCGCACCTTGGCGCTCGACCCGCGCGCTGTACGCTCCGCGCCGGACGTCCCCCCATCATGGTTCACGATCCGTACCACCCGGTCGCGCCGGTTCGGCGTACCATGGTCGCGTTGCGCAAGGCTCGGTCCGGGTCCCGGGACGGGTGGAGGTGGGAGTGTACACGGAACGCCGCGCCCATCCACGGTTCCCGCTCATCCTGGCGGTCCAGTACCAGGGGGCGGAGAACGTCCTCGACTACACCGAGAACCTGTCGGCGGGCGGCCTCTTCATCTGCACCGAGCGGGAGTTCGAGGTGGGCGAGCGGGTGGCGCTCGTCATCTCGTTCCCGCAGCTCCTCGAGCCGGTTGAGCTCGTGGTCGAGGTGCAGCGGCGCAGGCCGGGCGGGGACGGCACGCCTGCGGGGGTGGCGGTGCGCGTGCCCGACGATCGCCCCGGCGACCGCGAGAAGCTGTCCCGGGTCGCCGTGGAGCTCGCGGGCGTAAGGCCCTCCCGGCCGGCGCACCGGGTCCTCCTCGTCGAGGACAACGCCCTCGTGGCCTCGATGTACGCCGCCGCTCTGCGCCGGCTGTCGGAGACCGATAACCTCCCCGGTCTGGCGATCGAGGTGGCGGGCGACGGTTCGGCCGCGTTTTACCGTCTGCTCAGACCGCCGGCGATCGACGTCCTCGTGACCGACCTGTTCATGCCCGTGCTCTCGGGGATCACGCTCGTCGAGAAGATCCGGGCCGAGCCGGCGCTCGCTGACCTGCCGGTGGTGGTGATCACCTCGGGGGGCGAGCGGGAGCGCGAGCAACTCGAGTCCCTGGGAGTCTCCGCGTTCCTCCGGAAACCCGTGAGTTACCAAGAGCTTGCGGGGTCGGTCCGCGGGCTCCTGAGCGGGCGGCACCTCCGGGCTGTCCCCGGCGGAGCAAGTTGACGGCCACCGCCCCGTTCGGGGTCCCCACCGTACAGATGTCCGCACCCCCCCGGAGCAATTGACCCCGGGGGCAGGTGTGGATACATGTGCGCCTAGACGCGAGCCGGCCTTCCGCCGGTTTCCGGGGTGCGCAAAGCCTCCGGTCCGTCCGCGGGTCCGCAGAACAGCGCGGACCCTTTTCTTTTGGCCCGCGTGTCTGGAGCTCCATGCCGGAGGTCAGCGCCCACATCACCGGCACCGTCGCGAAGATCGAAAAGCGCCTGGGCGAGACCGTCTCCCCCGGAGACGTGCTCGTGGTCCTCGAGTCGATGAAGATGGAGATGCCGGTCGAGGCGGAAGCAGGCGGAACGGTGAGAGCTGTGCTCTGCCGGGAGGGGCAGTCGGTCTCCGAGGGAGACGTGCTGCTCGTCATCGGCTAAGGCAGAGTTCGACGAGCTGCGGAGGCCCGCACTTAGAGCCGAGCGGTGGCTGCGCCCACGAGGTAGCCGGCGAGCACCCCGACGAGAAGGGCGGCGAGGAAAACGAGGGCGAGGAGCGCCGGGCGACGCGCCGGAGCGGTTTCCCCCTTGGGGTCCGGTCTCGGCGCTGGCACCTCCGGCGCGGCTGCGCGCGGCGGAGCAGCGGGCGCGGGCTTCGTTCCGGGAAGGGGGGGCGGGGCGCCCGGCCCGGCCACCTCCGCCAGCCCATCGTCCGGCAGGACGGCGAGGTCATATCCGCCGATCTCGATGAGGTCGCCCTCGCGTAGCCTACGGCGGCCCGAGATGGGCTCGCCGTTCACGCGGGTGCCGGTGAGGCTGCCGAGATCCTCGACGAACACGAGCCCGTTCACCTGGACGAAGCGGGCGTGACGCCGGGAAACGTCCCGGTCCGCCAGCCGCAGACCTCCCGCCTCCACCGTCCGTCCCACCGTGATCTCGCCCGCCGTGAACGGGACGATGGTGCGGGTGCCAGCCTCGTCCTCGACGACGAGCTTCATCGACACCTCAATTGGAGGCGGGGGTCACGGGCTTGGCGGCGGCCCGGGCGAGCCGGCGCACCACCCGGTTCCCATCCCGCTCGGGCAGGACCACGAACTGGTCGACTTCGTAGCCCGACAGCGTGAGGTCGACCCGGTGTCGCTCGTCCATCTTGACGCCCTGGACCGTGAGGGGGGTGGTCCCCACGGTGCGGTCGTCGAGGCGGACCTCCGCGCCCGCCGGATCGCTCTCCACCCGCAGCGAGCCCATGGCGTTCTCCAGCCGCACGTGGACGCGTCGATAGGCCCTGCCGAGCTCGGGCTCGACGGTGAGGGTCCTGGGCTTGGTTCGGGGTGCCTCGAGGAGGAGCTCGTGGGGCCGAGAGAGCCACACGCCCTCCACCACCGCGGGGGTGACCCCGATCCGGGCTCCATCCAGGGTGACGTCCGCCCCGGCCGGCTCCGAGGTCACCACGAGGAGGCCGGGGCGGATCCAGACCTCTGCCAGGTGGAGCCCTGCCGCGCCGGCGAGCGCCAGGACGAGCCCCACCACGATGGCCCTGGAGAGCCGGATGCCATCGCGCACCACGGTGCGCGGCCGAGAGGATCGCCGCGGCGGGCGCCGCGCCGGCTCGGCGGCGGAGAGGTCCGAGGGCATGGGGGCCAGGTGGGCCTCGAAGACGGGCTGGGCCTGAGCCCCCGGGTCGACGCTCCCGGGCAGAGGCGTCACCGCGGGCGAAGAGAGGCGTTCGTACTCGGCCTGGGCCTGCCGCTCCGCCACGTTGGCCAGGACCTTCATGATGAGGGGGTCGTGAGCCCGCGCAGCCCGCTGGCGGGCGATCTTCTCGGCGAAGACCGCCTTCATCTGGGTGCCGACGAGGTCCTGGACGGAGGAGACCGCCGTGGGGAAGAGCGCATCGACGAGCGCATCGGCGAACGACCGTGCATCGGGGAAGCGCTTCTCCGGGTCGTACGCCAGGGCGCGGCCGAGGATGGCGTCGAGGTCCTTGGGGAGACGCGGGTCGATCACGGTGGGGGGGACCACCCGCGTCTTCCGGGAATTGACGAGCGAGTCGACGTCGGTAGCGCGAGGGAACGGCTTCTGCTTCGTGAGGAGCTCGTAGAGGATGATGCCGGCGGCGAACAGGTCGACCCGGTGGTCCCAGCGGTTCTCCACGGAGGCCTGCTCGGGAGCCACGTACCCGAGCTTGCCCATGAGCATGCCCTCCTTGTAGTTGGAGAGCCCGGTGGCGGCGCGCGCGATCCCGAAGTCGAGAAGCTTGATCTCGCCTTCCCAGGAGACGAGAGCGTTGTCGGGTGAGACGTCGCAGTGGACGATCTCGAGGGGCCGTCCCTGGCCGTCGGTCTTCCGGTGGGCGTAATCCAGGCCCGTGAGGAGCTGGAGCACGATGAAGATGGCCTGTTCCGGCGAGATGACCTGCCCGGCCCGGGCGAAGGTCTGCATCATCTCCTTCATGGAGACGCCGTTCACGAGCTCCATGGAAATGAAGTAGTTCCCGTCGATGCGGCCGCACTCGTACACCTGGGCGATGTTGGAGTGCGTGAGCTGGACGGTGAGCTTGGCCTCGTTCACCAGCATCTTGATGAAGCCCTCGTCCCGCGAGCGCGCGGGGAGGATCCGCTTCACCACGAGCTCCTTCTCGAAGCCCCCGGCGCCCGGGACGCGAGCACGGAAGATCTCGGCCATGCCCCCGACCGCCAGCCGCTGCAGAAGGTAGAACTTGCCGAAGAGGTGGGGCTTGAACTCGGAGGAAGAGGGCGCGGCCTCGGCCACGAGGGGATGTTAGCCCGGCCTCACCCGGGCCCACAAGCAGGCGCCCGCCCGCTGACGGGGAGCCTCACCGCGCCAGTTCCCCGGCCGCCTCGACCAGGCCGCCCAGCCGCCGCCGCAAGAGCTCACGGGCCCGATGTACCCGCACCTTGAGTGCGCTCACACCCACGCCGGTGGCCTGCGACATCTCCTCGTACGTGAGGTCTTCGAGGTAGAAGAGGACAAAGGCAAGCCGGCAGGCGGGCGGGAGCCCCCTCACCGCGTTGGACAAGGCCTCGAGCGATTGCCGGGCGACCGCGTCGCGCTCGGGATCGCGGATCGTGAAGAGCTCCTCGCCCGAAACGGCGGAGGAAGTCTCGGCGCGCTCCCCCGACCTCATGAAGTCGCGGCACCCGTTGGCGGCGATGCGGAAGAGCCAGTGTCGAAAGCTCCCCAGGCCACGGAACGAGCCCAGCCGCGAGAAGGCGCGGGCAAAAGTCTCCTGGGCCAGCTCCTCGCCCAGGCGCCCGTCGTGGAGAAGCCTCGAGCACAGCGATCGCAACCCGCTCTCGTGCCGGCGGACGAGCTCCGCGAACGCCTCGCGCTGGCCCCCCAGCGCCCGGGCCACGGCACGGCGGTCGGCGAGGTCCGCCGCGGCGGCGAGGTCGCGTATCCTGGGGGCCGAAAGGCCGGCCGGGCTGTCGAGCAGTCGGGCGACGGCGTCCCTCCGCTCGTCCACCCCGAGGGTATCGCGTACCACCGCGGAGCGGGAGTGCCACGAGGCCAAGCCGGCGCAGGTCCCCGAAATTCCCTGCCACCGGCCAGACCGGGGCTCGCCAGCCCATCCCGACTGCGGGGTAACCCTACAGGCTCAAGCGGGCGCGGCGGGGGCGTTCGCGGAGCGACCTCGCCCGTTCTACGGCGCGGCCCGCTCGGCAGCGAGGGAGAGGAGCGCGCCAGCGTCGAGCGCCGCCTCCCCCAGGGAGGCGGAGACCTCCTCGGGCGTCTTGCCGGCGGAGTCGGGCCAGGCGCGGACGAGCCACGCGCCGGCGGCCGCCGCCCGCCACCATGCCGGCCCGCCCGCCTCGCGCGCGAGGCGCGCCTCGAGCTGAGCAGCGAGCAGCTCCGCCCGAAGCCCCTCGGCGGCGCGGAGCAGGGGATCGGGCTCGAGCCTGAAGGAAAGGCCGTCTTCCGGCTCGGCCGGGCAGCCGGCCGCCCGAGCGAACAGCCTCCCCTCGGCTCCCGAGGATCGGTCCTGCGCACGCGCCAGGGCCGCGAGGAGGCGGGCGGCCCGCTCCCGCGCGCGGAAGATGCGGCGGGCGGCGGCAAGGCGCGCCTCGGCTCGGGCCTGCGCGTCCGGCACGCCCTGCGCCACCAGAAAGGCGGGCGCGCCGGTCACCTCCTCGAACAGCAAGGCCCAGGCCTCGGGCACGCTTGCCGGACCGAGCCGCCGCAGCTCCATGGGCCCCTCGCGCAGGTGAGCCCAGTACTCGGCCGCACCCAGCTCGTGAAGGGCGGCCCGGGTGGCGTCGAGGCCGGCGATGGGGGCCACGGCAAGGCGGACGTCGCCGGGCGGGTCCACCGCCAGGGCGATGGAGTGGGGCGGTCCGCCCGGGTGAGGCTCGGGGGCGAGCCGCAGGTTTGCCTGCCGGGCGAGCTCGATCCCCACGCCGGCGAGCAGGGCAGAGCCCAGCGTCAAGTGAGCCCCGGCGGGAAACAGCCGGGGCGGCACCCTCGTGCGGAGGAGGAAGGGAAGATCGCGGCCCCGCACCTCCGTGGGGTCGAGCCCCTCGGCGCGCGCCAGGGACGCGAGCAGCGCCTGCCAGGCCGGCTCCGTCTGGCTCAGCACCCCCTCGGCCAGGGTGGTGAGGAGCGGTGCCGGCGCTCCGCGAAGCTCGGTGGCGAGGGCCAGCGAGGACGGGTAGCCGAGATCCCTCGCCGCGGAAATGACGCGATCCTCGCCCCGGTCGACCAAGGGAACGATCTGGCGCGCAGCCGAAGCCGCCACCCGGGACAGGGCCCGGCGCTTCTCCCGGTCCCTCTCCTCCGACAGGAGGGAGGGCACCGCCCGGAGCGGGATCTCGTGGTCGGCGAAGACGAGGTGCGCCTCCTCGCGAGCGCGGGCCGCGTCCCTAAGCGCATCGGCGGCGTCGTGGGCCAGGCGCTCGCCGACGAGCCAGGCGACGAGGTAGGCGGCCGGGCGGTCGTTCCCGCCGGCCTGCCGCGCGCTCCGGGCCACCGAGAGTGCGCGATCCGAGAGGAGCTCCTCGCGGCCCCGCCACGGCACTGCCGGATCGATTGGCTCACCCGAAGTGAACAGGCGCCAGTAGGCCTCGGCCTCCGCACGCAGCACGGCGTCGGCGTCGGCGCGCACGGTCTCCAGGGTGGGGGAGGGCGAGGGGAGCGCCTCGACGGAGGAGGGAAGCGGATCGGGGAGGACCGGGGGGCGGAGGTGCGCGGGGGGCAGGGGCTGCGGCGGAGGGGCGGCGGGCGAGGAAGCGGCTCCCGTGGCCTTCGGGGCCAGGAGGGCGAGCCCGAGGAAAAGGAGCAGGGCGAGGCGGGGAGGCCTCGAGGGGAGCTTCGGGACGGCCAGGGAGGAGGGCACGGGGCGATGGTAGCCGAGGGGTCGGCATCCCTTGCGAAAAAGGGGCCGCGGCCGACCCGGCTTTCCGTCCCGAGGTGCTTTACGGCGGTCGGGCCCCCGGAGAGGATCGCGACATGGTCACGCCGGTCCAACGGCGGAACGCTCGCGCCCGGGCTCGCCTCGCGGCCGCGGTGCGGGCGAGCCTTTCGGCGATGGGCTACGAGGAGATCGAGACGCCCTGTCTCGTCCCGGCCCCGGGGATGGAGCCCCACCTCGACGCCTTCCTCGCCCCGTTCCGGGCGGAGGTCGGCGGTCCGGAGCGGCCGCTGTGGCTGGCGACCAGCCCCGAGTACGCGATGAAGCGGCTCGTGGCGGACGGCCTGGGACGGATCTTCCAGCTGGCGCGGGTATTCCGCAACGGCGAGCTCTCCCCGACCCACAACCCCGAGTTCACCATGCTCGAGTTCTACCGGGCCGGGGCGGAGTACCGCGGGGTCATGACCGACACCGAGCGGTTGCTCGAGGGCTGTGCGCGCGCGCTCGCGCCCGACGGGGGAGCGCGCGCCCAGCGGCGGGGGCAGGCGATCGACCTGTCTGCGCCCTACGAGGTGGTCACCGTGCAAGAGGCCTTCGAGTGCCACGCTGGGCTCGACCTCGCCGCCTGCGGTGGGGACCCAGTCCAGCTCCACGCCGCGGCGAGAGCGGCGGGGCACGATCCCGGGCCCGGCGGGGAGGGCTTCGACGACATCTTCTTCCGGGTGATGCTCGACGCGGTCGAGCCGAGACTCGGGGTGGAGCGGCCCACCTGGCTCGTGGACTGGCCGGCCTCGATGGCGGCGCTCTCGCGGCTCAAGCCAGGCGATCCGCTCTGGGCCGAGCGGTTCGAGCTGTACGCGGGCGGGCTGGAACTGGCCAACGGTTTCACCGAGCTCACCGATCCGGCCGAGCAGCGGGCGCGGCTCGTCGAGGAGCGGACCACCCGGGCACACCTGGGCCGGCCCCTCTACCCGCTTGACGAGCGCTTCCTCGAGGCCCTGGGACGGATGCCGCCCTCCGCAGGCGTGGCGGTCGGGTTCGATCGGGTCCTCATGCTTCTCACGGGAGCGGAGTCGATCGAGGAGGTCCTCCTCTTCCCCGCGAGCGGATTCTGGGAGGGCTGAGGGCGACGACCCTCCCGGGTTCGGTGGTGCGCCCCGGGTGGACCACGCCGTAGCCCCAACCGGCCAAGTCCCCAGGGGCCCGAGCGGCGTACCGTTTGCGCCATTTCATCGGAGGTGAATGACATGGCGGCGAAGAAGATCCTGATGCTGGTCGGCGATTTCGTCGAGGACTACGAGGCGATGGTTCCCTACCAGATCCTCACCATGGTCGGGCACCAGGTCCACACCGTGTGCCCGGGCAAGAAAGCGGGCGACACCGTCAGGACGGCGGTGCATGACTTCGTCGGCGATCAGACCTACGTCGAGCTCCCCGGTCACCGCTTCGCCCTCAACGCCACCTTCGAGGAGATCCGGCCTGCCGACTACGACGCGCTCGTGATCCCCGGCGGGCGTGCGCCCGAGTACCTGCGCCTGAACGGTCGGGTCATCGAGACGGTCCAGCACTTCGACAAGGCGAGGAAGCCCATCGCCGCCATCTGTCACGGACCGCAGATCCTGGCCGCGGCCGGCGCGCTGAAGAACCGCGCCTGCATCTCCTACCCGGCGGTCGGGCCGGAGTGCGTGGCGGCCGGGGCGCGGTACGGCGAGGTGAACGCCACCGCTTCGAACGCGCTCACCGACGGGAACCTCGTCACAGCGCCGGCCTGGCCCGCCCATCCGGAGTGGATGAAGCAGTTCTTGAAGGTGCTCGGGTCCAGGATCGAGGCGTAGAGATCGACGGCCGGGCCAGGTCGTGCCCGGTGGCCCTCGGCTTCGGGGGCGCGCCGGGCGCGGTCCGGGGTAGGATTCGGCCCGTGGCCCTCTACCCGTGCGCCCTCCCGGAGCCGTACCGCCGCCTCCACGACGAGGCGGCCCGGTTCCTGCCGTCCGAGGCGATCGTCGCCGATCCGGTGCGCACCCTCGCCTACGGCACCGACGCGAGCTTCTATCGACTCGTGCCGCGGCTCGTCTTGCGCGTCCGGGACGAGGAGGACGTCCGGCGTCTCCTTCCTCTCGCCGGCCAACTCGGGGTGGGGGTCACCTTCCGCGCGGCGGGGACGAGCCTCTCCGGGCAGGCAGTCACCGACTCGGTGCTCCTCGCCCTCGCTCCCGGGCGCTGGCGAAGGGCCCGGGTAGAAGGCGAGGGAGAGTCGATCACCCTCGAGCCCGGGGTGGTGGGCGCCGAGGCCAACGCCCTGCTCGCCCGTCACGGGCGCAAGATCGGTCCCGACCCGGCCTCCATCAACGCCTGCATGATCGGCGGCATCGTGGCCAACAACGCCTCGGGGATGTGCTGCGGGACCGAGGAGAACAGCTATCGCACCGTCGAGCGCATGCGGGTCGTGCTCTCTGATGGTACCGTGCTCGACTCGGGCGACCCCGCCTCGCGGAGCTCGCTCGCGGAGCGCCACCCGGACCTGCTCGCCGGGCTCGCCGCCATCCGGGACGAGATCGCCGCCGATCCGGCCCTCTCCGCCCGGATCCGGGCCAAGTACCGGATCAAGAACACCACCGGCTACGGCCTCAACTCGTTCCTCGACTACCTGGACCCGGTGGACATCCTGGTCCACCTCCTCGTGGGCTCGGAGGGGACGCTGGGCTTCGTCTCCGAGGTGACGTTTCGGACCGTGGTGGACCACCCGCACCGCGCCACCGCGCTCGTGCTCTTCCCCGACGCGGTCGAGGCGGCGCGCGCCACCCAGGCGATCAAGGGCGGTCTGGTCGCGGCCGCGGAGCTCATGGACCGGGCCTCGCTGCGCGCCGTGGAGTCGAAGCCGGGCATGCCGGCCTCGCTCAGGGCCCTGCCCGGCCGGGCCTGCGCCCTGCTCGTCGAGGTGCGGGCCGCCGACGCGGCCGGGCTGGCCGAGCGGATGGGCCGGGCGGCGGAGGAGCTCCGCAAGATCCCCACCCTCTCCGAGGTGTCCTTCACCTCGCGCAAGGCCGATATGGAGGCGCTCTGGGACGTCCGGCGCGGCCTGTTCCCCGCGGTGGGAGCGGCTCGCCCGGTGGGGACCACCGTGGTCATCGAGGACGTCGCCTTCCCCATGGCCCACCTCGCCGAGGCGGTGGCGGCGCTGCAGGATCTCCTCCTCGCCCACGGCTACGCCGAGGGCATCCTGTTCGGCCACGCCCTCGACGGCAACCTGCACTTCGTCTTCACGCAGGGATTCGGCGATCCGGCGGAGGTGGAGCGCTACCGGCGGTTCATGGAGGCGGTCTGCACCATGGTGGTCCGGCGCTTCGACGGCTCGCTCAAGGGCGAGCACGGGACGGGACGCAACATGGCGCCGTTCGTGGAGCTGGAATGGGGCGGGCGAGCCCACGCGCTCATGCGTCGGGTGAAGGAGCTTTTCGACCCGCAGGGGATCCTGAACCCCGGGGTGCTCCTCGATTCGGATCCGCTGGCCCACGTGAAACACCTGAAGCCGCTGCCCGCCACCCACGAACTCATCGACCGCTGCACCGAGTGCGGGTTCTGCGAGGAGCGCTGCCCCTCTCGGGCGCTCACCCTCACACCCCGGCAGCGCATCGTGGTGCGCCGGGAGCTGGCTCGGTTGGAGGCGGAGCCGGACGGAGCGAGGCGGAGCGAGTTCTTCCGCGAGACCTGGAGGTACCTGGGCGACGAGACCTGCGCGGCGGACGGCCTCTGCGCCACCGCTTGCCCGGTGGGCATCGACACCGGAAAGCTGGTGAAGGCGCTCCGCGCCGAGGCGCGATCGTCGCGCGCCCATCGGGTGGCCACCTGGGTGGCCGACCACTACGCCGGAACCATCGGGGCGGTGCGCGCCACGCTCGGCGCGGCTGCCGTCGCGCGCGCGGTGCTGGGCGAAGGGGCAGTCCTCGGGCTCTCTCGCGGACTACGGGCAGCGAGCGGCGGCCGGCTTCCGAGTTGGAACCCGGCCCTGCCGCGCCCGGCCGGCCGCCTTTCGCCGCCGGACCGTCTCCCGGGGCGGGGGGGACCCGCTCTCGTGTACCTGCCCTCCTGCGTGGTGCGCGCCATGGGGCCGGCGGCCGGCGATCCGGACGAGCGCGCCGAGCACGAGGCGATGCTCTCGATCCTCCGCAAGGCGGGGTGCGAGGTTCACTTCCCCCGCGGCCTGTCCTCCCTGTGCTGCGGGCTCACCTTCGAGAGCAAGGGGTTCCCAGACCTCGCCGCGCGGAAGGCGGCCGAGCTCGAGGCGGCACTGCTCGAGGCGAGCCTCGGGGGGCAGCTGCCGGTGGTGTGCGAGACGAGCCCCTGCACCCAGGCCATGCGCCAGCACCTCGACCCGCGGATCCGGGCCCTCGAGCCGGCCGAGCTCGTGAGAGACCTCCTCTGGGACCGGCTCCGGCTCGAGCGGCGGGCCGGGACGGTGGCGGTCCACGTCACCTGCAGCTCGGCCCGGATGGGCGTGGGCGAGAAGCTCAGGGAGGTGGCCGAGGCTTGTGCGGAGCGCGTGGTGGTGCCGCCAGTCGGGTGCTGCGGGTTCGCCGGCGACCGTGGCTTCACCCGGCCGGAACTCAACGCCTCCGCGCTACGGGACCTCCGGAACCGCCTTCCCCCCGGTTGCGAGGCGGGCTACTCGAACAGCCGCACCTGCCAGATCGGCCTGAGCCTCCACGCGGGGATCCCCTATCAGTCGATCGTGCACCTCGTCGACCGTTGCGCTGTCCCACGCGAGTAACCCCTCGCGGGGACGGGGGGGGGGACCGCCTGCTGGTCCGGGCGCTCACTTCCCGTGAGCGGGCGCCGGCATTCCCTCCACCACCACCGGGTCGCTCTGCTCCATGAGGCGCGGGGCCGTGGAGAGGTCGATGAAGTGGCCGGAGCGGCGAGCCTTCGTCTCGAGGTAGAACCGGTTGTGCTCGTTGGGCGGGATGACGTGGGGGATGCGGCCCGCCACCCTCACGCCGTGCTGGGTGAGCTGGCGGATCTTCTCCGGGTTGTTGGTGATGAGCCGGACCGACTCGAGGTCGAGGCTCTTCAGCATGTGGGCGGCCACGGCGTAGTCCCGCTCGTCGTCCCTGAAGCCGAGGGCCAGGTTTGCCTCGACCGTGTCTAGCCCCTGCTCCTGGAGGGCGTAGGCGCGGATCTTGTTGATGAGGCCGATGCCGCGCCCCTCTTGGCGGAGGTAGAGAAGGACCCCTCGCCTCTCGCGGCGGATGGCCGAGAGTCCCTCGGTGAGCTGGTCGCGGCAGTCGCAGCGCAGGGACCCGAGGACGTCTCCGGTGAGGCACTCGGAGTGGAGCCGGACCGGGATCTCGGAGCCACCCACCACGTCGCCATGCACCAGGGCGACATGCTCCTTCCCGTCGCGGTTGTTCCAGAAGGCCACGATCCGGAAGGGGCCGAAACGCGTGGGGAGCTCGGCCACCGCCACGATCCGCACGCACACCTTGGAGGGCCCGAATCCCTCGCACTCGTGGTCCTGGTCGCGCCGGACCAGCACGGCCAGCGCGTCGCCCGTCGCCGTCATCCGCCCTCCTCGGCGAGGATTCGCCTCGCCAGCGTCCGTCCCGAGAGCCAGGCGCCCTCGACCCCCCCGCCGCGACCGAAGCGGTCGCCGCACAGGCCAAGCAACCCGCCCCCGTTGAGCCGGAGCAGGATGGGGGCGGCCAGCTCGGCGGAGAGCCCGTTGCGGGCGTAGCGCCAGCGGTGCTCCTCGACCACCCGCGGGGCCGCGGCCCACGGGCCGAGGACGCGCCCCGCCTCGTCCAGCAAGGCCCTGGGCCAGCCGCGATCCTCGGCGTGCTCGCGCGACCAGCGGGCATGGGCCTGGTAGACCACGGCCGGCGAGGGCAGCCGCCGCTTCGTGCCCTCGCTCGATGCGAGCTGCAGGATCCGGGAGCGCTCGGGGAGGGCCAGCTGCCAGGTCGGGGCGGCGGTTTCCTCCGGGTAGACGGCCAAGAGCGCCAGGCACGGCTCGGAGCGGGAGAGCCGGAGGACCGCGGTGGCGGCCGAGAGCTCCCGCTCGGCGGGGGCGGTGGCGAGCAAGGCCTCGGCCTCCTCCGCCGCCGTGGCCACGACCACCGTTCTCGCCCGGACGGTGGTCCCGTCCTCGAGCCGCACCCTGACCGACCCCGAGGCGGGCTCGAGGGCCTCCGCCGCCGCCAGGGTCCAGACCTCGAGGCCGCGGGCCAGATGCTTGGGGAGGGCGCTCGCCCCCTCGGCGAAGGCGACTCGCCATTCACCATGCGAGAATGCCTCGGGCTGGCAGGGGAGGCCACTGCCCGACACCTCGCGCGGCCAGAAGGGGAGCGCCGTGGCCGGCACCGCCTTGAGCGCCGCCAGGAAGTCCGGGTCGCGCCCGTGCAGGAAGGTGGCACCGAAGTCCAGGGCGTGCCCGTTCACCCGGCGGGTCGCACAGCGCCCCCCCACCCCCCGCGCCCGCTCCAGCAAGGTCGGGCTCTGGCCGCCGTCGGCGAGCGCCCGCCCGCAGGAGAGACCCGACACCCCAGCGCCCACCACGAGCACGGGGAGAAGAGGAGGCTCGGCCATGGCGGCCATTCTCCTCCGGCGCACGCGCCAGGTCACGAGGTCCGTGTCAGAACGCCTCGCCCACGCCGACGGTCCAGGTCGCGCCCCTCCTTGCCCGTCGCGCTCGAAACGGCTCTTCGTGCGCCGCTCGGGAGGACGAATCGCCCTGGCAAGATGTCCGCGGAGGGGAGAGAGGGCGCGGAAATCGCAGCCCCTCTCCGTGGCGGGACCTCCCCAGAGCGTGGATCCCGGGGCCGCGCGCCTGTACCGCACCCGTCAGGACCGACCGCGAGCCCCGGTGAGGTTCGGGCCCGCTCACGAGGTAGTCGTGCCCGATCCACCTTCGCCCGTGGCCCCGGCTTCGGCTGCGAGCTGGCGCGCGACCTCCTCCGCCGCCGCCACGACTTCCGGTGAAGGCGCCTCTCCGGTGCCGAAGCGCCTCCCCTCGATGCCGTGGATCCGCAGGCGCCGGGGGAGCCGGCCCAGGGCCCGGGCCAGGTCGAGGGCGACGTCGAGGCCGAGCTGGTGGCTGGACGGCCCGGACCGGCGGAGCAGGCCGTCCGGGCGGCCCTCCCAGGTCCGCACCGTCCCGAGGGGAGCGCCCGTGACCACCGCGTCGACGACGACGACGTCGTCGGAGCCGGAGAGGGCTTCGACGAGGCCCGAAGCCTCGCCGCTCTCAAGGAGGGCGGGAACGCCCAGCTCGAAGAGCCGCCGCGCGACGAGCACCCCGGCCCCGTCGTCGCCCCGCTCCAATGCGCCGCAGCAGATGATCCGCACCGCCAGAGTCTAGCCCCGGGCCGGTGGTCCCGGCTCCACCACGACCCGGAGGAAGTGCGTGGCGCACGAGATGCACGGGTCGTAGTTGCGCACCGCCTGCTCGCACTTCCAGGTCGCCTCCTCGAGCGGCCAGGCCACGAAGCGGGCGGCGTAGTCGCGCAGGTCATCTTCGATGCGCCGCTGGTTCTGGGAGGTGGGGGGGACGATGCGGGCGGTGAGGATCCTCCCGGCCTCATCGAGCGCGTAGCGGTGGTACAGGATGCCGCGGGGGGCCTCGGTGATGGCCTGCCCCATCCCGGACCGGGCCACCGCCTCGACCCTTGGCGCCGCCGGCGGCTCGTACTCGCGGATGGCGCGCAGCGCCTCCTCGCAGGCGAACACGATCTCGACCGCCCGCACCACGATGCTGCGGAACGGGTTCCGCACGGGGGGACGCAGGCCGGCGTCCAGGGCGGCCTGGCGGGCCGCCTCGGGGAGCCGGTCGAAGTTCAAGTTGAACCGCGCCAGCGGGCCCACGAGGTAGGAGCCGCGCCCCCTGATAGAGGAATGCAGGGCGGTGGAGTGCTTGACGTGCTGCTCCACGAACTGGTCCTCGTACTCGGCGACGTCGATGTCCAGCCCGTGGCTGGAGACCAGGCGCCCCTCGTTGAGCGGGTACTCGGCCGGGTGGCGAAGGGCCACGAACTCGTAGTCCTGCTCGAAGTCGGGGAACTCGAGGCGGGATGCGAACCCGACCGTCTCCAGGGCCGCCCCCATGGCCCACTCGAGCTCGGGGACGAGGTCCAGGAGGGCGCGGCGGGCGGGCACCTTGTGGAAGCCGCCCACCGCCGCCGAGATGGGATGGATCTCCCGGCCCCCGAGCACCTCCACGATCCGGTTGCCGATCTTCTTGAGCCGCAGCGCCCGCTCCACCACCGCCCCGTGGTCCTTGGCCATGGCGATGACGTCGGCGTAGCCGAGGAAGTCGGGCCCGTGCAGCATGTAGACGTGCAAGGCGTGGCTCTCGATCCACTCGCCGCAGAAGAAGAGGCGGCGCAGGAGGCGGACCGCGGGATCGATGTGGAGGCCGAGGGCCCGCTCCACGGCGTGAACCGCACTCATCTGGTAGGCGACCGGGCAGATCCCGCAGATCCGGGAGGTGATGTCGGGGGCCTCGGTGAAGTGGCGGCCGCGGAGGAGGGCCTCGAAGAGCCGGGGGGGCTCGTAGAGGCGGAGCCGGACGTCTGCCACATGTTCCCCGGCGAGCTTGATGTAGAGGGCTCCCTCCCCCTCGACGCGGGCCAGGGCGTCCACCAGGATGGTCCTGCCGGCGCGTCTGCTCATCTGCGCTCGCTCTCCTCGCTGGCCTGGCGGAACTGCCAGGCCCAGGCGTTCGCCCCGCGGAAAGCGCGGGAGACCTGCTCGCTCGTCTGCCCCAGCTGGCGGAGCTGATCGGTCATCGCCCGGGTGTTGGGAGTCTCCGCCGGCCCGAAGCAGCCGTAGCAGCCGCGGTCGAATCCCGGGCAGAGCGCGCTGCAGCCGGCCTGGGTCACCGGCCCCAGGCAGGCGGTGCCGCGGGCCACGGCCACGCAGACGGTGGCCCTGCGCTTGCACTCCATGCACACGGAGTGAGAGGGGATGTTCGGCTTTCGCCCCGCCAGCGTGGCCGCAACGAGCTCGATGAGCTGGCCCTTGTGGATGGGGCAGCCGCGCAGCTCGAAGTCGACCGGGACGTGCTCGGCCACCGGGGTCGAGAGCTTCAGGGTGCTGACGAACTGCGGGGTGGCGTAGACCACCCGGACCATCTCGTCCGCGTCCTTCCAGTTCCGCAGGGCCTGGATCCCGCCGGCGGTGGCGCAGGCGCCGATGGCGACGAGCGTCCGGCACTGGCGGCGGACCTCCTGGATGCGCTGGGCGTCGTGGTGGGTGGTGACCGATCCCTCCACCAGCCCCAGGTCGTAGGGTCCCTTCACCGACGTCCGGGAGGCCTCGGGGAAGTGAGCGATCTCGACCGCACCGGCCACCTCCAGAAGCTCGTCCTCGGCGTCGAGCAGGGAGAGCTGGCAGCCGTCGCAGGAGGCGAACTTGAAGACGGCCACCTTGGGCCGGCGCTTCTTCTCAGAGCTCATGCTTCTCCATGAGCGATCGGATCCGCTCGTACGGGAAGACCGGCCCGTCCCGGCACACGAACAGGGGCCCGAGCTGGCAGTGGCCGCAGAAGCCCACCGCGCACTTCATGTTCCGCTCCAGGGACAGGTGAATGGACTGCCGGGACAGCCCTTGGTGCTCGAGCTCGCGGGTCACGAAGCGCATCATGATCTCGGGCCCGCAGACCATGGCGACCGAGCGGGCGGGCTGGAGCCGGGCGAAGCGGAAGAGCGTCGTGACCACCCCGACGTGGCCGTGCCAGTTGAGCCCGCCGTAGTCGACCGTGACGAGGATCTGGGTGTCCCGCTGGCGCGCCCAAAAGGCCAGCTCCCGGCGGTAGAGGAGGTCGCGGGGGCTGCGCGCCCCGTAGAGCAGTACGAGGCGCCCGTACTCGTCCCGGTTGCGCAGGACCTCGTTCACCACCGGCCGGAGCGGGGCCAGCCCGATCCCGCCCGCCACCAGGATGACGTCGCGCCCTCGGGCCGCCTCCATGGGCCAGCCCACCCCGAGCGGACCCCGCACCCCGATCCCGTCACCGATGGCGCGGTTCACGAGCGCATGAGTGGCCTGTCCCACCGAGCGCACCGTGTACTCGAGCAGCCCGTCCCGGGCCGGGTCCCCGCTGATGGAGATGGGCAGCTCCCCCACGCCGAAGACCCAGAGCATGCTGAACTGCCCCGGGCGGAAGTGGGAGCGCTCCACTCCGTCGTCGGGCGCGAGGGCCAGGGTGAAGGTGTCGGGCGTCTCCCGGGTGACCTTCTGGACCCGGTGGATCCGGGGGACGAGCGCGTCGGGGGCGGCCGGGCTGTCCATGCCGTTACCGTTCCGCCTCGTGCAGATCGACGAGCTGGTAGTGTGCCGCGACCACTTGCTCCTCGATGACCTGGGCGAACCGCTTCAGGAGCTCGTACCCGAGGTCGTGGTTCTGCTCGCACTTGGCGCGCAGGCACTTCCCGTCGAGGGCGAAGGCCCGGGTGTTCTCCACCGCCCGGCAGTGGAACCGCCACTGGTAGGGCGGGAGGAGCCACGACCAGCCCACCACCTGCCCTTCACCACGCGTGGATACGATGATCGGCTTCCGCTGCGGGGCGAAGATCTCCAGGGCGACCTTGCCCGCCCGGATGAGGTAGAACTCGTTGGCCTCCTCGCCCTCCTTGAAGATGTACGTGCCGGCCTCGAACCGCACGTTCTTGGCACAGCCCACCAAGAGCCCCAGGTAGTAGGACTCGAGGCCGGAGAAGAAGGGATGTTCGGCGATGATGCGCTCAAGCGTTTCCATGGCGTTCCGTCCCGCGAAGGACCCTCACCTCCTCGGTGAGGTCGATCCCTGCCGGGCACCAGGTGATGCAGCGCCCGCAGCCCACGCAGCCCGAGAGACCGAACTGGTCGTGCCAGCTCGCCAGCTTGTGCGTGAGCCACTGGCGGTAACGGGCCTTGCCCGATGCACGCACGCTGCCCCCGTGGATGTAGGAGAAGCTGAGCGTGAAGCAGGAGTCCCAGCGCCGCCAGCGCTCCGCCCGGCGCCCGGCCACGTCGGTCAGGTCGTCGACCGTGGTGCAGAAGCAAGTGGGGCAGACCATGGTGCAGTTGGCACAGGCGAGGCAACGTCCCGCCACCTCGTCCCATCGGGGATGCTCGAGCGCCTGCGGGAGAAACTCCGCGAGCCCGTCACGCTCGAGGCTGCGGACCTGGCGCTCTACCCCCGCCGCCACCGCCGCCCGGGCCGCCGCCTCCTCCTCGGCCGTGGCGGGCGCGGGCTCCAGCTCCGCGAGCACCTCGGCCCCCCGGTCGCTGCCCACCTCCACGAGGAAACGGTGGCCACCCGGCTCGAGGAGCTCGGTCAGGGCGAGGTCGAAGCCGGCCTTCGAAGGTGGCCCATTCCCCATGGATGCACAGAAGCAGGTCGAGGCCGGCTCAGTGCACTGGACGGCGACCACGAACGCTCCTTCGCGCAGGGCGCCGTACGTGGGGTCGCGGTACCGATCGCCCAGCAACACGCGATCCAGCACCGCGATGGCGGCGAGTTCGCACGACCGCACCCCCAGAAAGGCCCTGGGAGAAGGGTGGGGTGGCTCGTCGTCGAGGATCCGGAACGTCGCCTTGCACCGCTCGGCGGCGAGCATCCGGACCTCCGAAGGGTGCAGGTGATTCTTGAGACTCGTCGGGCCGGCCGCGTATCCGAACAGCGCGCCGTCCGTCCTGCGCTTCAGCCGGTAGCGGCCTGGACCCTGCTCGTCGGTCCACCCCACCGGCAGGTCGTCGGCCGACCCGATCCGGTCATAGACGATCGCCCCGTCGCGCACCGTCGGTCCGATGACCTGGTACCCACGGCGCGCCAGCGTCCCGGTCAACCTATCCAGATGGTCGACCCGCAGCACCGCCAGCGGTCGGTCCACGAACCGAAAGGATACGGCCCTTTTGCGGGTACGGGTGCAGACCCTTGCGGGAACACCGTTCCGGGGCTGGAGAGAGGCAGCAAACACACATTCCACCGGCCAGGCGCACCGTCTCTCCTGGCTGTAAGGCTTCGATTCGAAAGAGGGCACTACAGCCTGACCACGAGCCTAATGATTTGAGCCAGCCGAACGCTCGTACGGCTGGCAGGTGGGCGAGCAGGCGGATGGCACCCCGCCGTCAGTACTCGAACCCGCTCCCGCCGATGAACTCGCGGATGAGCGAGGTGGGCGGAACCTGGTCCGGGTAGATCGACACGAAGCGGTCGATGAGGTGGCGGAGCCGGATGGCGGTCGGGTACGCCTGGTGTTCGGGCAGGACCTCGAGCAGGTAACGCTCGGCGTAGACCTTGAGCACGGCTGGCTCGTAGATGAGCGCCGAGTCGAACACCACGTCGGCCTCGTCCTGGTAAGGGAAGATATGGCGCCGCTCGCCAGCCTGGACCGAGGGCCAGCGGAGGATGTTCTCCGCCGCCGAGTAGCCCCGTGTGTGCCGGTCGCGGACGATGCGGCGGAGCAGTCGCAGGTCGGTGGCCGAGAAGCGGGAGAGGCGGTCGAAGGGCAAGGTGGTGGCGGGGTGGATGAAGACGCGGAAGAGCTCGCCCGCGCCCGGGAGCGCGCCGAGGAGAGCGGGGTTGAGCCCGTGGATCCCCTCCAGCATGAGTACGTCCCCGGGCCTGAGCCGGACGGCCGGGCCCCCCGTCCTCTGGGAGAGGCCGGTGAGAAAATCGTAGCGGGCGGTCTTCACCTCCTCCCCATCGAGCAGGCGTCGCACCTGCTCTTGCAGGAGACCGAGATCGAGGGCCTCGAGCGCCTCGAAGTCCCACTCGCCCTTCTCGTCGCGCGGGGTCCTCTCCCGGTCCAGGTAGTAGTTGTCGAGCCCGATGCCGACCGGGTTCACGCCATTGATCTGGAGCTGCACGGTCAGCCGCTTGATGAAGGTGGTCTTCCCGGACGAGGACGGCCCGGCGACCGCAATGATCCGGATCCGGTCCCGCGCCGCGGCCACCCGGTCGGCGACGAGGCCGATCTGTTTCTCGTGGAATCCCTCCGCCACGCGGACGAGTTGCGAGATCTGCCCGGAGATGCACAGCTGGGAAAGCGCTCCCACGCTGCCGACGCCCATGGCGGCAAGCCAGCGCTGGTGCTCCACCACCATCTGCCCCTCCGCGGGGTGGGCGTGGCCTGGCTCGTCGGACGGCGGCTCCAAGAGCCGCGGATCGCGCTCGCCCAGCTCGAGCCAGAGGCCCCCTCGGTCGGCCTCGAGCCGGAAGCCCCGCAGGGAGCCGGTGGAGGGAAGGAGGGGCCCGGGCGAGAGCGCATACAGGTCCCCGCAGGAGGCGAGGCGGACGGTGGCCAGCCGCCGCGTGCGCAAGAGCAGCACCGCATCGTCCCAACCCCGTTCCTGGAAGTGGCGGACGGCCTCGTCGGTGGGCCAGTTCTCCGCGCGGATGGGGGCATCGGAGGCGCAGATTCGCTCCATGGCCGCGGTGAGCCGGGCGGCGAGAGCAGCTCGCCCCCCCGGGGCGATCCCCTCCACCTCGACCGCCTGGCGCAGGCCGCGTGAGGGGCCGAGCCGGACGTTGAGCTCGGGCGCGAGCTGGTGGGCGGCCTCGAGCAAGAGGAGCCCCACCGACTGCGCGTAGATCTGGCGTCCCTCGAAATGGGAGAGGGTGAGGGCGGCGATCGAGGATTCGGTGAAGACGGGAGTGGAGAGCGCCACCGGTTTCTGGCCGAGCAGCCCGGCCACCACCGGATCGCCCCCCAGCTCGCGCGGCAACAGGTCCATGACGCGCGTGCCGGTCCGGATCCGGCGTTCCCGACCGAGCACCTGGACGGCGATCTCCTGGGCCCGCGGCACGGTGCGGCCGCGGAGGAGCAAGTCCATCTCGCCCGCCAGGCGAAAGAGCGCGTCCTGCAGGGTGGCGTTTAGCCCCACCGAGAGCGCCAGCGCTAGCGGCGGGTCCTCCCGCTCGATGGCCGCCCAGGCGGCGGCCGAGAGCCGCACCGCCGTGAGGGGGCCCTCGGAGGTGACCACCTCGCCCCGGTGGCGGCCGCCGGTGCCGGCGATCTCGCCGAAGTGGTCGCCCGGCCCCAGGCGCCGCAGGCCGTGCTCGTAGCGCAGGTTGGCTTCGCCGGAGAGGATGACGAAGAGGTGCTTCCCTGCATCGGCGTCGCCGTGGATGCGGGTCCGGGGAGGTACCGCCAGGTGCTCGGTCCGCCGAATGAGGCGCGCCCGCATGGCCGCGTCGAGCCTCGCGAGAAGGGGGCTATGGGCGAGGACCTCGTCCGCGAGCTCCTCGGGGGGAACGGTCACCGGGCGCTCCTTTCCTTGTGACCACTCTACCCGCGGATGGTATCTCGCCCGCCGGGCGGCGAGCCAGGCGCGGCCTGGGCGGTGGCCATCACAGGACGCGCAAGAAGAGACACTTGAGGTACCGCGTCTCGGGGACGCCGAGGAGGACCGGATGGTCTCGCCCCGCGCCCCGACGCTCCAGGACCTGCACCCGACGGCCGGCGTCCATGGCTGCCTCGAGGACGAGTTCCTCCAGCATCGCCTCGGGAAGGTGGTAGCTGCAGGAGGCGGTGACGAGCAGGCCGCCGGGCTTCAGGATCTGGAGGGCGCGCAGGTTGATCTCCTTGTAGCCCCTCCGGGCGTTGGGCAGCGAGGCGCGGTTCTTGGCGAACGCGGGCGGGTCCAGGACCACGAGGTCGAAGACCGGTGGTTCCTCCGAGCGGTCGCGGAGGTAGTCGAAGGCGTTGGCCTCCACCACCTCCAGGTTCGCGGCCCGGTTGCGGGCGGCGTTCTCCCGGAGGTGTGCTGCGGCGATGGGCTGCATCTCCACGGCCACGACGCTCTCGGCCCGGCGCGCCAGCTGGAGCGCGAACCCCCCGGCGTAGCTGAAGCAATCGAGGCAGCGGCCGGCCGCGTAGGCACCGGCTCGCAGGTGGTTCTCCCGCTGGTCGAGGAAGGCGCCGGTCTTCTGGCCCCCGAGGACGTCGAGCCCCATCCGCACCTCCCCCTCCCGGAGCTCGAGTCCGGCCGGGACCTCGCCCCACAAGACCCCCTTCCTCTGAGAGAGCCCCTCCAGCTCGCGAACGCGCACGTCGTTCCGCTCCACCACCGCACGCAGGGGTAAGGCCCCGGTCAGGACCTCCACAAAGAACCCTTTCCTCCGCTCCGTGGCGGGGACCAAGGTCTGCAAAGCGGCCACCGGCCCGTACCGGTCGACCACGAGGCCGGGCAAGAGATCTCCCTCGCCGTGGACGAGCCGGACAGAGGGCTCGTCGCCGAAGGCGCGCACCCGCAGCTCGATGGCCTGCGCGATCCGGTCCGCCCAGAAATCCTCGTCGATGGGCACCTCGTCGAGCGTCAGCACCCGGATGGCGATCTTCGACTGGCTGGACCAGAGCGCCTTTGCAAGAAACCGCCCCCGCCCGTCGAGGAGCGCCACCACCTCCCCGGGCTCCAGGGCGGTTGACGCCTTCTCCACGTCCACCCGGTACACCCAGAGGTGCCCGCCCGCGATCCGCTCGGCACCGCGGCGGGACACCGTCACCTTTCGCTCGTCCATGCTCGCTGGTACCGCACTTTGGCGGCGCGCCGCCACCCCGGAGCGCATCCGGGGGCAAGGCGGCTGCCCGTCAATGGGCGGGACTGCAGAACCACGACAGCGCCTGCCTCATCCCCGTTTCTAAGGGGACCCGGGGCTCGTATCCGATCTCCCGCCGGGCCCGCTCCGAGCTGCAGGTCCAGGTGGCTTGCCTCACCTCCTTCAGCTTGTCGAAGGACAGCATGGCGGGCTTTCTGGAGAGGGAGGCCGCGACGGCGCTGCGGGCCGCGGCGAGGACCGTGAAGAACATGGGCAGGCGCAGCTCCACCGCTCGCCGTCCCAGCGCCGCGCAGGCGGCCCGGCCGATGTCCTCCCACCGGTGCTCGGCCCCGTCGTCGAGGTAGTAGATCCCCGCGCTTCCCCCGGGCTCCACCCGCGACCCCCGCTCGGCCACCGCCAAAAGACCCTGGCACAGGTCCTCCACGTGAAGGACGCTGTAGCGTCTCTCGTCGCGGCCGGCCGTTAGCACGAGGCCGAGCCGGGCCATCCGCGCGAGCATGGGGACGAACTCCCGGTCACCCGGACCGTACACGATGGGGGGGCGCACGATGCTCGCGCCCAGGCGACCGGCGAGATCCCGCACCGCCCGTTCGCCGGCAAGCTTGCTCTCCCCGTAGAGGCTCACCGGGTGCGGAGCATCCTCTTCCCGGCGGGGCCGGCCCGGGGAGGCGGGCCCGCCCGCCGCCAGGGAGGAGAGGTAGATGAGCCGAGGGGGCGAGCTGGCCCGCGCGCACGCCTCGGCCACACGACGGGTGGCCTCGGCGTTCACGGGGTAGAAGTCGCGGGGTCGAAGAGCCTTCACGGCCCCCGCCAGGTGGAAGACGAGTTCGCAGCCGTGAAGGGACTCGAAGACGCGGTCGACGTCGGAAAGGTCGACCCGCACGAGTTCCACCCCCAGCCTCTCGAGAGTGGCCGTCGCCGAGGTGGGGCGGACGAGGGCGCGGACCTCATCGCCGCGCTCGCGGAGAGTTCTCGTGAGGGCCGTCCCGATGAACCCGCTCGCGCCGGTGACGAGGACGCGCATGCCTTGGCCGGCCTAGCCCGTCTGCGCCCGGTAGACCCGGTACCGCTTCGTGCGGGTGCAGCCGCTGGCCTCGATGGTTCGATTGATGAGGTCGTTGTCCTCGAGGGTCCAGGAGACCTCGCCGCCCTGGTAGCCGAGGCGGTGGACCCGACGGATGGTCTCCACCACCAGCACCGCGTCGATCCCGCGCCGGCGCCAGCCGGCCTTCACTCCAAGTGCCATGAGGCGGACCCGATCGATCTTGCGCGCGAAGTAGAGGAGCTTCAAGAGCCCGATGGGCAAGCCGTAGGTGGTGAGCCGGCCGTTGAGCTTCTTGAGCGCTTGGTTGTAGTCGGGGATGGTGAGCGAGAAGGCGATGGGCTCCCCCTGACACTCGGCGAGCAGCGCGAGCGCCGGCACCACGAACTGGCGGAGGTCGCGAGCCAGCTTGTCGAACTCCTTCTCGGTCATGGGCACGAAGCCCCAGTTCTTCTCCCAGGCGGCGTTGTAGACCTCCTTGATGCGCGTCACCTCCGCCTCGAAGTTGCGGAGGTTCACGCTGCGGATCTGCACTTCCGAGTGGGCGCGGATCTTGTCGGCCACCCGCGCGAACCGCTCGGGAGGGGGGCTCGCCGAGCGTTCCCAGGCGTAGAGGTCCTTCGCCTTCTCCAGCCCGCACTTCTCGATGAGCTCACCGTAGTAGGGCGGGTTGTAGGTCATCTGCAGGTACGGATCGGAGTCGAACCCCTCCACCAGCAGCCCCACCTCGTAGTTGGTGGAGAGATTCATGGGGCCGAGGAGGCTCTCGAGGCCGCGCCCGCGCGCCCACTCCCGGGCCGCCTGGAACAGAGCCGCCGCGACCTGGACGTCGTTCACGCACTCGAAGAGACCGAAGTAGGCGACCCGGGAGCGGTGGAAGGAGTTGAAGTTGCGGTCCTCCACGGCGGCGATGCGGCCCACGATCTCGCCGGCGCGGCGGGCGAGGAAGAGCGCGACCTCCGCGTGGAGGAAGAAGGGGTTCTTGGACGGATCGAGGAACTCGTGCCGCTCCATGAGCAGGGGCGGTACCCAGTGGAGGTCGTTCCGGTAGATCTCCCACGAGAACTTGATGAAGCGGTCTCGGTCCGCGACGTCGAGGACGGGCGTCACCTCGATCTTGCCCTTCTCGAGGGGCGCCGATGGGGCGGCGACCGAGGCCTTAGTGGCTGCGGTCATGCGTTTCCCTCCGTGGGCGAGTGCTCGCCCGCTTCATCGTTCGAGACGCCGTTCGCGTGGCGCCGGGCCTCTCGCCGGCTCACGAAGTCCATGGCGAGCCACATCAGCCGGTTGCTCACCCGGTGGCGCTGGGTCCAGAGCTTGTCGGGAAGCTCGGCGAGCTTGCGAACGTCTTCCGGGCGCAGGTTCAGGGCCCGCCAGGTGAGGAGCTCGGCGGCGTCGGAGAGCCGTTGCCCCAGAGGCTCGGTTCGGTTCCCGAGCAAGGCCCCGATGTCGAGGCTGCCCTGCGCGGATGAGCTCCCGGAATCGGCCTCGCCCCGCGAGGAGAGGAACCCGACCGAGCCGGGCCGAGCCATCTTCACCTCGACCCGGGTGTGCGGCTTCTCGTAGGGGATGATGCCCACCTCGCGGCCGCAGCGCTTGAACATCTCCAGGGCGCGGTCCACCTGCTCGTCGGTATGGGTGGCCATGAAGACGGCCCGCACCAGGTCACGCTCGACCGCAGGTTTCGTCACTGGCGAGACGAAGATCCCCGCCTCGGTGAGCTTGCGCCAGAACATGAAGTTCAAGACCTGGTCCCCCACCACGATGGGGATGACCGGGGTCACCGAAGGCCGGGTGTCGAAACCGAGCAGGCGAAGCTCCCGGTGGGCGCGCTCCGAGATGTCCCACAGCCGCGCGCGGCGCTCGGGCTCGCCCTGGATGATCTCGAGCGCCTTGAGGGCGGCGGAGACGGCGGGCGGCGTCATCGAGGCCTGAAAGAGCATCGCCCGCGCCTTGTGCTTGATCCAGTTGATGACGTCGGCCCGACCGGCGATCACGCCGCCCATGGAGGCGAGCGACTTCGAGAAGGTGGCCATGATGAGGTCCACGTCGTCGTGGACGCCGAGGTGCTCGCCGGCTCCCCGTCCCGACTGCCCCATGACGCCGAAGCCGTGGGCCTCGTCCGACATGAGGCGCGCCCCGTACTTCTTCTTGAGCTCCACCAGCCCGACGAGATCGGCGAGGTCGCCCTCCATCGAGTAGACGCCGTCGACGACGATGAGTTTGCCCGCCTCCGGTGGCGCGGCGGCGAGCTGCTTCTCGAGGTCATCCAGGTCGTTGTGGCGGAAGCGCCTGGCCTGGCCGAGGCAGGCCTGGAGGCCCTCGACGATCGAGGCGTGCGCCATCCGGTCGGCGAAGACCACGTCGTGCCGCTGCACGAGGGAGGAGATGGTCCCGAGGTTCGTCGTGAAGCCGGTCGAGAAGCAGACTGCCGCCTCCTTTTGGAAGAAGGTCGCGAGCCTTCGGTCGAGCTCGTCGTGGAGCGCGAGCGTCCCGTTCAGGATCCGCGAGCCGCACGTCGAGGAACCCCAGGTCCGCGCCGCCTCGGCCGCCGCCTCCCGGACCCGCGGATCCTGGGCGAGCCCGAGGTAGTTGTTGGAGCAAGCCATGATGAGGCGCTGGCCCCCGATCACGACCTCGGTTCCGTCGTTCTGCTCGACCACGCGGTAGTACGGGTAGTGACCGGCCAGCTTGACGAGCTGGACCTCCTTCCACGCGGCGCATCTCTCGAAGATATCGGCCATACGTTGCTTTCCCAGAGGTGGTGGACCAAGCTAGTCCCCAGGCGTGAACGGCAGTCAAGAGCCGAGTGAGCCGATCGAGCGCGCACGAAAGTAGTACGTAACTCCGGGTGGAGGTAGGGCTGTACCAGGGCGGTGAGGGCTGGAGGCGCTGCGACCTCGATCGCCCCGGTCGAGGAGGAGGGGGGAGAGGCGCGAAACCGACCCAACCCCCCGCGATTCCTGGATTGTTGAATCCTCGCCCCCGTTCCTCCCACGCTGCGCAGCCCGAGGGGAGAGGCCCGATGCTCTACCGGTCCCTCATCTCTTGGGCCCCCGCTCGTCGGCGGCCCCTCCATCGCGCGACCCGTATCCTCCTCCAGGCCGCGACGCCAAAGGCACGGACCACAATCCAGTGACGCGATGCACTGTCGCCCTGTCAGGGCCGGTGCGCCACGGCGCTTCCCGGAATGAGGCTCGAACAGGCCTTGTGGCGGAGCGCCCGGGCCCTTCCCAGGTCCTCGGTCTCCGCGAGTAGACGCTTCGGGAGCCCCCACGGAAGCGGCCCCAGTCTCGCCCTCGCCGGACTAGGAAAGGAGGTACGGAGGGAGAGCGTGAGCTGCCTCGGCTGGGGCGCTCGGGGAGGGGGAGGGTGCGAGACCCGAAGGCTGAGGAGGAAGCCCAGATCGCCGGGAGTCACCCGGACCGCCCACGCCGCGGTGGCGGGAAAGGCCATTGGGGGTTGGCTCTCTTCTTCGGGGCACTCCGTTCACCGGAGGGATGAGCGTGGCGGCCCCGACGGTGCTCGTGATTGGGGCGGGAGCCGCCGGACTGTCCGCCGGGCGAGCTTTACGCCGGGCCGGGGTCCGGACGGTGATCCTCGAGGCGCGAGAAAGGACCGGTGGCCGGGTGGACACCCGGCAAGACCCGAGCCTGGGGATTCCCCGCGAGCGGGGGGCCGAGTTCGTTCACGGGCGGCCGAAGATGGTGACGGCTCTGGCCCGCGAGGCCGGGGTATCGATCGTGCGAGTGCCGTCCTCGCACCGGCTCGCGGCGGCTCACAAAGGCCAGGGGAGCGCCGGGGCGCGCTTCGCGCGGGCCTGGGCGCTCTTCGACCTTGCCCGGGACGACCGCGAGAGCGTGGCGGCGCTCTTCGCCCGCGCCCGCCGGGAACGGCGCGCCCGAGCCCCCGAGCTTTCGCTGGCGCGGTCGTTCGCCGAAGGCTTCTACCTCGCCGACCCGAACACCGCTTCCGCGGCGGCCCTGTCACGGATGAACCGCGCCCTGAAGACGATCGGAGGAGATCAGAACTACCGCCCCCTTTCCGGCTGGGCCTCGGTGCTGGCCCCTCTCGTCGCCGAGGCGCGGCGTCCACCGGCCGAGCTCAGGCTCGGTGTGACCGCGACCAGGGTTCGCTGGCGCCCCGGGGCCGTCGCGGTCGAGGCCCGCGGACTGGCGGGTGGCTCGCTGCCCGTTCTCCGGGGCGAGCGGCTCCTGCTGACCGTTCCGCTGGGGGTGCTGCGAGGCGGGGCGATCCAGTTCCGGCCGGAACCGGACTCCGCCCGGAGCGCCTGGGGGAGACTGGACATGGGACCGGTGGTGAAGGTGCTGCTGCGGTTCCGGCGGCCCCCATGGGAGGAGCGGGGCCGAAGTGGGTTCGCCTTCCTCCACCTGCCCGGAGCGCCCGTGCCAGTCTTCTGGACCCTGGCGCCGCGGCGCGACCCTCTCCTCGTCGGCTGGGTCGGCGGACCCGGGGCGCGCCGCCTCTCAGGGCTCGGAGAATCGGGCGCGCTCCGGGCCGCGCTTCGGGGGCTCGCCCCGGCTCTCGGTCTTGCAACCGGGGCGCTCGAGGATCGCCTCGATGGCGCCGAGCTCGTGGACTGGTCGCGCGACCCGCTTTCCGGGGGAGGGTACGCCGTGTTTCCCGTGGGATCGGCGGGGGCACCGGAGGCGCTCTCGCGACCCATCCTGGGCACCCTCTTCTTCGCGGGCGAGGCGACCGAACCCGACTTCGCGGGGACCGTCGACGGCGCGCTGCGCAGCGGCGAACGGGCAGCACGCCAGGTACTGGAGAGCCTGCCCGGTTAGTGCTCCGCGGGCTGCGTTCTGGCGCCCCGAGAGAGAGTCCGGGGCGCGCAGGGCCCGGAGCCGCTATTTTCTCCCGGTGTTCCGGACAACCCAGGACGTGGTCGAGCTTCGTCGCTGGGCCGAGGCCCATGGCATGCGCCCCTGCCGTGACCCGACGAGCGGAAGGCTTTCGCTCTCGGGCACGGGTCAGGGCGGCCCGTGGGAGGTCGGCTGGGACGAGTTCGAGCCCACCTTCCTCGCCAACGGCCACGTCTTCGTCTACGACCACGGTCCCGCGAGACCGAGGTGCTTCGTGGGTCCGCCCGCCGAGGCCCGCGCCTATGTGACTGGGGCCGTTGACTGCGGCCGGGCGCTCCGGTAGTCGCCAAAGTGCCCGAGGCCGGCGGTCTCGCGCGGGCGCAGATCGCAGTCCTCTACGCAACCCGGGCGGAGCTTCCGCAGGATCCTTCCCCCGGAGGAGCGCCCGGTGGCCTCGAGCCTGGCGGAGGTCAGTCGCCCTCGATTAGCCTCGATAGCTCGCGCTCCAGCAGGTCCGGACGAAACGGCTTGGCGAAGGTCCGGTCGGCAGGGACCGGCCGCTCGTCGAGGTAGCCGCTCGCCACGATCACCCGGCGATGCTGGTGACGGGGCGACGCGCGCAGCCAGTCGAGGAACTTTCGGCCGTCGAGCCGGGGCATGGCCAGGTCGAGGAGGATGACGTCGGCATCGAACCCGGCCTCGAGCAAGTCGATGGCATCCTGTCCGTCTGCGGCCTCGGCCACCTGGTAGTGGCGGCTTTCCAGCCAGCGCGCGATGAGCGCGCGAAGCTCGTGCTCGTCCTCGGCCACGAGGACGCGCGCCCGGTAGTCGAGGCGTAGCGGACTCTCGGCCGAGAACGGCTCGGCCTCGGGTCCGCCCGCCGGTTGGACGGGTTCTTTCATGGCGCCCTTCGGCAAGGTGATGCCCCCGGCCGCGGGGCCAATCAAGCTGCCCACCCGACCGGGCAGCCCCATGCCAAGCTCCGGACGGGGTGGGGCGCGGGCGCCCCACCGGCGGCCCACGGCCCGTGGGACGAGCCCGGTCCTCGCGTGTCGAGGTGGGCTGGTAGAGCTCGAAGCCGGCGGCGTGCCTGGGAGGTCAACCGGTTTTGGCCGTTTTCAGGGGGCAGGCGGGGGTGGCGTCGAGTAGCTTGCGCACGCGGTCGAGCAGGATGGTGGGAGTGAACGGCTTCGCCAGAAACCCCATGCCCGGCTCGGGCTCGGCCGCGTAAAAGGGCGCCTCAGGGGCATAACCGGACAGGAACAGCACGCGGACCCCGGGCTCCCGGCGACGGAGCTCTTCGGCCACGGCCCGGCCCCCGAGCCCCGGCATGACGACGTCGGTCACGAGCAGGTCGGGCCTCGGGGACCCGGCCTCCACGATCCCCAGGGCCGCGTCGCCGTCGCTCGCGGCCAGCACGCGATACCCGGCCCCTTCGAGCGCGCCCACCGTGACGTCTCGGACGAGCGGGTCGTCCTCTACAAGCAGGATCGTCTCGGTGCCGAGCGGGGAGAGCGGGGAGGTCGAGCGTGCGCCGGGCGCTTCCAGGTGGGTGCGCGGAAGGCGAATCTCGAACCGGGTCCCCATCCCCGGAGCGCTCTCCACCTGGATGGTCCCACCACTCTGAGTCACGATGCCGTGGACGGTGGCGAGCCCCAGCCCGGTGCCCTTGCCTGGCCCCTTGGTCGTGAAGAACGGCTCGAAGAGGTGGGACTTGACCTCCGGGGGCATGCCCACCCCGTCATCCTGGACGACGAGCCGGACAAGGTCGCGGCTGGACCGCTCTGCGGACTCGCCCTCGACGCGGAGGTTCTGGGCGGCGATCTCTATCGTGCCTCCACCGGGCATGGCGTCCCTGGCGTTGACCACGAGGTTGAGCAAGACCTGCTCGATCTGCCCTGGATCGCAGAAGATCGGCCAGAGGCCCTTCTCCGCCCGGACCACGAGGGCGATGTCCTCGCGGAGAACCCGCCGGAGCAGCCGCTCGCAATTCTTGAGCGCCTCGGACAGGTCCAGGCGAACCGGGGCGATGACTTGCTTCCGGGCGAATGCGAGCAGTTGCCGGACCAGGTCCCGGGCGCGGGCCCCGGCCGCCTCGATCTGTTCGACGTCCTCGAGGCCGGCGGCCTTCCCCGCCGCCAGATCCGCTCGCAGAGCCTCGGTGCAGCTCAGGATGACGGTGAGCAAGTTGTTGAAGTCGTGGGCCACGCCCCCGGCGAGCTGGCCGATGCTCTCCAGCTTCTGGGCCTGGCGGACCTGTTCCCCGAGGCGGTCGCGCTCCTCCTCGGCCCTTCTCCAGGCGCCGATGTCGCGGGTGATCGTGAAGATGAACCGCTCGCCTCCGGCGCTGATGAGCCGGGCGGACATGAGACCGTGGAGCACCCGCCCGTCCTTTGTCCGGAAGCGCGCCTCCAAGGTGTCGACGAAGCCCTCGGTGGCGAGGGCCTGCCGCAAGCGAACGCGGTCCGAGGGGTCGTCAAACACGCCCAGGTCGAGCGGGGAGCGGCCCAGCGCCTCCTCCTCCTCGAAGCCGGTCATCCGCGTGAACCCCTCGTTCACGGCCACGAAGGCGCCGTCCTCGAAGCGGTTCAGGCTCACTGAGTCGCGGCTCGTCTGGAAGGCGATCCGGAAGCGCTCTTCGCTCTCCCGCAACCGCTCGCCCCGCTCGCGGAGAAGGCGTTCGGATTCGAGGTGCCGCCTCCAGGAGCGATGGACGAAGGCGGCGGAGAGGATGGTGAGGATCACGAAGGAGACGAGCAGCGCCACCGCCCGCCCCAACTGCCTTTGCCACTCGGCCAGGTACTCCGACCGGCCGAGGCCGACGACGACGTAGAGCGGGTAGCGGGCGAAACGCCGGACCGAGAATATCCGCTCGGTGCCGTCGAGCGTCGAGCGAGCGTCGTAGGTTGCGACGGTAACGCCCTCGTTCACGAGCCTGCGGAACTGGGGGGAAACGCTCCGATCCCCGAGCTCGACGTGGATGCCCTGCGCGCCCTTGTGAGCTACGAGGCTCAAGTCCTCCCACCGCAGTGTGACCACCCCGCCCCGCCCCACGTCCACCTGAGAGAGGAGCTCACCCAGGTGGACGAGCGGGACCGCGCCGTTTACCACGCCTGCGAAGGAACCGTCGGGGGCGGAGAGCCGCCGCGAGAAGATCATCACCGGCGTGGAGACGATCCGTCCCATCACCGGCGGGGAGACGAGAAGTCCGGCCCTGGGGTCGTCCCGCAGGACCCCAAAGTACTCCCGGTCCGAGAGGCTCACCGGCACCGGCATGACCGGGGCATTGAACCGCGTCATCCCCTGGGCGTCGGTCGTGCGCAGCGAGAAGAGAACGGGGGCCCGGCTCAGCTGCCGAGCGAGAAACGCCTCGAACGCCGCCGGGTCGATCGACCCGATCGGTCCCCCCTTCTCGTACTCGTCAGCCACGGCGAGCAGAACGTTGTCGATCTGGTCGAAGGACGCGCTGATCCCGGCCTCGAGGAGCCTCGCAAGGTTCTCCGCGCTCGTCGCCGCCTGGGCCCGAAAGACCACTCGGCTTGAGACGAGAGAGGCGGCGACGAGCCCGGCGACGAAGAGGTCCACAACGACGCAGGCAGCGACGAGTGCCTGACCGAGAGAGGCCCTTTCGTCGTGGGGCATTCGCACGGAGACTCCCGCAGCATTCCCGGTGCGGGCCCCTCCATTGTGGCATCCGGGTTAGTCGAGCGCCATCTGGGTCAAAGAGACACTACCCCCTGTGGTTTCAGCGGGTCCCTTGAACCCCGGAAGCTTCCAGCGGCGCGATCGCGCCCTGGCGAGGTTAGCCTCTTCGTACTAGCGGAAGATCCCCGGACTCGCAAAGGGGAGGCAGCGAGGGGGCGAGGTGGGAGGCGACGCGCCGGAGGGCGGCCTTGACGCGGCCGTGCCACTCACTTCCGCGGGAAGGGCCCTCGGCTTGGGCCATGGCGTTTCCTGAAGGCGTAGCAAGGCCGGAGGCCCTCGCTGACGCGATCAGTTGGCGACGCCCCCGCACCTCGAGAGCGAGGTACCGGAGTTCGCCGCGCCCAGGGATGTCCGGCCACCGAAGCTTCTTTAGGGGTGCTGCGTTCCGGTGTCAGACCCGCCGCGCCGCTGCGAAGCCGCGCTCCAAGTCCAGGACCAGGTCCTCCACTGCCTCGAGACCCACCGAGACGCGGATGAGGCCGTCGGATAGCCCGAGCGCCTCGCGGGACCTGGAAGGCACGGAGGCATGCGTCATGAGGGCCGGGTGCTCGATGAGGCTCTCCACCCCACCGAGCGACTCGGCACAGGCGAACAGGCGCACCGCCCCGAGGAAAGCCCGGGCCGCGGGCAGCCCGCCCCGGACGACGAAGGTGACCATCCCACCAAAGCCGCTCATCTGCCTGCCGGCGAGCTCGTGCTGCGGGTGCGAGGGGAGCCCGGGGTAGGTGACCCGCTCGACCTGGGGGTGCGACTCGAGGAAACGAGCGAGGTGGAGCGCGTTCTCGGAGTGGCGCGCCATGCGCACCGGCAAGGTCTTAAGGCCGCGCAGGATGAGGAAACAGTCCATGGGCGAGGGTACGGCCCCGACCGCGTTCTGGAGGAACCGCAGGCGCTCGGCCAGCGCGTCGTCTTTCACCACCACTGCCCCGCCGATCACGTCGGAGTGGCCGTTCAGGTACTTGGTGGTCGAGTGGGCCACCAGGTCGATCCCCAGGGCCAAGGGGCGCTGGAACCAGGGGGTGGCGAAGGTGTTGTCGACCACCGAGAGCGCGCCATGAGCGCGGCAGACTTGGGCCACCACTTTCAGGTCCACGAGCTTCAGCATGGGGTTCGTAGGGCTCTCGATCCACACCATCCGGGTGCGCGGCCGCATGGCCCGGGCCACCTCTCCGGGGTCGGTCATGTCGACCTGGGTGAGCTCGATCCCCAGCCCGCGGAATACCTTGTCGAGAAGGCGGAAGGTCCCGCCGTAGAGGTCGTCCGAGGCCACCACGTGGTCGCCCGCACCGAGCAGGTGGAGGAGCGCGTCGGTGGCGGCGAGCCCCGAGGCGAACGCCAGCGCGTGGCGGCCGCCCTCGAGCGCCGCCAGGCAGCCCTCGAGCGCGAACCGGGTTGGGTTTTGGGTCCGCGAGTACTCGAACCCCTTGTGCACCCCGGGTCCCTCTTGCGCGTAGGTCGAGGTGAGGTAGACGGGAGTCATGAGGGCGCCGGTGGTCGGGTCGGGGGATTGGCCGGCATGGATGGCCAGGGTCTCGAGGCGAGGGGAGTCGTCCATGGCCTGCCTCTAGCGCATGCGCTGGCCCAAAAACTCGATGAGGTCGATCTTGGTCACGATGCCGGTGACCTTGTCGCCCTCCCGCACCACCGCCACGTTGTCGTCGTTGAAGATGTCGCGGAGCCGGGCGACCGGCGTGTCGGGAGTGACCACTCCCTGCAAGGGCTGGATGAGCGGTTCCACAACCTCGGACAGGCGGTGCTTCCCCTCGATGAGGAACTCGAGCAGGTCGTACTCGTGGATCATGCCGGTCACTTTCCCGGCCTCGTCCACCACCGGCATCTGCGAGATGTCGTGCTCCTTCATCTTCCTCACCACGGCCTCGACCTTGTCGTGGCGGCGGGCGGTGATCACCTCTCCGCGGCGCCGCCCCAGGACGTCCCTCACGGTCGCGGCGGAGACCGCCTCGCCGCCGGCGACGAGGAACCCGTTGTCGCGCATCCACTCGTCCGAGTAGAACTTCGACACGTAGGACCGCCCCCCGTCGGGGAGCGGCACCACCACTACCTTGTCCGGACCCATCTCGCGTGCCACCTGAACCGCGACGTGGACTGCGGCGCCCGAGGAGCCCCCGGCGAAGAGCCCTTCCTCTCGCGCCAGCCGGCGGGACATGGCGAAGGCCTGCGCATCGTTGACCTGCCGGACGTCGTCGAGCACCGAGAGGTCCATGGCCCCGCACATCATGTCCTCGCCGATCCCCTCGACCTTGTAGACGTGCGGCTGTGCCAGCTTCCCGGTCTGGAACATGGAATGGTACACGGAACCCACCGGGTCCACTCCCACGTTGCGGACCGAGGGGTTGCGCTCCTTCAGGTACCGGCCGCAGCCGCTCATGGTCCCACCAGTGCCGAGCCCCGCCACGAAGGCGTCGACCCGGCCTCCGGTCTGCTCCCAGATCTCGGGGCCGAGGAGCTGGTAGTGGGACTCGACGTTGTCGGGGTTGTGGTACTGGTTCAGGTAGAAGCTATCGGGGGTCTCGGCCGCGAGCCGTTTGGCCACGGAGTAATAGCTGTCGGGCGAGTCGGCCGGCACGTTCGTGGGGGTGACGATCACCTGCGCCCCGAAGGCCTTCAGGGCATCCTGCTTCTCCTTCGACATCTTGTCGGGCATGGTGAAGATGCAGCGGTAGCCCTTCACCGCGGCGATCATGGCGACGGCCACACCCGTGTTGCCGCTCGTGTTCTCCACGATGGTTCCGCCCGGGCGGAGGAGCCCCGCCCGCTCCGCCTTCTCGATGATGTGGATCGCCATCCGGTCCTTGATCGAGCCGCCCGGGTTCAGGAACTCGAGCTTGGCGAGCACCGTGGCATGCCCCGTGCCCACGACCTTCTCGAGCCGCACCAGCGGGGTGCGACCGATCGCGGAGAGGACGTTCTCGTGGTAGGCCATGCGAAGGCTCCGGGAGGGGCGGAACGCTGGGTTGGGAGGCGTTATAGGCGGGCGTTCCGAAGGGCGTCAACGAGCCGGGCAGGCCGTTTGGGACCCGGCGCCGGCCCGGACCCCTCGTCCGGCCGAGGAGGAAGAATGCACGATGCCCAGACCGAGGCACGGGTGCGCGCGGTCGCGGCCCGGACCACCGGCACCGACTGGTCCGGGGCCCCGGTCTGGCGCCTGGCCGGCCACGCCTCGATGCGCAGCTACTGGCGGGTGGGAAACCCGGGCGCATCCCTGGTCGTGATGGTCATGCCCCCCAACGGGCGGCCCGAGGAGGTGACCAAGGGGGCCGCGCCCGCGGTGAACCCCTTCGTCGACGTGCAACGCTACTTGCGGGAGCTCGGGGTGCGGGTCCCTGCCATCCACAGCTTCTACGAGGAGGAGGGGCTCTTGGTGCTCGAGGACCTGGGCGACGAGATGCTGGAGACCCGGCTCCTCGCGGGGGACGCCCCCGAGCCACTCTACCGGACGGCCGTCGACCAGCTGGCCCGCCTGCGCGCATCGGCCGAGCAGCGACCGACCGGCTGCGTCGCCTACCACCGCGCCTTCGAGTACGACCTCTACCGCTGGGAGCTCATGCACTTCGTGGAGTGGGGGCTCGAAGCCCAGAGGGGCGCCCGCCTCTCCCTGGCCGAGCGGGAGGTGATCGAGACTCACTTCGACCGAATCGCCCGGGCGCTCGAGGCGGAACCATTGGGGTTCACGCACCGTGACTACCAGTCGCGCAATCTCATGGTGCTGCCCTCCGGGGAGCAAGCGGTCATCGACTTCCAGGACGCCCTCCTGGGCCCGCGGCAGTACGACCTCGTGGCCCTGCTGCGGGACAGCTACGTCGAACTCCCGGCCCCGCTCGTCGAGGCCATGATCCGGCGCTACCTGGAGCAGCTCGCCGCCGGAGGGGGCCCGCAGCTCGAGGTGGGCCCCTTCCGCGAGACCTTCGACCTCGTCACCGTCCAGCGCAAGCTCAAGGACGCGGGGCGGTTCGTGTTCATCGACCGGGTGAAGAAGAATCCCGACTTCCTTCGCTCCATCCCCGCCTCCCTGCGCTACGTGAGGGAGGCGTTCGACCGGCGGCCGGATCTCTCCGAACTGAGGGAGGTCTTGTCAGGCCACGTCCCGGAGCTGGGATAGAGGGGAGGGGCCCGGGGGCCCGAGGGGCGCGGGGTGGGCCCCGGCTGGAGGGCGGGGGGGATGCCCCGCGGGCGCGGCCAGGCGGGGTAGACTCGCCCGCCCGCGCCGTGCGCGCGCCCGCCATGCGGCTCGCCCTGCTCGCCGACATTCACTCGAACCTCGAGGCGCTGGTCGCCGTGCTCGCCCACGCGCGCGGACAGGGCGCGGATGGGCTGGCCTTCCTGGGCGACCTGGTCGGCTACGGGGCCGATCCGGAGGCGGTGCTCCTGCGAGTAGAGGAGGAAGCGGCCCGCGGTGCAGTGGTGGTTCAGGGCAACCACGACGCCGCCGTGCTCGACCCGGGCGTCGCCGTGGGCATGAACCCGGCCGCGCTGGAGGCCATCGCCTGGACGCGCGCGAGGCTCGGCCCCCGGGAGCGCGCCTTCCTGGCGAGCCTCCCGCTCCTCTCGCGGCGGGGGGACGCGACCTTCGTGCACGGCAGCGCCGAGGCCCCGGCCCAGTTCCTCTACGTGACCGATCCGGTGCGGGCCGAGCGATGCCTGGCGGCGTCGGCCACGCCCTGGACCTTCGCCGGGCACGTGCACGAGCCGGTCCTCTACTACACCAGCGCCGCCGATCGCCCCCTGCCTTTCAGGCCCGTGCCGGGAGTGGCGATCCCCGTGCCGCCGCGGCGGAGATGGCTCGCCATCGCCGGATCGGTGGGCCAGCCTCGCGATGGGCGGCCGGCGGCGAGCTATGCTGTGTTCGACGACGAGCGGTGCACCCTGACCTTTCATCGCGTCGCCTACGACTGGCCCAGCGCCGCGTCCAAGGTGCGCGCCGCCGGGCTGCCGGAGCGGCTGGCGGAGAGGCTCGAGCACGGAGACTGAAACGTGGGCGACCTCCCCGAGCCCGGCGAGCTCATCGACGGCTTCCTGGTCGGCGAGCGCATCCACTCGGGGGGCATGGGGGTCCTCCACCGCGTGAGCCGGCCGGACCTGACCTTCCCGGCCGTCATGAAGATCCCCCGCCTCGGCCCCGGGGAACCCGCGTCGAGCATCATCTCGTTCGAGGTGGAGCAGAACGTCTTGGCCGCGCTCTCCGGCCCCCACGTGCCGCGGTTCGTGGCGGCCGGCGACCTCACCGTCCGGCCCTACCTCGTCATGGAGGAGGTGAAGGGGCGCTCCCTCGGGGAGTGGACCGATCGCGCGCCCGTCCCCCCCGCCGAGGTGGCGGAGCTGGGCATCGCCCTCGCGAGCGCGCTCGACGCCCTCCACCGGCAGGAGGCCATCCATCTCGACCTGAAGCCCTCCAACGCGATCGTCCGCCCGGACGGCACGGCGGTGCTCATCGACCTCGGGCTCGCCCACCATGCGCACTACCCGGATCTCTTGGCCGAGGAGTACCGCCGGCCCATCGGCTCCGCCCCCTACCTCTCCCCCGAGCAAGTGGTCGGCGTCCGAAGCGATCCGCGGAGCGACCTCTTCTCCCTGGGGGTGGTCCTCTACCAACTCGCCACCGGTCGGCTCCCCTTCGGCTCGCCCGGGCCGGGCGGGCTCCGCCGGCGGCTCTGGCTCGTGCCGCTGCCGCCCCGCTCGCTCTCGCCCAAGGTCCCGGAGTGGTTGCAGGAGGTGATCCTCCATTGCCTCGAGCCCGACGCTGCCCGGCGGCCGGCCTCGGCGGCGCAGGTGGCCTTCGACCTCGCCCACCCGGAGCAGGTCCCCTTGAGCGAACGGGGGCGAAGGCTTCGCCGGGCAGGCCCGATCGAGCTCGCAGGGCGGTGGCTCAGGTCCGCGGGCTACGTGCCGGCGCCGGTGCCGATGCCGTCCTCACAGGTCGCGAACGCACCCATCCTGCTCGTGGCGGTGGCCACGCAGCACGGCGACGACGCGACCCTCGAGGGGCTTCGCCAGGCGGTGCGCCGGCTCCTCGCCGCTCCCGGGCCCCGCCGGCTGGCCTGCGTCACCGTTATACGACCCGTCCCGGAACTGGGCGGCTCGAGCGAGGACGAGACGAAAGCCCGCCAGAGGATCCGCCACCTGGCGGTGCTCCGGGCCTGGGCCGAGCCCCTGGGGCTCTCCTCCGCCCAGGCTTCCTTCCACGTGCTGGAGGCCACGGGCGCCGCCGAGGCGCTGCTCGAGTTCGCGCGGCAGAACCGCGTCGATCACATCGTCATCGGGGCCCCGGCGCGGGACATCCCGCTCCGGGGCCTGCTTGGCACCGTGGCCACGCAGGTCGCCCTGGAGGCCCCCTGCACGGTCACGCTCGTGCGCGGCTAGACGGTCGCCGCCTCGTGGTGGATCTCGCGGTCCTTCGTCTCCGGCATGAAGATGAGGCCGATGACGGCAGTCATCACCGCCACGACGATGGGGTACCAGAGGCCGTAGTAGATGTCGCCGCTCGCCGCGACCATGGCGAAGGAGATGGTGGGCAAGAACCCGCCGAACCAGCCGTTCCCGATGTGGTAGGGCAAGGACATCGAGGTGTACCGGATCCGGGCCGGGAAGAGCTCCACCAGCCAGGCGGCGATGGGGCCGTACACCATGGTCACGTAGATGACCAGGATGGTGAGCAGCAGCACCACCATCGGCTTGTTGATGGCGGAGAGGTCGGCCTTGACGGGGTACCCGGCGGCGCTCATCGCGGCCCCGGCCTGTTTCTCGAAGGCGGCTTGCTTCGCCTTGAAATCGGCCGTGGGGAGGCCGGTCCCGGCGAAGCTCGAGAGGACGGTATCGCCCACCCGAATGCTGGCCACGGTGCCGGCCGGGGCCTCCTCGTTGCGGTAGGGGATACCGCGCTTGGCGAGGAAGGTCTTGGCGAGGTCGCAGGAGCGTGTGAACGAGGCGCGCCCGATGGGGTCGAACTGGAAGCTGCAGTCGCTCGGGTCGGCGATCACCGTCACCGGGTTCTTTTGCTGGGCGGCGTTCAGCGCCGGGTTGGCGTAGCGGGTCAGACCCTTGAAGATGGGGAAGTAGGTCAGGGCCGCGAGGATGCAGCCGGCCATGATGATGTTGCGCCGGCCGATCCGGTCGGAGAGCGAGCCGAAGACGATGAAGAAGGGGGTGCCGATGAGCAGCGAGGCGGCGATGAAGTAGTTCGACCACTGCGGGTCGACCTTGAGCGTCTGCTGCAGGAAGAAGAGGGCGTAGAACTGGCCCGTGTACCAGACCACCGCCTGGCCCGCCACGCCGCCGAAGAGGACCAGGAGGACGATCTTGAGGTTATTCCAGCGCAGGAACGACTCGGTGAGCGGCGCCTTGGAACCCTTCCCCTGCTCCTTCATGCGGCGGAACACCGGCGACTCCTGCAGTTGGAGCCGGATGTAGACCGAGATGGCCAGGAGCACGACCGAGAGCAGGAAGGGGATGCGCCAGCCCCAGGCCTCGAAGCGCTCGGTACCGAGGCCGCTACGCGCGAGCAGGATGATGATGAGGGAGAGGAACAAGCCCAGGGTGGCGGTGGTCTGGATCCAGGAGGTGAAGTTGCCACGTCGGCCGGGCGGGGCGTGCTCGGCCACGTAGGTGGCCGCCCCGCCGTACTCCCCCCCCAGCGCCAGACCCTGCAGGAGCCGGGCGCTGATGAGGAGGATGGGCGCGGCCACGCCGATGCTGGAGTATGACGGCAAGAAGCCCACCAGGGCGGTCGAGAGCCCCATGATGAGGATGGTGAGGAGGAAGGTGTACTTGCGGCCGATGAGGTCGCCCAGGCGCCCGAAGACCACCGCGCCGAACGGCCGGACGGCGAAACCGGCGCTGAAGGCGAGCAGCGCGAAGATGAACCCGGTGGTCGGGTCGACCCCGGAGAAGAACTGCCGGCTGATGATCGCCGCCAACGAGCCGTACAGGTAGAAGTCGTACCACTCGAAGACGGTGCCGAGAGACGAGGCGAAGATGACGCGCCGCTCCTCGGGCGTGATCCCCGTGCGCGCGGCAGGCGAGGGCGTGCCAGTTCGAACCGGTGGAGCCGACGACACGGTCATTGAACCTCCAGTGAGAAAAAGGGCCTTACGGGCGAATGACAGGGGTTAAGAAGTGGGTGCGACATTTACAACCGGAACGCGATGGCTCCGAAAAGGCGAGCAGAGTCGTTGAGCGCCCGGGGGCGGGGACGATTTGAACACCCCGTCGAGCCGACGCATTGCGTTGACGGGCTCCTAGCCGATGGCAGAGCGCCGAAGCCCCTTCCACCCCGCTCGGGGGCCAGGGGGAGATACACTCATAGGTCCCGCGAGGCGTGACCGGGATATCTGCCTGACCCGCTGGCGTAGGCTGGCTTTAGGACCATGGACGCACGTACCTGGACCTGGCTCGTCGTGGCCGCCTCGTTTGCCGGCTACCTCCTCGTCCTCGTCCGGGCCAGGATCCGGGGAGCGGGGGCTTTCTACCGCCCGGTGCGTCGGGTCTGGCCGCCGGCCGCGGGGGTTGCCGCCGCAGCCGGCTGGATCTCCGCCGCCTCCTACCTGTCGCTCGGCGGGGCGCTGGCCCTCTCCGCGCCGGACGGCGCCGTCTACCTCGTGGGCTGGACCTTGGGCTTCGCCCTGCTCGCTCTGCTCGTCGCCCCGTACCTCCGGCGGACCGGTCGCCACACGCTCCCCCAGCTCATGGCGGAGCGCTTTGGGTCGCCGGCCGCCGGGGCGGTGGCCGCCGCGTGCGCCGTACTCGTCACCTTCACCTATCTGTCGGCCCAGCTTCGGGGCGCGGCCATCGTGCTGGCGAGATTCGTCCCCTTGCCCTTGCCGGACGCTGTGTTCGTGTCGGCAGCGATGGTCCTCGTCTACACGACGCTCGGGCGGCTCCGCTCCCTCACCGGCGGCCAGGTAGCGCAGTACCTGGTCCTGGCGGGCGCCTTCTTCGTGCTCGCCGGGGCCCTCACCTTCGAGCTCACCGGGTCCCCCCTCCCTCAGGGGGCGGTCTTCGCCGGACTCGGCGGCCGCGGGGCCGCGTTGCTCGGGCAACCGGTGGGCCAGCCGCTCGTCGAGGCGGTCGGCCGGCTGGGAGAGGCTTTCGGGGTGCCGGCCCTCGGCGAAAGTGAGCGTGGGCCCGCGGACTGGATCGCCTCCACCCTGGCGCTCGTGGCCGGCACGGCTGCGCTCCCCCACATGGTGAGCCGGTTCCTCTCCATGCCACGGGCGAGCGAGGCGCGAAGGTCGGCAGCCTTTGCCCTCGGGTTCATCGTGCTCTTCTACAGCGCCGTGCCGGCCGTGGCGCTCGCCGCGCGGGCGGGGCTCCTCGCGAGCGCCCGGTCCGGCGAAAAGGCGTCTCCCGCTTGGATCGAGGCCTGGCGGGCATCGGGCCTCGTCTCCAAGGGGCTCGAGGCGCCGACGAAGCGGCCGGGCGTGCCACTCGGCCAAGGCGGCGAGCGGATGGATCCGGACGCGCTCGTGCTGGCGGCGCCGGAGATGCTCGAGCTCCCTCCCTGGGTGGTGGCGATCGCCGCCGCGGGCGCGCTCGCCGCGGCGGTGTCGGCCGGTGCGGGACTCGTTCTCTCCCTGGGCGCAGCCGCAGCGCGCGATCTCCTGAAAGGCACTCTCCTCCCCCGGCTGTCCGACCGCACCGAGCTAAGGATCTCGCGTGCTACGGCCACTGGCCTCACCGTCCTTGCCGCGCTCCTCGCCCTGCGCCCCCCTGGCACCGTGGTCGAGACGGTCGGCCTCGCCTTCGGTCTCGCCGGGGCGGCCTTCTTCCCGGCCCTGCTCGCCGGGGTCCTGTGGAGGCGGGCTACCGGCCGGGGCGCGCTCTGGGGCATGGTGGCGGGCGCCGGTTTCACCATCGGATACGTGCACTGGTTCCGGTTCGTGCATCCTGAGCTCGATCGACCGGCCCACTGGTGGCTCGGGATCTCACCCGAGGGGATCGGGGTGGCCGGTGCGCTCCTCGGGGCTGCGGTGCTCGTCTCCGTCTCGCTCCTTGGTCCCCCTCCCGCCGGCGGGGAGGTCCGCACCCCGGGCCCGCCTTGACATGGCGCCTCCGCCCGGTGCCCCGCTCCCGTACCGCACGCTCCTGCGGGAAGTCCTGTCCTTCGCGAGGCCCGAGGACGCGATGGGGCACGCGGAGCGGCTACGCGGGCTCGCGGGCTCGCTTCGGGCGGAGGGAGCGGGCGCCCTCGTCGTGGCCGACCTCGCTGCCCGCTTGAACGCCGCCCTGGTTCGGCGGCTCGCCGGGCTGTTCGAGGAAGGGAGGGGCCCCTCCCCTCTTCCGTTTGCCTGGATGGCCCTCGGATCGGAAGGGCGCCGCGAGCAGCCGCTCCCCACCGACCAGGACCACGCGCTGGTCCTCGCGCCGGGCGAAGGGGAGGAGTGGGCGAAGGACCTCGCCGAGCGCCTCTCCCACGACCTTGAGGCGGCGGGCTTCCCGCCCTGTCCCGGGGGATTCTCGGCCTCGACGTGGCGCGCGAGCCTCCCCACCTGGTGCGATCGGGTCCGCGCCTGGATGGCCGATCCGGATCCGGAGTCGGTGCTCAGGGCGGCGGCCCTGGCGGACGCGCGGAGGGTCGCGGGCCGTCTCGATCCCGCACCGCTCCGAGCCGCATTGGCCCGGGCCGTTCGCTACCCGCGCTTCCTCCGCGAGCTGGCGCGGGCGGCGCTCGAGTTCCGGCCCCCGCCGCCGCTCCTCGTCCGGCTCGGCGCTGCGCGCCTCGACCTCGAGCGGGATGGCCTCGCGCCCGTGGTCTTCCTCGCCCGGGTGTACGGGCTCGCCGCCGGCGCGCCCGCGCCCGGTACCTGCGCGCGGCTCGGGGCGGCACGGGAGGCGGGCCTCCTCGACCCGGAGCTGGCGGGCCGAGGGGAAGAGGCTTTCCGGGTCTTCGCCGACTTGCGCTTCCGGGCGGACCTCCGCGGCGGCCCGGTCGAGGCCGGAGCGCTCCTGCCGGAGGAGCGAGCCGCCGCCCTGGCCGCGCTCGGCGCCGTCCGCCGGCTCCAGGACCGGGCCGCGCAACGGTTCCTCTGGTAGGCTTTCGCCGGATGGCGGAACCGGTCGCGATGGTGCTGTGCGCCGGCCTGGGGACGAGGTTACGGCCGCTCACCGATCGGCTCCCCAAGCCCGCGGTACCGCTCTGCGACGTTCCCCTCATCGCCTGGACCCTGGCCCTCCTTCGCGGCGCAGGAGTGCGCCGGGCCGTCGTGAACACCCACCACCTTGCGCCCCAGATGGCCGAGGCGGCCGCTGCCTCGGCGCGGTCGCTCGGCATGGCGCTCGCGGTCTCGCACGAGACCAACCTCGCCGGCACTGGCGGGGCTCTGCGGGAGGCGCGCGGGCTCCTCGAGGGAGGCCGGCCGCTTGTCGTCGTGAACGGGGACGTTCTCTTCGACCTCCACCTGCCCGCCGTGCTCTCCGCCCACGCAGTCTCGGGCGCGCTCGCCACCCTGGTACTGCTCCCCATGCCGGCCGGCACCAACTACGCCACGGTGGAGGTGGACGGGGGAGGGGCGGTCCGCAGGATCGCCCGCTCTTACGGGCCCGGGGGCTCGGGGCTCACCCCCTGGCACTTCTCCGGGGTCCACGTCCTCGACCCCGAGCTCATCGGTCGCATCCCGGCCGAGCCGTACCTCTCCGACGTGAACCGGCAGGTCTATCCGCCTCTCCTCGGGGGAGGCCGGATCCGCGGGTACGTGGCCCAGGGGTACTGGAACGACCTGGGGACGCCCGCCCGCTACCTCGAGGCGACGCGCGACGTCCTCCTCGGCCGGGTGCCGGCGGGACGCTTCGGGGGAGCGGAGCCTCTCTCCGCGGCATCGACGGTCGCGCCCGGCGTGCGCGCGGGTCCGGGAGCGAGGGTCGCGCTCGGGGCACGGCTCGCCGGCCCGAGCTACCTGGGGCCCTTTGCCCGGGTCGAGGCCGGAGCCGAGGTGGGCCCGGCCGCGGTGATCGGCGCGGGAGTGGTCGTGCCGAGTGGCGCAGTGGTCCGGCGGTCGGTGCTCTGGCCCGGGACCGCGCTCGGGCCGGGCGAGCGGGTGGAGGACGCGGTGGCGGTGGACGAGCTCCGGGTGGGGGGGGGCTCGCCTTCGGCCCCGACGACGGGCCGGCCCTTCTAGCGGATGGCCTGGACCAGCACCACCGTGACGTTGTCCGTCCCCCCCGCCGCGTTGGCGGCGTCGACGAGCTCCGTCACCGCCCGGCGCAGGTCGCCGTGCGCCCCGCGGAGGATCTCGGCGATGCGGGCGTCGGGAACCATCGAGGAGAGGCCGTCCGAGCAGAGGAGCAGGACGTCGGAGAGCTCGAGGGGAACCCGCAGGACGTCCACCTCCACCAGAGGCTTCATCCCCAGGGCCCGCAGGATCACGTTCTTGTGGGGGAAGGCCCTCACCTCGGCTGGGGAAAGGGCGTGCGCCTTCATGTGCTCGGCGAGGAGCGAGTGGTCCTCGGTGAGCTGCCTCAAGTCGCCCCGGCGAAAGTGGTAGGCGCGGCTGTCGCCGACGTGTCCGATCAGGGCCGAAGTCCCCTCCCGGGGGAACGCCGCCGCGACGATGGTGGTCCCCATGCCGTGCAGCCGCTCGTCGGTGCGGGCGCGCTCGTGGATGCGGAGGTTGGCGAGCTTCACGCCCGTGACGAGTCGGTTCTCGTCGTAGGTGCGCTGCGGGTCGAGCTTGTAGGGCCAGGTGGCATCCTCGTCGCGCCCGGTGAGGCGGAAGAACTCGGCCATCTCCTCGACCGCGATCCGGGCCGCCACCTCTCCCGAGGCGTGCCCGCCCATCCCGTCGGCGACGCAGTAGAGGCTCTCCTCCGGGAGGAGGAGGTAGGCGTCCTCGTTGTGCGTTCGCTTTCGGCCGACGTCGCTGGCCCCGGCGTGGCTGAAGCGCATCGGTCGGGAGGTTAACCCGGGAGCGCGAAGGGGTCGAGGTGACGCGTCAGGGCACGATGATCTCGACCCCCGGGCCGGTCGAGACCCGGACCTGCGATCGGGCCTGGTAGAGGTCGCCGTCGAGCGTGAACCGAGGCCGCTCGCCTTTGAGGACGAGCTCGCGCGCCACCTCGTCCAGGGCGTACCTCCGCCGCCAGGGGCGGCCGGCTCGGAGCCTGGGCAGGCACAGCGCCAGGGAGAGGAGGGGCGCCGTCACCCCCACCGCGTGGAAGAAGCCGGGCTGCTCGTCGCAGCGGTGGAACGCCCTGAACCCGAGCCCGATCTCGGGGGTGGTACCGGCGATGAAGGCGAGGTAGCTGCCGTCGGGCCACTCTTGGCCGTCGGTCTCGATCCCGAACTGCTCTCGGCGCATGAGGGACTGGGCGAACGGGCCACCGCGGACGGCCGAGCCAAGCGCCCGCGCGATGAGCCAGGCGGCCGAGGCCGGGGAGGGGCGGCGGGATCGGTAGTAGGCGTCGAGGAAGGCCACCGCGGCGCCGGTCCCGAAGATGAAGCCGTAGCGCGGGGGGAGGCCGTCGTCGGCCTCCACCCGGAGCAGATCGCGCTCCACGGTCCTGAGCGGGATGCCGCGCCGTCGCCGCTCCAGGACCCCCCTCAGGATGGAGTCCGCCGTCCCCGAGATGCCGTGCCCGCGGGCCACGGTGTTCATGGCGCCCCCGCGCAGGAGCAAGAGCCTGGGCAGGGGGCGGTCGCCGTAGGCCTGGGCGAAAGCGGTCAGGACGAGGTGGCCCGTTCCGTCGCCGCCGTTCACCCCGAGGACGTCGAACCCGGCCGCCCGGAACCGGCTCACCGCCGCCCAAAGCTCCTCCGGCGTCGAGGCGTTCAGGACCTCGCCGTCCCCCTCGAGGCGCTCCCTCAGACGGTCGGCCATCGCCGGGCGACGGCGGTTGCGCCCCGCCCTCGGGTTGTTCACGATGCCGATGCCGCCCATGCCGGCCCTATCCCCCCTCGAACTCCCACTTCAGGTGGTCCTGGTCTCGCCCCAGATCCCCCCCAACGTCGGCAACGCCGCCCGGACTTGCGCCGTCACCGGGTCCCGGCTCCACCTCGTCGGCCCGCTCGGGTTCTCGCTCGACGACCGGCACCTGCGTCGGGCCGGACTCGATTACTGGCCCGAGGCGCATCCCGCACTCTACCGCGATTGGGCGGATTTTGAGGCCCGGGCGCTCGCCGGTCCATCCCTGGGGCGGCCTTTCCCCGAGCGCCTGCACCTCTTCACCGCTCGTGCGGTCCGCTCGGTGCACCAGGCGGATTTCTCTCCCGGAGACTTCCTCGTCTTCGGTGAGGAGCAGCTGGGCCTCCCGCCGGCGCTGCTCGCCGCCTGGCCGGAGCGCCAGGTCGGCATCCCCCTCCTCCCCGACAAGCGGAGCCTGAACCTGGCGGTGGCGGTCGGGGTAGGGGTGTACGCCGCCCTCTCGAGCATCGGGCGGGCCGGGCGGGGATGATCTCCGGGGAGCACTCCCCGGCCAGGCGGGGGCCGCTCTCCGCGCCCTCGCCGGTCGTCCTGTAGGCCGCACCCCGCCTTCGGCCGTAGAATGCCTTCCAGGCCATGAGCTTCCTGCACGAGCCCGGCGACCTGGCACGGACTCCCCTCGCCGCCATCCTGCTCGAGGCGCTGAACCTGCGGGCCACGGGCGTCCTCACCGTAAAGCACGGCGGGGGGGCCTCGCGACTCTTCATCAAGGAGGGGAAGCCCGTCGGTGCCCAGGTGGTGGCGGGGATCCGGCCGCTCGGGCACATGCTCCTCCAGGAGGGGGTCATCGACATCGACACCCTCTCCCGCAGCCTCGCTCTCATGGCCGAGTCGGCCCGGCCGCAGGGGGAGATCCTGGTGGAGATGGGGGCGGTGTCGCGCGAGCAGGTCGAGCGGGCGCTGGCCGAGCAGCAGGCCGGCTACTTCGATCTCATCGCCGCCCTGGAGAGCGGTTCCTACCAATTCGACCCGGCCGCCCTGGTACCGGCCTGGGCCGACCAGCGCCTCCTCTCGCCCTTGCGCACCATCGTCGACGCCCTGGAGCGGCCCCAGGCGGGCGCCCTGGTGATCTCGGCGCTCCAACCGGTCGCCTCCGCGACCGTGCGGCTCGCTTCGGGATACCGGAGCGTCGCGAGCGCCTTCCGCTGGACTCCCAGGGAACGGATCCTCGTCGCCCGCCTGGAAACGCCGGCCACCCTCGAGGCCCTGTTCGCGCCCTCCGACGTCTCGCCCGAACGGGCCCGGGCCATCGTGGCGGGCCTCTTGCTCCTGGGCCTGGCCGTGCAGGCAGGCGAAACCGCCCAGCCGACCGGGGAGACCGGAGCCGGGCTCGACCTGGAGCTCGACGTCTCGCTGCGGCCGGGGGGCGCCACCCCTCCGCCTGCCACCCCTCCGCCCGGGCCCGCCCGGCGGAGCGATCCCGCCGAGGCGCGCGCTCGGAGGCAACGGCTCCTCCAGCAGGCGATGCGCAACATGGGGATCGGCCCGTTCGCCGCCCCGGGCCGCACCCCCCCTCCCCCCCTCCCCTCGCCCCCCAAGCCGGAACCCACCGCCCCGGGGACCGAAGCGCACCGGCCGGCGCGTGATACACCCGAGGCTTCCCTGCGCCGCTCGCTCCTCGAGGCCTTGCCGCGCGCCCGGGAACGCGACCTGTTCGCACGACTCGGCCTCCCCGGCGGAGCGGGCCGGGAGGAGGTGAAGCAGGCGTTCCTCTCCCTCGCCCGCCAGTTCCACCCCGATCGCTTCGCCGCCCCGGCGCTGGCCGATCTGGCCGACACCGTCCGGGAGTTCTTCACCACCGTGAACGAGGCCTACGAGACGCTCTCCGACGAGAAGAAGCGGAACGCTTACCTCTCCCGCGGGGAGGGCGGAGGGGGAGCCCAGGACCCCCAGTCGGCGCGGATCGACTTCACGAAGGGCGAGGCCTGCCTGCGGACGCGCGACTGGGTGAAGGCCCGCGGGTTCTTCGAGGCCGCCATCCGCTGCGATCCACAGCCCGACTACAAGGCGGCGCTGGCCCTGGCCATCATTCATGACCCCGCCTCCCACGACCGGGAGAGGGCCCGGGCCTTGGCCGAGGAGGCGCTCCGGACCCCGTCGTGCGACCGGGCCGCCTACGTGGCGGGGATCCTGGCCCGCGACGAGAAGGACCTCGCCAAGGCCGAGAAGCTGTTCCGGGCGGCCTTGGCGGCCAACCCGCGCAACGCGGACGCCGCCCGCGAGCTCCGCCTGCTCGAACGCAGGCGCGCGCGCTAAGCCCCTCTCCGCCTCGGCTCGCCGCGTGGGCGAGGGACCCAGGCCCGCGCCCTTCCGGCGCGCTCCGCCGGGCCAGCCGGCTCCTTGACTCCGTCCGGGTGATCCGGCGAGATTGAGCCGGCGCCGGGAGGCCGGGAGAAACGCGCCGGGAGAGGCCGCTTGGCCAAGCAGCACCTGCTCCTTGTCGACGGCGACCCCAAGTCGCTGCGCGTGATGGAGGTCTCGCTCAAGAAAGCGGGCTTCTCCGTCACCACCGCCGTGAACGGCCAGGACGCGCTCGACAAGTGCGAGATCTCCCCACCGGACCTGATCCTGTCCGACACCAAGATGGCGGAGATGGACGGGTTCGAGCTATGCCGCAAGCTCAAGGCCGACGATCGGTTCCGCGGCACGCCCTTCATCTTCCTCACCGGCCAGAAGTCGGTCGAGTACAAGGTGAAGGGGCTCGAACTCGGGGTCGAGGACTACCTCACCAAGCCCATCTACATCAAGGAGATCGTCACCCGCGTCAAGATCCTCCTTCAGAAGAAGGAGAAGGAACGGCTCGAGAAGAAGGACCTCAAGGCGAGCTTCGCCGGCAGCCTTTCCGACATGGGGGTCGTCGACCTCGTCCAGACCCTGGAGATGGGCAAGAAATCGGGCGCCCTCCACGTGAAGAACCGCAAGGGCATCGAGGCGGTGTGCTACTTCCGCGATGGCCGCATCCTCGACTGCGAGCTCTCCGGCAAGCTCACCGGCGAGAACGCGTTCTACCGCCTCCTGAACTGGCAGGAGGGCGAGTTCGCGATCGAGTTCAGACCCATCGAGCGGGAGGAGCGCATTCCGGTCTCCACCCAGGGGCTCCTCATGGAGGGCATGCGCCGCATCGACGAGTGGGGGCGCATCGTCGAGCAGTTGCCAGCCCTCGACCGCGTCTTCGAGATCGACTACCCCCTGCTGGCCGACCGGCTGGCCGAGATCCCCGACGACGTGAACACGCTCCTCAGGCTCTTCGACGGCTCTCGGACGCTCGAGCAGGTGATCGAGGAGGCGGACTACGACGACCTCGCCGCCGCGGGGGTGATCTCGAAACTGTTCTTCGAGGGCATCATCAAGGAGACCGCCCCGCCCGCTCCGGAGCGCGGACCGGCCCGTCCGCCCGGAGCCGCGGTCGAGCCGGCCGGGGTGGACTGGTTCGCCGGGCCGGTGAAGGGCGCTCCCGCCGTAGAGCCGCTCTCCAAGGGCATGCCGACCCCCCCGCCCGCCGACGGTAGCCTCGCACCGCCGCCCCTTCCGTCCCCCCCGCCGGCGCGGCCTTCACCGGCCCCTCCCCGTCCACCGGTGCGATTCTCCATCCCGGTGCCGCCGCCCGGCACGATCCCGCTCCCCCCGTCCCTCGGTGGCCCGCGCCTCTCGGCCGCCCCCGTTCTTCCGCCCCAGGGACGCGAGGAGCCCGTTGCCTCGGCCGCGGCGCCGCCCCAGGGGCGGACCGTCCCCCCGGACGTCGCCTCGAAGGGGAGGACGGACTCGCGGCCCCGGACGCGGCCGGGCCTCGTCGTGGGCGCGCTCGCCCTCGCCGCGGCGGTTGCCGCCGCGGTTTGGTACGCGCTGGGTATGCCCGGCCTCTCGCGCTAGCGACTCTTCCCGCCGCGAGAGGGAACCCTCGCGCGTAGTGCGCAACCGGGTTAAGAGTCGTGCGCCCATGAAGGTGCTCGGCATCGAGACGTCCTGCGACGAGACCGCGGCGGCGGTGGTGGAGGACGGGCGGCGCGCGCTCTCGGACGTGGTGGCCACCCAGATCGAGATCCACCGGCGCTTCGGCGGCGTTGTTCCCGAGCTCGCGAGCCGCAACCACGTAGTCCAGATGATGCCGGTGGTGGACGAGGCGCTCTCTCGCGCCGGGGTCGGGCCCGAGGACATCGACGCCCTGGCCGTGACGAGCGGTCCCGGGCTCGTCGGGGCCTTGCTCGTGGGCGTGCAGGCGGCGAAGGCCCTCTCCCTCGCCTGGCGGAGGCCTCTCGTCCCGGTGAACCACCTCGAGGGCCACCTCGTCGCCGCCTTCCTGGGGGAGACGCCGCCCACCTTCCCGTACCTGGGGCTCGTGGTCTCGGGCGGCCACACCTCGATGTACGCTGCCCGTGGCTTCGGCGATTACCGGTTGCTCGGGCAGACCCGCGACGACGCTGCCGGCGAGGCGTTCGACAAGGGGGCGAAGCTCCTGGGCCTTCCCTACCCGGGGGGCATCGCCATCGACGGGCTGGCCCGCGACGGCGATCCCGCTCTGGTCCGCTTCCCCAGGGCGATCGTCAAGGGCTCGGATCTCGACTTCAGTTTCTCCGGGCTCAAGACCGCGCTGCTCCACCACGTGAAGAGGCACGGGGTCCCGAAGGGCCAGGCCCTCGCCGACCTGTGCGCGAGCTACCAGGAGGCCATCGTCCGAGCCCTCGTGGACAAGGCATTCCGGGCGGCGCGCCGGTTCTCCTTCGAGCGGCTCTTGCTCTCGGGCGGGGTGGCAGCGAACAGCCGGCTCCGGGCGGTGGTCAACGCCCGGGTGGCAGAGTACGAGGGGATGACCGCGATCCTCCCTCCGGTGAAGCTTTGCACCGACAACGCTGCCATGATCGCCGTGGCCGGCACGCACGCGCTCTTGCGGGGCGTTCGGGCCAAGGCCGACCTGAACGCCGACCCCGCCTGGCGGCTCTAGGAGCGCCGCCCGCGGATGTCCTGCCCCGTGGACCCGACCCCGAAGGACTACCCCAGCCCACGCGACCTGCTCGTCCGGTACGGCCTGCGCCCGAAGAAGAGCTGGGGGCAGAACTTCCTCTCGGAACCCGGGGTGCTCGACGACATCGCCCGGTTGGCCGCGCCGGCCTCGGGGGAGACGGTGGTCGAGCTGGGCGCGGGCCTCGGCCACCTGTCCGTTCGCCTCCTCGCGCGCGGGGCAAAGGTGGTGGCTGTGGAGCGCGACCGGGACATGGTCCGGGTGCTCCGGGGCGAGCTGGGCGGCCGGATCGTCCTTCTCGAGGCCGACGCAGCCCGACTCGACTGGCCCGAGCTCGCGAAGCGGTACGGCGCGGGGGGTGGGGCCGGCGCGTCACCCAGGCTGGCCCTCGCCGGGAACCTGCCCTACCACCTCTCGAGCCCGATCCTGTTCTCGCTGCTCGACGCCGCCGCGTTCATCCGACGCGCCCTGTTCCTGCTCCAGCGCGAGGTGGCGGAGCGGATCGCCGCCGCCCCGGGGACCCACGACTTCGGCGTGCTCTCGGTGTTCCTCCAGCGCCAGGCCGAGGTGACGCTCGTGCGTCGGGTGCCGAGGGGGGCCTTCTGGCCGCCGCCCCGGGTGGAGAGCGCGTTGCTCTCCGCCTCCTTCCGCCCCCCCGCGGACGAGGTCTTGGACGAGGCCCGGTTCCGCCGGCTCGTCAAGGCAGGCTTTGGCCAGCGGCGCAAGATGCTCCGCAACGCGCTCCTCGCCGGACGCGTCGCGCCCGCGGAACGGCTCGAGGCAGCCATGGCGACTGCAGGTATAAACCCCGGGCGCCGCGGTGAGACGCTCGAGCTCAAGGAGTGGGCCGCTCTGGAGCGGGCGCTCGGGCAAGCTCCGGATCCGGCTAGGATTTCGACACCACGGGCGCCCGTCCGCTGAACCCTCTGCCCGCCCGCCCACCTGTCGAACGGGCGCCCGTGGAACTCGTCAAAGGCCAGCCGCACGCGCGGTGGCGAGGAGGAGGCTCATGTTGCGAGCTCCGTTCTCGCCGAGGTAGCGGCGGAACGCATCCCCTTCGAGCCGCATGCTCTCGATGGTGGCCTCTACGATGGTCTCGTAGCTCGGTGCGTTCGGCTTCCTTAGCTCGATGGCGATCTTGAGGATGGCGCGCTGAAAGGCGGGGTCCACCTCCTCGGGCCGCGCATCCAGAGGGCCTGCCGGAGCCGTGACCGCCTTCTGCCTCGTCGCGATTCGGCTACCCATCCCGGACCTCCAGTAGCGGCTGCGCAATCGGCGGTGACGATACGTGACGTGACGCCACCTGTCAAAGAAACTGTGATCGGTAGATCAGGTGTAGGACGATCGATCTGTCGTGCCCCCGTGATGCGCGGGTTCGATCGCCACCGTTGCCGAGGTCGGATCGGCGTGGCAGTCTCGCCCTCTCCCGACGATCGCAATGGATCGACCCCGGCACGTCGCCATCGAAGGTCCCATCGGCGTGGGCAAGACCGCTCTCGCACGGGTCCTCGCCGAGCGCATCGGCGGGCGACTCGTCCTGGAGCAGCCGGACGAGAACCCTTTCCTGCCGGGCTTCTACGCCCACCGCCGCAAGCACGCGTTCCAGGCACAGCTTTTCTTCCTGCTCTCCCGGTACCAGCAGCAGCAGGCCCTCCTCCAGCAGGACCTCTTCAGCCAGTCGACCGTCTCCGATTACCTATTCGCCAAGGACAGGATCTTCGCGGCGCTGACTCTGGAGCCGGCCGAGCTGGCTCTCTACCACCAGGTCTACGACCTCTTGGGCCCGCGCGTGGCGCGGCCGGACCTCGTCGTCTACCTCCAGGCGCGCACCGACGTCCTCCTCTCCCGGATCAAGAAACGCGGTCGGGACTATGAGCGGAGCATGGACCCGACCTACCTCGACGCCCTGGCCAAGGCGTACCGGGACTTCTTCTTTCACTACGACGACACGCCCCTGCTCGTGGTGAACACGAGCGACATCGACTTCGAGGTGAACGCCGACGACCTCGAGACACTGCTCTCCGTGATTTCGCGGCACCACAAGGGGACCCGCCATTACGTGCCTCTCGGCACGAAACCGGGTTAGAGTTCTTCCCCCGATGAAACGGGCGGGACCCCGCGAGGGGCCTGCACCGGAGGTTCCCCGATGTCCGCCAACGCCCCCGAGGCGCCCCGACACGTGAGCATCCACGATCTGCGCCGGATGAAGAAGTCCGGCGAGCGGATCGTCTTCGTCACCGCCTATGACGCCACGGCGGCGCGGCTCGTCGCCGCGGCGGGCGTCGACGCGGTGCTGGTGGGGGATTCCCTGGGCATGGTGGTCCAGGGCCACGACTCCACGCTCCCGGTGACCCTGGATCAGATGGCCTACCACTGCGCCGCGGTCCGCCGCGGGCTGGCCCGCGGGGACGGGCGGGCCCACCTCGTGTGCGACCTGCCCTTCGGCACTTACCAGGCCTCGGCCGACGAAGCGGTCCGGGCGTCGGTGCGGCTCGTGGCCGAAGGGGGCGCGGAGGCGGTGAAGCTTGAAGGGGGGGGCGAGTTCTCCGAGGTGATCCGGCGCATCGTCCGCGCGGGCATCCCGGTCATGGGGCACATCGGTCTCACCCCGCAGTCGGTTCACCGGATGGGCGGATACGTCGTCCAGGGGAAGGACTCCGAGCACGCCCAAGAGCTCCTCCGCGACGCCCGCGCCCTGGAGGCAGCCGGTTGCTACGCAGTGGTCCTGGAGTGCATCCCCGCGGAGCTGGCCCGGCTCGTCACCGCCCAGCTCGCCATCCCCACCATCGGCATCGGCGCCGGCCCATACTGCGACGGTCAGGTCCTCGTTCTCAACGACCTCTTGGGCCTCGACGAGGCGTTCACGCCCCGGTTCGTGAAGCGATTCGGCGAGCTGGGCGGTGCGGTGCGCGGCGCGGTCGCCGCCTATGCGGCGGAGGTCCGTTCCGGAACCTTCCCCGCCGATGCGCACAGCTTCCACTCGAGCGCCCTCCGGCTCGTGCCGCTCGCGGGGGGCGAGAAGGACCAGGGCAGCGGCGAGCCGCCCGACGCGATGGGTGCCCCCGTCTGAGGCGGCCCTTCCAACAAACCCACCGGACCCGAGCAGGAGACCCCTGGTGAGGACTCCCGAGTTGTTCACGGACCCGGAAGCCTGGCGGGCGCGGTGCCTCTCGGCGAGAGAGGCGGGGGCGCGACTGGCCCTCGTCCCCACCATGGGAGCCTTGCACGAGGGCCACCTCTCGCTCTTGCGGGAGGCGCGGGTGCGCGCGGACCGCGGGGGAGGGCCAGGCCTCTCCCTCGCCACGATCTTCGTCAACCCCACGCAGTTCGGGCCCGGGGAGGACCTATCCCGTTACCCGCGCGACCTCACCGGCGATCTCGAGAAGTGCGCCCGAGCGGGCGTGGACTGGGTGCTCGCACCCGAGCGGGCCGAGCGCATCTTTGGGCCGGACCACGAGACCTGGGTGACCGTCGAGCGGGTCTCCGCGGGGCTCTGCGGCGCCTCCAGGCCCGGGCACTTCCGCGGGGTGGCGACGGTCGTGGCGAAGCTATTCAACCTGACGCGCCCTCACCTCGCGCTCTTCGGCGAGAAGGACTACCAGCAGCTGGCGGTGATCCGGGCCCTCTCGCGCGATCTCTCCTTCGGGATCGAGATCGTCGGGATGCCGATCGTGCGCGAGCCGGACGGCCTCGCTCTCTCCTCGCGCAACGCCTACCTCGCTCCCGCCGATCGGGCGCGGGCCCTTTCGCTCTCCGCGGCGCTTCGCGCCGCGCAGGAAGAGACCGCCGAAGGTCGCCGCGACGCCGCAGAATTGCGGGCCCGGGCCCGCGCGCGGCTCGAGGCGTCCGAGGTGCGGGTCGACTACGTCGAGGTGGTCCATCCCGAGACCCTGGCGAAGGTGGACTGCGCCGAGCCCGGAAGCGTGATGCTCCTCGCCGCGTTCGTGGGCGCGACGCGGCTCATCGACAACGCCCGCCTTCCATGAGGGGCAAGCCTCAAGAATCTGACCCGGGCGTGAAGCTCGTTGCCCAGAACCGACGGGCCCGCCACGAGTACTCCGTCGAGGACACTTTCGAGGCCGGCCTCGCCCTCACCGGAAGCGAGGTCAAGTCGCTCCGCGAGGGGAACGTCAGCCTGAGTGATGCCTATGCGCAGCCGCGCGGGGACGAGCTCTTCCTCGTGAACTGCCGGATCGGCGAGTACCGGCAGGCCGCGCACTTCGGCCACGCGCCGCTCCGGGACCGCAAGCTCCTGCTCCGGCGGATCGAGATCGATCGCATTCGCGGCAAGGTCGAGCAGCGCGGTTACACCCTCGTCCCGCTCCGGCTCTACTTCAAGGAGGGCTGGGCCAAGGTCGAGCTTGGGCTCGCCCGGGGCCGCGCCCGCGAGGATCGCCGCGACGCCATCGCCGAGCGGGAATCGAAGCGCGAGATGGACCGCGCCCTTTCCCGGAACCGGGGGCGATAGCGCCGGCGCAAGGCCCCTCGGGCCCTCGGCCCGGGGCGGTACCCGGAACGGACGATCGTCGGTGTGGGCGCATGCACACCTCCCGGCCGCTCCCCGGGCTAGGATGGGGGCCACCTCGCCTTCGGGGCCGGCGCCCTGCTAGCTTCGGTCAGCCGTGTTCGATCGGCTGACGCTCCAGGACGACCTGGTCGACTGCCGGGGGAGGGTGATCGCTCCCCGCGGCCAGGTGATCTCGCCGGAAGCCATCGAGGAAGCAACCGGTCGCGCGCCGGACCTGCCGCGCCGCCCGCTCTCCGCCACCGTCCTCGCCGCCGATCTGGAGCTGCCCTTCGAGAGCCCCGTCTACCAGCCGCTCTTCGGCCGCCGCGGCGCGCGGGAGGCCGTCGAGGGGATCCTTCTCGCTGTCGAGTTGCCCGAGCCCTTGATCGAGGAGCTCGTGACCTCGCGGGCCGAACAGCCGGGGGTGTACCGGCACGCGCTCCTGACCGCCGCGGTGGGCGTTCGCGTCTTGCTCACCGCCGTCGGGCCGGGCCGGACCCTCACCGACATGGCCGCGGCCGCGCTCCTCCACGACCTGGGAATGCGCCAGCTGCCGGCGCGGCTCTTCGCCCACCGCGACCGCCTGTCGGTGGAGCAGGTAGAGAGGATAGCGGCCCACCCTTTGCTCGGGGCCTACCACGTGGCCACCGCCCTGGGGCGCCACCCGGCCGTGGCCGCCGCCCGCAGCCATCACTGGCGCTGCGGGCAGGGGTACCCGGGCCTCGCTCATCCTCCGGCCCGGGCGGTGGAGGTGATCTCGGTGGCGAGCGCCTTCTGCGCGCTGACCCAACCTCGCCCGTACCGCTCGGCCGCGTTCGACGCGCGGGGCGCGGTGGACGTCCTCGTGGGCGAGACCATGACTCGCCACGCCGACGTCAACACCGTGAAGCTCCTCGTCCACGCCCTCCGCGGCGGAAGCGGCGATCCGCGGAGGGTGACGTTCGGCACCTCCCGCGAGGGCCACGGCCCTCCCCGGAACGCCCACGTCCCTGTTTCAGCGCCGCAGCGGAGCCCGGTCTAATCCCTCCCTCGTCAAGGATTCGCTCCGAGGCCGCAGGCTCGGCGGAGCGTCTCCCACGAGTAGATCCCGGTGGAGTGCCCGTCCGACCAGCGGAACTGGACCGCGTAGGAGCCGACCGGGGCGATCTCCAGGGGGCGGATGTCGGCCGGGATGGTGGCCGGATCGAGGAGCTTTCGGCCGGTCCCCTCCTCCACGCAGCCGGCGCAGGGGCAGGCGTCGCGCATACGCGCGGCCGACACGGTCACCTCCGCTCCCCCCGGCCAGACGATTCGGATGCCGCCGCCGCCCTCCGCAATCTCGATGGCCTCGGGCGGGGTGGAGGTGTGTTTCGTGAGCTGTATGCGGTCGAGAAGGCCCATGTCGATCGCTCCTATGCCGCGGGGAGGGTCGCGTCAAGCGCGACGCGAGAGGGCGAGGAGCAGGTCCGAGCGGTCCTCGTGGGGCGCGATACACGGCCGCGCCTCGGCCACGTACAGCTCGCTCGCGGCGAGGTCGGGCGCGAGGCGGAGGATGGCCGAGGAGCGGGTGCCATAGAGCGGGTCCCCGTGGATACAGGTGGCGGCGCCCGCCGGGGGCAGCGCACCGTGCTGAACGAGCAGATCGCGCAGCCGCGGCAGGGTGGGATCGGCGGGCCAGCGCGCCCGGATGAGGTCCCCGCGCGCCCCGCGCCCCTCCCGGTCGGTTTCGGTGACCACGTGGAGCCCGGGGCCGAGCTCCAGAAGCCCTCGCTCCTCGCCGTCGTACCAAAGGAGGAAGGCGCCCTCCGAGTCGGCCACCACGAGGTGGAACGGGTTCCAGAGTGCGGGATCGAGCGGCCTGAGCGCTTCGGCGGCCGCGGCGGCTCCCGGGGCGGCGAGCGCCCGCTCGACCAACTCCCCGCGGGAGCGGCGGGTGGGGTCGGGGTAGCCGTCGAATCGCAGGTAGTGATTCGTGAGGCCGGCGAAGACACCGCGGGCGGACACTCCGATCCAGGTTCCCCCGGCGCGGCGGTCGAGAGGGGTGGCCCGGAGGGCCTCGCCGCTCGCGCCCCCCCGCAGAGCCCAGCCCTCGGTGGGCCGGTCGAGGTGCTCGTCCCGATTGGCGGCCACGAGCACGGGCCAGCGGCGGTCGAGCCTGAAGCCGAGCGCGAGGGTGCACACCGCGGGGAGTGTAACGCCGGGGGAGGTGGGCCTAGTGGACCTTCCTCGCGGCCCGGACCCGCTCGAGGAGCAGCTCCCGCTGCAAGGCGAGCGGGCGGGGGAGGGTGGGGCCGAGCTTCTCGAACCACTCGGCCTGCGACTCCAGCTCCTCCTCCCATTCCTCGAGGTCGATGCGGGTGACGGCCTCCACCGCTTCCTTGGTCGTGTCGATCCCGTCGAGGACGAGGTCCTCCTCGCGCGGGGTATAGCCGATGAGCGTCTCGCGGGCGCCGACCCGGCCGTCGCACCGGTCGAGAATCCACTTCAGAACCCGCATGTTGTCCCCGAACCCCGGCCATAGGAACTTGCCGTCCGGGCCCTTTCGGAACCAGTTGACCATGAAGAGCTTCGGCGGGCTCGGGATGCGCTGCTGCATGTCGAGCCAGTGGCTCAGGTACGTCCCGGCGTCGTAACCGCAGAACGGCAGCATGGCCAGGGGATCCCGGCGCACCCCCTCCTTGAGCCCGGTGGCGGCGGCGGTGGTCTCGGAGCCCATGGTCGCGCCCATGTAGACGCCGTGGGTCCAGTTGAACGCCTCGAGCACCAGCGGCACGGTGGTGGACCTCCGGCCGCCGAAGAGAATGGCCGAGATGGGAACGCCCCTCGGGTCGTCGACGGCCGGCGACAGGGCAGGGTTGTTGCGCGAGGGCGACGTGAACCGGCTGTTCGGGTGCGCGATCTTCTCGGTCGACCCCTTCCTCCAGGGCGCCCCCTTCCAGTCGAGGCACTCGGCCGGTACCTCGCTGTCCATCCCTTCCCACCAGACGTCGCCCGACGCGGTGCGGCCCACGTTGGTGAAGAACGTGTCGCGGCGAACGGTGTCCATCGCGTTGGGATTGGTCTTGCGGTTCGTGCCGGGGGCCACGCCGAAGTAGCCGTTCTCCGGGTTCACGGCCCACAGCCGCCCGTCCTCGCCCACCCGCATCCAGGCGATGTCGTCCCCCACGGTCCGGACCTTCCAGCCCGGGAACGCGGCCGGCGGGATCATCATCGCGAAGTTGGTCTTGCCGCAGGCCGAAGGGAAGGCGGCCGCCGCATACTGCTTCTGCCCCTGGGGCGACTCCGCTTCCAGGATGAGCATGTGCTCGGCCAGCCAGCCCTCCTTGCGGGCCAGGTAGCTCGCGATGCGCAGGGCCAGGCACTTCTTGCCGAGAAGCGCGTTCCCCCCGTACCCCGAGCCCACCGACCAGATGGTGTCGTCCTCGGGGAAGTGGCAGATGTAGCGGCGCGAAGGGTCGCAGTCGCGGACCGAGTGCAGGCCGCGGTTGAAGGCGTCGGACCGCCCGAGCCGGTCGAGCGCCACCTTCCCCATGCGCGCCATGATCCCCATGGAGAGAACCACGTAAATGGAGTCGGTGATCTCCACCCCGACCTTGGCGAAGGGTGATTCAGCCGGGCCCATGACGTACGGCACCACGTAGAGGGTCCGCCCCTTCATGGCCCCGTCGAAGAGGCCGCCGAGGAGCTCGCGGGCCTGGGCGGGATCCATCCAGTTGTTGGTGGGGCCGGCCTCCTCGCGGGTGGGCGTGCAGATGAATGTGAGGTGCTCCACCCGGGCCACGTCGTTCTGGCTCGACTGGTGGTAGTAGCAGCCGGGCCACTTCACCTGGTCCAGCGCAATGAACGTGCCGGCCTTGATCGCCTCCGCCATGAGCCGGTCGAACTCGACCTTCGATCCGTCGCACCAGACGATGCGATCGGGCTTGAGCAGTCGGGCGGACTCCTCCACCCATCGGAGGAGGTGCGGATTATTGGTGGGGCGCTCACCGGTCATCGTACAGGTCCTTCTCAAACGGCCCCACGGTGGGGCTCGGCAGGGGGTTCTGGGCGCTCCAAAAGCCCCAGGCTAGCGCAGCCCTGCGGGCGAGGTCGAGAGCTCGATGACCTTCCGACCGGCGGCTCGCTGCCCCGCGCCTTGCCGGACCCGCGCGCTTCCCTTCCCCGCCTTCCCGTGGAATGCCCGGGCACATGCCGCGGGCCCGTGTCCGGCCGGGACGAGCCTGTGCTGCTGCGCCGCGCAATGGATGGCTGAGAAGTTTGCTCATCTTCCCGGGGCCCCTGTGGGGCTGTGCCCCCGGGCCCGCTGGCGAGGCGCTTGCCCGATCGCACACCGCGGATGTGCGGAACTCCTGGCGCTCCTTGCACGGGTGCACGATCTCGAAGCAGAGCTTCGCCCGGACGCTCCCGGCGCCCTCCACCCCGCGATGATGGGAGGGCTCGCCGGTCAGCGCGGGGCAGGTGGGCTTCGCGGGCGCGGTCCTACGTGCCGCCTCGTCGGAAGGCTTAGAACTCTCCCCGCAACATGGCGCGGGCCCCAAAGTAGGCGTCGGTGGCCCCGGAAGCGGAGCCAAGGCCGGGGGCCGGGTCGGCGAGGGACGAGTACGAGGTGGACTGATACTCGACGAGCGCCCGGATCGTCAGCACCCTCGTGAGGCGGAACCCGGCGCCGCCCTCCACCTCGAGCCCTCGCGCCGAGCCCTTGCCGAAGAACCCGTCCCCGACCAGGTCCTTCGCGGAGGTCCAGAAGGTGTAGCCGCCGCCGGCCTGGAGCGAGACGTGACCGCTCACCGGGGCGTCGAGATCGACCCGGACCTCGTAGCCGGAGAGGTTGGTGTCCGGGAGGCCGGCGATCGTCACCCCATTCTTCGCCGAGGTGACCTGCTGCAGCGCGCGGTATCCGACCGCCGGCGCGACCGTGAACCGGGACCCGGAGACGGGGTGCAGCCGCCACAAGAGCCCGGCGTCGAGGACGGAAAGCGACGCGTCATGAGTCCCCTCGGTCGAGCCGGAGGGGGGCTCAACCTTGAGACCGACCGAGTGACCGTAGTCGAAGTAAAGCCCGAGACCGGCCCAGAGCGGTTTTGCCCCGGCGAGAGCGCCCGGGTAGACCTCGAGGCGCAGGAGGGGGACGAAGATGGAGCTCCCGTCGAAGGTCCTGAGCCCGGTCGTACCGGAGGTGGCCCCCGAGTAGCTGAGCTTCCGGTTCGTCACCCAAAGCCCAGCCTCCGCAGCGAAGCGAAGCGGCTTCTCGGCCGCGGGCTTCTCGGAGACCGCGGCCGGCGCGGGGGCCGGTTTGGGCGCAGGGGCTGCAGCGGCAGGAGCTGCAGCGGCAGGCGCCGGGGCCGGCGGCGGGGGGGGAGGGGGCGGCGGCGGCGCCTTCGCGGAAGGCGGAGCCGGGGGAGGAGCCTGGGGCGGGGCGACCGGGGCGGGAGGAGGATGCGCCTCGCCAGCCTGGAGCGCCTCGTCCAGCTCGATTGAGAAGCGTTCCAGGTTCTGGGGCTTGAGACTTCCGTCGGGGGCGAGGTGATAGTGCCAGGTCCGCGCTGGCTTGTGCGCGGTGGAGGCGGGCGTCGTCAGGGTGAGGACCAGCCGGCGCGCACCTGGCTCCCCGGTCACGGCGCCGCCCAAGTAGCCGGCGACGCCGGCACGCGCCAGCTTGGCGGGGTCGGGCCGGGACTCGGTGGTGAGCTTGGTCGAGGCGACGCATTCGTACGGGCCGCACAGCTGGACCAGGATCTGCCGGCGCACCCGGCTGGAATCCCCGCTGATGGTCCCGATGGCGAGCTTGGAGCTCGAGTGCTGTCCGAGGGCACGCCCCGGGTTCGCGATCGCCAGCGTGGCCACCACACCGAGTGTCAAGATGCGCATTCGCCCTCCAAAGGCCGACGGCCCTGGCCAACGTTGGAAGAAGCCCCGCCATTGAAAGGCGGGAGCACCGACCCAAGCAACCCCCAAAGGCAGAAGCCTTTGGAGCCTCGGGGAGCAACGGTCATATCACCGAGCCGCCGACGGTGTGAACTCTGCGTGAGAGTGGTCGCCGTGCCCACACCGGGTGCGCCGGAGGGGACGCGGGCCTCCAGACCTTCACTTCTTGTCGAGCTTGGCCCGGAGCAGGTCCCCGAGCGTTCCGAAGCCCTTTCCCGGCTCCCGCGGCGACGCCTTGGCGAGGTACTCCTCCGCCTCGGCGCGCTCCGCGGCCTGCTCGGCCTGGGTCCGCGAGAGCCGGATCCGGCCCTGCTCGTCGATCGCGGTGACGAGGGCCCGGAACGCATCCCCCACCTTGAACGCCTTGCGCAGGTCGGAGCCCCGCGGGGTCCCGGTCTCGCTGGCCGGCACGAGGCCGCGTCCCCCCGCGAAGCGAACGAAGACGCCGAACGGCTCCACCCGGTCCACCCCGGCCTCGACGACGTCGCCCACCTTGGGCGGCGGTGGCGGCGCCGGCCGGGCCGGCTTCTCCGGCGCCGGCTCGGGCCGGGGCAAGAGGGCCTTGACGGAGAGGGCGATGCGCTCGCCCTTCTTCGGGTCCTCGTCCACCCGAAGCACCTGCACCTGGAGTGGATCGCCGGGATGGAGCAGGTCCTGGGGCCGGGAGACGCGGTCCCAGGCCAGCTCGGAGACGTGGACCAGCCCCTCCACTCCCCCGATGTCCACGAAGGCGCCGTAGTCCTGTACGCTCGTCACGACGCCCTCGAACACCTCCCCCGGGACGAGCCGCTCGCGCGTGGCCCGGGCCCGCGCCGCACGCTCCTCCTCGAGCAGAGCCCGGCGCGAGAGCACCACGTCGCGGGCGTCGGCGCGCTGCACCCGGAACTTGAGCCTCTGCCCGATGAAGGAGGCCGGATCGCCCACGAACCGAACGTCGATCTGCGACACGGGACAGAAGGCGCGGACCCCCTGGACCTCGACCTCCAGGCCCCCCTTGTTTACCGCCTTGACCACGCCCTCGACGGCGAGCCCGGTGCGCGTCGCCTCGATGAGGGCCTCGCGGCCGTGATCGCGTCGCTGCCCCCGGCCACGCGAGACCACCACTCCCCGGTCGCCGCCCTGGACCACCACCCCGTCGACGATGTCGCCCACCCGCGCCGCGACGTTCCCCTCCGCATCGGCCAGCTCGGCGGTCTCGATCATCCCCTCGGCCACCCCCGAGCCGAGTTCGAGGAAGGTGACGTCGGGGCCGACCTGGATGATCTTTCCCGCCACCTTCTCCCCGACCTGGAACCGCCGGCGGGGAGCGGTGGCTCCTTGCGACTCCGCCAGCATGTCCGCGAACGAGCCCTCGTCCGGTGGCGCCACCTCGGGCAAGGGAGGAGGCTCCGCCCGCAGGCCCGCCTCCGCCGGGGCCGGGGAGGGGTCAGGCCCGCCGGCCTTCTCCCGCTGGGGTGGCCGGTCGCGCCGCCGGCCGCCCGGACGTGACGACAGGCGGGAGGGCGGGCCGGACGAGGGCCGGGCTGAACCCGCCCTGGCCCTCTCCTCGGCCAGCCGTTGCCAGAGCGGGCGCCGATCCTCGCGGGCGGCCGCCTTCGCCGGGGCGGGCGCTCGCTCATCCCCGGCCGGCAGGCCGTCATCGGTTGGGGCTTCCACCTGACCCTTGCGGATCACGACCGGGCCGGGGCTCTCGGGCTTCTTCTCATCCTGCATCCGGGCCGTCTTATAGCAGAGGCCAACCTTCTCGCGTAAAAGGGGGCGCATGTCCGGGCGGCGCGCGGTGGTGTTCCTCTCGCACGGCGACGAGACGTCGCTTCGGCTCGCCGGGGCCTGCGCGCTCGCGGCAGTCGCGATGGGCGGTCGCGTGGACGTGTTCCTGTTCGGCTCCGCCGTTCCCGCGGTGGTGTCGGCCCAGGCATCGGGCCCCGACGAGCCCGGCCACCTTCTGGTCCAGGCGCGGGCCGCGGGCTGCCGCCTCGTCGGCTGCAGCGCCAGCGTGGTGGAGGAACGGGTCGATCCACAGGCGGCCGCGGAGGCGCTCGACGCCGTCGTCGGCTGGCCGACGGTGCTCGCCTGGAGCGATGGAGTGGTGGACCGCTTCTGCTTCTGAACGTTGTCCCCAGCGCTCGCAGGGACCCCCGCCAGTCCGCGTCTGCCCGGATGGAGCCGTCGGGTGCCCCGCCCATGGTCGCGGCGCTCTCGACGGCGAGACCGAGTTCACGCCCGGCGCGCTCGACCGAGCCGGTGCAGCGAGGCGATGCACCCTGACTCTGGCTCGAGCGACTCTCGACGCCTGAGGGGGACCTCCTTTCGCGATGGCGGTGGTCCCACTGCGGTCTCTGGCAGCCGAGGGGTTCCCCCGCTGGAGGACGTTAAGGGGCGTCCCCGTTCACGGGCCGTCACGCGGTGGTGGGTCTTGCTCACGGGTCGGGCCGGCCCCACCGCATGCACCCGGCGCAACGCTTCGGCCCGTCGGGTAGGATCCAGAGGCGTGATGGCGTCCCCGGCCATCGGCCCTCCCGGGACCATCCGTCGCGTCGATGGCCTCGGTCGGCGGGCGGTTGACTCCCGCCGCGGGCGCGAAGCGAACGGCGCGGCTCCGTGCGATCGCGTCACCCTCTCCCGCGATGCAAAGGCACGCGCGGGCGCGGTACGACCCGCACCCGAGGAGGAGCGACGGGGAGCGGAGTTGCAGCAGCGCGACGCTCGCGTTCAAGAGCAGGAGGCCACCCGCCCGGCCGCGGGTGGCTCGCCGGCCGGCGCGGCCTCGTAGAGCTATCGGGTGGGCCCCGACGGACGAAACCACGCCGTCGGGAGCGAGGTCCAGGTCCGCCTCGAAAGCGGGCGCGCGGCGGACGATACCATCGCTAGCACCCACCTCGCGGGTCGAGCCGCGCTCGCGCGCTCCCACCCTTCCTCAATGGACCGGGCCGTGGTCGCGGCCAGGAGCGAGATGGAGCAGGGGGCCTAAAGGCTCAAGGCCCAGCAGGCTGCTCAGGCCTACGGGGCGGCGGAGAAGGCGGGCGGGGACGACGGGACGAAGATCCCAGGGGGGCGCCCCGGAGGGACGACGAGTCCTTGATGGGCGCGGCCCGTCACGCCTTCCGGCCGCCCTCGGCGGCCCACTTCTCCAGCATCTCGGTGGTGACCGACTTGGGCCGCTCGAGGGCATACCCCAGGCCGCGGTCCCAGACGATGTTGGCGAGCACGCCCAGCGCCCGGCCCACCCCGAAGAGCACGGTGTAGAAGTCCTCCTCCGTGACGCCGTAGTGGACCTGTATGACGCCGGAGTGGGCGTCGACGTTGGGCCAGGGGTTCTTGGTCTTGCCGTGCTGCGTGAGGACGCCGGGTGCCACCTCGTACATGAGGTTCACGAACTGGAAGAGAGGGTCGTTCGGCATGTGCTTGCGGGCGAACTCGTTGAGCGCCGCGAACCGGGGATCGGTCTTGCGCAGCACGGCGTGGCCGTAACCCGGGACGACCTGCCCGGCGTTGAGCGTGTCCCACAGGAACTGCTTGAGCTGCTCGGCCGAGGGGAGCTTGCCCCCCATCTTCTGCATCACGTGATGGATCCAGGCCAGGACCTCCTGGTTGGCGAGGCCGTGGAGCGGTCCGGCGAGGCCGTTCAGGCCGGCGGAGAGCGAGTAGTAGGCGTCCGACAAGGTCGAGGCGACGAGGTGGGTGGCGTGGGCGGAGACGTTCCCCGACTCGTGGTCCGAATGGAGGATGAAGTACATCCGCATGACCTCGTCGTACGGACGGGCGATCCCCATCATGCGGGCGAAGTTTCCCCCCCAGTCCAGGTCGGGCGAGGGCGCCGTGAAGCTGCCGCCCTTGTACTTCATCCGGTAGATGCTCGACGCCAGCGCCGGGAGGCGAGCGAGGAGCGTCATGGCGTCCTCGTACATCGGATCCCACTGGTCGTTCTTCTTGAGCGTCCCCTCGCCGTGGCGGCGCGCGAAGACCGATTCGCGCTGCATCGCCAGGATCCCGATGGAGAGCATCGTCATCGGGTGGGTGTCCGCAGGCAAGGCCCGCAACACGTCGAGCACGTAGGACGGCAACGCACCGCGGGCGCGCCACTCGCCCGCGATCTCCTCCGCCTGGTCGCCGGTGGGGATGTCGCCCGTGAGAAGGAAGTAGAAGAAGCCCTCCACGTACGGCTGCTGGCCCCCGGGCACCTTGGGCAGCGCCGCGAACGTCTCGGGGATGGTCTTCCCCCGGAACCGGATGCCTTCCTGCGGGTCGAGATAGGAGATGTCGGTCACGAGGCAGTGCACGTCGCGGGCGCCGCCGATCGCCTGTCCAATCGTGACCTTGTCGATGACGACCTCCGCGAAGTCCTTGTTCAGCTTCTGCGTGCGGGGTCGAAACGCCTCGATCTTCTGCTTGAGCGTCTGCTTCAAGGTGGACTCAGGCATGGATCACTCCGGCCGGTTGTAGAAGCGTCGCGCTGCAGCCCAAGGTGCCCCACTCATAGCTGGAAGAGTGCCACTCCGCCCAGGGGGCGCCTATCGTCCGTCGAATCTGCCACCTGGAGGAGAGAGCCCCAGCGGACCCAAAGGGAGCGCAGGGTCAGAATCGTTCCCGATAGCCTGAACATCTCCGGCGCCGCGCCGCAAGGGCGCGCCCGGCAAGAGCATTTTTGGCGAGCCCTGGCGAGCGAGCAGCTATCTGCGGCCAGCTGCGAGAGCGGCCGCGACCTCGGCCGCGACCGAACGCGCCCTGGGAACCTCGGCCGGGACCGTCGGGGAGGGGGTCGGGACGCGGGAGTCCACCGAAACCGAGGAGTCCCCGGGCCTCTCGGACCCTCTGCGGCTCTCCTTCCCGGAGCGCGCCGACGGCGAGGACCGGCAAGGCCGGCACCAAGGTTGGTTGCGGATGGATCCATCCGCCATCCTGCGCAGGCCGAACTGCGAAAGTGGCCGGATCTGCTGGCATTTCAGGCACACGAGCGTGATGAAGACCTCGGCCCCGTCCGCATCGTAAACGGAGGACCGCCTGCGCTTCTGGCGCGGTCGAGCCTCCGGTTTCGCAGCCGCCTTGCGACCCACGCGTTTCGAGAGATCTCCGTTCGCGATCGCGGGCGCCACCATGACCTTCACGGCCATCGTCGATGCCTCCTCTAGACGGAAACGCGACCCAGCCCGTCCGGCCTGCCACCTGTCAGAAGGGTCGGCATGTTGAGGCTAGGCAGGGGGTCTGACAGACGCCCGCGGCCCCGGGGGGAAAAAGAGGGGAAAAAGCTGGCCGGACGGAAGGATTCGGGCGGGCGGACCATCCCCGGGCCGAGGTCCCTGGCCCGGCCTCTTCAGGCCCGGGGCAGGGCGTACGCGAGGATCTGCAGGAGCCCGACGAAAGCCGCGATGGCTGCTGCGGTGATGGCTGTCTTGGAGGTCGACCGGAACCACGCGATGAGAGCGGGGACCGCCAGGGCGAGCCCCAAAAAGAGTCCGAGCCTCAGGTGGGCTACCTGGAGACGCAAGAGCTGCAATTGCGTGAGCACCTCGAGGCCTGCGGCCAAGACCGCGATCGCCGCGACGCCCCTGCTGGGCGCCGTGACCAGGAGCGCTAGCGCCGCTGCCAGCCCCGAGTAGGCGAGGACACTCTGGAGGTGGATCATGCGAGGGCTTGTACGCCGTCGCCGCCGGGATGGGCAAGGCGCAAGATCCTCCCGATCGCGGCCGCCGCCCTTCAGGCAACGCCGAGCAACTTCCTCAGCACGAACGGCATGATGCCACCGTGCCGGTGGTACTCCACCTCGATGGGCGTGTCGATCCGGACCGTGACGAGGACCTCGTCGGTCCGGGAGGAGCGGTGGATCAAGAGGCGGGCGGACTGTCGCGGGCGCAGACCCGCCGACACGCCGAGGAGGTCGAATGTCTCGGTTCCGTCGAGCCCGAGCGTCTGGGCCGAGGCGCCGTCCGGGAGCTGGCAGGGCAGGATCCCCATGCCCACGAGGTTGGAGCGGTGGATCCGCTCGAAGGAGCGAGCCACCACGAACCGAACCCCGAGCAGGGCCGGTCCCTTGGCGGCCCAATCCCTCGAGGAGCCGGTCCCGTACTCGAGACCCGCCACGATGCACAGCGGGACCCTATCGCGTCCGTAGGCGAGGGCCGCCTCGTGGATCGACATCCGTTCACCCCCGGGCCGGTGGAGGGTCACCCCGCCTTCCGAGCCCGGGATCATGAGGTTGCGGACCCGGACGTTGGCGAAGGTGCCACGCACCATGACGTGGTGGTTCCCGCGGCGGGCGCCGTAGCTGTTGAAGTCCAAAGGCTTCACCCCGAGCGACTGCAGGTAGGCACCCGCCGGCGAGGTCGGCCGGATCGAGCCCGCAGGGCTGATGTGGTCGGTGGTGACGGAGTCGCCGAAGATTGCGAGGGGACGGGCCCCGACGACGTCGCCCGGGGGGGTGGGCGAGAGCGGGAAGGGGTCGAAGTAGGGCGGCTCCTGAATGTAGGTGGAGGAGGGGTCCCACTCGTAAAGGATCCCGCCGCGTACCGGGAGCTCGGCCCAGGCCCGCTGCTCCGGGGTGGCCGTCGCCCCCGTCGCCGGGGACTCGACCTCCCGGTAGTTCTGCCGGTACACCGCCGGGTCGGCGGCGCCCGCCCGGAGCGCGTCGATCTCCTCGGGCGTCGGCCAGACGTCGCGCAGGTACACCGCCTCGCCGCCACGGCCGGTCCCGAGCGGCTCCCGCTCGAGGTCCGTGTCCACCCGGCCGGCGATGGCGAAGGCCACGACGAGGGGCGGGCTCATGAGGAAGTTGGCCTTCACCGACTGGTGCACCCGGGCCTCGAAGTTGCGGTTGCCGGACAGGACCGCGGCCCCCACGAGGTCGTGTCGGGTGACGAGCTCCTCGATGCGGGGGTCGAGTGGTCCGGAGTTGCCGATGCACGTGGTGCAGCCGTAACCGACGGTCTGGAAGCCGAGGGCGTCGAGGTCCGCCTGGAGCCCGGTTCGTTCCAGGTACCGGGAGACCACCCGGGAGCCCGGCGCCAGGGAGGTTTTGACCGTGGGGCGCACCCGGAGGCCGCGGGCCACCGCCTTTCGGGCGAGCAGCCCGGCCGCGAGCATGACGCTCGGGTTGGAAGTGTTGGTGCAGGAGGTGATGGCGGCGATGAGGACATCGCCGTTGCCCACCTCCACCTCCTCGTCCCGGAGCCGCGGCCCGTCGGCGGGCGGCGCCGTTTGGGGGGCGGCCGCCGAGGACGCAAGCCGGTGCCGCGCGCCAACCGCCGAGGGGTCGAGCCCATAGCCGGATGCGTCCTTGCGGGTGAGCAGCTCGCGGAAGGTCCGGCCCAAGGCCTCGAGCTCGATCCGTTCCTGGGGGCGCTTGGGGCCGGCCACCGCCGGGCCGATGGTGGAGAGGTCGAGGGAGAGGACCTCCGAGTAGTCGACCTCGCCCGGCCCCGGGATCCGGAGCAACCCCTGCGCGAGGTGGTAGGCGCGAAAGGCTTCGACCTGCTCCGGGGCGCGGCCGGTCTGCTCCAGGTACCGGACCGATTGCTCGTCGGGCGGGAAATACCCGACGGTGGCCCCGTACTCGGGGGCCATGTTGGACAGGGTGGCGCGCTCCGGGACCGGCAGGGTCTCGGCCCCCGCTCCGAAGAACTCGACGAACTTGCCCACCACCTTGGCCTTGCGGAGAAGCTCGGTCACGCGGAGCACGAGGTCGGTGGCCGTCACACCGGGCTTCAGGGCACCCGTGAGGTGCACGCCCACGACGTCGGGGGTGAGGAAGTAGACGGGCTGGCCCAGCATGGCCGCCTCGGCCTCGATCCCCCCGACCCCCCAGGCTACGAGCCCCAGCCCGTTCACCATGGGCGTGTGGGAGTCGGTGCCGACGAGTGTGTCGGGGAAGTAGACCCCGTTCTCCTCGAGGACTCCGCGGGCCAAGAACTCCAGGTTCACCTGATGGCAGATCCCCACCCCCGGCGGCACGATCCGGAGCCTGCGGAATGCCTGGGTGCCCCAGCGGAGGAACTCGTACCGGGCGCGGTTGCGCTGCATCTCCAGGCCGGCGTTGATGGCGAGCGCCCCGGCCGTGCCGAAGGCGTCCACCTGGATTGAGTGGTCGATGACGAGGTCGACCGGGACGATGGGCTCGACCGCAGCCGGGTCCCTGCCCAGCCGGGCCACCGCCGACCGCATCGCGGCCAGGTCGGCCAGGAGGGGGACGCCGGTGAAGTCCTGGAGGAGGACCCGTCCCACCAGGAAGGGGATCTCTCGGGTGCGCTCGCCCCGGGGAGACCAGCCGGCCAGGGCCCGGACGTCCTCCTCGGTGACCCGCGCTCCGTCCACGTTCCGGGCCAAGGACTCGAGGACGATCCGGAGCGATACGGGGAGCCTGGAGACGACACCGTACCCGCGGCGTTCCAGCTTTGGGAGCGAGACCAGGCGGCCGGTGCGGCCGGGCGCAATGGGGAACGAAGTGACGAGGCCGAGCGGATCGTTCATGGTTGCCTAGATACCCGGGCCCCCGCCCGAAGCAAGCGGCGCGTCGGGGCCCCTGGTACGAAAGGGAGGCCATGCCCAATTCGGCTCGCGGCGGTGCGGGGTCAGTCCGGGCGCGCGGGCCAGCCGGCCGTCGCCTGCAGTCGCGGGGAGGGTCCCCATGAGCGCCCCCTCGCAGCGCTACCGCTCCTCGCTCGCCCTGCTCACCGACTTCTATGAGCTCACCATGGCCTGCGCGGCCTTCCGGAGCGGGGCGGCGCGCAAGGAGGCCGCCTTCACGCTCTCCTTCCGCGATAACCCCTACGCCGGCGGCTTCACGGTGGCGGCCGGTCTCGAGGACGCGATCGACCTCATCGAGCACCTGAGGTTCCAGCCGGACGACCTCGAATTTCTGCGGGGGCAGCGGGGCGCGGACGGGGAACCCATCTTCGACGAGGAGTTCCTCGCGGCCCTGGCCCGGCTCGAGTTGGGGGTGGACGTCGACGGGGTTCCCGAGGGCACGGTGGTGTTCCCCCACGAGCCGCTGCTCCGGGTGGTGGGTCCGGTCATGCCGGCGATGCTGCTCGAGTCGGCGCTCCTCTCGGTGGTGAACTTCCAGACGCTGGTGGCCACCAAGGCGGCGCGGGTGTGCCTCGCGGCTCAGGGCGAGCCGGTCCTGGAATTCGGCCTCAGGCGCGCACAGGGGCTCGACGGCGCGCTCTCCGCCAGCCGGGCGGCCTACCTGGGGGGCTGCACCGCCACCTCCAACACCCTCGCCGGCAAGCTGTGGGGGATCCCGGTGAAGGGCACCCATGCCCACGCCTGGGTGATGATCCACGACGACGAGCGGGACGCGTTCATGGCCTACGCACGGGCCCTGCCCGGCAACTGCGTCTTCTTGGTGGACACCTACGGCTCGCTCGACGGTGTCCGGCACGCCATCGAGGCGGGCCGCTGGCTGCGGCAGAACGGGAAGGAGCTCGTCGGGATCCGCCTCGACTCGGGCGACCTGGCCTGGCTCTCGGTGGAGGCGCGCCGCATGCTCGACGAGGCCGGATTCGACACGACGGCCATCCTCGCCTCCAACGAGCTCGACGAGACCATCGTCCGGAGCCTCAAGGACGAGGGGGCCCGCATTGCGGTGTGGGGGGTCGGGACCCGCCTCGTCACCGGTCACGGCGACGGGGCGCTGGGCGGGGTCTACAAGCTCGGCGCGGTGCGCGAGGACCCCGGCGCTCCCTGGGTCCGGCGCGTGAAGCTCTCGGAGCAGGCCGCCAAGGTCAACATACCCGGGATCCTCCAGGTCCGCCGCGTGGAGGACGGCGCGGGGAGGGCTCAGGCGGACGTGGTCTACGACGAGCTGCTCGGCCTCCCCGCCCGGGCGGTGATGGTGGATCCGCTCGACCCGACCCGCCGCCGCGAGGTGCCGACCGGCGCGGGGGCGGATCTCCTCGTCCCGGTGTTCCGGCGCGGCCGGAGGGTCTACACCCCGCCTCCCCTCCCCGAGGTGAGGGCCCGCGCAAAGGCACAGCTCGCCAAGTTCCACGGAGGCGTGAAACGGTTCGTGAACCCCCACCGGTTCCCGGTGGGACTGGAGCGCGGGCTTCACGAGGTCCGCACCCAGCTCATCCTCGAGGCGAGGAAGGCACCAGCCTAAAGGACGGGTCCCGCGGGCGCGGGGGGAAGGGCTTCCTCGAGGAGAGCGCGAGCCTCGCCTTCGCCTCGAGCGGTGCCCGGCGCTCTAGGCGATGGCCCGCCCCGCCAGCACGCCCGCAAATGGCATCGAGCCGTCGCCGTCGAGCTCGACCCAGCTCTCGGCGCCGATCCGTCCGGCGCGCGAGGACAGGACGCGGAAGCGGCCCAGCTCAGGGGTGCTGCCCGCGTTCAAGATCCGCAGGGGCCGGTCGGAGGCCTCCCCGATCACCATCTCGGAGGGGACGTGCCGGTGCCCGTGGAGCAGAAGGTCGCACCGGCCGCGGATCTGCTCCAGCAGCTCGTTCCCGAGGAGGAGCTCTGCGCAGTTGGGCCAGCCGAGCAGGTTCGACAGCATCTCGGAGAGCTCATCGGGGGGGAGCGGATGCACGTGGTGATGGAGGGCGAGCACGGTGAGGGCCCCCTCCGGCGCGGAACCGAGCGCGGAGTCGACCGCGCTCAGATCCGCGTGGGTCATGAGACCGTGGCCTGTGATAAGGCGGCGGTTGTGCGGGCCGGTGGAATCGAACCGGACGAGGTGGAGGCCCGGGCGGCTCGCGATCGCAACCCGCTCCCCCGGCATGATCCGGTCGGCGACGCCGTCGTTGAGACGGTCGTGGTTCCCGGGGACGACCACCACCCGCCCCTGGGCGATGAGGCGCCGGAAGAACTCCTCGAAGCGGTCGAGCTCGGCGTGTCGCCCTCGATGGGTGACGTCGCCGGTGACCGCCACGATGGCGACACCCGAGTCCTCCAGGGCCGTCGCCAAAAGCCGGTTGGCTCGATCGGTCTTCGCATCCCTTCCGATATGGAGGTCCGACACATGTGCGATAAGCATCCGTTCCCCTCTGCCACCCAGTGAACCCCGCCGCACGGGCGGAATCTCACGCGATCTTCGTGACGGCACAGCGGACGTGAAGGAAACCTTGGGTGAATCCCGAGAGCGGGTGCGGCGGGTTGCCCATTCGTTACCGGTCCGCTATCGTCCGGCCACTTTCGCTCCCTAGCCTCCACCTGCCGAAGAGGCCGGGATGCCTGAGAGAACGGTTCGCCCGATCCGTTCCGAGGATTTCGGGCTTCTGATGCGGATGGAAGAGGAGGTCTTCGGGTCGAGCGGAGAGAGGGTCTTGGGTCCCTACTACGTAAGGCTGTGCTGCGAGTTCTTCTCGGACTCGTGCTCCATCGCCTTCGACGGGAGGGTGCCGGCGGGATACGTCCTCTGCTTCGTTCGCGGCAACGAAGCCTACTGCACCACCCTGGCGGTGGCGCCCGCCTACCAGGGCACGCGGGTGGCCTTTCTCCCCATCCGGGCGCTCATCTCCTCCCTCATGAACCGCTGCGAGTCCTGCCGGTTCACCGTGAAGGAGGACAACCTCCAGGCCCGCTCGTTGCACGAGGCCCTGGGAGCAACGGAGATGGGGATCCGCGAGGCGTTCTACGGTCCGGTCGACCGCCGGCTCGTCTCGCGCATCGACCGCCAGGGCTTCGAGCGGCTCCGGGCCCGCTTCGAGCGCATGGGGCTCGTGGGGCCCGGCGGTTCGGAGCTCGAGCGCGCCGTGGCGAACGGGCCGCGCCGGATGGCGTTGGGGGCGGCTTGAGCGAGCGCGCCGGCGCACTCCGGGCATCCGGGCGCCTCTTCCGGATCGCCGGGCTCGCCGCGGTCACCCTGGCACGAACGGGCGCCCGATCCCTGAGGCCCGGGGCGCCGGACCGCCGCCGGGCCGCGGCCGCCCTCATCGCCCGCGCCTCCCGGACGGCCCTGTCCATCCACCACCTCGAGGTCGAATCCGCGGGGCCGCGGCCCGTGGGGCCGGCCCTGCTCGTCTCGAACCACCTCTCCTACCTCGACCCCCTGGTCGTGGCCACCTGCGTGGACTGCCTGCCCATCTCCAAGTCCGACCTCGCCTCCTGGCCGATCTTCGGCACGGTCGCACGCCGCACCGGGGTTCTGTTCGTGGAGCGGTCGAGCCCGAGCTCGCGCATCGCCGTCATGCGCGAGTCGGAGCGGGCGCTTCGGGACGGGGCCCTGCTCCTCAACTTCCCCGAGGGGACGACCACGGACGGCTCGACCGTGCTCCGCTTTCGCAAGGGGCTCTTCGGCGTGGCCCGCGAGCTCAAGGTCCCGGTCGTCCCCCTGGCGCTCTCCTACGAGCCCCGCGAGCTGGCCTGGATCGGGGACGACACCTTTCTGCCCCACTACCTTCGCTTCTCGGCGATCGAGAGCTCGCGCGCCCGGATCGCGTTCGGCGAGCCCATCGATTCCCGGGCGCACGCGACGCCCGAGGACCTTGCCACCGCCGCGCACGCCCGGACGCTCGCCCTGCTCGAGGAACGGCCCGCATGGCTCAGGAAGGCCCGCTGACCTACATCGCCCACGGGCAGATCCCATTCTTTCGCCTCCCGCTCGCCACGCAGGAACTCCCGGCAGGGACGGGGGCGGTCTTGCTCGGGGTCCCGACCGACCTGGGAGCCACCTACCTGCTCGGAGCGCGGCTCGCCGCCCTGGCACGTCCGTGTTCGCGCTCCTTCGGGCCCTCGCCGGTGCAGAACTCGTCGGCATGGACGTGGTCGAGGTGGCGCCTCCGCTCGACGTGGGCGACGCCACCTCGGTGGTCGCCGCACATCTCCTGTTCGAGGGGCTCGCGCTGCTCGCCCTCGGGGGGCAGTGAACCGAGCGGGGTTTGGCCCCGCCTCGTTCCCGTGCAAAGGTCCACCGGACCGGGAGACCGCCCTCGCGAGCAGAGGGACCTCGTGACACGACGGCTCCGTTGAGCCGCGGTATCCTCGCGCGATGACCGGGCAAAGCCCATGGAGCGTGGTCCAGGCTTCCGACTACGAACGGTACATGGGTCCCGAGGGGGTGGACCAGCTCGGTCCCCTCTCCACGCTCTTCCAGGAAGCCGTTCTCGCCGCACAGCCCGATCGACTCCTGCTCGTGGGCTGCGCCACCGGGAACGGTCTGGAGCACGTCGACCCCTCGGTGACGCGCCGGATCGTGGGCGTGGATCTCAACCTCCAGTACCTGGGCATCGTGCGGCAGCGGTTCTTTCACCTGGGGCCGCGCCTCGAGCTCTACCACGCCGACATCGCCACCTTCCGGGCGGCGCCCGGCTCGTTCGACCTCATCCACGCGGCCCTGGTGTTCGAGCACCTCTACCCGGAGGTGCTGGTGCGCCGCGTCTCGGAGTGGCTCGCGGAGCGCGGCATCTGCTCGGTGGTGCTGGAGGCGCCGGGAGGCGACCGGCCCGAGCCGCCCTCCAAGGCGCTTCAGCTCGTGGCGAGCGCGATGCAACTCGTCGCCCCCGAGGAGCTCACGCGCCTCTTCGAGCACTACGGCCTCGGCCTGCGGCGCCAGAAGGAGGTCCTCCTCCGGCGGGGCGATCGGTTCTGGCACGGGGTCTTCGCCCGGCACCTCTAGGTCCCGCTCCTCCGGGCCTGCTCTCCGCCCCGCTCTGATCCCGATCAAGCAAGGCGCCGCCCCAGGAGAGCGACCTCCGCCGACCCGGGACGGCGGCGCACGCGGGGAAGCCCGGGGAATGCGGCGGCTTAGGCGCCGCCCGTGCATGACCGCTTGCCAATCCGCGGCGGGCGGAAGTACGGTTCGGCCCCGAGCAGAACAGTACAGAACAGTTTCGAGCGGGGTCGAGCGATGACGACGTCCAGGGAACGTCTGGAGCGCGTGCTGGAGCACAGGTCCGCCCACGGGATCCCGGTGGACCTGGGGGCGACCGCGGTCACGGGCGTGCACGTGCGAATGGTGGAACTGCTCCGCGACGCCCTCGGCCTTCCCCGGCAGCCGGTCAAGGTCGTCGAGCCGTACCAGATGCTGGGGGAGGTCGACGAGGCGCTCTGCGACGCCCTGGGCGTGGACGTGGTGGGCATCCCGGCGCGCAAGACCCTCTTCGGCTTCGAGAACGAGGGGTGGCGGGAATTCCGCACGTTCTGGGGCCAGGTGGTGCTCGTTCCCCGGGGCTTCGAGACCCGCCTCGACGAGGGCGGCGACCTCCTCATCTACCCCGAAGGCGATCGCTCGGCGCGCCCCAGCGGTCGCATGCCGAAGAGCGGCTTCTTCTTCGACACCATCGTCCGGCAGGACCCCCTGGACGAGGGCCGGCTCGAGCCAGAGGACAACTTGGAGGAGTTCACACCGCTCTCGGAGGAGGACCTGGCCTACTGGCGTCGACAGATCGCCCACTACCGGGCAAAGCCCCGGCGCGGGCTGGTGGTGTCGATCGGCGGCACGGGGCTGGGCGACATCGCCCTCGTCCCCGGGCCGTGGATGAAGAACCCGCGCGGCGTGCGGGACATCGCCGAGTGGTACGTGACCACCCTCACCCGTCCCGACTACGTGCACGCGATCTTCGAGCGGCAGACGGCGGTGGCCCTCGCCAACCTGGAGGTCGCCCACCGGATCATCGGCGACGCGGCGCAGGTCGTGTTCCTCTGCGGAACCGACTTCGGCACCCAGGACTCCCAGTTCTGCTCGCCCGAGACCTTCGGGGAGCTCTACCGGCCCTACTACCGCCGCATGAACGACTGGATCCACCGCCATACCTCCTGGAAGTCGTTCAAGCACTCCTGCGGGGCGGTCGAGCCCCTCATCGAGTCCTTCCTCGACGCGGGGTTCGACATCCTGAACCCGGTGCAGGTGAACGCGGTCGGGATGGACCCGCGGCTCCTCAAGGAACGATACGGGGACCGGCTGGTGTTCTGGGGCGGCGGGGTCGACACGCAGAAGGTGCTCCCCTTCGCCCGCCCGGAGGAGGTCGAGACCCACGTCCTGCGGCAGTGCGAGATCCTGGGGAAGGACGGCGGGTTCGTCTTCAATGCGGTCCACAACATCCAGGCGAACGTGCCGGTGGAGAACGTGCTGGCGATGATCCGCGCCGTGAAGCGCGCCAACGGAGAGAGATGAGGGCGAACCCAATGAACGACCTGCTCGAACGACTCTCGCAGTGCGTGGAGAACGGGAAGATCAACCAGGCAGCCCCCTACCCGCCCAAGCTCAGAGGGCAGCCCGGGGCGGACGAGCTCTGCCGCGAGGCCATCGCCGCGGGCATACCCCCCGACCGGATCCTGGAGGAGGGGCTGGTCTCGGGGATGTCCCGG
>DASRZU010000053.1:0-31126 GCA_035686075.1 Anaeromyxobacter sp.
CTACCTGGCCTACGGCGACGACGCCGCCAACGTGCTCTTCCACGTCGTCAACGAGCGCCACCTGAAGCGTCGCTCGATGGTCTTCACCACCAACAAGTCGCTCGATGCCTGGGGCCGCGTCCTCCACGACGAGGACCTCGCGGCCGCCATCGTCGACCGCGTCCTCGAGCGCGGCCGCCATCTCAAACTCGACGGACCATCCATGCGGACGCGGCACCTGGGCCTTGACGATCCCACCACTGCTGAGCCATCAACTCAACCGGCCAGAATTTCCGGAAACCGGACCGGCAGAGTTTCCGGAGCCCACAACCCGCATCGACGGCCTTCGAGGAAGCGCTGCCCCGGGTCTCCATCGCCGAGAACCCCTTCCCTAAAACTCGCGTGCCGGTTGGGTATCCCCTCGTCCCCGTAAGGGGCGGTCCCGCGAGCATGTAGAAGAAGGCCGATCGGGAGCCTCGCCGACGTCCATACCCGATCGGTAGCGGCCCTGCAGCCCGGCGCCTCGTGATGCTTCCGGCAGCGGGAAACAGCTTCGCGGCCCGGGCCGTTTCCCCCTTCAGCGCTTCACATTCCCGATCGGCCATGGGGTGCCTCCCCATAGACTGCGGAGGACGACCGTGAGATTCGACGCGTTCTCGTTCGGGAAGATCCGCATCGATGGCACCACCTACGATCACGACGTGGTGATCGTGCAAGGGAAGGTCCGCAAGCGCCGGAAGAAGCCGTCCAAGAAGTATCGAGACGAGTTCGGTCACACTCCCCTGTCCCTCGACGAGGACATCCCCTGGCAGTGCAAGCGGCTCGTCATCGGCACCGGAAGGGAGGGCGGGATGCCCGTCATGGAACAGGTCATGCGCAAGGCCCGCCGCCGGGGGATCGAGCTGTTCGTGGGACCGACGGCCCAGGCCATCCGGATCCTCGCTCGCCGCTCGCGCGACACCGCCGCGATCCTCCACATCACCTGCTGACCGCTCTTCCGGCCTCGCTCTCCAAGAAGAGGGCTCGGCCCGTACTCTTCCCCCCTCAATAGACGCGAGGGATGAGGCGAAACCGGACCTCTCGGCAGTACTCCGCATATCCGGGTAGCTCATTTGAGAGCATCCGCTCCTCGTCCCGGAGCCGGAAAACGAGGACGCAAAGGAAGGGAAGGACGAGCGGTAGGCTGAAAAGCGAACCCAGGGCCAAGGGCGTCGCGGCGAGCAGCAACAATGCCCCCGCGTACATCGGATGGCGCACGTGCCGGTAGGGCCCGGTGGAGATCACCCGCTGGCCGGCGCTCACCTCGATCGTGGCCGAGGCGTGGCTGTTCTCTCGGAAGACGAGGAAGACGATGGCGAATCCCAACACCACGAGCGCATCGCCGAAGAGGGCGGCCTCGACCGGAACCCTCGACCAGCCGAAGCGCCGATCGAGGCCCGACACCACGTAGATCCCGACGAAGAGGGCACTCGCGAGCGCCTGCAGGATCTTCTGTCCCCGGCGACGCTCGGAGATCGGCCCGACCGAAAGCCGGCGTCGAACCAGCTCCGGGTTCTTTCTCAGGAAGTGGACGGTCACGAGGAGCACGGCACCCAGGAAGACGGCGCAGTACACCCAAGCCTGCCAGTAGCGGAAGGTCATGGCCGACCCGAAAAGCGCCCCCATGATGACGAGCATGAGGAACGCAGCGCCGGCGAAGGACTTCACCCACAGCCTGTCAGCCTTTCCTCCGGACATGGGCAGCCCACCCAAGAGATGCGATCCTGGCCACGCGGCGTAGGCGGAATACTCTAGGCCGGACCGGCGCCCTCGAGGCGACGAAATCGACCACTTCCCCGATGGCGGCCTTTCAGGAAGACGACACCGAAGGCGGAGGCCCGTCGCCTCCACCAACGACACGAGTACCCTTCGAGCGACACGGGCGTGGCCCGGCCCCCAGGGCCGGACCTTCGGGCGACGAACCCGAGCACCCGACCCTGTCCCGGCCTCTTCTCGATCCCAAACGCGACACCGGTGGTCATGGATGGCTCGGGCTCGAGTCAAGCACCTCCGGCCGGACCCCCGCAGAATCGGCCGTGGGAATCTCGCCCTCTCGGACAATTGACCCCCGCCCTCCGGGCTCGTGTGTGTGACGCAGGGCGTCGTCACCGTCGCGCCTTCGGGCGTCATGGCCGTGTCGCATCCTCAGAGGTCGGAATCGATGCCGCCGTGTTGAGACGCCGGCTCTCGGATCCGCACCCCTCCGCGCGAAACGAGACGCGCGAGTGCCATGACCCGGGTCAGGAGGCACCGCGCGCGAATCCCGGGTGCCAGTGCGCCGCAGCGATTCGGTATACTCGCGAGCCTGTTACGAACACGGCGGGCGAGACCTCATCCAAAGGCCCCACCGTCGGTCGGGAGCCGTCCCTTTGCCTCACGAAAGACGCCGCCGAGCGCGACGCCCCAGGCCGGCACCGTCCGAACCTGCGGCTGCTTCGGCTCGCGAGCCAACCCGGGTGGTCGGCATCGGCGCCTCGGCCGGAGGCCTCGATGCCCTGGAAAGGCTCTTCTCGGAGCTGCCCGCGGACAGCGGCCTCGCCTTCGTCGTGGTGCACCACCAGGATCCGCGCCACCCCAACACCCTCGCGAACTTGCTCGGCCGATGCACCCGCATGCCGGTGTCCAAGGCTCAGGACCGCGTTCGCCCGGAGCCGAACCAGGTGTACGCGATGGCGCCGAAGACCCTCCTCTCGGTGCAGGGGGGAGCGCTCCGGGTCGCCGCCTCGAGCGAGGGTGCTTCCGCTGGCCGGATCGACGCCTTCCTCTCCTCGCTCGCAAAGGATCGCGGCGAGAACGCAGCCGGGGTGGTCCTCTCGGGGGCGGGGAGCGACGGGATCGCCGGCCTTCGGGCGATCAAGGACCGCGGCGGGCTCGCGCTCGCCCAGGATCCCAAGACCACGGCCCGTGGGGGCCTGGCGCACCCGCTCGTCGAGGCGGGCCTCGCGGACCGAGCCCTCCCGGTCGAGGAGATGCCCTCGGCCCTGGTCGCGTGGGCGCGCCACCTCGCTTTCGGCAAAGGCGCGGCCGGAACCACGATCGACGCGGATCTGGCGGGAAACCTAGGCGCGATCTGCGAGGTATTGCGACGAGGCACGGGACACGACTTCAGCCACTACAAGCAGGGCACGTTGCTCCGCCGAATCCGGCGGCGGCTCCATGCCCATCGGGCCGCCTCCGCCTCCGATTACCTCCGGGTCCTCGAACGGGATCCCGCGGAGCCTCGCCGGCTGGTGAAGGACCTCCTCATCGGGGTGACCCAGTTCTTCCGTGACCCAGATTCATTCGCCGCGCTCGCCCGGCAGGTGTTGCCCACGATCATGGAGGGCACGCCCGTCGACGTTCCGATCCGCATCTGGGTCCCGGGCTGCGCCTCGGGAGAGGAGGCCTATTCGCTCGCGATCCTCGTGCACGAGCATTTCCGGCGCCAGGGGACGGAACGGCGCATCCAGATCTTCGCCACCGACGTCGATCCCGAGACCATCGCACAGGCACGTGCCGGTCTTTACCCGAGCGACATCGCGGAGGACGTCTCTTCCGAACGGCTCAAGCGCTTCTTCGTCCACGAGGGGTCGAGCTGGCAGGTCGGCTCCGAGCTCCGCGAGGCCTGCGTCTTCTCCCTGCATAGCCTCATCCGAGATCCCCCCTTCTCCGGCCTCGACCTCGTCTCCTGCAGGAACGTGCTCATCTACCTCCAGCCGGATCTGGAGAAGAAGATCATCCCCCTCTTCCACTACGCCCTCCGGAGCGGAGGCTACCTCTTCCTCGGCCCGGCCGAGGCGCTCCCCGATCACAGCGATCTCTTCCAGGTGGTGGACAAGAAGCATCGGATCTTCCGGCGGAGGGAGACCCTGGCGCGCCCAAGGATCGATCTCTCGATCTCCGCCCGGCCCCTGCGGCGCTTCGAGCCTCCGGCGTCGGCCCCCCCGGCGAGGACGGCGCGCCAAGGTTCCGCCGCGGCGATCGAGCGGATGCTCCTCGACGACTACACCCCCCCCTGCGCGGTCGTGAACGAGCGAGGGGAGATCGAGTTCGTCGCCGGCCGCATCGGACGCTTTCTCGCCCCCCCGGCCGGAGCGCCCGCCTCGAACCTCCTCGACGCCGTGCGGGACTCGCTGCGACGCGAGCTGCGGACCAGCCTTCGTGCCGCCGTCGCCTCGGGGGGCCGGATCGTCCGCGACGGGGTTCCGGTGGAGCTCGAGGACGGGGTTCGCCGGGTGCGCCTCACGGTGAGGCCGGTGCCGGGGTCCGAGGGGCTGTTCGCGGTCGTCATCCAGGAGCGCGCCCTCGAGCCCGGCGAGCAGACCGAGGCGGCGGGCCCCCCGGCCGTTCCCCCCGCCCTGGAGCAGATCGAGACCGAGCTGCGCTCGACGCGCGCCGACCTGAAGGCCGCCATCGAGAGCGCCGAGACCGCGAACGAGGAGCTGCGCTCCACCAACGAGGAACTCACCTCCACCAACGAGGAGCTGCAATCCGCGAACGGACGGTTGCAAGGCTCGAAGGAGGAGCTCCAGTCCCTGAACGAGGAGCTCGAAACCGTGAATGCCGAGCTCCAGCGGAAGGTGGACGAGCTCGGACTCGCCAACTCCGACCTGCAGAACCTGTTCACCTCCACCCAGATCGCCACGGTGTTCTTGGATCGCGAGATGCGGATCGCACGGTTCACCCCGGCGGCGATGGCGCTCCTCCATCTTCTGGAGGGCGACATCGGCCGGCCCATCGCCGACTTCGCCCCCCGGTTCGAGGGCTTTGACCTGGTCGCGGACGCGGGCCAGGTCCTCGCCACCGAGACCCCGATCGAGCGGCAGGTCCGCCTCGGCCGTCCTCCGCGCTGGTTCATTCTCCGCCTCTTGCCCTACCGGACCGCCGAGAACCTCGTCGCCGGCGCGGTGGTCACCTTCGCCGACGTGAGCGACCTGAAGCGCGCCGAGGACGAGCTGCGAGCCGCCCGCGAGCGAGCGGAGTGGCTCGCCTCCTTCCCCGCCAAGAACCCCATCCCCATCGCCGAGATCGACGCCGACGGCCGGGTCCGCTACGCAAACGTCGCGGCGGAGCGGCTCTTTCCCGACCTCTACGCCTTGGGGAGCCTCCATCCCTGGCTCCGGGGGTGGGACGAGGTGGTGCGGGTCTTTCGGGGGGAGGGCACGGCCGCGACCGCCCACGAACGAATCGTGGCGATCGGCGAGCGGTCGTTCGAGCAGCACATGTACTCCGTGCCCGAGACCGGGTGCATCCGGATCTACGCGGTCGACGTCACCGAGCGGCGACGGGTGGAGGAGGCGCTGCGGGAGAGCGAGGAGAGGTACTCGGTCATCTTCGACAAGGCTCCCTTCGCCATCGCCCTGACCAAGATCCCGGAGGGCACCTTCGTCAGCGTGAACGACGCCTTCTTGAGGTTGTTCGAGTTCGCTCGGGAGGACCTCATCGGGAAGACGAGCGTGGAGCTGCGCCTGTCGGATGCGGAGGATCAAGCGCGGGTGACCGCGGAATTCCGGGAGCGCGGCTCGGTTCGCGACCTCGAGGTGAGCCGCACCACCCGCTCCGGCGCCCGGATCGTCCTCTCCCTGAACCTCGAGCGCATCTCCATCGGCGGCCAGGAATTCGTCCTCTCCAGCATCCAGGACATCACGGCGCGCAAACGGGCGGAGACCGATCGCGAGCGGGTGGTGGCGGAGCTCGATGCCACCCTGGCCTGCCTGCCCGACGGCGTGGCGGTGTACAAGCTCGACGGCTCGATCGCCTACATGAACCCGGCGGGACAGGCCATCACCGGGTTCTTGGCCGATGGCTGGAAGACCTCGACCGCCGAACGGATCGAGCGGCTCCGAATGGCGAGGGAGGACGGGACGGCCTACTCGCCCGACCAGACGCCCGCCGCCCGAGCGCTGCGGGGCGAGACGGTGCCCTCGGAGGTGATGCGCCTGCGGCGCATCGGCGGGCCGAGCCTCTGGATCTCGAGCGGGGCGGCCCCGATCGTGTCGAGCCACGGCGAGCGCATCGGCGCCGTGGGCGCGTTCAGCGACATCACCGCTCTCAAGCGGGCCGAGGAGGCGGTGGTGCGATCCCGCGCGGGGCTGAGCCGCCTCGCCGACGCGTCGCTCAGCGTCATTCGAGAGACCGGCCTCGAGGACATGCTCCGGGCGATCTCGGAGGCCGCCCTCGCCCTCACCGGGGCGCGGTGCGCCACCAGCGGGCACGGGTACGTCGGCGGCCGGTTCACGGTGAGCGGATCGGCCCGGGCGCCTGACGCCCCGGACTGCCCTCCCGGCAACATGTTCGCCCTCGAGAAGGGAGGCATCCAGGACGACCTCGCCGCCGGGACCGACGTGATCCGCCTCACCGATGAGAAGATGCGAACCCATCCAAGATGGTGGGGGTTACCCGAAGGCCATGTCCCCCTGCGGGGCCTCCTCGGCGTGCGCCTGGCCGATCGCAACGGCAAGACGAACGGGGTGATCCTCGTCACCGACAAGAAGGACGGCGAGTTCACCGAGGAGGACGAGTCGCTCCTCCGCCAGCTGGCGATGATCGCCTCCCTCGCCCTGCAGCACGTGGAGGCACGGATCTCGCTCGAGGAATCGGACCGGAGCAAGAACCACTTCCTCGCGGTGCTCTCGCACGAGCTGCGGAACCCGCTTGCCCCCATCCGGAATAGCCTCTACCTCCTCGACCGGACCCCGCCTGGCAGCGAGCAGGCGAACCGAGCCCATCGGGTGATCGATCGCCAGGTGGGCCATCTGACCCGGCTCGTAGACGACCTGCTCGACGCGACCCGCATCTCGCGGGGGAAGATCCAGCTTCGGCGAGAGCGGCTCGACCTCAGCGAAGTCGTGCGGCGCGCGGCCGAGGACCATCTCATCTCGTTCGCGAACGCCAGCATCGAGCTCCGGGTCCTCGTCCCTCCGGCACCCCTCTTCATCGTCGCCGACGGGACCCGGGTCACCCAGGTGGTCGGTAACCTCCTCGAGAACTCGCTCAAGTTCACGGAACGCGGCGGGAGTGCGACGGTTCGGGTCGAGGAAGACGAGAGTGGACGAGAGGCCACCCTCCGGGTCCTCGACACGGGCGCCGGCATCGCCCGGGCCGCCTTGCCCCGCGTGTTCGAGCCCTTCATGCAGGCGGACACCACCCTCGATCGAAGCAAGGGAGGACTGGGCCTCGGCCTCTCCCTGGTGAAGGGCCTCGTCGAGATGCACGGCGGCACCGTGAGCATCCACAGCGAGGGCGAGGGAAGGGGCACGGAGGTGACCGTGCGCCTTCCCCTGGATGCGGGAGAAAAGGCGACGAGCGGTCCGCCTCGCCCCTCCACCCGCTCCCCGCGGCGAGTGCTCGTCATCGAGGACAACCCCGATGCCGCCAGCAGCGTTCGCGACCTGCTCGAGCTCACGAACCACACCGTGGCGGTCGCCCTCTCCGGTCGCGAGGGAATCGAGAAGGCCCGAACGTTCAAGCCCGACGTGGTCCTCTGCGACATCGGGCTACCGGGGATGGACGGGTACGAGGTGGCGCGCGCCTTCCGGAGCGACTCGGACCTTCGAGGCTCGGTGCTGGTCGCCCTCACCGGCTACGCCGCCCCCGAGGACCTGGCCCGGGTGCGGGAAGCCGGCTTCGACGTGCACGTCGCGAAGCCGGCCAGCCCCGAGGTCCTCGAAGAGGCGCTCTCGGCGGACCCGCCGAAGGATGTCTAGAGCTAAGGCCGCCCGGAAGAGGAGGCGATCCCGCCCTCCCACCGGGAAGAAGGCTCGCGATCCCCCGAGGCGAGCCGCTCGTCAGGCCGGGCCCATCCCATCGAGGTAGCGGACGACGCCGTCCACCACCTTGCGCAGGTTCCCGGGGATGAGCGCGCTCACGAAGGCCTCGATCCCCTTCGAGACGGCGGCCTCGAGGAAAGCGGGGACGCCGGGGAGCCCCGTCGCCATCACCACGAGCTCCCCCTCGAACGAGACCCGGGTGCCCCGGCCCCCCATGGCTGGCTCGTAGCGGCTCGCCCCCGTGCATCGAACCCTGTCCGGGAAGAAACCCATCTCGATCCCAAAGCGGCACACGTGGTCGTGCGGGTCCCAGGTGGCCCGGTCGATCCAGGTCAGCATCTCGGGCCTCACCACCGCCGAAAGGGCCGCGGGGATCTTCGCCCGGGCGGTCCACCGGTTGACGAGCCGGACCGACCCGTCCGGAAGCTCGGCGCGCTCGACCACCACGATTCGCTCCACGTCGTCGAGGTACTTCGCCACCTCCGGCAGCGCGTCGCGGGCGGTGGCGAAGACCCGCTCCACCGGCTGGCGCGCCATGGCCATCCCCCGGAACGCGCTCAAGAGGCCCCCTCCCTTCGCAGGTAGGCCTCCCGGGCCCGCTGAACCTCGCTCGAGGGGCGCAGCCGCGCTCGCAGCGCCCGAGACACGTGGGGGCTCGCCACGAGCAGCCAGGCGATCGCGTCGGCCAGGGCGGCGCGCGCCGGCCGCGGGGCATAGCCGAGAGCGGCCGCCTTCTTGTGGCTGTACCAGTAGAACCGGCCGACCTGCCGGGCCTGGGCCCGGGTGGAACGGGGCGGCGTCCCGGTCACGCTCGCCCAGGCCTCCATCCAGGCGGCAGCGAGATAACAGGCGGTGTGCCCCGCCAGGACCCGGGGCGGGGGCAGGCCCGACAGCTCCGCGATGGTCCGGTGGACGAGCGACCACTCCCAGTTCTCGGAGCAAAGGACGTAGCGCTCACCGGGCACGCCCCGCTCGGCGGCGAGAATGTGCCCGCGGGCCACGTCGGCGGCGTGCACGATGTTGCATCCACCCGGCCAGGTGGTCCCCAAGAAGTCGTCCCAGTAGGCGAGGATGATCCGGGTGCTCTGGCTCAGCCTGAAGTCGTGCGGCCCGACCACCACGCCGGGACAGACCACCACGAGCTCCACCCCGAGCGATCGAGCCCGCTCGAGGGCCGCCGCCTCCTGCCGGACCTTGGCCCGGTCATAGGGGCTTGCCTCCGGGTCGTCCGCGGCCCTCGACTCGTCGAGCGGCACGGCGCGGGTGCTCGAACCGAGCGTCACCGACGAGGAGGTGAGCACCACCCGCCGCACCCCCGCCTCCCGGGCGGCTTCCACCGCATGGAGAGCCCCCTCCACCGCCGTCCGGCGGAGGGCCTCCTCGGAATGGCCCCAATAGGCGAAGGTGGAGGCGGCGTGGTAGACCACTTCGCAGCCTTGGGCCGCGCTCCGGAACGATGGCCGGTCGAGCACGTCCCCCTCCACCGCCTCGACCGAGAGGCCCGAGAGTCCCCGCTTTTCGCTCCCCGGCCGGACGAGGACCCGCACCTCCTCTCCGTCGGCAAGCAGGGCCCGCACGAGATTCGCGCCCACGAGACCGGTGGCGCCCGTCACGAGCACCTTCATCTCCCCCCCTAGGAGCCCCCCGCAGACGGTGGGCTCAGGTCCTTCTTCACCGCGTCGGCGAGCTCCATCGCGAAGGCACGCGCGGCGGCGAGGATCGAGGTGGAGGCGCGCCGCACGGCACGGGTCCCCTGTTCGGTGACTCGCGGCCGACGCACGTCCTCGGCGCGGAAGTGACGGAAGCCGAGCTCGTCCGTCTCCCGGGGGGCCGGCCCACGCCGGATCGCCTTGTGCAGGGCGGCCGAGAGAACCCCTCCGCCCTTCTCGTCGTCCGAAAGGCCCAGCTTCTTGAGCACGGCCTCGAGCGTGGAGAGGGGGTCCGTCTCCCGCTGCGGCCCCGCAAGGGAGGGGCGCCCGATCCGGAACTCGCGCCCCTCGTAGCAGGCCTCGAAGTTCCCCATGGTCGCGTCGAAGTACTGGTGGTAGGCCCACAGCTCTACCGCGTTCCTCACCTCCGGGTTCAGGTCGAGCCTCGCCGCCTGAAAGAAGAGGGGGAGGGCGAAGCGCTGGCGGGCCACCACGCTCACCCGCGTCCCCGAGCCGGCGTCGGCGAAGCGGACGATGCCGTCGTCGAAGTCGGCCGAGCCGTTCGAGCTCTTCACCGTCCGCCAGTAGATGGCGCGCGCCCGCTCGGCGTAGCGGATCACCTCGAGCTTGGCCACGTCGATGGGCTTTCCCCCGTAGAGGACCATGAAGCCGGGCTGGGGGAGGAAGAGGGTCCGCTCCGCCTGGTGGACGACCCGGCCGTCCCCGTCGAAGGCCACCTTGACGGTATGGCCCCCGATGTAGTCGTTCATGAAGCTCACCGCGCGCTCGATGGGGACGCGCTCGACGAAGGAGGAATACGGCGCCTCGAGGAGTCGCGAGTACTCGAACACGATCGACCCGTCGAGGCGCAGGTGCTTCAGGCCGTGGCCGTCGACCGGGGCGTCCCTGACGAGCCGCTCGAGCGACTCCATGTAGCCGCTCACCGCCTCGTAGTCCTCGGGCTTGACGAGGTCGAGATCGAGGTCGAGCGACACTTCCCTTCTCGGCAGGCGGTCCTTGTCGAAGAGCGTCCAAAAGCTCTCGAGCGCCTCAGCCGCGGCGGAGAGCTGGTACTGGAGCGTCACCACCACCCCGAGCGCCAGGGCGAGGTCGTCGGCTACGGCGTAGACCGGGGCCACCCAGGAGTTGAGCGAGCCGGTGCGCGCATCCCGGAAGGGGAACCGCTCGCGGTTCACCCTGGGAATGAGCGGGAGAAGCTCGAGCCCGAGTGCGCTCGTGCGAAGCGCGCGGCCGAAGGAGTCCGAGACGAGGGGGTGGACGCGCCGAAGGCCCGGGTAGGGAGCGAGGTCCCCATCCACGGTCCGCTCTTCGGGGAGGCCCAGGGCCCGGAGCGCGGCCGCGACGAGCGACGAGCGGTAGGGGTCCTCCGCCATCTTCGTGGCGCCCCCCCAGTCGGCGAGGACGGCGTCGGTCGAGGCGATGAGCGTGGCCGTGGAGAGAGGTCTCGGCACCGAGGCACCGAAGGAGCCGTGGTTCGTCGTCACCGCGTCGATGAGGGCGAAGTGCACGGGCGTGCGGCGCAAGAGGTCGACGCAAAGACCGGCCGGGTCGAGCCGGCCGCGCCAGGCTCGCCCCTCTCCGTCCTTGCCGGGGAGAGCGGAGAGGAGGGTGTGAAGGCACAGGGCGTAGCCCTCGACCTCGTCCGTCCGGCTCTTGGCGAACACGACCCGAAACTGCGCCTCGAGCCAGGCCCGGGAGAGCGAGGCCCCATGAAGGACGCTCTCGGCGGGGAACCCGCCCGGCTCAAGGTCCTCAGACAGGTCGAGGACCTCGTAGCTCTGTCCAGAGGGCGTGACGAAGCCGTACCCGAGAAGGTCGGCGAGAGCCAGGGCATCGCGGTTCTCGAGCCACCGGTCGAGGGGCCCGCTGGCGTGACCCACCGCAACCCTCTCGTAGCCCCGGTCGTGTAAAAGTTCGATGAGGAGCTCGACCAGGGTGGGATCGGTCGCAATGGGCGAGCCGCGGTCGTAGGCTTCGAGCTCGGGCAGGATCAGGATCCTGAGCTCCGCAGGGGGCGTCGCCGCGGCGCTCGCGACTTCCTCGAGCCGCTCGAAAAAGCCTGCGCGGCTGAGTAGCTCGAGGAGCGTCGAGCGCAAGTCGGCATCCCGGCCCTCGAGCGAGAGGAGGACGAGCCGCGCCGTCCTCTCGTCACTACGCTCGCTCTCGGTGAACATGGTGAGCGCCGACAATCGGGCGCTCGGCCCCCGGCTGTCAAGCTCCCGCGGCCGACGCGGGAGACCCGGATGGAGCGCCGGGCGGCGCGCGGCCGGGCTCGTTCTCGTGGCGCCCAATCTCTGACCCGAACAGAAGGTAGAGAGAGATGAAGGGGCCAGTTCCGGGACGAGGACGAGGCCCCCGGCGGGACCTACCAGCCCGGGGCGCGCCTTGACGGAGGGTGTGAAGATGGGCTCTGTTCCGCTCGTCCCGGGCCTCCCCCCGTGCCGGGAACGAGAACGCCATGGCTGACCTGTCCATCGATAGCACGATCACGAACGGGGGCGGGCCGCCGTACCAGACCGACTCGAGCATCACCGTCAATTCCGTCCCCAAGCTGGACACGAGCGTCGAGCTCTCCACCCCCAATCCGCTCAAGGGCACGCTCAAGATCGAGCCGACCGACGTCCACATCACCTCCGACTCGAAGATCTCCACCGACGTCCGGCTCACCTTCGAGGACACCTTTCGCGCCTCGATCGAGCTGAAGCCGGTCCTGGCCGATCTCTGCCTCAACGTGAGGTTCGCCCCGCTTCCACCGACCCGGGTGCGGCAGCCGTACTGTCACCGGCTCAGCCTCTCGTTCCTCGGGTTCGAGGTCTTGGGCCTCAACCTGGCCGGCGAGCTCGAGACCACGGTCGAGGACGCGCCCCGCCATGCGGCCCTGGTCGGCCCCGCCTCGGCCCACCGCCCCGAGGGGTGCCATCCCGGGCACGAGGTCGGCGGTCTACACATCCGCCTCGGCCACTAGAGGAGGTCACGGGTGAGCGAGCCATCCACCGCGTTCGCCGTCCTCGACTTCCCGGCCGACGAACCCATCGCCTTCATGGGACCCCCCGGAGCGCTGCGGGCCGAGGTGCGGCTCGCGAATCCCTCCGGGGAGCGAAGGGTCTTCCGCGCAGGGGAAGCCCGCCTCGAGGGCACCTCCCTCTCCCCCGCCGCCGTCCGGCCGAGCCTCCCCGTGGTCCTCGAGGCGGGGGCGTCCCGGCGGATCGCGCTCACCGTCGAGTTGCCTCCCCGAACGCCACCGGGGGCGATCGGGGGCGAGGTCCTCTTCGGCGACACCCGCCACCGGGCCGAGTTCTTCGTGGTCGAGCACGTGTCGCTCGAGATCTCCCCGGGCGAGCTCTTCGTCGAGGCCACCCCGGGCGAGACCGTCAGGCGGCAAATGGTCTTCCGGAACGCGGGAAACGTTCCCCTCGAGGTGACGGGCCCCCTCCCCGTTCCGCTCGAGGCCGAGCCCTTGCCCGGCCAGCGCCTGGCCCGCGCCCTGGAAGCGCTCCGGGCCGAGCCGGCCGGACCGGCCACCTCGGCCGGAGCGAAGCAGGGCCGGGAGCCGAAGCTCCCGCTCGCTCGCCTCGGTCCCTTGGGCGGAAGCGCAAAGCTCGCGCCCGGCCAGACCGCCCTCGTCGAGATGGGCCTCGAGATTCCCCGCGGGCTCGAGCCCGGGACTCGCTACCTCGGCGCCGCTCCCTTACAGGCCGCGACGCTCCGGCTCGTGGTCCTCGCGAAGGCCGAGAAGGGCACCCATCCCCCGAAGAGGAAAGCATGAGCGAGCATCACGCGACGTGGACCCGGGACCCGTGTCACAGGCAGCACCACGAACGGAGCACGCCCGGACAGCTCGGAGACTGGATGGAAGAGGTGTACGGACCGATCTGGAGGGGGATGAGCGACTTCTGGACGGCCGCCCTCGACCCGCGGAGGTGGGCGCCGCCCGCGGGGCCCTTCCGGGAGAGGAGACCTTGCGGCTGCGAGCACGTCCACTGCGACCCCTGCGCCTGCACCGTGTGCGATGCCGACCTCGAGGCCAAGGCCTACGTGGGCGAGGTTCGCGTCTTCCCGGTCACCCTCGAGAACCCGCGCTCGCGCCCCCGGACCGTCACCGCCCGCCTCTCGGGGTGGGTGACCGCCGACGGAGAGAAGCTCGAATGGCCCACGGAGGTCCTGCCCCCGACCGTAGAGCTCGGGCCGTGCCAGGAAGCCACCCTGGGGGTGGTGGTGAAGGTGGTTCTCCCCGGGACGAGGCCCCCGGCGCCGACACCCTCGCCGAACCCGGTTCCCGACCAGGCCGACCCCCGCGCGTGCCTCGTGGCTTACTGCGACCTCTCGCTCGACGGGTGCGAGACCCGTCCCATTCGCCTGGCCCTGGCCATCCTGCCGCGCCGCTGCGGCGCCTTCCTCGAACGGTGCGGTTGCGCCTGCTGCTGACCTCGGAGACCCACCATGAACGAGACCCCGCCTCCCATCTGGAAGTCGATGCAGGATTTCGCGACCCGCGTCGCCAACGAGCAGTCGCGCCTTTGGCAGGACTACCTCGACACCGTCTTTCCCCGGACGAGGGAGCAGCGCGGGGCCGCGAGCCCCTCGCGACCTTCGGCCGCGGTGGCCGGCGATGTCCTCTCCGACGCCGGGGAGCGAACCGCCCGCCTCTTCCGCGACTTCTCCGACTTGACCGTGCGCTACTACCGCGGCCTCTTCGAGGCAGGGCGCTCCTACGCGGAGGCCATGGCCCAGGCCTTCACCAAGGGAGGGGGCGTCGTCGCCGGGAAGGGCTCGACCCTGGAGATGGATGCCCGCGTCGGTCAGGAGGCCGCAGCCTCCTTCTTCGTGGAGAACCGACGCGAGGGAGCCATGAAGGTCGAGCTGGAGGTCTCACCGTTCTCCGCCATCCCGGGGCCGGACGCCTTCGACGCCGGCCTCGTCATCGAGCCTCCCCACTTCACGCTCGGCCCGGGCGAGGAGCGACGGGTCACCCTTCGGCTTCCGCTGGATGGCGCCCGCTTTAAGGCGGGGACGACCTACCTCGCCACCCTCGCCAGCAAGGGCGACCCCGAGGTGCGCCTCCTCCTCAGGGTGAACGTCCACGAGCCGAAGGACGCTGCCGCCCCGCCGCCGGACCGGCACTGATGCGACAGTACCCCTTCGGATTCCACATCGCTCTCGACGGCAACGGCATCAACGGCCTCGAGGGCCGCGCCGGGGTCTGCCTCTTCCTCTTCGATCCGGCGGACGACGCCTTCGGCTACAAGATCGCCTACTTCGACGGCATCGCCGGGGGCCACGCCGTGAGCGTGAACCCGAGCGGCACGGTCGGGTTCCTCGGCAATAGCGGCCAGCACCTCCTCTTCTACGACGCCCGGACCCTCGAGGAGGTGGGCCGCGTCTCCACCCTGCGGTTCGAAGTCAACGACACGAGCCTCAGGGGGACCACCCACGTCGTCTGGCTCTCCGACCACGAGGTGGTGGCTCCCGTCGGCGACTACTTCTACCGCTTCGACCTCGACCACCTGGAACACGCAGAGCGGCTCAGGCCGCACGGGGTGAAGCTTCCCCATGCCATGAAGAGGACCGCCTCGGGACGGTACGTCTGCTATGGCTCGATGGACCACCCGGTCCGCGGGGAGGCGCGCGAGGTCGGGATCTGGGACACCCGTACCGACGAGGTGAGGCGGGTGGAGCTCCCGGCGACGTGCTGGCACCTCACCTCCCACCCCACCCGGGACCTGTTCTACGCCGTCTCGTTCCGCGTCCTCCCCACGGGCGGGCGCGACTACCACCAGTGGGCGATGGCCTTCTTCAAGGAGTACGTGTTCGAGATCGATGCGGCCACGGGCACGGTCGAGCGCCACTGGGCCGCCGGGCGGGAGATCCCGGCACACATCAACTCGGACGTCACCATCTCCGGGGAAGAGCTCATCTTCTGCAACGGCGCCAGCCAGACCATCGTCTGCGTGGAGCTGGGCTCGCTGAGGCGCCACCGCGTCATCGACGAGCGGCCCGACCTAACGACGAGCGCCCGCGCCGGGCGCCAGATGGCGACCCAGGTCTACGACGTCCTTTCGCGGGGCGGGTTCTTCCAGGACTCGCGCGACCTCTTCGCCGCGCTCAGGGTGAGCCGGTTCACCCTGGTCGACTCGGTGCACGCCTGCCAGCTCGCCCCCGGAGGCTCGCTCCTCTTCACCGCCAACCGAGGGCTGAACCACGTCACCATCTACGACTACCCAGAGTGCCGGGTGCGGCTCCGCGTGCCCATGCCGGACCTGCACCACTACTTCCCGGAGATGCCCTGGATCGCCGACCCACGGCTCGGCTTCCACCACGGCTACGTGGTCGGCCCGGACCGAAGGCCCAAGATAGAGCTCGGTACCCTGGAAGAGGCGCTGAGACGAGAGCAGGTGAGCAACGGGCAGGTGGCACCTGAGACGAAAGGCGTTGCGGTGAAGACCACCCACTGGCTTTGAGAACAGAGGAACGATTCCGGCGGTGGAGATCTCGGTAGACATGGTCAGGCAAGAGTAAGCAGCACCGCCACTCGTCATCTGCCACAGGAACCCGGCCGAGCACGAGTTGGATGAAGCCCACCGCCGACGTTCGCAGGGAGAGCTCCTTGGTGGCGACCTCCATGACCAACGACCCTCGCCCTGCGTGACGCGGCGCGGGCAGGCGCCTCCCTGCAGACCCGTGGGGTCCCTGCACAAAGATGGGCCTAGCGCCGCTCGAGAACGTTGTTCAGGACTACCGCCAGCCTTGCGCCGGCAAGAGCCACCCGGCCCTCGGCGGCGAGCTTCGCCGACTTTCGGTAGCCCGGGGTCATCTGGTAGGGACCCGCGCCCGGCCCGATGGGAGAGGCGTAGACGGTAGACTTGGCGAGAGCGACGCTCTCGGCGATCCAGTCTCCCTCCCGAAGGTCGTCCGCGCCCTTTGGAGGAGCAAGGCCGAGGCCGTTCGCGGCCCTGAGCGCAGAGTCGGGGCTCCTGCTCGTGCCGAGAATGTCGTCCCAGAAGGAGTGAAGCTCGCCACGGCATGGCCTCGCGCACAAGAGGACTCGGTTACCCCCCTCGTCACCGTGAGGAAGGTCCTTCGTGAACCGAGAGGTCGCGTGGAGGGGCTGGTGCACGTCCCCCACGAGATGGATGAGCCAGACGAGGTCGTATGACTTGAGCGCGTCGCTCTGCACCGGGGAGGCGAGCACCTCCTCGAATGCCGCGATCTGCGTGAGCGCGTTCGGCTCCGGCGGATACTCGAGCGGCGTTCCATCCGTGGAGAAGGGGATGTCGATGTAGTGCCAGTACCGGTGCTGGAGACGGTCGTCGTATCCCGTGTTCCTCGACGCGTCCGGACCTTTGGGCCGGTTTCCGTCGTTCTCATAGCCGGGGGCCGACTTGATGAAGTCCGGCCAGGTCGCGGCGCGCATGAAGGCGACCCTCTTCACCCGTGCCTTGGCGACCCCACTCGTCCAGCTCGCGTACTCTGGATTCTGCCTGAGGAGCCCGTCCACCCGCGCCTTCACCTCCGGTTTGAGCCGGTCGTAGGCGATCGCAGCCACGATCATGTGCCCGCGATCGTTCCAAGCGGAGGCCTTCCCGGCGAGAGCGCACAGGACGAGCCAGAGCACCACCCGAGGTCGGCTCGACCTCCCTCTTCGTCCTGCTCGTTGCATCCCGAGCGTCATCTCCACTCTCGCGATCCTTCGATTCCCGAGGTCGAGCTCCACCTCATGCGCCTCGTCGGGTTCGCTCGTAACGCAATTCCGTTGCAGCGACCGTCCTGGTGTAACCCTCTCACCCATCCCGACGACCGCGGCCCTCCCCTTGCGCCGGCTCGTTCGATCGACCGCCGCACCCCTGCTCTTCGGGTGATTCGCGGCCCGCCCTCCGTTTCCCACCATCAGGCCACCTGGCCCACGGGCGACGACCGATCTTGCCCGGGGCCCGGCGCGGCATCACGCTTGGGGCGACATGCGGGGCAGACGACGCGCCCCTCGGAGCGCGGAGCGCAGGTCTCGCAGAGCAGGTGGAATGCGTCGTCGCAAGCTGCGGGCCGCGGGGCGGGAGCGTCACACGCGTCGCAGGGGAGAGCCACGAGCCGGCGGGTCGCGCAGTCGAACTCCACCTCGATCGTCCGCGTGGCCTTGCGCCGGCGCAACTCGAGCGGAACGCAGAGGACCGGGGCCTCGACCACGAGCGCCGCGACCAGCCTCAGCTCGAGTCGCACGACGTACCGCGCCGAGAGAGCCTCCAGCTTCGCGGTCCGCTCTCGTTTTAGGACTCGGCGCTTCTCCTCCAGGTCGAGGGCTCCCCCGTGTAGCCGCTTCTCCCGACGATCGAGCTCCGCGACCAGCTGTCCGAAGTACGCCTCGAGACGTTCCTGGTCCCGCGCAAATCGGCGCTGCATCCCCTCCCGGAAGGCCGTGGTCGCCTCCGCGGCCTTTGTGGCGCAAGCCGTGAGAGCCGTCCGCGCACCGGCGAAGAGGGCACGGCGCGGGGTCGTCGAATCCTCCTCCTCGAGCGCGCCCGCCACCGCCTCTTCGAATCCCACAACTTCCGTCCCGCTCCCAAGGGAAGCCGCCGCCGCGCACAGTCCTTCCCTGCGTTCGTCTCCATGGAGCGTGAACGCAGCATGGGCGATCAGCCGACGACCGGTGTCGGCCCGGAACACCCCGATGTCGAAGACCCCGTTGCGGAACACCAGCGCCTCGACCGCCGCCCGAGCCTGGGACTCCCGGGCAACCGCAACCTTCGCCCGGACCGATGCCCAGGGGACCGCACTTGTCGCCGATGCCACCATCCGCTCGAGGAGCGCGCTCCCGTACGCGATCACGTGGGTCCCCCCTTCCCGCGCGGAGGCGAGCACCACGTGCTCCGGGATCCCCAGTTCCGCGGCGAGCTCCGGAGGGAGGACCGCCTCGACCCGTGCGGGTCCGGCCTCGACCAGGGCCCCGCGCCTCCTCAAGAGGCGCGCCGCGAAACCGACCGGATCGCTCACGCCTCGAAGTCCCTCCGGAACAGAGCCTCGTCGAATGCCTTCACCCGGTCGTAGTGTCCCCGTGCCAGGGCGAGCTCATTCGCCAGTGCGTCGAAGCCCACCGAGACCTCCACCTCGGTCCTGGCGCGCTCGTAGATCTCGAACACGCGCTCATCGAATTCCTTCTCGTCGAGGGCCCGCCCCAGGATGAGGTCCACCTCTCCGATGACCAGCTCGAACAGGTGGATGCGCCGATCGAGGACGTCGAGGATGCGCTCCTCGGCGCTGCCCCGCGCGCACAGGCTGAAAACGTGCACCTCCCGGGTCTGCCCGATGCGGTGCAGCCTTCCGATCCGCTGCTCGATCTTCATCGGGTTCCAGGGGAGGTCGTAGTTGACGAGGACGTTCGCGAACTGGAGATTGCGCCCTTCTCCCCCGATGTCCGTGGCCAAGAGGACGGGGACCTCGTCCCGCAGCCGCTCCACCGCGAGGTCCTTCTCCCGCGAGGTCATGCCTCCGTGAAAGCACGCGTGATCGATCCCGGCACCTGCGAGGGCGGCCGAGACGGCATCGAGCGTGGCGCGGAAGCGGGTGAACACGAGCACCTTGCTCCCCGGCGCGAGCGCGTCGGCCGAGCGCACGAGCTCGAGAAGCCGCCTGAGCTTCCGGGCGGGAGCGACCTCCGCCGCCCGGGCCGCCTCAAGCACAGGGGCAAGGACGGAGGCCTCCACCATCTCCTCGTCGAGGCGGCTCAAGGTCCCCAGGACCGCCGCGGCGCTCGAGCCCGCCTCCTCGAGCAGGGTGCGGAGGGTGAGACGCGACTTGCGGTTCCACCCCTCCGTCGAGCGCACCAGCCCAAGCACGGACCGGTACAATCGGTCCTCCTCCGGCGACGGCTCGACCACCAGGGTCTGCGCGAAACGGGGCGGCAGCTCGATCCCCCTTCCCGCCAGGGCGCGGGTGTTGCGAACCATCACCTCGCCGAGGAGCGCCCTCAGGCGTTCCCGGTTGCGCGGAGAGAAGGGGTCGCCCCTCTCCACGAACTGCCTCTTGAAGGCCGCGGGAGTCGCGAGCTGGCCTGGCTTGAGCAACGTGACCAAGTTGTAGAGTTCCTCGAGGTCGTTCTCGACCGGGGTGGCGGTGAGGAGAAGCATGAAGCGGCTCCTCAACGAGTCGAGGAGCTTGTGGCCCGCGGTCGACCTGTTCTTCAGGTGATGGGCTTCGTCCACGACCACCATGTCCCAGCGCCCCGCCCGGACCAGCTCGGCGTGGCGGGCGGTCCGGGCCAATTGGAGCGAAGCGATGACCACCCGAACCTGCGAAGCGTCCGCCCAGGCCGCCTGGGGCTGGGAGCGAAAGCGCCCCTCCTCGGTGGTCTCGGCCTCGATGTCGAACTTCTCGGAAAGCTCGGCCTTCCACTGGCTCACCAGGGCTGCGGGGCAGACCACGAGGACGCTTCGGGCCATTCCGCGCTGGAGATACTCGGAGATGAGCATCCCAGCCTCGATGGTCTTGCCCAGGCCCACCTCGTCGGCCAGCAGGGCCCGTCCCCTGAAGGAGCGCAGGACGCGCTGCACGGTCTCGACCTGGTAATCCAGGCGCCGCACGCCCCGAAGCCGCGAAAGGCAGAGGAGCTCGTCGAACTGGTCGGCGAGCCTGAGCCGCCAGGCATGGAGCGAGAGGGCCACGTCCTCGAGCGTGGCGGGCGGACCTGGTGGAAATGAACCCTCCAGATCGGCATCGGTCGGTCCGGTCAGGGTAAGGGGGATGGCAGGCTCCACGTCTCCGCCTTGGCTGTCGGGAACAACCCGGACTCCTCCCTATTAACCTTGCCACCCGCCCCTGACAGCCAGGAACGTGTGGGCAATCGCTTCCTTATCGCTGCCGCCTCGTCGTCGGCGAGGGGACCCCAAATGCGCCTTCCGGGCCGTGGCTGACTCCGCTCGCTCCGCCCGGTTCCCCAGTGGGAGTCTACCGTATTACCCATAGCAATGATATGGGTGACCCATATGAAGACCACAATCGAGATCTCCGACCCCCTCCTCCGGCGTGCAAAGAGGCTGGCGGTGAAGCGTGGGATCACCCTGAGGGCCGTCATCGAGGATGCTCTCCGGATGGAGCTCGCTGCCTCAGAGGTCGGGCCATTGGGCGCGAATATCCGGACGCACACGTTCGGCGGCCGCGGCCTAAAGCCCGGGCTTGCCTGGGGCGACTGGGGAGCCGTTCGCTCGCTGGCGTACGAGGGGCGCGGAGGATGATCGCGATCGATACGAACGTCCTCGTTCACGCGCACCGCTCGGATTCCCCCTTTCACGGAGCTGCGACCGCGGCCCTTGGAGCGCTTGGCGGACGGTGGGCCATCCCCTGGCCCTGCATCCACGAGTTCTACGCGGTCGTGACACACCCGAGGATCTTCGATCCCCCCACGCCATTCGCGGACGCGCTCCTCGCAGTGGACACCTGGTGCGCGTCGTCTCCCAAGCTTCTCGGGGAGACCGAGGAGCACTGGCCTATCCTCGCCGACCTCTTGCGCGGGAGTCAGGCCGTGGGCCCGGTGGTGCACGACGCGCGCATCGCCGCGCTTTGCCTGGAACACGGCATCGAGGAGCTCTGGACCGCCGATCGCGACTTCTCTCGCTTCCCCGCCCTGCGCGTTCGAAACCCGCTCGTCGTCGGCTAAAGACCGAGCGCCGATGAGAAACGACGCCCGTTCGCCCAAAGGGGACTCGGGGATCTGTCTGTGAGGAATAGTGACTAACCGTGCTGCACCGAGCGTGCCGCCCGTGAAAAGGCTGGCCGGGTTCGGTGGACGGGCCCCGAACGGCGGCGCTACAGCCCGAAACGGCGTAGGCAGTCGACAGAAGCCACGTTGCCGCCCCTGGGGCCCCCATCCCGTCACCCGTTGCCCGGAGGGGTCCTCTCTCGGCACCCCACCTGAGCCCGCCGCCGGAATGGAGATCCGGGCGGTTCCCCTTCATGGTTCGAACCAGGGACCACCCGGCTCGGCTCGCACGCTTGTCACCGAACCTCCACCGTTCAAGAGGGAACACGCTACTACCTCATGCTCTCCCTTCAGGAGCGTGCCCATGCGCACAGATCCTAGGTCGCGAATAGCCCTCGCAGCCGTCCTTCTCTTTGTCGAGCCACTTGTCGCCGGACCGGCCCTCGCTTCCGCGGACCGGGAACGCGACCCAGGCCAACCCGAGGACGTGACGGCCCAGCCCGAGGTGGGGCAGGACCTCGTGCGGTATTTCAACGACCCCCGGCACGAGCCTCGGCTCGACCGCGAGAGGACCGCCCTCCTCCTCAGGGAGAAGGTGAAGTACGTGTTCGTGATCTTCAACGAGAACCACTCCTTTGACAACGAGTACGGGACCTTCCCCGGCGTGAACGGCCTCTACTCGACGGGGGAAAAGCCCCGCAGCCCACAGGACACTCCCGGCTTCACCCAGACGTACACGGACGTGAACGGCACGACCGTCACCGCCCGGCCCTTCCGCATTGGACCGGATGAGAACGCCACCGTGGTGGACAGCGTCGACCACTCCCACACCGGGCTCGCGACCAAGCTCCACGTGGTGAACGGCCAGCCGAAGATGGACCAGTTCGCCTACGACGAGTACCAGCGCTTCGCCTCGAAGGGCGGGGCCGCAAACATCGCCCAGGGCAAGCAGTTCGCAAACCTGGTGATGTCCCACATCGACTGCGACACCATCCCCTTTTTCTGGCAGTGGGCGAGCCGCTTCACCATCTTCGACAACATCTTCGCGACCGAGGACACCCCCTCCACCCCGAACGCCGTGGCCATGATCGCCGGGCAGTCGGGCGAGACGCAGTGGGTGAGGCACGGCCCGAACGGTCAGAACTACACGGTCGGGAGCCACACCGGCACGACCCAGGGCCCGCCGCTCGTGAACGACCCCCAGCCCTTCTACGGATCGCAGTTCGACACGACAACGGTGAACAAAGAGCCGGCGGGACCGAAGGAGAGCTACGCAGACACGAACATCGCAGCGAACCTGACATTCGCCACGGTCCCGCTCACCCTCGCCGGCCGCAACGTCACGAAGCTCATGAGCCAGAACCTCTCCCCGAGCTTCGACCTCCCCGACATCCAAGAGGACATTTCGTACATCGAGGGCCGTAAGCTCGATCCGGTGCCCTGGCGCTGGTACCAGGAGGGATACGATCTCGAGTCGACCGACAAGGACGGAGTAGCTTCACACGCTGCCTACGTGAGCCATCACCAGGGCCCGCAGTACTTCGGCTACCTCGCCAACACCCCTCCCCTCCGCGCCAACCTCCGCGGGCTCACGGACTTCTTCAACGACATGGCCAAGAACACCCTGCCCCAAGGCGGCGTCTTCTACATCCGGGGCGGCTACCTGAACCAGGCCGGGCTCCTTCCCCCCATCACCAACCCGAACACGCCGGCGGCGGAGATCGCCGCCATCAACGCCGCCAAGGTGGGCGACGACGACCACCCCGGCTACACCGACAGGCAACTCAGCGAGGCCATGGCCGCCCGGGTGGTGAACTCCATCGCCTCGAACCGGGGGATCTGGGAGCACTCCGCCATCATCATCACCTACGACGAGTCCGACGGGTTCTACGATCACGTCCCGCCCCGCATCCTCTCTTACGGGCCAGATGGCCTCCCCCTCTCCCGGGGCGTGCGGGTGCCCCTCATCCTCATCTCCCCCTACGCCCGGGTGCACGCGGTCTCCCACGTGGAGGGCGACCACAATGCGATCATCGAGACCATCAACGCCCTCTTCGAGAGACCGGCCCTCGCGAGCCTCCCCGACGAGGCCCAGGCCCTCGCGGCGGGGAATTCTCCCGACTTCAACAAGTTCGGGCCGTCCGGGTTCGAGCAGAAATACCTCGGCCCGCGGGACCTCGAATCTCCCATCACGGCAAGCCTCCTCTCCGGCTTCGACCCCCGCCGCCTCCTGGGCGTCTCGCCACCCCTGCCGGCACAACTCGCCATGATCCCCGTGAACGCCGTGAACTCCCTCCCCCACTTCGGCGGGCAGGGGTGCAAGGCCATCGGGCTCACACCGGAAGACGTCCGGCAAGGCATCCCGAACAACGTTCCTTCGGGGTTCAACCCGCTGCCGTCCACCTACCCGGAGGCCAACTGAAACCGGACCAGGCGAACCGGCCCCCCGGACCCCCGTCGGCCCCTTCTTCTCCGACGCCCCACGCGCCGATCGACGACCTGAGGCCACCCGTGCGATTCCCGTTTTCTTTCCCGTTCCTCTTCTTGGCCGCCCTTCTTTCGCCCATGCCCGCGCCTTCTGTGAGAGCGGCCGAGCCCTCCGTCCTCGCCCGCGCAAAGGCGCGCGGGCAGATCCGCTGCGGCGGCGTCGAGCGGCCGGGACTCGCCGAGAAGGGCGAGGGAGGCCGTCCGGCGGGACTCGAGGTCGACCTGTGCCGCGCCGTGGCGGCGGCCGTGCTCGGGTCCCCCGACCGGTTCGCCTTCCGCCTATACGCTGCGCCATCCGACTTCGACGCCGTCCGAGACGGGGACGACGATGTGTTCTTCCTCACCGGCTCCGAGATCGCGGAAGGACGGCTCGCCGGATTCGTCCTGCCGCTCGGGCCGGTGTTCCTCGAATCCCATGCGGTCTTGGTCGCGGCGAGCTCCCCCTACCGGGGTGTGGCCGACCTCGCGGGCCACGGCGTCTGCTTCCTCATCGGCAGCTCCGCGGGCCGGAGTCTCGAGGCGTACTTCGACGGACTCCACCGGACCTTCTTGCGCCATCCGTACTCCGAGGAGGGCGAGATGGAGGATGCCTACTCCGTGCAGCGCTGCCAGGGCCTCGTCGGCGAGCGAACGTCGCTCGCGAAGGTGCGCCTCTCGCCGGGCGTGAACGGGATGAAGAGCCGCATCCTGAAAGAGTCGCTCGCGACCTTCCCCGTCCTCGCGGCCACGGGCACCTCCGACGGGCGCTTCTCGGCCTTGGTCGCCTGGACCATCCACACTCTCGTGAGCGGAGAGCGCCCGGAGACCCGATGGTACGCGGGGGGCGCGGGAGCGATGCCCTTACCGGGCGAAGATCTCGGCCTCGACCCGGGCTGGCAGAATCGCCTCTTGGGCACGGTCGGCACCTACCGGGACATCTTCGACAGAAACCTGGGCAATGCCTCTCCCCTCGGGCTCGAGCGCGGGCCGAACGCGAACGAGCTCGAGGCCGGCCTCCTCATCGGTCCATTCGTGGACTAGGGACCACTCCCGGACCCGTGTCGGGCTCTTCCCCACGGGCGCCAGGCCTCTAAGCGCTTCCGGCGGTGCCAGTGAGGAAGCTCGCAGAGGACGACCGGGAGCCCGAGACTGAAGCCGTACGCTTCCACCACCCAGCGATCGGTTTCTCCCCTAATATGCTCGAGGGAAACTGCGCCCCGGAGCACCGCTCGGGAGAGGGCGAACACGTCGAAGCTTCGTGGCGCTCCGAGCTCTCGCTTGCCCGGTGGCCATCCTCGGAGGAGGGAACATGGCCGAGATGACCTCTCGGGAGCGGGTATGGGCGGCCCTGAACCACGAGGAGCCGGACCGCGTTCCCCTCGACGTCGGCGGCGGAGGCAACACGACGCTCGCGGTCGAGGCGTACGAGCGGCTCCTCGCGTACTGGGGACTCCCCCGCCATCCGCCCCACATCATGAGCAAGGTCTTTCGGCTCGCGTTCCTCGACGAGCGGACCCTCGTCCGGCTCGGTTCGGACACGAGGCCCGTTCGCGTGAGGAGCTCCTCGCAGGCGCTCCTCCCCACCGAAGAGCCCAAGACCTTCGTGGACGCCTGGGGTGTGACCTTTCGGAAAGCCGAGTACCCGGGGGGATATTACTGGGAGCTCCACCGCCATCCCCTCGCCGATGCGACCGTCGAGGACCTCGATCGCTATCCCTGGCCGGACCCGCTCGACCCGGCCCTCACGGCCGGGCTGGCGGACGAGACTTCTGTCCTGCGCGATTCGCCCTACGCCCTCGTGGCCACGACCGGGTTCAAGAGCTTCTGGGAACAGGGGTATATGTTGCGCGGGCTCGAACAACTGCTCGTGGACCTCGTCGCGAACCCTTCGTTCGTGGCGGCGCTCATGGAGAAGCTGCTCCAGCTGAACCTTGCCGGGACTCGACGCTTTCTGGAGATCGTCGGCCCGTACGTCCAGGTCTTTCGGGCCGCCGACGATCTCGCCACCCAGACCGGCCTCATCATGTCCCCTGAGACCTACCGAGCGGTGTTGAAACCCGTGTACAAGCGCTACTTCGATTTCGTGCACTCGATGACGGACGCCAAGCTCTTCTTTCACTCCTGCGGTCGGGTGACCGAGCTCATCGACGACCTCGTCGAGATCGGCGTGGACATCCTAAACCCGGTCCAGGTCTCGGCCATGGGCGACACCGCCCAGCTCAAGGCCCGCTTCGGCTCGCGGATCGCGTTCTGGGGGGGAATCGACACCCAGGACGTTCTCCCCCACGGGACGCCGGTCGACGTGGAACGGGAGGTGGTGCGCCGGATCCGCGATCTCGGTCCCGGCGGCGGGTACGTCCTCGCCTCAGTCCACAACGTCCAGCCGGACGTGCCGCCGGAGAACCTCCTGGCGATGGTGGAGGCCGCCCGGAAGCACGGCCGGTATCCGCTCGCCGGGGCGACCTCAAGCGGCTGAGCCGACGCCGCACGCTGCGTCCGGTGAAGACGCCGCGCGGGTGGCTGCATGCCCAGAGTGAGACCGCCTTCGAGGGCGAGGACCGGGGCAAGGTGGCCGTCTCGTTCGGTGCTCGGCACGCGCCGGTGACGCCGAAGCAGGTGCTCGACACCGTCCAACAGAAGCGCCCGTCACCTTGCCTTGATCTCGAACCGGTTGCCGTCCAGGTCGTCCAGGAAGCTGACGAAGCCGGTCCCCTTGGCCACACGGGTCACCGTGAATCCGAGGGTCCGCGCCTGCGTCAGAAGCTGGTCGAGCTCGTCGACCTCCAAGCACGCATGCGCGATGCGGCCGGGCGTCTCGCCCGGCGCCTCATGAATGAACACCTCGACCTGGAATCCGTCGCCGGTGTAATAGAAGAGGGCGATGTCTCTGTCGACGCCGAAGAGAGGTCGGGCGAGCGACGCCGGGATTTCCCTCCGTTCGGATTTCTTGAGTCCCAAGAGGTCACGGTAGAAGCGGTCGGCGACGGATTCGCTCCGACACACGAGGCCGACGTGTTTCAACTTCATGGATGGCGCCTCATTGGGGTTCGGGGCTCTGTGGAGCGAGGCCGTGCGGCTCGACAATGACCTTGATCGCCTCTTTCCCCTCGAGCACCATCCGGAAACCATCGGCGATCTGGGTGAGCGGCAGCCGGTGGGTCACGAGCGAATCGACCTCGATTGCGTGCGCCGCCAAGAGCCGCATCGACTCCTCGATATCGTCGGGACCGCAATAGTAGGAGGTGAGGACGCGCATCTCCCGGGTCCAGAAGGAGTTGATCGGGATCGTCACCTGTTTTTCTGGCCCCGGCACGGCAAAGAAGACGATGGATCCGCCCGTGTCCACCGATGCCCAGGCCTGTTCCAGGGCCGGAAGGGCCGCGGTGCAGAGGATGACCGCGTCGGCCCTTCCCTTGAAGAACTCACGGGTCACCGTCGGCACGTCGTCCCGGGCGAGAACGCCAAGGTCCGCTCCCAACGCGCCGGCGCGCGCGAGCTTCGCCGGATCCACATCGGTGGCGACCACCCGGCACCCCTTGTGCTTTGCGAGCTGGACTTGGAGCAGGCCAGTCATACCGCAGCCGAGGATGAGCACGCTTTGACCGGCGCGGAGACCCGCGATCGACTGGCACCGAACCACGCAGGCGAGCGGCTCGATGAATGTGGCCTGCTCGAAGCTCATCGAGGGAGGCAGGCGATACGCACCGCGGTCGACCAGAACTTTCGGGACGAGGATGTACTCCGCGAACCCCCCTGGCAGGCGTTCCTTGACCCCCGTGCATTGGGGAAAATGCCCGTCGCGGCAGTACTTGCATTCACGGCACGGCACCTTGGGAGCAATGAACACCCGGTCGCCGGGCGCGAAGCGGGTCACCGTCGCTCCGGTCTCAACGACCGTGGCCCCGAGCTCGTGCCCCTGGACCAGGGGCGCGCGCGGAAGTCGGTACCATTCGACGACGTCAGACCCGCAGATGCCACAGGCCATCACCCGGACGAGCATCTCCCCGGGCCCGGGCCGGCAGAGAGGCTTCTCCTCGATCCGGATGTCCCGGTTGCTGTACCACATCGCAACCCGCATGGCTTTCTGGCCGGCGTCCATGTCGAGCCTCGATCACTCCTCTTCGGCCGCGGGCCTGTTCTTGAGTGTCTGGTAGAGGTCGAGCGCGTGTCCGGGTTTCATGTTCTTGTGCACGACCGCACGCACCGCCTGGATCATCGCTACCGGCGCATCGCTCTGGAAGATGTTGCGGCCCATGTCGACGCCCGCGGCGCCTCCCTGGACAGCGTTGTTGGCCATCACGAGGGCATCAAGCTCGGGCAGTTTCTTCCCACCGGCCATGACGATGGGAACCGGACACGAGGCAGTAATGGTCTCGAAGTCTTCCGCCACGTAGTAGGTCTTCACGTACGTGGCCCCCAGTTCGGCGATCATTCGACAGGCGAGGCGGAAGTACTGGGCGTCGCGCTTCATATCCTTGCCCACGGCCGTAACGCCCATGACCGGCATGCCGTAGCGCAGGCCCTGGTCCACGAGTCGGGTCATGTTGTGGATGGAGCGAGTCTCGAACTCGCCCCCCACGAATACCTGGATGCCGACGCCGCAGGCGTTGAGCCGAAGCGCATCCTCCATGTCCATGGCGATCTCTTCGTTGGAGAGCTCCTTGAGGATGCTCGGGCCGCCGCTCGCGCGGAGAACCATGGGCTTCGTGTTCTGGGGCGGGACGAGCGAGCGAAGGATGCCGCGTGTGCAAAAGAGGGCGTCGCAGTAGGGGACGAGCGGGAGAATGGAGAGGTCGATTCGCTCGAGGCCCGTGGTCGGCCCCTGGAAGTAGCCGTGGTCAACGGCGAGCATGACCGTGCGGCCGGTCTTGGGGTCAAACGTTCGCGCGAGGCGGTTCTTCATCCCCCAGTCGTACGAACCAGCCCCTTTTAGCCAGAAAGGCTTCATCTCCTGGGGGATCTCCGGATGGTACTGCTTGTCCTTGTTGCTGGCGTCGGCTTCGGGCATGAGGCGCACTCCTTCCATGTCCGCGTATATCGGTTTCTGCGCTCGATGTCAGCATGCATGCATTCTGGCTCGCGGCGGTCGGCGCGGGCCCCCGAAAACACCATCGTGCTGGTGCTGGACCGCGCCGGCTGGCACGCCTCGACCGTTACTGTCCCGGAAGGGATCCATCCGGTGTTTCTGCCTCCGTACTCGCCCGACCTTCGACCCGCCGAGCACCTCTGGCCGCTGGCCGCCAAGCGCATCTTGACCCTCGAGGACCTCCGAGCATCCTCACCGCACCTTGAGGTCCCCGGAGGAACTTCGACAAGGGCTGATCCAGCAAGTTCTCCGCAAGTGTCCGCCATCGCTTAGGGATGCGTCCCCTTCGGAACCGTAGCCGAGCCACCGCCCTGGCCGCCTGACCCGCCGCGGTATACTTCGCCCGGTATGGACCCACGCGGAGCGCAATTAGTACCCCGAAGCACGGCGGCGCACGTCCGCTCCATCTGCCCCTTCGATTGCCCCGACTCCTGTGGCCTCATTGCCGAGGTCGAGGATGGTCGCGTCCTGTCGGTTCGTGGCGACCCCGCACACCCATACTCGCACGGGACTCTCTGCCAGAAGATGAGCAGCGGTTACGACCGGACAGTGCACTCGCCTGACCGGCTGACGCATCCGCTGATCCGCTCGGGACCGAAGGGATCAGGAGAGTTCAAGCGGGCAAGCTGGGGCGAGGCTATCGGCCTCGTGACTGAGCGTTGGAAGCGGATCATCGCCTCCGACGGCCCAGAGGCGATCCTGCCGTACCTCGCCGGTGGCTCGTTGGGACTCCTACAGCGAAATGCGGGCCTACCACTCTTCCATCGGATGGGAGCCACCCGGCTCACGAGCACCATCTGCTCCCCGGCCCGAGACGAGGGGTGGCGGGCCGTCATGGGGGACACCGCTGGGCCGAGCCCGGAGGTGGCCGCCGAGAGCGACCTGGTCGTCTTTTGGGGCATCAACGCCGTGGCAACGAGCATCCACTTCGCGCAGCGGGCCAAGGAGGCGCGCCGACGGGGCGGGCGGATCCTCCTCATCGATACCTACTCTAACGACAGCGCCGCCGCCGCGGACGAGGTGGTACTCGTTCGGCCCGGATCCGACGGTGCACTGGCGCTGGCCATCATGCACATCTTGGCCCGCGATGGGCTTGCCGCTGATTCCTTCCTTGAGCAGGAGGCGCTCGGCTGGCCGGAGCTGCGAGCTCGAGTCCTGGCGGAGTGCTCGCCTGCTGCGACAAGCGGCCGGATCGGGCTCGAGCCAGCGGCCATCGAACGGCTTGCTCGAACTCTTGCGGCCGCCCGAGCCCCATTCATTCGGATCGGCGGTGGACCCTCGCGGTATGGGAACGGGGCCATGACCGTCCGCAGCATCGTCGCGCTGGCGGCAGTGTTGGGCTGCTGGGACCGGCGCGGCGGGGGTTGTCTGCACGCGACGGGCTCCTCTCAGGCCTTCGACCTCTCGCCGCTCACCCGCCCTGACTTTCTCCCTTCTCAAAAGCCACGAGTAGTGAACCAGGTGCAATTGGGCGATGCTCTGAACGAGCTACGCCATCCCCCCGTACGCTCCGTGTACGTGTGGTGCTCCAATCCAGCTGCTGTGGCTCCCGACCAAAACGCGGTGCTTCGGGGGCTGTTGCGCGAGGATCTCTTCCTGGTGGTTCACGAGCGCTTCCTCACGGACACTGCCCGATGCGCCGACGTGGTCCTGCCCGCAACGACCTCGCTCGAACACGCCGACCTGTACCTCGCGTACGGACACTACACGGTCCAGCGGGCTCGACCGGCGATCCCACCCCTCGCCGAGGCGCGCTCGAACTGGGAGGTCATCCGGGCGCTTGCCGCTGCCATGGGCTACGAGGATCCCCTCTTCCGAATGAGGGACGACCAAGCGATAGAGTTGCTGATCGAACACATGAGCCGCGATTGGCTTCGGGACTCCGACCGCCTCGAATTGGTGGAGGGGAAACCCGTGCAGATCACGCCACCATCCCGGCCGCGCTGGGCGACGCCCTCCGGGCGTATCGAGCTTCTCAATGTGCGTGCGGCCGAGTCCCTCCCCGGACTTGCGGCCCCGCACGCGGAGGGGGAGCCGCTCCCGCTTCACCTCGTGACGGCGCCCGCGTTGCAAACCCTGAACTCTAGTTTCCAGGAGCGCCCCGACCTCCGCAAGCGGGGCGGGGGAATGGCCCTGAAGCTCGCTCCAATAGAGGCCGCATCGCGGGGTCTCGCCGATGGTCAGCTGGTGGTGGCTACGAACGCACGGGGCGAGGCCACCTTCGTTCTGCGCGTCCGCGAGGGGGTGCCCCCCGGTGTGGCCGTAGCCGAGGGGGTGTTTTGGCTGGCCCAGGCGCCCGGGTCACGCAACGTAAACGCGCTCACTTCCCAGCGGCTCACGGATCAGGGGGGCGGCTCGACCTTCTACGACAATCGGGTCGAGGTCCGTCCGGCCCTCGGTGAACACTTAGGATCGGCCCTTCATGGGCAGCTGGAAAACGGCGGCCGGAGTTAGG
>DASRZU010000054.1:0-2226 GCA_035686075.1 Anaeromyxobacter sp.
GATCTCACCCAGCGCCTGCAGCGCCGGCTGGGGACGAAATGTCGCGTCGTTCCCCGATCGCAGGTCTCCGGAAAACTCGAGGTCGAATACTCCTCACTCGACGAGCTCGATGGAATACTCGCGAGGATTGGGGCGTAGCTACGGGGTTCGCTCGCTTGGGGAGGAGCGGACCGGGACCGAGACACGGCACGTCCCCATGGAGCAAGCTGCGAGGCGCGCGCCCGCGGCGGCGCGGCAGGCGGGCCGCACCGGGCGGCGCAGAGGACCACCGGACCGCGAACGAGGAGCGAGAGATCCATGGCCATGCTGAAGCGCGACGAGCTGACCTCCGTGCCCACCGCGACGGGTGACCTGAACGCCCTGCTCGGACGCGGGTCGGAGTTCGAGGGCAAGCTGACCTTCGAGGGCACGGTCCGCATCGACGGGAAGTTCAACGGGACCATCGTGACCAACGACGTCCTGGTGGTGGGCGAGGGCGCGAAGATCCAGGCCGAGATCAACTGCGGGACGATCATCGTCCACGGCGAGATCCAGGGCGACGTGAAGGCGAAGAGCGCCGTCGAGCTGCACCACCCGGCGCGGGTGAAGGGCAACATCGAGACGCCCTCGCTCATGATCGAGAAGGGCGTGACGTTCGAGGGGCAGTGCAAGATGGACGCGGCGGAGAAGGGCGGCGCGAGGCTCAGCCCGGCGCCGGCCGCGACCAGCGCTCCCGGCCTCCCCAAGCCGTAGCTCGCCACCCCTGGCGGGCCGGCCGAGCCCATGTAGGGCCCGGAACGCACTGTGTTTTCCCCTTCACGCCCACGAGGGTGTGCGGGCCTGCCGGGCGCGCCCTGACCGAGAGGTCACGACCGGGGCCTAAGTGCCGGTAGTCTTTCCGAAAACGGCCTTGACCCCCGCGGCCGGGGCGTGTTACGCAGCGCGTCCCTTATGGTCTCTGGATCGGTCGCCCGCCGATACGCGAAGGCCCTTTTCAGTCTGGCTCTGGAGCGCGACCGGGTGCACCCCTGGGCCGAGGCGCTCGAGCGCCTCGGAGAGGTCCTCCGGAAGGAATCGGGCCTGGAGGAGCTCCTGACGAGCCCGGTCTACGCACGGGAGGACCGGCGGGCCCTCCTCGGCGAGCTCGTCGCCGCCCTGGGCCTCGAGCCCGAGCCGGCGAACCTGCTCTACCTGCTCGGCGATCGCCAGCGCCTCGACCGCCTCGCCGACGTGCTCCGCGCCTTCGGCGAGCTCGCCGACCATCAGCTGGGCCGCGTCCGCGCCCGGCTCACGAGCGCTGTGCCCCTGGAGCCGGCCGCCCTCGACGCCCTCGCCCACCGGCTCTCCCAGGTGACGAAGGCCCAGGTGCTGCTCGAGCGCACCGTGGAGCCCGCCATCCTGGGTGGGATGGTGGCTCAGGTCGGGAGCGTCGTCTACGACGGCTCGGTGCGGACGCAGCTCGACGACCTCAAGAAGTCCCTGAAGCGCTGAGCGCTCCTCCCGGAGGGGAGGGGCCGCCACGGAGACGCATCGATGGAAATCCGCGCCGACGAGATCAGCAGGATCATCCGCGAGCAGATCAAGGACTACGGGAAGAGGGTCGACGTCTCCGAGACCGGGACGGTCCTCTCCCAGGCCGACGGCGTGGCCCGCATCCACGGACTCTCCGGCGCCGCCGCCGGCGAGCTGCTCGATTTCCCGGGGGGCGTGCGCGGCCTGGTGCTGAACCTGGAGGAGGACAACGTCGGCGTGGCCATCATGGGGGCCTGGGAGCACATCCGCGAGGGCGACCCGGTGAAGCGCACCGGGAAGATCGCCGAGGTTCCGGTGGGCGAGGAGCTCCTCGGCCGGGTGGTGGACGGGCTGGGGGACCCCATCGACGGCCGCGGCCCGGTCCAGGCCAAGCAGCGCCGCAAGATCGAGATCAAGGCCCCGGGCATCGTCAAGCGCAAGAGCGTCCACGAGCCCATGCAGACGGGCTTGAAGGCCATCGACGCGCTCGTGCCCATCGGGCGCGGCCAACGCGAGCTCATCCTCGGCGACCGCCAGACCGGCAAGACCGCCGTGGCCATCGACACCATCATCAACAACAAGGGGCAGAACCTGTACTGCTTCTACGTGGCCATCGGCCAGAAGCAGTCCACGGTCGCCCGGGTGGTGGACAAGCTGAAGCAGTTCGGGGCCATGGAGTACACCACGGTCATCGCCGCCAACGCCTCCGACCCGGCCCCCATGCAGTACCTGGCG
>DASRZU010000055.1:0-84817 GCA_035686075.1 Anaeromyxobacter sp.
GTCTTGACCTGCGACATCTCCTCCAGCGTGTACCCGATGCCCTCCCGGCCCTGGCCCGACATCTTCCAACCGCCGAAGGCCTGGTGGGCGCTGCGGTAGTTGCTGCAGCCGTTCACGACGCAACAGCCGCACTGCATGGCCCTGGCCACCCTGAAGGCGGTCTTCATGTTGGTGGTCATGACCCCGCCCTGCAGGCCATAGGGGATGTTGTTGGCGATGGCGATGGCCTCGTCCACCGTGTCGAAGGCGATGACCGGGATGACGGGCCCGAACACCTCCATGTCCCGGGCGATGTCCATCTGCGGCGTCACGTCCACCAGCACGGTCGGGTCGAAGAAGGTCCGGTCGCGGCGCTTGCCGCCGCACAGGCACCGGGCCCCCTGGGCCACCGTGTGGGCCACCTGCCGTTCGACCTCCCGGGCGGCGGACTCGTTGATGAGCGAGCCGTAGGTGTTCCGCTCGTCGAAGGGATCGCCTACGCGGACCGTCTGGAGCTTCTCGAGGAGCTTCTGCACGAACCGGTCCAGGAACGGACGCTGCACGATGAATCGCTTGCTGGCGCAGCAGGTCTGACCCGCGTTGAAGCACCGCCCCACCACCACCTCGGAGAGCGCCAGTTCCAGGTCGCAGTCCTCGAAGATCACCAGCGGGTCGTTGCCGCCCAGCTCCAAGCCGACCTTGTGGAGCGACTCGGCCGAGTTCCGGAACGTCTGGATCCCGACCTCGGTGCTGCCGGTGAGGCTCACCTTGTTGATGAGCGGGCTCTGGACGATCTGTGCGCCGACCTTCGACCCGCTGCCGGTCACGATCTGGGCCGCGTTCCCCGGGACGCCCGCCTCCAGGAGCAGCTCCGTCTGGAAGACGTTCACGAGCGGCGTGTCCGAGCTGGGCTTCACGATGACGGCGTTCCCGGCCACCAGCGCCGGGGCCACCTTGTGCGCGTACAGCTCGGCCGGGTAGTTGAAGGGCACGATGCAGGCCACCACGCCCAGGGGCTCGCGGATCGTGAAGAGCAGGTCGCCGGTGGTCCGCGGCTCGGGGTCGAGCGGGAGCGCCTCGCCCATGAGGTTGCGGGCCTTCTCGGCGTACCAGCGGAAGATCTCGGCCGAGACGGTCGCCTCGGCGCGGGAGAGAGTGATGACCTTCCCGCTCTCCCGGCTCATGAGCTGCGCCAGCTTCTCCACGTTCGCGAGCGCCAGGTCGGCATAGCGGCAGACGATCCGGAGCCGCTGGTGGAGCGGCATGCTCGACCACTCCAGGAACCCCTTCCTCGAGTTCTCCAGCGCCTCCTGCACGTCCCGGGGCGTGGCCAGCGGGAAGGTGTCGACCACCTCCCCCGTGACCGGGTTCAGGTCGTTCGCGAAAGCCTTGTCCGAAGCGTCCCGGTGCGCACCGCCGATGAGCATATTCATGGGTCACTCCCTCTTCACGGGTCATTCCCTCGCCATTGCCGCTGCCGCCTGGCCCCGCCGCCGCGAGCCAGAGAGGCCGACCATGGCCACGCCGATCAAGAGCAGGGCTCCTCGCGCGAGCCAGACGATGTAGGTCTGCAGGCCCATGAGCGTGATCCAGTTCATGAGCACCGTCAGCAGCACCACCCCGATACCGGTGCCGATGACGTTGGGCTTCCCCGCCTTCACAACCATCGCCCCCAGGAACACCGCCGTGAACCCCTGGATGGTCATGGCGCCGCCGCCCAGCTCGGAGACGCCGGAGCCGAGCTGCGCGGTGGCCAGTACCCCGGCCAGCGAGGCCATGGCCGAGCAGAGGACGAAGTAGCCGAGGAGGATACGCGCCTCCTGGATGCCGGCCTCGCGGGAGGCGGTCCGGTTCTCGCCCAGCGCGTACAGGTGCTGGCCCATGGTGGTCTGGTCCTGCAGGTAGGCGCTCACCAGGTAGATGATCACGGTGACCAGGAAGAGGGTGGGGATGCCGGCGACGCTGCCGTAGACGAACGCGTACACGAGCGAGGAGCCGCCGGTGGCGATGGGCAGGGGCTTGCCGCCCCCCAGGATCTTGGCGATGGCGGTGGCCACCGACCCGGTGGCGATGGTTCCGATGAGCGACGGGATCCGCACGTAGGCGGCCATGACGCCGTTCAGGAGCCCGAGCAGCGTCCCCCCCGCGAAGGCGGCCAGGAGGGCGAGGCCGATGGGCACGCCCAGCTTCACCGCCAGGTAGGCGGTGACCATGCTCACCAGCGCCGCCACGCTGGCGAAGGAGACGTCCATCTCCCCGATGGCCACGATCCAGGTGAGCCCCAGGACCATGATGGCGGTGATCCCCGACGAGCGCAGGATCTCGAGGAAGTTGTCGAGCGCCCGGAAGGACTGGGAGGCCCGTCCGACCAGCGAGAACGCGACCACCAGCACCAGGAGCAGCCAGATGAGGACGTACTGCGGCCTCGACAGCGCGCGGAGCGAGAGGCGGCGGGCGGTCATGGCTGGCCCCCCGTGCCGGCCAGGGGCCCCGCCACCGGCTCGGTCTCGCGCCCTTCCTCGCGGCGGCGACCGGCCCGGCGCAGGCTCTCCCGCAGCCGGGAGAGGGTGTCGCTGGAGAGGGCCAGCGCCACGATCAGCACGATCCCGACGATGAGGTCGCTGTAGTAGTACGGGACCGCCATGAGGGTGAAGCCGTTGAGCATGAGGGAGATGAAGAGCGAGGCCACCAGGGTCCCGTGGACGGTGGCCTTGCGGAAGACCGCGCTGCCGAGGAAGACGGTGGCGTAAGCCGGGAGGAGGAAGACCATCCCCACCCGCACGCTCCCGGCCCCCTGCGAGGCGTTGCTCAGAATGGCGCCCATCGACGTGAGCACCGCACAGATCGTGAAGGCCGCCACGATGAAGGCCTCGACGTGGACCCCGGAGAAGACCGCCGCCACGCGGTTCTCGCCGGTGGCGTAGAAGCCCCGCCCGAACCGGGAGCGGTGGACAGCCAGGAGCGCCAGGAGGTACGTCCCCAGCATGAACACCACCGGGACCGGCAGGCGCAGGATGGTCCCGTCGTTGAGGAGGAGGATCCCGGAGGTCCTGGCGTTCTGCCAGATGTAGGAGCCTTTGCTGTAGATCCAGGCGAAGCCCCAGGCGACCGCCCCGGTGCCGATGGTGGTCACCATGTCGGGGAGTTTCCACCTGCCGATGGCGACGCCGTTGGCGATCCCGAAGAGCGCGCCCACCACCAGCCCGACCCCGACGCTCCAGGGGGCCGGCACCTCGACGGCGATGAGCCAGCTCGTGGTCATGCCGGCCAGGCCGCACACCAGGTAGAAGGAGAGGTCGAAGTGCCCCACCACCACCACGAACAGGACCCCCAGCGCGAAGATCGAGAAGATGGAGGCGTGCCGGAGCAGGTTGGTCAGGTTCCGCGCCGACAGGAACTGGCCGTGGAGCAGGGAGAAAGCCGCGAACACCAGCGCGATGACGACCAGGAACACGATCACCGGGGTGGCGACCCGGGGGACGGCGGCTCCGCGGTTGCCGGCCATGGGTCTAGACCCTCCCCTGCACGCCGCAGAGGAGTATCTCCTCCTGCGAGGTGCTCTCGGTGGGCCGGTCCAGCACCGCCTGCCCCTTGAAGAGGACCATCACCCGGTCGGACACTCCGTAGACCTCCTGCGAGTCGGACGAAACCAGGATGACGGTGGCTTCCCTGGCCAGCTCGCGCATCAGGCGGTAGATGCCGGCCTTGGCCCCCACGTCCACGCCAGCCGTCGGCTCGGCGAAGAGGTAGACCCTGGCCCTGGTGAAGATGCCCTTGGCCACCACCACCTTCTGCTGGTTGCCGCCGCTCAGAGTGGCGACGTCGGCGCGGATGTCCGGGGGCGTGACGCCCACCGAGGCGACCACCTCGGAGACGTCCAGCCGCTCGCGGCCCGATCGCGTGAGGCCGAGGAAGCCGGACACCCGGTTCAGGTTGGCGAGGCTCACGTTGAAGCGGATCGGCTCGGCCGGCACCAGCCCCTCGCGGCGCCGGTCCGCCGGCACGAGGAACATGCCGCGGGCGATGGCGTCCCGGGCCGAGCGCAGGCGGACGGTTCGCCCGTCCAGCTCAATCGAGCCGCGGGTCGGGGGCTGCAGGCCGAAGAGAACCTTGGCCAGTTCCTCGGCCCCCGACCCCACCAGGCCGAACACCCCCAGGATCTCCCCGCGCCTGGCCTCGAAGCCGACGTCGTGGAACTTTCCGTCCAGGCCGAGGCCGCGGGCGGAGAGGACGGGGTCGCCGCGTTCGGAGGCCCGGGGCGGGTAGACCGTCTCCATCCGCTCGCCCAGCATCAACTCGGCGATCTTGAGGGGGCTCATGGCCGCGCCCCGTACCTCCAGCGTGGCCACGTTCCTCCCGTTGCGGAGGACGGTCAGGCGATCGGCCACCTGCTGGATCTCCTCCAGCCGGTGGGAGATGTAGATGATGGAGATCCCCTGCTCCTTGAGCGAGGCCACGAGCCGGAACAGCACCAGCTTCTCGCGCTCGGTCAGGATCGAGGTGGGCTCGTCCAGCACCAGCACCGAGATCTTCCGGGAGAGGGCCCGGAAGACGGCCACGATTTCCTGGTCGACGGTGCCGAGCTTCCCCACCGGGACGGACAGGTCCACATCCACCGGGAAGAGCTCCAGCAGGCGCGCCGCCTTCTCCCTGAGCTTGCTCCGCCGGATCCGCGCGAAGGTCCCCTTCCCGTCGTTCTCGGCCCCCAGGAAGATGTTCTCGTATCCCGTGAACGACGGGATCATCTGGGGCTCCTGGTAGACGGTGGCGATGCCGCGGGCCAGGGCGTCCTGCTGGCCGTTGATCTCGACGGGCTGGCCGTCGAGGAGGAGCGTCCCGGCGTCGCGGGGGTAGGCGCCGGAGAGGACCTTGATGAGGGTCGACTTGCCGGCGCCGTTCACGCCGAGGAGCGCGTGCACCTCGCCCTTCCTCAGCGCGAAGTCGACCCCGTCCAGGGCCTGCACGCCGGGGAACCGCTTGGAGATCCCCCGCATCTCGAGCTTCAGCTCTCCCACGCGGACCCCTTTCCCGGCCGCGGGCGGCCGGCAGGAGGGTCCGGCCGCGCCCGGCGGCGCGCCGGACCCCGGTGGTCACGCTACAGCGCCCGCTTCCAGCCCAGTTTGATGGCGTTGCCGGGCTGGTCGTAGGTGTCGCCGAACTTCTTGATGTCCACGGTCTTCAGCTCGTCGGGGGAGATGCCGTAGACCGGGCTGATGACCAGGCGCGGGACCTTGTGGCCCTTGAGGTGCTCCGAGGCATAGTACACGGACATGTAGGCCATGAGCCACATGCTCTGCGCCCCGGTGAACTTCATGGGCGTGGCGTCGCCCTTGATGAACTCGAAGGCGCGCGTGCCGCCGTCGATGCCGGTGGTGAAGATCTCCTTGTCGCGCCCCGCCGCCTGGACGGCGAGCGCGCCCTCCATGGCGGCGCCGTCCCAGGCGCACCAGATCGCGTCCAGGTCGCCCTTCTTGGGGTTCGCGGCCAGCATGGCGTCCACGCCTTGGCGCGGGGTGACCGCGCCGGCGGGGTCATAGTTCCACCGCGCCACCACCTGGATGCCTGGGTACTCGGTCTTGAAGATCCAATCCATCCCCTGCTCGCGGTGGTCCCAGGTCTCGTTGGCCGGCAGGCCCACCACGCCCACCTTGCCCTTCCCGTTCAGCCGCTTTGCGATGTACTGCGCGGTGAGGGCGCCCATCCCGAAGTTGTTGGAGAGGACGGTGGTGGTGCAGAGCGTCCCGGCGATGAGGGAGTCGCCGGCGAAAACCGGGATCCCCGCCTCGACCGCCCGCTTCACGGCCGGCGTAATGGCCGCGGCCTCGGACGCGGTCACGAACAGCGCGTCGGGCTTGGCCTTGATGAAGGCCTCGATCTGCTGCGACTGGAGGTTGGTGTCGTAGTTGGAGTTGACGAACACGGCGTCCTTGAGCGTCTGCTCCCCGAGGAACTCCTTGATGCCCGTCTTGTAGCCCTTGTTCATGTTCTGGCCCGAATCGTTGTCGAGCCAGCCCTGGGAGATCGCGAGTTTGTAGTCCTTGGCCAGGGCGGCGCCTGGGAGGGCGAGCCCGGACACGGCAGCCAGCACGACGAAAAGGACGAATCCTTTCCTCATGGTGAAGTCTCCTCTACATGTGGCGATGTGCAACGCGTCCCCGCAGCCTCGGTACCAGAATCGAAAACGCATTTCATTTTTGCGATTTTATCTTACGCTCGGCGCTGGGATCGCTGTCAAGGGGAAAGGCCGGTCCGTTACGGTCTCCGGCGCGCCCCTCCGGCGAGGTCAGCGGCCCCGGCCGCGCCCCTGCCTCGCGGCCGCGGACCCCGGCGGATCCCTGCGCGCCGGGCACGAGCCCGAGGAGCCCGGAGATCTCATCGGCCACCTCGCAGACCAGGGTCCGTACCGTCTCGATCCGCTCCGGGGTGAAGCGGATGCTGGGGCCGGAGATGCTGAGGGCCGCGACCACCGACCCGCGCCGATCGCGCACGGGCGCGGCCACGCAGCGGACGCCGTACTCGTGCTCCTCGTCGTCGACCGCCCATCCCCGGGCGCGGATCGCCTCGAGCTCCCTGAGCAGGGCGGGCCGGGCCGCGATGGTCCGCTCTGTGTAGCGGATCAGGTTGCAGGAGGCGAGGTACACCTCCAGCGCGGGTGTTTCGGAGAACGCCAGCAGCACCTTTCCGACGCCGGTGCAGTAGGCCGGGGCGCTCAGGCCGATCCCCGACTCCATGGCCACCCGGAGCGACTGCGGAGACTCGATCTTGTGGAGGTAGACCAGGCGTGCGCCTTCCATCACGGCAAGGTGTACGGTTTCCCGGGTGGTCGCCGAGAGCCGGACCAACAAGGGCCCTGCGAGCCGGGTGAGGTCGAGGCGCGCGTGCACCGCCGAGCCGAGCTCGAACACCTTTAGGGTCAGCGCGAACCGCTCCGTGTCGGGATCGCGGCTCGCGTACCCGTCCCGGCAGAGCGTCCGCATGAAGCGGAAGACGGTGCTCTTGTTCAAGCCGATCCGTGCCGCCAGGTCCGCCAGCCCGAGCTCTCCGGCGGTGGCGAGCGCCTCCAGGATGCTCAGGGTCCGGACGACCGACGGCACGCGCGCCTTGGGCTTGGCCTCGTTCACCCCGGGTTCCAGTCGGCCTATCCTAGCCGGGGCGTGGGGGAACGCCAAGCGCGCCGTGCGGCCGCAAGCATTTGAAATGGCGTTTCTAATTCGAGCGATGGCCCCGCCCGCGAATCCACGGCCCGGTCCGGCGCGGGGCGCCCGGGTGGGGTCCCGCGAAGGTCGCACGCTGGCCCGCCGGGCACGCCTCGCGGCTGGCCCGCGGCCCTACGCTTCGCGCAGGGCCCTCACGATCTCGCGGCCGAAGGCCGGCAGGTCGGCCGGCGCACGGGCGGTGATAACGTTGCCGTCGCGCACTACCTCCCGATCCTCGACCCACTCCCCGCCGGCGTTCCGCACGTCGTCGCGGATCGAGGGCCAGCCGGTGACCCGCTTCCCCCTCGCCAGGCCGGCTGAGCAGAGCATCCACCCTCCGTGGCAGATGGCGGCGACGATCTTGCCCCGCTGGAAGACGCTGCGGACCAGCGCGACCATGGCCTCGCATTGCCGCATCCGGTCGGGGGCGAAGCCGCCCGGGACGATCACCGCGTCCAGGCTCCCCGGGTCGACCGCGGAGGCCGCGCAGTCCGCGGTGATGAGGTAGCCCCGCTTGCTGGCGTAGGTGGACTTCGCCCCGGTGCCGACCACGATCACGGAGACGCCCTCTTCCCGGAGGCGCAGGAGCGGGTACCAGGCCTCGAGCTCCTGGTAGTCGTCCTCGACGAGCAACGCCGCCTTCTTTCCCTCGAGATTCATGGGTGAGATGATGGCCCACGGCTCGATCGGGCACAAGGCGATGCAGGTCGCGCCGGTGGTCTTCGACCTCGACGGTACGCTGGTGGACTCGGCGGAGAGCTACTTCCTCGCCGACCAGCGCGTGCTCGCGCTGCACGGGATCGAGCACGGCCGCGACGCCGATCCGCCGTTCGGATCGGGCAATCGCGAGGTTCAGGCGCACCTGGTGCCACGGTACCGCCTCGCCCCTCGGTCGAGACGTCGTGCCCCGAGCGGGACCGCATCTACCTGGAGCTCTCCCCTGGCAGTCCGGTCTACCCGGAGATGAGGCGCATCTGGGACCTGTGCCTTGGCGAGGGGCTGTCCCTGGCCATAGCCTCCGGCTCGTCGGTGGGCGTCCTCGCGCGCGTGGTCGAGCGGATCGGGCTTCATGGGCAGGCGGTCCTGAACCTCCCGGAGTCCTTCACCGTCATCGGCCAGGGGTGGCTGGCTGGGATCCAGTAACCCATCTACGTCATACTGGTGCTGGTGCGTTCGGCGACCTGCTCCTTCGCGACACCCGCTTCTTCCCGCAGGGCTACCACGTGGGCGGGAACGAGCGAGCAGCCCGGCTGTCGGGCGTGGACGTCGACACGGTCAAGATCCTCAACTACTTCCTGATCGCCCTCCTGGCGGGCATCTCCGGGCTCATGATCACGGCCCGGTTCGGCTCGGCCTCCTTGACGGTCGGGACCGGCCTGGAGCTCCGGGTCATCACCAAACCATCATCGGCGGGGCCAGCCTGAGCGGTGGCGAGGACACGGTGCTGGGGCGCCTTCCTGGGAGCGCTGTTCCTGAGCGTCCTGGCGAACGTAGAACCTTGCTCGGGGTGGACGCGTACTGGCAGAACCTCGTGACCGGGGATGCTCATCCTGGCCGTGGTGTTCGATGCGGCCAACGAGCGCCGCAAGGAGTGCCGCCGGCAGCCGAAGGCGGGCGGGCAGGCCGGGGCGCGGAAGGCCCGCACCCTCGGCCAAGCAAGCGGCGCGAGCACCTTCACCGCCAGCGCCGGGAAGAACTCATTCAGGCGGGGGCCAAGCCGGGCCTGCCCGGGGAGGTGCGCGAGGCCGCCGCCTGCGCATCGCCGGGGCAGCGAGCGCTCAGCGTCTGACCCGGCCGCTGGTGTCGCCTCCCATGAGCGCCATCACTTCCGCGCGCGAGACGAAGTTGAAGTCGCCGCGGATGGTGTGGCACAGGCAGGACGCGGCCGCGGCGAACGCGACGCACGCCTCGGGCGTCTTCCCCAGCTCGGGCTCGTCCAGCGCGTAGAGAAGCGCGCCCGCGAACGAGTCGCCCGCGCCCACCCGGTCCACGATGTCGGTGATGGGGTAGGGGCGGTAGGCGCCGTCGCGCAGCGGCGCGAGGTGTCCCCGCCCGGTGGACCGCGTCCAGAGCAGCGCGCCCCAGTTGTTGTGTGTCGCCGAGATGCTCTCGCGGAGCGTGAAGGCGACCATCGAGACGTTCGCGTACCGCTCGGCGATCTGGCGGGCCACCTCGGGGTAGCGGTCAACGTCCAGCTGGCCCGTCTGGACGCTGGAGCTGCCCGCCCTGATGCCCAGCACGTCCTCGGCGTCCTCCTCGTTCCCGATCACTAGGTCCACCTGGGGGAGAATCTCGCCGACCACGCTGCGGGCGAGGTCGCGAGCGGACGCTCCCGGTTTCCAGTCCCACAGCTTCTTGCGGAAGTTGAGATCGAACGAGACCTGGAGGCCCGAGGCCTTGGCGCGCTGGACGCAGGCCAGAACGCTCCCAGCCGCGGCCGCGGAGAGCGCCGGCGTGATGCCCGAGAGGTGGAGCCGCCGTGCGCCCGCCAGCAGCTTCGCCCAGTCGTACTGCTCCGGGCCGAGCAGCGAGATGGTGGAGCCAGCGCGATCGTACCAGACGATGCTGGGGCGCTGGCAGACGCCGGACTCCAGGTAGAAGACCCCCATCCGCCCCACTGGGCACCGGAGGATCCGGGAGGGGTCCACGCGGGCGCCGCGGAGGAAGGAGACGCACGCGGCAGCGGGCCCTGGGGCAGGGCGGTGACGAACGCCGGCTCGCCGCCCAGGAGCGCGTAGGCGGCCGCCACGTTCGCCTCCGCGCCGGCGAAGCCAACGTTCAGCGTTCCCGGGAGCGCCTGCGCGAACCGGAGCGGCGGGGGCGGCTCGATGCGCACCATCACCTCGCCGAAGGTGACCAGGCTAGGCATCCCGCTCCCTCCGTCGGCAGGCCGCGACGGCGCGCGCCGCGGCCTCCCGGACGCCGGTCCAGTCCTTGGCGGCGATCCGCTCGCGCGGCGCGATCCACGAGCCCCCGACGGCGATGACGAACTCCTCCGAGAGATAGGTGCCGCAGTTGGCCTCGGAGACGCCACCGAGCGGGATGTACTCCATGCCCAGGTGGGCGTAGGGTGCGCTGATGGCCCTGAGGTAGGCGAGCCCTCCCTGCGGCTCCGCCGGGAAGAACTTGAGCAGGCGGCAGCCGTACTCGAGCGTCGTCTCGATGTCCGACGGGACGGCGATGCCCGGAGCGATAGGGAGACCGGCGGCCATGGCGCTCTCGATCACCCGCCGGTTCGTGCCGGGGGTGACGGCGAAGGCGGCCCCCCGGCTCCTGGCCTCGAGCGCCTGGTCGGGGTGCAGGATGGTGCCGGCCCCCGGGAGCATCTCCGGGACCTGGGCGGCGATCCGCTCCAGGGCGGCCATGGAGGCGGGCGTCCGGATTGCCAGCTCCATCACGTCGAGGCCCGCCTCGACCAGCGCCCGGGCGAGCGGAACCGCCGCCTCCACCTCGTCGACGACCAGGACCGCGACCACGCCCGTCTTCCGGAGCCGAGCCCTGAAAGCTGCCGGAAACTCGACCGTGTTGCTGGACATGCACTCCTCCCAGGGCCGATGGGACACCGCCGCGAGGCAGGGACGTGCGCGCGCGATCCTCCGGTTGGCGTGGCACGCAAGGACACTCTACCGGCAGGCGGCCGGATCGTCAACATGAAACCAAAACGCTGTTTCGATTTGTGCGCTTCTTACCGCGCGCCGGGCCTCCATTCTTGCCGAGCCGGACGGGCCCGCATAGGGTATTCGGTTGCCATGGCCCCCAAGCGGAAGCCCGAAGAGGCGCAGGTCCAGTCTGTCGCCCGGACGTTGAGGATCCTGGAGACGCTGGCAGCGGAGGGGGAGCTCGGCCTGACCGAGCTCGCCGAGCGCGTCGGGATGCACAAGAGCACCCTGTTCCGGTTCATGCGGACCTTCTCCGAGCTGGGCTACGCTCGTCGCGACGGCGACACCGAGCGCTTCTCGCTGACGCTCAAGGTGTTCGAGCTGGGCTCGAGCGTGTACGCCCGGGTCGACCTGGTGAAGCTCGCCTCGCCCGTGCTGGCCCGGCTGTCGGCGACCACCGAGGAGACGGTCCACCTCGCCATCCTGGACGGCAACCAGCTCGTCTACCTGTCTAAGATCGAGTCCCCGCGGGCCTTGCGGGTGGCGATGCAGTCGGGGGTGGGGTTGACGGCTCCGGCCTACTGCACCGGCCTGGGCAAGGTGCTGCTCGCCTTCGCGGACACCAGGGTGCTGGACTCGTACCTGGCGGGGTGTGACTTCGTCCATTACACGGAGAACACGCTCAGCGACCGGCTTCACCTTTTGGCCGAGCTCCAGGTGATCCGGAACCGGGGTTGGGCGGTCGACAACGAGGAGCACGAATACGGCGTGCGTTGCGTCGCGGCGCCCGTGCGCAGCGGGACGGGCGCGGTCGCGGCCGCGCTCAGCGTCTCGGGCCCGACCATCCGGCTCACCCCGGACCGCGTCGATATCATGCGCGAGCTGGTCTGCGAGGCCGCCAAGGAGATCTCGAGGCTCCTCGGGTACGTGCCGGCCAACCACGAGCCCACTGGGCGTCGCCGCCCCGCGGCCAGGAACCACCGCGGCCGGGGCGCCTGAGCCCGGCCGCCCGAGGCCGCCACCGTCCCCCTGTGCGACGCTCGCGGCCCCGATGCACGCCGCGGCCGCAGCTCCAGGCGGGTGAGGGCGGGCAGGGTGCTCTACTCCTCCACGGCGCCTCGTTCCCGGCGCCCGGCCCCCGGCCCGCGAGAGCCGGTCCCGGACCGTGGGGCATTCTCCGCTGCCCGAGCGTAGAAAATCAAAACTCAGTTTCTTGACTGATGACGGGCCAGCCGCGCCGCTCTGATTGCCTCCACCCACCTTGATCCCCGAGTAGCGCGCCGCGTTCTCGTTGCCGCCCACCGCGAAGACGTACGACCCGAACTTGGTCCGCGTCGGCAGGACGTGGAAGGAGACGGCCATCACCACCTTGATGACGAAGGGGATGGAGATCTCGAAGATGCGGCCGTTCCCTAGCGCATGTTTGAGGTGGAGTAGACCCCAGCCCGCCGTGCAAGACGCACGGGCCAGCGGCCCCTCGTCAAACCGTACTTGCGGATTTCCCGCATACGGCTTTCCTCGACGTTCACGTTGCGCGCCTTGAGTCTGCTGGTCGAAGCGCCCGGGGGAGATTCCAACGCTCGAGCCCCTGTTGGTGCCGGAGCGCCCCCCCTTGCACGAGCGACCATGCTGGGCGGCGGCGCGCGTGCTTCCGCGCCCACCACCGCGCGATTCGCTGTTCAACGAAGTAGTCCAGCTTCGACAGTGTCCGTCGTCGGACTCGACGGAAGTACTGCCGGGCTCCGCGAACGTATGGGTTGAGCTCGGACACGAGCTGCTCCAAGCTCAGCCACGTCCGTCGCGTCTTCTGACGGATCTCATCCCGGATGCGCCTCTGCGCCTTCTTCGACACATCGAGGTACAACCGTCCGCGTCCCCAGCGATGCACATGCCCCAGGAATATGAATTCCTTTCTCCTGGCATCCAGCACACGCGTCTTCTCTGGGTGGAGTGTCAACCCGAGACGTTGCATGAGGTACTGAATCCACGTCATCTCGCCGTCTGGCCTTCGTGGCGACAACAACACAAAGTCGTCGGCGAAACGGATCAGACGACCTCGCAAGTCACCGCGCTCCACACGGCGTCGGAAGTTCCGGTCCAGCAGGTTGAGGTACACGTTCGCAAGTAACGGGGAAATGCGGTCGCCATCCGCTTCAGGCGAGGTCTCCCGCGTTCAGCGCGTTCCTTTCGCGGCGTGCCGTCCCTGCTACCCCGGAGGAGTGCATCGGTGCTCTCATCGAACGTCTTCCCGATGCATGCTGCCTTCGCCCAGTTTGAAGAGGCTCGGCCTCCCCGATACCTTACGGGGCTACGTCTGGGTTCGCTGCGCGCTACGGCCCGTCGCTTCGCAGTCACACGATTGCGGCGTGTGACGTTCAGGTCCCGCTTCTGCTGGGCACCTCACGGCGCCACGCAGGGGACCGGGCTACCTGACTGTTCGACACTTCATCAGAGCGAGCTCCTTTCATCTCGCCAGGAACGCGCCGCTTCGCGGCGCACTCAAACATGGGCTAGCAGGCCGGGGAGGTTGTTCCCGTGGTGGCGCCGCGGCAGAATTACATGACCGGGCTCACCGCGAGGAGATTCCCGAGCTCGGGTTCGGGAGAGAGGAAGGAGCCCACGGGGTACTCGTGATCCTCGATCCGGCGCCTCAGCACCCCGTAGACGCGCAGGTAGTGGGGGAGGCCCTCCTCCCTGCCCGGTGGGGAGAGGGGTCGCTGGGTCGCGGTCTGAAGGACAACGCCATGACGTCTGGACGTCATGAGCGCTAACTCGACCGGCCGGCGCCCTCAACCGGGTTGCCTTGGGGCCCTGCGAACCCTTTCCCCTAACGCTTCGGCCGCAGCGACGCCGCTAGGCGCGCCGCCTCGGCGCAGAGCGCGGACACCTCCGACCAGCGCCCGGCGAGGAGCAGTTCCTCCTTCACCATCCAGCTCCCGCCCACCGCCGCCACGTACGGCAGCGCCAGGTAGGAGGCGAGGTTGGCGGGCTCCACGCCGCCGGTGGGGAGGAACGACACCTCGGCGTAGGGACCGTGGAGCGCCTTCAGCATCTTGACGCCGCCCGAGACCTCGGCGGGGAAGAACTTGAGGAGCCTCAGCCCGCGCTCCAGCCCCTGCTCCACCTGGCTGGGGGAGTTCATCCCCGGCACGATGGGCAGCCCCCGCGAGAGGCAGTGATCCACCACCCGCGGGTTGAAGCCCGGGGTCACCGCGAAGGCGGCTCCGGCGGAGAGCGCCGCATCGGCCTGGGTGGGGGTGAGCACCGTCCCGGCCCCGACCAGCATCCCCGGGAACTCGGCCCGGAGCAGCCGGATCGCCTCCGGGGCGGCGTTGGTCCGAAACGTCACCTCCGCCACCGGCAACCCTCCCTCGAGCAGCGCCTTCCCCAGGGGTCGGGCGTCCTCCGCCTTCTCCAGCTTGATCACCGGGACGATGCCCGCCGCCCGGATGCGGTCCACTATGTCGGTCATGATCTCTCGCTCCCCTTGGGGTCTATGGCGGGCGGCGCGAGGAGCACCTCCACCCCGAGTTCCTCGAGCACCCGGGCCTCCTCCGCCCCGATCGCGTCGATCACCAGGCAGTCGATGGCGTCGGCCGCGGCGAACTGGGCGAAGGAGCTCTTGCCCAGCTTCGAGGAATCCACCAGGAGGAACACCTTGGTGGCGATGGCCATCATCCGCCTCTTGATCTCGGCGTGCTGCAGGTCGGGCGTGGTCGCCCCCGACTCGACCGAGAAGCTGTTCGCGGCCATGAACGCCTTGTCCACCTTGAGCCCCTGCAAGAATTGCTCGGCGCGGGTGCCCACGGTGCAGTGGAAGCGCTTGCGCACCACTCCCCCCACCATGTGGACCGTGGCGCTGGGGTGATCCTCGAGGAGCTGCGCGATCACCAGGTCGTTCGTGACCACGGTGATGTCGTTCCGGGCGGAGAGCAGGGGCGCGAGCTGCAGGGTGGTGGACCCGGTGTCGAGGAGGATGGTGTCCCCGTCCTCGACGTGCTCCAGGGCGCGCCGGGCCACCGCCCGCTTCTCCGGGGAGCGCTGGATCCCCTTCTCCCAGGCCTCCAGCTCGAAGCGCGCCTTGTCCTTCACGGTGGCCCCGCCGTGGGTCCGGATGAGGAGACCCTCCTGCTCCAGATCGCGCAGGTCGCTGCGCATGGTGGCCGGCGACACCTCGAACCGGACGCACAGCTCGGCCACGGTGGCCCGCTTGTGCTCGTGCACGAACTCGAGCACTGCGCGCTTGCGCTCCTCCACGAAGATCCGCTCTCGCTTCATGGCTCGATCGTGCCACGCGCCCGCTCCGGCCGTCGAGCCCGCAGGTCGTAGCGGACCCCGGCCTCGGCGAGGAGGAAGCGGGGAAGGTCTCCCCGCGCTGCGATGTGCCGCCGGGCATCGGCGGCGTCGATGGTGTTGAACGCGAACATGCCGAAGTGGTGCCCGATCACCGCACCGAAGCCGCAGGCGACCGCGAGCGCCATGGCCTCCCCCAGGGTGAAGTTCCCGGGCACGCCGCCGGCGGCCCGCCGGGCGTCCCGTCCGTTCACGGGCAGAAGGGCCAGATCCACCGGGTAGCCCGCCAGATGGCCCTTCAGCTCCGGGTACGGCACGCAGTCCCCGGGGTGGTAGACGTTCCCTCCCCCGAGCTCCACCACGTAGCCGAGGAAGAGGTGGCGCCCCAGGGCGTCCACCGTCACCTCCTCGTGGGCCGACGGCAGGGGATGGATGTGGGTCCCCGCGACCTCGAGGGGCTCGAAGGCGGTGGCCGGGACGAGCCGGTCGGCGGGCGCGCCGCGCGAGGCGGCGAGCTCGGCGTGGGCGGCCGGCACCACGAAGCGGCAGCCAGGGTTTCGGGCGGCGATGGGGCCGAGGGTGCCGGGGTCGAGGTGATCGGTGTGGGCGTGGGTGGCGAGGACGAGGTCGATGTCGCGAAGGGCACCCGGCTCGACCGGCGGGGGCATGAGGCGAACGTGGGGGAAAGGCTTTCCGCGATACTTCTCCGCCAGGGTGTCGGAGAGGTAGGGGTCGAGCACGAGGCGGACCCCCGGGGCCTCGATGAGGAAGCCGGCCTGCCCCAGCCACCAGGCCGAGAGGTCCGCCCCCGGCGCCGGGCCAACCCGGGTGAGGGGGACCGGCCCCGCGGTGGCGGCAAGGCCCGGCTCCGTCACGGGTACCTTCCTTTGAGCGAGACGAGGAGGTTGTCCACCGCCACGGCGGTGGCCCGCTCGACGCTCTCGTCCGTGAAGCCTCCGACGTGCGGGGTGGCGAGGACCCCCCGGGTCCGGACCAGAGCCAGATCGGTGGGCGGCTCCTTCTCGAAGGCGTCCATGGTGTAGGCGGCCACGCGTTTCTCGCGCAGGGCGGCCGCCATGGCGGGCTCGTCGACGAGCCCCTGCCGTGCCGTGTTCACCACCACCGCGCCGCGGCGGAGCGCGGCCAGGGCGACCGCGTCGAGCAGGGGCCTTCCGTCGGGCGCCGGCGGGCAGTGGAGCGAGAGGACGTGCGCCTCCCGGAGCACCTCGGGCAAGAGCGCCCAGCCGAAGGCGGGGGAGGGAGCGAAGGTCCGGTCGGGAAGGGGATCGTAGGCCAGCACCCGCATGTCGAAGGCCAGGGCGAAACGAGCCACGAGCTTCCCGATCCTCCCGCAGCCGACGAGGCCCAGGGTCCGGCCCTCCAGCTCGAAGCCCTTCTCGCGGGTCCATCGCCCGGCCTTGAGCTCGGCGTCCGCCACGGCGATCCCGCGAGCGGCCGCCAGCACGTGGCCGAAGGCCAGCTCCGCCACCCCGCGCGCGTTCGCCCCCTCGGCTCGGCAGATCGCGATCCCGCGAGCCTCGGCGGCGGCGAGGTCGATGTTGTCGACCCCCGTACCGTTGCGGCTGATGACCCTGAGCCGCGAGGCCCGCGCTAGGAGGGCGGCGCTGATGCGCTCCACGCCCGCGAGGTACCCCACCGCCTCGCCGATGACCGGGAAGAGCTCCTCCTCGCTGGGCTGCGCCCCGGGGCTGGGGAAGACGACCCGGTAGCCGGCGGCGGCGACGCGGTCGAGTAGGGGGTGGCCCCCCTTCGACAGCGAGCGTGGGGTGACGATCACCGTGTCCACCACTTGCTCCCGAGGCTCACCGGACGACCGGCTTGCCCCCCTCGCGCAGCACCCGCTTCACGAACCCCTCGGTCTCGATGTCGCCGTAGTTGTGCCCGGCCTCGGCGTTGTACACGCAGAAGGAGACCAGCGGCTCGCCGCCGGTGTTGACCGACCGGTGCGCCCAGAACGGCGGGACGTACACCATCCGCCCACGTTCCATCCGCTCGGCGGCAAAGCGGCCGTCCTTGGTCTTCATGACCATGTACCCCTGGCCGCGGAGGCACAGGTAGATCTCGGCGGTCTGGATGACCGAGTGGTAGTGCCCCTTGGTCATGAAGTACTCGTCACCCACCAGGCCGGGCTGCAGCTTCGAGATGCAGTACATGTCGTGCCCGTATTCCTCGGGGACGGGCTTCTCGAAGACCTCGTAGTGGAGCGGATCGCCCTCGGCGATGAGGAGCTCCAGGGCCTTCGCGTCGGCGTAGTGGCCCCGCATCGAGGAGGCGCGCCGCTCGGTGCGGCGGGTGAAGTCCGGCATGGCGCCCTCGGTGAGGTCGATGAGGGCGGCGAAGGGCGGCATCAGGTCTTTGGGGGTGGGGAGGGAGGGGGGTGCGGTCTTGGCGGTCATGGTCTCGTGCTCCTTGAGAAGGTCAGCGGGCGGCGGCGGCGATGCGGCAGAGCTCGTCGAAAACCGGGCCGCTCGTCGGGATCTCGCGGTGGAACACCTCGGCGATGACCCGGGTCCAGCCGTGGATGAAGTAGACCCAGCCATCCTCGATTTTGAGGTTCTTGGCCTTCTGCTGGGCGCGGGCCTGGTCCAGGAAGACTAGCTCGCCGCGGTAGTTGTATTCCCAGACGAGGCCATTCTCCGGGAACCGGACCGCGTCGGTGAGGGGAGAGCCGGGGGCGTCCTTGCCCAGCCCGGTGGCATTCACCACGAGCGACCCGGGCTTGAGCGCGTTCACCACCCGGTCGTTCTTTTGGGCGGTCTCGGCGAGGACGTACTCCATGCGGATGCCGGGGTTGATGCCCCGGTGCACCTCGCGCATGTGCTCGAGTCGCTTGGGGCTGCGGTTCGTCACCACGATCCGGCTGGGCCACTCGCTTCTCGGCTTCTGCTTCATGAGGTAGCAGGTGAGGGCCAGGGAGGACCCCCCGGCGCCCAGGAGGCACATCTCCGCGCCGGTCCCTTGCCAGTGGCTGGCCGGCAAGAAGGCCTCCAAGGAGAGCCCGCTCGTGATGGGATCCTTGGCGTGGCCGCAGAGCCTCCCACCCTGCTTGGAGATGGAGGAGATCTCGGCCAGGAGCTCGGCGTACGGGTCGAGGAACTCGAACTGGTCGCGGGCTGCCTCGAGCAGGTCCATCTTGTGGGTGGTGACGAGGGCTCCCAAGGAGAGGGCGTCCCCCTTCAGGAAGGACACCACCCGCCGATAGACCGCCGGGTCGTCGTGCCACTTGCAGTCGATGCCGCGGATCTCCACGTCGCCGAGCTCGAGGGACTCCGCCCAGCGCGGGAAGACCCGCATGATGGAGGACTTTCCGGTGGTCACGCCTACGAAGTAGAAGCTGGGCTTTTTCGCGGGGGTGAGCTCCTGGATGTTCACGGGCGACTCTCCTCTGGGGTTCGGTCGGGCTCGCGCGAGAGGCCGGCCAGGGCGGTGAGCAAGGCGCCGTACCGCGCGACGCGCGCCCGATGGAGGGAGCGGTGCGCCCCGGTAGGCCGAACCGGGGACCCGAGGCGGACCCAACTGCGCGCCGAGGCCGCCAGGTCCGCGACCGCGCCGGCGGCCTTGGCCGCCACCAGGGCTGCCCCCATGGGCGCCCCGCCCCCGCGCTGCACGGCGAGGAGCGGCAGGTCGAGCACCTCGGCCTTGATCGCGTTCCAGGTGGCGTCGCGCGCCCCGCCGCCGGTGGCTCGGAGCTCCTTGAGCCCTAGCCCCGGGTGGAGCGCAAGGACCGCGTCGCGGTAGAGGGCATACTCCAGGGCCACGCCCTCGAGAAGGCTTCGATAGAGGCGCCCAAGGCCGTGGGCGCGGGTCAGGCCGAACCAGGCGCCGCGCATGTGCGGGGTGCTGGGCATCACCCGACCTTCCATGTGGGGGATGAAGTAGGGGTCGTCGAGGCGAGGCTCCATCCCGGCGATCTCGGCGTCGAGTCGGGCCACCGCCTCGGCCAGGCTCCCGGCGCGCTGTTCGCCCGCGCCGGTCGAGGCAAGCTGGTCGACGAACCAGTTCAGGTTGAGGCCGCCGCCGTTGATGTAGGCGTAGGGATGCCAGAGCCCGGGGACGGCGGAGCGGCCGCAGCCCAGGATGCCCCGCTCCATGTCCGGCGCGAAATCGGGCACGGTGGCGGCGAACACCGAAGCCGTGCCGGCCACGTCTACGCAGATGCCAGGCTCGACCGCGCCGCAGGCGAGGAAGGAAGCCGCCGTGTCGCCGAGCCCGGCCGCCACCGGCGTCCCCGGTTTCAGGCCCGAGGCGCTCGCCGCCTCCGCGCTCACCTTCCCCACCACTTCGAGCGGGCTGGCGATGCGCGGGAGCTTGTTGACGTCCACCTCGAACTCGGCGCACAGGTCGTGGTCCCAGCGCCGAAGCTGGTTCCGGGCGAAGCCCGAGAAGTGGAGGTAGGTGTCGTCGATGAAGGCCTCCCCGCCCGAGAGGCCGCACAGGCGCATGGCCGCGTACCCCCCCGGCTGCACGAAGGCCTCCACCCGGGCGTAGACCTCGGGCCGCTCCGAGAGCCACCAGAGGATCTTCGGGCCGTGGTTGATGCTCGGGACGTTGCCGGTGCGGGAGAGGATCACCGCCCCGGCCCGGCGCTGCATCTCGTCGATGCAGGGGGCGCAGCGGGTGTCGAGCCACGAGTCGTAGGGAGTGACGGCGCGGCCGTCCTCCCCCACGCCGATGATGCCCGCCATCTGCCCGTCGATGGCGACCGCCGCCACCCGGGCGGGATCGACCCCCGCCTTCTCCAGGCAGGCGCGGATGGTGCGGCAGGCCGACCCGAACTGCCGCTCCGGATCCTCCTCCACCATCCCCGGACCCGGTCTTACGAGGTTCGAGGCCTCGTCCGCCTCGGAAAGGAGCGCGCCGTCCAGTCCGTGGAGCGCGGCGCGGGTCCCCTGCGTGCCGATGTCCACCCCGATGACGCAGCTCTCTGCCATGGTCCCCTCACGCCAGCACGAAGCCGGATTTGAGCCCCTCGCCGCGCGCGGCGGCGGCGAAGGCGTCTTGGGCGGCCTCGAGCGGATGGGTTCCGGTGACGACGCCCGCCACCTTGAGCCGGCCGCTCCCCAGCATGCGGAGGCATTGCCGGTACTGCGAAAGGCTCTGGCGGGTCGTGCCAGTCACCGTGATCTGCTTGTAGTGAATGACGTTGGTGTCGAGCGGAACCACCTCTTGGCCGGCGGGCAGGCCGCCGAAGAAGATCACCCGGGCGTCGAGGGCGGGGACGGCGAAGGCCAGCTGCTGGGTGGCCGGGCTCGAGGCTGCGGTGACGACGACATCGGCTCCCCGGCCGCCCGTGAGCTCCGCCACCCGCTCCTTCACCCGATCGGGGCCCAGGGTCACGAAGGATGGGTCGTCCTTGGCGCAGACCGCGAGCCGCGCCTCGTTCAGGTCGTGGATCATGACCAGGCCCGCCCCGGCCATCCGGTAGAGCTTGGCGTGGAGGAGGCCGATGGGGCCCGCCCCGATGACGAGCACCGACTCGCCGGGGACGAGCCGTGCCCGCTCGAACGAGGCGTACACGCAGGAGAGCGGCTCGGCCAGCGCCGCCTCGGCGAAGGAGAGGCCCTCCGGGACCGGGCAGACGTTCCCCTGAGCCACCGCCGCCGCCGGGACCCGCACCAGCTCGGCGAATCCGCCGTCCACGTGGATCCCGATCGCCTTCAGCTCGGCACAGTGCTGGGTTCGCCCGGCCACGCACTGGTCGCACGCGCCGCAGCCGTAGTTGGGCGCGACCGCCACCGCCTGGCCGCGCCGGTAGCCTTGCACCGCCGGCCCTATCTCCTCGATCACGCCGGCGAGTTCGTGGCCGAGGGTGATGGGGAGGACCTTGGCGCCGTTCCGGAGCATCCGAACGTCGGTGCCGCAGATCATGGCCGCACGCACCCGGACCAGGACCTCGCCCGGGCCCACGGCGGGGTCGGGCACCGACAGCACCCGGAGATCGTTCTTGCCTGCTAGCCTCACCGCTCTCATGGGACGGCCTCCTCTGCAAGCTTCACGGGGGCACCGGTCTCGATGGAGCGATTGCCGGCGTTCACCGCCTTGACCGCCTCGAGCCCGTCTCGCCCCGAGGGGCTGGGGGGCAGGTCCTCGAGGACGCAGCGGACGAAGGCCCGGTCCTCCTCGTGGTACGCGTCGGCGAAGAGGTCGCGCCAACTCCGCACCGCGGGCGTGACGATCCTCGAGTCGGCCCCGCACACCAGGACGCTCGAGCTCTGCAGCGTCCCGACGAGGACCACCCCCTTAGTCCCCAGCACCTCGAGCCGGGCGTCGTAGGCGTACCCCACCCCCTGGGCGCCGTCGATCATCCCCGCCGCCCCCCGGCGGAAGCGCACCGTCATGGCGACGGTGTCGTAGAAATCGGGGTGCTCGGCCCGCGCCTCCGGGCACCGGTAGTTGCCCGCCACCGCGTAGACCTCGGCGAAGTCGTCCCCGGCGAACCAGCGGAGCGCATCGATGTCGTGGCTGTTCACTTCGGCGAGTGGGCCGTTGCTCTTGGCGATGTCGTACATCCAGGGCTGGGGAACGCTCGGGCCTCGGGTGAGCGACTTCACGAGGACCGGTTCCCCGATGGCGCCCGCCTCGATCGCTCCCTTGGCCGCGAGGAAGTCCCGATGGTAGCGCCGCATGAAGCCGAGCTGCAGCTTCACCCGGGCCCGATCGCAGGCGGCGATCATGGCGCGGCACTCCTCCACGGTCATGGCCATCGGCTTCTCGCACAGGACGTGCTTGCCCGCCTCGGCGGCGGCGACCACGATCCCCTCGTGGAACGCGGTCGGCGTCACCACCACGACCGCGTCCACGCCCGGATCGGAGAGCGCCTGCCGGTAGTCGGCAAACCCCTTGGAGAGCCCGAGTTCCCGGAGGGCGGCCTCCCGGGCGGTGGGGACCGGGTCGACCATGGCGACGAGCCGGGCGCCCTCGAGCCCGCCCGCGAAGTTCCGGGCGTGGATCATCCCCGCGCGCCCCGAGCCGATGACGGCGATCCCGAGAGGTCTGGTACTCATCGTCGAACGATGCTATCGCGTTACTGTCGTTTGTAAAGAGAAAACTGTCGATCCATATCGATATATCGTCGCATCGAAATCGCCTCCGGCCGACCGGTGCGAGCCGCGCTCGGGCGGCGGAGCGCTCCTCCGCCGCCCGAGCCCAAAGGTCAGCCGATGGTCACCCGGGCGCCGGTGGCGGCGGAGCGGATTCCCGCGTCGAGCACCTCGGCGCACTTCATGCCGTCGTAGAGGTTCGGCTCGATCTTCTTCCCGTTCACGATGGCGTCGAGGAAATCGACCACGCCGTGCACGAACTCGTGCTCGTAACCGATGGTGTGGCCCGGCGGCCACCAGTTCGCGATGTAGTCGTGCACCGCCTCGGTGGCGAGGATCGTCCGGAAGCCCTGCGCGTACTCGGGATCGGCGGCGGAGAAGAACTGGAGCTCGTTCATCCGCTCGAAGTCGAAGAGGAGGCTCCCCTTGTCGCCGTAGATCTCGAACACGTTGTAGTTCTTCCGCCCGGGCGCGAACCGGGTGACCTCGAAGGACCCCAGCGCGCCGTTCGCGAACTCGGCCACCATGAACGAGGCGTCCTCGACCGTGACCTTGCCCCGGCCGGCGGCCTCCCCGGCCTTCGCGGTAAAGGTGCCGGCGGCCGCGCCGGGGAGGGGCCGCTCGGCGATGAAGTGGCTGGTCATGCCGGTGACCGACCGGATCTCTCCCACGAGGAATCGGGCCAGGTCGACGCTGTGGGATCCCAGGTCGGCGTGGGGCCCGTACCCGGCCGTCTCCCTCTGGAGGTGCCAGGTGAGCGGGAAGCTCGGGTCCACGATCCAGGACTGGAGGTAGGTGCCGCGCCAGTGGAAGATGCGGCCCACCCTGCCCTCGTCGATGAGCCGCCGGGCGAGGCGCACCGCCGGGACCCGCCGGTAGTTGTGGTTGAGGAAGTGCTTCACCCCCGCCTTCTCGGCCGCCTCGTACATCTCCCGCGCCTGGGGATAGGTGAGCGCGACCGGCTTCTCGCAGAAGATGTGCTTTCCGGCCTTCGCCGCCTCGAGGACGATCGGATGGTGGAGATAGGTCGGGGTGGAGACGTCGACGATGTCGACGTCGGCGCTGTGGACCGCCTTCTTCCAGTCGGTCTCGGTCCGCTCCCACCCCCAGCGCGCCGCGAACTCCTTCAGAGAGGCCTCGTTGCGGCCGCAGGCCACCTTCAGCACCGGCTCGGCGGCGACGTCGAAGAAGTACTTCGCCTGCCGCCAGGCGTTGCTGTGCGCCTTCCCCATGAAGTTGTGGCCGATGAGGGCCACGTTGAGCTTCTTCATTTTGAAGTCCTCCCTCGCCCTAGGCCACGGCCCGGGCGATCCGCTTCAGCTCCTGGACGCTCTTCACCACCGCCGCGTCCTCGTCGTCACCGTAGTCCGGGTGGAGGAAGTCGATCTCCATCGCCAAGAAGCCCTTGTAGCCGGCCTCTTTGAGGAGCTTCGCCAGGGCCAGGTTGTCGACGTAGCCGTCGCCGGTGGGGGTGCAGGCGAAGAAGTGCCAGTTCTTCACCGAGACGCCCTTCATCGGCTTCAGGTCCTTCACGTGGGTGGCGAAGGTGTACTTGGCGAGCTTCTTCATCCCCTCGACCGGATCGTCTTGGACCCGCATGAAGTTGCCGGTGTCGAAGTTGATTCCGAAGTTGGGGGAGCCGACGCTCTGGATGAGCTGCAGCATCTCGTCGGAGTTGAAGTCGATGTGGTTCTCGTCGGCGAGCTTGATGCCGAGCTTCTCCGCCTGCTTGGCCGCCGTCCGGAACATCCGGGTCAGCTTCTCGAGCATCGGGCCGTGAGGCTCGTTACGGAACTCGAGGCTCGCTCCCACCACCCGCATGACGTCCGCGCCGATGGCCTTGGCGTACTCCATCGACTTCATCATCTCGTCGAAGGCCTTCTCGTTCCGCCCGCCCTCGAGTCCGTCGGGGTGCCCCCAGGCGAACACGCGATCGAGCTTGGCGGCGTCGAGACGCCCCTTCACCTCGGAGAGGTACGAGGCGTCGAACCGAGGAATGAAGCAGGACTCGAGCGAGACGCCGTCGACGCCGAGTTCCTTGGCCCGGTCGATGAACTGCTCGAGCGTGAGGCTGCGCGCGGGCTTCTTCTGGTCCGAGTACACCTCGCCGAACATCCGGTGGTAACAGTAGCTGTCGATGCCGACCTTCATTGCGGTCCTCCTCTCACGTGATCGCTTGCGGATGAGCCCCCGGCGCCCCGGAGTCCTCCAGTGCGGCCCGTCCACAAGGGGCCGAGGTGCACCCTACGCGCCAAACGGCAGTAAATCAACATCAGACGATTGTATAATGCCACGATTCATGAGAAGGTTCTGAGGAAAGAAGCGAGCCCTCAACGGAGGCAGCATGAAGGCGCGACTCGCACCCGTCTTCTTCCAGTCTGGCATGGATGATGACTTCCGCTCGCAGCTGGCCGGCCTTTCGACGCTGCTCGCGGGGGAGGCCGAGATCCTGCCGCCCATCCCGGTGGGCGCGACCCTTCCCGATGCGGACGCGGTCCTCTTCCCGCAGCTCATCGGCGACGCGTTCAAGCAGCTCCCCCAGCTCCTCGCCCTCCCGCTCCCCTTCCTCGTCATGACCTCGGAGTTTGGGACGGTGGCGATGTGGGACTGGGAGATCGTGAGCCTCCTCAAGGCGGAGGGGGCACGGGTGTTCACCCCCTACACCCTCGACCAGGCCAAGGTGATCTGTCGCTCGCTGGCCGCGCGGCGCCGGTTGCGCGGGTCGACCTTCCTCGTCTACCAGGACGATCCCGGCGAAGGGATGCAGGCCTCGATCTTCAAGCGCTTCTACTGGTGGGAAGCGCTCTGCAGCGAGCGCATGCGTTCGAAGTTCGGGGTGCGTATCGAGAAGCGGAGCTTCAAGGCGCTCGGCGCCGCCGCGAAGGCCCTCCCCGACGGCGCCGCCGACGAGGTCCTGCGCGCTCGCCCCTTCCCCACCGACGCCTCCTCCCCGGCGCTCCGCGCCGCGGCCAAGCTCTACCTCGCTCTCCGAGCCGAGCTCGCCGGCCAGGGCGCGGTGGCCGGGGCCGGCCTCAACTGCCTGAACGAGTCGTTCCACTCGAACACCACGCCCTGCCTGGCCTGGAACTGGCTCTACGAGGACACCGGCCTCCTCTGGGCCTGCGAGGCCGACACCATGTCGCTCCTCACGGAGTACATCGTCCGCGAGTCGCTGCACGGCGACGTGATGATGAGCAACGTCTACCCGTTCCTCATGGGGATGGCGGCCCTGAAGCACGAGAGGATCTCCACCTTCCCCCAGATCCCCGAGCCCGAGCACCACGCCCTGGTGGCGCACTGCGGCTACTTCGGGCTCCTGCCGCGGCGGATGTCGACGGAGTGGAAGTTGCGGCCCAAGGTGCTCGCCATCGTCGACGAGCAGGCCACCGCCATCGACGCCCGCCTCCCCGTGGGTCCGGTCACGATGTCCAAGCTCGACCCCAAGCTCGAGCGGCTGCAGATCATCCCGGCGATGCTGGAGGGCTACGCCGGCTATCCGGGCTCCGACTGCCTGAACGGCGGGATCGTCAAGGTTCGCGACGGGTATGCCCTGATGGACCGTCTCTATTCGCACCACCAGATCTTCACCACCGGCGATCGGCGCCTGGAGCTCGGCCTGGCGGCCGCCGCCTTTGAACTGGGCGTCGAGGTAGTCTAGCGCCGGCCCTCGGGACATCGCCGATCGCAAGGCCTCTCCCGGACCGCGAGAGCGCTCCTATCCGCCCGTGGCTTTCGGTAGCAGGGCCTTGTACTCCTTGTCGTACTGTGTGCAGCCCACGCGCTTGTTCGACCCGAGCAGGGTGGTGCACTCCTGGCAGGTGGTGCACCAGTTCACGTCCCCGAGCCGTCCCTCCAGGACCTTGCGGGCGAACTCCGGATCGGCGATCGACTGCCGCCCCACCCCCACCAGGTCGGTGTGCCCGTCGCGAACGTTTCGTTCCGCCCAGTACACGAAGCTCGTCTGCGTCCGGTCGGCCACGTGCAAGGAGTCGTCCCCGTTCTTGAGCCGGCTGTACCCCGAACCAATCACCGGGATCTTGACGGCGCCCTTGATGATCCGGGTCCAGCCGAAGTGGCGGTAGACACCCTCGGGATAGGCCATGGTGGGCATGAGGAGCTCGAGGTTGCCCGCCGCGGACCCGGCCGAGACGTTGATGAAGTCGATTCCCGACTTCTCCATCAGCTTGGCGAAGGCGATGGGCTCGCTCAGATCCTCGATCACGTCCTCCGGCCCGGAGGTCCCGAACGCCCCGGGCAGCCCTTCGTAGGGCGTGATCCGCGAGCCGATGAGGAAGCCCGGGTCGGGGATCTCTTCGCGCATACGGGCCAGGGTCTCGTGGAAGAAGCGGGTCCGGTTCTCCCAGCTGCCCCCGTAGCGATCGGGCCGGGTGTTCGCGGGGTGGAGGAAGTCGTCCCCGATGAAGCTGTGGGCCTGTTTGAAGTCGACCCCGTCCGCCCCCACCTTCCAGGCCCGCTTGGCCGCGGCCACGAACTCCTCCCGGGTGGCCTCGATGTCCGCGATGGTCATGATGGGAACGTCGGTGCCCACCGGTCGGTACACGAACATGGGGGGCCGGAAGGCTGGGTCGCTCAGCCGGCCCGCGTGGCTGAGCTGGAAGAGGATGGGGGCCTCGGAGTTGATCTTGCGGATCTCGCGCACCAGCATCTCCAGCCCGGCCATGTTGTGATCCAGGATCGACAACCTGTTGGAGCGAGCCTGGGTGCGGTGGGTGACGTCGGTCGACTCGATGTGGATGATCCCGGGCCGGCCGCGCGCCAGCGCGGTGTACTTCTTGACGGTCCAGGAGGTCGGGGTGCCGTCCGTATCGCAGTTGTTGGCCTCGGTGGGCTGGTACACGATTCGGTTTGGCGCGGTCTTGCGACCGATGCGGATTGGCTTCGCCAGCCATTCGATGGCCATCTCACACTCTCCTTTTCGCGTAGAAGGACACAGCCAGCACCAACACCAGCCCCTTGAGCACGATCTGCAGGTAGGCGTTGACGCTCAAGAGGTTCATGAGATTGTAGAAGACCCCGATGATGAGGACCCCGGCGAAGGTGCCGACGAGGCTCCCCGCCCCGCCCGCCAGGCTCACCCCACCGATGACCACGGCGGTGATCGAGTCCAGCTCGTACCCCACCCCCACCTTGGGCCCGCCCCCGCCCATCCGGGCGGTCATGAACGCGGCGGCGATCCCCACGAGCACCCCGGCGATGAGGTAGGCGAAGAAGCGGGTCCGTCGGACCGGGATCCCTGAGATCCCGGCGACGTAGGGATCTGCGCCCACGGCGTAGATATGCCGCCCCAGCCGGTTCTTCCGCAGGAGCGTGTGGCAGGCGGCGAGCACGGCGCCGAACAGGACGATGCTGAAGGGAACACCGCCCACGAGGCCGTCGGAGAGGAAGCGGTAGGTGCGGGGAATCCCTCCGATGGTCCGGGGCGCATAGAAGAGCACCGCGCCTTGGAAGAGGGACATGGTCGCGAGCGTGGCCATGAAGGGCGTCACCTTCATCCGCACCACCACGAAGCCGTTCAGGGCCCCGGTGGCCGCTCCCAGGGCGACCAGGTAGAGGACCACCAGAAGCGGGTGCAGGCCGGGGTGGCCGCGGTAGAGCCCGGCCGCCAGCGAGGTGAGGAGGGAGATCACCGCGCCGATCGAGAGGTCGATCCCACCGGAGAGGACCACGATGGCCTGGGCGAGCGTGGCCAGCCCGAGACCGGTGGACTGGACGAGGAAGACGTTGCGCAGGTTCTCCGGCTCGAGGAAGAGCGGCGAGGCCAAGGCGCAGCAGAGGACCAGGACGGCCAGGATGACCCAGACCAGCACCGCCGGGTCGGCGAGCACCTGCAGGCGCCCCGGGCGCGCGGCGGAGACCGCCGACTCAGCCGCCATGGTCCTCGGCTCCTTCCCGGATCGAGTACACGTGCCCGACCGCCAGGGACATGATCTCCTCCTCGGAGGCCTTGCGTCCGCGCTGCTCGAGCGTTCCCTGGATCCGCCCCGCATGCATGACCAGGATGCGGTCGGACATCCCGATCACCTCGGTCAGCTCCGAGGAGATCATGAGGATGGCCTTCCCGGTGGCGGTCGCCTCGCGCATGATGCGGTAGATCTCGGCCTTGGCGCCGACGTCGATCCCCCGGGTGGGCTCGGAGATGAGGAACACCTCCGGCTCGCAGAGCAGCCAGCGGGCGAGCAGCACCTTCTGCTGGTTCCCCCCGCTCAGGGTCTCCACCGCCTGGCCGATCCCCGTCGTCCGGACCCCGAGCCGCTCGACCTGCCTGCGGGTGTCGCTGGCCTCGCGGCCATGTCGCAAGAACCCGAAGGAGAGGTAAGCGGGCAGCTTCGCGATGGTCGTGTTCTCCTTGACCGACATGGGGCCCAGGATCCCGAGCGCCTTGCGGTCGTCGGCGATGTAGCCGATCCCGGCGGCCATCGCCTCGTCGAAACCGCGCGGCGCGTAGCGACGCCCGTGGACCTTGAGGTCGCCCTCGTCGAACCGCTCCAGGCCGAGCAGACACCGCGCCAGGAGGTTCCGACCCGAACCCACCATCCCGGCGACCCCGACGATCTCTCCCGCGTGAAGATCGAAGCTGATGTCCCAGAGCTGGCCGCGCTTCGCGAGCCCGCGCACCTCGAGCACCGGCGCGCCGCGGTCTGGGGCGAGGGGCGGGTAGTAGTCCTCGATGGAGCGGCCCACCATCATCCGCACCAGCTCGTCCTTGGTGAGCTCGGCCGCCGCCCGGGTCCCCACCACCCGCCCGTCCTTGAGAACCGTCACGCGGTCGGCGATCTCGAAGATCTCGTCGAGCATGTGCGAGATGTAGATCACCGTCACCCCGCGGGCCTTCAGGGTCCGGATGATCTCGAACAGCTTCTTGAGCTCCTTGTCGGTGAGGGCTGCCGACGGCTCGTCCATGATGAGCACCGAGGCGGTGACCGAGAGCGCCTTCACGATCTCGACCACCTGCTGCTCTACCACGGTGAGGTCCCCCACCTTCTTGTCCACGTCGAGCTCGATGTCGATCTCCTTGAGGAGCGCCCGCGTTCGCTCGCGGGCTGCCCGCCGGTCCAGGTGACCGAAGAGGTGGGTCGGCTCGCGATTGAGGAAAACGTTCTCGGCCACGTCGAAGCCGCGGATGAGGCTGAACTCCTGGAAGATGATGGAGATGCCGGCGAGCTGGGCCTGGTGCGGGCTGTGAAAGGCCACCCGGGCGCCGTTCAAGAAGATCCGGCCCTCGTCGGCCTGGTAGACGCCGGAGAGGATCTTCATGAGGGTGGACTTTCCCGCCCCGTTCTCCCCCACCAGGGCATGGACCTCACCGCTGTTGAACTCGAGGCTCACTCCGTCGAGCGCCTTGACGCCGGGGAAGCCTTTCCGGATCCCCTCGAGCCGCAGCACCGTGGATGCCTCCATGCCGTCCCTCCGCGGGCGAAGCGCCCGGCGGGAGTCCCCGCCGGGCGCCCTTCGGGCTACAGCTTGGGCAGGAACTTGGCCGGCATCTGGTCGTCGCCGATCCACCACCAGTCCGACAGGTCGGGCTTGGTGAGCTGCTGGATCTTGTCCGGCCCGTAGCCGTCGATCTTGATCGTGACCTTCTTCTCGACCTTCTCTCCCTTGACCGCCTTGAGGCCCTGGCGGACCGCCTCGGCGGAGAGCTGGGTGGTCATGGGGTAGGCGTAGCCCCGCAGCTTGTTCGCCACGAGGAACTTGGTGTACCCGTTCAGCTGGTCGCCGGTAGAGGGGACGAGCGGTCGCTTCGCCTCCTGCAGCGCCTGCAACGCTGGCCAGGACATGAGGCCCGAGTCGGCCCAGATGCCGTCGATCTGGGGGAAGGCCTGGATCATGGCCTCCATGATGGACTTGGCCTTGGGGGGGGACCAGTCGCAGTACTGGTGATCGAGGACCTTGATGCCGGGGTACTGCTTGAACACCTCGCGGGCGCCCGTCAGGCGGTCCTCGGCGGTGGTATTGCCGGCGATGCCCGACATCATGACGATGTTGCCCTTGCCCTTCAGCTCCTCCGCCAGCCACTTCGCCTGGGCGCGCCCGAACTGAATCAGGTCCTCGGTCACGAGGACGGTGAGCTTGTCGGTGGCGATGTTGCCGCCGAAGACGACGACCGGGATCCCGCGGTCATACACCTTCTCGATAGCCGGGATGATGGCGTCGGCGACCGTGGGATAGACGATCAGGAGGTCGACCTTCTTGACCAACAGGTCGTCGATGTCGGCGAGTTGCTTCTCCGGCTTCTCGTCCGCCTGGGTGATGTAGGCCTGCTTGACCTCCGGGTGCTTGGCCACCTCGGCGTTGAAGTTCGCGACCAAGAACTGCCTCCACGAATCGCCCATCCCCGCGTTGCTGAAGCCGATCACGATGCCGTCCTTCTTCGGAGCGGCGAGCGCGCTCGAGCCGAGCGCCGTCGAAACCACTAGCACCGCCAGGGACCACCGGAAACACCTTGCCATCGTCTTCCTCCTTCGAAGTTCCCCGCCGGCCACGGGACCGCGGGGTGCCGCCTCTTCTCTCCTCGCTCACTTCCCGCGTTGCGCGTTGATCCACAGCGCCAGCACGATCACCGCGCCCTTGATCACCATCTGGCTCTGGATGGGAAACCCCATGAGCAGAGACAGGTTGGTCAGCACTAGGATGATGATGGTTCCGAGCACGGTCCCGGCGACTCCGCCCGACCCTCCGCCGATGGCGGCTCCCCCCAGCACCGAGACCGCGATCGAGTCGAGCTCGTATCCCTCGCCGATCTTCTGGTCGGACATCCCGGTGTACCCCCCCAGCAGCACCCCCACCAGTGCCGCGCTGACGGCGCACACGACGTAGCTCAGGATGACCACCCGGTCGGCCCGGATCCCGCTCAGGATCGCCACCTTGGGGTTCGTGCCCACGGCGTACAGGCGCCGGCCGTACCCGGTGTGACCGAGCACGACCACGAGGGCCAGCGCGAAGGCGAGGAACACGAAGAACAGGTTGGGCACCCCCAGGGTCGTGCCCGTCCCGAGCGCCTTGAGGTTCGCGGGGATGCGGCCCTGGGGCAGACCCTGGGTCCACATGAGCCGCGCGCCGCGGAGTACGATCGAGGTGCCCAGGGTGGCCACGAAGGGGGGGACGTTCCGCTTGGTGACGAGCAGCGAGTTCAGGATCCCGACGGCTGCCCCGAATCCGAGGGCCAGAAGCGTCACCGGGAGGAACAGGCCGTCGTGCCCGGCCATGAACGTCGCCGCGATGACGTTGGAGGTCGACACGACCTCGGCGACCGAGAGATCGAGCCCGCCCCCCACGATGACGACCGTCTGGCCGATCCCGGCCACGGCCAGCATCGAGAAGCCGCGGGCGACGTTGAGGAGGTTCGAGGCCTTGAAGAAGTTGACGCCCGTTCCGGCGTAGACCGCCAGCGCCGCGAGCCCGAGCCCCGCCACCGCGGCGAAGAGCCCCCGGTGACGCCCGAGCGCCCGGTCAGCGAGCGTCCCCAGAACACCTGCTCTTGCCCCAGCGTCTCCCCGGAACGAGAACGCGTGCATGCCATCGTCTCCCGTTCACGAAGCGTCCACTTCGAGCGCCCAACGTTGTCCGGCTGGCAGCGGAGGATGGTAGGCGAACCCGACATCGATAGTCAACGTTTCGATAATCGTACACTGTTGATATACGCGCGAGTTCAGCCGATTCCCGCGGTTAGATTGTTAAATAGACCCAATCGGGGCCGCCAACATGTTGAACCACCATCCGCATGGAGGGTTGGGCAGGGATGGCTAGCGTCAGCTCACAGGGGCCTGGGTGAGCTAGCTCGAAGTCCGTGCGGCCAGCCGGATGTGCTCGGGGTCGAGTCCGTCCGGATCCTCCCGGTCCCCGAAGTACTCGCAAACCCGTGCCGGCCCGGCCTCGCCGAACAGGATTCGGCTCACCTCGCGAAGTCCCGGCAACTTCCGGAGTTCCTCGCGCCGCACTTGTTGGGCGATCCCGGTGCGGCGGCGCAGGAAGTCCTCGAGGGTGACGACCATCTCGCGGCGCGCGGCGGACTCCACCTCGCAGCGGAGGGTCCCGGTCGGCTCCAAGAGGACCGCGGCGCCGCGGGGGTCCTGCCGCACCGCCTCGAGCATGACGAGCGCCTCGGCGCCGTAGCTGCGCCACAGCCGCTCCGAAGGGCGCTCCGGGAGATCGGCTCCCACGAGGCCGTCCAGCCCGAGGAGACGTGCCTGGTGTAGGAAATCGTCCCGAACGGTGGCGTGGGGCTCGCCGTACCAGACCCGGTGCGGCCAGGGTAACTCGACGCCGAGGCGCCGCGCCTCCGCGCAGAGCCGCTCCCCTACGTTCACGCAATCGGTCAGCTTCCCGCCGAAGATGGTGACGTGGCGGGCCTCGGCGTCGGTCTCGACCACGCTCCGGCGGGAAAGCTGCATCCAGTCGCGCCCGTCCGCCCCGTTCGCGTCCACCGCGAGCGGACGGACGCCGCAGCGCTCCGCCACGATGTCCTGCTCCTCGAGGGGCCGCGCAAGACGCAGCCGCTTGTTGATGTTGTCGAGGACGAACCGTCGGTCCTCGGGGGTCACCCCTACCTCCGGTCGATCCACGGACGTGTCGGTGGTTCCGATGCAGGTCCGCGAGCCGGCCGGGATGGCGAAGAACAGTCTGCCGTCGTCGGCGAAGAATGTCAGCACACGCCGGTGGGAGGTGATCCGGTCAACGAGCAGGTGGATGCCCTTCGACAGCACATGCCGGTGGGCAGTGGAGATCCCGTTCGCGGCGTTGACGGCGTCCGCGAACGGACCACAGGCGTTGACGAGCAACGCGGAACGGATCGCCAGCTCCCGCCCGCCGACCACATCCCGAGCCCTCGTCATCCAGTAGTCGCCCTCGCGGTGCGACCCGAGCGCCTCGAGGTAGTTCGCCGCCGCGCACCCGTGGTCGAGCGCGGACCTTAGGAGCCCCCACACGAACCGGGCGTCGCCGTCGGGCAGGAACGCATCGGAGTACTCGAAGCCGCCGTCCAACCCCTCGAGGGAGAGGACCGGCTCCTCCCGCTCCATGGTGCGCAAGGACAGGGCCCGGGGTGGCCGGGTGAAGAAGCTTCCCAGGGCCCAGTAGAGCCAGGTGCCGAGGATGAGGATCCGCTTCCCGTGCCGGAACTCGCGCGGGTGCGAGGCGTAGAACCGGATCTCCTCCACGGAGGAGGGGAAGGCGCGCAGGAGCTCATTGCGGGCCTTGCAGAGCTTCCGCACGAGCCCGAGCTCATAGGTCTCGAGGTACTTGATCCCTCCCCAGACGAGGTTGGAGGACTCCTGGGAGGTGGCCGAGCCGAAGTCGCGCCGCTCGAGGAGCGCCACCCGGGCGCCCCGGGCCGAGAGCGCGGCGGCGGTCGCTGCACCGTTGATGCCGCCCCCGAGCACGAGCACGTCGAAGGGAGGGCCCCGTAGCTTGTCGAGGTTCGCTTCTCGCAGGGACGGTGAACCGGTGGCGTCCATGGAAGGTCCGGTGCCCGGGCACCTTCTTCATATCATCCGCGAGGGCGAGGCGCCCGGGCCGACGCTTCACTCGAGCGGGGCATCGAGCTCCCAGTAGAACCGCTTGTTGTCCCTCCCCTTGTTGTCGAACTTCACCACCCGTGCGCGGCCCACCTCGCCGGTGGTGTGGACGTGGGTCCCGCCGCAAGCCTGTGCGTCGAAACCGCGGATCTCGACCACCCTCACCCGCCCCCCCACCACCGGGGGCCTCACCTCCGCGGTCCGCACCAGCTCCGGCCGCCCCAGGAACTCCTCCTCGGAGACGGTGCTCGACGCGATGGGCAACCTCCGCACGAGCACCGCATTGACGCGCTCCTCCAGTTCGGGGATGAGCTCGCGCGCGAAGCGGGGCAGCCTGAAGTCGATCCGTGACCGCTCCGGTCCGAGCTGTACCCCGGTGATGGCGCCCCCGAGCCAGTCGCGTGCCACCGTGTTCACGACGTGCATGAGGGCGTGGGCCCGCATGAGCGCGTAGCGCCAGGGCCAGTCGATCGCGCCGTGCACCGGGGTCCCGGGCGCGAGGTCGCGCCCGACGTGGTGCCAGACCTCGCCTGCCTCATCCTCCCGAACCCCATTCACAGCCAGCGCCTCTCCCCCGGCCTCCAGCTGCCCCCGGTCTTCGGGCTGTCCCCCGCCGCCCGGGTAGAAGGCCGTGCGGGAGAGCGCGCACCACCCGTCGCCGGCCGCCGCCACCTCGCCATCGAATGTGCGCAGGTAGGAGTCCTCCAGGTAGAGCTTCACGGGCATCGCTCGACCCTACCTTGAAGCGCGGTGCGACCGCCGACGATCTCGACTGCCCCGTCAGGGGCGCAAGACAAAGGGTTTTCGGCTCCGGTGTACCTTGGCCGTTCTCGGAGGGACCTCCCCTTACTCCTCACAAAGGTCGAGCATGCCCGAGCGGTGGTGGCCTCGGGCAGTCCTTCCCTGTGGCCCGCTCGGCCTCTGGGACCACCGCAAGGCGAGGGTCGGCGGGCGATGGCCGCGCCCGGGAGGATTCACCCCGCGGGGGCTACGCTCTCCACCGCGGCGAGGGCGCGCGTCACGACGCTCGGCGGCAGCTCGACGTAGCCCATCTCCGGGGCGGTGCGCTGGCCGTTCGTGAGGCACCAGCGGAAGAGATCCCGGAGTGCGGTCGCCTTCCCGGGATCGGGATAGCTTCGATAGAGAAGCACCCAGCTGAACGTGACGATGGGATAGGCGTCGGGTCCGGTGGGATCGACCACCTGGGCGCGGAGATCCTCGGGCAGGGGGGCCGCGGCCAGACCGGCCTGGAACGTCGCCGCTTCCGGCCTGACCCAGTGACCGTCCCGGTTCTCGAGGGTCGCGACCTTGAGCCCGAGCTTTCGGGCGTACTCGTATCCGACGTAGCCGATCGATCCCTGGGCGAGCTTGATCCGGCCGGCGACGCCCTCGTTGCCGGAAGCGCGCATGGCGGTGCCCGGCCAGCCGACGAGGGTGTCGGCTCCGTGACGGCTGGCCCAGGTCTCGCTGACGGCGGAGAGGTTGCTCGTGAAGACGAAGGTCGTGCCGCTCGCATCCTGGCGAACGACTGGAGCGATGGTGAGCCTGGGGAGTCTCGCCCCGGGGTTGGCCCTGGCGATGACGGAATCGTCCCAGCTCTTCACCGTCCCGAGAAAGATCCCGGCGTATGCCTCGCGCGAGAGGCGGAGCTCGCCCTCGAAGCCCGGGAGGTTATAGGCCAGCACCACTCCCCCGGCCGTCATGGGGATCGTGAGCGCGCCTGCCGAGCGGCCCCGGGGATCGGGGGTCGGCCTCTCCGAGGCGGCGAAGTCGACGCGCTCTTCCTCCTTCACCCCGCGGTCGGCGAAACGTCGCAGTCCTTCCCCGCTCCCGACCGCGTCGTAGGCGATGACGGTGCCCGGGTGATCCGCCTCATAGAGCTCGAACCACCGCTGGTAGAGCACGGCGGGGAAGGTCGCCCCCGCGCCCACGAGCCGGACGTTGCTCTGAGGCTGCCCGGCTGCCGGCGCAGCCGCCCAGGGCGCCGTCGCCAGCAGGACGGGGAGCGCCATCCCGCAGAGCCACCGGGCGCGCGAGGCCGAGAGGGACGCCATGGGCCGGTCCTCCGGAGCGTTAGCTGAACTGGCCGCTGATGTACTCTCTCGTGTGCTCCTCGCGGGGAGCCCCGAAAACTTGCTTCGACTCGCCGAACTCGACCAGGTAGCCGGTCCGGCCGCCTTTGCTCGAGTCCACGTAGAGGAACCCGGTCCGGTCGGCGACTCGCATCGCTTGCTGCAGGTTGTGGGTCACGATGGCGATGGTGTACCGGCTCTTCAGCTCGAGCATGAGCTCCTCGATCTTGCGCGTCGCGATGGGGTCGAGCGCGGAGCAGGGCTCGTCCATGAGCAGCACCTCGGGCTCGGTGGCGATCGCCCGGGCGATGCAGAGCCGTTGCTGTTGACCACCAGAGAGGGCGAGACCGCTGCTGTCGAGCTTGTCCTTCACCTCGTCCCAGAGCGCCGCCCCTCGGAGAGCCCTCTCGACCCGCTCGCCGAGGCTCCCCCGATAGCGGTTCAGGCGGAGCCCGAAGGCGACGTTGTTGAAGATGCTCGTGGCGAAGGGGTTGGGCTGCTGGAACACCATCCCGATGTACCGGCGCACAGCCACCGGATCGATCGAGGGCGCATAGATGTCCCTCCCCCGGAAGTGGACGTGCCCGTCGAAGCGGAACCCGCGCACGAGATCGTTCATGCGGTTGAGACAGCGCAGGACCGTGCTCTTGCCGCAGCCGGAGGGGCCGATGAAGGCGGTGATGGTGTTCCTCTTCACCGGGATGGCGGTGTCCCGGACCGCCAGGAAGTCGCCGTAGTAGAGCTGGCGGATGTTGCAGTCGATCACCACGTCGGCCCCGGCCTGGAGAGCCGCCGCACCGTTCCCGTTCTTGCCGGAAGTGCTCATGGTCGTCTTCCTCCTAGTACCTGACTTGCCCACGGGAGAGGGCGCGCCCGGCGATGTTGGCTGCGAGAACCAAGAGCACGAGCACGAGCGCCGCGGCCCACGCGAGCTCCACCTGGTTGTCGAAGGGCATGCCGGCGAAGTTGTAGATGAGCACCGCCAGCGAGGCGGTGGGCTTCATCAGATTCCACTGGCCGTGTGACACGAGCCAGTAGTTGCTGAAGAGCGCCGTGAAGAGCAGGGGGGCGGTCTCCCCGGCGGCTCGCGCCACGGCCAGCATCACCCCGGTGAGGAGGCCCGGCAGCGCCGTGGGGAGGAGGACCATCCAGGTGGTCTGGGCGGAGGTGGCTCCCATCCCGATGGCCGCCTCCTTCATCTTGGCCGGCACGGCGCGGATCGCGTCCTCGGCCGTGAGCATCACCGTGGGGAGCATGAGGATGAAGAGCGCCACCCCGCCCGCGAGCGGGGAGAAGGTCCCGGTGGAGAGCACCAACGCCCCGTAGGCGAATACCCCCGCCAGGATCGAGGGGAAGCCGGTCAACACCTTCCCCGCGAAGCGCACCGCGCTCGCGAGCCGGTTCTCCTCGCTGGCCTGGGCGAGGTGGACGGCGCTCAGGATCCCGACCGGCACGCTGAGCAGGGTGGCGATGCCGACGATGAAGAAGGTGCCGACGATCGCGTTTCCAAACCCACCTCCCGCTTCGAGCGGCGCTGGTGGCAGCTCGGTGAAGAGCGCCAGGCTGAGCCGGTGGCCCCCGCGCCAGGCGAGCATGAACACCACCGAGAAGAGCGGGATGAGGGCGAGGAGCGTCATCGCGGTGACGATCCCGCTGAAGATGATCCCGACCAGGGTTCGGGGACGGCGCAGCGACCGTTCGAGGCCGTCCAGGTCGACGCCCTCGAAGGGGTTGGAAGAGACCGGGCCCGGGGTGGCCGCCATCAGCGCGCTCCTTTCGTGGCAGCGGAGGCTCGCTGCAAGAGGAGGGCGCCCAGGATGTTCACCGCCAGCGTCATAGCCAAGAGGACGAGGGCCGCGTACATGAGAACCGGAACCTGCTTGGGCCCGGCCTCCGGGAAGGAGTTGGCGAGCAGCGCCGCCAAGGTGTTCGCGGGAGAGAAGAGGGAGACGTTGATCTGGTTTGCGTTACCCACCAGCATGGCGAGCGCCATGGTCTCGCCAAGTGCCCGGCCGAAGGCGAGGACGACGCCGCCGAAGATCCCGCGCGCCGCCGTGGGTAGGATGACACCGATGATGGTCTCCCACCGAGTGGCTCCCAGCCCATAGGCGGCCATGCGAAGCTTCGAGGGGACGGCGAGGAGGGCGTCGGTCGCGATCGCGGTGATCGTGGGCAGGATCATGATGGAGAGCACGATGACCGCGGGGAGAACGCCGGGCCCGGCGAGGTCCGTGCCGAACAGCGGGAACCAGCCCATCTTGAGGTGCAGCCAGTTGCAGGCCGGGCGGATCACGGGGATGACCACGAACAGGCCCCAGAGCCCGTAGACGACGCTCGGGATCGCGGCCAAGAGGTGGATGAGGTTCTTGAGGGTCTCCTCGACGAGGTCGGGGAGCCTCGCGAAGCCCTGCCGCCGCTCGAGCCCGAGCGCCCGGAGCTGGTGGTAGACCGCCTGGCCCAAGAACCCCTCCGCCAGAAAGACCGCCGCGGCCAGGCCGAAGGCGGTCCCGAGGAACAGCGCGAGCGCCGAGGTGTAGAGCGTCCCCCAGATCTCCGGAAGGATCGCGAAGTGCGCCTTGTTGGGGTCCCAGACGCGCCCGGTGAGGAACCCGAGCCCGTGCTGCCGGACCGCCGGTATTGCGCGGTAGGCAATGTCGAGCACTACCAAGGCCACCAGCGCGAGCACGAGCGCGGCGAAGATCCGGCCCACCCACCGGAAGGAGACGTCGGATATCCGCTGGCCTCGGCTCGGAGGGCGCGCGATGGGTGTGTCTTGCTCCACGTCGCCACCTCGCCGCCCGGATCGCCCCAGGCGAGCCTGAGCCGGGCCGGTCACCCTGCGCTCTCGACCGTCTGCAGCGCCGCCTTGGCCCGCTCCGCCACGTTGGCGGGGAGCGGGATGTACCCGAGCGGTTCGGCTTCCTTCTGCCCGTCCGTCAGCGCGTAGGTGAAGAGTTCCTTGAGCGTGTCCAATTTCCGTTTGTCCCCGTACTTCTTGTAGAGCATCACCCAGGTGTACGTGACGATCGGGTAGGCATCCTTGCCCTCCGGATCGGAGACCCAGGCGATGAGGTTGTCGGGGAGTTGGGCACCCGCGAGCGCGGCCTGGCCGGACATGGAGGTCGCGGCCACGAAGGCGCCGGCCTTGTTCTCGAGGAGCGCGAAGGGAAGGTTCTGGCTCTTCGCGTAACCGTACTCGACGTACCCGATGGACCCGGGCGTCGTCTTCAGGCTGGCGGTGACGCCCTCGTTGCCCTTGGAGCGCGTCCCGACCGGCCAGTTCGGCATCTTGTCGTTCCCCGGGCCCTTGGCGAACTCGGGGCTGATCGCCGACAGATGCTTCGTGAAGACGAACGTGGTTCCGCTGCTGTCCGCGCGCACCACCACGTTGATCGGCGTGTCCGGCAGGCTGACACCGGGGTTCGCCGCGGCGATCTCCGCCTCGTTCCAGCGCTTCACCTTGCCGAGGAAGATGTCGACGTACGCCTGCCGCGAGAGCTTGAGCTCCTTCACGCCGGGCAGGTTGTAGGCGAGAACGATCGAGCCGGCGGTCATGGGCAAGAGCACCGCGCCCACGTCGACCCGCTGGATCTCCTCCGGGGTCATGGCGGCGTCGCTGGCGCCGAAATCCACCGTCTTGTCGACGAAGCTCTTCACCCCGCTGCCGCTGCCGACGGACTGGTAGTCGACCTGCACGTCCGCGCGGGACGAGCTGAAAGCCTTGAACCACCTGAGGTAGAGCGGCGCAGGAAAGCTCGCCCCCGCACCCTGGATGCGCACCGCCCCACCCGGAGCGGCGGCGGGCGCAGCGGCAGGGGCGTTCGCGCCCGCGGACTGTCCGCCCGATGGGACCTTCTCGGAGCACGACGACAGGCAGATCGCTGCCGCGAGCGCCATCGGCGCCATGAGGATTCCGTGGTTGCGCATGTCCAGGCTCTCCCAGTGAGGCCGCGGCAGCGACCGTTGACGAGGATCCAGGCGCGAGCTCTTCCGCCCTCCGCACGCGCCGGTTCCGGTTGAGGTAGGCCTTTATGCTCCCGGCGGCTGTTACGGCGCGGGACGGCGCCGTGAATTCTGCGTGACGGCCGGTGTCCGACGATGCGGGAGCCGGACGGTTAGGCGCCGAAGGTACGCCCCATCGAGGTCCCTCGCGCAGAGCCGTAATGCGTAGCATTCGCCCCGCCCGGGGCGAGCTGCGTGGCGCAACAACGTGAGTAAAAGCGCATATTTCTCGACTGGCAGGACCCAAGAGGCACCACATGGCCGGACCGGGTAGGCCCTCCCGGAGCTCTAAGGTGCCGCCGGTGCGCCTGAGATGGCGTGGAACGACAGAAGAACTCACGGGGCTCAGGGCCGCTCGAGGTGGACGGCGCGCGGTATCCGCTCCGGGGCCACCCTGGGACGCGAGATCCGCCCCGTCGCTTAGGTTCCGGCCGCGGCGGGCGCGATGCGAGGGGCGGAACGAGCCTTCCGCCCGGCGGTCTTCTCCACCCGCGTGGCCCTCGCCCCGCGATGTCCATCGGGGTGTTGCGAGTTGAGCTTCCCCCCCCAGCTCGCCTGCTGGCCTCCGTCGTCCGAGAGTTCGAACGCGTTCACGTCGTCCGAGAGCTGGGCATGCAGCTCGGCCAGGACGGACGCCTTGGCGCGACGGTCCCGCACCGGGAAGAAGAGTTCGTACCGGCTGTCGAAGTTTCGCGGCATGGCGTCGAGGCTGCCCGTGTACACCTCCCAGCGCCCTCCGCGGGCGAAGGCCGCCACGCGGGCATGTTCCAGGAACCTCCCCACGATGCTTCTGGCCCGCACCCCCGGGGCGATCTCGACGATGGTGGTGCGGACGAGCAGGTTGATCCGCGCCCCCGCCTCCGCCGCCTCCGCGATGGCGCGCAGCACGGCCGGATCGGTGAGATGGTTGAACTTCAGGATGGCGTGACCTCCAGGCCGCGCCTCGGCTCGCAGCCGCTCGACGAGCAGGTCGCGGACCGCGGAACCGGTGCGCATGTGCTTCGGTGCGGGCGCCTGCCCGCGCTCCAGCGCGTCGAAGAATCCCCGGGCATCGGCGGTGAGTTTGGGATCGCAGGTGAAGAGCGAGAAATCGGTGTAGAGTCTGCCGTTCTGGGTGTTGTAGTTTCCGGTCCCGAGGTGCACGTAGGTCCGGCGCCCGCGCTTCACCCAGATGACCTTCGCGTGCACCTTCTTCTCCGGGAGGGGAAGCACGCGTACGCCCGAATTGTGGAACCGAAGGCTCCACTCGAGGTTCTGAAGCTCGTCGAACCGCGCCCGCCCCTCGAGCAGCACCGAGACGTCCTTTCCCGCGCGCGCCGCGGCGATGAGGGCGCTCGCCAGCACGTTGTCGTCACCGACCCGGTAGAGCGTAGCGCGGATCGCGTCCACCCGCGGGTCGGCACCGGCCTGCCGGGCGAATTCCTCGACCGCCTCGTAGCTCTGGTAGGGATGGTAGAGGAGGACGTCGCCCTCATCGATCCGGGCGAAGGCGTCCCTCGCGAATCCTGGCACGCGCCGGGCACGCAGGGGCAGGAACTTCCGTTCCGGCGGGCCATCGTCCACGAGCTTTCCCAGCATCCGGAGATCGAGGGGGGGGCGGACGTGCGCGACCTCTTCGGGCTCGAGCCCCAGGGCGAGGCGGATCGCCTCGGTCCAGTGGGCCGGAAAGCCCTGCTCGACCTCGAGGTGGGTCACCTGACCGGCGAGGCGCGACTCGAGCGCGGCCGGGAGATCGCCCCAGTCGACCTTCCGCTCGTCGATGGCAGCGAGACGCACCACCCGGAACTCGTAGAGCTCTCCGCTCCCCTCCGGGAGAAACAGGTCGCTCCGCGAGCGCACCAGCTCGCCCAGGCGCACGTAGGTCCCGGTCCGGCCGGGGATCTCCAAGAGCCGTGGCACCGCCTCGGGCAGCCGAAGGAGGTGCTCGAGGACCCCACGCCCGCTGGCGAGGTACAGCGTGTGGCTCCGGGCCTCGCCCACCGATTCGCCTCGCACCACATCCACCAGGGGAACGACCTCCTCCGCCAGGAAGGCTCCGAAGTAGTCCTTCTCCTCGCGCGTCAGCGAGCGGACCGGGACGATCCGGATCCCCTGCTCCTCGAGGCTGGGCAAGAGAGCGTCATAGGTGTCGTCGGCGAGCCGGATCTGGGAGCTGGCCTCCTTGAGCAGCGACCGGTACTCGTCTGAGCCGCGCCCCTCCAAGAACAGTCGCGAGATTCGGGCGGCGTAGAACTCGTCCAGATTCGAGGCCCAGATGGCGAGGAACCGGACTCGTTCCAGGATCGGGAAGTCGGCTCGACGAGTCTGCTCCAGCACCCGAAGGTTGAACCGGAGCCACGAGAACTCCTGGGTGGTCTTCATCTGTTCCCCGTGCTCGGCTGAGGTCGGCCCCACCATAGGCGGTGTTTCCCCCGGAGCGAAGGTGACAGTTGTGTGGCCGCCCTCCAGGGCAGCCGGCATCTGCCCGGACGGGTATCGACAGCCGGGGCCGGAGTCCGCTCCCCTCAAGACGGCCTGGGCCGGGGGTCGTGCGCGGCCATGCCTGCCCGTCGGGCGCGAGCGCTGGTCGGCGGCCTCGAGATTCACCAACAGGACAATGGGTCGCCGGCGCGGGCCGGAAGGCGATCTCCGCGTCCTCGCTTCGGCCGCGCCCCGTAGCCCTCCGGCTCGGCGCCCAACGGATCCCTCCGCGACGGGCCGGTCCCCTGCCCGGCGCGATGGTGTAGTTCGTCGCCAGGGGCGGAGCGATTTCTGTAGAATGCCCACTTTCGGGCCCGGCCGGCCCCTCGCGCGGGCCCCCTTTCGCCACGGAGATCGAACGCATGGTCGAGTTCGGCAAGCGCATCCTGTTCTTGGGTTACGGCGCGGTGGCGCGATGCACCCTGCCCATCCTCATGAAGCACCTGCGAGTGAAGCCGGCTCAAGTGACGGTCATGGACTTCGAGGACCGGCGAGAGGCTCTCGGACCGTGGATCCAGAAGGGCGTCCGCTGGGTGCGCAAGCGGGTCACTCGCGACAACCTGGGCGCGGTCCTCGCGAAGCACGTCTCCCAGGGCGACATCCTCGTCGACCTCGCCTGGAACATCGAGGCCTGTGAGATCCTGCAGTGGTGCCACGACCACGGGGTCCTCTACGTCAACACCTCCGTCGAGGTGTGGGATCCGTACGAGGGCGCGGAGGACCGGCACCCCACCACCCGCACCCTCTACTGGCGCCACATGAACGTGCGCCGGATGACGAGGAGCTGGAGCGAGCCCGGCCCCACGGCCGTGCTCGAGCACGGTGCCAACCCCGGTCTCATCTCCCATTTCACGAAGCAGGGGCTGCTCGACATCGGCCGTCGGGTCCTCCGAGAGGGCAAGGTCACCGGGCGCACCGCCGAGGAGCTCCAGCAGGCGCTCAATGACCAGGCCTGGGCCCGCCTCGCCATGCAGCTCGGGGTCAAAGTAATCCACTGCAGCGAGCGCGACACCCAGATCACCGACGTCCCGAAGGAGGTGGACGAGTTCGTGAACACCTGGAGCGTGGAGGGCTTCCGCGAAGAGGGCACCACCACCGCGGAGATGGGCTGGGGCACTCACGAGAAGGAGCTGCCGCCGCTCGCCCTCGAGCACCCCGAGGGCCCACGGAACCAGATCTGCCTGGCGCGGATGGGCGTCAACACCTGGGTGGTCTCCTGGGTTCCGAACTACTGCATCCATGGCATGGTGGTGCGACACGGCGAGGCGTTCACCATCTCCGACCACCTCACGGTCTGGGAGGACGGCAAGGCGATCTACCGGCCCACGGTGCACTACGCTTATTGCCCGTCGGATTCGGCTATCGCTTCGCTCAACGAGCTGCGCGGCTACGACTACCGCCTCCAGCCGCGCCAGCGGATCCTGAACGACGAGATCACGAGCGGTTCGGACATCCTCGGGGCGCTCCTCATGGGGCACGCCTACACCTCGTGGTGGATCGGGAGCGACCTCTCCATCGAGGAGTCCCGGCGCCTGGTCCCTCACCAGAACGCCACGACCATGCAGGTGGCGATCGCGGTGGTGGCTGCCGTGCTCTGGATGATCGACAACCCGGACCGCGGCGTGGTGGTGCCGGACGACCTGCCCCACGAGCACGTCCTCAGGGTCTCGAAACCCTACCTGGGGAGGTTCATCTCCAAGGCCTCGGACTGGACTCCGCTCAAGCACTACCGCAACGCCTTCCGAGGCCACAATGCGCCTCGGGTCGATCTGACCGACCCGTGGCAGTTCACGAACTTCCTCGTCACCGACGGCGATTAGGATCCGGCCGCCTCTCGCCGAGCCAGGGAGCCTGCTCATGATCTCGCCCGCCGCCCTCGAGAAGCTCGCCCGTAAGTACGAGACGCCGCTGTTCGTGGTGGACCACGCCGTCCTGCGGAGAAACTACACCACCTTCCGAAAGCACCTGCCCCGCGTCCAGGCCTACTACGCGGTGAAGGCGAACCCCGACCCGGCCATCGTCCAGACCCTCTTTCAGGCGGGGGCGAGCTTCGACGTGGCCTCCTTGCCGGAGTTCATGATCGTCCACGAGTTCATCAAGCACATGCCGGCCAAAGAGCGCCAGGACTGGATCTGGGACAAGATCATCTACGCCAACCCGATCAAGGCGAACGAGACGCTCCGTCAGCTCGATCGCTACCGGCCCCTGGTGACCTACGACAACCTCGAGGAGATCGAGAAGATCAAGCGGCACGCTCCCCACGCGGGGTTGGTGCTCCGCCTGAAGGTGCCGAACACGGGCGCCATGGTCGAGCTGTCCTCCAAGTTCGGTGCGGCGCCCGGCGAGGCGGTGGACCTCATCCTCGCCGCCGACCAGAAGGGGCTCGTGGTGGAGGGCCTCTCCTTTCACGTCGGCAGCCAGACCACCAACTTCGAGAACTACGTGGCTGCCCTCCATCTCGCCGCCAACGTCTACGCCGAGGCCAAGCAGCGCGGCTACACCAAGATGAACCTCCTCGACATCGGGGGCGGGTTCCCGGCTCCCTACGACGACGCGGTGAAGCCCTTCCGCGACCTCGCCGCGATCCTCCGGCGGGAGATCGATCGGCTGTTCCCGAGGGATGTCCAGATCCTCGCCGAGCCGGGTCGCTTCCTCGTCGCCACCGCAGGCAATTCCATCTCGACCATCATCGGGAAGGCGGTGCGCGACGGCAAGCTCTGCTACTACATCGACGATGGCGTCTACCACACCTTCTCCGGCGTGATCTTCGATCATTGCCAGTACCACCTGAAGTCGCTGCGGAAGGGGCCGGTGGAGGTTTGTTCCGTCTTCGGGCCGACCTGCGACGCCCTCGATGTCGTGTCCCTCGCGGAGCAACTCCCCTCCACCCTGAAGCTCGGCGACTTCCTCTACGCGCCGATGATCGGCGCGTACAGCCACGCCTCGTCGACGTGGTTCAATGGCTTCCCGCCCGCGAAGGTCGTCCACGTGAACCGGTTAGGGGCCGAGAAGTCGATGGGTCAGGTGGGGTAGTCCGGCGCGACCCAAAGATTCTCCCGTCGCAGGGGGGGGCGTCTCGAACGCGCAGGCTGATCGGTCGGGGAGGGACCCGGTCTCCGACACTCGCCCCGAGCCCGCGCCGGGCAGCGGCGCGTCGGGCTTTCGGAGCCCGTCCGGCGAGCGCCCTGGGGCTCTTACTCAATCCCCCGGCATGAGCCGTGCGATTGCGGCGTTCTCCTGGGCGACGAGCTCCCGGACCGCCGGAGGAAGCGCCTCGAAGGCGGAGCCAGCACGCTGTCGCAACCATGCCAGGCCTTCCCGGAAGGGAAAGCCTCGAACCTGGTACAGGTAGAAGCACCAGTAGAACGGACGGGCCAGATGAGACATGACGTCGGCGCAGGAGAGGCACACCTGCTCCGGCGTTCCCTGCGAAGGCGCAACGGGCGCGGAATGGGCTGCGATCGCGGCGGTGGTCCCCTCGATCATCGGACGCGGCCAGCCCCACTCCGCGAGCAGCGCGCCGGCGATCCGGGCGCTCTCCTCGGCATGCACGGGCAAGGTCGTGAAGTCCTGGACGGCGGAGAGGTCGTGTAGCCAGGCCGCCGCTTCCACTTGGACCGGGTCGGCCCGAAATGTCGGGGCGAGGCGGAGAGCGTAGCTCACCACCACCTCCAGGTGCTGGTCGAAGAAGGCGCTCCCGAAGCGGTTGGCCGCCCGGGAGCACTCCTCGCGCACCCTGGCGCGGATCTCCGTCAGGGCGTGGTGGCAGAGGCTCGGATCGGTGCCGGTCATGGGCAGTCCCCCCGTCGCGAGCGAGGGTACCCCTTCCCGGCCCGCCAGCCCAGGGACCAGGGGGTCACCCGGCGTCGCGTCATCCCCCACCACTTCGAGCGGGCCATGCGGCCGCGAGCCTACGCGGTCTCGCTCGGGTCCGCTGCGAGAGCCCGATCGACCGCGGCGAGAGCGTGGATCTCGGTGGTGTCGAAGAGCGGGGCAGTCAGATCCGCCTGAGTGATGAGCATCGTGATCTCGGTACAACCCGCGATGACGCCTTCTGCCCCTTTTCCGACCAGGTCGTCCACGATGGCGACGTAACGCTCTCGCGAACGGCGTTCCACCTTGCCGAGCACGAGTTCCTCGAAGATCACTCGGTTCACCTCCTCCCGGTCGATGTCACCGGGCACGATCACCTCTAGACCGTAGCGTTCGATCAAGCGGCGGCGATAGAAATCTTCCTCCATCACGTAGCGCGTCCCCAAGAGTGCGACTCGTCTGAGACCGGCCGCCTGCACCCGCTCGGCGGTGACGTCAGCGATGTGGATGAGGGGAATGCGGACGCTGCGCATGGCCTGGTCCGCGACCCTGTGCATCGTGTTGGCGCAGATGAGCAAGAGCTCGGCCCCGGCTGCCTCGAGGCCTCGGGCGCACCGGTTCAGGATGTCTCCCGCCTTCTCCCAAAGGCCAGCCCGCTGCAGCGGCTCGATCTCGGCGAAGTCCACCGAGGACAGGATGCACCGGGCCGAGTGCAAGCCCCCAAGGCGCGCCTTCACCCCCTCGTTCAGGAGGCGGTAATAGTGCGCGGAGGACTCCCAGCTCATGCCGCCGATGAGACCGATGGTCTTCATGTGTTCACCTCGAACGTGTTCCCGCGTGGGCGCGGTCGTTCGGCGGGGCGGACGAGGTAGAGAGCGCCTGAGCCTCTTCGCGATCTCGGCGCCCGGGGCGTTCCTCTCGGCTCCGCAAGAAACGTCGCCTTGCAACCAGTGACGCTGCCGGCCGCTCGGGCCCATCCGCCTGGCCCGGAGCGAGTGGAGGGGTCGGTCGCGAACGGCCCATCATGGGACGGCATCGACCTAAGGGATCCACGCCCCTCCAAAGCTAGCATCATCGCTCATGCAGATGGTCATGGCGCCTCATTCCGCGTACTCTCCAGGTTCTCGGCTCCCGCTCCCCTCGGGGAGGCGCGCCGACAGGCGCGAAGCGGCAGTCCTCGCTCGAACGCACGTGAGGTTCTCGTGGCAGAGATCGTCATCCTGGGCGCCGGTGTGATGGGGTCGGCCATGGCCTTCCCCGCAACCGCCGCCGGCCATTCCGTCCGCCTGGTGGGCACGCATCTCGACCAAGCAATCATCGAGAGCGTCGTCACCAGCGGACGTCACCCCCGCCTCGGGATCACCTTGCCCGCGGGGGTCGTGGGTTTCCAGCAGGAGCGGTTCGCCGCCACACTGACGGACCGCACCGAGCTCGTCATCCTCGGTGTCTCGTCGCCCGGAGTCGACTGGGCGATCGAGAAGCTGGCCAAAGACCTGAAGCGGCCCATCCCGGTGCTGATGATCACGAAGGGCCTCGCCGTCCGCGGCCAATCGCTCGAGATCTTGCCGACCAAGGTGTCGCGTGCCCTCGACGAGCGGCTCCGGTTTCGGGTGCCCGTCATGGCCGTGGGCGGCCCGTGCATCGCGGGTGAGCTGGCCGCGCGTCGGCCCTCGTGCGTGGTCTTCACGGGCGAGGCAGGAGCGCCGCTTGAGGACACGGTCCGCTTGCTCGCCACGGATTTCTACTTCCCGAGACCCAATCGCGACCTTGTCGGCGTCGAGGTGAGCGTGGCCCTGAAAAACCTCTTCGTCATCGGCGTCACCGCCGTGGCCGGCCGCCTGGAGCGCGAGGGCAACGGGCCCAACGGGGCGGTCATGCACAACCTTTCGGCCAGCCTGTTCAGCGAGGCCGTGCGGGAGATCGCCTATTTGGTCCAGGAGCTCGGCGGCGATCCGATGACGGCCTACGGGCTGCCGGGCGTCGGCGACCTGTACGTGACCTCCCAGGGAGGCCGGAATGCCGTGCTCGGCCGCCACCTGGGCCTGGGCCTCACCTACCGGCAAGCTCGCGAGCGGCACCTGGCGAACGTGACGGTCGAGGGAGCGGAACTCGGCATCGCCGTCGGTCCGGTCCTGCAGGCGATGATGGCTGACGGCCGGCTCGACCCGGCGAGACTGCCCCTGGCGAGAGCCATTCTCGATGCGCTGCTTTCCGAAAAACCGCTCGTCACTGACTGGCGGGCCTATCATCGGGCCTAGGGTCGCGGGCCCAATGCTCCAGGATTCGAGGCTCTGGCCCTCGGGTCCGCTCTCCTACTGGATCATGAACGTCCGCACCCTGTCCCCACGGGATCCCGCGCCGAGGCGGGGGTTGCGAGTGCCGGGAAGCACGAGTCGAGATCGCCGCGGCGCGCCGGAGCGACCAGGATGAGAGTCATTCATTCCCCACTGCACGCTCGACACCAGGGTGGTATGGAGCTCTACCGCGGTGAGCTCGTACCGTGCTTTGAGTCTCCGGTGCGTGCGGAGCTCATCCTCCAGGCGGTCCAGCGCGCCGGCTTCAAGGTCGGCGAGCCTCGGCCGTTTCCGGTGGAAGCGCTCCGAAGCGTTCACGACCCCGCATTCGTGGACTTCCTACGGACCGCTCACGCCGAGTGGCGCGCCGCGGCCAGCAAGGACGGGTTCATGTTGCCGAGCGCATTCCCTGCCCGCGGCCTCCGCCGTGACCGCGTCCCCTCCGGGATCAACGGGAAGATGGGCTACTACTGTTTCGACCCAGGGACGCCGATCGTGGAGGGCACGTGGGAGGCCGCCTTTGCCTCCGCGCGCTGTGCACTGACAGCCGCCGCGTGGGTCTCGGAGGGTGGAGGGAGTGCGTACGCCCTTTGCCGTCCCCCGGGTCACCATGCCGCCCGCGCGACCTATGGCGGCTATTGCTTCCTCAACAACGCGGCCCTGGCGGCGCAGCATCTGCGCGATCGGGGATCCTCCCGCGTGGCGGTCCTGGATGTCGATGCCCATCATGGGAACGGCACCCAGGAGGTCTTCTGGGACCGATCGGACGTGCTGTTCGTCTCGATCCACGGTACCCCCGAGACCGAGTACCCCTATTTCCTCGGGTACTCCGACGAGCGCGGGACGGGAAAGGGAGAGGGCTTCACCCGCAACTTTCCCTTGCCCCGGAACACGACGTGGGCGCAGTACGGCGACACGCTCGACGCCGCGCTCGACTTCGTCGCCGAGTACACTCCCCAGGCCCTGGTCGTCTCGCTCGGCGTGGACACGTTCGAGGGGGACCCCATCAGCCCATTCGCCCTCCGGCGGGAAGACTACCCGCTCATCGGCCGACGGATTGCGGCGCTTCGGGTGCCCACCGTCCTCGTCCAGGAGGGCGGCTACGCGGTCGAAGACATCGGCAGGAACGTCGTGGCCGTCCTCACCGGCTTCGAGGGGGGGCGCTGAGGTCATCCACCGGGACTGCAATCCGTCCCCGGCGAGCTGCCACCCTCTCGCTGGCGTCGGGCTGGTCGGCTCCTCGAGCAGCCCCGGCAACGTCTGGAGCGAGGGAGAGGCACCCGCCGCACGTTCGAGGAGGCGCGCAAAATGGTGCCTCTTCCCCCTTGAGCCGAGGCAAAACCCGCGGCTCGTCAAGCGGCGACGTCGGCGAGATCCTTCTCGAGTTGGGCGAAGTTGAAGCCCTTCGCGAAGTCCGAGTCCTTCGCCGCGGTGGGAAGGAGCGCGTACGCCTCGTCGACACACTCGTCCCACCACGCCCATGTTGCTTTCTGGGTGTTGCCCCAGGTGAGCACCGTCAGCCCTTGTTGGTCGTACGCCACCGCGAACACCGCATGGCCATCGTTTGTCAGGGGGCCAGGGGTCCAGGGCTTCCGCGCCTCGAAGTCCTTTTGGCAGTCTTGCTGCACATGGAACCCCAGGTAGACGCCACCAAACATGGAGATCGCCGACTGAACGTGATCGTGGTGCTTTGGGTCGATGCTCACGTACCCCAGCACCTTCTCGCCCGAGAACGAGCTCTTTCGCCAGTAGTTCAGCACGTCGAGCTCGTTCAACCCGGAGTCCACTCCGCCGGTGAGGTGAAAGTAGAGCTTTACGACCGCTTGTTTGCCCGGCACCACCTGCTTATCGATCATCCCGCGGAACGTCGTCACGGCGTGCGCCAAGGCGGCGATCGTGCAGTCCCCGTAGGTGTCGTTCCCGTCCATGGGGAACAGCACGGTAGGGTCGTTCACCTTGAGGTTCGAATAAACACGTGCGAGGACATCACAGGTGGGTGGGGGATTCGGTAATCCCGGTGTCAGATAGCTCCGGAATCGCAACGTTCTGTAGTCGTGCTGCGGCGGGTGCTTTCCAAAGCGATAGTTGGGCATACTTTTCTCCCTTCGAGCGTGCGGCTGTTTCCGCTCTATTCACGGCGAAGACGAGGAAAAGGTATTTGTGATCCGGTCACGCGGGTCGCCGTCTTGGAGTTAGGTCGTTTGCAGGCGCTCGGGTTGGCCATTGCTCCGCGCTGAGGGCGTTGGCAGCGGTGGTCCGTGTGCCTCGCGCGCTCCGCTGACGCCCCCCCTGGGAGTGGCTGCTCTCCCCCGATATCGCCTGGCCAGTGGTGCACAACGAGGGCCGAAGGGTCAGGAATCGGTCGAAGTTCTCCCAGGGTGAACCATGGCTTATCCTGGCCGGCCCTTCCACCTGGACCATTCATTCAATCACCCATTGATGAACGTTATCCCGCTGCAGGTGGTCGTCACCCGTTCCGTGGCAATCGCCCGCTGGGCCCGTGGGGTGTCCGGCCGCGAAGCAGGAGCCCTGGTCTCGTGCCCGCCCTGACGGAACCTCCTCGCGAACTTCGGATCCGGGAGATGATCGGCGTCGTCCTCTTCCTCTCGATTGCCCTATCGGCCCACCGCGGCTTGCGGGGTCGTGCCGCCAGGGTTTGGAGGCAGCAGTCGGACCGTCAGTTTTCGTGGGAGCGATGAAGAGTCACGACTGTGGGGAGGCCCGCGCAGCGTGGCTCGGTACGAGATCGGCCATACCGGCCGAAGGGCGCGGGAGCGAGCGGTTGAGCTCGGGATCCTTCGCCGCGAGCCGAATGGCTGGCGGGCTCTCTTGCGTGAAGTCCTTGGATGAGAGCAAGCCGAGCGGCTCGGTACCCTTCGGGGAGGCTGCCCGCCGTCGCCCGGGGAGCGGAGCGTCCGTGCGACCTCGCACGCGCTGGAGAAGGGGGGTCTTTGGCTCCCGGCAGCGGCTTCGTCCTCGCGCGATGCGCCTCGAGCCAGGGTGCTACTGCCAGCAGCCTTCCTCGGAGCCGCCGTCCCCCCTCGTCAATTCGCCGGGATGGTACGCGCCTGACGCATGGCGATGGGACCGACCAGGGCCAGGGCCACGAAAATGAGTCCCATTCCCGTGGCCTCGAGTGGCGCCGGACGTTCCCCGAGCAAGAGGGCGCTGGAGAGGAGGCCGATGAGGGGCGTGCCGAGCAACGAGAAGCTCGCCACCGTGGCGTCCAGGCGCCGGAGCATGGCGATCCAGAGAAGCCAGGCGAGGACGGTGGCCGGGACCACCTCGTACCCGAGGATGAGGGCGAACACGGGCGTCCAGTCGGTGGGTCGCTCCGGCACGGCTGCCGCCGCCAGCGTGAGCGCAAGGCCGGCAACCAGCATCTGCCAGGTGGTCAAGGCAAGCGGATCGTAGCTGTGCCGCGAGAGGAGGCGACGGGTGAGCACCGTCCCCACCGCCCAGGTGATGCCCGCCAGGATCGAGTACACCGCCGCGTCGGCTCGCCACCGCTCGATTCCGGAGAGGAAGATGAGGAGGATCCCGAGCAGGGCCACGCCGGCGGCGGCCCATTGCAATCGCTCCGGGCGCTCGTGGAGCACCGGCCAGGCGATGGCCAGGACCCAGAACGGCATGGTGTAGGAGAGAATGGCGCTCCGACCGGCGGGGCCGGTCTGTAGCGCCAGGAGATTGAAGGCGGTATTGCCGGCCGTCTGCAGAATGCCGATCCAGATGACGGTTCCGACCGATCCGATGCGAAAGGGCCTGCGGCCGATGGCCATGGCGACGAGCAGGACGGCTGCCCCGATCATGTATCGCCAGGCGGCGAAGGCGAAGGGGCCCGCGTAGGCGAGCCCTTGCTTCATCACCACCCAGTTGTAACCCCACACCGCCGGGACGAAGACGACGACCAAACTCCACGCCCAGCCCCTGGAGCGGTGTTTCATCCTCTGCCCGCTCGGTGCGAGGGTCGATCCGCGCGCAGGGGTGGCACGATTGGGGCGGGGATGGACGCGGCCACCTCGCCCGGGGAGGTCGCCCCGAGGGGCGGACCGACCGGACCACGGATCCGAACCAGTTCTACTCCCGTCACCCCGAGATCCCTCAATCGATCGCGGCGGCCCGGGTGCGACCTCCGGCTGCTGAGCGCCTCCAGGTCGAGCGGCTCGGAGCGCAGGGCGCGCGCTTCGTGCGGGAGCATCGAGCCTCGGGTCCTGCCCGAGCGCCACAACCGCCGGGCGACGCCCGAATTCGATCTCGAGACGCGCCGATCGGACCACTCACCCCATCCCTTCGATCGACAGGTACAGGACACCAGCGGTGAATACCGGGTGGCGAAGCGGAGGCGAGGGGACGCTGCGGGTCTCCACGGTCCGTTCACCGGCGCTCCCCGTACCGCGGGGAAGCTCGCCGAGCATCGCCGCGGCTTCGTGAACTGCCCGGTGAGCGGCCCTCGACCCCGAGGGCCCTCGAGGCTCGGGTCCCCCCGATGCCTTCAGCGCTTCGGGTTTCTCGAAGCGGTGAGCTTGTCGTAGAGCGACCCGACGTTAAGGGTCTGGATGTAGTTCATCATGTACTCTTGGCCGATGTCGACGGGGAATCGGCCTTCGAAGCTCACCCGCTTCAAGGCCTCTTCCCTCGACCACCCCTTCCCGATCGCCTCGGCCACCGCGGTGACCCACTCCATGAGGAAGGCCCGTTGCTCGTCGAGCGCCTTCATGGTGGTGATCGGTCCGTGCCCGGGGACGATCTTGTCGACGTCGGGGAGACCGCGAAGCTTCTCCAGCGAGGCGATCCAGTTCGGGACGTCGGAGGTCATGAGCCAGGTCTGGACCTTGTGGAAGACGGTGTCACCCGTGAACAGGACCCGCTCCTCCGGGATGTGCACGGCGATCTGCCCCGGCGTGTGACCAGGCGTGTGGAGGAGGTGGAAGGTGTGGCGGCCCACCCTCAGGGTGACGTTCCCGGTGAAGACGATGGTCCCCCTCCCGGGGTCGGCGTAGTACGTCTCCCGATCGGGAACGAGAGGGGCGCCCGCCGGGTCGTCCGTGGGAATGGCCTCGAGCGCGTAGGCGTAGGGATCGAGCTCGGGCTGAACGACCATGAAGTTATCGGCGACCCCCTGGTGGTGGACGATGGGCCATGGGCCCTTGAACCAGTAGTTGCCGAAGATGTGGTCGACATGGTGTTCGGTGTTGATGAGGTACTGGATGGGCCCGTGCGACTCGGCCAGCTTCCTCATCGCCACTGCTTGCGTGGGGAGCTGCGGGGTATCGATGACCACCACGCCTTTGGATGTCTTCACGAAGCCCGGATTGCATCCCCGCGTCTTGGTCTCGGCGAAGATGTTCGGGGTCACCTCTTCCATCGGATCTCCTCCGGCTACTGGGTGGCGGTGAGGCCCCCATCGATGGTCAGGATCTGCCCGGTCACGAAGGAGGAAGCATCCGAGCAGAAGAACAGCATCGCCCCGACGAGGTCATCGGTCCCGCCGACCCGTCCGAGGGGGATCCGGCTCAAGAGGCCCGCCTTGAACTTGGGGTCGCCGAGCAACATGGCCACCTGGGGCGTGTCCACGAAGGTCGGAGAGATGGCATTCACGTTGATCTTGTGCTTCGCCCACTCGGTGGCCCACTGGCGCGTGAGGGAGGCGATGGCGCCCTTGGCGGCGACGTACGCTGAGTACCCGGCGTTGATCCCAAGCTGGGCGCGAACGGAGACGATATTGAGCACGTGACCGCCGTTTCCACCGGCGATCATCGCCCGGACCGCGGCCTGCGTGGCGACGAGCGTGCTTCGCAGGTTGAGCTCCATGATCCAGTCCCACGCGTCGCGGGGGTACTCCTCGGCCGAGAAGAGAACCTTCCCGGCACCGCCTCCCACCGCGTTCACGGTGATGTCGAGCCGGCCGAACCGATCGACGATCGTCGCCACCGCCCGCTGACAATCCGCCTCCTTGGTGGCGTCCGCGGCTAGGGCCAGGCACTCTGCACCTAAGGCCCGCACGCGCACGGCCGCGGCCTCGGAACGGTCGAGGCTCGGTTCGGCGAGTGCCACCCTCGCGCCTGCCCCGGCGAGGGCAATCGCGAGCGCCGAGCCGATGGCTCCACCGCCGCCGGGGACGAACGCGACCCGGCCACTCAGGTTGAAGATGTCGAGCTGGCCCATGAGCACCCTTCCCTGCGGAGACGGGGCGGCGATTCGGCCTGGAGGCGAGCGGCCCGCAGTATAGAATCGATTATCGATGAGGGGCCGGGGGCAGTCAACCACCTGAAGCGGCTCGAATCCTGCTCCTCGTGCATCCTCGAAGGTCTCTGGCGAGGATCGTTCACGCGCGCCCCGCCGCGACCTCGGAGGCGCGGGTGCGGCCGGCGAGGCGGATCAGGTCCTCGTGCAGTTCGAACCACACGCTGTGATAGCTGTCGACGCGCGGCGAGGCCAGGTACCGGGGGTCTCCGGCCTTCACCGCAGCGGCGGCACACCTGAGCCGCTCGCCGTAGCGGGCAAGCCGGGGAAGCCCGCTCGCCAGCGGGCCCAGCCAGGCCGCGGCATCGGCGTGAAGGGCCGCGAGCCGGCAGAGGACGCCGGCATCGTATTCGACGTCTGAATGATCGTTGAGCGCCTGTGTTCCGCCGATCTCGCGCATCTGCCAGGCCGTCACGGTCTCCTTGAGGCGGCGATCGAGGGCCTGGAAGTCCTCGAGGGCGGCGCCGGCTCTCTCCGCCCGCAGGGCCCTCGAGTCCTCGGCCAGCGCCTCCTGGGCGAGCGCCTCTCCGGCCCCGGTCAGCCTGATCGACCCTGCGGCGCTTTCCGCCAGCCGTTCGGCGACGAGCTTCGCGAGCAATGCTCCCGCCTCCTCCGGGGAGCAGAGCAAGGCGGCGGCGGCACTCTCCGCGTCCGCGAAGCCCTTGACGGCCAGAGTGCGCAGCGCGTCCTCCGGGGTCCGCGCGGCGCCCCCGGCCGCCGCCTTCGCGAAGGCGGCCGGCCCGGCCTCCTTCTCGCCGATGGAAATGCCGAGCTCGCCTGCCCATCCCAGGAGTCTGAGCGCCTCGGGAAGCACCTCGCTGGCTCCGGCCGCCACCCCGGCGAAGACCTCGCCCGTACTCCCATCGATGGTGATGGTCTCGCCCGCCCGAAGCGTCCGTTCGCCGATGGTGAGGAAGCCATCGCCGATCCTCACGGCCGAGGCTCCCACCACGGCCGGGACTCCCCACCCCCGGGCCACCACGGCAGCGTGGCTGGCGAGGCCCCCGGTGGCGGTGAGGATCCCGACGGCCCGTTCCATCCCGCGGACGTCCTCGGGCGATGTCTGGGCGCGTACCAGGATCACCCTCCGGCCCGCGGCGGCTCCCTCCACCGCTGCTTCGGGGGTGGTGACGATCTCCCCGGCAACGACCCCGGGGGCGGCCGGGAGTCCCACGGTGAGCGGCTCACCGGCCTCGACCCGCCGGGCCGACGCCTTCGGTGGATCCACGAGCAGATGGGCGACGCGCTTTACGGCTTCTGCCCGCGAGAGGGGGAAGTCGTCCGCCTCGGCCATCTCCACGGCGATGCGGCAGGCGGCCTGCGGGCTGCGCTTTCCGACCCTGACCTGCAACAACCACAGCTTCCTCTGCTCGATGGTGAACTCGATGTCGCAGAGGTCGGCGTAGTATCGCTCGAGCACGGTCGCGCACCGGCGGAGCTCTGCGGCGATCTCCGGCATCCTGGCATCGAGGCAGGACACCGGCTCCGTCCGGTGCGTGCCGGCGACGACGTCCTCTCCCTGGGCGTTGAACATCAGATCGCCGTACAGCGAGTTCGCGCCGGTGGCCGGGTTGCGCGTGAACAGCACCCCGGTGCCCGAGTCGGGCCCCCGGTTCCCGAACACCATCACCTGCACCGTGACCCCGGTCCCTAGGGTCTCGTCGATCCCCTCGTGGGCACGGTAGGCGCGGGCGCGATCGCTGTTCCACGATCGGAAGACCGCCTCGATGCAGCTCCGCAGCTGTTCCCACGGGTCCCAGGGCACGGCGGCCCCGACGATCTCCCGGTACAGTTGGCGAAAGCGCGCGTGGCAGTCGGCCGCGAAAGCAGGGGACCCGGACACCCTCGAGAGCCCCACCTCGGTCGCGTCGTTCAGCCCCACGTTCAGGATGGTGTCCATCATGCCGGGCATGGAGACCGGAGCCCCGGAGCGAACGCTGAGGAGGAGCGGGTCGGACGGATCGCCGAACCGCCGCCCAACGCGCTCCTCCAACCGGGCCAGGTGCTGCCGGATCTCGTCGTCCAGGCCCTCCGGCCATCCCCCGGCGAGGTAGGCCTTGCAGGCCACGGTGCTGATGGTGAACGCAGGGGGGACGGGCAGCTTGAGCTCCCTGGCCATGTCGACGAGGCCGGCGGCCTTGCCACCGATGAGCGCCCGGAGCTCGGTGGGCGAGAGGTCGTGCCGATGGTCGTAGGCGAAGACGTAGGTCACGGTCGCTCCTGCGGGGGCCGGGTGGCGCGATCTCCCGACCGGTGTCCTTGCCTCGCCGGGCCTAGGTTCCCCTCGCTCGGCGAGCTAGTCCGGTCGCCGCCCTTCGAGGTGGCCTTCCCGCTCACCTTCGATCGCGCAGAGCGCGCCACAGGCGCTCCGGGGTGAGTGGCAGGTCGCGAAGGGTGGCCCCGGTGGCCTCGCGCACCGCGGCGGCGACGGCGGCCGCGACGCACAGCAGGGCACCCTCGCTCATGCCCTTCGAGCCGTACGGCCCCGGGCCGTCCATGTTCTCGACGCTCTCGCTGTGGAGCTCGAGGGGCAAGTCCAGGCTGGTCGGGATGCGGTAGTCGATCGCTCCCAGGTTCCGGATGCGCCCGCGTCCGTCGAAGATGTAGTGCTCCATGAGCGTGTGGCCGAGGCCCTGGATAGCCGCCCCTTCGTCCTGCATGGTGACCTGAAGGGGGTTGAGCGCCTTGCCCACGTCGGACACCGTGACGTGCTTCACGATGGTGATGTCGCCCGTGCCCTCGTCCACCGCCGCCTCGATGGCGGTGCAGTTGAACTCGAAGAAGGCGGGGGCGCCTCCCAGGGGGTGTCCGGGTTCCGCCTCCTTTCGCGCCTCGCCCACGCCGATGAGCTCGCCCCCGAGGTTCCCCAGGCCGGGCTTCAGCACCTCCAGGACCGGCAGCTCCCGGCCGGGCAAGCGGACCAGTCCCCGCTCCACCGCGACCTGGTCCTCCGGGACGGCGTGAAGTCTCGCGGCCATGGCCCGCAGCTGCGCCTGGATCGACCGGCACGCCTTGAGGACGGAGTTGCCCATGAGCACCGTGGAGCGGCTCGCCGAGGTCTGCTGGTCGTAGGGGACGACCGCCGTGTCGCCCATGACCACCGTCACCGCGTCGACGGGTGTCCCTAGCTCCTGGGCGGCGATCTGCGCGAGCACCGTTCGGGCGCCCTGGCCCATGTCGGACGTGCCGGAAAAGACCACCGCGCTCCCGTCCGCCAGGAGGCGGACGATCGAGTAGGAGAGCCCCGTGGTCGGCCCGGACTTGATGCCGACGGTGATGCCGCGGCCGCGACCGGGAGGCAGGGGAGTCGCCCAGCCGATGCGCTCGGCCGCCTTCTTCACCGTCTGCTCCCACTCGCCGTCGGCGGGGGTGTCGAAGGGGATGAACCGGTCTCCCTTTCGGGCCAGGTTCCGGAGTCGGAGCTCCAGGCGATCCATCCCCAGCACCCGCGCTCCCTCGTCCAGGTTCGACTCCACCGCCCAGTTCACCTGCGGGTTCCCGAATCCCCGGAAGGCGGTGGACGGGGTGGTGTGGGAGAGAACACCGCGGGCACGGATGCGCACCGAGGGTACGTTGTAGGGGCCCGCGGCCGGATAGCTGCCCTTCCCGACCACCCGATCGGCGATGTCGACGTACGCGCCGATGAGATAGTCGGCCCTGATATCCTGGAAGACGAGCTTGCCGTCCCGCAGGAGTCCTGTGCGGACATGGACCTCGCTGGCGGCGCGCCGGACCGCCTGGAACGTCTGCTCGAGGCTCAGGACGAGGCGCACCGGCCTCTGGGTCCGGAGGGCTGCGAAGGCCACGGCCGGCTCGAGCTTGGCGTGCTGCTTCCCGCCGAAGGCGCCGCCCGGGTCGGGGGCGTACACCCGGACCTTCGAGAGGGGGAGCCCGAGCAGCCGGGACAGGATCTTCTGCAGCCAGTTGGGATGCTGGATGGAGCTCCAGATGGCGATCCCGTCGCCCTCCGGTGCAGCCAAGAAGGCATGCGGCTCGATGGCGAAGTGGGTGACCATCGGGAAGGTGTAGGTGTTCTCCACCACGACGTCGGCGTGGGCCGAGGAGAGGTCCCCCCACTCCACCCGGTGCTCCCTGAGCACGTTGGTCCGGGCGAGCGGGTCCTTGGGCCGGAGGGAGGGATCCTGGACGAGCGGTGCGTCGGGCGCGAGCGCGCCCGCCAGCGTGAAGACCGCGGGGAGCTCCTCGTACTCGACGCGCACCCGCCGGGCGCCCTCTTCGGCTGCGTCCTTGTCCTCAGCCGCGACGAGAGCCACCGGCTCCCCGTGGTACTTGGTTTCCTCGACCGCCAGGACCGGGCGGTCCGTGAACTGGGGCCCGAACCGCGGCACCGGTTGCGGCAGGTCGGAGGCCGAGAGGATGAGCCGGACACCGGGCACCTTCTCGGCTGCGCTCTTGTCGACGGAGACGATCCGGGCCCGGGCGCAGGGAAGGGTGACGAGCTTCGCCTGCAGCGCGCCCGGCAGGCGGATGTCGGCCACGTATTCCTGCAAGCCGGTCACCCGGCCGATGCCGCCGGCCCGCGGCGGCGATCCCCCGATGCGTTCACCGGTCATCGCTCGCGCTCCCCGGCGGCGGCCCGGATCGCCTCCGCGATCTGTTGGTAGCAGGCACACCGACAGAGGTTTCCGGCCAGCCCGTCCTGCACCTCGGCCAGGCTGGGGTGCGGGTTCTCCCCGAGCAGCGCGAAGGCGGACATGAGCACCCCCGGGGTGCAGAAGCCGCACTGGACCGCACCCTTTTCCAGGAACGCCCGCTGGAGCGGCGACAGGCGACCGTCGGCGGCGAGTCCCTCGACGGTCATGACCTCGCCGCCGTCGGCCTCGACCGCCAGCACGAGGCAGGAGTCGACGGTGCGGCCGTTCAGCATCACGGTGCAGGCCCCGCACTCGCCTACCAGGCAGCACTCCTTCGTGCCGGTGAGGTGGAGATCGTCGCGCAGGACCTCGAGGAGCGTGTGATGAGCGGCGACCTCGACCGCGCGTCGCTGCCCGTTCACGCTGAACTCGATGGGGATCTTCTCGCTCATCGCGCGCCTCCCTGCGCCAGCCGCTCGATCGCGGTCCGCACCGCCCGGGAGCCGAGCACCCGGAGCATGGCCAGGCGGTACTCCGGGCTCGCCCGCATCGAGGTCTTGGACGGGGCCGCCTCTGCGAACATACGCTCGAGGACCGCGGCCTTGGCGGTTTCCTGCCCTCGGGGGTCGGCGAGCACCCCGGTCTCGTCCGAGCGCAGCAGTGGTCGGGGGCCGACGCTGCCGTAGGCGAGCCGGGCCATGCCCGCCTGGTCCACGCCGCAGCAGAGGGTGACCGAGGCGAGGTCGTGACCGCGCCGGCGGGTGCGGCGGAGGTGAACCGCTCCCATCCGGCGCGCCGGGATCAACAGCTCGACGGCGCTCACGAGCTCGCCGCGCCGCAGGGTGGTGACCCCGGAACGCACGAAGAACTCGTCGAGCGGGAACCGCCGTGTCCCCTCCGCGCCCTCGGCCACGACCACGGCACCGTAGACGAGGAGGGGAGGAGCGGTATCGGCCGCGGGCGAGGCGTTGCAGATGTTTCCGGCAAGGGTGGCGCGGTTCCGGATCTGCACCGCGCCCACCACCGCCGCCGCCTCGGAGAGCGCCTGGAAGTGGTGCCGCACGAGGGGGTGAGCGGCCACGTCGGTCATGACGGTGTTGGCACCGATCATGAGCCGACCGCGCTCCTCGCGGATGCCGGAGCAGAGCTCGGGGATCCGCTTCACGTCGATGACGAGCCTGGGGGTGAGAGTCCCGTCCCGGATCCGGAGGATGAGGTCCGTACCCCCGGCCAGGATCCGAGCATCCGGGCCGTGCTTCAGCAGAAGGTCCACCGCTTCGGCCAACCGCTCGGGGCGCGCGTAGGAGAAGGGGTGCATTGCTCTGCGTCTCCCTTAGAGGACCGTCTCGACCTGGTCCAGGAGAACCTGGGGAGTGGGGGCGCGAACGAAGTAGTAGGGCCGGTCGCAGAACTTCTTCAGGAAGGCCGCCCGGGCGCGGCGCAGAGCGTCGGTGTCCACGATGGGCATGGGCCAGTCGGCCGCAAGCAGCTCGTTGAGGAGGAAGTAGTTCTGCAGGGAGTGGAGGGACTGGAACTGCCTCTCGAAGGGGATCATCTCCCCCAGCGACGGACTGAAGTTCCCGTCGATGGCCGGCACGACCACGATGTCGATCGCACTCGGCTCCTCGTAGACCTTCCAGGTGGGCATCGCCCCGAAGAACTTGACCACCCCGGCCTCGGGAGCGGCCTTGTCGGCGCGCTCGGTCCCCTCGGTGCGCTTCTTGATGAAGGGCTCCTTCGAACCGACCACCGCCCTTCCCACCTCATCCACCACCGTGGTCTCGGTGGAGACGAGCTGGCCGCCGCGGCGACAGGCCTCCAGCTGGCCCATGCTCTTCCCGTGGTTCGATTCGCCCCCCAGGAACATGATCGTCCGGTTCCGGTACCGAACGGCGGAGGCGTGGAACGGGTGCAGGCCCACCTTCTCCATCCGCAGGGCGAGGAGGGCTACCACCACCTTCTGGATCGGCCCGGGGGGCCAGTCGCCGGTGAAGGTCATGGTGCGGCCGTCGTAGGAGATGGCCTTCGGGCCGACCTGGTGCCAGACGATGTCCGGCTGGGGCAGGGTGGGCTTGGGCGACATGCGGACGTCGGCCAGGCGGTAGTTGAGGAAGTTGAGGTCCTCGAGCACGTGATCGCGCCGCTCCGTTCCGAACACGTCCACCCGCAGGCGTGCCGCGCCCGCCGACATCTCCTCGCACAGCTGCAGCGTCTCGCTCATCGTCGCTCCTCCAGGGCGTTCCTCGCCGCCCGGGCGATGTTCTCCGCGCTCAAGCCGTACTCCTTGAACAGAGCCTCGTCGTCCCCACCCTCGAGGAAGATGTCCCGGTATCCCAGCCGGCGGACGCGGCAAGGAGCCCACTCCGCCACCGTCTCGCAGACGGCGCCCCCGAGGCCGCCGATGATGGAGTGGTTCTCCACCGTGACGATGAGACCGGTCGATTCGGCCGCATCGCGGATCGCCTCCACGTCGAGGGGCTTGATGGTCGGCATGTGCAGGTGCCGCACGGAGATCCCCTCGGACTCGAGCCGCCCGGCCGCGCTCTGGGCCCGGGGAGTCATCATGCCGGTGGAGACGATGGTCACGTCCTTCCCCTCCCGGAGCCGGACGGCCTTGCCGATCTCGACCCGGTGGTCCTCGGGGAAGATCACCGGGACGGGGCAGCGGACCGTGCGGAGGTAGACCGGACCCTCGAGCTCGGTCGCGAGGCGCACGCAGACCGCGGTCTCGCGCGGATCGGCCGGGACCAGGATGGTGACGTTAGGCATGCAGCGCATGACTGCGATGTCCTCGATGGCGGCATGCGAGGCGCCGGCCCTCCCGGTGGGCAGTCCCGCATAGGAACCGTTCATCTTCACGTTGGCCCGCGGCTGGGCGACGCTATTGCGCACCTGGTCTCCGCAACGCTTGGTGAGGAACACGGCGAAGGTGGAGACCCAGGGCACGAACCCCAGGGTGGATAGCCCTGCGGCGATCCCCACCATGTTCTGCTCCGCGATCCCCACCTGGATGAATCGCTCGGGGAATCGCTTGGCGAAGAGATAGGTCTGGGTGGAGGTGCCGACGTCGGCGTCCAGGACGAGGAGCCTCTCTTCCGATTCCCCGAGCTCGACCAGCGCCTGCCCGAACGCCGTGCGGGGTGCGATCTCCTCGCCGAGCTTCATTCCCCTCCCCCCTCGAGGTCCTTCAGCGCCCGGGCGAGCTCCGCGTCGTTGGGGGCCCGGCCGTGCCACTCGTACCGGTTCTCCATGAAGCTCACGCCCTTTCCCTTCACCGTCCGCGCGAGGATCGCTACGGGCCCCTCCTCCCCGACCCGACCCGCCTCGCGGAGGGTCTCGTGCAAGGCGGCGAGGTTATGCCCGTCCACGGTCATGACCCTCCAGTTGAAGGCCGCCCACTTGCGGTCGAAGGGCTCGAGGCTCATCCCCTCGCGCACGGTGGTGGAGAGCTGGACTCCGTTCGAGTCCACGATCGCGATGAGCCGCCTCACCCGTCGGGTCCCGGCGAACATCGCCGCCTCCCAGACCTGTCCCTCCTGGCACTCGCCGTCGCCGAGGAGAACCACCGTCCGGTAGTTCTGGCCGCGGAGCATCCCCCCGAGGGCGATGCCGATCCCGATGGAGAGGCCTTGCCCCAAGGAGCCGGTCGAGTAGTCCACCCCGGGGCACTTCCGCATGTCGGGGTGGGCCTGGAGCGACCCGCCCTCGCGCTCGTAGCTCCTCAGTACCTCGAGCGGGAAGAATCCTCGCTCGGAAAGCACCGCGTAGTAGCCGGCGGAGGCATGTCCCTTGGAAAGGATGAACCGGTCCCGGTCCTCCCAGCCGGGATTCCTGGGGTCGAGGCGGAGGAAGGAGAAGTACAGCTCCACCAGGATCTCCATCTCCGAGAGCGAGCCGCCGATGTGGCCGGCGCCGGCGCGGTGGATGGTCTCGAGCACCCGCCGCCGCATATTCCTGGCGAGCGCTTCGAGCCCTGGCCGGTCCATCTGGGGGATCATGCCTTCTTCACCCATTCGGCTTCAGGACTACCTTGATCGAGTTGTCCCTGCGGTTGACGAAGAGATCGAGGGCCTTTGCGTATTCGGAGAGCGGCATCGAGTGGGTGATGAGGGGGGCCAGGTCCACCCTCCCCTCGCGAACCATGGACAGGGCTGGCTCGAGGGTATTGGGGTTGGCACGGCAGCCGATGAGCTCGACTTCCTCGAGGACCAGTCGCCGGACGGGGAGGGCAACGTCTTCGCCCGGGATGCCCACGAGCGAGATGCACCCCCCCTTGGCGACGGCGCCGCAGGCCTGTTGCAGCCCTCGGGGGGTGCCGGCGCACTCCAGCACCCTCTTCGCGCCGAGGCCCGAGGTGAGCTCGCGGGTCCGCCGGGGGACATCCTCGGTTCGGTAGTCGATGGGGACGGCTCCGAGCCGGGCTGCCACCTCGAGACGGTACCCGGAGCCGCTCGCGAGGATCCGGCCCGCCCCCAGGCTCCGCGCGATCATGATGCTCATGAGGCCCTGGGGCCCCGTGCCATTCACGAGGACCGAGTCGCCCGGCTCGAGCCGGGACCGGCGCACCACGTGGAGGGCGATGCTGAGCGGGTCCATGCAGCTCGCCACCTCGAAGCTCATCTCGTCCGGGATCCGGGCGATGCTCTTCACCGAAGCGCAGATGAACTGGGCGTAGGCGCCCGGGGAGTAGTGGCCATACTGCCGGTGCCCCGCCTCCTCCCTGCCGTAGTTGAGGCACAGGTTGAAGCGGCCCGAGAGGCACATGGGGCAGTAGCCGCAGCCCACGTGGCTGATCCCGCAGATCCTCTCGCCCTCGCGCCATCCCAGCCGCCGCGAGAGCTCCCCCAGCTTCACGATCACCCCGGCCCATTCGTGACCGGGGACGAGGGGAAAAGCCTTGGGCCAGAATCCGGGAAAGTCCCCGTTGATGATGTGCGGGTCTGTCCCGCAGATGGCCACCCTCTCCACCCGGCAGAGCGCCTCGTGGGGGCCGACCTCGGGAACGGGGATGTCGCAGAACTCGAAGTCCCTCGGACGATTGAGACGGACGGCCTTCATGGTCGCGGTCGCCATGCGCTCCTCCCGCCCCTCACTTCCAGTGGACCATGGGCAGGCCGGGTACCGGCGCGCGGAAGTAGGGGATCCGGGTCCCCTTCAGCGATCCGATGTACGCGGTCCGCAGATCCGGGCCGCCGAAGGTGACGCTCGCCATCCAGGGCGCGGGCCCGCGGCCGGTCTCGAACAGGATCCCGGAGAGCTCCCGCTTCTGCCGAAACGCCTCGTCGAGCCTTTTCACCTTCTCCGGGTCGCCCTCGTCGAGCAGGATGAGGAGCCGGCCCTGGGGAGTGATGACGAAGAGCTTGTCGGAGTAGACCATCGTGCCCCAGAGGTTGCCGTAGCTATCGAAGGCGATCCCGTCGGGGTAGGCGCCCGCGCCGAGGTGACTCGGCCCGTAGACCTCGCGGTCGCGGAGCTCACCCTGAGCGTCGACCCGGAAGCGAAGGATCCGACCCCCGGTGGTCTCGACCACGTACAGGTATTCCTCCTTCGCGTCGAAGCGGACCTCGTTCGTGAAGTGCAATCCCTCGGCGACGATGCGGGGCCCACGATGGTCGAGCCGGATGATATAGCCGTCGTCGAGATCGGGCACGAGGGCCTGGACCCAGTTTTTCACCCTCGTGGAGACGGTGATCCATTGGCGGTCCTGGGAGTCCCGGAGGACGAAGTTGACCTTGCCGATGGGCTTGCCCTCGATGGAGTCCAGAACCACCTTCGTCTCGCCGCTCCTCGTCATCCGCTCCAGGCAGTCGGTCCCGAAATTCGAGATGAGGAAGTCCCCGTCGCGGGCAAAGGCCAGGCCGTTCGGCAAGGTCCCCTGGGTGTAGCGCGCCACCTCATCGGAGCTCTTCGTGAACTCGGTCGAGCGCTTCTGGGTGATGAGCTCCTGCCTCCCATCCGGCCACAGGTGCACAACCCCCCCGTGGGCGTCGGCGGACCAGAGGCTCCCGTCGGGCTCGGCGAGGATGCATTCGGGCCGTTGGAGATCCCGGCCGATGTACTTCAGGCTTTCCTTCTCGAGGTGGAAGCTCTCGACAGGATTCGGGTTCGTGCTCATCGTGGGCCTTTTTAGGCCGACTCGTCTGGGAACTGAACGTCGCGATGAAAGACGTAGGTCCCGAGATCGGCTGGCGGCGCGAAGAAGCAGATGACCTTCATCTCCTCGGTCCCGCTGTTCTTCACCATGTGGATGCTGCCCTTGGGGAAGAGGACCGCGGTCCCCGGTCTGAGCCTCGCCACCTCCCCGTCCACCGCCACCTTTCCGGAGCCGGAGATTACGTATATGAGTTCCTCGCCGTCGGGGTGGGAGTGCGCGGGCCTCACCGTCTCGCCCGGAAGCACCCTCATGACGCAACTCGAGAGGTAGCTCGGCTGCAGGGACTTCCCGTCGGCGATCCACCTCAGAAATCGGCCGGGGACCGCCTGCTCGAGCACCTGAGCTTCATGAACGATCCTCATTCCTTATCCCCTGCACCCCCACTATGTACTGGCTTTATTCTCGATTATCGATTATTGGCTGAACCTCTGTCAAGCGAGCCTTGGTCTCGCTCGGGCAGGCATCTTCTACGTCAGGGCCGGCCAATCGAACAATTCGGGAGAGTCGCAGATGGACCATGCGATCGTCTATGCGGAGCTTGACCGCGTTCTCGGGGCCCCCCGCTTCGCCCGCCTGTACGGGGAGGTGAAGGCCCGGTTCCTCGCCCACGAGGGAATCGGCCACAACTTCGAGCACGTGAGGCGCGTCGTCGTCAATGCCGCCCATCTCTGCATAGAGGAGAACGCCGACCCGGACATCGTCATGGCGGCCGCCATCCTCCACGACATTGGCTTCATGCTCGTCCCCTCCGAGCCGAAGAAGCATCACCTACATGGCGCCTCGGGCTGCCACTCCTTCCTGGGCGAATGGACCCCGGCCGAGCGGGAGGTCATCTCGAAGTGCATTCTGAAGCACAAGGGGCGGTACCCCGGGTACGCGGGCCCCGAGCCGGAGACCCTGGAGGAAAAGGTGGTCTGCGATGCCGACCAGGTGGACAAGTTCGGCTGGGTCGGACTCTTGCAGGCGCTGAAGGTCTACGCCGAGTACGGGCACATGGGGATGGAGAAGTTCAAGACCCTGGCCGGCCTGGCCGATGGCCTCTCCGAGGCGGGGAAGATCCACCTCTACACGGAGAGCGCCCGGCGCTTCGCCCAGGAGCGCGCCGAGCCCGACCTCACCCGCGCTTCCCTGCGGCTCAAGGAGGAGCTCTCCTTCTACCAGGGCTTCGCGGGATAGAGACCCCGGCGCGATGGTACGCCCCCGCGGGAAACGGTAGAAGCCGGCGCCCTCAAATGCGGCGCCGGCTTCTTTGTCGGGCCGCTTGGGCCCTCGCCCGCCCGGTTTCCCTAGATGGCGAGCTTCGCCTCGACCTTCGGGGAAACCTTTCGCGGGAAGGTAATCGCCACGTTGAACCAGCCGAGGAACAGCCCGAAGAGGCCAGCGACGATGGTCCAGAGGCAGGCGACCGCGAGGTGCGCCACAACCGAGGTGCCCTTGTCCGCCGCGTAGGGGAAGGATCCGGTGAAGAACACCGCGATGGTCATGGTCATGCCATTGAAATAGGCGAGCGACCCGTTTGCGAAGACCTTCACGAACTTCATGATGTAGACGAGGACGCAGACCGCGGCGCCGAACCCCACCCACATGCCCCACATGGCCGAGCCCGAGGGACCGGCCAGGGCCGGCACCGCGCCGGCGAGCAGGAAGGAGGCCATGAAGCCTAGGGTACAGATGGCCGATCCCGCGGGGAAGGCGAGCACGATGAATCGCCAGGCGGACTGCAGCTTGGCCCCGTAGACGAAGTACTCCGCCCACACGATGAACGACACCCAGAGCGGGAGGTTGAAGGGGCCGAGGAAGATGGTCACCGGGAGGAAGAGGATTGCCGTGATGCCGACGGCCAACCAGAAGGGGATTGTCTCCTGAGTCTTTTCGTCTGACATGGTAGGCTCCGATGATCCGGTAGGGTCACTTCAGAATCTCGACCACCCCGGTGTTGCCGTTCACGCGAATCTTGTTGCCGGTCTTGATCTCCTTCGTCGCATTGCTCGTTCCCACCACCGCCGGGATCATGAACTCGCGCGCCACGATGGCCGAGTGGGAGAGGGTGCCGCCCGTGTCGGTCACGATGCCGACGATCTTGCTGAACACGACCACCCAGGCGGGATTGGTCATGGTGCAGACCATGATCTCGCCCTTCTTCACCGAGTCGAACTCCGCGGGGCTATGGACCACGTGGGCGATGCCCTCCACCACGCCCATCGATCCCGCCACCCCCTTGATCTCGCCCTTGATACCCTCCCCCGAGCCCTGCTCGAAGCGCTCCGGATAGCCCCAGAGCGTGTGGTACGGCTCGGCGTACATGCTCCAGTTCGTGACCGTGCCCACCCAGGGGCGCGGATGGATGGCCTGGACCCGTTCCATTTCCTTCTTGGCCTTGGCGATGAGGCCGCGGCCGTCATAGGTCTTCGGGCTGGACACGTAGCGGCGCAGCTGCTCGTACTCGAGGAACATGATGTCCTCGGGATCGTCGAGCAGCCCTTCCTTCACCATCTTTCGGGCGACCCGGAGGAGCACGAGCCGCGTGCGGGCGAAGGTGGCCTGGTCGAAGTAGAAGTGGTGGTCGGGGGTGAGGGGCATCATGCGCAGATTGAGATCGAGCGCCTTCTCGAAGCGATCCCGATCCGCCTGGGGGCGGCCGGCGAGCCGCTTGCGCAGGTACGCGATGGCCTCGTCCTGCTCCTTGATGCAGGTGTTGTAGGCCTTCTGGTAGTCGTAGTCGGTCTCGAAGTAGTTCTTGATCTGACCGATGATGGGGGTGTTGTCCTCTACCCAGAGCTTGAACTTGTACTCGTGCGTGTAGATTGACTTGTAGCCAAACTCGTTGGCATAGCCCTGGATCGCCTTCAGGAACTCGGCCCCCTTCTTGCTCTTCTCGAGCAGGGACCGGATCTCGGCGGAGGTCCCGCCCTTGGTGAAGGCCTCGGAGAGTTCCTTGTCGCTCTTCACCTTCTCCTTGAGCTTCCACAACTCGTGCAGGCTGTCCCAGTTCCGGTCGGCCCGGGAGATATTCACCTTTCCCATGATCTCCTTCGGCACGTCGCCGAGCAGGTCCTTGACCACGGCGCCGAAGTCCATCGAGCACTGGAATTGGGCGAAGTTCAGGATCCAGTGAAGCCGGAAGTGGCGCTCCTGGATGTCGATCATCTCCTCGAGGTAGATCATGAGCTCGGGCAGCGTGGCGTGCTCGGCGTCAAACCCATCGATATAGGCGAAGTTCGCCCGGACCTCGGGAAGATACCGCTTCTCCCACCAATCGAGGAAATTGGTGGCATAGGTCGGCATCACCCAGCCGTAGTACGGCGCGGTCGCCGCCTCCTCGTCCGCCCCGCGCCCGATGATGGCGGTGTAGACGTAGCCGTTGACGCGCTTCGCCGGCCACCTCGCCCCCATGGGCATGTTGAAGCGCCGATACATGTACTCGCAGGTCGGTCCCCACCAGCCGTCCAAGCTGAAGTACATCGGCGAAACGGGATTGGGGATGTGGTTATCGTCGAAGAACCAGAACAATTTCTTCTCTTCTTCGTTCTTCCACTCCACGGGGAACGTCGCGTCCCCGAGGAACTGTGCCAATACCTTATTGGTATCCATGAGACCTCCTCGCCAATTCGGAAAATCGATTGTCGACTATCGGCTTCGCATCCCGGCCTGTCAAGCCAGGCGAAGCGGACGACCGGCGCGGCACTCACTCGAGGCCACAGATCCATTGTCGCCCCAGCGTGCATGACGAGGAGCAGCCAACGTCGCGTCGTCGTCACCGCATCGATCCGGCTGTGGAGCGCCTCCCTCCGCTTTAGTCGGCCTCGCTCGAGCTCGCTCCTCCGCGGGACGACCGGGCCCGGCCGGTCCACGCCCTCACCCGGAGCCATCCCGAGCGAGCCGCCCCGGGAGGATGGTCGCGGGTGCCCGCTCGGCGGGGGAGATCTCCTCTTTCGACCAGAGCCGACCCACCATGCCAGCCGCTTCCTCGAAGTGCGTCCGGATGGCGCTCGCCGCCCGCTCCGGATCACGGCTCCGCAGAGCCTCCAGGACAGGCCAGTGGAGATCGACGATCTGGTAGGGGTCGTCGCGTCGGACAACGATGGTGATGTACGTCCGGGAGAAGGGCTCGGTGGTGCGCCACACCCGCTGCAGCACGGCGTTGCCGGTGAGCTCGACGATCCGGCTGTGAAAGGCGGCGTCGGCGATCGCCTCCGCATGCAGGTCGCCCTCTCGGGCCCCCTTCTGCATCTGCTCGATGAGCCCGGCCAGACGATCGAGCTCTCCGTCCGTGAGGCGGGGGAGCGCGAGGCGAACGGCCAGGACCTCGAGCTCGGCGCGCACCACGAAGGCGTCGAGCAGCTCGTCCGCCGTGGGGCGGCGAACCCGGGCTCCCCGGAAGGCCGGCATCTCCACGACCCCGAGGGCGGCGAGGTCGCGCAGCGCCTCCCGGACCGGGCTCTGGCTCACCCCGAGTTCCCGCGCGACCTGCGTCTCGACGATTCGAGCACCGGGCGCGTACCGGCCCGTGAGGATCGCTTGCAACAGGTGATCCTTCACCTGGTCGCCCAGGACGCTGCGCAGGGCCGGACGTTTCGAGGTGGAACCCATGATGGATGCTCTCCTGTCCAGGCCGTGAGTGACCGGTTGACGAGGAGCCTACCGCGGCACCACGACCAGGTAAGGCGAGCGCTTCACCCACGGTGCCATGAGCGTCCGTGGGATACCCACACCCATCCACATCGATAATCGATTATATAGAAAAGCCCACTCGGGACAAGAGGCGAGTGGTCGGCGGAGCGCCTCCAACCGGTTGACCCGGCCCGGCGGGCGCATCTATAGTCGATAATCGATTATCCGGGAGGTCGCGGTAACCTTTTCCGCGCGCCCTCCCTGGCCAGGGAGACCAGGGAGGCCTGCCGAGAGCGCGGTTGCGGCAAGGTGTCGCCCGGCACCCTGGGTGGACGTAGGCGACGTGAAGCGCAGCAGATGGAGAGTGGCTCGAGGTTCGGTGTTCTGGAGGATCCACACATGCGTCGATTGCTCGGAATCGCCCTGGTCTCGCTGGCGATGCTCGTTCCGTTCGCATCCGCCCAGGCGGCGTCGAAGAAGATCGTGATCGGAGTGAGCAACGGCTACTTCGGGACCGACTGGCGGACCCAGATGTACGAGGACATGGAGAAGACCTTCAACTTCTACAAGGGGAAGGGCCTCGTCACCGACATGATCGTTCAGCACGCCGGTGCCGACATCAACCAGCAGATCCAGCAGTGCCGGAACATGATCAATCAGGGCGTGAGCGTCCTCATGATCAACGCCAACTCGGCCACCGGCCTGAACGGCGTGATCAACGAGGCCAAGGCGGCCGGCATCCCCGTCGTCTCCTTCGACCAGGCGGTCACCAACCCCTACGCCATCAACGTGACCAACGACCACTACAACTGGGCCACGAGCCTGGCCGAGTGGCTGGCCAAGGAACTCGGCGGAAAGGGCAAGGTCATCATGCTCGACGGCCTCCCCGGACACCCGGCCGCGGAGGCTCGCAAGAAGGCGGCCGAGGACGTCTTCAAGAAGTATCCGGGGATCGAGATCCTCAAGGAGGAGTACGGCTGGTGGGACAACGCCAAGGCGCAGTCCATCATGAACGACCTCCTCGCCGCCTACCCCCAGATCGATGGCGTGTTCGTCGAGGACTCGATGGCCACCGGCGTCTACAACGCCTTCGTCGCGGCCAAGCGGCCCTTGCCGGTGATGACCGGCGACCCGATGCTCGGGTTCTTCAAGGAATGGGACAAGCAGCTCAAGGCCGGCAACGACTTCCGGGCCATGGCCCAGGCCAATCCCCCCGGCGTCTCCGCCACCGCCCTCGGCATTGCCGTCTACATCGCCAACGGAAAGAAGCTGAAGCCGCTCAAGGACAACACCTTCTACATCCCCATCACCGTCAGGGTCACGAAGGACAACCTGGCCGAGACGCTCGAGCGCATGAAGGGGGCGCGGGACACGCAGTTCCTCGACGAGTGGCTCAACGACGACCAGGTGAAAAAGCTGTTCCAGTAGACGAAAGAAGAGGGAGCCTGCGGCCCGCGCGCCGGTCCGCAGGCTCTCCCCGAAGGCGACTTACGGGCCACCGATGCAGCTCATCCTCGAACTGCGGGGCGTGGAAAAGCGCTTCGGCGGAGTCGTCGCCCTCGACAAGGCGGAGCTCCTCTGCCCGGCGGGCAAGATCGTCGGGCTCATCGGAGCCAACGGATCCGGCAAGTCCACGATGTCGAGGATCATCAACGGCACGCTCCAGCCCGATGCCGGCGAGTTCGTCTACCAGGGCAAGCGAACGAGCTTTCGCTCGCCCATGGAGGCGGCGCGGGCCGGGATCAGCATGGTGTACCAGAACCTCAGCCTGGTCCCCGATCTCTCCGTCTGGCAGAACATCTGGCTCGGGACCGAGCCCCTCCGCCCCGGTGGCTTCCTCGACGACCGAACGGCGCGGGCGCGGGCCACGGAGCTCACCCGGGAGCTGTGCGGCTGGTTGCAGGTCGATCGGCCGGTGGGCACCCTGCTCCCCGCCGAGAAGCAGCTCGTCGAGATCGTGAAGTGCCTGGCCCGCAACCCGCAACTGCTCATCCTCGACGAGCCCACCGCACCCCTGGAGCGGGCCCACGTCGACCTGCTCTTCTCCCTTCTCCGCAAGCGGAAGGTCGCTGGCCGGTCGACCATCTTCATCTCCCACCGGATGACGGAGGTGACCGAGATCTGCGACTACCTGGTCGTGTTCCGGAACGGAAGGACCGCAGGCACCATCGACTTCGAACGGGAGAACAAGGACGAGCGGAGGATCATCGAGCTCATGACGGGCGAGCCCGTGGAGGTGGGGAACGCCCGCCCCCGCACCGCCACCGGCTCGCGCCCGATCCTCGAGGTGCAGGGCCTCACCCTTCCCCCCAAGCTGCGCGGGGTGAGCTTGACCGTGCATGCCGGGGAGATCGTGGGGCTCGCCGGGCTGCAGGGGCAGGGGCAGGAGGAGCTGATGCTCGCCCTCGCCGGCTTCCGCCGCTTCGAAGGAGGCCGCCTCGCCATCGACGGAGAGGCGCGCGAGCTGCGCCATCCCTCCGACGCGATCCGGGCCGGCGTGGCCCTCGTGCCTGGAGACCGCCACCACCAGGGCCTGTTCTTGAATCACACCGTGTACCTGAACGCCGTCTATTGCCGCACGGCGCTGCCAAAGACCCCCTGGTTCATGAACCGGGCGGGCCTGAAGGAGGCGGTGAGAAGGCTCTGCGCTGACCTTCGGGTGAAGACCCCCTCTATCTTCACCCCGGTGGGCGAGCTCTCCGGCGGGAATCAGCAGAAGGTGGTGGTCGCCAACTGGCTGCCGCTCGATCCCAAGGTGCTGCTCCTCAGCGACCCGGCCAAGGGAGTCGACGTGCAGGCCAAGGCGGAGCTGTACGACCTCCTCCGTCGGCTGGCCGAGAGGGGCACCGGAGTCCTCCTCTACGCCTCGGACAACGAGGAGCTCCTGCGCGCCTGCGATCGCATCCTCGTGATCTACGAGGGATCGATCGTCGGCGAGCTCGCGAACCGAGGGCTTACGGAACGGGACATCGTCGACGCCTCGGTGCGCTCCGAACCCAAGGGCGGGAGGGACCTCCCCGGGTCTCGGCGGGTCAACGCATGAGGGCCCGGTGGACCCAAGGGGCCGCTCGCGGCCTCGCCTCCCTCGCGGACAGTGCGCTCTTCTTGCCGCTCCTCATCTTCGCCCTCATCTTGCTGGTGAATGCCATCGTACAGCCGGGTCTATTCCAGCCGCGGATCGTCCGATCCAACACCGCCAGCTTCGCTCCGCTCATCCTGGTGGCGGCGGGACAGGCCGTCATCGTCCTCTCCGGGAGTCTGGACCTCTCGGTGGGGGCGGGGATGTCGCTCATCAACTGCATCCTCTCGGCTATCATGACCGACTCGGTGGGGAGCAGCGCCCTGGCCTTGCCGGCCGGCCTGGCGGCGGCCTTGCTCATGGGGCTCGTCAACGGCGTGGCCGTCGCCTACCTGCGCCTCCCCTCGCTCATCGCCACCTTCGCCACCTCGGCCATCTGGTTCGGGGCCGCGCTCCTCCTGCGCCCCCAGCCCGGGGGGTTCGTCACCCCGTGGATCTCCACCTTCTACTATCTGTTCCTGGGGCCGGTGGCCCTGCCCCTCCTCCTCTTGCTCGCGGCCCTGGGCGGCTGGGCGCTCGTCAGGCGCCGCCGCCTCGGCCGCTACATCTACGCGGTGGGCAGCAACGAGGAAGCGGCCTACGACAGCGGCGTGAACGCCCCCCGGGTCAAGGTCGGGGCCTACCTGCTCGGTTGGGGCTTCGTGTTCTTGGCCGCCTTCGCGGTCACCGCCCAGATGAGCTCGGGAGACGCCTACATGGGGAACCCGTTCACGCTCAACTCCATCGCCGCCGTGGTGGTGGGAGGCATCTCGCTCGCCGGCGGGAAGGGTACCGTCCTCGGTGCCATGCTCGGGGGCGCCACCCTCAGCATGGTGATCAACATCATCTACTACGCCAACGTGCCGAGCGTGTACCAGGAGTTCGTCAAGGGCTCGATCATCATCGTGGCCCTGGCCCTGACCATCGTCTACCGGCGGCGGGTGCCGCGCCTCGCGGGGACGGGTCCATGAACCCCGTCCAGACCGACAGTGCGGCCAGGCTCTTCTGGCGGGAAAACGCCAAGGCGCTCGCCTCCTTCGGCGTGGTGGTGCTGCTCATCGCCGTGGGCGGTGCCGTCTCCTCGGGATTCGCCTCCTCCGGGCACGTCCTCATGCTGGTGAAGACCGGGGCCTTTCTCGGCTTCTTGTCGCTCGCCCAGCTCATCGTGATCGTGTCCGGGAACGGCGGCATCGACCTCTCCGTCGGCGCGGTGGCATCGGTCGGGGCGGTGGTGGGCGCCGCCCTGCTGCGAGGCCAGGACGCCAACGCCGCGACCGCCTTCGCAGTGGTCGCGGCCCTGGGCCTGGCCGTCGGTCTGGCCAACGGCCTCATGGTCTCCTTCCTCGGGCTCCCCCCCCTCATCGTCACCCTGGCCATGGCCTCGGTGGTGAACGGCTCGATCTACATCTACAGCAAGGGTCTCGCCGTCTCGGCCACGTCCTCTCCTCTCCTCAAGTCCCTCTCCAACGGGACCACGCTCGGGATCCCCAATGCCATCCTGGTGTGGATCGCAGTGAGTGCCGCCTGCGGGGTGGTGCTGAAGTACACCCGGACCGGTGTCAAGCTCTACGGCGTCGGGGCGAACGAGCTCGCTGCGACTCTGAAAGGCGTGAAGGTGCCGCGGTTCCGGTTCTGGGTTTACGGGGCGAGTGGCCTTATCTCCGCCGTCTCGGGCCTGCTCCTGCTCGGCTACATCGGAACGGCGTTCTTGGACATCGGAAGCCGCTATGTGCTGCCCTCGGTCGCAGCGGTCACCATCGGTGGGGTGTCCATCCAGGGAGGGGCGGGCGGCTACCTCCAGGTGGTGGCCGGAACGCTGGTCCTGACGGTACTGAGCGCGCTCCTCGTGTCGTTGCAGACCGGGGAGGCGGGACGCCAGATCGTGCTCGGGTTGGTGCTGCTCCTGCTGCTCGCGATCTACGGGCGGGAGCGGACGCGTGGGGGGAGCCTGGGATTCTTTTCCGGGCTCTTGCACAAGCGGCGGTCCTGATCAGGGAAGACCGGGTAGGCATGAGGCAACTCGCGCTCGTCCTTCCCCAAGCCCGCGGGGATCGGGGAAGGCGCACTCACCCGCGCTCGCCCGCGCCCAGGGCCTTAAGAAGCCGGGCGTGGGCCGAATCGATCTCCTCCGGGATCTCGACGTGGGGGATGAAACCTCGGCCCCTCGGTCCATAGCCCCGCTCGTCGTCCCTCAGGCGCGGGATCTCGCCCATGACGAGGGTGATGAACCGCTCCATGGTCCACAGGCTCGAAGGGTCGGGGTCGTCGAACTCCAGGACCCCCGCGCTGGCACGGACCCGGGGAACGAGGGTCGGATAGTTGATGAACTCGGTCGCCGGCCCGCCCTGGAACGCCTTCCGGAAGCTGGCGTCGGAGCGGCGCTGCATGGTCGGGTCCTGCAAGAGGACCAGCCTCCGCGGGAGTAAACCGCGGTGGGTGAGTTCGGCCCGAGTCCGGGTCGCATTCTCGCCGCAGCTCGTCGATCGAGTCTCGAGGATCACCCGGGCGGGGTCGAGCGCCCAGTGCTCGACCGCCATCCTTCCCACCATCTCCGCCTCGGAGCGACCCTCGGTGAGGATGGCGCGGTAGCGGGGGTGCCGCCGGATGACGCTCCGCAGGTGGGGCGTCGAATGGCCCTCCCCTCCGGAGATGACAAGGAGCTCGGCCAGGCCCTCCCGGACGGCCTGGAAAGCCGCCTCCGCCGTCCGCAGAACGGCATTGGCGAGGAGCACGAGCCCATCGGCGCTCCGGGCCCCGCACACGCGGTCGAGCTCTTCGGCCTCGAGGACGGCCAGATCCCGGAGGGCGAGAAAGTCCGCTACGGCGTTCAGGTCGCGAGCGATCTCCGGAGCGGACTGCCCCAGCTCGAGCATGGGGGTCAAGCCTCCCCCGCGCTCTTGTGGCGCGACACCCCCACGAGCCTCTGGAAGTCCGCCTGGTCGGCCGCCATGTTGATCCCGAGCGTAAGCCGATCCCCTCTCCCCACCCCCCGGGTGAACTCGATGGGCGTCCCGTCTTCCAGAAACGTGATCCGCTGGATGGCGAAGGCAGGATGCGGCCGGCGAAGGGTGCACCCCAGGAGCCTCGCGTCGGCGGGCGGCAGGAGGATGGCCTCGTAGGTCTCCTCGGCGGTGTGAGGGAAGAGCCGGTACCGTTGGGTGAGGAGCTCGTAGAGGGAACCGCGCACGAGGTCGGCTCGCTCGAGCCCGGGACAGAGGTAGGCCGGGATCAACGTTCGCTCGAGCAGGATGGGCGCATCGTTCGCCTTCCGCACTCGGTGAATGCGGACCACCCGCCGCTCGGGAGGGGGCAGCTTCAGGAGCGCTGCCACCTCGAGGGGGGCCTGCTCGATCACCTGCTCGAGGACGACGGAGCTGGGTTCGAGCCCGAGGTGGACCATGTCGTGGCTGAAGCTGTAGACCTTGGCGATGTTGCGTCGCAGCTTCTGGGCGACGACGTAGGTGCCCCGTCCCTGCCTCCGCTCGAGGAGACCGTCCCGCACGAGGAGGTTCACGGCTTCCCGCACCGTGATCCGGCTCACCTGGTACTGCTCGCAGAGCCGCTCCTCGGTGGGGATCTGCTCGTCGAGCTCGTACTCCTGCCGGAGGATCCTGTCCCTCAGGATCTCGGCCAGCCTCAGGTACTTCGGGACCCCCTGCCGCGCCCTGGCGCCGAGGGGGGCGCCCAGTCGCTCCGCCCTCCAGGGCCTGGCCGCCCCGACGAGACGGGACGAGGTCGGAGGACTACGCGGCAACGAACTGCCTCAGGTAATTGCGGCTCAGGACCAGGGCCGCCTGCCGGCTGGCCAGGTCCGCCTCGAAGGCGCGATCCTCCACCTCGATGCAGGCCGGACCCTGGTAGCCCACGTCGGACAGGGCCGAGATGAACCGCCCCCAGTTCACCTCCCCGAGCCCGGGGAGCTTGGGCGCGTGGAACTCGAGCGGCGTGGCCAGGACTCCCACCTCGTCGAGAAGGTCCCTCCGGACCTTGGCATCCTTGAGGTGCACGTGGAAGATCCGGTTCCGGAACTCGTAGATGGGCCGCAGGTAGTCCATCTGCTGCCAGACGAGGTGGGAGGGGTCGTAGTTGAGGCCGAAGCTTGGGGAGGGGATCTCCGAGAACATCCTCCGCCAGATGGCGGGGCTGTAGGCCAGATTCTTCCCTCCCGGCCACTCGTCGCGGGTGAAGAGCATGGGGCAGTTCTCGATGGCGATCCTGACTCCCTGCCGCTCCGCCAACCCCACGAGCTCCGGCCAGACCCGGGCAAAGGAGCGGAAGTTCTGCTCGAGGTCCTGGGATGGGTCCCGCCCGATGAAGGTGTTCACCACCGGCACTTTGAGCCGCACCGCGGCCGCGATGACCTTCTTCAGGTGCTCGCGGACGTACGCTGCCCTCGCCTCGTCGGGATCGAGCGGGTTCGGGTAGTAACCCAGGCCGGAGATGGCCACGCCCTTCTCGGCCAGGAGCGCCCCGATCTGCTCTCCCTCTCTTGCCCCGAGCCCGTCCACGTCGATGTGGGAGATGCCGGCGTAGCGCCGCTCCGCCTTCCCCTTGGGCCAGCACATGAGCTCCACGCAGGCGAACCCCTCCCGGGCGGCGAAGGACACCACCCCTTCGAGGTCCAGATCCGGCAGGATGGCGCTGACGAAACCGAGCTTCATCATGACCGTTCCCCCTCCCCCACCTTCACCCAGGTCCCCTTGTCTTTGCTCTCGAGGATGGCCTCGCACAGGAGCAGCTCCCTCAGCCCGTCGGCGAAGGTGGGGAAGGGCGGAGGGCCCTGCTGCCCCGAGGCGATGTGCTGGTAAACCTCCCGGAAGAGCTGCTTGGAGGTGTCGGGGAACGCCTCGTTGTGGCCGCCGGGGAAGTCGATGAGGCTCCGGACCTCCGGATCGACGAGCGACGGGTCCTTCATGAGCTCCTCGTTGGGGCCGTCGCGCCGGCCGATCCAGAGGGCGTTGGGGCTCTCCGAGTTCCAGGCGGCGGCCCGCCGCGATCCGTCGAGCTCGAAGGAGATCCGGTTCTTCCGGCCGGCCGAGACCTGGCTCACGGTGAGCGCGCCCCGCGCACCGGTGTCGAACCGCAACAGGACCGTGGCGTAGTCCTCCGTCTCGACGGCCACCTCGGCGTAGTCCTCGGGGTGGAGGATCTTGCCGGCGTAGGTCTCCACCGGGCGGAGCGGCTTCTTGCGCCTCTTGTGGACGGTGGCGAAATCGGCGAACACCTCCACCGCTCGCAACCCCGACACGTGCTCGACGAGGTCCATCCAGTGGGATCCGATGTCGGCCACCGCGCGCGAGGGGCCCGACATCTCCGGCTCGAGGCGCCAGTTGTAGTCGGTCTCGTAGAAGAGCCAGTCCTGCAGATAGGAGCCGTGGATGGAGAAGATTCGCCCCATCTCCCCCTTCTCCACCATCCGCTTCAGCTGGCGCATGAGGGGGTAGTAGCGGACGTTGAAGTGGACCGCATTCACCCGCCGCCGGGCAACGGCAAGCTCGACGAGCTCTCGCGCCTCTCGGGCCTCGACCGCCAGGGGCTTCTCGCAGACGACGTGCTTCCCGGCCTCGAGGGCGTCTCGGGTCATCCGGTAATGGAGATGGTTGGGCGTGCACACGTGCACGACCTCGATCTCCTCTCGGGCCAGCAACTCACGGTAATCGCCGAAACCAAGGCCGATGCCGAGCTGCTCGGCCTTGGCCCGCGCCGCCGCGGCATTGGCCCCGGCCAGGGCCAGGACCTCGACCCCGGGGAGCCGGCGGAGGGCCTCCACGTGGGCCGGCCCAATGAACCCCGCGCCGACGATGCCCACCGCGATCCTCTTCATGGCCTCTCTTCTCCTTCGGCGGCTACGGTCCGGTGGAGTCCGAGCCGGGAGGGCCGAGCCGGCGGTAGGCCTCCTCCATGATCGCCACCGTGGCGGTCGCCCCGAAGCGCGTGCAGCCGAGCTCCTTGACCTTCACCGCCGCCTCGAAGTCGCGAATCCCGCCCGCGGCCTTCACCTGGACGCGGGAAGACACCGCCGCCCGCATGAGCGCCAGGTCCTCGAAGGTGGCTCCCCCCTTCGCGAAGCCGGTCGAGGTCTTCACCCAGTCGGCCTCCGCCTCCTCACACAGCCGGCAGGCCGTTCTCTTCAGCTCGTCGGTCAGGTAGCAGTTCTCCAGGATAACCTTGACCCGCGCCCCGGAACGGTGAGCGGCCTCGCACACCGCCCGGATGTCATCTCGCACGTAGCCGAAGTCGCGGCTCAAGAGGCGGCCGATGTGGAGGACCATGTCCAGCTCCTGGGCACCGGCGGCGATGGCCTCCTGCGACTCGAACACCTTGGCGGCGGTGGTGGAGTAGCCGTGGGGGAATCCCACCACCGCAGCGATCCGGACCGGGCTCCCCGAGAGCAACTGCCTCACGAGCGGCACGTCGCTCGGCGCGCAGCACACCGACGCGACCTCGTACTTCCGGGCGATCTCGCAGCCCTTCACGATGTCGTCCCGGGTCAGCTCCGGGCGGAGGAGGGAGTGATCGATCATCTGGGCGATCTCTCTCGCTTTGAGCGTCATCCCGAGCACCTTTCCCGGTGGCGATCGCGAGCGAGGGCCAGGCCCCGCGCACGACCCACCCCGGCGAGAAGCGGTAGTCATCAGGTCATCATGACAACTGGGTACGATGGCCCCCCCCCTCCTCCCTGTCAAGGGTGGCGGGGGCCGGGAGCCCGTGGCGGTGCGAAACTCGGTGGCCGGGGCGGTCCACCCAGACGCTGGGTGGACCCTTGGGGCCCTTGCGGGCCAGAGCAGAGCCTCCCGACTTTGCCCGCCCATCGCCCGGCCTCCGCGCAGGGAGCACCGCGTCCGCACGCCTCGGTGTTCCCCGCGCCCCGCTGCGCTAAGCTGCCTCCATGCGATCGGCCGCCCGGGCGGGATACGACGCAGAGGCGGACGGCGGCCGGGCGCGCTGGACCGCCGCGCTCGTCGCGGGCGCGTTCTTCATGGAGAACCTCGACGGCACGGTCATCACCACGGCCATCCCCGAGATGGCTCGCACCTTCGGCACGCGCCCGACAGAACTCTCCGCGGGCATCAGCGCCTACCTCTTGACCCTGGCGGTCCTCATTCCCTTGAGCGGATGGGTGGCCGACCGGTTGGGCCCGCGAAACGTCTTCGCCACCGCGGTGGCGGTCTTCACGATCGCCTCGGTCCTGTGCGGCCTCTCGGGGAGCCTGGGCCAGTTCACGGCGGCGCGGGTGTTGCAGGGCGTTGGCGGGGCGATGATGGTGCCGGTGGGGCGACTCGTGGTGCTGCGGAGCGCTGAGAAGCACGGGTTGGTCCGAGCCATCGCCACACTGGTGTGGCCCGGCCTCGTGGCCCCCATCCTCGGCCCGCCGGTGGGAGGGCTCATCACCAGCCTTTGGAGCTGGCGGTGGATCTTCTTCCTGAACGTGCCGCTTGGCGTCGTGGCCCTGGTCCTGGCGGTGGTCCTCATCGGCGGCCAGCCGGGCCGGCCGCGCCCCTTCGACCTCGTCGGGTTCGTCCTGGCCGGCATCGGGTGCAGCGCGCTCATGTACGCGCTGGAGCAGATCGGGCGACCCTCCGCAGGGTCGCTCGTCATCGCCCTTCCCCTCGGTGCGGCGGCAATGGTGCTCGCCCTCCTCCACCTCCACCGAACCGCGCATCCGCTGGTCGACCTCTCCACCTGGAGGTTCCGCACCTTCGCCGTCTCCCAGCGGGGGGGATCGTTCTCGGCGGTGGCCATCCACAGCGCGCCCTTCCTCCTCCCCCTCCTGTTTCAGGTGGGCCTGGGTATGAGCCCGGTCGCGTCCGGGTCCCTGCTCCTGTTCTTGTTTGCCGGCAACCTGACCATGAAGCCTTTCACCACCTGGCTCCTGCGACGTTTCGGTTTCCGTCGCGTGCTGGTCGTGAACGGGGTACTGGTGGTCGCCGGCTTCATTGCCTGCGCCCTGCTCGGCCCGCAGGCGACCCGGTTCGCCATCGCGGCGGTCTTGTTCGGCTGCGGGCTCTGCCGCTCGATGCAGTTCACCGCTTTCAATACCCTGGCGTTCGCGGACGTGCCTCGGGAGCGAATGAGCGGGGCATCGACCCTCTTCAGCGCGGTTGGCCAGATGACCGCCGGATTGGGCGTGGCGATGGGAGCCCTCGCCCTCCAGGCCGGTCAGTTCCTGACCGGCCGCACGGGCGAGCGGCTCGCGGTGCGGGACTTCCGGGTCGCCTTCTTGCTCATAGGAGCGGTGGCCGCCCTTGCCCTCGTCGATGCCTTTCAGCTCGCGCCCGATACCGGGGCCGAGGTGAGCGGCCATCGAACGGCCCACCGGTAGCCATCCCTGGCGGGCACTCTCGAACTTGTCGACGGAGCTATTGACGCCCCCCCCCGCCCGTCCCCCGGCCGGGCCTCGCCGGCTTCGACCTAGACCTTGCCGCGCGGCCGTCCCCGGGGGTACCCCCCCAGTGCCCCACGCAGCTCCATTGAACTTGTCGAGCATCTCTGATCAGCTGAGGCGCATGCCCACCCCGTCCCGCACCGATGTTGGCGCCTGCGTCTTCGACGCGTACGGCACGCTTTTCGACGTCCAGAGCGCGGCTTCTCGTGCCGAGGCACAGCTGGGCGAGCGCTGGCGACCGCTGGCGGAGACCTGGCGCACGAAGCAGCTCCAGTACACCTGGCTGCGCAGCCTGGCCGGGCGCCACGCAGACTTCTGGGAAGTGACCGGCGATGCCCTGGACTTCGCCCTGGAAAGCTGCGGCCTGAGCGGTCCGGCGCTTCGAGAGGCGCTCATGACGCTCTACCTCTCGCTCGATCCCTACTCGGACGTGAAGCCCACGCTCCTCAAGCTCCAGGGGCACGGGCTCAAGCTGGCCGTGCTCTCCAACGGCTCGCCCCGAATGCTGGCCTCCGCGATCGAGCACGCCGGCCTGTCGGGGTTCTTCGACGCGATCCTGTCGGTGGAGACGGTGGGCGTCTACAAGCCACACCCATCGGTCTACCGGCTCGCCCGGGATGCCTTCGGGCTGCCGGCCGAGCGCACCTGCTTCATCTCCGCCAATGGGTGGGACGCGTTCTCCGCCAAGGCGTTCGGTTTCCGAGTCCTGTGGTGCAACCGGTTGGGACAGCCCGCGGAGCGCATTCCCGAGCGTCCGGACGCGGAGGCCACCACGCTCACGGCACTTCCGAGGTGGCTCGGTATCGAGAACGACTCGACGAACGCCGATTCGGAGCCCGCCCGCGAGGGGTGAGTCGGCGGCGACTGCTCCCCGCTCCCGCGGGGTCCCCGAGGGTCGCACGAGACCGCCCAGGGGCATCATCCCTCGGCGATCCCGGTGCCAGGGGCCGAGCGCCGTTTGTGCGAAGGCTCAACGGGCTTCCGCCGGAATCTCACCGGCCCGACCGTAACTCAGCGCCCCCGGGCCAACCCCACCGTCAGCGCCAGTCCATACGCGAGGAGCGCGGCCGCCGCGAACGCCAGGGCACGATTGAACTCGAAGCCTTCCCTCGCCCGGTCGAACCGCCGCCCCGCCCAGGCCGCCACCGGTGCGGCGAGCAGGGTGATCGCTCCAACGCGAGCGCCGAGCGCGAACGGGAACGCGAACGCAGCGGCGGCCTGGAGCAGGTACTGCCCCCTTGCGAAGGTCGGGCCGAGCCGCACCACCAGCGTGCGCTTGCCCACGGCGGCGTCGGTGTCAAGGTCGCGGGCGTTGTTCACGACGAGGAGATTGTCGCAGAGGAGGCCGACTCCCGCACCGGCGAGGACGACGGGTAGGTCGAGCCGCCCTCCCAGCCCGTATGCCGTGCCGCTCACGGCCACCACCCCGAAGAAGAGGGTCACGAAAACGTCCCCGAGCCCGTGATACGCGAGCGGAAACGGGCCGCCGGTGTAGGCCCAGCCGGCGAGAAGCGCGAGGGCGCCCACCGGGATCATCTCGGGGCCACGGGCGAGCACCACGGGGAGGCCCACCAGAATCGCGGCCAGGTTCACGACGAGGAGGGCCCGGCCCATGGCAGAGGGGGAGACGAGTCCGGCCGCGGTGACTCTCACCGGTCCCCGGCGTGCGGGCGTGTCGGCTCCGCGCTTTGAGTCGTAAAGGTCGTTCGCGAGGTTCGTCGCGACCTGCACGAGGAGGGCGAAGGCGGCGCAGGAGAGCACGAGACCCGGGCGAGGAGTTCCCTGCGGCAGGGCCAGCGCCGTGCCCACCGCCACCGGCACCAGCGCCGCCGGAAGCGTCTTCACCCGTGCGGCGAGGATCCAGGGGTGAAGGGACGCGGAGGGGAGGTCGCCCATGGGGCTCGGGGGCGATTCTACAGGCCACATCCGACGCTTGCACCCCCGGGAGGCGAGCCCTCGGCGAGCCCTCTGCTGACGTCGAAGCTTTCGAGCTGATGCTAGCATCCCGTCATGCGCGCCTTCTCCCTCTGGCTCGTCCTTCTCGCTTCCTCCACACTCGCCGAGGAAGGCCCGGCTCCCTTCAGCCTGAGCTCGCGCGCGTTTCAGTCGATGAGGGAGATTCCCTCCGTTCACACGTGTGAAGGACGGGACGCCTCGCCTCCCTTGGCCTGGAGGGGCACACCGCCCGGCACGAGGAGCTTCGCGCTCATCGTGGAAGATCCCGATGCGCCCGATCCGAAGGCCCCCCAGACAACCTGGGTCCATTGGGTCCTCTACAACATTCCCCCGGCGTCGACGGAATTGCCCGCGGCCGTTGCGTCGAGAAGCCTCCCGGAGGGCACAGGTGAGGGGGTGAACGACTGGGGGCGGACCGGGTACGGGGGTCCTTGTCCACCGGTGGGGCGGCACCGCTATTTCTTCAAGCTCTACGCTCTCGACGCCGTCCTCCCCGACCTGAGGAAACCCACGAAGGCACGCCTCGAGGCCGCCATGCAGGGCCACGTGCTCGGCGAGGCCGAACTCCTCGGGACCTATGAGAAGGGCCGCTGAACCCAGACCAATCCCCTCCCTTAGGCGTCGACGCATCCGCGACGAGAAACGTGCACGAGCGATCGAGGAATCGCAATCCGCCCTGCTGGCTCGTTATCGAGGCGAGTGTTGGGAGAATCGGGGAGGTCGTCCCTTCCGCGATAGCGTGTTCGGGCGCGGTGTGGAGGCTAGCTCCTGCCCATCCCGGCAGGGGTCCCCACCCGACGCAGGGAGTAGACCAGCGTCACCGGGTGCTCCGCCCAGGGCAGGTCGTCCCAAGTTCGGTCTCTGGCGTCTCGCACACGCGAGCACCTTCGACCGCAGCCGCCACACGGGTACCGCCGGGGTCCACGCCGTTCGATGCGGACGCGGATACGTGCCCGAAACCCTTCCTCCTCGAAATCCAGGGCCTTCACGCTGAAGCCCTCCAGGCCCAACAGCTTGGTAAACTCCTCCTGCGATCCCACTCGGTCCTCCCTTGAGCTGGCTAGCCAAGAGAAGACACCACTGGAATGGTCCAGTGGCGAGCGGGATCGCCTGTCTTCACGAACTCATACGCACGCAGTCACCGAGTGAACCCTGCATTTGATTCGGTGAAGAGCCCTTTTTCGCCGGTAAGCTCGAATCGTCCATCGCGGCGCGCGACCGGTCGATGGCCGCCGCCGCTTGTAGCTCCTCGAGCAGGACCTGGTGCGGCTTGTGCCACACCCCGGCCTCCTTCCAGTCGCGCAGCCGCCGCCAGCAGGTCATACCGCGGCCGCAGCCCATCTCCTGGGGGAGCATCTCCCAGGGGATGCCGCTCCGGAGAACGAAGAGGATGCCGGTCAGAGCCGCCCGGTTCGGAACCGGGGACCGCCCGCCCTTGGGATGGCGCCGCTGTTTCGTTAGGCAGCGGCGCGATCCGCGCCCACAACCTGTCGCCCATCAACGCCGCCGCC
>DASRZU010000056.1:0-16619 GCA_035686075.1 Anaeromyxobacter sp.
GCGATCTGGGTCCGGCGCTCGGGCATGCGGGACACGACCAAGGGCGGCCACGAGAAGCCCATCCCCATCCACCCCGACCTCGAACCCGTTCTCCGCGAGGCGATCACGAGGTCGTCCTCCGATCTCGTCTTTCCCGCACCCGGGGGAGGGATGCTGCGGGATGACTTCAAGTTCGCCGAGGTCCTCCGCCACGCGATGGGGAGGGCCGGAATCGTCGAAGGCTACCTGCACGTCTGCCGCTCGAAGGGCTGCCGCTACAAGGAGCGGGCGGACGACAACGCCGAGCGGTGGTGTCCCGAGCACCGGGTCCGGCTCTGGCCGAAACCCGTCGTCCGCCGGATCACCTTCCACCACCTGCGTCACACTGCAGGAAGCCTCTTCCTCATGTCGGGCGTGCCGCTGGAGGTCGTCCAGAAGATGCTCCGGCACACCGACCCGAAGATTACGGCCGGCGTCTATGGTCACCTGCTCATGAACTACCAGCGGGAGGCCATCGCCAAGGCGCGGCTCGTGCCTTCCGAGGTCCTCTCCGGGCAGCCAGCCAAGCCGCACGGAGCCGCACTGGCCGCACCAGATGACGTCTCGCTTGTTACCTATTTGCTACCAGAGAGCTCCGGACAGGAGAAAGGCCGGAACGCCAGGAAAGAAAGCCCTGTCATTCCGGCCTTCCAGATGGAGCGGGAAACGGGATTCGGACCCGCGACCCTCAGCTTGGGAAGCTGATGCTCTACCAACTGAGCTATTCCCGCGTTACCGTTTCGTCTTCTGCCGCGAAGGGGCCCTGGAGTCAAGGGGTCGGGGGCGGGCGGGCAAGCGAAACGCGGCGAGGATGCCCGGCAGGGGCGGGTAAAGCCGACATGGACGAGGCCAGGACGCAGCGCATCGTCGAAGCCCGGATGAAGCTGCGCGAGCGTTTCCTCGCGCGCATGAAGGCCTCGGCGGCAGCGAGCGATTCGCGCCCCCTGGGGTCGGGACCCCCAAACCGCCACGGCATGCCACGGCTACCGGTGGGACAGACCGAAACAGCGAAATGGCCCGTCCTCGACCTCGGAATCGTTCCGCGCATCGACATGGCCTCCTTTCGCCTCGCCGTCGACGGTGCGGTGGAGAACCCGCTCTCGCTCGGCTTTCGGGACCTCTTGGATCTGCCGCAGGTCGAGGAGGTCTCCGACTTTCACTGCGTCACCGGATGGAGCCGGATGGACCTGCGCTTCGGAGGGGTGCGCATGGAAACGGTGCTTTCCCTGGCGCGCCCATACGCGAGCGCCACCCACCTGCTCCAGAGGGGGCGCGACGGCTACACGACCAACCTGCCACTCGAGGAGGCACTGAAGCCGGACGTGCTCCTCGTCCATGCCGTCGACGGCGGGCCGCTCCCGATCGAGCACGGGGGTCCCTGCCGCGTGGTCACGCCCGAGCTCTACGCCTGGAAGGGGGCCAAGTGGATCGCCCGCATCGAGGTGCTCGACCGGAACGTCTCGGGGTACTGGGAGTCGAACGGCTACAGCGACACGGCCCACCCCTGGCGGAACGATCGCTATTCGCGCCCCTAGCGGCGCTCGCCCTCCGCGCGCCCCTACTTCTTCTTCGCGAACCGTTTGAAGAAGCCGACCGCCTGCCCCGTCGCACTCGCCCAGTCGAGCTGCTCGGCGGGCTCGTCCTCCTCGCCCTCGAGCCACAAGCCCCCACACGACTCGCAAGAGTCGTAGTGGAGGCTCCGTCTCTCGCCCCCCTCCACCGTCACGAGGTCGACGTTGCAGGCCGGGCACATGCCGGCGATCTCGTCCGGGTTCACCATCCCGCCGATCACGTGCAACGCGGGCAGGTTGGCGTGCAGCAGGATCTTGTTCAGGTCGGCGACGTCGACCCAGAGGCCTCCGCATTCCGCGCAGCGATGGATGGCGCGATCATCGTGGGAGATCTCCATCAGCTCGACGGCACACCGGGGACAATCCATGACGATTCAGGTCCTCCTTCGGGGACCTTGGGACGCGAATTAAGTGGGGGAGCCAAGCGGACGGGCGCCAGTGAACAGGAAGTTACGGGAATACTAGTCAGAACCGAGCACTCGTTTCAACGGGGTTTCGCCATTGGGTTCGCCGTCGCCACCCGAACCGCCTCCACCGCACCGCGCAGGGCGTCGATCAGCCTGCGCAGCCGCTCGGGGTGTAGCTTCAGGGCCACCCGGTTGATCACCAGCCGGGCGGAGACATCCAGGACCTGTTCCTCGATCACGAGGCCGTTCGCCCTCAGGGTTTCCCCGGTCTCGGTGATGTCCACGATGGCGTCCGCGAGGCCGAGTGAGGGCGCGACTTCGATGGATCCGTGGAGCGGGATCACCTCTGCCGGGATCCCCTTGCGCCCAAAATGGCCGGTGGCGATCGATACGTACTTGGTCGCCACCCGGGGCGCAACCCCGCGGGGGAGCGGTCGTGCGTTCCGAGGGCGGGCGACCACGATCTGGCAGCGCCCGATGCCCAGGTCGAGCGGCTCGTAGAGGTCGCACGGGTTCTCCCGCAGGACGTCGAGTCCGACGATTCCGACGGCCGCGGCCCCATGCTCGACGTAGCTCGCCACGTCGGCGGCGCGAGTCGAGATGAACCTGAGACCCGCCTCTGGGGCGTCGGCCGCAAGCCTGCGCGTTCCCTCAAGGAGCCGGCGCGGCGATACCCCGAGCGCCCGTTCGAAGAGGGCAGAGGACTCCTCCAGGAGGCGACCCTTGGGGATGGCCACCGTGATGAGTTCCGGCTCGGGCCGCCGAGCCGCGCGCGCTCGGGACGCACGCATTCTCACGCCTTGACCCTCCGGATCCGCGCCCCGAGCGGGGCGAGCTTCTCCTCGATCCGCTCGTAGCCGCGGTCGAGGTGGTACACGCGCTGGATCTCGGTCACGCCCTGCGCCGCCAGCCCCGCCAAGACCAGAGCCGCCGAGGCGCGGAGGTCGCTCGCCATCACCGGGGCGCCGGAGAGCCGTGATACCCCGCGCACGAGCGCGGTCTTCCCCTCCACGGTCACGTCGGCACCGAGCCGGATGAGCTCCTGCACGTGCATGAAGCGGTTCTCGAACACCGTCTCGGTGATGCGCGAGGACCCGTCCGCCAGCGCCAAGAGGACCATGATCTGGGCCTGCATGTCGGTGGGGAACCCGGGATGCGGCGCCGTCCGCACGTCGACCGGTCGGGCTCGCCCGTTGCCGATCACCCGGAGCCCATCCGTTAGCTCGCGCACGTCCGCCCCGACCGCGCGCAGCTTCTCGATCAGGGCCTCCAGGTGGGCCGGCACGCACCCCCGCACGGTGACGTCTCCACCCGGCAGCGCCCCGGCCACGAGGAAGGTTCCCGCCTCGATCCGGTCGGCGATGACCGCGTGGTGCGCCGGCCGGAGCGCTTCCACCCCGGCGATCCGGATCTCGTCTGTACCGGCGCCCTCGATGCACGCCCCCATCCCAGCGAGGGCGTCGGCGAGGTCCTTCACCTCGGGCTCCCGAGCGCAGTTCCTGAGCACCGACACGCCCCGGGCCAGGACCGCCGCCATCAGCACGTTCTCCGTGCCGGTCACCGTCACGCCGTCGAACGTGAAGACCGCTCCGCGGAGCCGCCCCGCCGGCACCGAGGCGTAGACGTAGCCGTGCTCGAGCCGGATCTCGGCGCCGAGGGCGGCAAGCCCTTTCAGGTGCTGGTCGATGGGGCGAGCGCCGATGGCGCAACCTCCGGGGAGCGAGACCCGGGCCACGCCCCATCGGGCGACGAGCGGCCCGAGCACCACAACCGAGGCCCGCATGGTCTTCACGAGGTCGTAGGGCGCCTCGGGGAGCACCGATCCGGGCACGTGCACCGACAGGGCTCGCCGGGGCCCGGGGACACGCTCCGTCCGGCATCCCATGTGGCGGAGGAGCCGGCACAGGGTGCTCACGTCCGCGAGGTCCGGGACGTTTCGGACGAGGTGGTCCCCCTCGGCGAGCAGGGCGGCCGCGACGACGGGGAGGGCGGCGTTCTTCGCGCCGGAGACCTCCACGCTTCCTTGGAGCGGTACCCCCCCTTCGACCACGATCTTGTCCAAGGCTTCTCCATATTTCGGCGGGGCGGCGGGGCGACCCCGAGGGTTCGACGGGGCGGGGCCCAGAGCCGGAAGGCGGGCGATCTTACGCTCTACTTTGGTCTGCCGCCACGTGGGCGACGACGAGGCGGGGCAGGCCGGCGAGGTCGCTCCGGGCCTCCACCCGTGCGAACCCGAGATCGAGGCAGAGGGCCGGGAGGGCATCGCGGTGCGACTCGTGCATCTCGAGGACCAGCGCGCCTCCTGGTCGAAGCCAGGCGGGAGCCTGGGCCACGATCCGCCGCGCGATCGCCAGGCCGTCCGGGCCGCCGTCGAGAGCCATCGGGGGCTCGCGCTGGATCTCGGGCGCGAGCGTGTCCAGTTCGCCACGGGGCACGTAGGGCGGGTTGGACACGATCACGTCGAAGCGGGAACCAGGTGGGACGGGGTCGTACAGATCGCCCTCGAGGAAGGTCACGCCGGCCGCACCCAGGCGCGACGCGTTCGCGCGGGCCACGGACAGGGCGTCCGGGGAGAGATCGGTGGCGACGACCTGCGCGCCGGGGCGCTCCAGGGCGAGGCTCACCCCGAGCACGCCCGAGCCGGTGCCCAGGTCCAAGGCTTGCCCCCCCGCGGGGAGCTCCGCAAGAGCGGCCGCGAGGACCTCCTCGGTCTCCGGCCGTGGGATGAGGACACGCGGGTCTACCTGGAACGGCCGGCCGTGGAACTCCCTGCTTCCCACCAAGTAAGCGGTGGGCTCGCGCTCGGCCCGCCGGCGGACCAACTCCCGGAAGCGGGCCAGCTCGGGCTCTCCGAGGGGCTTGTCGAACTCGAGGTAGAGGCCCACCCGGCTCGAGCCCAACGCGTGCGCGAGCAAGAGCTCGGCCGTGAGCCGGGGCGCATCGATCTCCTTCTGCGCGAAGTACCCTTGCGTCCACTGAAGGAGCCGGAGCGTGGTCCAGGGCGCCGCGGCCGTCACGTGCGCTTCTCGACCTCGTCACGCGCGGCCTCGCGCAGCGCCTGGGCGGCAAAGAAGGTCCGACAGGCCTCGACCACGTCCTGGACGTCGCCGTCCATCACCGCGGGAAGGTTGTGGCGGGTGTAGTTGACCCTGTGGTCGGTGAGCCGGTCCTGGGGAAAGTTGTAGGTGCGGATCTTCTCGGATCGGTCGCCGGTCCCCACCTGCGACTTGCGGGCGGCGTCACGCGCGTTCCGCTGCCTCTCCTGCTCGATCTCGAAGAGCTTCGCCCGCAGCATCCGCATGGCCATGTTACGGTTCTTGAGCTGGCTCTTCTCCTGCTGGCACTTCACCACGATCCCAGTGGGTTTGTGGGTGAGGCGCACGGCCGAGTCGGTCGTGTTCACCGATTGCCCCCCCGAGCCGGTCGATCGGAAGACGTCCATCTCGATCTCGGCTGGATTGAGCTGCACGTCGATGTCCTCGGCCTCGGGCATGACCGCGACCGTGACGGTCGAGGTGTGAATGCGGCCCTGCGCCTCGGTGGCGGGCACGCGCTGGACCCGGTGGACGCCCGACTCGTACTTGAGCCAGGAATAGACGGCCTCCCCGGCGACGTGGATGACCGCTTCCTTGATCCCGCCCAGTGCGCCGGGCGAGGTGTCGGCCAGCTCGACCCTCCAGCCGCGGCGCTCCGCGTACCGCAGGTACATCCGGAGCAGCTCGGCCGCGAACAGCCCGGCCTCGTCACCTCCCGCGCCCGCCCGGACCTCGACGATCACGTCCTTCTCGTCGTTGGGATCCCGGGGGACGAGGAAGGTCTTGAGGTGCTCCTCGGCGGGCTCGATCCGGGCGCGGAGCTGGGCCAGCTCCTCCCTGGCCATCTCGCGGAGGTCGGGATCCTCGAGCAGCGCCTCGTTGTCCGCGACCTCCCGGAGCAGCCTCTGGTAGGCGTGGAGGGCCGCCACGGTGGGCTCCAGGGAGGCGCGCTCCTTGGCGAGCCTCCGGTAGCGGTCGCCGCTCCCCGCCACCTCCGGGTCGGAGAGCAGGTGGGTCAGCTCGTCGAGCCGCCGGCCGATGGCCTCGAGCTTGTCCATGACTTCGGGCGACAGCATGGGAGCGCTTACTTACCCTTCCCGGGAAGGGGGGGCAAGCCTCCGCTACCTCCGCCGGGCGAAGGCCTCCGAGAGCGCCTTGATCGGCCCGACGTCGGCGCGGGCAGAGTCGAGCAGCACCTTCAGCACGGCCAGGGCGGCCTGGCACAGGTTGGCGAGCATCTCCAGCCTGCGGGCCTTGAAGCGCGCCAGGGACCTCACCTCCGGGTCCACGTCGGCGCCGGCCGCCCGCACCTCCAAGAGGACGCGCTCGAAGACGTGCAGGGCCCCCTCGATCGCGTTGCGCTCGCGCTCGCGGAGCACGTGAGCCACGAGCTTCCACACATTGGTCTCGGCCTCGTAGTGCTCCTTGCGATCGCCGGGAACGACCACCCCTCGCACCACCCCCCAGGAGCGAAGCTCGGACAAGGTCATCGAGAGAAGGCCGGTGGAGATCTCCAGGCAGTTGCAGAGCTCCGGGGCGGCCAGGGGGCGATCGGAGAGGAACAGGGCGGACCAGACGCGGCCGAGCTGGCGGCGGAACCCCCATAGCTCCATGAGGGCCCCCACCTGCTCTGCCACAGCCAGGTCGGCGCGGTCGAGCGCGTGCGACGTCGCGTGGCGCGCGGTGCGTTGCGTGAGCTCGCCCATCCCATCATCTCCAGAGGATCGCGTCGCCGAGCGCGCAGAGAGCGAAAGCGAGCGACGCGAAGGCGTTGTAGTTGAAGAAGGCCACGTTGATCCGCTCCCTCCGGAGCGTTCCCCCGGGCGCTACGTAGAGGTGCTCGGCCGCGAGCGTCCCCGCCAAGACGGCAGTGCCGGCGAGCCAGCCAGGCCCACGATCGCCCAACGCTCCCGCGGTGGCCACGGCCGCCACCGCCACGAGGTGGAGCGCTCGCCCAAAGAAGAGTGCGTCGCGCACGCCGAAGCGTGCTGGGATCGAGCGCACGCCCGCGCCCCGGTCGAACTCCAGGTCCTGCAGCGCGTAAAACACGTCGAAGCCTGCGACCCAGGCGCCCACTCCGAGGCCCAAGACCGCGGCCGAGGGCTCAAGGCCGCCCGTGAGGGCCACCGAGACGCCGACGGGCCCGAGCGCCTGGGCGGCGCCCAGCCAGAGATGGCAGGCCCAGGTGAAGCGCTTGGCGTACGAGTAGCCGAGCAGCACCGCAAGCACCGGAAGGGCAAGGAGCCCGCACCGCGCGGAGAGGCCAAAGGCCACCCCGAGGAACAGGGCCGCGCTCCCGCCCAGGAGCACGAAGGCGGCTCGGAGCGAGACCTCGCCCGTGACCAGCTCGCGCCGGAGGGTCCGCGGGTTCTGCGCGTCGATGGCCCGGTCCGCGATCCGATTCATGGCCATGGCGGCGGTCCGGGCGGCCACGACCGCGATGGCCACCAGGACGAGCCTCGAGGGGAGCCCATCGGGCAAGGCCGCTCTCCCCACCAGCGCCGCCGCCGCGGCCGCGAAGGGCAGGGCGAAGAGCGAGTGGGACAGCTTCACCAGCCGGGCCAGGGCGGCGACGCTCATGCGCTCGCCTCGCGGGCGTTCTCTTCCACCCAGACCAAGGGCCGTTCCTCAGCGGCGAAGGGCCCGAGGAGGAACTCGAACGGATCGGCGGGCCGCGCGCCCGCGAGGGGGGCGGCCAAGAGGCCGGGGGCCGCGCCGGGCGCGAGTCGCCCGACGTGCGGGGCCCCCACCGCCGGGCCATTCCAGGCGAGCGGCAAGAGGACGGACGCCGGGATCCTGGGGAAGGCCTGGTGGAGCACGGCCAGCTCGGAGAGTGGAGAGAGGGAGGGCGAGGAGGCGAGCGAGTCGGTACCGACGGCGAGCGGGACGCCGGCCTCTCGAAGGGCATCGAGGCGGGGGAGCGCGCCGACGATGTGGCGGTTGGAGCGGGGACAGAGGACGGCGGTGGCCCCCGTGGCGGACAGGAGGCGCACATCGCCGTCGTCCAGGTCCAGGCAGTGGACGACGAGGTGGTGAGGCGCGAGGAACGCCGCCACCGCCGCCACCGCCGATGGGCCGCGGACCCGGAGCCGGTCCACGTCCGCGGTTCCGAGCGACTCGTGCAAGCGCCGAAAGGCTCCCCCCCCATCCCGGCAGAAGAGCCGCTCGGCCGGGTCTTCGGCCAGGTGAAGCGAGCCGGGCCCAGCGCACAGAAGAGCCTCGATCCCCTTCCGGTGCGTGGAGTAGACCGCGTGCGGACTCTCCCGCACCCGAAGCCCGGCCGGCGGGAGAAGGCGGGCACGCTCCGCACGCCCTGCCTCTCGAGCCCTCTCGAGGCGCTCGGGGGAGAAGCCGAACACCTCATGAAACACCGTCCCGCAGAGGCGCTGACGCGCCAGCGGCTCGAGCGAGGCGAGGGTGTTCGAGACGTCGCCCACCGCCGCCACGCCCGCCCGGCGGAGGGAGAGGGCGGCCCTCTCCATCGCGGAGCTCGCCTCGCCCTGCCAAGGGAGCGCGCGCGCGCCGAGGAAGCGGTTGATCCAAGCCGGGAGCCCATCCCCACCCGCCACGCGCCCGGAGAGGTGGGAGAGCTCGAGGTGCAGGTGGGCATTCACCAGTGCGGGCAAGAGGACGGCCTCGAGCCGCTCGCCCGGGCCGAAGCGGGCCTCGATTTCAGCGCGTGGGCCAAAGGCCGCCACCGTGTCCCCATCGAGCGCGACGGCGGCGTCGGAGAGGGCTCTCGCCACGGCGCCCTCCTGCCCGGGGCGGCCGGGCAGAAGGAAGGGCGCGCTCAGCACGCGGCTCATGAGGGCCGGCCCTCGAGGATCTGGTAACGCATGTTGCGCCGCGCGGCGCGGAAGCCGGCGTCGCGTATGTGCCGCTCCACCTCCTCGGAGTCCATCCGAAAGGTGGTCCCGGCGGCAGAGACGACGTTCTCCTCGATCATCACCTGGCCGAAGTCGTTGCAGCCCATGTGGAGGGCGGCCTGTGCCACCCCGCCGCCCATCGTGACCCAGGAGGCCTGGAGGTTCTCGACGTTGTCGAGGAGGAGCCGGGAGAGGGCGTTCGTGCGCAGGTAGGCATGGGCGCTGCCGTCCCCGGGTACGAGCCGGGTGTTGGCCGGCTGGAAGGGCCAGCAGATGAAGGCGGTGAATCCACCCGTCTCGTCTTGGAGTTCGCGCAGGCGCAGAAGGTGAGCCACCCGGTGGCGCGGCTCCTCTCCCACCCCGAACATCATGGTGGCGGTGCTGCGCAGCCCCTTGTGATGAGCGGCCCTCATCACCATGAGCCACTCGTCGGTGGAGCACTTGAGCGGCGCAATGCGGCGCCGCACCTCGTCGTCGAGGATCTCCGCTCCTCCGCCGGGAATGGAGTCCATCCCGGCGGCCACCAGCCGGTCGATGGTCTCGTCGAGGGGGATCTGGCTCGTGCGAGCGATGTGCCAGATCTCCTCGGGCGAGAGAGCGTGGAGGTTGATGAGGGGCCAGTTCGCTCTCACCCACCGGAAGAGGTCCTCGTACCACTCGATCCCCAGGTCGGGGTGGAGGCCGCCCTGCAGGAGGATCTCGATCCCGCCGAGGGCCACCGTCTCGTCGATCTTCTGCCTGAGCTCCTCCCGGGTGAGAACGTAGGAGTCCCGGTGGCCTCGGGGTCGGTAGAAGGCGCAGAAGTGACAGGCGGTGGTGCAGACGTTGGTGTAGTTCACGTTGCGCGAGACGATGTAGGTGACGAGGTCGCCGGGGTGGAGGGCGCGACGGCGGGTGTCGGCAGCGAGCCCCAGCTCGAGCAAAGGAGCCCTCTCGTCCAGGATCTCGCCCTCGTCGGCGTCGAGTCGTTCTCCGGCCGCCCCCTTGGCGAGGGCCGTGTCCAGGGAGACCGCCCGCCGCGCGCGGGCGCGCCGGACGACATCGTCCACGAACCGGATCCTCATCGGGGGGAGGAAGCCCTTCTCCTCGGCGCGTTCCAGAAAGGCTTCCAGCCCCTTCAGCTCGTACGGGCCGAGCCCGTAGCGGATCCGCTGCGTCAGGTAGCGGCGGTACCGCTCGGGGTCGCCCCCTCGTTCGGCAGCGAACCGCTGGGCCAGCTCGGTGCGCAGGCCGAGCCCGTGCTGCGCCGCCCGGGTCAGCTCCTGTACGTCCTCGGGCGAGAGGGCGCCGGGCCGGGCTGCCCAGAGCGCGAAGACCATGGGGAGCCCGGTGAGGTGGGTCCACTCGCGACCCAAGTCGAGCAGATGGTTGGCTCGCACGTCGAAGCCGCGGTCGCCGATGACGAGGGCTCCGCGCCGGCCGCGGGCCAAGGCCAGCCCATCAGCGGCGGGCATGGGCGTGAATCTCGGGTGAACCCCCATGGCGTCGAGGACGAGCTTCGCGAGGACGTGCGAGGTGCGGGAGGCGGTGTCGAGGAAGACCTCGTCCCAGATGGCCGGCGATTGCTCGCCGGCGAGCACCACCGTCTGCACCGGGCCGTCCGCTCCGATGGCCATCCCCGGGACGATCTCGTACTCCCCCTTCTCCAGCGCGGCGACCGAGACCAGGGCCAGGTCCACCTTCCCCGCTTCGAGCAGCTCGGCGCAGCGGGAGGGCTCGGCCAGGACGAGGTCGATCCGATCCGAGCCCTTGAGCCCCTCCGTCAGGGGCCAGGCGTTCAAGAACGACACCGCGGCGGCCTTGAGTTTCTGGGGCATGTTCCCCTCGCTAGGCCGTGGCCGCGGGCAGGGGGGCGAAGGGGGCGGACCCGTGCACCTGCAGGACCCGGTAGAGGCTGTCCCGTTCCGCCGGCACCCGCCCCGCGGCCCGGATGAGCTTCCTGAGCGTCCCTTCCGAAAGCGCCTGGGGCACGGTGGCGCCAGCCATGTGGTAGATGCGTTCCTCGAGCACAGTGCCGTCGAGGTCGTCCACGCCGAAGGACAGGGCCGCCTGGGCCAGCCGCTCCCCCAGAGAGACCCAGTACGCCTTCAGGTGGTCGAAGTTGTCGAGGAAGAGGCGCGCCACGGCCAGGGTGCGGAGGGCGTCGTAGCCCGTCGGCTTGGGGTAGGCCTTGCCGATCATGTTGTGATCCGGGTGGAAGGCGAGGGGGATGAACACCTGGAACCCCAAGGTCTCGTCCTGCAGCTCCCGCAGGCGGCGCATGTGGTCCACCCGCTCGTCGAGCCGCTCGATGTGGCCGTAGAGCATGGTGGCGTTGGTGCGGACGCCGAGCTGGTGCGCGGTGCGGTGGACGGCGAGCCACTCTTCGGCGGTGGCCTTGTCGTCGCAGATCTTGCGGCGGACCCGAGGGGCGAAGATCTCGGCGCCACCGCCGGGAAGGGTGTCGAGCCCCGCCTCGATGAGGCGGCGCAGCACCTCTTCAATGGTCATCCCGAACTTCTCGGCGAAGAAGTGGATCTCGACGGCGGTGAAGGCCTTGATGGAGAGCGCGGGCCAGGCCCTCCTTAGCCGGGAGAGGAGCTCGGTGTAGTAGTCGAAGGAGAGGTCGGGGTTTAGGCCCCCGACGATATGCACCTCGGTGACGCCGAGCGGCCTGCGGGAGAGCACCTTCTCCACCGCCTCGTCGAGCGACAAGGTGTAGCCCTGGGAGGCGCGCTGGTCATCCTTGCGGGCGAAGGAGCAGAACTTGCAGGAGGCCACGCAGACGTTGGAGGGGTTCAGGTGGACGTTGCGGTTGTAATAGGTCAGGTCCCCGTGGCGCTCCTCGCGGACGTGGTTGGCGAGCGCCCCGAGCGCGGCGAGGCCCCTCGCCTCGAAGAGGCGCACCCCGTCTGCCTCGCTGAGCCGCTCAGCGGAGAGGACCTTGTCTCGGATGGGCCCGAGACCATCGCGCTCGAGGGCGCGGTCGGCAAGCAGGGAAAGCATGCGCGCGTGCTCCTATTCGCTCGGCTCCCTGGGCAACGGCACGAGGCCTCCCCAACGCCTCATGAGCTCGTTGGGGAGCAAAAGCTTGTCGAGCACCCGGGAGACCACCGTGTCGACCAGTGCCTCGACGGTGCGCGGCCCGGAGTAGAAGGAGGGAGAGGCGGGGAGAACCATCGCCCCGGCCTCGATCACCTGGACCATGGCCCGGGCGTGGACCAGGGAGATCGGGGTTTCGCGCAAGACGAGCAAGAGCCGCCGGCGCTCCTTCAACATCACGTCGGCGGCCCGGCCGAGGAGGTCCGAGGAGATGCCGTAAGCGATCCGCGACAGGGCGCCGGCGGAGCAGGGGATTACCACCATCGCGTCGTACAGGGCCGACCCGGAGGCGAACGGGGCGGTGAAGTCCTGGCTCTTCCAGATCGGCCAGGGATAGCGGGGCTCGCTGCCGACTTCCTGCTTCCAGACCTGCCGCCCCGTCGGGGTGAACACCAGGTCCACCGAGACGCCGTGGGCCTCGCCGTGTGCCGCCAGAAAGTCGAGGAACCGGCGCGCGTAGGGAGCGCCCGAGGCCCCCGAGATGGCCACCACCATCTTCATCCGCGCACCGCCGTTACCAGCCCGCACACGCCCGGGAAGAGTGTCTCGCCCCGCACCTCCCGGAAGCCGGCGCGGCGGGCCGAAGCCTCGAACTCCGGCCTCGAGGCGAAGCGCTCCATCGACTCGACCAGATAGCGGTAGGCGGACGGATCGGGCGAGAGCAGCCGCCCGAGGACCGGGAGCGCCAGACGGTTGTACGCGCGATGGACGAGCCGGGAGGCCGGGGTCTCCGCCCGGAAGAACTCGAGCACTCCCAGCCGTCCTCCCCGGCGCAAGACGCGGGCCACCTCGAAGAGCCCCCGCTCGTACGACTCCAGGTTGCGCATCCCGAAGGTCACCGAGGCGAGGTCGAAGGCAGCGGCCGAGAAGGGGAGGGCGAGCGCGTCGGCCTGGGCGGCCGGCAAGCCGGTCTTCTCCACTCCCCGCTCGAGCATGGGGAGCGAAAAGTCCGCCCCCACGACCCGCAGACCCGGGACCCGGTCGCGGGCGAGGGCAGCCACGTCCATGGTTCCCGCGCAGAGGTCGAGCAGTACCTCGCCAGGCCTCGGCTCGAGCTCACGGAGGAGCCGCCCCCGCCAGGACTGGTCCACCCGAAGCGTCATGAGGCGGTTCAAGAGGTCGTACGAGGGGGCGACCCGATCGAACATGGCCCGGACGGCCGCGGCGCGCAGGCCGACGCCCGGGAGCGGAACCGGTCCCGGAGGTGGAAAGGCGTCCGGCGTAAGGCGGAGGGGAGTGCTCACGCGGCCCCCTTGCGCGGCGTCCAGCTGGCCGCGGCCGGCTCGGGGATGCGTGGCCGGTTGGTCTTGGGCGCGCCGGGCACGAGCCGCTCGTAGAGAGCGTCCATGCGGGCCAGGATCTCGGGGGGGTGCACGCAGGGCTCCGGCCACTGGCGCCCTCCCTCCTCGGCCCACTTACGGGTCGCGTCGACCCCGACCTTGGAGCCCAGCGCGAGCTGGGGGGCGGCGTGGTCGAGCACGTCCACCGGCCCTTCCACCACCACGAGATCGCGCCGTGCGTCGATGTTGGCCAGGGCGCGCCAGGCCGCGCCGGACGCGTCCTGCACGTCCACGTCCTCGTCGAAGACGACCAGGGTCTTCGTGCTCGACAGCTGCCCCGAGCCCCATAACCCGTGCATGAGCTTCTTGGCATGCCCGGGGAACTCCTTGCGCATGGAGACGAGGCACAGGTTGTGGAACACGCCCTCGGCCGGGAAGGCCAGATCAACGATCTCGGGGAAGACGAGCTGGAGGAGCGGAAGGAAGAGCCGGGCTGTTGCCGTTCCCATCCAGAAGTCCTCGGCTGGCGGAGGGCCCACCACGGTTGCGGGGTAGACCGGGTCCCGCCGGTGCGTCACCGCGGCGACGTCGAGCCACGGGTAGTCGTCGGCGAGGGAGTAGAAGCCGGTATGGTCGCCGAAGGGACCCTCGCGCACGAGCGGTGCTGCCGGGTCCACCCATCCCTCGATCACCAGATCGGCCTCGGCGGGGACCTCCAAGTCGGTCGCTACCCCTTTCACCAGCCGTACCGCTTCGCCGCGCAAGAAGCCGGCGAAGAGGTACTCGTCCACCCCGGGCGGCAACGGAGCCGAGGCACAGTAAGTGAGGGCCGGGTCGCCGCCCAGCGCCACCGCCACCGGCATGCGCTCCCCCCGCCGCCGGTAGGCCCGGTAATGCGCCGTGGCGGTCTTGTGAAGCTGCCAGTGCAGCGCTAGCTTGTGCGGACCGAGGATCTGGAGCCGGTACATGCCCACGTTCCGGGCGCCCGTGTCCGGGTCGCGGGTGATCACCTGGGGCAGCGTGAGGAAGGAACCGCCGTCGTGCGGCCAGGTGGTGAGAGCGGGTAGGAGACCCAGGTCGGCGTCGGGCCCGCGCAGGACCACCTCTTGGCAAGAGCCTAGGGAGACGTGCCGCGGGGCGAGGGAGGCGAGCCGCCCGAGTCGGGGAAGGAGCTTCAGCTTTTCCCAGAGGGAGGCGGGGGGTGCGGTATGCAAGAGCGACCGCAACTCCGAGGCGTGATCCTCGAAGTCGTCGCAGGAGAGTGCCCAACTGGTCCGGCGGCGCGTGCCGAAGAGGTTCATGGCCACCGGAAACGACCCGGGCCGGGAGGCGACCGCCTCGAAGAGGAGCGCGGGCCCGGACTGCTTGGCGGCCCGGTCCGCCAGGGCCGCCATCTCCAGCACCGGGTCGACCGGGTCCCGTACCCGGACGAGGTCGCCCGCCCGCTCGAGCCGATCGAGGAACTCGCGCAGCGAGCGGTAGGCCATGGCGCGGGATCTCTACTCCTGCGGTCGCCTTGTTTCAACGATCGTTGAAGGGTAGAACGGCAGTGCATGCACAGAATCCGCGTGGCTCACAGTCCCGATTCGGACGACGCCTTCATGTACTTCGGGATCGCGAGCGGCGCGGTTCGTGCCGAGGGGATCGCCTTCGAGCAGGCCTTGCTCGACGTCGAGTCGGCCAACCAGGCGGGCGCGGAAGGGTACGACGTCACCGCGATCTCGGCGGCGGCCTACCCCTTCTTGGCCCAGGGCTACCTCCTGCTCGATTCGGGCGCATCCATGGGAGACGGCTACGGTCCTCTGGTAGTCGTTCCCCAGTCGTCGTCCTTCACATCGCTCTCGGAGCTTTCGGGGAGGCGGGTCGCCGTCCCGGGGCGGCGAACTAGCGCCGCCCTGGCGCTCTCCTTGGAGGTGACCCGATTCGAGCCCGTGCCCATGGATTTCCGGGCTGCGGGGGCGGCGGCGCAGCGCGGCGAGGTAGAGGCGGCGCTCATCATCCACGAGGGGCAGCTCACCGTTGCGGAGGAGGGCTTGCGCGTCCTCGCGGACCTGGGTCAGAGATGGAAGGAGCGGACGGCCCTGCCGCTCCCGCTCGGCCTCAATGCCATCCGGAGGGACCTGCCAGCCGGGGTTCGCTCGGCGGTGGCCCGGGCCTGGGGGGAGTCGATCTCCTATGGTCTGGCCCACCGGGCAGAGGCGCTCACCTACGCGCTCTCCTTCGCGCGGGGCCTGTCCCGCCGCCAGGCCGACCGGTACGTGGGGATGTACGTGAACGACTGGACCGTCGAGCTCGGTTCGAGGGGGCGGGAGGCGGTGGCGGCGTTCTTGGGGACCGCCTTCGACCGCGGGCTCTTGCCCCGGGTTCCCCTCGAGTACCAGGAACGCGGCTAGGGTGTGAACACTCCTCGCGAGCGGGTGCCGCGCCGGGGCCAGAGGTTTCCCACCGTCCCGTCCTGATCTAGGCTACGCGCGGCATGGACCGCCGGGACCGCGCTCGCGAGCTCATCCTGGTCGCCCTCTCCGAGGTCGAGGCGGAGCGGCGCGCCCCCCAGTACCGTCTCTGCCCCGAGGACCTCGACACCTGCATCACCACGCTCCGCGGCTACCTCGCGAGCCTCGAGCGCGGTGAGCTCCCGCCGCGGCGGCAGCGGCCCGAGGGGCTGGGGCGGATGGTCCTCGACTCCTGGCCCTACGACGTCCCCCTCGCCAACGCGGTGCTGAAGGCGGAGCGCGCCTGGAGGAACGCCTGAGTACGGCCCCCGCCCCGACGGGAGGGCGCCTCTAGAACCCCCGCTCGGTGAGCGCCAGCGCCGCATCCCGGAGCGCCCGCCGGTGCGGTCCGTCCGGCACGCCCTCCAGGGCTACCAGGGCGGAGGCGGTATGCTGCCGCGCCAGAGCGCGCGCCGCCTCGACCCCGCCCACGCGCTTCACCGCTTCCACCACCTCGACCGCCACCGCCTGCGCATCCTCCCCTTCAAGGACCGTCCCGAGCCGGTTGCGGAGCCCGGGGACGCTGGCGCAGGCGCGGATGAGCGGGAGCGTGGCCTTCCCCTCGGCCAGGTCGGCGCCCAGGCGCTTGCCCAGGAGAGTCGGATCGGCGGCGTAGTCGAGGGCGTCGTCCACGAGCTGGAAGGCGATCCCGAGGCCCTCGCCGACGCGCACCAGCGCCGCCGGGACCCTGCCGTCGATGCCCGCCGCCCAGGCGCCGGCGGCGGCGGCCCAGCCGAAGAGCGAGGCGGTCTTCCCCTCGACCACCTGCAGGTAGGTCGCCTCGGTGGCGGCGAAGGTGCCGCGGAAGGTGAGCTGCAGCACCTCGCCCTCGACCAGCCGGCGCATGGTGGAGAGCAGCGGCAGCAGGG
>DASRZU010000057.1:0-113507 GCA_035686075.1 Anaeromyxobacter sp.
TCCCTTGAGGGCGCCCCCGGGGGGCGCCCGCAGCGCTTTTTTTGGGCCGGCCCGCCTCGCGCGCCGGCCGATTTGAGTTCAGGTACCGGTCATCCCTTCTTCTCGAGCTCTTCCCTCCGCGCGCCGAGCACGCGGGCCAGCTGCTGCCCGGGGGTGCCGATCATGCGGACGAGCCTCGTCGCGGGCTTTGCGATCATCGCCGCGATCTGCCCGCGCAGCTCCACGAGGCCGGGCATCTTGGCGAGGGCGGCCACCGCCTTCGCGTCGATGACCTTCCCCTCCACCACCGCCGTGCGGATGACGAAGCTCTCGCGGTCCTTCATGAAGTCCGCGAGGAGCTTCGCCGGGGCGACCACGTCGTCGTAGGACATGACGAGAGCGGTCGGTCCCCGGAACTGCCCGGCCAGCGGTTCCACCGGCGTGCCCTTGGCGGCGCGCGCGGCGAGGGTGTTCTTCACGATCCGGTAGTCGACCTTGGCCTCCCGCAGCTTCTTGCGGAGCCCGGTCACCACCTCGACCGTGAGGCCCTTCGGCTCGGCCACGATGGCGGCCTTCGCCCTCGCCATCTTCTCGTGGAGCTCGCCGATGACCTCTTCCTTCTCCGTCCGGTTCAAGCTTGCTCACCACCTTTCCTGCCGCCCGCCCTTTTGAAGGGGCCGGCCGGCTTCGTTCTTTGGGCTTCGGACCGGACGTCCGGTACGAGACCCCTGGCCAAGCAGGGGACGCTGCCACCACCTCGCAGTTCCCGTCTCGGCGGGTCGGAGCCTTTTGGCTCCGCTTGGCCGCCCTCCCCTTTTGCCTCTCGCACTCGGGGAAGGGCGGGCCCGCTGTCTTGGACCAGAACCCCGGCGGCGAGCCGCCGGGAACCTCGAAGACTCCTCCTCCCTAGGCGTGGTGCCTAGGCGTGGTGCGCGGCGAGCTCGGCGAGGTCGAGCTTGATGCCCGGTCCCATGGTCGTGCTCACCGTCACGTTCTTCACGTAGAGGCCCTTCGCCGTCTGGGGCTTCGCCTTGTAGATGATCTCCATGATGGCGTTGAAGTTGGCCTTCAGCTTCTCGGGGTCGAACGACGCCTTCCCGAAGGGCACGTGGACGATCCCCGCCTTCTCCACCCGGAACTCGACCTTGCCGGCCTTCTGCTCCTTGATGGCGCGGGCGAGGTCCATGGTCACGGTCCCGATCTTGGGGTTCGGCATGAGGCCCCGGGGTCCGAGGACCTTCCCGAGCCGGCCCACGACGCCCATCATGTCCGGGCTGGCGATGACCTTGTCGAAGTCCATGAAGCCGCCCTGGATCTTCTCCGCCAGATCCTCCGCCCCGACGATGTCGGCGCCGGCCTCCTGGGCCTCGCGGGCCTTGTCCCCCTTGGCGAAGACCGCGAGCTTCACCGTCTTGCCCATCCCGTGGGGCAGGACCACCGCCCCCCGGACCACCTGATCGGCGTGCTTGGGATCGACCCCCAGGTTGATGGCCGCGTCCACCGTCTCGTCGAACCTCTTCGTGGCGATCTGCTTCACGAGCCCCATCGCCTCGTCGACCTTGTAGCGGCGGGTCCGGTCCACCTTGGCGAGCGCCGCCCGGTACTTCTTCCCTGCCTGCGCCATGTGCGTGCCTCCTCCCCGCTAGCCGACGATCTCGATACCCATGGACCGGGCGGTCCCCTCGACCGTCCTCATCGCCGCTTCGAGGCTCCCCGCGGTCATGTCGGGCATCTTGGTCCGGGCGATCTGCTCGAGCTGCTTGCGGGTCACCTGGCCCACCTTCTCCTTCCCCGGCTGGTGCGACCCCGATCCCTTCTTCTTCTCGGTGTGGAGGCCGGCCGCCTTCTTGAGGAGGATGGCCGCGGGCGGCGTCTTCAGGACGAAGGAGAAGGTCCGGTCCTGGTAGACGGTGATGATGACCGGGACGATGAGCGCTTCCTTGGCCTGCGACTGGGTCTGCGCGTTGAACTGCTTGCAGAACTCCATGATGTTGACGCCGTGCTGGCCGAGGGCCGGGCCCACCGGGGGGGCGGGGTTCGCCTTGCCGGCGGGGAGCTGCAGCTTGATCTGTGCGGTGATCTTCTTCGCCATGGCTTCCTTCCGGGCCGCCCTGTGCGGCCCCGCGTGGTCGAGCGGGCCAGAGGCCCTCCCACGCCCGCTTCCCCCTTAGGTCTTCTCCACCTGCATGAAGTCGAGCTCGACCGGGGTGGCCCGGCCGAAGATCGACACCAGGACCCGTAGCTTTCCCTTCTCCGGCTTCACCTCTTCCACGGTGCCGTTGAAGTTCGAGAACGGGCCGTCGATGACCCGAACCTGGTCACCCTCCTCGAACTGCACCTTGGGCTTGGGCTTCAGCGACCCCTCCGAGATCTGGGTGGTGAGCCGCTGGACCTCCGCGTCGGACACCGCCGGCACCTGGTCGGGCGTCTTGGCGTTCCCCACGAACCCGGTGACCTTGGGCGTCCCCTTCACGAGGTGCCAGGTGCCGAGGTTCATCTCCATGTTCACGAGGATGTAGCCGGGGAAGAACTTCCGCTTGGAGGTCTTCTTCTCCCCCTTGACCATCTCCTGGACCACCTCCATCGGGATGAGGATCTCCCCGAAGCGGTCCTGGAGCTCGTGCTGGCGAACGCGCTCCTCCAGGGACTTCTTCACCTTGTTCTCGAAGCCCGAGTAGGTGTGCACCACGTACCACTTCTTCCCCATGACCTCTCCCAGGGTTCGGGACGCCCCGCCCCCTTTACCCCGCCCGCCTCCGGCGACCTCCGCGCCCACGCCGCGTTGACCTCGTCAGTAGACCTTGGAGCTGAGCCAGCTCCAGGCGAGGTCGAAGATCCCGAGGATCACCGCCGCCACGAAGGAGGCGATGATCACCGCGATGGTGGCGGCGCGGGTCTCCCGGAGGCTCGGCCAGGTGACCCTCCTCAGCTCGAGGGCGATCTCGAGGGAGAGGCGCTGCGTCTTCGGGACCTGCCAGGCCACGATGGCCGCGAGGAAGGCGAGCGCGAACCCGATCGCCGAGGAGAGATTCGCCATCCCGAGGATCGAGAAGTCGTTCACCCCCACCGCCGCGAAGACGATCTCGAGCACCTTCTCGAGGAACATGCCGAGCACGATGGCCGCGACCACGTAGAAGATGGCGACGATTCGCCTGGGCTGTTCCACCCCGCCGACGTTTTCCATGGCCACCGATCGATCCTCTTTCGGGGGGAGCCTTGGGCCACCGCGCCCTCGCCCCCGCCCCGTTCTGCTGCAGGCCAGGAGGGATTTGAACCCCCAACCCGCGGTTTTGGAGACCGCTGCTCTACCGTTCGAGCTACTGGCCTAACCGGCTCTTCCTCTTGGGCCCGCCTTCCCCATCTCGCCGCTTTGGCAGGCCCTACTTCGCCTCCCGGTGCTCCACGTGCTTGCGGCAGCGCGGGCAGTACTTGGAGCGGGTCAGCTTGTCCTGGGTCCTCTTCTTGTTCTTGGTGGTGGTGTAGTTCCGCTCTTTGCAGGTCTTGCACTCGAGCGTGATGATGGTCCGGTTGCCCGCCATGACAGCCTTCCTCCGCGCCGACGTTTTCTAGAAAGCCCTCGTCCAGGATTGAACTGGAGACCTCGTCCTTACCAAGGACGCGCTCTACCGTCTGAGCTACGAGGGCACGGTTCCTTTCGCCTGTTCCTTCCTTACGAAGCGGGAAACGGGATTCGAACCCGCGACATTCAGCTTGGAAGGCTGACGCTCTACCAACTGAGCTATTCCCGCAGGCCTCCGATGCACGTGTTCGGTCGTCAAGGTTCTTCGCCGTCGTCGGGTGCTCGCTTGGTGGAGGGAGGTGGATTCGAACCACCGAAGGCGTAAGCCGGCAGATTTACAGTCTGCTCCCTTTGGCCGCTCGGGAATCCCTCCGGAAGTCCTCTCCTCGTCTCGTGCGTCCCGCCCGTTCCCAAGGGCTCCTTGAGCTGGCGGTGGGAGTCGAACCCGCGACCTGCTGCTTACAAGGCAGCTGCTCTACCTGCTGAGCTACGCCAGCGTAATCCCTCCCGCAGGAACGGCCGACCTCCGCCGCGGGCAGACGGGCACCGCCCTTCGAGTGGAGGGGCGTCTTTAAAACGAGAGGCCCGGTCTTGTCAACAAGGGATTCCTACGGCCGAAATCACACCTTCGTCCCCTTCCGGCCGATCCCTCTTTGGCGTGCGACCTCGTAGAGGGCGATCGCCGCACTCGCCGACACCGAGAGGCTGTCCAGCTCCCCGGCCATGGGGATCCTGGCCTCGAGGTCGCAGGTCCGCCTCACGAGGGGTCTCAGCCCCTGCCCCTCGCTCCCGAGGACCAGGGCGACCGGTCCGCGCAGGTCGACCTCCTCGAGCGCCCGAACCGCGTCCTGCGAGAGCGCCACCGACCAGATGCCCGCCTCCTTCAAGATCTCGAGGGTCGAGGCGAGGTTCACGACCCGGGAGACGAGGCACTTCTCCGAGGCGCCCGCCGAGGCCTTGGCCACCGCGGGGGTCACGCCCACCGCCCGGTCCCGGGGGATGACCACCCCGTGGGCTCCGAGAGCGTAGGCCGACCGGATGGCGGCCCCGAGGTTCTGGGGGTCGAGGACGCCGTCGAGGAGAAGGAGGAGCGGGGATGCGCCCGCGTGCCCGGCCCGGCCGAGGAGGTCCCCGAGCTCTGCGTACCGGTAGTCGGCCACCACCGCCACCACCCCCTGGTGGTGGTCGGTCCCGGCGAGCCGGTCGAGCTTCGACTTGGGGGCAGTCCGCACCTTCGCCCCGCGCTCCCGGGCCAGCTTCTCGAGCTCTCCCAGGGCGGCGGCGCGGGTCCCCCCCTCCGCCAGCCAGAGCTCGAAGAGGCCCTCGCCCGGCGTGCGCAAGAGCTCCCGCACCGGGTTCTTGCCGTACAAGACGCGCAAATCCGCCCTCGCCCTTCTCGCCCCAAGCGCTCCCGAAGGCCTCACTTCACCAGGACCGCGACCGAGACGTCGCGGGACTGCCTCGCGCACCACGTCTCGGAGCAGACGAAGAAGTCGATTCGGGCCCGCGCCACCTGCGCCCCGCGCTGCGTGGCGGTGAAGGGGACCTCGAAGCGCGGGCCCTGGGCCCTCGGGCCGACGGCATCCTTTTGGCCGAGCACCCTGCGGCTCATCTTGAGCCCGGGGCTCCCCGAGAGGGAGATCCTGAGCGGCGCGGCCGGATCGACGTGCGTCCCCGGCACCGGGAGGAGGGCGAGGACGAGCTTCCCCTCCCCGCCCGTCCGGAGCTCGCGGGTGGTCCCCTCGGTATCGATCGGGCAGCTCTCCTCGGCCGGGGCGGGGGGCTCGGCCGCGCGGATGGCCGGGCAGAGGAGCGCACCGAGGAAGATCCCGAGCGAGGGGAGACGCACGGCGGCCTCTATACCAAGGAACCGTCCGGGGGGGCCACGCCTTCAAGGCCGGGCGGCGGGGACCGTCTCGCGCGGCTTGGGCGGTCTGCGGGCGGCCCCGGGCTTCCCCGAGCAAAGGGCCAGGGCCCGCTCGACGATGCGGCCGGCGGCGTCCACGCCGCAGGTCGCCTCCGCCTCGCGGATCGAGGGGGAGCTGTTCACCTCGAAGACCCGGGGGACGCCGCCCACGTCGAGCATGTCCACCGCGCAGATCTCGAGCTGGAGCACCCGGGCCGCCTCGAGGGCCGGCCGGGCCCAGTCCGCCGAGAGCTCCACCGGCTCGAACTGCGCCCCGCGCCGCAGGTTCGGGGTGAACCGGCCCAGTGGGGCGCTCCGCCGCATGGCGGCGACCACCTCGCCCCCCACCACGAGGAGCCGAAGGTCGCGCCCCCGGGCACCCCGCAGGTACTGCTGGACCACGATGTTCTGCCCGAGCCCGAGGATGGCCTCGAGTGCGGCCTCGAGCGATTGCAGGCTCTCGCAGATCATGACCCCGCTTTGCTCGCTCACCGAGAGGAGCTTCACGAGGACCGGGACGCCGCCCACCAGCCTCACCATCTCCTTGACGCGAGCGGGGGCGCTCGCCATGACGGTCCGGGGGACGGGGACCCCGGCGGCGGAGAGCATCTGCAGGACCCGCATCTTGTTGCGGCTCGCGCCGATCCCGTAGGCCCCGTTCATCACCGCCACGTCCAAGAGCTCGAGCTGGTTCACCACCGCGAGGCCGTACTGGTGGACGGACAGGCCGATGCGCGGCACCACCACGTCCGCCCGGGGAAACCGGCGCCCTCGCCAGTAGGCGGCGGGAGCGCCGTGACCGAGCCCGAGCTCGATCTCGAGGGGGTCGATGACCCGGGTCCTGATCCCCCGCGCCCGGGCCGCCTCCACGATGCGGCTCGTGGTGTGGATCTCGGGGGACCGCGAGAGGACGGTGAGGTTCACACCTGCTTGAACTCTGCGTCGACCACGTTGTCCTTGGGCTTCTCCTCGGGGCGTCCGTCGCCCCCCGGGGCGGGGCCGGGGGCCGACCGATAGAGCTCCTCGGCCGCCTTGTGGCTCGCGCGCTCGAGCCGGTCCATGGCCGCCTTCACCTCGTCGGGCGAGCCCTTCTCCCGGACCTTGTGAACCTCCTGGATGGCGTCCTCGATCTCCTTGACGATCGCCGCCCCGAGCTTCTCCCGGTTCTCCTTGATGAGCTTCTCCATCTGGTAGGCGAGGTTCTCGGCCCGGTTGCGCTGCTCCACCTCCTCGCGCCGCTTCTTGTCCTCGGCCTCGTGGTCCCGGGCGTCGGTGACCATCTTCTCGACCTCGGTCTTGTTGAGCCCGGAGGAGTGGGTGATGGTGATCTTCGTCTCCTTGCCGGTGCCCTTGTCCTTGGCGGACACGTTGAGGATGCCGTTGGCGTCGATGTCGAAGGTGACCTCGATCTGGGGCACGCCCCTGGGGGCCGGGGGGATGCCCTCCAGGTGGAAGCGGCCCAGGGTCCGGTTGTCTCGGGCCATGTCGCGCTCGCCCTGGAGGACGTGGATCTCCACCGAGGTCTGGCCGTCGGCGGCGGTGGAGAAGGTCTCCGACCGCTTCGCCGGGATGGTGGTGTTCCGCTCGATGAGCCGGGTCATGACCCCGCCCAGGGTCTCGACCCCGAGGGAGAGGGGGGTGACGTCGAGGAGGAGGATGTCCTTCACCTCCCCGGAGAGGACCCCGGCCTGAACCGCCGCCCCGACCGCCACCACCTCGTCGGGGTTCACCGAGCGGTTCGGCTCCTTGCCGAAGAACTTCTTCACCGTCTCGACGATCCTGGGCATGCGGGTCTGGCCGCCCACCAGCACCACCTCGTCGACCTGGGAGGGCTGCAGCTTCGCGTCCGCAAGGCACTTGCGGGTGGGCTCGATCGAGCGCTCGACCAGGTCCTCGGTCATCTGCTCCAGCCGGGCGCGCGACAGCTTGATGGAGAGGTGCTTGGGACCGGTCTGGTCGGCGGTGAGGAAGGGGAGGTTGATCTCGGTCTCGCTCATGGAGGAGAGCTCGATCTTCGCCTTCTCCGCCGCCTCCTTGAGCCGCTGGAGGACCATCTTGTCCTTGGAGACGTCGATGCCCGTGTCCTTCTTGAACTCGGCGATGAGCCAGTCGATGATCCGCTGGTCGATGTTGTCGCCGCCGAGATGGGTGTCGCCGTTCGTGGCGAGCACCTCGACCACGTTCTCGCCCACCTCGAGGATCGAGATGTCGAAGGTCCCGCCCCCGAAGTCGTAGACGGCGATCTTCTCGTTCTTCTTGCGGTCGAGGCCGTAGGCCAGGGCCGCGGCGGTGGGCTCGTTCACGATCCGCCGCACGTTCAGACCGGCGATCTCGCCCGCGTCCTTGGTGGCCTGCCGCTGGGAGTCGTTGAAGTAGGCGGGGACGGTGATGACCGCGTCGGTCACCTTCTCCCCCAGGTAGTTCTCGGCCGCCCGCTTCAGCTTGAGCAGGACCTGGGCGCTGATCTCGGGGGGCGAGTTCTGCTTGCCGTCGATCTCGATGCGGGCGTCGCCGTTCGGGCCCTCCACCACGTGGTAGGGGACCCGCTTCATCTCGTCCTGGACCTCGCCGAACCGGCGGCCCATGAAGCGCTTGATGGAGTAGACGGTCTTCTCCGGGTTGGTGATGGCCTGGCGCTTCGCCACCTGCCCGACGAGTCGCTCCCCCTCCTTGGTGTAGGCGACCACGCTCGGGGTGAGGCGCGATCCCTCCTCGTTGGTGATGACGACGGGATCCTTTCCCTCCATCACCGCGACGACGGAGTTCGTCGTGCCGAGGTCGATGCCGATGATCTTGGCCATGTCGTGAAATCCCTCCTGGACGGGCGGAAACGTAAGTCCGCGTCCGAGGCTGTCAAACGGCACCATGGGCCGGGGAAGGGCCGGCTCGGGTGCATAGCGTCCTTCGCACCGCCACCGCCGCCTCGCGTCACATGCCTCCCCTCCCGGTCCCGAGGGACACTACAAGTCACCGGAATTTCACGTTAACGCCTTTCAACGCACCGTGGCACCGCCCTTGCTCAGGGCCCCGGACACCTGCGTCATGGCCCCCGGGGGGGCGAGGATGCGACGGATGCTCCGAGGCCCACAAGCGTACCCGAAGCTCGCTCCCGCGCTCGCCATGGTGCCGGCACGTCCGGAGGTCGCGGTCCTCCTCAACGCGCATGCGAAACAGGTGAACCCCGGAGTGCGCCGCGCCCTCTCCACCGTCCTTGCGGACGAGCACCTGTACTTCTCCAAGACTCCCTCCGATGCCCTCGAGATCGCCGAGGAGGTGGTGGCGCGGAGGTACCGGACGGTCTTCACCGGCGGCGGCGACGGGACCTTCGTCGCCTGGGTGAACCGGATCCTGGAGACGGCGGAACGCCGCTCCGCCCGGCCGCCGCGCTTCGGCGTCCTCGCGCTCGGGACGGGGAACGCGGTGGCGGAGATGGTCGGGGCCGCCCCGCGCCGGCACGTGCAGGACCTGGCCCGCTACATCCGGGGCGAGGTCGACCGGGTGCGCCGCCTGAACCTTCTCACCTGCGACGGGAGGCGTACGCCCTTCGCCGGCGTCGGGATCGACGCCGCGGTGCTGAACGACTACAACTGGATCCGCACCCGGCTCGAGGAGACGCCCCTGCGCCGCCTGGGGGAGGGCGTGCCCGGCTACGGACTGGCGGTGGCCCTGCGATCGGTCCCCCGCTTCCTCTCCGAGGGCCGACCCACCTACTGCGAGGTGACGAACACCGGCGGCCCGGCCTGGCGGCTCGACCCCTCCGGCTCCCGCCTGGGCCGTCCCATCGGCCCGGGGGAGCTTTTGTACGCCGGGCCCTGCATGCTCGCGGCCGCGAGCACGGTCCCCTACTACGGCCTCGGCCTCCGGGTGTTCCCCTTCGCGGAGCGGGCCCAGGGTATGATGCAGGTGCGGATCGCGACGAGCATCCGCCTCCACACGCTGCTCCTCAACGTGGGGAGCATCTGGTCCGGGTCGTTCTCCCACCCCGGCCTCTTCGACTTCCACGCCGATCGGGTGGCGCTCAGGTTCGAGCGGCCCATGCCCCTGCAGGTCGGGGGGGACGCCGAGGGCTGGCGGAGCGAGGTCGCCTTCGGGATGGCGTCCCACTCGGTGGAGATCGTGGACTTCGGGGCTCGGGCGGCCGCCTAGGGGGCGAGGAGGCGAAAGGGGGCAGTCGCCCGTTCCTCGCGGGCCGCCCCCGGGCGCTTCCTCTGCGAGCCATCCCCGGGAGGCTTCGGTCCAGGAGAGCCTGCGGGCCCTGGGAGGGCCCGGGCCCGCTCCTAGAGGAGGTTCGCCGCGAGCTCCGCGAGCGGGCTCCGCTCCCCCTTTTGCATGGTGATGTGCCCGGCCAGGCGCTCGTTCTTGAACCGGTTCACGACGTGGATGAGGCCGTTGTTGGTCTGGTCCACGTAGGGGTTGTCGATCTGGTAGGGGTCGCCGGTGAGGACGATCTTGGTCCCGTCGCCCACGCGGGTCACGATGGTCTTGACCTCGTGGGGGGTGAGGTTCTGCGCCTCGTCCACGATGATGTACTGGTTGGGGATGGACCTCCCGCGGATGTAGGTGAGCGGCTCGATCTCCAGGATCCCGAGGTCGAGGAGCTCGTGGTAGCCGCGCCCCGCCTTCTTCTCCGAGCGCGAGAGGTTCATGAGGTACTCGACGTTGTCGAAGATGGGCTGCATCCAGGGGTTCAGCTTCTCCTCGACCGAGCCGGGCAAGTACCCGATGTCCCTCCCCAGGGGGAAGATGGGGCGGGAGACGAGGAGCTTCTGATAGACGCCGTCCTCCATGGTCTTCTGCAGGCCGGCAGCGATGGCGAGCAGGGTCTTCCCGGTTCCCGCCTTTCCCACGATGGTGACGAGCCGCACCTCGTCGTTGAGGAGGAGGTCGAGGCCGAAGGACTGCTCCTTGTTCCGGGGGCGGATGCCCCAGACCCCTTCCTTGGGCGTCTTGATGAGCTGCACGAGCGCCTGCTTGGCGGCGGAGTACTTGGCGACCGCCGAGTGCTGCGGGTTATTGCGATCGCGGAGCACGATGAAGGCGTTGGGCGGCGGCGGGTCGCCCGTCGGGCAGGGGATGGTGCCGCTCGCATAGAAATCGTTCACCTCCTCGGGCGAGACGTCGAGCTCGGAGACGCCGCTCCACAGCTCGTCGAGCACCACCCCCTCCACGTCGTAGTCCTCGGCGTGCAGCCCGAGCGCGTCGGCCCGGATCCGAAGGTTCGTGTCCTTCGACACGAACACCGTGGGCTTGTCCTTCTCCCCCTCCCGCAGGGCGACCGCCACGGCCAGGATCTTGTCGTCGATGGAGTGGCTCCCGTCGGCCATCTCGGGGGGCAGCTTTCGCTCGGCGGTGAGCACCCGGACCTTGCCGTGGTCGGGGCTGATGGGCACCCCCTCGCGGAGCTTGCCCTGCGCCCGGAACTCGTCCAGGTAGCGCGACACCTGCCGGGCGTTCCGGCCCAGGGTGGAGAGGTCGCGCTTGAAGTTGTCGATCTCCTCGATGACGTAGATGGGGATGACGACGTCGTTGTCGTCGAACCCGAAGATGCTGCGGGGATCGTGGAGGAGGACGTTGGTGTCGAGGACGAAGTTCTTTTTCAAGCGGCGCGGCTCCGCTGCTCGAGGGGCACGATCGGCGACCCTCTTCCGAGTGTAGCAGGCGTTCGCCCCGCCCGGCCACCGGCGGAGCCTTTCCCCCGAGGCGTCACCCGGCCGCCGCACGGCGGGGCCCGCGCACCCCGGCGGCCGACACGGTCTGGTTCCGGCCGCGGCGCTTGGCCTCGTAGAGGCATCCGTCCGCTCGCTCGACGAGCTCGGCCTTGCCCTGGGCGTCGTCGGGGAAGGTCGCGGCGCCGAGCGAGATGGTCACCCGCAGGGGGCCCTGGGGCGTGTCGGTCAGCTGCCTCGACACTCGATCGCGGATCCGCTCGGCGATCACGCGTGCCCCGGCCCCGTCGGTCTCGGGCATCACGATGGCGAACTCCTCGCCGCCGTAGCGCGCCACCACGTCGGTCCCGCGAGCCTCCTTCACCAAGATCCGAGCGAGCCCGCGCAGCACCTCGTCGCCGACCGGATGGCCGTAGACGTCGTTCACCGACTTGAAGTGATCCACGTCGCAGAGGAGGAGCGACACCCGCTTCCCGTAGCGCTTGGCCTGGGCCAGCTGGGCCTCGAGCCGCTCCTGGAAGGTGCGGTGGTTCGTCACTTGGGTGAGGCCGTCCTGGGTGGCGAGCCGCTCGGTCCGATCGAAGAGGCGGGCCCGCTCGATCGACTGACCGGCTTGCATGGCCACGACCTCGAGCTGCAGGACCACCTCCCTCAGGTAGGCCCGCTTGTGGCGAGCCCCCAGCAAGAGCGATCCCACCACCGCCGCTCCCGCCTTCAAGGGAATGACCTTGATGGAGGAGAGTCCCCGGAGCGAGGTGACCCCGAGCACCGGGGTGCGGGCCGGATCCACCTCGGCGAGAGGAAGGGTCGCGTCGCGGCTCATGGCCGATCCCACCAGCCCCTCGGCGGCGGCGAAGGAGAGCCCCTCGAGGCGGGAGGCGCCCGGGACCTCGGGCGCGGCCACGACCCGCGCCACCCGCGCCCGCCCCGGCTCGTCCTCGTCGAGGAGGACGACCGCGGCGAGGTCCGCGACCACCATCTGCCGGGCCACGCCCAAGAGCTCCTCCAGCACCTCCGAGAGCTTCTTGGCCCGGTTGAGCCGCTCGATCGCCTGGTAGAACCGGTCGGCCTGCTGCCGCGTCTCCCTGAGGTCGCGCATGAGCCGCTCGGCGTCGACCGCCCGGAGCACCTCGGACCCGAGCGCGCGCAACAGTCCCTCGTCCTCCTCGGTGAACGGGTCGCCCTCGAGGCGGTCCACGAGGAGCGCCCCCCGCACGTGGCCGCCCCGCCGCTCGACGAGCGGGACGGCGAGGAGGGCGGAGGGGCGGGTGGAGTCGAGGTAGTAGTTCACGGGCTTGAGCTCGCCGGCCAGGCGAACCGCCGCGCGCCGCCGCACCACCCCGCCGAGCGCCCCCTCGCCCGCGGGTAACGGGCCCCGGGCGATCGCCTCGCTCCTCGAACGGCAGTCGGTGAGGCTCAAGCTCTCCTCGTCGTCGGAGAGCCAGTAGAGCGCGCAGGTGTGGCTGCGGAGAGCCGCCGCCGCGACCTCCAGGGTCCCGGCCACGGCCGCCTGGATCTCGGCCACCGCCCCTTCGGTCCAGCGGCTCTCCCGCTCCTCCGGGTCGTCCCCCTCCTCGGACGCGGCAGCCCTCAGCCGGAACTGCCGGGCGGCCCGCTCGAGCTCCTTCATGCGGCGGCCGAGGGCCGCCCGCCGCTCCAGCCGATCGCTCGCCACCTGCGCCGCCAGCACCGCCTGGTGGAGCACGGCGAAGGCGGCCACGAAGCCGCAGCGGACCGCGAGCTCGGGGAGATCTCCGCGCGGCGCCCCGCGAGCCGCCCAGAGGAGCGCCTCGAGGCCCATGGCCTCCCCCACCAGGACCGCGCCTACGATCGGGGGAAAGAACGCCACCAGAAAGGCCATCACCAGGTAGACGACCGGCTCGAGGGGGGACTCGCCCAGAGGGGGAGCGGCCGACTGCACCGCGGCATACGCCCCCACGATGAAGAGCGCCCCGGTCTCGAGCGCGTCGCGGTTGCCCGGGCCCGGGCCCGCCCCAGAGAAAAGGATGCGGCGCCCCACCTTCACGACCATCGCGAGGAGGAGCGCGCCCAGGGCCACCCACTGGGGCGTGCCCATGGCCTCCCTCTCGAACGCGCGCAGAAAGAGGAGGCCCGAGACCGCCACCGCGATGGCGGCGGGAACGGATCGGGCGAGGAACCGGACTCCGCGGCGCCGCGCCGGAGCGCCGGCGATGCGGGCCAGGGCGGCATAGACCTGCGCCAGCGGCCTCGGCCGTCGCGGGAGGTGGCGACGCGGGGGGGGCGGGGTCGGGGGAAAGACGGCCTGCGCCGGCGGTTTGGGAGCGGCGGGGCGGCGCGGGCTTCCGAGGCGCTTCACGGGCCGGCCCCCGCGCCCTCCCCGAGCACGTAGACGCGCTCGCCGGGACGGATGTACCGGAGCTCCTCTCGGACGGCGCGCTCCTGGGCGGCGGGGTCGGTGCGCAGGGCCCTCACCTCCCGCCCCAGGCTCGCGTTCTCGGCGGCGAGCCGGGCGTTCTCCCCCCGCATCCGGTCCACCTCGCGGGAGAGCCAGAGGTACTTGCGCAGGCCGGCGGGATCGACGACCGAGAGCGCGGCGAGGGCCGCGACGATCGTCCCGTACACCGCCCACCGTCGCGCGCGAGAGCGAGCCATGGCCCGCCTTCGACCGTAGCAGGGAGGGCGAGCAGGTAAAGAAATCGGTTGCTACCGCCGGGGCGACGCCGACCCGGGGGGAGAGCCCGAGGGCGCCCCGGACGCCACCTTTAGGGCTCTGGGCGAGCGCCCGGGCTCTTCTCCCGGGCGCGTCAACACGGTCGCGTAGACGGAGAGCCCGGCGCGGAGCGCGAGATCCGCCGGCGGGTCGACCCAGGCGATCCGGACCGGGACGCGCTCCACCACCTTCACGAAGTTCCCCGAGGCGTTGTCGGGGGGGAGGAGGGCGAAGCGTGCTCCCGTGCCCTGGGACAGGCTCTCGACGCGGCCGCGGAGGGTCCGGCCCGGATAGGCGTCGATGGTCAACAGGGCGGTGAGCCCCGGCCGCAGGCGGCCGGTCTGGGTCTCCTTGAAGTTCGCGACCACGTAGGAGTTGTCCGGGACGAGGTCGCCCACGTTCTGGCCCGGCTGGAGGAGTTGTCCCGCCCTTGCCCCCAGGCGCGAGACCGTGCCGGCCTCGGGGGAGCGGACCACGGTGTAGGAGAGCTGGAGCTTCGCGAGGTCGAGCGCGGCCTGGGCGGCCTGGACCTTGGCTTTCGCGAGCTCCTGGTTCGCGAGGGCGGCGGCGTACTGGGCCCGGTTGGCCCCGGCACCGGCCGCGGCGGTGCGGTTCTGGATGCGGGTGTCGTCGTAGGTCTGGGCGGCGATGGCATCGCCCTGCTTCAGCGTCTCGGCCCGCTCCAGGTCGAGCCGGGCCCGTTCCGCCTCCCCCTCCGCCCGGGAGACCCCGGCCTGGGCGGCGTTGGCCTGGGCCTGGGCGGTGAGGACCTGGGCCCGGGCGGTGGCGAGCTCGGCCTGGGCCTGCCGGACCCGGGCCTGGTAGTCGGCGTCGTCGAGCCTGAAGAGCGGCTGGCCGGACACGACGTGGGCGTTGTCCGAGACCAGGACCTCGGCCACCTGGCCGGACACGCGCGGCGCGAGCGGGACCACGTCCGCCTCGATGGCGGCGTCGTCGGTGCCGACCTCTCCCCGGGTCAGGTAGGCGTGGACGCCGAACGAGGCGGCGGCGAGGAGCAGGAAGAGGGCGGCGATGAAGAGGCCCCGGCGCCGGCTGCGCGGGCGCGGCTTCGGGGGCGTCTCGGCGGGCTCGTTGGCGAGCGGGGCGCTCTCCGGGCGGACCTCGTGGATCTTGGGGTTCGGGTCGAGGGGGGGAGGCATCTTTCGTTCACTCCATCTCCACGTGGACCCTTTGCGAGGGGTCCCGGGATACCTTGAGGAAGACGAGCAGCGGGAGGGTGCAGAGGAGCACGATCCCGGAGACGAGGAAGACCTGCTCGAAGGCGATCACCATCCCCTGACCGGCCACCGAGCCGGCGAGGGCCTGCAGCGCGGCGACCTTCGCGCTCACCGGGTCGTAGCCCTTCGAAACGAACCCCAGGGAGAGCTGGGCCAGGCGATCCTGCACCTCGGGGCGGTCCGGCAAGAGGTGGGAGGTGAGGACCGCCCGCGCCCGATAGCCGTAGCGCTCGAGCAGGGTGGCGAAGACCGCGAGGCCCATCGAGGCCCCCACCTGCCGCAGGAGCGAGTTCAGCCCGGTGGCGTCCGCGAGGCGCTCGCGGGGGACGTTCGCGAGGGCGGCGGTGGTGAGGGGGACGAACATGAGGCTGAAGCCCAGGCCCTGGATCATGACGGCGTGGATGAGGACGGTGGAGCTCGTCTCCAGGGTGAGGTGGGCGAGGAGGAGGGCGCCGGCGGAGACGCACAGGACCCCGGCGGCGATGAGGATCCGGGCGGGGACGCGGCCGTAGAGCCGCCCCACGATGGGGGTCACGGCGAACATCACCAGCACCCGGGGCATGAGCACGAGGCCGGACTGCATGGCGGTGAAGCCGAGCATCTCCTGCATGAAGAGGGGGAGGAGGAACATGCCGGCGAGCAGGACCGCGAACTGGGCCGCCCCGATGATGGTCCCCGAGGTGAAGAGCGAATCGCGGAAGAGCCGCAGGTTCACGGCCGGGACCTTGGCGCTCAATTCCCGCCAGACGAACAGGGCCAGGGCGCAGAGAGCCAGAAGGGCGCAGGCGGTGATGCCGGTCGACTCGAACCAGTCGTGCTGCTGTCCCTCCTCGAGGAAGAACTGGAGGCAGGCGAGCCCGACGGCCAACAGGGAGATCCCGGGCCAGTCCAGGTTCCGGCGCTGCTCGACCGCGGCGCGGGCGTAGGCCTCGCGGATGTCCTCCGGCTCGTGCACGAAGCGCCAGACCATGAACAGGCCCAGGGCGCCCACTGGCAGGTTGATGAAGAAGATCCAGGACCAGTGGTAGTTGTCGACGATGTATCCACCCAGGGTGGGCCCCACCGCCGGTCCGACCATCACCGCCATCCCGAAGAGGGCCATCGCCGTCCCCTGCTCCTTGAGCGGGAAGGTCTGGCGAAGGATGGCCTGCTCGGTGGGCTGAAGCGCGCCGGCCCCGAGGCCCTGCAGGGCGCGGAAGAGGACGAGCTGGGGGAGGCTACTTGCGATCCCGCAGAGGGCCGAGCCTCCGATGAAGAGGGCGAGGCTCGCCATGTAGACGCGCTTTTGCCCGAAGAGCCGCCCGAGGAACGCCGTGAGCGGCATGACGATCACGGTGGCGATCGCGAAGCCGGTGGAGATCCAGGTGATCTCCTGGACGGTGGCCCCCACCGCGCCTCTTATCTGGGGAAGGGCGACGTTCACGATCGAGGAGTCGATCGCGCCCATGAGCGTCCCGAAGGTCACGGAGACGGTGACGAGCCATTTGTTCACGGCCGGACGCGGGGACACGACCGGGAGGGCGACCGCGGCGGTGCTCATCGAGCGGCTCCCCGGAGAAACAGGTCGACGAGCGGCCCCGCCAAGGACTCCCACTTCGCCGCGCCCTCGAGGATGCGCACGTTGGCGAGGCGGATCATCCCCAAGAGCGCGAGGCCGTAGACCTCGCGCCCCTCGGGGCGGAGCTCCCCGGAGGCGATGCCCCGGGCGGCGATGACGTCGACCCGAGAAAGGAGGTCCTCGAGCAGGGAATGGCCGGGGTGGGCGCGCGCCGGTCCCTCGCCCGCCTGCACCAGCATCGAGAGGTACCGGCCGTGCGCCTTCCCGTGCTCGGCCACCGCCGACACGAAGGCGCGGAGCTGGTCCTCTACGGGCCTCCCGTCGCACTCCGACAGCGCCGCGTCGAGCCGCGACAAGAGCGAGTCGCGGCGGGCGCGGGCGAGGGCGGTGGCGAGCGCCTCGCGATCCGCGAAATGGTTGTAGAGCGTCCCGACCGCCACCCCGGCGCGCGCTGCGATCTTCTCCACCTTGGCGGAGAGCCCCTCTTCCGAGAACACCTCCTCGGCGGCGGCGAGGATGGTCCGGTCGACCTCGTCCCTGAGGCGATCGCGGAGCCGAACCGGCCTGACGTTTTCTGAATTCGTATTCATTAAGTGACTGACACTTATTCATTGCGATCCCCGTTGTCAACGAGGTCGAGGGAATTTCCCTGGTCGGAGCTGGAGTTCCTACGTGCTCGAGCGCGCAAACCCCGAAGGGGGTGCGACGGCTCAAGCCGGCTTCACGAAGACCTCGCTCGCTATTTCCGGATCGAGGGCGATCGTTGTCTCGCCGACCTCGATCACGAACGAGGGAGACCGCTGGTGTAGGCGCAGGGTCGACCCGGGCGTGACGCCGAGGGCGGCCAGGCGGTCCATGCGGTCATGGAACCTCGGTGCGATGAAGACGATCCGGCCCATGGCGCCGAGCGGGAAGGACGCGAGGCCGGTCACGAGGGGGCGGAGGTTCCGCTCGAAGGTCCCGCAGCAGCGCCCGGGCGGGATGGGCTTGCCGTGCGGGCAGGTGGGGGGGTGGCCGAGCAGGGTGCAGACCGACTCCGTCGCCTCGGGGGACAGGATGTGCTCGAACTCGCAGGCCTGAGCCTCCATGATCTCGTCGCCGGTCGCGAGGAGGTCGTGGAAGAGCCGCTCGGTGAGCCGGTGGCGGCGAACGACGTCCTTTGCCCGCCCTTCGCCGGACTCGGTGAGGGCGATGCGCCCGCCGGAAAGGGAGACGAGGCCCTGGGCCTCGAGGGCCTTGAGGTCCTCTACCGCCGCGCCGGGCGCCTTCTGGTCGGCCAACTCGAGCACCCCGGGCGCCTCGTCCCGTCCCGCCTCCCGCTCCACGAAGATCGCCTCCAGGATCTCGTCGTCCCTCTGCGAGCGCTCGTTCACCGGGGGAAGGCCCTCCTCTCCCGGAGGCGATCGATGAGGCGTCTCAGCCCCCGCGCCGCCCCCGACTCCTGGGGGAAACTGTACCCGCACCCGGGACAGCATACGACGCTGCACCCCCGGGCCATGGGGCAACTGGGCCGGCAGCCCTGCCCTTCCGCGTCGAAGGCGAGGCCGCAGAGCGGGCAACGCTCCTCTCGGGGGACGATCACGGGGTTCTCTAGCCGAAGAACCGCATGAGCTGGTTCACCGCCGCCCCCACGCCGAAGGAGAACGGGAGGATGAAGGCGGCGATCCCCATCCCCGTCCTCCACCCGCGTTCCTTCAGGATGATGAAGAAGTTGGCGATGCAGGGGATGAAGAGGGTGATGGTGGTGAGCGCGACCACCACCTGGACCTCCATGGACCAGGTCATGGAGTGACTCCGCAGCGCCGGCTCGAAGGTGCGGAACAGGCCGGCGGCGGCGTAGTCCCGGCGGAGGAACCCCAGGATGAAGGCGCTGGCCGTCTCCTTCGGCAGCCCGAGGAGCCCCACCACCACGGGCGACATGGCCCGCTCCAGGACCGTGAGCCCGTGGATCCGGTCGAGGACCCAGAGGATCAGGGTGCCGAGCAAGAAGAGGGGAAGCGCCTCCCGCAGGTACCACTCGATCCGCGAGGTGGTCTTCACGAGGATGTTGCTCGCCTGGGGGACGCGCAGGGGCGGGAGCTCGAGGATGAAGTCCGAGCCGCGACCGGGCAGGACCCGGGCCGCGAGCCAGCCCACCAGGAACAGGACCAGCGCCAGGGTCCCGAGGAACCAGAGGTTCGCCGCCAGGGAGAGCCCGGAGGTGATGGCCAGGATCACCGCCACCTGGGCCGAGCAGGGCACCGCCAGGGCGAGGAGCAGGGTCACGATGATCCGCTCCTTGCGCGTCTCCATGATCCGGGCCGTCATGGTGGCCATGGTGTCGCAGCCGAGGCCGAGGACCATGGGCAGGACGGCCTTGCCGTTCAGGCCCATCCGCTTGAAGAGCTTGTTCACCATCACCGCGAGCCTCGGGAGGTAGCCCGAGTCCTCGAGGATAGAGAAGGCGATGAAGAAGGTGGTGACGATGGGGAGGACGATGGCGACGCCGTAGGCGAGCCCCATGGAGAAGAGGCCGTACTTCCCCACCAGGAACCCGGCGTGCTCTCCGATGGGGACGCCCGGCGGACCGACCAGGAAGTCCTGCAGGCCGCCCGCGGGGGTCACGGCCCGCACCCCGAGGACGAGCCAGGGGACGAGGTAGTTCGCGAACACCGTGTGCTCCAGGAAGTCGACCGCCGTCCCCGCGCCGAACACCCCCACGAACTCGTAGGCGACCCAAAGGACCAGGGCGAGGACCGGGATGCCCCAGAGCCGGTGGGTGGCGAGGGCCCCGAGTCTCTTCGCGAAGCCGCTCCCCGCCGATGCGTCCCGCCGCGCCAGCACCGCGTCGCGCAGCCGGTCCACCGCGGCGAGGCGCTGCTTCGCCACCACGAACCGGAGGGACTCCGGGTAACGGGCCGCCAGCCGCCGCCCGGCGGCGTCGATCTGGGAGAGGGCCCGGGCCGGCAGCCGCCTCGAGAGGTGGGCGCGCAGGGACTCGTCCCCGACGAGGGCCATGAGGGCGAGGGCGCGCCGACCGAGGCCGTCCTCCGGCAAGAGGGCCTCGATCTCGGAAACCGCCCCCTCGATGGCGTCGTCGTAGCTCGCCCGCCAGGGGGAGCGCTGCGCCCCCGAGAGGCTCGCCTGGAGCGTCTGGAGGCCGCGCCGCTCGACCGCCACGGTGGGGACCACCGGGACCCCGAGCGCCTGGGCGAGGGCCCGATGGTCGATCTCGATCCCCCGGCCCTCGGCCTCGTCCGCCATGTTGAGCGCGAGGACGAAGGGGACCTCCGCCTCGGCCAGCTGGGCGGAGAGGAGGAGCGCGCGCCGCAGGTTCTTGGCGTCGCCCACCTGAATGCACACGTAGTCCCGTTCGCTGAGGAGGATGTCGCGGGTGACCTGCTCATCCTCGGACATGGGCAAGAGGTTGTTCGTGCCCGGGGTATCGAGCACGTGCCAGGGAGCGCCCCCGATGGTGGCCGACCCGCGCGTCACCTCGACGGTGGTCCCGGGGTAGTTGGAGACCGTCACGTAGCGACCGGTCAGCGCCCCGAAGAGCACGCTCTTGCCGACGTTGGGGTTCCCCACCAGGATGGCGGAGCGCGCCCAGGTCCCCTCCCCCGGCTTCTCGAGCGAGCCGGAGCCGTGGCAGCTGGCGGCGGTGGTAGGGGGAGCGGTCAAGACCGCCCCTCCCGCCGGCGTCCCTCTCGGCAGCGGGCGCACCGCCCGTAGAGCTCGAGGCGGTGTCGCTCCACCTCGAAGCCGTGCCGGCGGGCCACCGCCGCCTGGAGCGCCTCGATCTGGCCGTTCGCGAACTCGACGATCTGGCCGCAGTAGGTGCAGATAAGGTGGTCGTGTCGCGCCCGGCCCGCGGCCACCTCGTAGCGGGTCTGGCCGTCGCCGAACTCCCGGGCGGTGGCCAGTCCGCTCTCGGCCAAAAGCTTCATCGTCCGGTAGACGGTGGCGAGGCTCACCCGCCGATCCTCGCGCCGCGCGTGGACGAGCAGCTCGTCCACGCTGACGTGGCCTCCCATCCCGAAGAAGACCTCGGCGATCCGCTCGCGCTGGCGCGAATGCTTGAGGCCTCGCCGGGCGAGATAGGCACCGAGGGCGGCCACGTTCCCGTCGCGCCCTCCCTCCCGGATTCCTCGCGTCGACTCCATAGGGAATTGAAACCGATTCTCATTATCGCGGACCCGGCCCCCCGACGCAAGCCCGCCCGGGCCTTGGGGAGGGAGTCCCCCTCGCCGCGGCACCTCGCCGCCTCTCAGGGCCCGACCCTCAAGGTGGCGGCCCTCCAGCGCTTCCCCGCCCCGGCCCCCTCGCCCAGGTCTCGACCGGTGAGGGCCACGAGGCTCTCGTGCGCCTCGCGGCGGACCTCGGGGTCCTTATCGTCGAGGAGCTCGATGAGCCGCGGGACGAGCGATGCCCCGCCCGGCCGGTACCGGGCCAGCTCCGCCGAGAGGGCCCGCACCTCCGGATCTCCCGAGAAAAGGCCCCGCTGGATCCGCCCCGGCCCGCGCTCGACCGGCCCGGTGTCGCAGGTGATGCCGGCGAAGATCCCCAGGGCGAGCAGCATGAGGCCCACCTGCGCGAGCACCTTGCCCGCCGGGTAGCGACCGGAGCGCACGAGCCTCAGCCGGTAGGCCGCGTACCCGACGATGAAGAGCCCGAGGAGCGCGGGCGGGACGGCCAGGACCGAGCGAGGCCAAGCCCCCGACCCCACCCGGGCGCGCACCGAGGGCAGCCCGGCGAGGGTCAGCGCCGCACAGGCGGCGAGGAGCAGCACGAGGAGGGGGCGCAGAAGGCGCTCCGGGGACTTCGCCCTCTCCCGGGTCCCGTCGTCGGCGCGTCTCGACACGACGGGAGTGAAGCACGCGCCTCCCTTCGCAGCAACGGATCCTTGACTCGGTTCCTCGGCTCGGCAACGTTCGCCTCGCCATGGCCGAGCTCGACGACGAGATCCTGGAGCGCGTGCGGCGCTTCTGTGCCGAGGCCGGGCGCGAGGCCGGACCGGAGGAGATCCGTGCGGCCCTCGCCCCCCTGAGCCGGGAGGAGTTCTTCACTCTGCGGGCGCTCGTCGCCGACCCGCCCCCCGCCCGCCCTCTCGGCCCCTCCGCCCTCGCCGACATCGCCCGCGGGACCCCGGTCGACCTCGCCTCCGAGCGGGAGCGGGAGGGGCGCTACCGCCCCGAGCGGGAGGGACTTCCCGTGCCCGAGCCATCCCCCTCCGCCCCGGCCGCCGGGGGGGGGCGAGGTGGGAATCGCCCTCCGGCTCCCCCCGTCGTCCGCCGAAAGCATGCAAGAGCTCCCCCTTCGCCCCCGCCCGAGGCGACCCTCCCCCCTCTCGACCAGCTGAGGTCGCCGGGCGGCCGCGCCGTGCTGGAGCGGCTCCTCCGCGAGCACGGGGCGCGGCGCTCCTTCCTCCTCTCCGCCCTGGCCCGCTGGCGAAGGGCCGACGGCGCCCCTCCGGACGACCTTGACCTCGAGGCGCTCCTCGAGGTCCACGGGCTGTCCCGCGCCTTCGCCCATCGCGAGCGCGCCGAACTGCTCCACGCGCTGCGGGCCGCTCGCGGTGAATGGGCTGCGGCCGCGCGGCAGATGGGCATGTCGGCGGAGAGCTACCGGGCCGCGCTCCAAAGGGTCGGCGCCGCCGAGGAGGCCGAGAGGATCCGGGATGGGCGGCGGGCGGAGCTGCGGCGGCTCGCGACCCTCACGGAGCGCTCGCGCCTCTTCGCCCGAGAGGCCGAGTTCCTCCTCGATCTCGGGCTTTTGGCCGAGGTCGAGGGGGACTTGCGATCCCGCCTCCCCGAGCACCTGCGTGCCCTTCGGGCGAGCGGGGCGCAGGGGTCTTTGGCCGCGGCCTTCGCGAGGAGTCTGGCGCTCCCCGTGGCGGATGCCCTCGCCTTGGCGGACCGGCTCGGCCTTTCCCTCGGGGACGCGCGCTCGCCCTCCGGGCCTCCGGCTCGCAAGGCCCGCGGGGACCCTCGCCCCCTCACCGGGTCGCGACCCCGGCCCCGTCCTTTTCGCCGAGGCGCTCCGCCGGGCGGGAGGCGAAGGCGCTCTGGCGCGAAGCGGAACTGAGGGAGGGTCGGGCCCCTTCGCTCGCGGGCTTTTGCCTGCCGCCCGGAGAGCCTCTCCGGCGGATCGGGGTCCCCGGCCTCTGACATGTGCGGCTTTCGCCGAGGAGAGGGCGAGGTCCGAAACTCAGAGAGCGCAGGGCGCGCACCGGGCGATCCGCGGGGCTCGACCTCCATGCGCGGCCGGGGATTTTCTGCTAGCGTCTTCCCCGGGCCCTCTGGCGAAACGGTAGACGCACTCGACTCAAAATCGAGCGGGGCGACCCCCCATCCCGGTTCGAGTCCGGGGAGGGCCAAGGACGGTCATCGCCCGCTTCCCCGGTCTTTTCCCTTGCGGCGGGGAGTGGCCGGCGTGTATCGGTACGCGCCGGGAAGGGCGTCCTGACCATGTGGAACCTCCTCATCAGCCTGGCGGTCGGCGCGGCGGTCGCGGGCGCCATCCGCTTCGGCACGGACTTCGGATGGGCCGCTGCCCTGCTCCCCGGCCTGGTGGCCGCCGTGGCTACCTACGTCCTACTGGTCCGCAGGATCCTGAAGAGGATGGAGCGCCTCATGGACGCGATGCAGCGGGAGGTCCAGGCCCGCCGGGTGGACAAGGCCATCCAGACGCTGGAAGGGGGCTTTGCGCTCGCGCCCTGGCAGTTCCTCGTCGCCTCGCAGATCCACTCCAACATCGGGGTCCTCCACTACCTGAAGCAGGACTTCGACGCCGCGCTCCCCCATCTCGAGAAGAGCTTCTCCAAGCACTGGATCGCCCGGGGGATGCTGGCCTCGTTGCGCTACCGGCGAAAGGACGTCTCCGGGGCGCGGGCCGTCTTCGAGGACGCCGTGAAGGCGAACCGCAAGGAGGGGGTCCTCTGGGCGGCCTATGCCTGGGTCCTCGAGAAGGAGGGCCGTCACGACGAGGCCATCGCCGTTCTCGGTCGCGGCGTGCAGGCGAACCCGAGCGACGACAAGCTCAAGGCCTCGCTCCAGGCGCTCCAGAACAGCAAGAAGCTGAAGCTCGGGAAGCTGTACGAGGAGCAGTGGTTCCAGTTCCACCTCGAGCCTCCGCCCACCCAGCTCATCGGCCCGGGGTTCCGCGGCAATCGCCGCGCCCTCTACCGAGGCTAGCGGGGGCTCCGGCCCTCGCGAGCCTCGCCCCGGGAAAGCCCGCGCCGGGTGCGTCCCTCGTTTCACCGACACGCCTCGTGACCCGGAGTCTCAAGAGACCCGCGCGGTGAAGCACATTCACGGGAGGTGACCGCGGCCCACCCGGCCCCTCGTGGGGAGGTGCTTTATCGACCCCGCACCGGGCGCTAGGCTTTTCCAGGGAGTTTGCTTGGGGGAGCGCGCTGTCTGGCGGGGGGTGGCAGGTGGGACGCCCCGCTCGCGGGCGGGCCGCTGGCCCTCTCCCTGCCTATCTTCCGGTGGGGCCATGGAAGGACTCGAGAAGAGCGAGCGGGCGCCCTTGCCGAAGCCGGCGGAGGCCGGGCTCTCCGCGTCCGAAGGAAAGGACGAGGTGGCGGAGCGGCTCCGCTCCGCCTTCCAGGCGGCGATCGCTCAGCTCGACGAGTCGAACCGGCTCATCCGGGAACGGGACGCCCGGCAGGAGGAGTTCCTCGCCGCCGCCTCGGTGGAGCTCAAGGATCTGGCATCGCTCCTGGCACGTCCGGGCGGGCGAAGCCGCGAGGAGGCCCTCCGGCGAATCCTCCGGATCTCCGACGACCTGGAGCGGATGGCGCGCCCCTCCCGCCTCGGGGAGCTTTCCTTGGTCCGCCTCTCCACCGGGCGGAGGCCCCGCGTACTCCTCGCCGACGACGAGCCGGACGCCCGGGAGCTTCTGACCGAGGCCTTGGCCGGGGACTACGAGATCCTCACCGCCTCCGACGGCCGGGAGGCGGTGGAGCGGGCCCACAAGGAGCGACCGGACCTCGTGCTCCTCGACCTCAACATGCCGCGCCTCGACGGGTTCGGGGTGCTGGACGAGTTCCGGGCCGACCCGAGGACGAGCGACATCCCGGTCATCCTCGTCACCGCCCGCAGCGACGACGGGGGCAAGGTCCGCGCCCTCGACCAGGGGGCGGTCGACTACCTCCAGAAGCCCTTCTCCGAGCGCGAGCTGCGCGCCCGGGTGGACCGGACTCTCCGCCTCTCCCACACCCATCGGTCGCTGCGGGAGCTGGCCCAGACCGATCCCCTCACCGGCCTCGCCAACCTGCGGGCCTTCCGCGCCCGCCTCGACGACGAGGTGAAGCGGGCGCGGCGGTACCGCACCGCCCTCACCTGCGTCATGGCCGACCTCGATGAGCTGAAGCCCATCAACGACGAGCTGGGCCACGCCGCCGGCGACCGCGCCATCGCCCACGTCGCCTCGGTCATCCGCGCGGAGCTGCGGGAGACCGACTTCGGCGCGCGCTGCGGCGGGGACGAGTTCGTCGTTCTCCTCCCCCACACCGCCGGGGACGAGGGGCGGGTGTTCGCCGAGCGCCTGTGCGCGCGCCTCAAGAAGGGCGAGATCGCGATCGGGGGCCGGCGGCTCCGGCTGGGGGCGTCGTTCGGCGTGGCCTGCCGGCCGCCCGACGCCGGCGAGGCCTCCCCCGAGTCCTTGGTCCATGCCGCGGACGGCGCCCTCTACGCCGCCAAGCGCAATGGCCGCGGGCGGGTGGTGGTCGCGGCACCGGGGGACGGCTAGGGCTTCACCTCGCCCACCTCGCCGCCCTCGGAGCGGGTCCGCGCCTCGGCGGCGTAGCGGTTGAGCTTGTTGTAGAGGGTCTTCTCGCTGATCCCGAGCGCCTCCGCGGTCCGGGCCTTGTTCCCGCCGTTCCGCTGGAGGGAGGCGAGGATGTACTCCTTCTCCACCTTGTCCATGGAGATCCCCAGGGGGAGGCGCAGGGTGGCGGCCTCGGGGCGGCTCGCCTGCATGTCGGGCGGCAGGTGCTCGTCTCCGATGATCTCGCCGTCGACGAGGATCATGGCGCGCTCCACGGTGTTGCGCAGCTCGCGGATGTTCCCCGGCCAGGCGTAGCCCTGGAGCAGCGCCATGGCGCTGGGGGCGAGGCCCTGCACCCGCTTGCCGGTCTCGGCGTTGTACTTCTCGATGAAGTGGTGGACGAGCAGGGGGATGTCCTCGCGCCGCTCCTTGAGCGGGGGCAGTCCGATGGTGAACACGTGCAGCCGGAAGTAGAGGTCCTCCCGGAAGCGGCCGCGCTTGATCTCCTCCTTGAGGTCGCGGTTGGTGGCGCAGATGACGCGCACGTCCACCTCCACCTCGGCCCGCCCCCCCAGCCGCCGGATCCGGTGGTCCTCCAGGACCCGGAGGAACTTGGATTGGAGCTCGAGGGGCAGCTCGCCGATCTCGTCCAGGAAGAGGGTGCCGTTGTGGGCCAGCTCGAAGTTCCCCAGACGGCGCTGCTCCGCGCCGGTGAAGGCCCCGCGCTCGTAGCCGAACAGCTCCGACTCGATCAGGGTGGCGGGGATGGCGGAGCAGTTCAGGGCGAGGAACGGCTTGTCGCGCCGGGGCGAGAGGTTGTGGATGGCGCGGGCCACCACCTCCTTGCCCGTGCCGCTCTCCCCGCTCAGCACCACGCTGGCGTTGGAGGGCGCCACCTTCTTCACGAGCTCGAAGACCCTCTGCATGGCCGGGCCCGAGCCGATCATGTCCGTCCCCGGGGCCAGAGCGGCGAGCCGCCTGCGCAAGAGCTGCACCTCGCGCATGGTCTCCTTCTTCTCCAGCGCCCGCTCCAGGACGATGCGGAGCCGCGGGACCTCCAGGGGCTTCTCGATGAAGTCGAACGCCCCCTCCCGGATGGCCTGGACCGCCGCCTGGATCGTCCCTCGGCCGGTGAGCAGGACCACCGGGCAGTCGGGCAGCTCGGTGCGCAGGGCCCGGAGCAGCCAGAGGCCGTCCATGTTGGGCATGACGAGGTCGGTGAGGATCACGTCGGGATGCCATTCGATGGCGCGCCGGAGCGCCTCGGTCCCGTCGCTCGCCGTCTGCACGTCGTAGCCCCAGCGCTGGGTGAGCTCGTCGAGCGCCTCGCGGCTGTCCGGCTCGTCGTCGACGATGAGGACCCGGTAGTTCATGTGCGCTCGACCCTCGGCAACCGGAGCTCGACGCGCCGGACCCCCTCCTCCCGCTGCTCGGCGAGGGCTCCCCCGAGCGCCGCGGCGGCGGCCCGTCCCACCTCCAAGTCATAGCTCGGTTGGCCCTCCCCATCACCCATGTGGTGCGAGAGCCGGAGGACCGCCTGTTCCTCCGCCACCTCGACGGCCGCGTCGATCCGCCCGCCATCCGGCGCGCCGGCCATCGCCTCCGCCAGAAGGACGAGGACGAGCCGCACCACCCGGGCCGGGTCCCCGGCGGCCTTGGCCACGCCGCGCGGGGCCCTGACCACGAGCTGGATCCTGCGGCGCCGGGTCTCGTGCCCGAACAGCAGCACCGCCTCGGCGAGGAGCGCGCCCAGCTCGGTGTAGCCGAGGGGGGCGGAGGGATCGGTCAGGTCCACGAACCGCCGGAGCACCTCGTTCACCCGCCCCACCTGCTCCCGCAGGGCGCCGAGGTGGGTGGCGCTCTCCGCCGCCGCCTGGGCGTGAGGGAAGAGCTTCTCCGCGAGGATGGCGAGCTGGAGCGCCATGGCGTTGAGCGGGTTCTTGATGTCGTGGGAGACGCCGGGGAGCAGCCGAGTGAGCGCGGAGGAGCTCTGCCCCTGCTCGAGGAGCTCCTGCAGCCGCGCGGTCCGGGCGAGGAGCAAGCACCCCTCGGGTGCGAGGTGGCGGCGGAGCTCGACCCCGCCGTCCTCCCGGGCGAGCCAGACGACGTCCGGGCCTTCCCTCCCGAGTAACGCCCGGAGCGGTGGGCTCTCCTCCGCCCGAGCGCGCAGGGCGAAGGTCGGGTCCTTGGGGGGAAGCCCTAGCGCGGCGAGGAATCCCGGGTCGGCGACGACGATCGCTCCCGCCCCGTCGATGAATGCCGCGCCGCTCGAGTAGGTGAGCATGGTGAGGTGGGGTGGGTCCTTGGCCCCGTCCGCCGCCTGAGATGCCTCGCGGCTCCCCTTTTTTCAAGGCGAGAGCCAAGATAGCCTCTCGAGAAGAGACCATGCTGCCCTGGCGAACGCTCCTCCGCGTCCTCTCGCTAACCGCTGGAATCGTCACGGGTTGCGCCACCGCGCCCCGACCGGCCGCGGCGGGCGCCACACCGGTCCAGACGGGCGAGGCACCCGCGAGCGAGACCCCGCCCTTCTCTGCCCGGGGCGGCGAGGTCTCGCAGACGAGGCCCCCCCCGCCCCCGATCAAGGCCCTCGGCCAGGTGACCCTCGCCGCCGTGGGGGACGTCCTCATGCACGAGGCGGTGAAGCAGAGCGCCGCCGTCCACGGCGCCGGTGCGCCCGACGAGGGCTACTCCTCTCTCTTCGCCCCGGTCGCGGACCTCCTCTCCCAGCCGGATCTCACCTTCGCGAACCTCGAGACCCCCATCGCGCCAAAGGTCTCCCGCGGATCGCGCTCCTTCGTGTTCAACGCTCCCCCGGTGGTCGTGTCCGCCCTCATGCACGCCGGGATCGGCCTCGTCTCGGTCGCCAACAACCACGCCCTCGACCAGGGCCGGGCGGGGTTCGAGGAGACCCTGCACTGGCTCGAAGCGGCCGGCCTCCGCTACGTGGGCGGCGGGCCTTCCCCCCACGCCGCCGGACCGCTGCGCCTGGAGCGCAACGGGGTACGGCTCGCGTTCTTGGGGTACACCTACGGGCTGAACGAGAGCGGCAACGCCTGCCCGCCGCAGAAGCCCGACCTCCCCCCCTGCCTTCAGGCCTCGGTACTCGATCGCGACACGGTCGTCGAGGACGTCCGGGCGGCGGCGGCCGGAGCGGACGCGGTGATCGTGTCCCTGCACTGGGGAACGGAGTACGAGCGGCAGCCGCGCGCCCCGGACGTGGAGCTCGCCCACCGCCTGGCCGACGCCGGAGCCCTGGTGGTCCTCGGGCACCACCCCCACGTGCTCCAGCCCATCGAGCTGTACCGCCGGGCCGACGGGCAGATCGCGGTGATCGCCTACTCGCTCGGCAACTTCATCTCCAACCAGAGCCGGAGCTTTCTCCCCGGGGTGACCCCGGAGGCGGTGGCGGCCACCCGCGACGGGGTCCTGCTCCGGGTGGCCCTCTCGAAGCGGGACTACGGGCGTGGAGTGGTCAGGGTCGAGGTGGCGGGCGCGGACTTCTTGCCCCTGTGGACCGAGAACGACACGGTCGAGATCGACCCCAGGAAGGAACCGGCCCGGCGCCCGGCCATCCGGGTGGTGGCGGTCGATCGCGCCCTGGCCCAGGTCCGGTCGGAGCTGGAGAGCCTTCCCGACCCGCTCCCAAAGGCCCAGGTGGAACGCTGGGTACGGCTCCGCCAGCGCGAGGAGCTCTACCTACAGCGTCGCGCCGCGGTAGCGTCCTTGCTGGGCGAGGACCTCTTGAGGGTCCTTTGCTCCGCCGAGCTCGCCCCGCCGGCGGGCGCGCCGCCCGGCGGCGCGGGGAAGGGCGAGGGGCTAGGCGAACCGCTCCGGTGAGTTCTGGTCCGCCGCCGCTAGGTCGAGGCTCGCCGGCAGGGTGAGCTCGACGAGATCGATCCCGAGCCGCTGCGCGAAGTCGAAGATGCGCGCGTCCCGGTAGAACTCCCCGAACACGATCCGCCGGCAGCCCGCGTTGGCGACGAGCTTGAAGCACGGCCAGCAGGGCGAGGCGGTGGTGTAGATGGTCGCGCCGTCGATGGCCACCCCGTTCTTGGCCGCCTGGATGATGGCGTTCGCCTCGGCGTGCACGGTGGCCACGCAGTGGCCTTCCTCCATCATGTGGCCCACCTCGGAGCAGTGCGGCAGCCCGCGGATCGATCCGTTGTATCCGGTGGAGAGGATGGTCTTGTCCCGCACCAGGACCGCCCCCACGTGCTTTCGATCGCAGGTGGCGCGAGTGGCCACGACCCTCGCAATGTTCATGAAGTACTCGTCCCAGCTCGCGCGCTCGCTCATCGGCGGCATGTTACCCGATCGGCCCGACGCCCCTCTCCTCGCCCCCGTCGATAATGAACGGGTGAGCCTTCGCCGAGCGGGGCCCGCTTCTCTCGCCGCCGGGCTCGTCGCCCTCGCCCTCGCGGCGACCGCCGAGCCCCCCGCCGGAGAGGTCTCCCCTCCCCCCGCCGACTCGCCCGGGTCGGCCCGCCCAGGAACGCCACCCGTCCCCGAGAAGGGTGCCCCGCCCACCGGGCTCAGGGTGGTCGAGGGAGTGGTCGAGAAAGCGGATCTCGAAGCTCACCGCGTGACGGTCGAGGTGGCGGGCGGGTCGCTTCTCACGCTCTCCTTTGACCGCAACACCCTCGTCTACCTGCCCACCAGGCTTTCGACAGTCTTCGAGCTTCGGCCCGGCGTCCGGGTGCGCGCCGGGAGCAGCGAGGACCTCGTGGCCTACTGGATCGAGCTATTGCCCGTCGGGCAAAGGGGCTCGCCCTCGAAGACCCTGGGTGAGGAGAAGAAACCCGGCGAGGGCACCTCTCCGCCGGCCGAGCCGAAGGGGCCCGCTCCCGCCCGTCCGCCCTAGGTCGGCGCGACTAGCGACGATTCGAAGCTCCAGGCGACCGTCGATCGGGCTCGTTCCCGCCGGGGACGGCCGGGCTGTGGGCTCGCCCGTGACCGTCCTCTTGGGAGCTCCCTTCGCCTCGAACGGGGCGGGTGAGAGGCTCCTGCGCCGAGGGGATCGCCCTCGGAACTTGGGCGTGGGATCCTGGGATCGACGACGCGTCTCGCCTCTCAGGGACGCTGCCGGGCGCCCTGGCCGGGGAGGGGTCCGAGCGTTCGACCGTTTGGGCGCACCGTTCAGGCGTTCCCCTCGTACCGCCTGCGCATGAGGAAGAGGATCGCGTCTTGGGCGCAGCCCTGGCAGTAGCCGTAGCGCTGCCTCAGGTTGCCGAGGGTGGTCTCCACCTGGCGGCGAGCCTTCTCGTCGAGCCCGGTGCGGTCGTCGGACAGGAAGCGAAGGAGGTTCTCCTTGGACCGGTGGAGCTGCCGTTTCCGTTCCTCGTAGGTGTGGTCGCGCAGTCGCCGGAACAGATCGGGGAAGATCGCGCCGTAGTCGATCTCGACCGTATCCGGATGATCGAGCCGGTAGGCGCCGACGGCGGAGATGAGACCGCGCCGAAACGCGCCCCGGTCTTCGCCGGGAGGCATGGCGATGCGCTCCATCTCGATCATCCGGACCTCCTCCGGGGGCTCCATCTCGCCGGTGACGCGGTTGCGCACCTTCTCGCCCTTCACCCAGTGGGACACGAGCATCACGTAGCGCTGGAAGAGGTTCAGGTACTGGGCCTCGGAGACGAGCCCCATCGAGTCGCGGATCTCCTCGTCGAGCCGGTCGAGGTATTCCGCCTCCACCACCCGCACGTACTCCTCGTGGTCGTGGTAGCCCTCCACCACCTCCTGCTGCAAAAAGTCGTGCACGGTCTTGTCCCGGCAGATCGCCTCCAGTTCCTCGAGCACCGCCCGCGGGGTGAGGCAGGTCGCGCTCGGCGCCTGGGCCGCGTTCAAGAGGGCGGTCATCACCTCCCGGGCCGAGGCCCCCATTCGCCCCTCGTAGTTCGGGTAGACGTCCGACTCGTGGAAGAGGTCCGGGGCGTGCTTGCGCAGGACCTTGGCCTGGGACAGCGCCATCCGATCGGGAGCGGCGCCGCGGTCGTAGAGGCGGAGCTTGTCGAGGGGGGTGATCTCGTCGATGAGGTCCCGCACCTCGCCCTGGTATCGATCGGGGAGGGGCCGCTTCAAGCGGGTGAGGACGGCCCAGGTGGCCGCCACCTCGGTGGCGTGGGGGGCGACATGCTTTCCCACGGTGGCCGGGGTGACCTGCTGGTCGTAGATCTCCCGCTCGACCGACGCCCGCCGCAGGTACGGGACCCGGATGAGCTCGAGGCGTCCCCGGAAGCTCGCGAACTCGGGGATCTCCTTGAACACGGAGAGCTGCTTCTCGTTGGCGCTCGCGATGAGCACGAGGTCGAGCTGGAGGAGGAAGTGTTCCAGCGGGACCCGCCCGGTCTCGCTCGTTCCCAGCAGGTACTTGAAGGCCTCGAGCGGCCGCTTCAAGAGGTCGGAGTACTCGACCAGGCCGCGGTTGGCCGAGACGAGTGAGCCGTGAGGCTCGAGCAGGCTGAGGGCCTGGAGGGCGGGGGGGAGGGAGGAGAGGCTCTTGTCGGCGGTGACCTGCCGGAAGCCGGCGTCGACCGAGAGCTGCGGCTCGACCGTGACCGCGGACTGCTGGTAGCGGGCCGAGACGTAGAAGCGCTCCACCTGCACGTGGCGCAGGACCTTGAGCCAATCGCCGCGGTAGGCGCTGAGGAGGGCGTCGTGGATCCGCCGGCAGTAGTGGCAGAGATCCCCCTCGGCGAGCGCATCGGAGACGACGAAGTCGGCCTCCCCGGCTCCCTCCCGGGCGGTGGGGCGGCAATGCTCCTCGAGCAGGCGCCGGCGCTCCTCGCGGGGCAGGAGGAGGAGGGGGTGGTCCTTCATCGGGCAGGAGAGACGCGCGTCGAGCGTCTCCCCCTCGAGGTGGGCGAAGGAGGGAGGATCGCCCTCCCCCCCCTCGCGCGATCCGAACCCGAGCCCTCCGCCCTTGAGCTTTCGCTCGCTGGGGAAGACCCAGTGGAAGCGGTAGAGGGCCCCCTCCGCCTTCCGGGAATAGGCTTCGGTCGCGCGCACCAGGGCGCCCACGATCGACGACTTGGCGGAGCCGTTCGGGCCGTGCAGGAGGATGAGCTTGTTCACCCGCCCCGACCGCACGAAGGAGCCGAGGGCTCGGTAGATGCCTGCCTGGACCTCCTCCTGTCCCGCCACCCGCCGGGCGCGGGACTCGGGATCGAAGCCGAGATCGAAGAGCGACCAGCGCTTGACCCGTCCCACCGGCGTGTCTCGTTCCTCGGCGCCGAAGTGGTCCATGACGTCGCGCAGGTACTGGGCCGCTCCCCGGGCGTGCCGCCTGGGGGCTTCCAGGAACGCCTCCAGGTACTGCTCGAAGGAAAGGATGGACCGGCTCTCCGCGAAGGTGTTCTTCACGCCGGTTCCCAGGGTTTGGAGGAGCTTTCGGGCGTCCATCGACTCACCTCCGGGGCGGTCCTAACCCTGCCATGGCGTCCCTGCCCTTCGAACGGCCTCCCGGCTCCCGTTCCCGGCGGGCTTGCCCGCGGCCCTCCCCCTCCCGGGCGGCCCGGCCCCCCGCGCCACCTCCACCCGGGGCGGCCCCCGTAGTACCCTCCCCCGTATGGAGAAGTTCCCGCCCGACACCATCATCGGGATCGACCTCGGAACGACCAATTCCTGTGGGGCGGTCGCCTTCGGGAGCGGGCAGGTGAAGCTCATCCCGTACAAGGGGGGCGACGCCATCATCCCGTCGATCTTCGCCATCGACGACAAGGGCAACGAGCTCGTGGGCCACGAGGCGAAGCGACAGTGGCAGCTCAACCCACGGAACACGCTCTACGCGACCAAGCGCCTCATCGGGCGGGCCCCGAAGGACGATGTGGTCGAGACCATGCGCCGTTCCGTCCAGTACCAGCTCCACCCCGGCTCGCAGAACGACGTCGAGCTCGACTGCCACGGCCGCTCGTACCACGTGCCGGAGGTGAGCGCCAAGATCCTGGGGAAGATCCGCGATCTCGCCTCCGATCACCTCGGGTTCAAGGTCACCCGGGCGGTGGTGACGGTCCCCGCCTACTTCACCGACCGCCAGCGCCAGGCGGTGAAGGAGGCCGGGACGCTCGTGGATCTCGAGGTGGTGCGGATCATCAACGAGCCCACCGCCGCGGCCCTGGCCTACGGGCTGGGGAAGAAGCTGACGGAGCGGGTGCTCGTCTACGACCTGGGCGGCGGCACCTTCGACGTCTCCATCATCGAGATCCGGGACCGGGTGTTCGAGGTGAAGGCGACCGGGGGCGACATCTTCCTCGGCGGGATCGACTTCGACAACGCCATGATCTCGTACGTCCTCGGCGAGTTCAGCAAGAAACACGGGATCGACCTCTCCTCGGACCCGGTGGCCATGCAGCGGATCAAGGACCTGGCGGAGCGGACCAAGATCGACCTGTCGGCGCGGACCGAGGCCCCCTTCTCGATCCCCTTCATCACCATGACGCCCCAGGGTCAGCCGCTCAACATGGACGTGAGATTCGATCGCAAGCTCCTCGAGGAGCTGACCCACGACCTCGTGGACCGGTCGCTCAAGATCATGGGGGCGGTGATGGTCGACGCCGGGATCACCGCCAAGAACATCGACGAGGTCATGCTGGTTGGCGGCCAGACCCGGATGCCGGCGATCCAGGAGCGGCTCACCAAGTTCTTCGGGAAGCCCCCGTCCAAGGGGGTCCACCCCGACGAGGCGGTGGCCATCGGTGCCGCCCTCTACGCCTGGTCGCTCCAGGAGAACTCGGACCTCAAGATCCAGCTGCTCGACGTCATCCCCATGGCCATCGGGATCGAGCAGGCGGGCGGGATCATGCACACGGTCTTCCCCCGCAACGCCGCCATCCCCAACGCCCGGGCCGTCGCCGCCACGAACTCGATCGACGGCCAGACCGACCTCGTGGTCCGGATCTTCCAGGGCGACCACTCCCAGACCGCTCAAAACGAGATCCTGGGCGAGTTCACCTTCAGCGGCGTCCGGCCCTGCAAGGCGGGTGAGGTGCGCCTCGAGATCCTCTTCGAGGTGAACGTCGAGGGCATCCTCACCTTGAGCGCTCGGGACCTCGACACCGGCCGTCAGGCGAAGAGCACGGTGCGGGTGACCTCGAGCTGAGGGATCCCGGGGCCGAGCCTCCCCGCCCCTACCACCGCTTGCGCTCCGCGGATGAGGAGGCGGGTGAGCTCCGCCCGCCCCCGGCCGCGGGCCGGGCCGCCGTCGGCACCGCGGTCGTCCGGCCGTGGTAGTCGGCGCGCAATGGGGAGCCCGAGCCTCGTTGGCCGCGGTCCTCGGGGTGCGGCGGCAAATTGACCTTTGACGGAGGCGACGAGGTCCAGGCCCGCTCGCCGCGAGCCCCGGCTCCTTCGGGCGCGGCCCGACCCTCGAGGGTCCTCGGCGCCAAGCGGCCGTCATCGCCGCGGGCCGCGGGAGCGGGCGTGGAAGGTGGGAGGCGGTCGGCCGCGCGCGCCGCCGGATCGGTGTCGTGAGCGGGCCGTTCGAAGGTAGGCCCGCTCCCCGGGGCGGCGCGGGGGAAACCGCTCGCCTCGGGGTCCCGGGGACCGTACCCCGGGCGCGCCGCGGCGCCGAGGCGCAGCTCCGGACGGTAGACCGCCACCTCGCCCGGACCGACGCGAGCCGCGCCGGGAGCCGGGGCGGGGACGACCCGGACCGGAGTCAGCTGCCCACCGATGCGCTGCTCGATGGCCACCCGGGGCGGGCCGCCCCACGCCGGGGCGCCCAGGACGTGGCCGGGAGCGGCTCCGACGCCCGGGCGAGCTGGCGCCGGCACCGTCGCGTAGAAGTACTGCCGAGTGTAGGCGGGAGCGTAGGCCACCCGGTATACCGGCACCGCCACGAAACTGCGGCACGGCACGAAGGTCCACGAGCTCTCGGCGAACGGAGTGACGGACACGTAGACCGACACGCCCGGGGCGAGGGGGGCCCAGCCGACCACGTCGCCCGAGTAGCGCCAGGACACCCAGGCCGGCGCCCACTGGTAGCCGGGGACCCAGACCCACCCGTAGTACGGGTCGTAGGCCCAGCGTCCATAGTGGTAGGCCGCCCAGCCGAAGGGCTCGTCGGACACCCAGAGCCAGCCCTCGCTCGTCCACTCCCACCGACCGTAGTAGTACGGGCGCCAGCCGGGGGACACGCGCGGGCGCCACACGTTGCCGTAGCCGGCCGCGACCACCCATTGCCCGTAGGGCGCGAGGGCGCCCTGAAACGTGTCGAGGGAGACGGACGCCGAGGCGTCCATGTCGACCGAGACCCGGTAGTCGTCACCGGGTGGAGCGGAAGCCACTTCGCCCGTGTAGTCCTCCTCCCACTGCTGACCCTCGACCGCGGCGGGCGCGAGAGCCGAAAGGAGAGCGAGAAGGCAGAGCGTACGGTGGAACATGGCCTCTTTTTGTGGGTACCCGTCCGTCGGGCGAGGCCGTTGGCCTGCCTTCTTCGAGCGAGAACCCGCCTCCGAGGCCAGGCGGAAGCACGAAGCGTGCCCCGCGGAAATCGACCGATAATTCGGGGGGATCGGAACGAGTGGAAGGCGGTTTCGCCGGCACACTGTGCCCGGGGTTCACCACCTCTAGGCGAGGGTCTTCCCCTAGGCCAGCTTCTTTTCCTTCTCGAAGGAGAGCAGGGGCGGCTCCTTGCTCAGGATGACGCCCTCGGTGATCTTGCACTCCTTCACGCCTTCCCGGTAGGGGACGTCGTACATGATGTCGAGCATCGCCTGCTCGAGGATCGCGCGCAGGCCCCGGGCGCCCGACTTGCGGCGCATGGCCTCGCGGGCCGTAGCCCGGAGGGCCTCCTTGGTGAAGGAGAGCTTCACCTTCTCGAGGTCGAAGAGCTTAACGTACTGCTTCGTGAGGGCGTTCTTGGGCTGGGTGAGGATGGTGACGAGGTCGTCCTCGGAGAGGTCGGCCAGGGTGGCGATGATGGGAAGCCGGCCGACGAACTCGGGGATCATGCCGTACTTCACGAGGTCGGAGGGCTCGACGCGGGCGAGGAGCTCCCCCAGGCTGGCCTCCTCCTTGCGCTCGATCTTTGCGCCGAATCCGAGCCCCTTCACCCCCACGCGGCGCCTGATGACCTGCTCCAGTCCGGTGAAGGCGCCGCCCACGATGAAGAGGACGTTCGAGGTGTCGACCTGGATGTATTCCTGCTGGTTGTACTTCTTCCCCCCTCGCGGGGTGACGTTGGCGCGGGTCCCCTCGATGATCTTGAGGAGGGCCTGCTGGACCCCCTCCCCCCCCACGTCGCGGGTGGGGCTCGGCTGGTCGCCCTTGCGAGCGATCTTGTCGATCTCGTCGATGTAGACGATGCCTCGCGCCGCCTTCTCCACGTCGTAGTCGGCGTTGTGGAGCAGGTTCTGGATGATGTTCTCGACGTCCTCCCCGACGTAGCCCGCCTCGGTGAGGCTGGTCGCGTCGGCGATGGTGAACGGGACGTTCAGGAAGCGGGCGAGCGACTGGGCGAGAAGCGTCTTCCCCGAGCCGGTCGGCCCCACGAGCAAGATGTTCGACTTCTGGAGCTCGACCTCCTCGGGACCGGGTCGTCCCTGCCCCGGCCGCTGCGGCCGGGCGGGCTTGCGGGAGTAGACGCGCTTGTAGTGGTTGTAGACCGCGACCGACAGGACCTTCTTGGCCTTGTCCTGGCCCACCACGTAATCGTCGAGGAAGCTCTTGATCTCTGCGGGGGTGGGGAGGGAGACCGCCGGGCGGCCCTCGTCCCGCTCCGACTCCTCGGCGATGATGTCGTTGCAGAGCCGGATGCACTCGTCGCAGATGTAGACCGTCGGGCCGGCGATGAGCTTGCGGACCTCCCGCTGCCCCTTTCCGCAGAACGAGCAGGAGAGGTTCCCGCCGTGATGGTGCTCTTTCCGACTCAAGCGGCACTCCCTTGTCGAGCTGGATCCTACATCAAAAGGGCTCCTCGCCCCATCGCAGGCCTGCTCGGGATATAGCGAGGGGGCGAGGGGGCTGCTCCCACTTCCTCCGCCTCTCCGCGTCGGTCCGTCCCGCGCCGAAGGATCGGCGGGGCCGGCCGGACGGCCCGCGGAGGGTCACCCCTTGACGAGGCTCTCGATCTCCCCTGCCAGGTCCTGGGCGCGGCGGGCCAATGTCCGGGGGATGGCCGGCTCCTCGGCGCAGGCGCGCGAGAGGCGCTGGGCGGCCGCGGCGAGGCGGGCGATGCGCTCGGCCTCGGCCCGGGGGGGCTTTTGCGGGGGCGGGCCGTACCGGTCGGTCAGCCTCCGGTTCATCGCCGCGGCGGTGGGGGGCCGCTCCAGGACCTCGTCGCGCAGCTCCTGCCAACCTCCCTCGGGAAGGCGGCCGGCCGCCTCGGCGCGCGAGAGCACCTCGATCACCTCGAACGGAGGGGCGCGGCCCTCTCCCCGCGCCCTCGCGAGCCCCGGCTCGTGCCTCTCCAGAAACCCGTAGCTCCGGGTGAGCTTGTCGGCGGTGGCGCTGCGGATGAGGAGTTCCCCTGCGGAGTAGCGCTCGAAGCTTTGATATCCCCAGGCGCGCCACAGCTCCTTGCGTCGCACCTCGGACAAAAGCCGCCCGAAATCCACCCAGGCCTCCTTGAACCGCTGCGCCCCCTCGAGGAGGCGCCGCCGCAGGGAGCCCTCCGGGAGGTCCTCGGCGCGGGCCGCGAGCTTCTTCGTGGCGCTGGTCATCGGGAGATGGTGAAGGCGAGCTGCACCGTGGGCCGCTCTCCGGGGAAGGGGTCGAAGCGCCAGGTGGCCAGGGAACGCAAGAGGCATTCCCGCAACGGGCCCTCCCGGAAGCGCGGCTCGTCGATCCACAGCGCCACCACCCTCCCGTCGTTGCCGATGGCGAACTCGAGGGGGACGAGGCCGCGGAAGTCGGACGAGCGCGCCGCCTCCTCCCGGAAGCAAGGGGCGAGCGTGCGCTGCTCACGGTTCACGATCGCCTGGATCCGGCCGGCGTCGAAGTGGGCGGCGACCAGCCCTTCGCCCTCCTCGGCCGAGGCGGCCCGGGAAGCGGGCCGGGGAGCCTTCTCCGCTAGGGTGGGCCCCGGGGACGGGCCGAGCGAGAGGGGCACCTCCACCTCGAGTTCCCGGGCCCGCCGTCCGCTCGGGGCGGCCACCCTGGCCGAGGCGACCCTCAACCCCTCCCCGAAGTCCTCGAGGAGCGGGCTCACCCGGGAGTGCCGGGGAGAGAGGAGGTAGGCGGCGACAGCGGCGAGGACGACCGCCCCCAAGGAGACCGAAAGAAGAAGGGCCGTGCCCCTCCGACGGCGGCGGCGGACGAGGAGCCGGGCACCGGTGATCTCGCGCTCCACCCGCAGCGCCGCCTCCGCCTTCCGCGCGTGGACCCGGAAGATGGGCACCTCGCCCACCGGGACCCAGCGGCCGCCGTCCGGGGAGACGGGAGTCCCGGCGTCGAGGGCACCGCGATACAGCTCGCCGGCGAGCTCTCTCGAGCTCACCGGGCCGAAGACCTCACCTCCGCGGCGGTAGAGCCACTCTCCCCCCTCGAGGGCCGCGTCGTCCGGGAGCTCCGATTCGTCCAGGGAGTACGCCATGGATGGGGGGGGAGAGGACGTGGTCAACTTAGCACGACGGCATGGAGCGACGCTTCTACGCGATGCGGCTGTGGTACGAGGGCGGCCCCTTCCGCGGGTACCAGCGACAGAAGGGCTTGCCCACCGTGCAGGGCGCGCTGGAGCAGGCGATGCGCCGGGCCGGGATATGCGCCCACCTCTCCGCCGCGGCACGCACCGATGCCGGCGTGCACGCGCTCTCCCAGGTCGTCTCCTTCGCGGTCCGGGAGGCGCTCGACCCGGAGGCGTTCCGGCGCGAGGTCAACCGCTCCTTGCCCGAGGGCATCGCCGTTCTCCACGTCCGCCCCGAGCGGCGCGGCTTCCACGCTCGAGCCTCCGCCCTCTCCCGGACCTACGTCTACCTCGTCGGGGCGGGCCTACCCGAGGGGCTGCGCCCCTACGCCTGGTCATTGCCGGACGGTCGGGCCTTCCCCGAGACGAAGGTGGAGTCGCCCGACCCGAAGGTCATGAGGGCGGCGCTCTCCCAGTCGCTCGGGGAGCACGACTTCGCGGGCTTCTCCCGCTTCGGTTCCCGCCGCGTTCGGGCGAGGCGGACCCTCTTGCGTGCCGAGATCCACTCCGCGAGCTGGGTGCCCCTCCACGCGGTGGTGCTCGAGGGGAACGGCTTCTCGCGCGCCATGGTGAGAAACCTCGTGGGCACGGTGGTCGCGGCCGGCCTCGGCCTCGAGCGGCCCGGACGGGTGGGCGAGATCCTCTCCGCGCCCACCCGATATCGCGGCGTACGCGCGCCGGGATCTGGGCTCACACTCGCAGCGGTCTCTTATCCCCCCTCCGCGGCATGAGGCAGCCGACCGCGGCGAGCAAGCCGAGCGGTCCGGGGAGCGAGGCCCGAGGGCCGCCGACCCGGACACGGCGTGCGGGAAGCTTCGCGGGGATGGGCCGCCCCGGAGGGACGCACGAGGATCCACTCACATCGCGCTCCCGCCGTCATCCGGCCGCCCCTGCGCGTACTTGGCGATGAGGTCTGCGACCGCCTCGCGGAGGTAGTCGGACTGCCTCACCCGGGTACGACGGGCAAGGTTCCGGAGCTCCGTCGCAAGGGCGGGTGGCAGTCGGATGAGCATTGGCTCCAAGCGGGTTCCAGGTGCGGTTGGGGTGTTCCCCTGTACGGCTGTCTGCCCTCCGAAATCTATCGGTTCCATGTAGGCTCCTAATTACAATTGATGACCTTAACCTACATGCTACCACCCGATAGCAAGGCCGCAAGAAACTGACAACTCGGATGGACGCTTGAGAGCCAAACTGGGTGGCTGGCGAGCGACCTACCGGCCGCTCGCCTTCGCGCGACCTCTAGAACCTGAATTGCGCGCCCACCGAGGCGGAGAGCGTCGCGATCCGTGCGGCCCCGAACCCGGTCGCGAAACCGCCGTCCAGGTAGAGGCCGGTCGACCGCGAGAAGTCATAGGCCACACCGATCGTGACGAGCGGCCCGATGGCGAAGCGCGACGCCAAGGGCAGCCACAGCCCAAGCTCGTAGAAGGTCTTCCACTGCTCGGTGCCAAAGTAGGCCCGGTAGCGCACGTCGAGGGCCAGGAGGACCTCGTCGCGCTCCGGATCGTTGTAGGAGAAGGCCGACTGCACCCCGAGGAAGAGCTCGTTCCCCTCTCCGAATGGATCCCAGCCGTATGCGAGCCTTAGCGCGGGGCGCCAGGAGGAGTGGGTCGGAAGACTCTGGATGGCCACGGTATCGTGGGCGACGAGGGGCTCGACCACGAACCCTTGCTCGTCCCGGTGGTCGAATCTCGGCTCGAGGGCGAGCGGGTGGGCCGGGAAAGACGTTCCCAGGGCGAGGGCGGCGGCCGCAAAAAACGCGCCCCGACCGCGGCCAAGGGCCCGGCGCGGAGGGGGCGCTCTCCTCACCGGGCCACCACCGGGAGCCTCAGACCTGCGAGCGCGTTCATCCGGCCGGAACGGAAGGGCTCGAGGTCGAGGACCGCAAGCTTGAATCCTGCCCCCCGAACGGCTGCGAGGAGCCCCTCGCGGCGGGCGAAGGCCGTCTCGAGCTCTCCCTCGGAGACCTCGACCCGGCCGATGTCGCCGTGGTGGCGGACGCGGAACTCGCGGAATCCCAGGGCGCGGACAGCCGCCTCGGCCCGCTCGACCTGGAGGAGCCGCTCCGGGGTCACGGGCGTGCCGTAGGGGATTCGCGAGGCGAGGCAGGCCATCTGGGGCTTCTCGGCGGTGGGCAGGCCGTAGGCCGCGCTAAAGGCGCGGACCTCGAGCTTCGAGAAGCCCGCCTCCGCGAGCGGGGAGCGCACCCGGCGCTCCCGGGCGGCCCTCTGACCGGGGCGGTGGTCGGCCCGGTCGTCGGCGTTGAACCCGTCGAGGATGACAGCCAGGCCCTCCCGCCGGGCCACCTCCTCGCAGAGGCGGTAAAGCTCGAACTTGCAGTAATAGCAGCGGTCGGGTCCGTTCGCGACGTAGCGCGGGTCGAGCTGCTCCTGGCTCTCCACCTCGAGGTGGCGGACGCAGAGCCGGGCGGCCAGCGCCCGCGCCTCCTCCCGCTCCGCTGCCGGGACCGAGGGGGAGTGGGCGGTGAGGGCCATGGCCCGGTCCCCGAGCACCTCGCGCGCGACCGCGAGGACGAAGGTGGAGTCCACTCCGGCCGAGAACGCCACGAGAGCGCTCTCGCAGGAGGCGATCGACCCGCGCAGCCGAAGGAGCTTCGGTTGGGAGGCTTCCCGGATCCGGTCCGCGTCGGCTTTGTTCATGGCGGCCGGGATATAGCCACAGCCCGAGCCCGTACGCCAGGCTGGCCGTGGCTCCTGAGGGTCACCGCCGGCGCTTCGCGGCCTTCGCGCCCCGGAGGTTCGCCCTCCTCGGCGCCTTCCGGGCCGCCGCTCGGGCTCCCCGGTCGCGCCGGGCCCCTCCGCGCGCGGACTTCTTCGGCCGGGACCGCCTCGGACGCTGGCCGCCCGTGAGGCGTCCGAACTCGACCGGCGCGATGTAGCGCGCGTCGACCATGGCCTGGTACACGCGGCGGACGGACTCCTCCGCCGAGATCTGGTCGGTGTGCACCGTCACGTCGGCGTGGACCGGTGGCTCGTACGGAACGTCGACCCCCGGCACCTCCTTCAGCTCACCGGCGAGCGCGCGCTTGTAGATCCCGCCCGCGTCGCGCCGGACCAGCTCTTCCATGCCGCAGTCGACGAACACCTCCAGGAACCGGCGGGCCTCGCGCCGGAGCGTCTCGCGCGCATCGCGGTACGGCGAGAGGGCCGCGCAGACGGCGACGCCTCCGGCCCGCATCACCGCCCGCGCCACGTAGCCGAGGCGTGCGACCGCGCGGGCGTGGTCGTCCTTGCCCGGGCCGAGCCCCTCGAGCAAAAGCTTCGCCGCCCCGTCCTCGTCGAATAGCTCCACCGTCCGACCGATGGAGGCAAGCCGGGCGGACAAGAGGCTCGCGAGCGTGCTCTTCCCGGCCCGGTTCATCCCGGTGAGCCAGACGATGAACCCGGGTTGAGGATGGTTATCCATGTAACCTCCCGCCGGGGCCGGCCTCGTCCCCGTCCCCCTGCGACCGGCCGCGCGGCGCTCGACCGGACGAGTATACATCGGACGCCCAGGTGGTCGCAGCCGGAACCCGGGGTCCCTCTCGCTGAAAATACGAGGGCTTGGAGAGGCCCGGCCCGACAAGCGTGCTCCCGCCGTGAACGGGCCAGTCCGCCGCATCGCCTCCACGAATCCCGAGCCCGCAAAGCGGTAGGCGCGCACCTCGACGACCTTGCCCCGCCAAAGGCCCAAGACCCAGAGATCCACGCCGGGGAAGAGCGGTGACCCGTCGGCTGTCATCTCGGCGAGGTCTCGCCTGGAGAGCGAAGGCCTACCATCCGGGTGAGAGTGGTAGATGGCGACGACCGCCCGCCCCTCCTCCTCCGCCCGGCGGAGGATCCTGAGCACCTGCAGGGGATTCATCTGGAAGGCTCGGGCCGGCTCCTCCGCCTCGTTCTCGACGGGGATGGGCTCGAGCGCACCCTCGCCTCGGGACTCCAGGACGAGTCCGCACACCTCCCGAAGCGGGCTCGATTCGGCGAGGTCCACGAGCGCGGGCAGGACCTCGTCAAGGGGAGATAACGCCTCTTTCCCGGTCAAGGCGTCGAGCCTGTCCCGCAGGAGCAACCCGCGAGCCGGACCGTCGGGCGCGACAGGGGGAGCCCACGCAGAAGCTCGATCCGCCTGCCCCCACCCTCCCCGGGGTATGCGATGGCGAGGAGGAGCTCCAGCGCAGCCAGGAGGGAGAGGGCCGCTGCACCGGCCTGCGGCTCGAGGCCAGTCGGCCCGGTCGACCGGGCGCACGCGTAGCACGGGGCGCCTTGCGGGACCGAGACGACTGAGCCGCCGTCCGCGTCGAACTCGAGGACGACATGCGGGACCCCGGCACGGCGTGCCTGCTCCGCGGCGACGAGGCGCTCGCCAGCCGTCGGGGCGCAGATGAAGGTGGCCGTGGGGACTCCCCCGGCCGGGTACCGCTCCGCCCGAGTCGACCGGGTCGTCTCGAGGAGTCGGGCCACGGTGACTTCCCCGCGCGGCGCGCCCGAGCTATCCGGGGGAAGGAGCCACCCTCTCAAGTCCGCGTCGTTCACCGCCTCCGGGTCGTCGATCCAGAGCCTCCCCACCCCGGCCTTTGCGAGGGCGAGGAGCGCCGGCCCCGCCATGCCGCCGGCGCCGACCACGCGCACTCGCGCCGCCGCGAGCCGCTCCTGGCCGGCCTCCATCCCGGGCACGCGCACCTGGGCCGCGTGGCGCGCGGCCTCGTCGCCGGTCATTGCCACCGCGGGCTCCCTCGCGAGACGAGGACGGGCGGGGGGCCGCTGGGGGAGGCCCCGTTGTCGGTCCCCCCGAGCGTCTCCGGGGCTCCGCTCGGGAGGGCGTGGCTCTCGGCCCTGCCGCCGCGGGCGCAGGGGACCCGGGCCCGAAGTGCTCGGACCGTGGCCGACGGTCCGCTCACGCGACCTCCCCGGGGACCGGAAGGGCCGCAGCCGGGCGGACCCCCTCGAGCGGCTTTAGGCCGGAGCAGGTCGGGCACCCCGGTCGACGGGGCACGGATACGACCCGCGACCGAGCCGAGCGGCCTTCGAAGGTGACGAGTCGCCCCTCGTAAGCCCCGCGCTCTCCGGTGAGGAAGCGCAGTGCCTCAGCCCCCACGAGCGCCCCGCAGAGCGCCGCGGCTGGCCCGAGAACCCCCACCTCGAGGGCCGACGGGACCGTCCCGGGCGCGGCGGGCGCCTCGAACAGGCATCTCAGGCAGCCGCCCGAGCCGCCGGGGCGGATGCTCAGCACCTGGACCGTGGCCCTCAGGACCCCTCCGGCGACGAGCGGCACCCCCACCCTCAGCGCCGCGTCGCCTGCGAGGAACTGGACCGCGAGGTCGTCGGAGCAGGCGAGCACGACCGAGGTCCCGCGGACGAGCCCGAGGGCGGTCTCCGGCTCGAGCGGCCGCTCCTCGCTCACCGCCTCCACCTCGGGGAAGAGGGCCCGGAGACGGGCGGCGGCGGCGGTGGCCCGGCCCGACCAAAGGTCCGCCTCGAGGAACAGGGGCGCGTGTCCGAGGTCCGAGGCCTCCACGCGCCGGCCGTCGACGAGGACGATCCTCCTCCCGCCCGCCGAGGCGAGCGTCAGGGCGGCGGCGCTGCCCAGGGCGCCGACGCCGACGACGAGCGCGGACTCCACGGGTGCCACACCGGCATTCTAGTGCTTCTTGCCCAGGATCCGCCCGAAGAGGCCGCCTCGGCGCCTCTCGCTCTTTGGGGCACCGACCTGGGGGGCTGGAACCGGGGAGTCGAGGGGGCGGGACCCCTTCGGCGCGGTGGGCGCCTCCGGGAGCTGGAGCTTCTCCCGGAGCGACTCCGGGGTGTCGAGCGTGGCGAACTTGAGCTCGGTCACCCTCCCCCCATCGAGTTCCCGGGCGGTGACGGTGAGGATGCCCTCCGCCCCGAGGGAGAACTCCACGGAGACGCGGACCCCGCCCCGCGGGCGCGGCGGCAGGCCGGTCACGAGCACCGTGCCCAGGTACTCGCACTCGCTCACCCTCGGGGAATCGCCCTGGAAGACCTGCAGCTCGAGCTCCGTCTGGCCGTCGCGCGTCGTGGTGTGCTCGTAGGCCTTGCGCGCCGGGAGCTTCGTGTTGCGCGGCAGGACCGGCACGATTCGGCCGCCCGGGAGCCCGATCCCGATGCCCATGGCGAGGACGTCGATGAGCACCACCGAGTCGATGCGGGTGGCGGAGTCCGCGAGGAGCGCCGCGCCCAAGGCCACCGCCTCGTCGGGATGAACGGCCTTGCTCGGCTCGCGCCCCAGCTCCTCCTTGATCCGCCGCCAGACGAGGGGCATTCGGCTCTGGCCCCCCACGAGGAGCACCTCGTCCAGGTCCTGGGGGGCGATCTGGCGCGCCGCGAGCACCTCGCGGCAGACCTCGAGGCTGCGGTCCACGAGCCTCTTCGTCAGCTCTTCCAGGTCGGTCCGGCTCACTTCCACCTTGAGCTCGACGCTGGCCCCGTTCGGCGCTCGGCAGAGGAACGGGACGTGCGCGAGGGCCGCCTCCCGCTCGGAGAGGGCGACCTTGGTCGCCTCGGCCGCGTCCCGGATGCGCTGCCACACCACCCGGTCGTCGGGCGGGGTGAATCCGTTCTTCTCCATGAACTGGTAGACCAGGTGATCGAGCAGCTGGCCATCGAAGTCGACGCCCCCGAGGAACGTGTCCCCGCCGGTGGACACCACCTCGTAGACGTCGCCCTGGATCTCGAGCACCGAGGCGTCGAAGGTCCCGCCCCCCAGGTCGTAGACCAGCACCCGCTTCTCCAGGTTCTTGCCGTGGCCGAAGGCGAGCGCCGCAGCGGTGGGCTCGTTCACGATGCGCTCCACGGTGAGGCCGGCCAGCTTGCCCGCCTCGCGCACCGCGTTCCGCTGGTGGTCGTTGTAGTAAGCCGGCACGGTCACCACCGCCCGGTCGACCGGCTCGCCCAAGGCCTGCGAGGCGAGCTCGCGGATCTCCCGGAGGATCACCGCCGAGATCTGCTGCAGGGTGAAGTCGCGGCCGGCGAACCGCACCGCGGCGGCGCCGCCCGGACCCTCGACGATCTCGTAGTGGAAGCGGTCGCGGCAAGCCTGGACGGTGGGGGAGGAGAAGGGACGGCCCACCAGGCGCTTGGCACCGTAGACGGTGTTGCGGGGGTTCACCACCATCTGGGCCTTGGCGGCGTGGCCCACGAGCAGCCGACCCTGGGCGTCGTAGGCGACGACCGATGGCAGGGTCCGGTAGCCCTGCTTCGAGGTGAGGACGGTGGCCCGGCCGTCCTTGGCAAACGCGGCGCAGGTATTGGTCGTACCGAGGTCGATCCCGATCACCTTGACGCTGCCCGCGCGCCGGGCCGGGCCCGGGAAGAGCGGGGGGGCGGAGGGAGTCTCGACCGGGCGGGCGGGCTCCGCCGGCGCGGGCGGGGCCGGCGCCTGCCCCGCCGCGGGCGGCTCGCTCTCCCAGAGGGCCTCCAGCTCCGAGACATCGACTTCGAGATCTTCGATCGGGTCCTCGCCCGGCCTGGGGGGCTCGTCCGATCTCCCCTCGGCGCCCCGGGTGGCGGCGACCAGGTCGACGAGTGCCCGGCTCTCGCGCGAGAGCTCGAGGAACTTCACCCCCATCCCCGGGCTCCGCTCCGGCTCACCGGGGGCGGACGGTGCGGTCGTCCACCGCACCACCCCTTTGCCGCGGATGACGCACTCGCCATTGTCGAGCGTCACCTCCAGGTCCACCACGGTCCCCGGGGGCTGAGGGTCGCGGGTTCGCACGAAGATGCCGCCCCGAGACACGTTGAGGGCGTAGCGCTCGACGAAGGCGTCCATCGAGCCGAGGGCCAGCCGGATGCGGAGCTCGGAGGGAGTGCGGGGCTCCCGGCGGCTTTGGTCGGTCATCGCGCCGCCGATTGTACGCGCCGCCGCCCACCTCGCCAGCCCGCAGTCTCGGGAGGCGCGAGGTGAGCAAGAGGGCGACGGGGTGGGGGCCTTTTGAGGCGGTCCCCGCCCCCCAAGGCGAGCGGAGTCGGCCCAGGGCGCCGAGGCGAGGCCCGCGCCGCTTCCCACGAGAGAAGGACAGCCGAGCGCCGGACAGCGAGGGGCTCGCCACCCACCTCGGTCTTTACACCCGCGCGAACCGGGTTAGTACCCGGCGAGGAGGTGCCATGGCCTACGTCGTCGCCGAGCCCTGCATCCGGTGCAAGTACACCGACTGCGTCGAGGTGTGCCCCGTGGATTGCTTCTACGAAGGACCCAACTTTCTCGTCATCCACCCCGACGAGTGCATCGACTGCGGCGCGTGCGAGCCCGCCTGTCCGACCAAGGCCATCTTCCCCGAGGAGAGCTTGCCGGCCAAGTGGAGCGAGTACGTGAAGCTGAATGCGGACCTCTCGAAGACCTGGCCCAACATCACCGAGAAGAAGGACCCGCTGCCCGAGGCGGACCAGTTCAAGGACATCGAGGACAAGCGGAAGATGCTCGAGAGCTAGCTTAGGGGCGGAGGACGGTCGCCTCGGCCCTATTGCGCCCCGAACCGGGCTTTGCTAGAAACCTCGTCCGCTTCGCCCAGGTGGTGGAACTGGTAGACACACCATCTTGAGGGGGTGGCGCCGTGAGGCGTGCGAGTTCGAATCTCGCCCTGGGCACAGGAGAAGGGGATCCGCTGGACAGGGTCCCCTTCTCTTCGTTTCTTCCCTGAGGCACTACTTCTGACCGCCGGCCGGCGCCGGGGCCGGCTGGCCGTTCGTGGGCGCCGGGGGGGCGGCCTCCTTGGGCGCGGGAGAAGTGCCGGGGGCAGGCGCCGCGGGCGCCGGAGCGGGCGGCTCCTCGACCACCGAGACGTTTCGCGAGGAGTGGTAGGCGAGCCACACCGAGGTGAGCATGAAGATCCCGGCCGAGATGCTGGTGAGCCGGCCGAGGAAGCTCTGTGAGCCCCGTCCGCCAAAGACGGTCTGGGAGGCTCCGCCCAGCCCGGCCCCCATGCCTCCGCCCTTCCCCGCCTGCAGGAGGATCACGAGGATGAGGAAGACGCAGACGACGACGTGGATGATGGTGACGAAGGTGATCAACGGAGTGCCCCTCTCACGATGGCCAAGAAATCGGGCGCCTTGAGGCTCGCGCCCCCGACGAGGGCGCCATCGACGTCGGGTTGCGACAAGAGATCCCGGGCGTTGTCGGGCTTGACGGACCCCCCGTACTGGATCCGCATCTCTTCCGCCACCGGTCCTCCGAGCTCGTGGAGGATCTTGCGGATCGCGGCGTGGACCTCCTGGGCCTGGGCGGTGGTGGCGGTCTTCCCCGTCCCGATGGCCCAGACCGGCTCGTAGGCCACCGTGATCCGGGCCAGCTGGTCGGAAGAGAAGCCGAGGAGCCCCTGGCGGACCTGGCGGTTCACCACCTCGAGCGTGCGTCCGGCCTCGCGCTCGGTCAAGGTCTCCCCCACGCAGACGATGGGCGAGAGCCCGGCCGCGAGGAGGGCCGCCGCCTTCTTGCGGACCGCCTCGTCGGTCTCGCCGAAGTACTGGCGGCGCTCGCTGTGGCCGACGATCCCGTGGCGGCACCCCGCCTCGGCGAGCATGGGGGCCGAGACCTCGCCGGTGAAGGCCCCTTGGGCCTCCCAGAACACGTCCTGTGAAGAGACCTCCACCTTGGTCCCCCGGAGAGCCTGGGCGACCGCCTGCAGGGCGGTGAACGGCGGCGCCATGGCCACCTGCAGCTTCCCCGCCGCCTCGCCGAGGCCGCCCGAGATCTCCTTCGCAAGGGCGACCGCCTCCGCCACCGTCTTGTGCATCTTCCAGTTGCCGCAGACGAACTTGGTACGTGCCACGTTCACTCCTCGCAAGCCTTCACCCCGGGGAGGTCGCGCCCCTCGACGAACTCGAGGCTCGCGCCCTCCCCCGTGGAGACGTGCCGAATCCGGGAAAGGAGCCCGGCCTCCTCGACCGCCGCCGCGCTGTCCCCTCCGCCGACCACGGTGACCGCGGGGCTCTCCGCCATGGCCCTCGCCACGCCCAGGGTCCCTTCCGCGAACGGCCTCTGCTCGAAGAGGCCGACCGGCCCGTTCCAGAACACCGTCCCGGCGTCGAGGATCCTCTGGCGGAAGGCCCCGAGCGTCCTCGGCCCGATGTCGAGCCCCATGAGGCCTTCCGGGATGGCGGAGCCGTTCACCACCTTCCTCGTGGTCGGATCCCGCGGCTGGGTGCCGCAGACGTGATCGCAGGGCAAGAGCAGCTCCACCCCCTGGCCGCGGGCCCGCTCCAGGATCTGCCTCGCGAGCTCGAGCCGGTCCTCCTCCACCAGGCTCCGGCCGATGGCGACCCCCTGCGCTCGCAGGAAGGTGTAGGCGGTGGCCCCGCCCACGAGGATGGCGTCGGCCCGGGAGAGAAGCGCCCCGAAGAGCCTCACCTTGTCGGAGGCCCTGGCGCCGCCCAGTACCGCGACGAACGGTCGGGTGGGCGCGTCGAGCGCCCGTCCCAGGTACTCGACCTCCTTCAAGACCAGGAATCCGGCCGCGCGCTCCTTCACGTAGGCGGCCATCCCGGCGGTGGAGGCATGGGCCCGGTGGACCCCGTCGAAGGCGTCGTTCACCCACACGTCGCACAGCCCGGCCAGCTCCCGCGCGAAGGCCTGGTCGTTCGCCTCCTCCTCCGGGTGGAAGCGCAGGTTCTCGAGGAGGAGCACCTGCCCATCCCCGATCTCCCCGACCAGCTTTTTGACGCCCTCTCCCACGCAGTCGTCGGCGAGGACGACGTCCCTGTCGAGAAGCTCGGAGAGCCGGGCCGCCGCCGGCTGGAGGGTGAGCCGCGATCGATCCCCGGGCTTTCCCTTCGGCCGACCGAGGTGGGAGGCGAGGATGACCTTCGCCCGGGCGCCCACCGCGTACTTGATGGTGGGGAGGGCGGCCCGGATGCGCGCGTCGTCCTTCACGCGCCCGTCCGCATCCAAGGGGACGTTCAGGTCCACCCGGAGGAACACCCGCTTCCCGGCGAGATCGAGCGTGTCGACGGTCCTGAGCGCCATCCGCGTCAGCCGAATCCGAGCAAGGAAGGCATCCTTCGGGGCCCGTCCGAACGCCCGGGGATCAAGGGGCCCCGGCCTCCTTCGCGGGCTTTCAAGAAAGGGCCGCAGCAACCTACTTTCGCGAGGGAGCGGGTGTCAACGAAAAGCCGGGCCCTCTCTACTCTCTCCCCCTCCCAAGAAACGAGGAGCGGCGCCGACTGTGCCGGCGCCGCTCCCGTGCAAGAGGCCGACGAACGAAGGATGACGCTAGAGGGCAGCGCGCCAGGATCTCGAGGACTCCTCCTCCGCGACCGGACGCTCGAGACCGCCCTTCTGGTCGGCGCGCAGGTCCTGGGTCACGAGATCGATGAGCTCGGTCGACAGGCTCAGGATCTGGTTGGGCGAGTAGCCGTTTTCGCGCAGTTCCTTGAACAGGGACTTCGCGAGAATCCTCGTCGCCTTGACATCCTGACCTTGGATCATTCGAAGGTTTCTCCCGGGAAGATCCTGTTGCCCCCTCTTTGAGATTGCTCTCGGTCCGAGCAAGGGCCAGGCCAAGGAGGAAGGGAAGGTGACGAACCCAATGTTTCCATGTAGTTGGTAGCGTCGAGTCCCAGGTTGGAGCCCTGGGCTAGTGTGTAGTGCCCTACGCATCCCAGGTCTCAGGGACGTAGTGGGCGCGTAGCCACGTTCGCGGTACAGGTCCCTTGCGCTACCGAGTCTCGAACATCCCCCTCTGGCTCGACGAGGACGAGCGCCTGCTCGCTCGGCGCGCTGCCGAGCGGCTTGGGGTGTCCCCCGAACACCTTTCGGAGGTGCGGCTCGTGCGGCGCTCCCTCGACGCCCGCAAGCGCGGCCACCCGCGGTGGCTCGTGAACCTGGAGCTCGAGGTCGAGGGCGCCATCCGGGGAACGCCCGAGGGCGTCACGCCCGTGCCCGCGCCCGAACCGCCGCCTCCTTTGGTGCGGCAGCCGTCCCTCGCCCCGCTCATCGTGGGCGCCGGGCCGGCGGGGCTCTTCTGTGCCTTTGGGCTCCTCGAACGAGGAGTCCGCTCGGTGGTCGTGGACCGAGGAAAGACGGTTGGCCCGCGGCGACGCGACGTCGCTGCGCTCTTGCGCGCCGGCGCGCTCGACCCGGAATCCAACATGAACTTCGGCGAGGGGGGCGCCGGAGCCTACACCGACGGCAAGCTCGGAACCCGCATCCACCACCCCGCGGTCCGCAAGGTGGTCGAGCTCTTCGCCCGCTTCGGTGGCCTATCCCGGATCCTCTCGGAGGGGAAACCGCACGTCGGGTCGGATCTCTTGCCGGGAGCGATCTCGGCGATGCGGGAGGAGCTGGAGCGGGGCGGGTGCCAGTTCCACTGGAGCGCGCGAGTGGTGGACCTCTCCCTGGCGGGGGAGCGCGTCGCGGGCGCGATCCTCTCCGATGGCCGCACCCTGCCCTGCGACCGCCTCGTCCTCGCCCCCGGGAACAGCGCCCGCGAGATCTTCGAGCTGTTCGCCCGCCGGGGCTTCGCCATCGAGGCGAAGCCCTTCGCGGCCGGGTTTCGCGTCGAGCACCCTCAACCCCTCATCGACCGGATCCAGTACGGAATGGACGAGCGCCACCCCAGCCTGCCACCGGCCGACTACCGGCTCGCGGACACTCCCCACGTGGGCAAGGAGCGGCGCGGGGTATTCTCCTTCTGCATGTGCCCGGGCGGCGTGGTGGTGCCCACCCCGACCGAGCCCGGCTTGCAATGCACCAACGGGATGTCCAACTCGTACCGTTCCTCGCCCCTCGCTAATGCCGGGCTCGTGGTGGCCGTGTCGGAGGCCGACTTCGCGGCCGAGGGGTTCTTTGGCCCCCTGGCCGGGCTCGAGTGGCAGCGGAAATGGGAGCGCCGAGCCTTCGAGCTTGGAGGCGGTGGTTACCGGGCCCCTGCCCAGCGACTCGCCTCCTACGCCTCGGGCCGGCCCGCCCCCCCTCCCGCCCGATCGTCCTATCGCCCGGGCCTCTCGCCCGCCGACCTCCATGAGCTCTTTCCGCCCGCGGTGAGGGAGGCGCTCTTGCGCGGCCTGCGCGCCTTCGAAAGGCGCATGCGAGGCTTCATCACCGACGAGGCCGTGCTCGTCGGGATCGAGTCCCGGACGAGCTCGCCCTGCCTGCTGGTGCGCGACGAGCGGTTTCAGCTCCTCGGGATCCGCGGGATCTATCCGTCCGGCGAGGGAGCGGGGCACGCGGGCGGAATCGTCTCCTCCGCCGTCGACGGCCTACGGGTGGCGGAAGCGATCTGCCGGGAGCTCGAGCCCGCATGACCCGAGGCACGACACGTTACGTCGTCCGCAACGGCCGCGGCGAGGAGCTCGTGGTTCCCTCCCTCAAGGATCTCCACGCCCTCTACACCCACGGGTTCCTGGAGGACGGAGACTGGGTGCGGCAGGAGCGCTCCGACGTCTGGGTCCCGGCCGGTCGCCTGCCGGCGCTGCACGGGGTGCGGGAGGCACGCCGGGAGAGCCCGGCCAAGGTGGCGATGGTCGTGGCCGCGCTCATGGTGCTCGCCGTCGCCCTCGGCCTTCTCTTCGCGCGCTAGGGCGGATCTGATGAGGGCGTTCCTTCGGGGACGCGACCGGTTCTCACCGGGCGGCTCGGCGGCCATGGGAAGCGCCCGACGCGCCTCGCCTGCGACTGTGAGGCGAAAGGGGGTCTTCGCTCGTGGGGTGAGATGCGCCCCACCCTGCGTCCGGGCCCCAGCTAAGCCGAGAGCTGCCACGAGACCTTGATGGACCGCGGTCTGACCGCGCTCACCCCCCGGGCGAGACCACCATGCCCGCGATGCCGGTCTCCCGGGCGACGTCGTTCCGATACTTCTCGGCCTGGCCCTTGCTCTCGAAACGGCCGACCCTGACCCGGAAGAAGTGCCCCTTCCCTGCGAGGTCGGCCTCCTCGATGCGCGGTCCGAGGCCCTGGACCTTGCGCGCGAGTCCCTCGGCTTCCTCCCGGCGCTGCGATGCTCCGAGTTGCACGGTCCAGCCTCCCGGAGGGGCGAGAGCGGCCGACGCCGCCTCCCCCGCCGCCGGGGTTGGCTCGGGGGCTGGCGTCGGCGCGGGTGCAGGGGCCGGGCGGGTCGCCGGAGGGGGGGGCGATGCCGGCTCGGCGGTCGCCGGGGACCGCGCCGGCGGCGGCGGCGGCGGCTTCGCCCGGGGCAACTCGGCGGGGAAGGTGAGGTCCTTGCTCGTCGGGGGCCGAGCGGAGACGGCGGCGGCGTCGAGGTCCCCGAGGCTCGCCGGCCGCGCCGCCTCGGCGCGGCGGACTCCCACCCTCTGCCCGACCTCGAGGCCGAGGAAGAACACGACCGCGAGGAGGAGGAGGGAGCCGAGGACGATCGAGGCGATCTGGACGCCGCCCAGTGAGACCTGGAACCGCTCCTCCGTCCGGACGTTCGCATGAGCCATGCGAGACCGATTTTAGGCGCGGCGCGGCCCATGGCGAGTTTTCGGGGCGCTCCGCTTTCCCCCCGAGGGAAAGGGTGGCGCTCTACCCCTCTTCCTCCCGCTCCGGGCTCTCCATGCGCTCCGGCGCCGACACGCCCAGCAGGCAGAGCCCGTTGAAGAGCACCTGCTTCAGGGCCCGGCAGAGGTAGAGACGGCCCTGGGTCCGCAGCGGATCGGGCCCGAGGATCCGCTCGTCGGCCTTCTTCCCCCGGGTGTAGTAGGAGTGGAAGGCGGCGATGGTCTCCTGCAGGTAGAACGCCACCCGGTGAGGCTCGTAGGCGAGGGCGGCCGCAGCGAGCATGTCCGGGAAGGCCACGATGCGGCGGATGAGGTCCTGCTCGGCGGGCGCGGTCAGGGTCCGCACCGCCTCCAGGCGGTAGTCCGGGATGGACACTCCCCTCTCCCGGGCCCGGGCGAAGATGGACGAGAGGCGGGCGTGCCCATACTGTACGTAGAAGACGGGGTTGTCGAGCGACTGCTCCTTGGCCAGGTCGAGGTCGAAGTCGAGCGGCCCATCGGCGCGCCGGGTGAGGAACATGAACCGGGTGGCGTCGCGGCCCACCTCCTCCACCACCTCGCGGAGGGCCACGAGGGTCCCCGCGCGCTTCGACATCTTCACCGCCTCGCCGCCGCGCAAGAGGTTCACCATCTGGATGAGCACGACCTTGAGGGTCCCGGGCGGAGCCCCCAGCGCCTGTAGCGAGGCCTTCAGGCGGGGCACGTACCCGCCGTGGTCCGCCCCCAGGACGTCGACCAGGATCTCCGCTCGCTGCTTCTTCTCCCAGTGGTACGCGATGTCGGCGCAGAAGTAGGTGGGCGTACCGTCCGCCTTCTTCACGGGCCGGTCCACCTCGTCGCCGAACTGCGAGGAGCGGAAGAGGGTGAGTTCTTCGGAGAGAGAGACGCCTTCCTCCTCGGTCGGGGGCGGCGCTCCCTTCCTCGACTTCGGCGGGGGCAGCTTGCCCTGATAGACGAGGTCTTTCTCCTCGAGGAGCCGGAGGAACTTGTCCACCGTCCCCGACTCGTAGAGCGACTTCTCCGAGATGAAGCGATCGAACTCGATGCCGATGGCGGACAGGTCCTCTCCGATGAGACCGAGCACGTGCCCCACGGCCCTTTCCCGGAAGAGGTCGAGCCACTCGGGCTCGGGCGCGTCGAGGTAGCGGCTGCCCACCTCCTCCCCGAGCCGGGCGGCGATCTCCTTCACGTACTCGCCCGGGTAGGCCTTGGGGGGCATGGTGATCGTGCGGCCGTAGAGCTCCTGGTAGCGAAGGTGAACGGACCGGGCGAGCGTCAGCACCTGGGCGCCGTAGTCGTTCACGTAGTACTCGCGGGTGACGTCGAATCCGGCCCAGCGGAGGAGGCTCTGGACCCCGTCGCCCACCAGGGCCCCCCGGCCGTGGCCGGCGTGCAGGGGGCCGGTGGGATTGGCTGACAGGTACTCGACGATGACCTTCTTGCCCTGTCCGATCGCGGTGCGGCCGTAGTTCTCCCCTTCGGCCACCGGACGCTCGAGCGCCCGGAACCAGAGGTCGGGGGCGAGCCGCACGTTGATGAAGCCGGGGCCGGCGACCTCCAGGGAGGCGATCTCGCCTTGCCGATCGGCGGCCCGGACCGCCTCCACGATGTCCACGGCCAGTTCGCGGGGAGGCTTGCGGGCGGCCTGGGCGAGGACCATCGCCGCGTTCACCGCGAAGTCCCCGTGCTCCGGGTCGCGCGGCGCATCGACGGCGAAGGCCTGGGCGGCCGGCCAGCGCCCCTTGGCCGCACCTTCCTCGAGGGCCCGGGTGAAGATCTCGATCAGCCGATCGCGCACCATGGAACCGGAGTGAATACCGGGGCGGGCCCGGGGAAGCAAGGAGGCGCCCGGGGAAGGAGGCCGGGGGTCGCCGCTCTAGGGAAAGCTGTCGAAGGCCCCGCACCGCCGGCAGCGCCAGCTCCGGGCGGGCGCGTCCCCGCCGCACCGGCTGCAGCGCGGGGCCCGCCCGCGCCTGAGGAGCGCCGCCACGAGGAGGTCGTGGCGGGCCCTGAGCTCCCCCGGCTCGGCGGTCTGCTCGCTGCGCAGGAGCTCGCGGAGCGCGAAGGTGACCTCGCCGGTCGAGTCGAGGTCGAGCGCGCGGCTCAGGGCCACGAAGGCGAGGGGCCTCCGTCCGGCGCGATCGAGCGCGCGGGCGTGCAGCACGTGCAGGGCGGGGTCCTCGGGACGGGCCCGCAGGCGCCCCTCCGCGAAGGCCACAGCCGCCTCGCGATCGGCCACCTTGCCTAGCGCGGCCCAGGCCTGGAGGGCCGACCGCGGGTCGGCGTCGAGCCCCCGGCCCGCGGCCTCGATCGCGGCCGAGGCCTCCCCGGCAGCCGCCTCGACCTCCCCGAGCGCCAGCCAGGCATCGGCGCTCCTCGGGTGGGCGGCGAGCGCCTCGCGGGCAAGGGTCCGCGCCCGGTCCACCCCCCCGGGGAGCACCTCGCGCGCACGTGCGGCGAGGAGGTGGGCGAGTACCGGGTCCTCCCCGCCCCCTCCGCAGAGCCGGCGCTGGATCTCGGCCGCCGCCCCCAGGTCGCCCTGCTCCACCCGGACGTCGCGGAGCCCCAGCGCGGCCACGGCGTCGGTTTCGGCGAGCCGCTCGTAGATCTCCGCCGCCTCGAGGAGCATCCCGCTCCGGCGATAATCCTCGGCGAGCTCGCGCTCCACCTCCGGTCGCCGGGCGAGCGGCAGGTCCGGCCCGAGGAGCATGTTCCGGTGCAGGCGCACCGCCCGGGCGAGGTCGCCCTCCCGCCGGAACAGCGCCCCGAGCGCCAGGTAGGTCTCGACCGCCTCCGGGCTTCCCAGGCGGGCCGCGTCGGAGAGCGCCTCGATGGCCGCGTCCGAATCGCCCGAGATGACCGAGCGAACGCCCTTCAAGTAGGCCTGGGCCTCGTCGCGGCGCTTCCGCAGGCGGTCCCCGAGGAGCAACGCCACCACCGCGGCGAGGGATGCCACGGCCACCGCCGCCCACAGGTGCGTCACGGCTCCTTGGCGTCCTCCCCAAAGCCGCGGGTGAGCCGCTCCCAGGCCTGGTCGAGCGCCTCCACCACCACCCGGGTATCGGCCAGCACGGGCATGAAGTTGTTGTCGCCCGCCCACCGGGGCACGACGTGCCAGTGGAGGTGATCGAGGATGCCCGCCCCGGCGATCTGCCCCAGGTTCATGCCCAGGTTGAGGCCCTGGGGCCGGTAGACCGTCTGGACCACCCGCACGGCGCGGCGGAGCTCGGCCTGGAGATCGGCAAAGTCCGCCGGCCCCAGCGCGCCGAGGTCCGACCCGTGTGCGTTCGGGATGATCATCACGTGCCCGGAGTTGTAGGGAAAGCGGTTCAGGCAGGTGAAGGAGCGGGGCGACCGGTGCACCACGAGGTTCTTCTGGTCCTCGGACCGGGGCGCGTCCACGAACCGACAGAAGAGGCATCCCGCCGGCTTCTCGCCGTGGATGTACTCCATTCGCCAGGGCGCCCAGAGCGGCTGGTTCACGGGACTCTCTAGGGCTACTGCGCCAGGAAGTAGAGGCCCGGCTCCTCGGCCAGGGTGGCCTCCCGGGCGAGCCGGGCACGCACCGCGTCCGCGGCGGCCCCGGCGGCCCCGAACACCAGCCGCTCGAAGAGCGAGCCCCTCTCCTCGGGCGGGTAGATGAGCACCGGCTCGCCGGTGAGCTTGGCCCCGTCCTTCGCGAGCTCCACCGCGTCGTAGAGGTTCCCCAGGGCGTCCACGAGCCCGCGCTCCTTGGCCTCCGCCCCCGTCATCACCCGCCCGTCGGCGATGGGTCTCACCTTCTCCAGGGGAAGCTTCCTCCCCTCGGCCACCGCCGAGAGGAACTGCTGGTACACGCCGTCGACGAGGGCCTGCCAGTAGGCGCGGTCCGCGGGCGTCATGTCCCGGAACGGGTTCCCCGCGTCCTTGAGCGGGCCGCTCTTCACCGTCTCCATCTTGAAATCGAGCCGCTGGGCGATCCCCCGAAGGTTCGGGAACTGACTGATGACGCCGATCGACCCGGTCAGGGTGCCGGGGGTGGCCACGATCTTCGGGCAGGCGACGGCGACGTAGAAACCGCCGGAGGCGGCCAGGTCGCCCATCGAGCACACCACCACCTTCTTGGCGGCGAGTCGCTTCACCTCGTCGTGGATCTCTTGGCTCGTCCCCACCGCCCCCCCCGGCGAGTCGATGCGAACTACGACCGCCTTCAGGCTGTCGTCCTCCTCGAACCGCCGGATCTGCTTGAGGAGCCGGGGGCCGTCCCCGCCGCCCATGCCGGTTCCGATGGGCCCCTTGATCTCGATAACGCCGATCCGCGGGCCGGAGCCGAGGCCGGAGGAATCCCCCCGGAAAGGGCCCAGGGCGAAAAGGAACAGGCCCAGGCCCGCCGCCACCACGACGCCGAGCACGAAAGCCAGGATTCCGACCCCGAGCCGGCTTCGTCGGGAGGGAGGGGGAGCCGGGGGTTGCCCAGACCAGGTCTCCGGAAGAGGGGGGTTCCCGAGACCGGCGCCGCCGGGGGTCGGCGGCAGAGGCTCGGCGCCTTCGTGAGCGCCGGCGGGAGTTGTGGGGAGGGGCTCGTTCGGGTAGCCAGGGTCCATAGGGAAGGGTCAGGTAAGCACGCAGGACCCTGGCCCGCAACGTGGAAAAAGGAAGGCCCTCCCGCGCCCGTCCCCGCGGGTGAAAAGGCGGTGGGCGGCGCCCCCTCGCGGGCCCACCGCCGGTCGAAGGGTTCAACCTGCGGTTACTTGCGGCGGTTGAACTTCTCCATGAGGTCGCCCAGCCGGGCGCGGCCGTCGCCCTGTCGCCGCAGGTACTCGCGGTAGTCGTCCTCCCCGCCGTCGCGGTTCAGCTGCTTGATGGAGAGGGCCACCTTCCGCTCCTGGAGGTCCATGTCGATGACCTTGACCTCGACCTCCTCGCCCTCCTTCACCACGTCCCGCGGGTTCTCGACGCGCTCGTCCCGCATCTCGGAGACGTGCACGAGGCCCTCGATGCCCGGATCGATCTCCACGAAGGCCCCGAAGTCGGTGACCTTCGTGACCTTGCCCTTCACCCGGGCACCCACCGGGTGCCGCTCGGAAAGCGTGGTCCAGGGGTCGGCGTGGAGCTGCTTCAGGCCCAGGCTGAAGCGCTCGTTCTCCACGTCGATGTTGAGCACCACCGCCTCGACCACGTCCCCCTTCTTGAACTTCTCTCCCGGGTGCTTGATGCGCTCGGTCCAGGAGATGTCGGACACGTGCACGAGCCCGTCGATCCCCTCCTCGACGCCGACGAAGATCCCGAAGTCGGTGACGTTGCGGACCTCGCCCCGGATGACGGAGCCGATGGGGTACTTGTCCTCGAGGAGCGTCCAGGGGTTGGCCTCGATCTGCTTCATGCCGAGGCTGATGCGCTTGGCCTTGGGGTCGATGTCCAGCACCACCGCCTCGACCTGCTGGCCCGCCTCGACGAGCTTCGAGGGGTGTTTCACCCGCTTCGTCCAGCTCATCTCGGACACGTGCACGAGGCCCTCGACCCCCTGCTCCAGCTCGATGAAGGCGCCGTAGTCGGTGAGGGAGACGACCTTGCCCTTGACCCGGGTCCCGATGGGATACTTCTCGTCGGCCCGGTGCCAGGGGTCCTCCTGGATCTGCTTCAGGCCGAGGCTGACGCGTTCGCTGGCGGGGTCGAACTTGAGGACGACCACCCGGACCTCCTGGCCCACCTCGAACATCTCCGAGGGGTGGCCGATCCGTCCCCAGCTCATGTCGGTGACGTGGAGCAGGCCGTCGATGCCCCCGAGGTCGATGAAGGCGCCGTAGTCGGTGAGGTTCTTGACCACGCCCTTCAGGATCGCCCCCTCCTTCAGGTTCTTCAGGGTCTCCTTCTTCAGCTCCTCCCGCTCCCGCTCGAGGAGGACCCGGCGGGACAGGACGATGTTGCCCCGCTTCTTGTTGAACTTGATGACCTTGAACCTGAACTTCTCCCCGATGAGCTTGTCCAGGTTCCGCACCGGCCGGATGTCGACCTGGGAGCCGGGGAGGAAGGCCTTCACCCCGATGTCGACGGAGAGGCCGCCCTTCACCCGCCCGACGATCACTCCCTCGACGAGCTCGTCGCGCTCGCACGCGGCCGAGATCTCGTCCCAGATGCGCATCTTGTCGGCCTTCTCCTTGGAGAGGACGACCATGCCGGTGTCGTTCTCGCGGGACTCGACGAGCACCTCGACCCGGTCCCCGACCTTCACCGCCGGCTCGCCCCCGGGCTGGATCAAAAACTCGCTCATCGCCACCTGACCCTCGGACTTGTAGCCGATGTCGATGACGGCGTAGTCCTTGGTCAACTGGATGACGGTACCGCTGACGACCTTTCCCTCCTCGATGAAGCCGGCCTTCGCCTCGCTCTCCGCGAACAGGGTTGCGAAGTCCTCGGTCTCCACGTCGGGCGTACGGATAGTCTGATTCTCCATTCGGTCAGGCCAACCTTTTCTTCGGGAAGCGCCGGGTCCAGGTGGGACCATCGCCTCTTAAGGAGGCGGGTTTACGGTGAGGACGCCGGCGTTGCCACTTCTTGCCCCCTGGTCGTTCCGCGCCCGCCCCGGGGATCGAGGGCGGGGGCGCGGGCCGGGCCGTCCCCGGCGCACCCTCCCAAAAAGCGAACGCGCACGCTACACGTCCGAAAAGGTGTGGTCAAGGGTCGCCGACTAGAGGTCTCGCAGCCAGCCGGCCACCCCCTCCACCACCCAGTCGGGAGTCGAGGCCCCTGCCGAGAGCCCTACCACCCGGCATCCGTCGAACCAGGAGCTTTGGAGCTCGGCTTCGGTCTCCACATGCCAGGTCCGCGGCTGGATGGCCCGGCAGATCTCGGCCAGGTGCCGAGTGTTGGCGCTGTTCTTGCCCCCGACCACCACGACCGCATCGACCTCCCGGGCCAGCGACCGGGCATCCGCCTGTCGCTCCTCGGTATCGTTGCAGATGGTGTTGACTGCCCGGACCTCCATGTGGCGGAGGGCGAGCTGTCCCACGACCCGTTCGAAGTCCGCCCCCACGCAGGTGGTCTGGGCCAGGACCGCGACCTTCTTGGCCCGAAACTCGGGAACGGGGTCGCCGGGCCTCACCACGGTGACCGGGCCCAGCGCATAGGAGACCACCCCCTTGATCTCCGCGTGCTTCTCGTCGCCCACGACGACGAGGTGATAGCCCTCGGCGGAGAGGCGCCGCGCCATCGCCTGGGGGAAGATCACGTAAGGGCACGTTCCGTCGACGACCGACAGGCCGCGTTCCCGGGCGCGCTCGAGCTCCTCGCGAACGGCGCCGTGCGTCCGCACCACCACCGTGGTCCCGTCGGGGATCTCGGCGACGGACTGGACCGTCGCCACGCCCCGCTCCTCGAACCGGGCCACCGCCTGGGGGTTGTGGATGATGGGTCCGAGCGTGACCACCGGGCCCTTTGCCTGGTCGGCCACCTCGATCACCTTCTCGACGGTCCGCTGCACCCCCCAGCAGAAGCCCGCCGTCCTCGCGATTCGCACCTCCATCGGGCGCCAATATAACGGCACCCTCCGCCTTTGCCACCCGTGCGCGCCTTAAGCCTTGTCTCCCACGAAGCGATCCCGGTCCTCCCGGAAGAGCAGGTTGAAGGTGGTGAGCGAGCCGTAGCAGCGGGTCAGGTACTGCTGCATCTCCACCTTCTCGGCGTCGGAGAGCTTCTCGTGGGCGTTGATGCGCTGCTCGAGCAGGCGCAGCCGGTCCCGGATCATCACGATCTTGTGGAAGAGGCTGTCGAGGGGGATCTCCCTGCTCTGGGTGGCGGGGTCCTTGGGCCGGAGCACGACCGTCCCCCCCTCCCATCGCGGGGCGAGCCTCACGGGGGCAGCCTCCTCGCCGAGCGCCTCGCGGATGGCCTCCAAGAACTCCTCGCGTGTCATAAGGGTGAGCTCCTCGGGAAAGGGCGCCCCGGGCCGAGGGGGCCCTTCGGAAGGCAAGGGCCCCTCCGGCTCGTCGCCGCGGTGGACGGCGGGTGCGACGGGTTTCGGGGTGGTGCGGCCGCGCGGGGGAGGGGGAAGCGGCGAGGAGGGGACCGCCTTCTCGCGCGACAGGTAGCGCTCGCAGATGGGCGCGGTGCCCGGGAAGTCCCCGGTCCGCACCGAGAGCCGGCAGGGCCCCAAGGGGCCGCGCCCGTCCTCGAGGATGGGCCTCCACCATCGGCAGCTGCCGCACTCCCGGGGACCGTACCCGCGAAGGCCCAGAGGCTCGGTCACCGGCGCCCGCCCGCGCCGGCCGCCGCGAAGCGCGCCACCACCTCGCCCGAGAGCCGCTCCACCACCATCGCGAGCGGGACGCCGGTGGTGTCCACCTGGACCGCGTCGGGCGCGGCCCGCAGCGGGGCGATCGCCCGCGAGGAGTCGTCGCGGTCGCGCCTCGTCTGCTCGGCCAGGACCTCCTCGATCGCGACGGACTCGCCCCTCGACAAGAGCTCCGCGTGGCGTCGCCGGGCGCGCTCCTCGGGCGAGGCGGTGAGGAAGAACTTCGCGTCCGCATCGGGGAACACGACCGTCCCGATGTCGCGCCCCTCGAGCACCGCCCCGCGGTTCTCGGGGGCGAGGGCCAGCCGCCGCTGCAGCTCGAGCAGACCGGCCCGGACGACGGGGCGGGCCGAGACGGCGCTCGCCCCGAGCGACAGGAGGGGAGTGCGGATCTCCCCCGAGACGTCCTCTTCGCCCAAGAGCACGCGCTGCGCCTCCCCCGCCCGCGCGGGCGGGGCGAACCGGATGCGGAGCCCGGGGAGCAGGGCCTCGAGGGCGGTGTCCTCGTCGAAGGCGATCCCCGCCCGTCGGGCGGCGAGAGCCACCGTCCGGTAGATGGCCCCGGTGTCCACGAGGGCGAATCCGAGCTGCGCCGCCAGCGCCCGGGCGGCGCTCGACTTCCCCGCCCCCGCCGGGCCGTCGATGGCCACGATGAAGGGGCGGCCCGTCGTCACCGGGAGAGCACCTTGCGCAGCGCCGCCAGGCACCGCTCGTTCTCGCGGGGCAGCCCCACCGTGATCCGCTGGGCGGTGGCGAACCCGTAGCCCGCCAGCGGCCTTACCACCACGCCCTCTCGCAAGAGGTCTTCGAAGAGGACCTTGGAGGGCCGGCCGGGGAAGTCGGCCAGGAGGAAGTTCCCCTGCGAGGGCACGACCGTCGCCCCGAGTTCCGAAAGGCCGGCGGCGAGGATCGGCCGCTGCTCCAGCACGAGGGCCCGGCTCCTCGCGACGTGTTCCGTGTCGTACAGGGCGGCGGTGGCCGCCGCCTGAGCGACGTGGTTCACGTTGAACGGGGCGCGCACGCGATCGAGGTACTCCACCAGGTCGGGCCGGGCGATGCCGTACCCCACCCGTAGACCCGCCAGCCCGAAGATCTTCGAGAAGGTCCGCAGCACCACCAGGTTCGGATACCGCCTCCGCAGCGCCAGCGAATCCGGGTACCCGGGCGCGTCCACGTATTCGGCGTACGCCTCGTCGAGGACCACGAGCGTGTCCTTGGGGGCGGCGTCGAGCAGCGGCAAGACGTCCTTCTCCGAGAAATGCGTTCCGGTCGGATTGTCGGGGTTGGCGAGGAAGACCACCTTCGTCTTTCGGGAGAGAAGCTTCTTCAGCGCCTCGAGATCGTAGTGGAAGCGCGCCTTCATGGGCGCTTCCACGAGCGTGCGCCCGTGCGCGTTCGCGGCGAGCTTGTAGGCGACGAAGCTTTGGGCCGAGGCGAGCACCTCCTCGCCCTCGAGGACGAAGGTCCGGACGATGAGCTCGATGAGCTCGTTGGAGCCGTTGCCCACGAAGATCTCGGCCGCGGGGACCTGGTAGCGAGCGGAGAGCGCCTGGTGGAGCGTGTAGGCGGAGCCGTCGGGGTAGAGGTTCACCTGGGCGAGTGCGGAGTGGGCGGCCTCCGTCCCCCGGGGCGAGGGGCCGAGCGGGTTCTCGTTCGAGGCGAGCTTCGCCACCCCGGTCACGCCGTACTCCCGCTCGACCTCCTCGATCGGCTTTCCGGGAACGTAGGGCTGGAGCGAGGCAACATAGGGGGGGACGAGGGCCATGGGTAGGGCCGGTTATACCCCGCTCCCCCCACCCTGGCGACACCCGTGGCCCGATCCCCTTCGCCCTCTCAAAAAGCCCGGGGAAGCCGGCTCGAGAACGGGGCGAGGTCACCTCTCCTCGAAGAAGACCCCCATCGACCGGAAGCGCCGGTAGCGGCTCTCGATGAGCTCGGCGGGGGAGAGTCGCTTCAGGTCCGCGAGGTGGCGCCGGAGGGCCTCGCCCACGTTGCGGGCGGTGAGCGCCGGGTCGCGGTGGGCGCCGCCGGGTGCCTCGCGCACCAGCTCGTCGGTGATCCCGAAGGCAGCCAGGTCGCGGGCGGTGAGCCGAAGCGCCTCGGCGGATTTCTGCGCCTTGGTCGGGTCGCGGTAGAGGATGGCGCTGCAGCTCTCGGGCGAGATGACCGAGTAGATGGAGTACTCCAGCATGAGGACGCGGTTGGCCACCCCGAGGGCGAGTGCCCCCCCCGACCCACCCTCCCCCACCACCACCGCCAAGACCGGCACCGGCAAGGAGGCCATCACCTCCAGGTTCACGGCGATGGCCTCCGCCTGCCCGCGCTCCTCGGCGCCCACCCCGGGGTAAGCCCCGGGGGTGTCGATGAAGGTGATCACCGGCTTCGCGAAGCGGGCGGCGAGGTCGAACAGCCTTCGCGCCTTGCGGTACCCTTCGGGCCGCGGCATCCCGAAGTTCCGGAGCACGTTCTCCTTCGTGCTCCGGCCCTTCTGGTGACCGAGGACGACCACCGGCTCCCCCTCGAAGCGCGCCAGCCCGCCGACGATGGACCGGTCCGCGGAGAAGCGCCGATCCCCCTCCATCTCGAAGAAGTCGGTGAAGAGTGCCCCGAGGTAGTCGAGCGTGTAGGGCCGGTGGGGGTGACGAGCGAGCTGAACCGTCTGCCAGCGATCGAGGTCGCTGAAGATCTGGTCCTTGAGCCGCTCCGCCTTCCGCTCGAGCTTGCCGATCTCCTCGGCGAAGTTCCCCCTGGCGGAGCCCGACAGCTCCTTCAGCTCGGCGATCTTGGCCTCGAGGGCGAGGAGGGGCCGCTCGAACTCGAGCACGTAGGCGAGCTTGGACACGGCCGGCTTATAGCACGCGGCCTTCGCCCCGAGCCGACCCGCGCCGCTATACCCCCTCGACGCAGCGCGCCAGCGCGTCGACATCGTACGGGGGCTTTAGCCAGCGGACTCCGGGCTCCTTCCTGAGCCAGATGAGCTGCCTCCGCGCGTAGCGTCGGTGGGCGACCTGTACGCGGCGTACCGCTTCGCCCAGGGGGAGCGTGCCGCGCAGGACCGCCGCCGCCTCGGCGTACCCGATCGGAAGGCGGCTCGGGAGGCTCCCCCCGCTTTGGTCGATGAGCTGCCCCGCCTCCTCCAAGAGCCCTCCGCTGAACATGCTCGCCACGCGCGCGTCGATGCGCGCGCGGAGCACCTCCCGCGGGGGATTGAGGGCCACGATGGTCGCGCGGTAGCGCTCGTCGCGGAACGCATGGGCCGCGTAGAGCTCGGAGGGGCGGACCCCGGAGGCCGCGATCTCGAGCGCCCGCACGGTCCGGACGAGGTCCCGGGGGCCTATCCGGGCCGCCGCCTCCGGGTCCACGGCGGCCAAGCGGGCGTGGAGCGCAGGCCGGCCGAGCCGTTCCGCCTCCGCCTCGAGCCGGGCGCGAAGGCCGGGATCCCGCCCGGGGGCCGCGACCACGCCGTGGAGAAGCGCCCGCAGGTAGAGCCCCGTGCCACCCACGACGAGCGGGAACCGCTCCCGGGCCTCGATCCCGGCAATGGCCCAGTCGGCGAGGGAGACGAACCGGGCCGCGTCCATCGCCTCTCCCGGCGCGACCAAGTCGAGGAGGTGGTGCGGGATCGCCGCCCGCTCGGCGGCGCTCGGCTTGGCGGTCCCGACGTCGAGCCCGCGGACGAACTGCTGCGAGTCTGCGTTCACGACTTCGCCGCGGGTCCGCACCGCGAGCTCGAGGGCGAGGGCGCTCTTGCCCGAACCGGTGGGGCCGGTGATGACGAGGATCTTCGCGCGGGGCGGACCCGACCGCTCCTCCGCCCTCTCCTCCGAGGACCCGAGCTCGGACTCTCGCGTCTTCACCTTCGCCCTACCAGACCTGGCAGGTCTTCGGCGGTGCCATGAGGGAACCGGCGGGGCACGAGAACGCCTGCCGGAACTCCGGCAGGTTGGCGACGACTCCGTTCACCCGAAAGCGGCCGGGCGAGTGGGGGTCGGTCTTGGCGTGCAGGCGCTTCGACTCGTCGGTCTCGTCCCCGCAGGCCCACTGGGCGAACCCCACGAAGAACCGCTGGTCGGGGGTGAGTCCGTCCCGCGGCTCGAGCGCGAGCCCGCGGGTCGCGTCCTTCCAGGCGACGTAGGCCAGGATCACCCCTCCCAGGTCCGCGATGTCCTCGCCCACCGTGAGTCGGGAGTTGATCCTGAGGTCGTCGACCACCGGGTACTGGCCGAACTGCTCGACGATGCAGGCGGCGCGGGACCGAAAGGCGTCCGAATCCTCCGGGGTCCACCAGTCCCGCAGATTGCCCCGCGCGTCGTAGAGCCGGCCCTCGTCGTCGAACCCGTGGGTCAGCTCGTGCCCGATGGTGCTGCCGGTGTTGCCGTAGCCCGGTGCCAGATCCATCCGCGGGTCCAAGAGCGGCGGCAGGAGCACCCCCGCCGGGAAGTTGATGTCGTTCTTCTCTTGGTCGTAGTAGGCGTTCACCGTCGGGGGGGTCATGTCCCATTCGCCCCGGTCCACGGGCCTACCGACCTTGGCGAGCTCGCGGGCGGTCTCGAACCGGGCCGCTCGGACCACGTTGCCGGCGAAATCGGTGCGGGAGATGTGCAGCTCACGGTAGTCGCGCCACCGGGCCGGGTACCCGATCTTGGCCTTCATGGCCGCGAGCTTCTCGAGCGCCGCCCGGCGGGTCGGCTCGGCCATCCAGGCGCTCCCTCCGATCCGGTCGGCCATGGCGGCCTCGATCCGGCGGGTCATGTCGAGCACCTCTCCCCTCACCTCCTCAGGGAAGACTCGAGAGACGAACATCTCCCCGAGCGCCTCCCCCAGATCGCGGTCGACCCAGGCGACGCACTTCTCCCAGCGTGGCTCCTCCTCCTTCACGCCGTTCACGTAACCGGCATGGAACTCGAAGGACGCTCGCTGGAAGGCGCGAGAGAGGTAGGGGGCGCGCGCGTCCGCGAGCCGGGCGATGAGGTACTCCTTCCAGGTCTCGAGCGGCTCTTCCTCCAAACGGGCCTGCACCTCCAGAAAGAACGCCGGCTCGGTCGCGTTCAGGGACTTGATGGGCGGCGCACCCACGTCCCGCAGGTACTTGGACCAGTCGAAGGCGGGGGTGAGCGCCCGGAGCTGGCCGGGCGTGACGCGGTGATAGATGTTGTAGGGGTCCCGCCGGTCGACCGGGGCGAGGGTGGCCCGGGCAAGCGAAGTCTCGAGGCCGAGGACGCGCCGGGAGCCGGCATGGGCCAAATCCACGGCCTCGCCCGCGAGCTCGAGCAGGCGTGCCACGTACTGCTCGTACTTGGCGCGCGCCTCTTGCATCCTCGGCTCATCGGACAGGTAGTACTCGCGATCGGGTAGCCCCAGGCCCCCCGCCTCCAGCGTCGCGATCACCCTGTCGGCGTCGCGGGCGTCTTGCTCGCTCGAGATGCCGAACAGCACCTCGCTCCCGAGGAAACGCTGGAGCCGTCCCAGGAGAGAGGCGATCTCTCCCCGCGAGCGGAGCGAGCGGATGGCCGAAAGCTCGCCTCTCAGCGGCCCGGCCCCTGCCGCCTCGACGGCGGTCTCGTCCATGCAGGCCGCGAAGTAATCGCCCGCCTTGCGCTCCGCCGGCGTGCGCCGACCGGTGGAGACCGCCGCCTCCTCGAGGAGGCCCCAGAGGAACTGGCGGTTCTCGTTCGCCATCTTCCGAAAGATGTCCCAGGACGGCTGGTCGGGAGGGATGGGGTTCTTCGCCAACCACCCGTTGCAGCTGTAGGCGTAGAAGTCGGTGCAGGGGTCGACGCTGCGGTCCATGAACTCGACGTCGAGACCGGGCGTATAGGGAAGCCTGGCGAGCGGGCGTTCTTCCTCCGCGAGGGCGAGGGCAACGACCCAGACGATCGAGGCGAGGGCGAGAACGAGCCGCATCTCGCCCATGTACGCGCGAGCCCGTGCCTCGGTCAACGTTGGGCGAGGACCGACGCCCGCTCCTTCCCCCGAGGGTCCGCCTCCTCTAGGCGCGGCCCGGGCTCAAGGGGAGGGGGCCACGAACAGGGCGGCTGGAACGTTCCCCCGGCCGCTCCGCTCGAAGCGCGCGTTGGCACTGCCCCGGAGGATCCGGGAGGCAAACTGGGGCGCGGCGTCCTCGTCGAGCGAGGCGATCTTGGGTCGGCTCCCCCGCTCCCCGCACGGCGCACCGGGATCTCGGGAACGGGACGAGGAGCCTGGCGCGGGCGCGGCCCGGGCCACCGCCCCGCCGCGGGGATCGGCGAGGAGGAGAGCGAGGAGGGCGGCGAGGACCACGGCCCGAATTCTGCCACCCTCGACTGGCAGCGGTGAGCCCGCGTCGGACTCACTTGTCCCTACCTCGTCACCGTGCGTGCGAGTTCCGAGAGCGCGATCGGCGTCTCCTCGCGCGTCTTCAGGTCCTTGAGCTTGGCCCGGCCAGTCCGCACCTCGTCCCCCCCGAGGACCACGGCGTAGCGAGCCCCCGCCCGCTCCGCCTGCCGGAACTGGGCCTTCAATTTGCCCCCCCGGGGATCGAGATCGCAGGCGATCCCGGCGCGGCGCAGCTCGGCGGCGCGGCGCAGGGCCTCCAGGGCGCCCTCGGCATCGACGCTCACGAAGAAGACGAGCGGGAGCCGGTCGGGCGCCGCGCGCCCCGACCGTTCGAGGATCATGGAGAGCCGCTCCTGACCGAGGGCGAACCCGACCCCGGGGGTGGGCGGGCCTCCCAGGGTCTCGACCAACCGGTCGTACCGCCCTCCCCCGGCGACCGCGGACTGCCCCCCCAGGGCGTCGCTCGTGTACTCGAACGCGGTCCGAACATAGTAATCGAGGCCGCGCACCAGCCGGGGGTCGACCTCGTAGGCCACCCCGAGTGCCTCGAGGGCCGCCCGGACCCGCTCGAAGTGGGTCCGGCAACCGTCGCACAGCCGATCGAGGAGCCTGGGGGCCTTCTCCAGCACCGGCTGGCAGCTCGGGACCTTGCAATCGAGCACCCGGAGCGGGTTGCGCTCCAACCGATCGTTGCAGTCGCCGCAGAGGGATGCCCGGTGGGCGGTCAGGTACCCGGAGAGCTCGGCCAGATAGGCGGGCCGGCACTCGGCGTCCCCGACGGTGTTGATCTTGAGCCGGGCGGCCACGCCCAGCCGTCCGAGGAAGTCGGCCAGCATGGCGATCTGCTCGGCGTCCAGGTCCGGCTCGGCGATCCCGAAGGCCTCGCACCCGATCTGGTGGAACTGGCGGTACCGGCCCCGCTGCGGCTTCTCCCGGCGAAACATGGGACCGATGTAGAACCACTTCTGCGGGCCTTCCACGTAGGCACCGTGCTCGATGAAGGCCCGCACCACCCCCGCGGTCCCCTCGGGGCGCAGGGCGAGCAGCGCCTCGCCCTTGTCCTCGAAGACGTACATCTCCTTGTTCACGATGTCGGTCGCCTCGCCCACCCCGCGGGCGAAGAGCTGAGCGTGCTCGACCGCCGGGGTCCGGACCTCGCGGTACCCGTAAACCGCGAACACCTGGCGCGCGACCGACTCCATCTCCTGCCAGCGCGGGGCCTCCGCGGGCAGGACGTCGTTCATTCCCTTGACGCCGTTGATCCTCACGACGGCGTAGATACCAGAGACGGGGCGGGCGTGCACGGATGGCCGGGCGCTACTCCCCCCTCCCGAAGACGGGGCGGGCGTGCACGGATGGCCGGGCGCTACTCCCCCCTCCCGATCTCCTCCCCCATCCTCACCCGCGCCCCCGGACCGAGCCGCTCCGCGAGCCTCAGGCGCCCGGGCTCGAAGAGCAGGACGACGGTAGAACCCATCTCGAAGGCCCCCAGTTCCTCTCCCTTCTCGAACGGGATGGGCACCTTGTACTCGCGGGCCTGCCCTTTCGCCCCCGCCCGGTTGGTGAGGGGGACGGCCGGGTCGTAGGTGGCGCGGACCCGCCCCACCACGGCTGCCCCCACCGCGACGAGGGCGCAGGAGCCCACCGGCGTGTCGAGGAGCGTCACCAGCCGCTCGTTCACGCCGTAGAGGCCGGGGACGGTCCGCACCGCGGAGGCGTTGACCGGCCAGAGTCGGCCCGGGAGGTACCGAAAGCCCGTCACCCGGCCCCCCAGCGGGAAGTGGATGCGGTGGTAATCGCGGGGGGAGAGATAGAGGGTCAGGTAGGGCCCGTCCACGAACCGCGCGGCCAGTGCGGGATCGCCGAGCAAGGCGGCCACCGGGTAGAGGATGCCCTTCGCCTGCAGGAGCCTCCCCGAGTCCGCCGCCCCGGCGGCCGACACCGTCCCGTCCACCGGGGAGACCGCCACCCGCTCCCCCGGAGCGACGGGTCTCAGCCGCAGGTGGCGGAGCGGGCGGGAGAAGAACTCACCGAAGGTCGCGTAGGAGCCGAGGGGGGGGTAGTCGCCGAGGTCGACGTCGTAGCGGGCGGCGAAGGCGCGCATGGCAGCCCGCCGGAGGAGGGCGGGGGCTCGCCACCGCGCCAAGGCCCCTGCCCCCCGGGAGAGCGCGTTCTTGGGGAGGACCCGGAGGGCGGCGACGAAGAGCCGGTCGTTCATGGCCCCGGCGAGTGTAGACGAGGGGGGCCGGGGTCGCGGCCGGAATCGGCCGGGCACGGACAGCTCCCGCGGCGAACCCGCGCGCCCGACGAGGGGGCCCCCTTGGACGGGGTAGGATGGACGCGTGCGGATCGCCCTCGTCTCGGACACTCACGGGCTCGACGAGCCCATGCTCCCCGGTCTCTTCTCGGGCTGCGACCGGATCCTCCACGCGGGAGACATGGTGACCGCCCCGGTGCTCGAGACCCTCTCGCGCGTGGCCCCGCTCGTCGCGGTCCGGGGCAACAACGATCTCGACCCCCGGTTCGAACGCTTGCCGGAGACGCTGGTCCTTTCGGTGGGGGAGCTTCGGGTGTTCATGGTTCACGACCTCGGGCCACGCGAGCGCCCCCGCCCCCGCGCCCGGGCTGCGCTCGCGCGCGAGCGAGCGCACATCGTCGTCCACGGCCACTCGCACCGGCCCGGCGCAGTGCTACACGAAGGTCGGCTGTACGTGAATCCGGGCAGCGCCGGCCCGCGCCGGTTCTCGCTCCCCCGCACCGCGGCGATCCTCACGGTCCTCGGGCACCGGGCCCGGGTGGCGTTCTTCGAGCTTTCGGGCCCGCGGCCCGAGCCCCACGGACGCCCCCTCGAGGCGGAGTTGTGAGCGGCGCGGAGGACCACGCCTCCGCTCTGCGCGGCGTTTCTACCGGTCGGGTCCTCCGCGCCATCGGCTTCGACGACGCGCCCTTCCCCCGCGGGGCCAAGGGAAAGGTGGGCGTGGCCGGGGTGGTGTGCGCCGGGACTCGATTCGAGGGGCTCGTCTGGGGAGCGGTTCGAAAGGACGGCTGGAACGCGACCGACGTGCTCCTCGGCCTTCTCTTGGGGAAGAAGTTCCTTCCCCAGCTGCACCTCGTGCTCCTCGATGGGATCACCCTCGGCGGGTTCAACGTCGTGGACCTCGCCCGGCTCTCGCTCGCCCTGAGGAGGCCCTGCCTCGCGGTGATGAGGCGGCCGCCGGACCTCGCCGCGGTGGAGGCGGCCCTCCGTCGCCTCCCGCGCCCCGGGGCCCGACTCGACCTGTTACGCCGGGCCGGCCCCGTCCACCGCGCCCGCGGATTCGTGTTCCAGGTGAAGGGCGCCGATCCCGACGTCGCCGCCGATGCGCTCGTTCGCCTGACCGACCGCGGCATGGTCCCCGAACCTCTCCGGCTCGCACACCTCATCGGAGCGGCCGTGAGGACCGGTCAGAGCGGGAGGCGGGCCTAGCGCGATCGGTTCCGTGCCCGGCCGCCCTCCTCCTGTTACACTTGGCGTCGGCCGCATGTGTCGCCTCTTCGGTCAGCACGCCCACGCCGGGTTTGACGCCTGCGAGCCCCTCTGTGGAGCGGAGAACGCCCTTCGCTTCCAATCGCACCGCCACCCTCACGGGTGGGGCATCGGCTGGTACGAGCAGGGATCGCCGCGGGTCCGCCGGGGCATCCTCCCCGCCCATTCCGACGAGGCCTTCGTGGCCGCGGGGCGCGAGATCCGCTCCTCCCTCGTGGTGGCCCACATCCGAGAGGCGAGCGTGGGACCGGTCCGAGAGGAGAACACCCACCCCTTTCTGTACGACCGCTGGCTCTTCGCCCACAACGGGACCGTGGCCCGGTTCCGGGACCATGCCGAGGTCCGCGCCGCCCTGGCCCTCGAGATCGATCCCGATCTGCGCCTCTTGATCCGCGGGGACACCGACAGCGAGCGATGCTTCTATCTGTTCCTCACGCGGCTGCGCGCCCGGGGCGGCCTCGAAGCGCCCAGCCTGGCGCAGGTGCGCCGTGCCCTCGCCGAGACGACCAGAACCGTGCTCGGGATCGCCGACCCAGGGCCCGCCCACAAGCCCAGCTCCCTCACCTTCCTCGTCTCCGACGGGCGGCTGCTCGCCGCCTGCCGAAGAGGCCGCCCTCTACAGCTCGCCACCGATGCCGGGCCGCCCCGCCACGCCTTCGTCGTGGCGAGCGAGCGGATCGGAGGGGGCAGCTGGGCGGAGGTCCCCGAGGGCGGATTCGCCGGGACCGAGGACGGGATCCGCGTGCTCGGCGGTCCGCTCGCCGCCTAGGCTCCGAGACGCCGCCCGCGCCGGCCCCCGCCGGCGCCTCGAGGGCGGGCCCTTCCCTCGAGGAGGGCCTTCGCCAGGCGGGCGGCGCGCTCGCCCACTCCTTCCACCTCGATGCGGCGCACCGTCGGGCCCGCCCCGTGGTGGGAGAGCCGGATGACGAGCCGCTCGGAGGGGAGCGCCCCCGAGATCCGGTCGGCCCACTCGACGAGGAGCGCCCCCTCTCCCCCGAGCAGGTCGAAGAACCCGGTCCCGTAGAGCTCGTCCTCGTCGGCGATCCGGTACAAGTCGGCGTGATGGACCGTCAGCCGTCCGCGGTAGGTGGCCACGATGGCGAAGCTCGGGCTCGAGACGTCACCGAGCGGTACCCGCGCACCGGCGCAGGCTCCTCGAACGAGTTCCGTCTTCCCTGCCCCGAGCTCCCCCTCGAGGGCCACCACGTCCCCCGGCCGGAGAAGCGCCCCCAGCCGGCGGCCGAAGGCACGCGTCGCCGCGGCCGAGCGGCTCAGGCGACGGCCGCCGGAGCGCACGGGCCCGCCGCTCCCCCTCACCGCTTCCACTCGACCCATACCTTCGCGATCCCCTGCCCGAGATCCCCGGCCAGTAGACCCCGCTCCCCAAACCGGCGCGCGACGAGATCGCCGGCCCGGCCATGGACGAAGGCCGCCACCCGGGCCGCGGCGCGCGGGCCGAGCCCGCCCGCGAGGAGCGCACCGGTGAGCCCGGCGAGCACGTCGCCCGTGCCGCCGGTGGCCATTCCCGGGTTGCCGGTAGGGATCACCGCCGGTGGACCCTCGGGGTCCGCAACCACCGTGCGCGCTCCCTTGAGGACGACGGTCGCACCCCAGGTCCGGGCCCGCGATGCCGCCCATTCGATCCGGTCCGCCTGGATCTCGGCCGTGCTCCGGCCGGTGAGCCGCGCCATCTCGCCCGGGTGAGGCGTGAGCACCGCCGGGCACCCGAGCCCGGCCACCCCCTCCGGTTCCTCGGCGAGGGCGTTCAGCGCGTCCGCGTCCAGCACCGCCGGTCGCCCGGCGCGGGCGAGGAGCTCCCGGATGAGGGCGCCCGTTTCCGGCCCCCGGGGGATGCCCGGCCCGAGGGCCAGGGCGTCGACCGAGTGCGCCGCCTCGAGAAGCGGGACGAGGTCTGCCCGCCCGAGCGGTCCAGCGCCGGACAGGGGGATGCTCATCGCCTCGGGGCGGCCGGCCAGGGCGAGGGGCAAGACCTCCGGCCTCGCGGCGAGCCACACGAGCCCCACCCCACCGCGGAGCGCGCCCGTCAAGGCCAGGTGCGCCGCCCCCGACTTTCCCGGCGAGCCGGCGACCACGAGGAGCCGCCCCGCGTCGCCCTTGTGGGCGTCGGGGGCGCGCGGCGGAAGGAGCGCTCGGGCGTCGGCGTCGTCCAAGAGCTCCGCGCCGACCGGGACGCCCGCGGCCGCCTCGGCGGGGATCCCGATGTCAGCCACGGTGACCTCGCCGGCCAAGGAGGCGCCGGGGAAGACCACGAGGCCTCTCTTCGGGAAGGCGAAGGTGACGGTGGCATCGGCCTTGACGCAGGGCCCGAGCGGGTGGCCGGTGTCGGCGGACAGCCCGGAGGGAACGTCCACCGCCACCACCCGCGCCCCCGCGGCTCGGGCGGCGGCGATGGCGGAGATCGCCTCGGCGAAGAGCCCCTCCGCCGGCCGCGCCAACCCGGTTCCGAGGAGCGCGTCCACCACCACGTCGCCGAGGGACGCGGGGAACGAGAGGGACGGCCCCGACGCATGGGCGACCGGCACCCCTGCCTCGGTCGCGCGATCGCACATGGCCCGGGCGTCGAGCGAGAGGCTCCGGGCGGGAACGAGCGAGAGGACGTCGACCGGGTGGCCCTGGGCGTAGAGGAGGCGGGCGGCGACGTAGCCGTCGCCCCCGTTGTTGCCCGGTCCGCACAGGACCCGGATCCGGCCCCCGGGCCCAAGGAGCGCCCCGGCGACCTGTGCGACCGCAGCCCCGGCCCGCTCCATGAGTTCGAGCGAGGGAATGCCGAGGCCTTCGATGGCGGCGCGGTCGATGAGCCGCATCTCGGAGGAGCCGACGAGCCTCACCTCTCGCCCTCCGCGACCACCGCCGCCGCCGCCACTCCCCCGTCGTGGGTGATGGTGAGGTGGAGGCGGCTCACCCCCAGCCGCCGGGCGGCCAGGGCCGCGTTCCCCGAGAGGACCAGCGCCGGCGAGCCCTCGGGCCGCACCACCTCGAGCTCCGTGAAGCGCAGGCCGGCGGGCACGCCCAGGGCCTTGACCCCGGCCTCCTTGGCGGCGAAGCGGGCCGCGTAGCGGGCCGGCCGGTCGGCGCACGGGTCGCAATAGGCCCGCTCGCGGCTCGTGAAGACGCGGGCCAAGAAGCGCTCTGCCCGCGACGGAGGGCCGCCTAGGATGCGGGCCATGCGCGAGACGTCCACCACGTCGAGCCCCAGGCCGAGGATCACGGCCGCGCCTGCCGGAGCAGCTCCTTCATCTCCCGCACCGCCCGCTCGAACCCCACGAACACCGCCCGGGCGACGATGGAGTGGCCGATGTTGAGCTCCTCCATCTCGGGGATGGCCGCCACCGGGAGGACGTTCTGGTAGTTGAGCCCGTGCCCCCCCGCGACGGTGAGTCCGAGCTTGGCGGCGGCCTTGCAGGCGTCCACCAGCCGGTTCAGCTCCCGGCGTCGGTCGGCGGCGAGGCGCGCCTCGCAGTACCGGCCGGTGTGGAACTCGACGATGGTGGCCTCGGCCCGGTGGGCCGCCTTGACCTGATCGAGCTCGGCGTCGATGAAGAGCGAGACCTCGATCTCGGCGTCGCGCAGGGTCTTCACGGCCTTGCGGACGATCTCGCGCCCGCCCACCACGTCCAGGCCTCCCTCGGTGGTGAGCTCCTCGCGCCGCTCGGGAACGAGGGTGACCATGTCCGGCTTGGTCTCGTAGGCCACCCGGACCATCTCCTGCGTGGCGGCCATCTCGAGGTTGAGCCGGGTGGAGACGGTCCGGCGCATCACCTGCAGGTCGCGGTCCTGGATGTGTCGGCGGTCCTCGCGCAGGTGGATGGTGATCTGGTCGGCGCCGGCCAGCTCCGCCTGCAGGGCGGCGGCCACCGGGTCCGGGTACTGTGTGCGGCGCAGCTGGCGGAGCGTCGCGATGTGGTCGACGTTGACTCCCAGGCGAGCAGCCATGACCGCAATCTATCGCGAAACGCCCGCCGGTGCCCAAACGCCTTGGGGGGACGCCCGGGGCGGCGCCCTTCAGGAGAGCGCCTGCCGCAGGCAGCCGGCGATGGCCTCCGCCATGGCCCGGATCCGCCTCGCGTCCGGGCCCTCCACCATGACGCGCGCCGTGTTCTCGGTGCCCGAGAAGCGGACGAGGACCCTCCCCCCGGAGCCGAGCGAACCCTCCACCGCGGCGATCGCCCTCCCCACCTCCTTGAGCTCGCCCAGGGGCCTCTTCTCCCGCACCGCCACGTTGACGAGGGCCTGAGGCACCGGCTCGAAGCACTTCGCCAGCTCCGACAGCTTCCTTCCGTCGCGGCGCATCACCGATAGCACGTTGAGCGCGGCGGCCACCCCGTCACCGGTGGTCACGTGGTCGAGGAAGATGAGGTGTCCCGACTGCTCCCCGCCGAAGTTGTAGCCGTGCCGGCGCATCTCCTCGACCACGTAGCGGTCGCCCACCGCGGTGCGCACCACCCGTCCGCCCGCTTTGGCCAGGGCCCGCTCCAGGCCGAGGTTCGACATCACCGTCGCCACCACGGTCCGTTTCGCCAGGGAGCGTTGCCGCAACAGGTCGCGACCGACGACGGCCATGATCGCATCGCCGTTCACGATCTGCCCGGTCTCGTCGGCCAAGATGACGCGGTCGGCATCGCCATCGAGGGCGAGCCCGAGGTGGGCGCCATGCCGGCGGATGGACCGCGCCATCGCCTCGGGATGGACCGCCCCGCACCGGTCGTTGATGTTGGTGCCGTCCGGATTCACCGACAGCGGCACGACCTTGGCCCCGAGCTCCTCGAACACGTCCGGGGCGACGTTGTAGGCGGCCCCGTTGGCGCAGTCGACGACCACGGTGAGCCCCTCGAGCGTCAGCTCCCTGGGGAAGAGGCTCTTCAAGAACTGGGCATACCGTCCCTTGGCGTCGTCGATGCGGCGGGCCTTCCCGATGCGGGTGGCGGTGGGGCGCAGCGCCTCGAAGGCGGCGTCCCCGGTCCGATGACCGGCGACCCCGAGAACCAGCCGCTCGATCTTGAGCTCCACCTCGTCGGGCAGCTTGAAGCCGTCCCGGGAGAAGAACTTGATGCCGTTGTCCTGGTACGGGTTGTGGCTCGCGCTGATCACCACGCCCGCGTCGGCCCGGGTGGAGTGAGTGATGAAGGCGATGCCGGGCGTGGGCAAGGGCCCGCAGAGCATCACGTCCACCCCCATGGAGCTGATGCCCGAAGCGATCGCCTGCTCCAGCATGTATCCGGAGAGGCGCGTGTCCTTCCCGATGACGATCCGGTGTCGGTGCGCCCCGTTCCGGACCACGTAGGCGAGCGCCCGGCCCAGCTGGAGAGCGATCTCCGCGGTCATGGGGTGGACGTTCGCCACCCCCCGAACGCCGTCCGTCCCGAACAGACGCCGGGCGGCGGGCTCCGCGGGTTTGGGAGCGGACCCGGCTACGGCCGGACGCGCGGCCGGCCCCTTCCCAACCCTCGCCTCGCGTGCTCTCGCCCCAGCGCGCATCGCCATCTTTCGAGCCCCCCACGACTTGCTCCGCGAGACCGAATTTTGAACGCTATCACACGTACCGGGCGCCCGCCCGAAAGGCTAGGGCGGGGGTGAACGCCCGGCAGCCTCCCGGATCGCCGCCGCGATCCGAGCGGCCTGGAGGGCCGCGGCGACGTCGTGGACGCGGACGAACTCCGCACCCGCGAGGACGCACGCGGCCACCGCCGCCAGCGTCCCGGGCAACCGATCTCCCACCGCGGCTCGGGTGAGCTCTCCGATGAAGCTCTTCCGGGAAGGGCCCACGAGGAGCGGGCAACCGAGGGACCTGAGCTTCCCGAGCCCGGCCAACAGGGCGATGCTCTGCTCCGCGGTCTTCGCGAACCCGATCCCCGGATCGAGCACCACGCGCTCCTTGCCCACGCCGGCGCGCACCGCTCTCTCGAGGAGGGCGGAGAGCTCCTCGGCCACCTCCGAGACCACGTTCCGGTAGGTGGCGTGGGCGCGCATGTCGCCGGGGGTCCCGCGCCGATGCATGATCACCGCCGGGACGCCTTTCTCCGCGACGAGCTCTGCCATCCCCGGTCCCGCGAGGCCGTTCACGTCGTTCACGAGATCCGCCCCGGCGTCCAGGGCGGCGCGGGCGACCTCCGCCTTGGAGGTGTCCACGGAGATGGGAAGGGCATACCCGTCCGACCGCAACCGCTCGATCACGGGGACCACGCGGCGCAGTTCCTCGCCCGCGGGCACCAAAGGGGCGCCCGGCCGGGTGGACTCCCCCCCCACGTCGAGGAGGTCGGCCCCCTCCCGGAGGAGGGCGTTCGCGCGATCGACCGCGTCTTCGGGTCTGAGGAATCGGCCCCCGTCGGAGAAGGAGTCGGGGGTGAGGTTCAGGATCCCCACGAGGAAGGGGCCGGGTCCCTCGAAGACCCTCGCCCCGATCCTCATCCGCACGGGATCCCCACTAGGCCTTGCTGGCGGCGGGCACGCCGCCCACCGCGTCGAGCAACCCGCCCCGCTTCCCCTTCTCGGTGGCCACCGGCACGACCGGCTTCGTGGGCGGGGGGCGAGTGATGGCCCCGCCCGCCATGAGGACCTCGATGTCGGCGGCGTCGAGGGTCTCGTGCTCGATGAGCGCGTCGGCGATGCGGTTCAAAAGCTCGCGGGAGTCGAGCAGCACCTTCTTCGCCCGCTCGTACTGCTCGGTTACGATCCGCCGCACCTCGGCGTCGATGTCGCGGGCGGTCTGCTCCGAGTAGCCCTGGGTCGTGGTCATCTCCCGGCCCAGGAAGACCTCGCCCTCCTTCCTCCCCAAGGCCAGGGGACCGAGCTTCTCGCTCATGCCCCATTCGCAGACCATGGAGCGCGCCAGGTTGGTGGCGACCTCGATGTCGTTCCCGGCGCCGGTGGTCTTCTGGGCGAAGGTGATCTCCTCGGCGATGCGGCCGCCCATGAGGATGGCGATCTGATTCAGGGCGAACTCCTGGTTGATGTTGAGCCGGTCCTCCTGGGGAAGCTGCTGGGTGAGCCCCAGGGCGCGGCCGCGGGGGATGATGGTGACCTTGTGCACCGGGTCGGTCCCGGGAAGGATCTTGGCCACGAGGGCGTGGCCGGCCTCGTGGATGGCGGTGGTCCGCTTCTCCTTCTCGGAGATGATCATCGAGCGCCGCTCGGTGCCCATGAGCACCTTGTCCTTGGCGAACTCGAAGTCGTCGAGGGAGAGCCGTTCCTTGTTCCTCCGGGCTGCGTAGAGGGCCGCCTCGTTCACCAGGTTCTCGATGTCGGCGCCCGAGAACCCGGGGGTGCCGCGGGCGATCTGGGAGAGGTCGACCGACCCGTCGAGGGGGGTCTTCTTGGTGTGCACCTTGAGGATCCCCAGCCGGCCGTTCAGGTCCGGCCGCGGCACCGTGATGCGGCGGTCGAAGCGGCCGGGGCGAAGGAGCGCCGGGTCGAGCACGTCGGGCCGGTTGGTGGCGGCGATGAGGATCACGCCCTCGTTGGACTCGAACCCGTCCATCTCGACGAGCAATTGGTTTAGGGTCTGCTCGCGCTCGTCGTGGCCCCCGCCCAACCCTGCCCCGCGGTGCCGGCCGACGGCGTCGATCTCGTCGATGAAGATGATGCAGGGGGCGTTCTTCTTGCCCTGCTCGAACAGGTCGCGGACCCGCGAGGCCCCGACCCCGACGAACATCTCCACGAAGTCAGAGCCCGAGATCGAGAAGAAGGGCACTCCCGCCTCGCCAGCGACGGCCCGGGCCAAGAGGGTCTTGCCCGTGCCCGGCGGACCCATGAGCAACACGCCCTTGGGGATGCGCCCGCCCAGGCGCGTGAACTTCTTCGGGTCCTTGAGGAACGAGATGATCTCCTCCAGCTCGTCCCTGGACTCGTCGATGCCGGCGACGTCGGCGAAGGTGACCTTGTTGTGGTGCTCGGTCATGAGCTTGGCCCTCGACTTGCCGAAGCTCATGGCCTTTCCGCCCCCGGACTGCAGCTGGCGCATAAAGAAGAAGATGAGGAGGAAGACGAACACGAGGGGCAGGTACTGCAGGAGCACCGCCACCCATAGCGAGTTCTGCTCGGGCTTCTGGAACTTGACGGCCACGCCCTTGTCGATGAGCCGCTGCGCGAAGGCGCCGGAGAGGTCGCTCGGGCCGGTGGTGACGAAGTCCCCCCCGCCCTTGAGCTCGCCGGAGTACTCGAGGTCCTTGATCGTGACGGAGGCGACCTTCCCCTCGTCCACGAGCTTCGTGAACTCGGTCCAGGTCGGCTTCTGGGGTTGCTTCTGGCTGCGGTCGAACGCCTGCCAGAGCGCGACGAACATCACGATCAGGAAGATCCAGAGGAGGGCCGTCTTGTAGGACTGTCGCAAGTTCCAAGTTCCCTTCCGTGGGCACCACCCGGGTCAAAACCCCCGGCAGCGCGGGGCTGTTCCGCCCAGGCGCTCGGGCGACCGGGCAGACCGCCGCACGTTACCCCCTTATAGCAGCCTCTCCCCCTTTTTGCAGTCCGGCCCCTCGCCTCCCGCGTCCTCGATCCGCACCACGAGCCCGGGGCCGTCTCCTCCCGCCTCCCGGGCGCGCACACCGAGCTCGGGGACGGCGAGGACGGTAGGTCCCCGGGTCACGAGCCAGAGCGCGTCCCGGCGCTCGCGGGGCACCTTGCGATCGATGAGCCAGGCCTTGAGCTTCTTCTGCCCCGACCCACCCTCCGGCCCGAACCGATCGCCGGGGCGGCGCGTTCTGAGCTCGAGCGGCCAGCCGACCAGATCGGGCCGCCGCGCCTCGACCGAGAGGACGGTGCTGCCCGCTGCCAGGAGATAGCGGCCCGGCCCCCCGAGAAGGATGGGTGCAGGGGGGCCGAGGTCGCGGCTCGCCCCCGGTCCGATCTCGAGCCTCCCGTAGCGGCACCGGGCCTCGACGCCGCCGGGCAGGGAGAGCCGCCACGGCCGGACGCGTCGGAGCAGCGCGAGAACGGCTTCGACGTGAGCGGCCGAGAGCTCCCCCTTCCCCCGCGGGGCCCTCCGCCACAGGGCGCGGACCACCCGGCGCTGCACCGCCTTGGGTTCGCGAAGGAGTCGCAGGCACTCCGCCTCCCCCGCGGGCGCGCAGGCTCTCGCCCGCGCCTTCAGGGCCCGTTCGTCCGCCCGGAGGAGGTCGGCGGCGCGGGCGAGAGCCCGCTCGGCGCCCGGAGCGAGCCGCCTCGCCAAGGGGAGCAGCTCGTGCCGAACGCGGTTCCGCGCGTATCGCGGCGCGGCGTTGGAGGGGTCCTCCCGAAAGGCGAGGCCCCGATCCGACAGGAACGCCATCACCTCCTCGCGGGAGCGGTCGATGAGCGGCCGGACGATCCTCCCCCGCCTCGGCGGGATGCCCGACAGGCCGCGCGCGCCCGACCCGCGCAGCAGGCGGAAGAGGACGGTCTCCGCCTGGTCGGACCGGGTGTGACCCGTCGCGATCCGGGTGGCGCCGGTGCGAAGGGCCTCGGCGCGCAGGGCGAGGTACCTCACCCGCCTCGCCTGCGCCTGAACGTTCCCCGCGGGCACCTCGACCCGGACGCGGGCGAAGGGGACCTTTAGGACTAAGCACGTTCGCCCGGCCTCATCGCCATCCTCGGCGGAGCCGGCTCGCAGACCGTGGTCCACGTAGAGAGCGCGGACGCCCTCGACCTCGCCGGCCTCGCGCAGGGTGGCGAGCGCCGAAAGGAGCGCGGTCGAGTCCGGCCCTGCGGAGAGCGCGACGAGGACGCGATCTTTCCGCTCGAGGAGCTTGCGCCGCCTCACGGTCGACAGGACCCCGAGAACGAACGGGTGGAGAGCAGGGTTGCGCACGAGACGAGCGGCGAGTTGGGCCGGTCCTTATATTAAACGGCGAGGCCGGGGGCCTACGGGAGGATGGGAATAGCTTCTCCCAGGGGTTGGGTTCTTGAGGCGAGCGTTCGGCTGAGCGCCGCGGCTGACGGAGCTCCGAAGCGCTCGACTTTCGAGGGGAATGAGCGGTTTCAGTCGATCGTTGGACAAAGGCGGACGAGCGAGGTCCGCGACGGGATGGGCCTAGGGGTCCCCCCCCTCCCCCTCTGGGCCCACGGAGAGCCGGCAGTCATGCCGGCTCTCCTTTTTTTTGGCCCACCACGAGCACTCGCCGGGCCCGATTCAACGCAAGGTGAGCAGCGCACGGCCTCGGCGGTGGAAGGCTTCTTGACCGGAGGGCCCCCAAAGCGTACAAACCCGTCGTCTGTCCTACACCATGGAGCTGCGATGCCCGGCACCGACAAGCGCAAGCAGTCCCTGTACTTCCCCGAGGACATGCTCAACGAGATCCAGACCGAGGCGAACCGGCAGGACCGGTCGCTCTCGTGGATCGTCCAGCAAGCCTGGCGGATCGCCCGGGGCGAGATCATGCGGTTCCCGAGCGTGAACGACGTCCTCTCCGGCGTGGCCCGCGAGGACGAGCGTGAGGAGAAGGGCGGCTAGCCGGCCCCCGCCTGCCTCGACGGCGAACGCGCCCGCACCGGTTCCTCCGGTGGGGCGCGTTCCGTTTTTGACGGCCCCGAAGCGGGGGGGTAACCTCGACGAGTTCCCTCGATCCCGGCCCGATGAACAAGCCCTTTACGCCCGAGAGCCCCACCGAGCAGACCGACGAGCCATCGCTCGAGGACAGCTTTTACGAGGTCCCGGCGGAGTTGCGGGAGGAACCGCATCCCGAGGCCGCCGATCGCGCCGCGGCCCCGACGGTGGCCGAACCGGATGGGGACGAGGCGCCTCTCCTGGCGCGGCGCCGGTTCCCGGTCGTGAAGGTGGGCCTCGTGGTGGGCCTGCTCCTCTGCGTCGGGGTGGCGCTCATGGCCTTCCGCGCCCAGGGGCGCCGCCGTGCCGTTCGGGAGGGCATCGCCCGGGCCGATGAGCTCATGCGGCTCGACACCGCAGAGGCCTACCACAAGGCCGCCGATCTGCTCGCCCCCCACGCCCAGCTCGATCCGCTGGAGGCGGGCAGCGCCCGCGCCTTCGCGCTGGCGATGCTCGCCGCCGACTACCGGGACGCGGCCGCCGAGGCGGAGGCGAACGCCCTGCTCGTGGTTCCCGGCCGGGCGGACACCATCCCGGCCCACGCCGCCCTCGCCTTTGCGGCCTTGGCAATCGGGCGAAACGTCCTCGGGGATGCGACCTCGGCGTTGAGCGGCGCGAGTACCATGCCTTCCTGGGCGAGCGCGCTCCAGGCGCGGATCGCCCTCCGGGCGGGGACGCTCGAGGCCGCGGTCGAGTCCGCCGATGCGGCCGCGGCCGAGCCGGGGTTCGCTCCGGGCCTCGCCGTCCACGGCGACGCGGTCCGCCGGGCGCGGCACGACGACCGAACTGCCCGGGCCGCCTACGAGGCGGCTCTCTCGGCCTCCCCTACCCACCCGCGTGCCGCGTTTGGCCTAGCCAAGCTCGCCCTCTCGGGGCACGCCCCCGAGGCAGAGGCGAAGGAGGCGCTCGAGCGCCTGCTCGCGAGCGGCGAGGCCACACCCGCTCCCGAACGGGGCCGGGCCCTGCTGCACCTTGCTGCGCTCCGGCTCAGGGCCGGCGAGGCGGTGGACGCCGTCCGGAAGGACGTGGGTGCAAGCGTGGGCGAGAAGGCGCTCGATTGGTTCATGGGTGCCGCGCGGGCGGAGGCAGCCAACAAGGGTCCCTACCGAGCCGTGGGAGCCGCGCCACCATCGCTCGAGAGCGCAAGCGATGACGACCCTCCCGACCTGCGCCCCTTAGCGCCGGAACCGCCCCCGCCGCCGCCCCCGCGGGCCGAGACGCGGCCCCCTGCTCCTCAGAAGTCCGCGAGCCACGCCAAGGCGAAGACCGCCAAGGCGGCCAAGGCTCCCGCGAAGCCGACTGGACACGCGGCGGCGAAGCCGAGCGCGAAGAAGACTACCAAGAAGACTCACTGACAGCTGCGAAGGGCGACCGGGGGGACCCTGCCTCGTGCCGAGGCAGATGCCTGCTTCCGCGGCAGGCAGGTTGCACCCGTGCGGGCGAGGATCGCCCGGAATTCGTGCTCCCCCTGCCCGGCACGCAGGCTGCAACGCCCCGGAGCGAGGTATTGCCTCCTGGAGGGAGAGACCACCTTGAGAAAGCTCCTCATCGCCGCGGCGGCCTTCCTGCCGGTGGCGGCGGCCGCGTCGGAGGGAACGAATGCCGGGGACACCGCCCTCGTGCTCGTGAGCGCCGGCCTCGTCATGCTCATGACCCCGGGGCTGGCGTTCTTCTACGGCGGGCTCGTCCGCTCGAAGAACGTCGTCCACACCATGAACCTCTCCATCGCGGTGATGGGAGTGGCCGGCGTGCTCTGGGCACTCTTCACCTACAGTCTCTCGTTCTCCCCTGGTGGATCCCTCGATCCGATCGTGGGAGGCCTCTCCTGGATCGGCCTCCGCGGCGTGGGCGACGCGCCGGCACAGGCGCTCGCCCCGACCGTCCCCCACAGCGCGTTCATGCTGTTCCAGGGGATGTTCGCCGTCATCACTCCGGCGCTCATCTCGGGTGCCCTGGTCGAGCGCGTCCGGTTGAAGGCCTACCTGCTGTTTGTCGCCCTGTGGTGTGCGGTGGTCTACGCCCCGGTGGCCCACTGGGTCTGGTCCCCGGGTGGGTGGCTCAAGAACCTCGGGGTCCTCGACTTCGCAGGCGGGACGGTGGTGCACATCAACGCTGCCGCCGCGGCGCTCGTGGGGGCGATCCTCCTGGGAAGGCGGCGAGGCCTGCGCACCCCGACGGTCCTGCCCCACAACGTCCCGTTCGCCATCCTGGGGATGGGGCTGCTCTGGTTCGGCTGGCTCGGCTTCAATGGAGGCAGCGCTCTGGCCGCCGGCGGCCTCGCCGGATCGGCGTTCGCGAACACCTTCTTTGCCCCGGCCGCTGCCGCCCTCACCTGGGGCCTCATCGAGCTCTTCAAGCACGAGCGGATGTCGGGAGTGGGCCTGGCCTCGGGAGCGGTCGCAGGCCTGGTGGCCATTACACCGGCCGCCGGGTTCGTGACCCCGCTCGCCAGCCTCGTCGTCGGCGCCCTGGCCGCGGGGGCGTCTTTCGCGGCCGTCCGGATCCGGCCGAGGCTCGGGCTGGACGACGCCCTCGACGTCTTCGCCGTGCATGGCGTGGCCGCCACCGTCGGGGCGCTTCTCACGGGCGCCCTGGCCTCCACCGCCATCAACCCCGGCGGTGCGGACGGTAGCCCCCTCCTCGTCGGCAAGCAGATGGTGGGAATCGCCGCCACCCTTCTCTACTCCGGGGGCCTCTCTTTCGTCCTCTTCAAGCTGGTGGGCGCCCTGACGCCGCTGCGCGCCGATGAGCAGGACGAGTGGACCGGCCTCGACGAGGCGGAGGCGGGAGAGCGCGGGTACATCACCGCCGACCTCGACTCCGCCCCCGGGGCCGCGGTCTCCTCCCAGGTCGCGCACCGCGCGCCCTTGAAGGCCTCGGCGGCGAGCGGTCACGGGGCGAAGTGAGAGCTCCCACAGCCGGGGCGGCGCCGGGCGGGCCTCCCGCCCCTCGAGGTCACGCCCCGGGATCCCCCTCTGCCGCGGAGCGGCCCCGCTTCGAACCCCCCGCCTGGCACCCCCATCTCGCTCTTGGCCCCGGGGACCGTCGCCTCGAGGCCGCCCTCCGGCCCGTCGAGGCAGGCCGCCCCTGAGTGAGCCGCAGCGAGGCCGAGGCCAAAGAGCTTACCCTTGCGTCGAGGTGTGGGCAGGCGCAGGCGAGAAGAGAAGTTGAGCGGCGCGTTCGAAGAGCCCAGCGAGCGGCAGGGCGGTCGCGAGCGTCTGGGCGTCCCTCGCCGAGCGGCGGGCCACCGGGGGGCGCGCGACTGAACGCGCGCCGGCTCGCGGCCAAGAGGCGAACCGGCGCCTCCACCCGGCCCCTCGGAAGCCCCTCCGGGAGCCGCGGCACGCGGACGCAGGGTTTCTTGAGGGTGCACGGCGCCGGCGCAGACGCGTGCCCGGAGGCGGAGCAAGTCGAGCGCGCCTGCCCGGCCGGTCGTCGGATTGCGAGGGATGGCGTCGCCCTTGGGCCGTGGCACGTCCCCTGCACGACCTACCGTGAAGCAGGACCGGACGGGGTTCTTCGGGAGAAAGGACATCCATGAAGAAGGTCATCGAGGCGTTCGTCCTTTTCACGCTCCTCGCGGTGGGGCGGAGCGCGCGGGCAACGCCCTCCAGCGTGATCTGGACACCGGCGACGACCTACACGCAGCCGTTTCTCGTCCCTCACCTGGACTTCGACACCTACTTCGCCGAGCAGAACGCGCTGCAGATCGACAACGGGCTACTCATCGGCATCCTGCCCTGGGACAAGCTGCAGGGCGAGGTCGGCTTCGATCTCTTCTACCCGGGCGGCACCTCGAACTACCTGCAGCTGAACGGGAAGGTGACGGTGCCCGAGGGGGCGTTCGGGGAATGGTTCCCGGGCATCTCCGTCGGCATCCAGAGTGCCGGGTTCAAGAGCGACGTCTCCAACTACGACCTCCTGCATGCCGACATCGGAAAGACGTTTTCCAAGATCGGGACCTTGACCGTCGGTGGATACTACGGCGCCGGCTCGAAGGTTCTCTGGACCGGCTCGGACGGCAAGGTCAACCGCGGCGGTTTCGAGGGCAGCTACGTCAGCCCGGACATCGTCCTGAACCGCATCGGTCTCAACAAGCTCGTCGTGCTCGCGGACGTCGCCACCGGTCGGAACTGGTACGGGGCCTTTGCGGTGGGCGTCGAGGCCTACTTCACGCCGGCCATCGGCGTCATCACCGGACCGGTCTTCTTCCAGGACCAGGACCTCTACAAGGCCATGCCGCACGTCACCGGCGACAGCGGCTCCGACTGGATGTGGACCATGCAGCTCGACGTCGACTTCGACCTGCGGCCCCAAAAGCCGGCGGAGGCGCCCAAGGGCTGACCGGACGCTTGGGCGCCGGATCCCCGGGGGCCAGCCGGGATCAGGCCACGATCTGGGCGAGCACGGTGTCGAAGACGAACCTCTCCACCCGTTCCCGGTCCTCGGCGGACATCCCGGCGAACTGGAAGGAGACCCGGACGTTCCCCTGCTGCGGCTTCACGTCGGCCACCTTGACCTTCCCGAGGAGCGGGTCGCTCCCCGGGAGGCGGAGCGAGAAGCCGAACTCGTCGCCGAGGGGCGGCGGCTTGGCCAGCAGGCAAGCGAAGCCCCCGGTGGACAGATCGATGGTGATGGCCCGGACGCTGGAGGTGAGGAGGTCCAGATCGACCTGGAGGGCGCGGGCCACGCGGAGCGACTGACGGGGGGTCTCGCCCGGCTTCACCGTGAGCCGCTGGGCGCCGAGGAGAGCGCGGGCCAGCTCTTCGCGGGCGGCCCCGTAGGTCTCGAGCTCCCCCTGGGAGAGCTTCCCCCCGCGCGCCCGCTCGTGGAGATCGCGGAACCCCCTCATCCACTCCGCTAGGGTCGACGGAGGGGCCATGCCTCACCCCTGCAGCGCCTTCTTCAGCTCGGGCGCAGGCTTGAAGCCGACGGTCTTGGTGGGGGCGATCTGGATCTCGGCACCGGTCTTGGGATTGCGTCCCACCCGACCGGCGCGCCGCTTCACCACGAACGTCCCGAACCCCGGCATCGAGAACCGTTTGTCCTTGCGGATGCTCCGGGCCAGGTGGTCGAAGACGGTGTCCACGAGGTGCGCAACCTGCCGCTTCGAGAGCTCGCTGTGGGCCGCCTGCACCTTCTCGATCAAGTCCGCCTTGGTCATGGTGCCCGCGCTCTCCGGTGGAATTCGCCGCGACCCTAGCGCCCTGCCCGAGGGTCGTCAAGCCGCGCGCGTCGCGAGTTCACGAGGGGCGCGCGGGCTCAATCCCGAGGAGCGCGCGCGCTCGCGAGGGGCTCGCCGGCTCGCGCCCGGCGCGGAGTGCGAAATCGACTGCGAGTGAAACGAGCTGGTCCGACCCAGTGGCCAGGACCCCCTTCGAGACGAAGAGGTTGTCCTCCAGCCCCACCCGCACGTGGCCTCCGAGGGAGAGCCCCAGCTTGGCCATGGGGAGCTGGTGGCGCCCCACCCCCGCCACCGACCAGGTAGTCGCCCCGGGCAGCCCCTCCAAGAGGAATCGGAGCTGGCGTTCGCCGGCGGAGAGCCCCCCCGGCACTCCCAGCACGAACTGGACGTGGTAGGGGGGCGAGAGATGTCCCTCCCCGAGGAGCCAGCCCAGGGTTCCGAGCATCCCCCCATCGTAGACCTCGCACTCCGGCACGAGCCCCCGCTCCCGCAGACGCGCCGCCACCCGGACGATGTCCGGGCGCGGGTTCAGGAACACCCCGTCGCCGAAGTTCATGGTTCCCAGGTTGAGGGTGGCCATCTCCGCGCCGTCCACCAGCGCTCCGAGCCGCTCCTCGATCGACATGCCCAGCGCCCCGCCGGTGGAGCACTGCAAGACGACGTCGCTCCCCGCCTGCCGGATGCGGTCGATGATCTCGCGGAAGTGGCCCGCCTCCTGGGAGGGTCGTCCGTCCGGCCAGCGCGCGTGGAGGTGGACGACCGCGGCCCCCGCCCGCCCGGCGGCCAGGGCCGCCGCCGCGATCTCGACGGGCGTGTAGGGGACCGCCGGGTTCTGGGCCCGGGTGACCTCGGCCCCCACCACGGCGGCGGTGATCACCACCGGACCGGTCAATCGGCCTCCGGCCGGGCGAGGCGCTGCTTCTGGCGCGGGACGACGCAGGTCCCCCTGGCGCGGCACACCACCACCGGTCGGTGGACCACCTCGGCGGCGGAGTCAGAGAGGTCCGGCCTGGCCGAGATCACCCGGCGCGCCTCGAACCGCATGGCCCGCGAGGTGGCGCCGGTGCCCAAAAGCTCCCCCTCCACCTCGAGGAAGTCGCCGGCCCGGGTCTGCGAGAGGAACTCCACCGATTCGTAGGCGCGCAGGAGCCCCTCGTCGCCGTCGTGCCTCACGAGGAGCTCGGTGGCCGCGTCCCCGAAGAGGGCGAGGATGCGGGCTCCGTCCACCAGGTTCCCTCCGTAGTGCGCGTCGGCCTGGGACATCCGGACGCGCAGGACCACCTTCTCGCCCACGGGCATGGCCTCACCTTGGGTCCTTTCCCATGCGCCGCAGGACCGCGGCGACGAGGTAGTTCGCCACCTCCGAGGGCCGGGTGCTCGAACCGAACCCGGCGTCGTACCCGAGGGTCCGGGCCAGCCGGTGGTCGATGCGCGGGCCCCCCAGTACCGCGATGACACCCTCCCGCACCCCGAGCCGGACGAGCTCCTCGATGAGCTCGCGGGCGTTGTCCTTGTGGACGTCGCGCTGGGTGACGACCTGGGAGACGAGCACCGCATCCGCCCTGCGCTCCAGGCACAGCCGGGCCAGCCGGGCGTTCTCCACCTGGGCCCCGAGGTTCAGGGCCTCGAAGCACGGGTACCGCTCCAGGCCGAAGTCGCCGGCGTAACCCTTCATACTCATGATCGCGTCGATGCCCACCGCGTGGGCGTCCGAACCGGTGCAGGCGCCGAGCACCACGATCCGCCGGCCCACCTCCCGCAGCGCGTGCTCGTTCAGCTCGTCGAAGCCGCGGCGCCGCTCGACCACCTCCGGCACCTGGATCCGGCCGTAGTCCACCGCGACCGAGGTCCGCCCGTAGACCACGAAGAAGGCGAACCCCTCGGCGGCCTTCTCCATGGCCGCCACGTGAACCTCTTCCATTCCCATCCGGCGCGCCACCTCCGCCGCGGCCTCGCGGGCGGGCTCGCCCACCGGGACCGGGAGCACGAAGGAGACCTGCACCACCCCGTCGTCCCGCCGGTCGCCGTAGGGACGGATGAGGTGACCGGACTCCCATTCTCGCGCCGTCACGCCTGGCCTCCCGCCCGGGCGCCGCTGGTGAGCGCCCGATAGGTCTCGACCACTTCCGCCGGGGCGGGGGAGCGGGCAGTGAGGAAGACCTGGTACTCGACCCCCCCGTCGCACGCCGCCCAGGCCCATACGTGCCAACCGTGCTGGTCGCCCTCCAGGTTGAGCGCGCGCAGTCCCGCGAACCGGGTGGGATGGGTGCGGACGCGCTCCAGGCTCTCGCCGCGCTTCATCACCTTCTCGGCATCGGCCAGGCAGGCGGCCTCGCTCTCGAAGGCGGTCTCCGGGGTCGAGACCTCGAGCCGAGCGGTGCCGTCCGGTCGGTCCAGCCGGAGCCGGCGGGGGGCGCCCGACCGCACCCAGGCCTGCGGCGCCTCGAACCGGAGCTCACCCACCGTGTAGCGCAGCCAGCCCTCCCGGGCGGAGGGAACCCCCTCCGGGGCCGTGGGGGGGGCCACCCTGACCCCGGCGCATCCGGCGAGGGCCAGCGCCCCCGCGAGCAGGGCCACCCCGACCCGCCGGATCGGGCTCGAGGGCCCTAGGACCGTTCCTGGCGACGCGGCCGCGTTCACGCCGTCCCCTCCATGATCTCCAGGAACGGGTTGAAGTAGTCCGAGTCCCTCCGGACCACGCCGGCGAGCCCCTTTCCCCCGTCTTCGGCGCGGGCGACGTCGCCGAAACGAGCCCTGCCGATGGCGCGGGGGAGCCCCTCGCCGGCGACCTCCTCGAGGAGTTCGAGGGCCCGCCCCAAGGTCTCCCGCGCCCGGCGCTCCACCATCCCGCCGGGCCTCAAGGAGAGCTCCCCTCCCAGGGAGCGCCAGGCCCGGTACACGTAATCGGCTCCCTTCAAGGCGACGTAGCGATCCATGAGGAAGGGGTTGTGCATCGCCTCGGTCATCATCCCCAAGAGCTGGATGCTCTGGCCGGTCAGCCAGGAGACCACGTCGGCCATGATGTCGTAGGCGTGGCTGAAGAAGATATCGCCCTGCTTGTGCTTGGTGGGCGGCATGTACTTGATGGGGGCGCCGGGGAAGAGGGTCCGGACGAGCAGCGCCTGGGCCAGTTCCCGGGCGATGGTGTCCTCGCGGGCGGGGTCGATCTCGAAGCTGTGCCCGAGGCCGATGAGACGATCGGGCAGCCCGGCCCCGCGGGCGAAGCTCTCGTTGATGAACTGGCTCGCCACCACGGTGTGGGCCGCCTCGTCGGCGTCGGCGGTGGTGATGTAGTTGTCCTCCCCGGTGTTGATGACGATCCCGGAGAGGGCGCAGATCCGGCGCGAGAAGTACTGATCGCAGAGCGTCCGCCACATGTTGATGTCGCGGAAGAGGATGCCGTACATGGCGTCGTTGAGGAGCATGTCCAGCCGTTCCCACGCCGCCACGAAGGCGATCTCCGGCATGCACAGTCCGGAGGAGTAGTTGGTGAGGTGGACGTAGCGACGCAGCCGCCGCGATTCGTCGTCGAGCGCCTCCCGCATGATGCGGAAGTTCTCCTGGGTGGCGTAGGTCCCGCCGTAGCCCTCGGTGGTGGCGCCGTGCGGGACGTAGTCGAGGAGCGACTGGGCGGTGGAGCGGATCACCGCGATGACGTCGGCGCCCGCCTGGGCAGCGGCGCGCGCTTGTTCCACGTCGTCGTGGATGTTGCCGGTGGCGACGATAAGGTACTTGTGCGGCCGGGTTCCCACCCCGAGTTCCTCCCGGAGGGCGTCGCGCCGGCGGACGCGGGCCAAGAGCTCCTCCACCGCGGCCCGCGCCTCTTCCCGCCCCCCGGCCCGGAGGGCCAGGTCCTCCCTCGGGGGCAGTCGCTCCGGCCGGGGGGGGAGCGCCGCCAGGCGCTCCACCATCGAGAAGGGATCCGAGGCCCCGCGGCGGCGGACATATCCCGCCCAGTACGCGGCGCCCCGCCCGAGGAGCTTCCGCTCTTGGAGCGCGTCGACCGCCAGGTTGGCGAGGGGCACGCCGCGGGGCCCGGCGTCGTGCAGTCCGAGGAGCCGCAGCACCGCTCGCTCGATGGAGACGGTGGTGTGGCGCCGGACGTTCTCGAGCACCGGCGAGGTGACCTGGTCCGCGAGGAGACGGCACCGGGCCACGAGGCGGGGATCGACGTCAAGGTCGGGAACAAGACGACCGTCGGCGAGCTGCATTCACAGAGGATTAGGCCCGGAGGCCCGCCCCTGGCAAGATTCCGGCGGGGCGGCCTAGGCGATGCGTCCGCCCCCCAGCACCTCGTCTCCCCGGTAGAACACCGCCGCCTGGCCGGGCGCCACGCCCCGGACCGCCGCGTCGAGCAGGACCTCGGCGCCCCGCGCGTCGCTCGGCACCACCGTGCCCGCCTCCCCCGCGTGTCGGTGGCGGACCTTGACGAGGGCGCGGATGGGACCCTTGGGGGCCTCCCGGGAGAGCCAGGAGACCTCTCGGACCGAGAAGCGCGAGGCCGAGGCCTCCTCGGCCGATCCCACCACGACGCGCGCCTCGCGGGCCTCGATGCGCACCACGTACCGCGGCTCCGGCGTCGCGAGACCCAGCCCTCGCCGCTGACCGACGGTGAAGAGGTGGATTCCGCGGTGACGGCCCAGCACCTCGCCCGCGGTCGAGACCACCTCCCCGGACCGGGTCCGGCCGGGCGCCCGCAGGGCCACGAACCGCGCCGCGTCGCCATCGGTCACGAAGCAGATCTCCTGCGAGTCCGGCTTTCCCGCATTGGCGAGGCCGGCCCGCGCCGCCTCGGCCCGCACCGCGGACTTCGTGAGCTCCCCCACCGGGAAGAGGACGTCCCGGAGCGCGTCCTGAGTGAGGCCGTAGAGGAAGTAGCTCTGGTCCTTGTCCCGGTCGACCGCGGCCCGCAAAAGGTAACGGTCGCCTCGCCTCTCCACCCGGGCGTAGTGGCCCGTCGCGAGCCTTGCGGACAGGGCGCGCGCCCGGGCCAACAGCCAGTCGAACTTCACGTCGGTGTTGCAGACCACGCAGGGGTTGGGGGTTCGCCCCTCGACGTAGTCGTCGACGAAGCGGTCGATGACCCGCTCACGGAAGCGCGCCTCCACGTTGGCCACGTAGAACGGGATGCCGATCTGGCGGGCAGCCGCCCGGGCGTCCTCGAGGTCGTCCGGGGCGCAGCACGATCGGCCGCGGGCCCGGTCGGAGAAGTCCGCCACCCGCAGAGAGACCCCCACCACCTCGTGCCCGGCACGCGCCAAGAGCGCGGCTGCCGTCGAGCTATCCACTCCGCCGGACATGGCGACGAGGACCCGCATGCGACCGGGATGTAGCCCTGTCCGGCCCGCCGCTTCAAGTCGGCGGCTACCCCGGACCGACATCTCGACCGGAGCCCGTCCCGGGGGAGTCCCCCGCCTGGTCGGCCGGCCGGACCGCCACCTCCAGCACGAACCTGGACCCCGTGTACTGGTGGGAGAAGGCGAGCGGCTGGGTGTGGGGCGGGCTCTCCACCCAGACGCGCCCCCCGTGGGCCAGGGCGATCCGCCGGGCCACCGGCAGCCCGAGCCCCGATCCGGGCGGCCGGGCCTCCTGCCCGTAGCGCGCCGCCGCATGGTGCAGGGGCTCGAAGATGCCCTCCTGCTCCTCGGGCCTTACCCCCGGCCCCTGATCGTAGACCGCGTACCGGAGGAGCCCCGGCTCCCGGGTGACCTCGATCAGCACCTCGCCCCCGTGCGGGGAGAACTTCACCGCATTGGAGACGAGGTTCGTGAGGGCCTGGCGCAGCTTGCGCGCGTCGGCGAGGACCGGCCCGCCGCCGGCGTGATGGACGTCGAGATGGAGCCGCGCATCGCGAACCGCCGTCCGCTGCTCGGCGGCCACCTCGTCGGCGAGCTGGTCGGGCAGCACGGGGGACTCGAAGAGCGGGACCTGGCCCGCCTCGAGGCTCGCGAAATCGGCCAGGTTGTCGAGGATCCGGGTGAGCCGGCCCACGGCGCTCACCATCGATTCGAGGATCCGCTTCTGCTGCGGGGCCAAGGGGCCTGCCTTCTCGGACTCAAGGATGCGCAGGTACCCCGCGAGCGGGGTGAGCGGCGTCGACAGCTCATGAGCCAGGTTGTGGAAGAAGGCGCTCTTCAGCCGGTCGGTCTCGACGAGCTTCCCCACGGCGCGCCGCTGGCCGCTCAGCGCCGCCTCGAGCCGCAGGGCCATGGATCGGACGAGCCCGCGCAGCGCCTCCAGCTCCCGCTCGGGGGGAAGCCGTTCCCGTTGCCCGCCGAGGAACTCCTTGAGCCGGGCGGGAAGGTCCGGGTCGCAGCTCCTCGGCAAAGAACCGTCCGCTCCCGCCGCCAGGGCCTTCTCGCGCTCCTCGACCGCGCCGCACAGGGCCACGATGGGGACCCCGGCGAGCGAGGGTTCCTGACGCAATCGGGCCACGAGTTCCGCCCCCTCGATATCGGACAGGTGCACGTCCGTGAGGACGAGATCAGGACGGGCGCGGGCCGCCCGAGCCACGGCGTCGAGTCCCGAGCCGGTCACGTCCACCGTGAACCCGTTTCGCCCGAGGAGTTCCCGGAGTGCCCGGCGGAGGGCGTCGTCGTCCTGGACGAGGAGTACGCGAGGAGACATGGCAGGCCGCGGGAAATTATAAGCGCGGGGGCGGTGTTGCCGACCACTCGCGCAGCGCGGCGCGAAGTCGCTCCGGCTCGTTTTCCTCCGGGCGCTCGAGCACCCGGTCGAGCAGGTGCCGGAGCGCCTCTCCGACCCGGGGGCCGGGCCCCACGCCAAGCTCCTGCGCGACCGCCCGTCCATCGAGCGCCAGGTCGCGCACCGAGAGGGGCGGAGCGCGGCGCTCGACCGCCCGGACGCCGGCCTTCAGTCGTCTCACCTCGGCGGCCGCGCCGGCACGCCTTGCCTCCGGGACCGCGCTCACCTCCGCCTCGGCGAGCGAGAGGAGCGCTCCCGTTCGCTGCGGATCGACCCTCGCCATCCAGTGCCGGATGGCAGCCGGGGTGGGGGCCGGGAGCGCTGCTTGCCCGAGCCGGCGGCAGGGGAAGGCCCGGACCAGGGACAGCGCGGCCTCGCTTTCCTGCCGCGAGAGGCGCAACGCCGCGAGCGCATCCGCGGCAGCCGCCGGACTGAGTCCGTGGAAGAGCGCCGAAAGCCGAAGGGAGAGGACCGGGGGAGAGGCGGCGAGGACCGCGATGGCGTGGTCGAGCGCCCGGCCTGAGGCGGAGGCCAGGCCCGGAAGGACGACCCCGAGGAGCCCCGTCTTCCTTAGGAGCCTCAGCCCCAGGGCCGCGAAGGGGGCGACGAGGAGCTTCGAGAACTCGTCGGTGAGACGCTCGGCTGCGACCCTGCGAACCACGTTCAACGACCCCGGGATGGCGCGCCGGGTGGACGGGGCGAGCTCGAAGCCGAGCTGGGCCACGAACCGCACGGCGCGCAGGGGCCTCAGCCCGTCCTCCGCGAAACGGGCCTCCGGGTTCCCCACCGCGCGGATGCGGCGAAGGCGCATGTCCTTCCGTCCGCCGAAGGGGTCCCGGAACTCGCGCCCGAGCGGGTCGTACGCCAGGGCGTTGATGGTGAAGTCCCGCCTGGCCAGATCGGACTCGAGGTTGGTGAGAAAGGTCACGGACTCCGGCCTCCTCCCGTCGCGGTAGGGCCCCTCGCCCCGGAAGGTGGTGATCTCGACGGGAATCCCGCGGGCGACCACGGTGACCGTTCCATGTTCCACGCCGGTGGGGATGACGCGGGGAAACAGGCGCTCGACCTCTTCCGGCCGGGCCGGGGTGGCCACGTCGAAGTCGCGGGAGGGGCGCCTCCGGCGGAGGAGCGGATCGCGGACCGCGCCCCCCACGAGAAAGGAGCGGAAGCCAGCCCGGGAGAGGGTGCGGAGCACCTGCAGCACCGGCGCCGGGAAGCGGGACCGGGCGAGCGCGGTGGGGACGCGCATCAGTGCGACAGGCGGCGCTCCTCCGCGGCCCGGTCGAGGAGGCGGAAGTAAACCCGGATGAGCGCGGTGCGGGAGGGCAGGGAGAGGGCGTCGATGGCGCCTCGCGCCGCGTGCGCCGGCTCGCGGGCGATGGCGAGCAGCGCCTGTCCCACCTCGTCGGCGTCGGTCGCGTTGAGCGGCCGGTCGGGCACGGAGAAGGCGGCGCGGATCTCGTCGGGGTCGAACAGCGGGTGATGCCCACGGAGCCCCTCGATGAGCATGACGGAGAGGCGTCCGGGCGCCTGCATCGCAAGCTTCTCCACCGTCATCCTCCGCGCGGCTGCGAGGGGCCCAAAACCCACGGTAGAGGCACCACCTCCGGCAAGATCCTCGTCTCGAGCGGCGCTTCGAAGCTATCACGGCAGAGCGACAGGTACACCGCTCATGTGGCGGTGACGCTCGGGCAGGCGACATGACGCCGCGGGACCGGCCTGCCGGTCGCCGCAGGGGCCGCCCTGCCGCGCCGATACCGCGTGCCGGGCGATCTCGCGACTCGTTCTCTTCCGGCGTTCCTCCCCACCCCAGAGCGAGGCGAGGGACGAGCGAAGCGCGACCCCGGCGTGACACCTCCACGTGAGCGGCGATCCGAAGGGTAGTGTTGATACCCCAGGTCCGAGGCACAGGTCTCGTCCTTTCAGGGACTTGAGTCGACCGGGAATCGTCGGGGATTCCTGCCCGCGCCCTCGCGAAGAGTTCTGCCACGAGCGAATCGACTCGAAGCCTATGCCCGTCCAAAGTTCCCGGTGTCGGACATGGCGCCCGCCATCGCAAGGCGAGGGAGCGCCTCCCTGGCCGCGGCTCTCGTCGGTGCCAGCCTTCTGGGAATTTCGATTCCGCCCCCGGGTGAAACCATTGGTCCGCCTCGACCCTCGACCCTGGAGCCCCGCAGTCCGCGAATGGCGCTTTCACGTACGAGAACCTTCGGATCGACATGAACGACTCTGGCCACGTCGTCTATCAGGTGCTCACCGACAAGAGGAGCAACGTCCAGGCGAGCCCCGGAGGGGATGGATGGGTGCGGCTCATGGAGTTCGACCTGGAGACGAACTCCATTCATTTCCGAACCTACTCCCCGCTCCTCCACAAGTAGGCGGGGATGAACGGGGAGAGCACCTTCGATGAGGCTCCCCGTTCTCGGATTTCACGCTCCCCATGCCGGCTCAGGTGGTCACCGCGACGCGCAGGCATGTCTGGAAGGACTGGCAGTTAACCCGGCCAATCGTTTGGGATCCGTCGAAGCCGGAGGGCCGGCCTGGATTGGGCAGGGGCGGTCGCTCTGCGCCCGCCCCCCTCTCTTCTCGCGCTCGCCCGAAACTCGGGCGGCCGGCGCGGCAGACCATCCCCGGTGGGTTCTCGGGGGCCCTCCGCGCAAGGAGTCGCGGCGGTGCATTGACCGCCGCGCCGAGAGGAACTCTGCCGAGGCTCCTCCACGAGCCGCGGGGCCGACTGGAGCCGCCCGACGCACCTAATCATCGCCGTGGAGCCTTCCTTGACCGCGGGACTCGAACGCGCGACCTGCGGTTCGGGAAACGAGGCCAAATCCGTGGACATCGCTTGCTATTTCGATCTTCTGCGCCCTTCATTGGCACGCCCCGGCACTCACTGGCTCCGCGATTTGGCGGAGGCCTGGTGAAGGCCCGGACAAACTGTGAGAGTAGTGTGACGAACGGCTCCTTCACTCCGGCAAGCTCGCACGGTTGAGGGCCTCGGCTTCTCGATCGGCGGCGGCGGTCAGCCGTGCGACCCACTCTCGAAAACCGGGTCGGGGACTCGGGCCCATTCCCAGTCGTTGCCTGGCCCGCGATCATCAGCTCACTGCCCGGGTCGGCAGGTAAGCGCGACCGAGTCCGGCTAGGGGCGCGGACCTTTCCACTCGCCTAAAACGGCGGGGCCCCCGCGCGCGGGCCCGACCGGCGCGGTTCAGGGCAGCAGGGCGGCCACCGCCGTGCTAGCCTTCGCGCACATCCTGGCTCGCGCCTTCGAGAGCGAAGCGAGCCGTTTGCCGACGGGAAAGGGGTTCGATATGCCGTTCGAGATGACGGTCAGCACCGACAACTGGCGGCCCGACTGGTGGCCGATCGGGAAGATCCTGAAGCGCATCGCCGCGCTCGACGAGAAGTACGTCGAGCTCACCACCCAAACCGGCTTCAATCTTCTCGAGGGGCTCGGCTTCTCCCCCTACGTCAGCGTCGACGACGATCCCTACATGATGCGCGACCTGCTGCAGCAGCACGGGCTGCAGCTCAAGTCGATCGACTGCGGGTATCCGATCTGGAGCGTGCACTCGGTGGAGGTCCTCTGCAAGACCATCCCCTGGGGCGACATGCTCAGCGGGTGCAAGATCTACGTCGTCACCGACAGTGGAGAGTACCCGCCCGGCCGCAGCAAGCAGGAGTGGTACGACATCATCAAGTACCACATGGAACTGGTGATCCCGGTCGCCGAGCGCCACGGCGCGGTGGTGGCCATCGAGCCACACGGTTGGCTGACCACCGAGCCGGAGAGCCTGCTGCGCCTGGCCAGCCAGAACAAGAGCAAGTGCATAGGGATCAACTTCGACACCGGCAACTCGTTCATCGCCGGCCAGGATCCCGCCAGGTTCGTCGACCTGGTAAAGGACTACATCGTCCACATGCACATCAAGGATGTGAGCGCCGAGCTCTCCGCCGCCATGCGCGGCGAGGAGACCGGCATTGCCAGCAGCGAGGCCTACGTTGGTTCTGGGGTCAACGCCGAGAACATCAAGAAGTGCCTGGACATCATGGAGCGCACCGGGCGGGTCATTCCCATCTCCCCCGAGGCGGCGGGCGACAAGCTGATGCCCCAGAGCATCCGCTGGGTTCGCGACTACCTGAAGAGCAAGGGGTATCGCGTCACGCCCTGACCGCCGGGCACGCGCGCGTGAGCGCGCCGGGGGTGAGGCGGCTTCCGGCCCTTTCCCAACATACCGGGCCGGGCGGCCGGAATGCCCGGAGGGGATGGCGCGGGCGTGGGCGAAGAACTCGGCTTCCTTCGGGTTCGAGCCGGGCCACCCCTCCCCGATGAACGCACGCCGGGCTCGTCGAGGCGCCTTGCGATTCGGAGCTTGTCATTCGTTTTGAAGGCGGCCACATCCCGGAGCCGCTTCCCCAAGCGCGCCAGTCGCCTTCAACGCGAAGTTCCTCCGCGCACTGGCTAGCTCGTGGAAGGTGCTCGGCGTCGCCCTCTTCCTCGCGCTGGGCGCGCCAGGCCTGGATATCGGCTGGCTGGATGCGGGGGCCATGGCCTCTGAGCCGGGCGGGTATTCGAGGGGATCCCTCGAAGGGCCCGTCCCGTTGGAGGTGGCAGTGTTAGCGGGGGGCCCAGCCGCGTTGTACGTTGCGCGACTTCCGAGTCTCAGGAGGCGACCGATGTCATCACCGCTGCGAAGTGCCCTCCTGCTGCTGACCCTTGGCGTCTCTCTTCCCGCTGACATTACTGGACTTTTGAGGTTCCGGATACTTGGCTGGCACTCCTCGGCACTCCCTGGCTCCGCGAGTGGTGGAGGAGTGGTGGACGCCCGGACAGGTGCCTCGCGTCGGTCCTCTCGACCACGAGCCACTGGTCAACTCACAGGCAGGACGTGGGCGCCCTGCAGGTGGTATCCGGGTAGCGGTACATGCCATCAGCCCGTTCTTGGAGGGTGAGTGCTAGACCTCCGCATCCTCGCGTCACTCCGGCCAACGAGTCCCATGGCGAACGTCGTCTACGTCCTCGCCTCGCGCCCGACTCGCGGGACCGCGCCGCGTCATGGCGCGAGCACCTTGAGGAGGCTCACCGAGTTTACGTAGGCGCTACCTTCCTCCGCCTTCACTGCACGGTAGAAGTCGCACGTCGAGCAGTTGGCCAACTTCGTTGCGAAGGAGCCCTGAACCTTCCCGCCGCACAGAGTCCCCGCGATGACCCAGCAAGCTCGTCCGCCGTTCTTTCCGCCATTCAGCCCATTGACAGCGGCCACCGTCGCTGCGCCGCAGACTCCGAGCTCGACCACCTTGGGGCCGCCAGGCTGACGACCGCACTTCTTGTGCTCCCAGCAGTTTGTCGCGCTCATAGATTGCGTGTCTCTCTTCTCCGCGCTCGCGGACACCTGCCGCACCCACGGTGCATCGGTTGTGCCGGGAAGCGGTGGCCGCTCTGTGGTGTAGCTCCTGCGCCTTTCAGGAACTTTCCCGCCTTCCCTGCAAAGGGCTGGGTAGGGGCGTCGCGCACCCGGGGTTCCGCTCCGCCAGTCGACGAACCCTCGCTGCAGAACGACTCTGTCCAACAGCCGACCCGATTTCCTCGACCCCGAGAATGGTCGCTGCCCAGAGCGAGGTAGTCGTCCCAACGAAGTTATCCGTGCTCAGTCCTGACTGGAGCTTCGCCAGTGGAAGCAGAAGGCTCGGTCGCCGCAGGTTCGGAGGAGCACCGCAGGGTCCGCTTCCCGTTGTGGACGACGAGCTGGGCCACCCCAGGTCGTGCTGCACATGGCCCAGACTTTGGCGAACGAGTGCGGGCCCCCGCGCGGCGAGAGACCCAGGGGGACGACGCTACCACCCTGCCGAACATGTGTTCAGTACGTGCGGGTCCTGACGGCTTTACTGAGTGACCCCGGCGTGACTCGAACACGCGACCTGCGGTTTAGGAAACCCCGCCAGACCCTAGCTGCTGCGCCACAGACGCGTAGTTTCGCGGACTTGACGCGCCCCAATGATCCCCGATGATCCCGTTCTGGTCCCACGGTGGTCCCACGGGTGCCTGCATTCCGTGCAGCGGGTGGTCCCACGGAGCGGCCGGCTACAGCTCTTCGAACCACCGACGCTCGACGGTAACGCGCTCCACCATCTCGGTCCGAACTCCTAGCCGAAGCTTCTTCAGCAGAGCCACCAACTGCTCGCCATCGATGAGGTCGATGGGGGGCGCGCCGTCCCGCGTTGCCTCGCGCAGCGCCTCACGGGTGAAGTAGCTCGTGGTCATGATGAGCCCCTTGTCAGTGCGGCCCACCATCGCTCCGCGGAAGTCCCGAACGGTTGCAGGGTCCACCGGGTGACGCCAGCGCTTGCACTGGAAGATGACATGGAACGTGATCACGTCCTGCAACCGGAGAAGCCCCACGCCGTCGATGCCGCTGTCCCCCGACCGGCCCGTTACGGTGACCTCCACGAATCCGCTCTCGCGCAGGACGCGCTGGCAGAGTCGCTCGAACGCGGTGGCCGGTAGGTCGTGAAGAACGTCGAGCGCCTCGTGCTGCCAGTCCCGATGTCCGGCGGGCGAGGCATCGCTGCCCGCCTCGCTCATCTCGTCTGGGTCTTGGTCCTCGCGTGGCCGCGTACCACGTCGCTTGAGCTTGACCTCGCGGGCGAGAGCCTTCTCGTCCACGTGGGTGGTCTTGATTCCCTCCGGCGTCAGGGACCAGACGCCGCGCTCGCTGTTTGTGATGAGCCCGCCGACCTTGAGGTACGTGCGGGCCCAGGCGATGCGATACGCGACCTCGCTCTGCCCCCCGCGCTCCGGGTCGTGCGGCACCGCGAGCACGTCCTCCGACAGCTTCATCTCCTGGCCAACCCGGGCGTTCAGCTCCTCGATGCTGGCTGAGCCGCCGAGCGCGCGGAGCGCCTGGAGGACCGGGTTGAAGTAGCGCGTGTAGTCGGGGACAGGCGGGCGTGCCATGGCAAGATCGGTAGCACGACCCGTGGGGTGCCGTCGCGTTCGCTGGTAACCCGAGTGCTTTAAGTGCTGGCCTCGCCGGGCGGGAGCTGCTCTGCTCCAGGCGTGGCCGGGTAGAAGAGGGGCATGTGACAGACCGAAGGGACGCCGTCCTTCGGTCAGACTCTCCGGTTTACGTCCAGTCCGGGTCGCACCGGCTGCTACGCCCAAGTGAGCGCCACGCTCCGGGCGACTTGGACCCGGTCGTCTACATCGGCGGCCGAGACTCGTTCGGGCTGGCGCTGGCGGCGTGGCCTGCTTGCTAACAGTCAGGACCTAGACCTAGGGGGTCTGCCTTGTGGTTCTCCATGCAGTTGACGTAGCTGTTCCACTCCTGAACGGCCTGGTCCGCGGCCTCCTGGTGGACCTTCGCCTGCCCCTCCTGTTCGCGTGCGAAATCCCGTAGGCAGTCCCGATACTCGCCGATCGCCTGCCGGAGGGTCTTGCCGAAAGGCAAGTCCCACTCCCCGGACCTGAGGATGCTCCTCTTCGGCTTGTGGCTGGAGCAGAAGTGGCTCGGCGCAATCCTGTCGGCAACGGTAGCAGCAGGGGCCAGCAGTGCGACAGCGGTCGTGAACGCGAGCATGGTCTTGGTCATGGTGCCTCCCAGTAGCAGCCGTTCTGTAGTTGCTGACTGCCAGGCCGATTAGCCCGGCGGCTCCGCAGGCGCTCACGCCGGCCGATCCCCCTTCTTCGAGTTGCACGAGTAGCAGAGCGGCCGGAGGTTGTGAATGTCGTTTCGGCCCCCCTTGGAGATCGGGATGATGTGGTCTCGCGTGATCGGGCCACTCCACCCGGCAGGCAATGGGATCTTCTCCCACGCCCGGTGGCATCCAGGGCACTCCGTGTAGCGGCCCTTCAACACCTCCCACTCCGCGGTCGTGAAGCTCCCCTCGGCCTCTGCGAGGCGAGCGCGGCGGCGATGGGCGAAGACGTTGACGTTGCAGTCTTTGCAGGCCGAGAAGTACGTGCCGTTGGAGCGGCGGGTGAAGCGGGCCACGGGCAGGACCCGCCGGCACAGGTAGCAGGTGCGCTCGGTGGCCGTGTGCTGGAGGCGGACCTTCTTCCCGGTGCGCGGCGCCGTCAGGATCTCGGCCAAGCAGACCGAGCACATGTCGTAGCTCTTGCCGTTCTTCTTCTGGATGAACCCGGAAGGCGGACGCCCTTGGCGGCACCTGTAGCAGACCTTCGTCTCGGGGCTCATGTCCGCCACCATCGTAGTCCAGGTGGTCGAGGCATGGCGGCCCCCGCCTGGCCCGCTCCGGCAGTGCTGGCCAGGGTGTAGGCCGGCGGGCGAGCTGGCCACGGACTCGGTCCGCACCGGGGCGCCCGTGCTACGGTCCGCTTGATGGTGACCGCCCTCTTTCTGATCCTGTCGCTCGCGTCCCCGCCCTGCGCCGGGCACGTCGCGCCCAGGAACTACGAGGCGAAGAAGGCCTTCATGCAGGCTCACCCCTGTCCAGGTGGACCGGACCGAGGCTCCACTCGTAGCTGCCGGGGTTACGTGGTCGACCACATCTGCCCGCTGGTCTGCTGCGGCCTCGATGCTCCGCAGAACATGCAGTGGCAGACCCAGAAGGCGGGAAAGGCCAAGGACGGGTGGGAGCGGAGCTGCATCACCTGCCAGCCAGGTGTTCCCACCGGACAGGACGGTGGCTGGCCCGAGGGGCTCCCACGGCCCGCCAGCCGGGCGGCTACGAACGAGAGAGAACCGGGAGAGAGTATCGAGGACCATCCCCTGGCGCGATGCAAGGACGGGTCATTCTTCTACGGCGAGCACCACTCAGGCGCGTGCGCTCACCATGGCGGCGTAGCGGCGTGGCTGGAGGGGAAGTAGAACGTCTCCGTGTCGGGACGGCCCAGGGGCGAGGAGTGATCTCGGTCAGGGCCTGTCGTCCGCCCTCGGCGTATCCTGGCCCGGGGGTCGACCCATGCACCGACTTCTCGCAGTGATGATGGTCGCTCTACCAGCGGTCGCGCTCGCCAAGAGAAGCAGCTCCTACGCAAGCAGCAGCCCAGACGCGCAGGCCGCCGGAATCGTGGGTGGCATCCTCATCATCGTCCTCTTCATCGTGGTGGCGGCCTACCGCTCCAAGACCACCATCAAACAGCCGGACGGCACGACCACGGAGTACGGACCGTTCTCCCGTTCCTCCTCGTCATCCACCAGCTCGGAGCCCCCGCCCCCCAAGAAGCGGCTGGTGGGCCCCACGACGATGTCCTTCCCCACAGTCGCCGCGCGTTCGAACGCCGTGGAGCACCTGAAGGAGAAGTACGGCTCCGCCATTCATTTCGTCCATCGAGGCAGCGTCCAGCAGCGTGACTGGGCGGGTCTGCAGCGTGTCTACACACTTGTGATGGAAGTCCCAGTGAAGTGCCCGGAGTGCGGCGAGACCTACGCCGTGGACGACTTCGGCTTCACCGACTGCCCGTCCTGCGGCAAGGAGCTGGCCGTCTACTTCGACCAGGCCACGCGCAAGCGGAAGGTCGGCATCGCCCGGGATGGGAAGGTCTACGAGCCCGAGAGGAAGACGAGCGCGCGCACTCCCAGGACCTTGCCGGAGCTGAAGCCCGAGTCGTTGCCCGCGAGCCCCGAGGAAGCCATCGAGGCCAGGTTCACCAAGATCAAGTAGGCACTACCGCGGAACAGGGCTGTGCCTCGTCCCTGAGGCGCGGTACGAGCTGCTGCGCCACGGGCGGGTCCAGGTGGTCGCCGTCGCCCTCCTCTGCGAGCTGGGCGCGCCAGGCTTGGATGTCGGCGGGCTGGATACGGGGCACGGAAGCAGCGTAGCCCGCCTCCCTGACCCCCACGGCCCAGCCACGGGCGACCGACGCTCACGGACGAGAAGGCCCGGACCGCCTGGCCGGCTCCGCGCTGGGCCGTGAAAGAGCCTGCGCCTGGGAGTGGGGGAGGTCAACCGGCGGGGGCGGCTCGACAGGGGCCCGCTTCACGCCCTCCCCTGCAACTGGGTGAGCCGGCTACACAGATAGTGCGCCGCTGTCGCATCCGACTCGGCCTCGTGCGGGCTGTAGGGGATGTCCAGCGCAACGCAGCAAGCTGTACGGCGCCCCGTCCACGCGCTCGACCACGGTCCCGCTGACGGTGGCGCTCGGGCCCGTGGGCGGCGGGGCGGTGGGGGAGGTGCAGGCTAGAAGGACTACGGCGAACAGGGTGGCGGTAGGCGCGCGCATGGGTCACTGGCCTGGATTGTCTTGAACCCTCGGGCGGTTATCTGTGGTTCGCTATCTGTGAGAACTACTCTGGGACGGGGCCTTCATGGGGTTGGCGCTCCTTGTGCCGGACCAAGCTCCTGGAGTCCGAGAGCCCTCCACTTTTCGACGCTCCCCTTCCCGCCGGCAGCACTAATGGCTTTGGCGAACTCGTCCTGGGCGCCTCCAGTCTGCCCAACACGCTCCAGCACGGCGCCGTACCTCGCATGCGCCTGTGCTTCCAGCATGGAGAAGTCCTTCACCGGATATTGTGTGTGCTCATCGGAGAAAAGCCCCATCAGCGGGAAGATGATGTCCCACTTCGGAGTTGCCGGAGTGCCTTCTCGCCCCCACTTCTCCATCTCGACAGCACACGCCGCGTGAGTCAGAGCATCCGCGAGTTCCCCTTCTCGCCAAGCTGCCGAAGCAGAATCACGCTGCTTCGCCGCGAGTGAGAGCCTGACCATCTGCACATAGAGATGTCCCGCACGCGCAGACAGCCAGGCAACGCACATGCCGCCCAAAATCCCTCCCGTGATCAGGGCGGCGACCACAATCAACACCAGGCGCTTGCGTGTCACTGGTCACTCCCCTCCCTTGAGCTTCGCCATGCACTCCAAGTACTTCGCCATGCAGACCGCCTTCTGATTCCCGTCGTCACCGGCCGTGGTCTCGCAGTCCGCTCTGTCGGCGTCGCAACAGAACTTCTGCTCGCCTGGGTTTTTGTTGCACCGCCAATCTACGCACTTCTTGCATACCCACTTGCCGAACGGGCCGAGCTGTTTGTTCTTGCAGGCTTCGTATCTGTCGAGGCCGGTCGGGTCGACATAGGTGAGCGGGTTCTCTCCCGCGTACCCGTACCAAGAGGGCACATTCAGGAGTTCTCCCTCACCGAACGCTTGCCGTGCCTTGCTTGGGAGGAGATCAATCGCGCGAGGCGATAGAAGCAACGGATCCAGCTCCATGTACCTCCCCACCGCCGGCAGATACCACCGGTTCCAGTTGTAGTACGGCCCCTGTAGCCCGAGGTTCCCGAGCAGCCGCTCGTCGTACTGGCCGGGGAGGCGCAGGTTCGTCACGACGGTCGATAACCACGAACAAAGGGGGCAAGCAGCGCGTATGCGACGGCGAGAGTTGGAGCGAGCGCCCCAGGCCACCTTAGTGCCCTCTGCTTCTCTCGCCTATACCCGTACCAGCCTACCCCGGTGAGCAGGAGGTACTCGGGACCGGCAATTAGGTACGCCCAAGGGCCGGCCTCCGTGCCGAAGTAGAATAGCCATGGTGCAGCAACCAATGCACCGAGCAGCGCCGCGCCCGAGCTAGACTTTAACCCCCACACCAGCCCAGCGATGGCCATTACCTCTAGAAACCAAAGGAGGACGAACACGACCCCGCCGAGCGCCTGCCCGGCACGAAGGGCATAGACCGCAGCAGGCGATAGAACGAGTACTCCGAGCAACACGGATACCCCTCTGGAGAGCATTGACGTCCTCCGTGGGACCTGGGCGAGTGCATGGAGTTGGTGAGGACGGTCGAGCTGTCGCTGGACGAGTACACGGACGCAGAGTCGAAGAGTCGGGAGGGCACCGCAGTAGTAGTGTACGTCCGACACGTCATCGACTACAGCGAACGCGTTCTGGGTGGAGGATGTGTGGCCGACCACTTCCCCGGCTGACCGGCCCCGCCATGTCCTGGGTACCCCACCCCCTCGGAACACTTCTCAGCCGAGACGGGTGGGGGGTCTCGGCCGGCTGGCTCCGGCACCGCGGCGGGGGGCGAGGCGGGCTCCCTGCCCTGGCACCTGGCGCGCCCTGGACGCGACGGGGGCGGGCCAGGGCTACGGGGACGCCCAGGATGATCCAGGACGAGCCCGGCGGGCGCCCCCGCCCTCTCCACCTGGCCCCCGTTGCCCGGTGATCCAGGCGAGGCGGCCAGGCGCTCTGGTAGACGTTCTCGCCACCAGCTCGTCGCGCCTGGCTGCGCCCAGCTCTCGGCGGCCCTGGTCAGAAATCCTGGTCCAGCCCGGACGCCCTGGAGCCCATGCCCAGCGCAGGGAACCGGGGGGCGACCAGTAAGTATACTTCCTGACCAGGGCGTGGTAGCCTCCGGCCCATGACCGTCGCCGCCTACATCCGAGTCAGTAGCAAGGGCCAGCACCTGGACCTCCAACGCCATGCCATCGAGGAGGAGGTGGGGCGTCGAGGCGAGAAGGTGGACGTCTGGTATCACGAAAGGCGCTCCGCCAAGACCTCGCAGCGGCCGGAGCTGGAGAGGCTGCGCGCCGACATGCGGGCAGGCCGGGTGAAGAAGGTCTACGGGTTCCGCCTCGACAGGTTCCTCCGGACCGGGCCCTCGGACGCCTACAAGTTCGCGGAGGAGTGCCACCAGGCCGGCGTCGAGTTCTGCACGGTGGCGGACGGCCTGCACCTGAAGCCGGGCACGGACGACATCCAGACGACCGTGCTCCTCTTCGCCTTCTCCCTGGCCGCCAAGCTCGAACGTGCTGCCATCAACGACAGGATAGCCGCCGCCCGCGAGCGCCTGGAGGCCGAGGGCAGGCCCTGGGGCAGGCCGTCGAGGCTGACCGAGAAGGAGCGGGCCAAGCTCCAGGAGCTGCACGCGCAGGGCCTCTCGCACCGGGCCATCGCGGTCCGGGTGAAGCTCCCCAAGTCGACGGTCACGCTGGCGCTGCGGAGGGCGTCGTGAAGGGGCGCAGGCGCTGCCACTGCCGTCGCGTCCTCCTCGACCCCGTCGGCCACGAGCACGCCGGCTGGCTGCCCTGCCACGAGGCGCTCTCGACCGTGGACAGGTGCCGCCACGCGGTCGACGCCTGCGAGCCCTACCGGACGATGCAGCGGACGATGCAGCGACGCGTGGGGCCCGACCGCGAGCGCTGACCCCTCGCGGGGCGGGGGCGACCCAGAGGCGGCCGGACGGGGCATCCAGGCGCGACTGTCTTGGGCCTTTTTTCACATCCCCTTGTGGGGTGCGGCAACCCAACCCGAACAGCCCGGAACCGGGCCCGAAGGGCGCCGGCACACCCCCGACGGGCGCGCTCTACCCTGCTCTACCCTGCCCGGAGCGGGCCAGGCGCGGAGCATCAGGGTAGACGGAAGACCACTGGTATCAAGCGTTTAGCACCTCTTTACCCTGAATACCCTGAATACCCTGATGATCTGAAGATGTACGAGGAAGAGGACGCAGGGCCCCGTCCTACCGCCCCAGCCCCGACCGCGCATCCGGCCCCGGCCCCGGCGGGACTCAAAAAGAGCAGGGTACAGCAGGGTAAGCAGGGTACGCCTAGAGCCCCAGCGGTTTCCTGAGCCCTGCTCGCGTTCCGGCTCAGGGTACGGAGCAGGGGAAGCAGGGTACGCCGCCTCCCCGCTCCCTCATGCCGCACCCCGCCCACCCCGTGTGCGAGCCCTGGTCCGCCCCCGGCGGCCGCCGACCAGTCACCCTCACGGCTCGACAACAAGTCCTTCGGCCGTCCGTGAGATTTCCCGGCTACCTAGAGAGAGCCACGAGTAGGCCTCCCCGCCCTGCGTCCCCGGGCCCCAGAGACAGCCAGGAGCTTCGCCATGCCAGACGTCGCCACTCCATCCTTGCCCTCTTGCCGCTGCGGCGCCCCTCGCGCCGAGGGTCGCACGCGCTGCCTTCCCTGCCTGGCACGCATGCGCCAGGACATGGCAACCTACCGCGCTCGTCTGAAAAAGGACCCGCGCCTCCGGATGGCGAAGGCGCTGAACACCGCCTCCATAGTCATCGGCAGGAACTGGAAGGGCGCCCTCCCGGACGAGCGGCGCGATCTGCTCGCCATCCAGGAGCAGCTCCGGCACCTGGCCCGCTCCCTCAACACCCCTGCCGCCCCCGAGGAGACCGTCACGCCATGAAGCAGACCACCGAACGCCCCGAGATGAAGTCCGCCAAGCTCGACGCCCAGGCCGCCCTGGCCCGCGCCGAGGCCGCCCTCGCGTCCCACCTTCAGAAGAGAGACGCCGCCCGGGTCCGCTGGGCCGAGGCCGACGCGAAGGCCCTGGCCTCCGAGTCCGCCAAGGACTTCCGGGCTGCCCGAGAGGCGGCCGAGGACCTGGCCGACCTGGAGCGCGTCACCTCGAAGCGCGAGGCCGACGTCGAGGACGCCAAGAAGGCCCTCGCTGCCGCAGAGCAGGCCGACGCGGTCCAGGCCTTTCTGCTGCTCGACACGGCCAGGCAGCTTCTCGTTCAGGACTACCTGAAGGTCCACGTCCCTGAGTTGCTCGTCCAGGAGGTGGAGCGGCTCCAGGCCCTGCTCAACATGGATATCGCAACTCGCGAGGCCCTCGACCATGCGCGCTCGCTCGGCGCCCCTGAGCCCTTCAACCCGGCCTGGCCCCAGCTCTCCCCCTCTTTCCTCATCACGCGCTGGGACGATGCCAAGCGGGCCATGGTCCCCGACGTGCCCGCCTCACTCGCGAAGGCGCTCCAAGACCTGATCGACGCCCCCAGGCGTGAGCTGGAGCAGAAGCTGAACGACGAGCGCGTCGAAGCCATGCGCGCGAACGAGGCGCGCCAGCGCCGGCTCATGGGGAACGATGGCCCCGAGGCCCGGGAGGCTGAGCTGGCCGAGATGCGGCGTGGCTACGGCGTGGCCTACGGCTCAGGCAACCCGGACGTGGAGGCCTGAAGTCGTGGCTACCATCCGCATTCCGCCGGGCCCGCCGGAGGTCCACGTCCGACACGTCCCCTTCCACGGGCACGCCAAGGTCTACACGCTCCGAGTTCCGCTCCAGCCCCCGCCGCCTCGGGCCTCGAACCTCGACCAGGCGCGCGACTACCTCATGCAGTGGGGGCAGTGCCCCGTTGACGGGCAGCCCCTCTACGACCGCCAGTTCGACCTGGCCCGCTGCGCCCAGCGCCACTGGGTCGACCTCGGGCCGGCTCTGCACGGCATCACCGGGAAGTAGGCCGGGTCCGCCATGCCCAACGTCAACGCCCAGCGCGCCCGAAGGCTCAAGAAGCAGCTCTCCACGGAGGAGGTCCGCGAGCGCATCCATCTGTCCGAGGAGCACCTGCGGGTCCTTGACGCCATCATCCTCCGCCCGCATTCCATCAAGCTGCCCAAGGTGCGTCTCGACGGCCTCGCTCTGATGCTGGCCTACTCGCAGCCGAAGCCGGCGCAGCAGCTCGATGTGCGGCAGGCCGTGATCCAGATAACCGACCCGTACCGAGAGTCAAACGTGCTCCCCGTGAAGGCGAACGCCGAGGTCCCGGCCCCGGAGCCCGGCCCCCGCACGTTAGCCGAGAAGAAGGCCGCGGAATGGAGGGCCGAGCACGAGCTGCGCCAGCTTCAGGCAACGCCCCCCGCGCCTGCCGCACCCGCGAAGGGCGAGCCCGCCCCGGCGCGCGAGAGTCACGCATGACGCCCGAGACCGAGGGCCCTGAACTGCGCCCCTCACGCCGCGTGGACATCTCCGACATGGCCTGGGCTGACCCGCTCGACCAGGCCCGGCCGCTAACGCCACTGCAGCAACTGGAGCAGCACCTGGCCCGCTCGTTGCGCCTCCCTCGCGGCCAGAAGGTCGAGACCGCCCGCCTAACGCTGTCGCTAATCGATCAGCTCCTCCTCCAGCATCGCACCGAGCGCTTCATCGACGCCCTGTGCCCCAACAACAAGGAGATCGCCAAGTTCTTGAAAGCCGACTGGCGCCGCTTCGGGCCTCGAGTGGACCCGTTGCTGCCCCAGGGCCAAGCCGAGTACGTAGTAGACGAGTAACCCCGCAGCAACGCCGCGCCCGTCCTTGGGCGCCGGCTCGAATCGCCCCACCCCAGCACGAAGGAAGCAGCTCCCATGGACCCTGCCGCTAGACGTACGCTCGACGTTCCCATCCCCGGCATCCTCAAGACGGTCGCCTCTAGTCCGCGCCTCCCCGCCCTCACCGTTAGGAACGTGGTCGCGGAAGCCCTCCACCTGACCGACCTCGCACCCGAGAGCATCTCGGTCTCCCCCTCTCTCTACGCCAGCCTGCGCGACCGGACCCGTCTCTGGGCCCGCGAGAATGCACGGCGCGAGGTGCCGGAGCTGTACCCCTCCGTGCGCTGCGACCGAGCCGTGCCGCGCAACATCGCGCGCGTGGGGGTGGCCAATGGCTGACCTCCTCAAGGACACCCTCTCCATCTCAGCCCTCATGCTCGCGCAAAAGGGCTTCCAGGTCCGCGCCACCAGGGTGGACGACCCCGCGAGGCTCAAGTCCCCTGTCCTGCCGGGGTGGCAACATCCCCGGACACCGGAGCAGGTGCGCGCCGACTTCGAGCTGGCCCCCGAGGGCGCGATGATTGGCGTCGTGACCGGGAACGGCCTCATCTGCATTGACATCGATTGCAAGGGCGGCATTGACGGGCGGGCCACGCTCTCCGAGCTGGAGCTGCGCGAAGGCCTCTCCGAGTTGCCCGACACTGTGCGGGACCGGACCCCGACCGGAGGCGAGCACAGGTTCTACAAGGTGCCGACCACGGTCCGCATCCCCAACTCGTCCAACCGGCTGGGCCCAGGCCTCGACGTCCGCGGCGAGAACGGGTTCGTAGTGGTCCCGCCGTCCCAGAGGCGCGATCTGCCCGAGGGCGAGAACGTCTACGAATGGCTCCCGGGCTGCAGCCCCTTGGAGCCCGAGGAGCGCGAGATCGCGTGGCTCCCCGGCGACTGGTTGGCCTACCTCCTGAAGCTGGCAGCCGAGAAGCCGGCGCCGAAGGCCGAGCAGGCCAGCGCACAGCAGGGCGAGAAGCTCTACGCCCCGGGCGACCGCGAGTTCGCGCTCCGCAGGGCCCAGGCCTACCTGGCCCAGGTGGAGGGCGCGGTCTCAGGCCAGAACGGGCACGGGGCAACGTTTAGAGCCGCCTGCAGGGCAGCCGAACTGTGCATCGACCCCAACGACGTGCTGGTCGCCCTCCAGGGCTGGAACCAGACCTCCTGCCAGCCGCCCTGGTCCGAGGCCGACCTCAGGCATAAAGTGCGCGACGCGCTCAAGGCGGTCCAGCTCGGAAGCAAGTTCGACGCGCCTCCTCCGGCTCCGGCGCCCGAGGTCGCCGCCGCTGGTACGCCCAGCGAGCCCCCCGCCCCCAGGGAGATCGACCCCCGAGTCCGGGACCGCTTGGTCTGGGTCGAGGAGACGCAGCGCTACTACGTGCGCAGGCTGGACACCGGCTCGTGGGGGAAGTCCATGTTCCACGATGCCGTTCACAAGGTCCTCCGGGACCGCGGCATCCCCAAGGATGACGCCACGCGCATCCTGAACGACCACGCGCTGCAGCACGCCCAGTGTATCGACCTCCTGCCCAACGAGCCGCCCATCGTTCAACGCCAGGGAGAGGAGGGCCCCTACCTCGTGGTGAACAACTGGGTCCGGCCGAGCATCGTGCCCGCGCCCGGCGAGTTCCCCATCCTGGACGAGTGCATCACGTTCGTCTCCGGCGGCCCCGAGGAGAAGCGGTACCTCATGCACTGGCTGGCGTGCTGCCTACAGATGCCCAGCGAGCGGTTCAGGACGAGCCCCCTGCTCTGGGGCAAATCGAAGACGGGGAAATCGTTGCTCACCAGCGTGCTCCGCGCCCTCCTGGGCGAGGAGAACACACGCATGGCGCGCTCGTGCGACCTCGTCTCCCGGTTCAACGCCTACGCGGCCGGCCTCCTCGTGGTGGTCAACGAGATCAAGACCGAGCACCTGCACGAGTCGGTGGAGTCCATCAAGCAGTTGACGGGCGAGCGCCGGCTGCCCATCGAGGAGAAGGGCGAGCCGACGCGCGAGGTCTGGTCGAAGGTAAAGCTCATCGGCTCCTCGAATGCGGACAACCCCGTAATCGTGGAACCCGGCGACACGCGGTGGTCGCTGCTACGGCAGGAGGCCGAGGCCTCTCCCGAGTACTTGGCACGCCTCGACTCCCTCTTCGTGCCGGGGTCCGCGGCCTGGTCGGAGCGCGGCAAGGCCGAGATCGCAGCCCTCGGCTGGCACCTCCTCCACATGGAGGCGGACCGGAGCGTCACCTCCAACCCGCTCAAGAACGCGGCCCGGGACGCGGCCATTGCCATGTCGCAGTCGTCTGTCCACGCCTTCGCGGACGCGGTGGACGAGCAGACGTTCGACGGCCTCTGGCTCTCATGCGTGGAGTACCCGGGCGACCCGGCCTGGAAGTGGCTGGACGTCCCCGACCACCCCGACCTCACGGGCAAGCAGGCGGTCTACCAGCTCTACGTGATCGTCACCAAGCGGAACCAGGGCCAGCCTTGCAAGCCGAGCCGGTTCCATGAGGCGCTCCGGCGCGCGAGACCGGAATGGCAGTACCTCGCGCAGGAAGGCGGGCACGATCAGCGCGTGAAGGTCGAGGGCGCCGGCAACCTTGCGTGCTGGAAGGGTCTGCCGCGGAACCCCGAGCTGCGCGGCGTGAAGCCGAAGCCGAAGCTCCCCGTGCCGTTCGCGGAGCCGGAGCCCCCGCCGGCTACGCCGGAGCAGGCCAGGTTGGCGTTGAAGGGCACGGCTGCGGCTGGAGCCGTTGACGTGCTCGTGAAGCCCAGTATGGACGGGACCGGGGTGAGCGCATGACTGCCGCCGAGCCCCCCAGCGTCCCGCCGGAACGTCGCCGCCGGCCTCGGCCTCGTCGCAGCGTACCCGCGCCCTGGCCCGCCCCGCAGGACCGGCTGCCCCCGGAACGTCTCTGCGCCGCGTGTCGGCTTGTAGTGGTTCCGCCGGGCGTCTTGTTCTGCCCTGCCTGTCCGTAGAGAGTGGCGGGGCCCCTTCCTCCCCGCTGCCAGGGAGCCGGCGTGGCCTTGGTCGGGCACGCGCCGGTCTCCCGCCTTCTCCAGCCCTGCCCGACCTGAAGGAACACCTGCCATGACCGAAGACGAGATCCTCGACTCCCCCTGGACTGCCCAGGAGACGGCCACCATCAAGGCGGCGAGGCCCGACATGATCGCCCCGGACGGCCGGCCCAACGTCACCAGGCGCGAGCTGAAGACCCTGGCCGCGCGCTACCCCGAGATGCTGTTCCCCCGCGCGACCATGCCCACGGACGACCCGCTGGCCGCGACGTACCCCTCCACCTTGCCGCCCGTGCCGTTGAAGAAGGTCGGAGATCCGGTCGAGGACGCCTTGAGGGCCAAGTACCCCCGCTCACCGTCGATGTTCCGCGACGTCTGAACGACGTCGCCCAGTCGCAGTGCCCCACACCCAGAGGAGAACGACCATGTCCAAGCAGTTCAGCCCTGTCCCGCCGCCGCCCGCTCACCCCTCCATCCCGCCCAGGCCGACCACGCCCGGGTTCCCGACCTCGCCGGTTCCGCCGTTCAGGCCGCCTCCGACCCCGCACCTCGACCCGAAGCCGGCTGTCAACTGGCCGCCCAGTCACACGCGCTAACCCGAGTCGGGCG
>DASRZU010000058.1:0-23133 GCA_035686075.1 Anaeromyxobacter sp.
GGCGGGGGTGCCGGCGCAGCCGGTGGCGGCCTGGTACTGGAAGTAGGTGGCGCCTTCAACGGTCCAGTCGAGGGCCTGGGCGGCGGTGGTCATGGCAGCCACCCAAACCTGCTTGGTGGTGCCGGGAACGGCGGCGTGCGAAGCCTGGGGGCCGAGGTTCCAGTACTGGCCGGGGACGTAGTTCGTGGTGGTGACGCCGGCGATGTTGCGCTCGCCCTGGCGCAGCGCCTCTTCGGCCTTGCGCAGACCCTCGATGTTGGAGGAGGCCTCGGAGAACTTCGAGCGCAGCTGGTACTTGATGAAGTTCGGGATGGCGATGGCAGCCAGGATGCCGATGATGGCGACCACGATCATGAGCTCGATGAGGGTGAAGCCCTTGGCCACTTTCTTCACGGTGTTCCCTCCTTGCGGGGCGCCGGCCACCGGCGGCTTATGCCTCAACCGCTAGCAGGGGCTGTGCCACTCGCAGGGCCGCGAAAAAAGCCTGGAACGATCGGGGTCGGGGCGAAGGTATGACGTTGACCAAAATGGACCCTGGGACGATCGCGGAGACGGTTTTCGTCACGGAGCGAGGCGAGGTTAAGAGGGGTGGCCAGAAAACGAGAGCCTTCCAAAGAAAGCCCGCGTCCGTGGGGTCTCAAGGAGGACTGAAGCCCACTGCGCCCTGGAGGAAAACCTCCACGGGAGGAGCATGTAGGGGGCGAGGGGAGCGGCGAAGCGGCCTCCCCCTCGTCTCGCGGGCGAGGGGGCTAGAAGACGTCGGGGAGGGTGGAGGCGCAGGGGACGCCGTAGACGGTGGAGGCGCCGCCCGAGGGGAAGCAGCCGGAGCCCGCGGGGCCGGGGAAGGCGACCCCGGCGCCGAAGGCGGCAGGGACGGCACCCGCGAGGCTGGGCTTGGCGAGGGCCACGTTGCCCAGGACCCCATCGCCGTCGATGTCGGAGACCGCCCCGGCGCCGTAGCAGATGCCGCCTTGGGTCACGGCGGGATTGCCGGGGCAGGGGGTGGCCACCCCGTACTGAAAGTAGGTGGGGCCCTCGACCTCCCAGTCGACGCCGTTCACGATGGCGAGGTCGGCCAGGGTCCAGGGGAGCTTCAAGGACCCGACCGCGCCGGCGGGGATGACCCCGCCCCCGAGGTTCCAGTACTGGCCGGGAACGTAGTTGGCGGCCGAGACCGGGACGCCGTTCACCGCGAGTTGCCGGTCGCTCTGGCGGAGGGCCTCCTCGGCCTTGCGCAGGCCCTCGAGGTTGGTGGAGGCCTCGGAGAACTTGGAGCGGAGCTGGTACTTCAGGAAGTTGGGGATGGCTAAGGCCGCGAGGATGCCGATCACCAGGGTGACGATCATGAGCTCGATGAGGGTGAAGCCCTTGGCCCCCTTCTCCATGGCTAACCTCCGGGTGGCGTCGGACACCATCGCCTCTTCTCGCCCTTCCACCCCGCTCCCCTCCTGCCGCGGGCAACCGTCCCTGCCGCCCGGGCGAGGGCCCTCCAAGAGACCGGTTCCGAGCCCGAGGGTGGGCGTCTTCAAGGAAAGGGCGCGCTCTCGGCCTCCCCGACCATTCCTCCCTTGAAGCGGAGGGTAAAGACCAAGAGAGAACGACACCGGACCAGGCGTCCTGTGGTACCTCTACCCCTGGCCTCGAGGATCGTAAGACCGTGCCTTCCACCTTCCTTTACGCCTGGTCCGTGCTCCTGGGCGCCGTGGTGGGCAGCTTCTTGAACGTCGTCATCGCCCGGGTCCCCAGGGGCGAGTCGGTGGTGCGGCCTCGCTCGAGGTGCCCGAGGTGCCAGGTCCCCATCTCCTGGTATGACAACGTGCCGGTCCTCTCCTTCCTCCTCCTTCGGGCCCGCTGCCGCAGCTGCGGGGCGCCCATCTCCTGGCGCTACCCCCTGGTCGAGCTCCTCGGGGCGGCGGCCGCGCTCCTCGCGGTTGGGCGTCAGGGTTTCTCGGGGGCGGCGGCGGCGGAGTTCGCCTTCGTCCTGACGCTCGTCGCCCTCGCTTTCATCGACAAGGACACCTGGCTCTTGCCCCACGCGCTCACCTGGCCGCTCATGGTGGCGGGCCAGGGGGCGGCGGCCCTGGGCCTCTCCTCGGCCTCGCCGCGCTCCTCGGCCCTGGGTCTTCTCCTCGGGGTCCTCGGTTTCGCGGCCGTCCGGGAGCTGGGGCAGCGGGCCTTCAAGAAGGAGGCGCTCGGGTACGGCGATGTGTGGCTCCTCGGGGGGATCGGCGCCTGGCTGGGGGTTTCGGCTCTCCTCCCGGTGGTGCTCCTCGCCTCGCTTCAAGGGGCGGTGGTGGGAGGGGCGCTCCTTCTCTTGGGCCGCGGCACGCCGGGCCCGGACGAGGGTCCGAGGGCCTCAGGGGCGAGGGGCGGAGGGGAGGGAGCGGCCCCGCAAGAGGAGGAGGACTGGATCCCCCCTCGCCACGCCGTCCCCTTCGGCCCCTTCCTCGCGGCCGCGGCGGTCGAGTGGCTCTACCTCTCCCACGTCCTCGCGCGCCTCGTGCCGGTCCTTTCGCCCTTCACCTAGAGGTCCCTCTTGACCGGGGTCAGAGCCGCCCTCCTCATCCAGGCCGCCGCGCTCTCGGTGGCGCCGGCGGCGCTCCTCCTCGCGCTCGGGATGCCCATCGCGTCCGCGCGCGCTCTCTCGCCCCTTTCCTTCGCGGTGGTGGTGGCCGTCGCGCTCCTCGGCTCGTTCCTGCTCGCGACGGCTCTGCTCTTCCGCGCGGTCGGTCGACCGCTCGTCCGCCTCCTCGAGGCGGCGAAGCGGCTGGAGCGTGCGGCCGAGCTACCGATGCTGGGGCCGCCGGAGGACGCCGGGGGAGGCCTCTCCCGGGCGGCCATCGCCTTCGAGCGGACCGCTGCGGCGCTCGAGGAGGAGCGGGCCCGGCTGCGCCAGAAGATCGTCGAGCTGGAGCGGGCCAACCTTGAGCTCGCGAGCGCCCGCCAGAAGCTCCTTCGCTCCGAGCGGCTGGCCGCGGTGGGGCTGCTCGCGGCCGGGGTAGCGCACGAGATCGGGAACCCGCTCGGCGCCATCACCGGCTATGCCGAGCTCGCCCAGGAGAGGCTCGCCGCCGGGGCGACGGCCGAGGCCAAGGACTTCCTCTCCCGGATCGCCGCCGATGCGCGGCGCATCGACGCCATCGTGAGAGACCTGCTCGACCTCTCCCGGCCGGAGCGGGTCGAGCTCGGGGCGGTGGCGGTCCCTCCGGTGGTCTTTGACGCGCTCGCCACCGCGCGGGCCCAGGAGCGGTTCGGGGGCGTCCTGGTGGAGGTGGACCTCGCTAAAGACCTGCCCTTGGTGCGAGCCGACGCCCGGCGCCTCTCCCAGGTGCTCCTGAACGTGCTCTTGAACGCCGCCGACGCCATGGGGGGGCAGGGGCGGATCCGGATCGAGGCCCGAGCTCTTCGGGGCGAGGTGGAGCTCGCGGTGGCGGACGAGGGGCCGGGGATCCCGGCCGAGGACCTGCCGCGCATCTTCGATCCTTTCTTCACCACGAAATCGCCCGGCCAGGGGACGGGGCTCGGGCTTTCGGTGTGCCACGCGCTCATGGAGGCCTTCGGGGGCACGATCTCGGCCGAGTCGGGGAAGCCGCGCGGGGCGGTCTTCAGGCTCACGCTGAAGGCCGGCCTCTAGTCATGGGGGAAAGGGGCGCGTGCTAGACTCGCCCCCACGCGTGCTGCGAAACCTCCTCATCGTCGACGACGACGCCTCCATGCGCCACCTGCTCGCGGTGATCCTCACGGACCGCGGCTACGAGGTGCGGGCGGTGGCGAGCGCCGAGGACGCCTTGAAGGAGGTGGCCCAAAGAGAGCTGGACCTCGTTCTCACCGACGTGCGCATGCCGGGGATGGGCGGGCTCGAGCTCGTCCGGGAGCTGCAGCGGGCGGCGCCCGACCTCCTCGTGGTGGTGATGAGCGCCTACGGGAGCCACGACACGGCCATCGAGGCGATGAAGGCCGGCGCCTACGACTACCTGGGAAAGCCCTTCAAGCCGGACGAGGTAGTGCTCGTCCTGCGCAAGGCGGAGGAGCGGGAGCGCCTGAAGCGGGAGAACCGGCGGCTGCGCACCGAGCTCTCCGCCGCCTACCGCCCCGAGTACCTGGTGGGGGGCTCGGAGGCCATGCAGGCGGTGCTCCGCCAGGTCCACAAGGTCGCTCCCCAGAAGACCACGGTCTTGCTCGGGGGCGAGTCGGGAACGGGGAAGGAGCTCTTGGCCCGGGCCATCCACGAGCTCTCGCCCCGGTCGAGCTTCCCCTTCGTGGCGGTGAACTGCGGCGCGGTTCCGGCGGCCCTGCTCGAGTCGGAGCTCTTCGGGCACGTGCGGGGCGCCTTCACCGACGCCCACAAGGACAAGAAGGGGCTCGCCGCCGAGGCGGACGGCGGGACGCTCTTCCTCGACGAGGTGGCGGAGCTCCCCTTGCCCACCCAGGTCAAGCTGCTCCGCTTCCTGCAGGAGGAGGAGATCCGACCGGTGGGAGACGTCCGCTCCCGGAAGGTGGACGTGCGGGTGATCGCCGCCACCGCCCGCGACCTTGCGCGGGCGGTGAAGGAGGGCGAGTTCCGCGAGGACCTCTTCTGGCGGCTCAACGTGGTAGGGGTGAAGGTCCCCCCCTTGCGCGAGCGGGCCGAGGACGTGGCCCCGCTGGCCGAGCATTTCCTCTCGCGCTTCGCCCTTCTTCGCCCCGAGCTCCCCCGGCCCCACCTCTCGCCCGAGGCGCTCGAGGCGCTCAAGGCCTACCGCTGGCCGGGGAACGTGCGGGAGCTGGAGCATGCCATGGAGCGGGCGGTGGTGCTCGCGGACGGGGCGGAGATTCGCGAGGAGGATCTCCCCGATCCGGTCCGGGCCGGGGGAGCGAGCTCGGCCGAGGCCCCCCTCCCCGGCCGCGATCTGTCGCTGAAGCGTGGGGTCAGGGAGCTGGAGGGCCAGCTCATCCGGGCGGCCCTGGAGCGGACAAACGGGAACCGGACCCGGGCGGCGGAGCTGCTCGAGCTCTCCTACCGGGCGCTCCTCTACAAGATCAAGGACCATGGTCTGGGGTAGAGCCTCCCCTCCTGGGCGGAGAGGGGCCACCTATAATTTGACCTCATTTCGCCTATTGGACGCGAACGTTTACCTACAGCGGCCGATATCGGAGCCAGTCCCTTTCTTGATCCGCTCGGGGCCGATCGCATAGCGTGACCTCGCATGGGTGGCCGATCGGCGGGCAAGACAGGTTCGCGACGGCGCAACAACGTTCAGCGTCTGCGCGAGGAACAGCTGCTCACCAAGGCGGAGCTGGCCCGCAAGGCGGGGGTCTCGCCGCTGACCGTGTCGCGCATCGAGAGCGGCCTGGAGTGTCGCGTGGATACGCAGCGCAAGATCATCCTGGCGTTGGGGTTCACCCCCTCGGACCGGTACCGGGTCTTCGGGCGCGTCCGGGTGGAATAGGGAGGACTTTGATGGCGAACAAGCTCGCCGTCGGGCTCGACATCGGCTCCTCCAGCGTGAAGCTCGTGCAGCTCAAGGAGCGGCGGGGCGGGTTCGCCCTCCAGGCGTTCGGCTCGGCCTCCCTGCCCCCCGAGGCGATCGTGGACGGCGCCCTCATGAACTCCTCGGCCATCGTCGAGGCCATCCAGGAGGTGGTCACCTCGCAGCGGTTGAAGGTCAAGGAGGCGGCCATCGGGGTGCGCGGCCACTCGGTGATCATCAAGAAGATCTCCCTCCCCCGCATGACGCAGGAGGAGCTGGACGAGTCCATCCAGTGGGAGGCGGAGCAGTACATCCCCTTCGACGTGAAGGACGTGAACATCGACACCCAGATCCTCACTCCCGAAGGGGACGCCGCCGGCCAGATGGACGTGCTCCTCGTGGCCGCCAAGAAGGACATGATCAACGACTACACCTCGGTGTGCGCGGAAGCGGGCCTCACCGCCACGGTGGTGGACGTCGACGCCTTCGCGGTCCAGAACGCCTTCGAGTCGAACTACGAAGGGTACGCGGGGGAGACCGTGGTCCTCATCAACGTGGGGGCGGCGGTCTCCAACATCAACATCGTCTCCCGGGGCATCACCACCTTCACCCGCGACATCACCATGGGGGGCAACGCCTTCACCGAGGAGATCCAGAAGCAGCTCAACATCTCCTACGACGAGGCCGAGGCCCTGAAGGTGGGGGGCCAGGGCGAGTCGGACGCGGTGGTCCCCCAGGAGGTGGAGCGGGTCATCCAGGGCGTGGCCGACCAGATGGGCGGCGAGATTCAGCGCTCCCTCGACTTCTACGCCTCGACCTCGCCCGAGGGGGCCATCGGCCGGGTCTACCTCTCCGGCGGCACCGCCCGCATCCCCGCCCTGTTCAAGGTGATCGAGGCTCGGGCCTCCGTGGCGGTCGAGGTCCTGAACCCCTTCAAGAACATCGAGATCGACAACAAGAGATTCGACCCAGCGGTGATCCTGGCCGCGGCCCCCTCCGCCGCGGTGGCGGTCGGGCTCGCCCTTCGACGTCCCGGGGATAAGTAGCCATGGTCAGGATCAACCTCCTCCCGGTCCGGGTCTCGAAGAAGAAGGAAGCGGGCAAGCAGCAGCTGCTCCTCTTCGCCCTCCTCCTCGTGGTGGGCATCCTCGCGAACGGCTGGTACCACCAGCGGCGGGCGACCGAGCTCGAGGCCCTGAGGAGGCGCCTCGCCAAGACCCAGGCCGATATCGCCCAGCTCGACAAGATCATCGGCGAGGTGAAGACCATCCGCCAGCAGCAGCAGCAGCTCCAGGAGAAGCTCGACGTCCTGGACAAGCTGAAGCAGGGGCGGACCGGCCCGGTGCGCATGCTCGACGAGCTCACCGCCATCACCCCCAAGCGCCTGTGGCTCAAGCGGATGGAGGAGAAGTCCGGGAAGGTCACCTTCCTGGGAGGGGCGACCAGCGTCGAGGACGTCTCGGTGTTCATGGGGGCGCTCAAGAACTCGAAGTACTTCGCCGACGTGGAGCTGAAGAGGACCGACAGCAAGACCGAGGGGCCGTTCCGGACGGTGGAGTTCACCATCACCGCCACCGGCCGGTACACCCCGGGCCTCGAGGCCGGGACCGGGACCCCGACGCCGGCCGCCCAGGGCGCGGCGCCCACCGCGGGGAAGGGCTAGGCCATGGACCTCGACAAGCTCATCGAGCGCATCGCCAAGGCCTCCCTCGCCGCCAAGGTGGGGGTGGTGCTCGCCGCCCTGGCGGTGGTCACCCTCCTGAACCTCTTCGTCATCGGCGTCCCGCCCCCCAAGTCCATCAGCGACATCGACGTGGCCCAGAGGCGCAGCGAGGCGGAGCTCAAGCGGCTCACCGCCGAGTTCATCGAGAAGCAGTCCATCGCCAACGACCTGAACCGGTTCCGGCGGGAGCGCGAGCTGCTCGAGCAGCGCCTCAACGAGGCCCTGGCCGAGCTCCCCGAGCAGAAGAACATCGACGAGCTCCTCCAGGCCTTCCAGGACCGGGCCCAGAAGTCGGGCCTGGAGATCGAGAGCATCGAGCCCAAGGACCAGGTGGCGGCCGGGTTCTACGCCAAGATCCCCATCGTCATGCAGGTGGACGGCAACTACCACGAGATCGCCACCTTCTTCGACGCCCTGGGCCGGCTGCGGCGGATCGTGAACGTGAGCGACATCCTCCTCGAGAAGCCGCGGCTCCAGAACGGCAAGGTGCTGCTCTCGAGCAAGTTCACCGCCACCACCTTCATGTTCGTCGAGGCCAACGCCGCCGCGGCGCAGGCCGCGGCCAAGGCCAAGGGGGCAAAGTGAAGGCCCGCCTAACCGCCCTGGCGCTCGCCCTGGCCCTCGCCGGCTGCGGACCGAAGCGCCCCGCCCCCGCCGCGGCCGCCGCCCAGAAGCCCGCCCCGGCGGGCCCGGCCACGCCCGCCCCCGCCTCCCCCGCCGCGCCCGCCGAGCCGGAGTACTCCTACTCCTCGATCGGGAAGCGCGACCCCTTCCGCAGCTACCTCTCCGAGTTAGCCCAGGAGAACACCTTCATCTCGCCCTGCCCCACCCCGCTCGGCCGGTACGACATCGTGCAGCTGAAGCTCGTGGCGGTGATCACCGGGCTCGAGGATCCGGTGGCCATGGTCGAGGCCCCCACCGGCGTCGGCTACACGGTGCGTCGGGGGGCGTGCATCGGGAAGAACGGCGGCGTGGTGGCGGCCGTCCGCAGCGGCGAGGTGGTCGTCTCCGAGTGGGCCGTCCGCGCCGACGGCAGCCGCGACGCGACCCAGACCGTGATCCACCTCCCCAAGGCAGACACCAATCTCGAGGAGTAGCTCCATGACCTTCCTCAAGAAGCTTCTCGCAGGTCTGCTCCTCTTGGGCGCCCGCCCCGGGGCCGGGGCGGCGCGCACGGTGGAAGCCAACGTGATCCGGTCCGTGGACGTCGAGGAGGCGAACGGCGCGCTGGAGCTCTCGGTAGAGGGCTCGCGCCCCCCCTCCTACTCGGTCTTCAAGCTCCAGGACCCGCAACGGCTGGTCGTCGACCTGAACGACGCGGACGTCTCGAAGATCCCCTCGCCCCACCCCATCGGGAAGGCGGGGGTCGTTTCCTTCGCTACCGCCCAGTACCACGACGAGCGGAGCAGCGTGGGCCGGGTGATCGTGACGCTCGAGGGGCCGCAGCGGTACGAGGTCGTTCCCCGGGGCGACGCGGTGGTGGTGCGGGTCCTCCTCGCCGAGGCCTCCCCCGGCCCGGCGACGCCCGAGCCCGCTCCGAGGGCTCTGGCCCCGTCCCCCGTCCTCGCCAATTCGCCGAGCGAGGCGAGCGCGACCGCGCCTTCGATATCCGGGGCGAGCCCCGCCCCACCCCCGGGGGCTCCCCAGGAGGCCTCCTCCGACGACCACGTGGTCTCGAGGCGCGTGGATGTCGCCCCGGGCGTCACCCGCGCCGCCAAGGCGGTGACCGCGCTCCACCAGGAGCGGAACCGGATCGTGCTTCGGACCGACGGCGAGGTCTCCCGGATCGAAATCCTCACCCTCAAGGATCCGGCCCGTCTCGTCCTCGACCTCGAAGGCGTGGTCAAGGCCCCGAAGGGCGAGCTGCTGCTCGAGGAGCCCTTCGCCCGGGCCCGGTTCGGAAAGGCGGAGGGGAGAACCCGGGTGGTCCTCGACGCACAGGGGGCGCTCCCCGCCTGCGAGCTCAAGCGGGTGAAGGGGGGGCTCGAGATCTGGACGGGCGGAGCCCTGGCCGAGGCGGCCCCGCCGGCGCGCCCCGCGCCTGCGGCGGTGCCCTCCGCCGCCCCGAAGCGAGCCTTGATCTCGGCGGTGAAGTTCACCGGCTCGGGCGATCGGGCCAAGATCGAGGTGCGGGGGAAGGCCCCCTACAGCCTCTCCCGTCCCGACGAGCGCACCGTGGTCTTGACCCTCGAAGGGGCCGAGCTGCCGCGCGCCCTGGAGCGGTCCCTCGACACGAGCGCCTTCAAGGGGCCGGTGAAGCTGGTCTCGTCCTTCAACCAGCCGGCCACCTCCGAGGTGCGGATCGTGGCGAGCCTCGAGGGTCCGGCCCAGGATGAGGTGGCGGAGGGGGCGGAGGGCCTCACCTGGACCTTCACCGGTGAGGCCCGGGCCAAGGCCGAGGCCCCGGTGAAGATCGAGGCGGCGGGCACCGAGGTGGCCGGCTTCTCCTCCGAAGCCCCCGGCTACGCCGCCTCGGGGGTGCCCCAGGCCCGCGGCTACACCGGGCGGCGGATCACCCTCGACTTCCACGACATCGAGATCCGGAACCTCCTTCGGCTCATCGCCGACGTCTCCAAGAAGAACATCGTGGTGGCGGAGGACGTGAAGGGGAAGGTCACGGTCTCCCTGCGCAACATCCCCTGGGACCAGGCCCTGGACCTCGTCCTGCGCGCCAAGGGGCTGGGGAAGGAGGAGATCGGGAACGTCATCCGGATCGCCAAGCTCGATGCCCTCATGGCCGAGCAGCAGGCGCGGGCGGCGGCGGAGCAGGCCCGCATCCCCCTCCAGCCGCTCAAGGTCCGGCTCATCCCGGTGAACTACTCGGCGGCCAAGGACCTCGCCTCCCGGGTGAAGGACGTGCTCACCGACCGCGGGACGGTGAGCACCGACGAGCGGACCAACGTCCTCATCGTGAAGGACATCCAGGAGGCGCTGGTCCGGGCGGAGGGGCTGGTGCGCAACCTCGACACCGAGACCCCGCAGATCCTCATCGAGAGCCGGATCGTCGAGGCCGCCAGCAACTACAACGATGCCCTGGGGGTGCAGTGGGGCGGCAACGCCGGGTTCACCCAGGCCCTCGGTAACCCCACCGGCCTCGTCTTCCCCAACAACATCACCACCGCCGGCGGGGCGGGCGGGGGGCCCACCACCGGGACGGCCTCGAACCCCAACTACGCCGTCAACCTCCCCGCGGCCGTCGGCCAGGGCGCGGGCGGCGGCATCGGCTTCACCTTCGGCTCGGTGGGCGGGGCCTTCAACCTGAACCTCCGCCTCTCGGCCCTGGAGAACACCGGGCTCTTGAAGACCATCTCCGCCCCCAAGATCGCCACCATCGACAACAAGGAGGCGACCATCGGGCAGGGCGTCTCCATCCCCTTCTCCCAGACGAGCGCCTCGGGCGTGAACACCACCTTCATCGAGGCGAAGCTCGAGCTCAAGGTCACCCCCCATGTCTCGGCGGACGGCACGGTCCTCCTCAAGATCAAGGCCACGAACAACGCCCCCAACCCGCAGCTGACCGGTGCCAACGGTCAGCCCTCGATCTCGAAGCGGGAGGCGGAAACCGAGGTCCTCGTGAAGGACGGGGACACCACCGTCATCGGCGGGATCTTCACCCGTCAGACCTCGAGCCAGGTTTCGGCCGTCCCTTGGTTCTCCAAGATCCCCGTCCTGGGCTTCTTCTTCAAGAGCACCACCTCGGAGGACGACCGCACCGAGCTGCTCATCTTCATCACGCCCCGCATCCTGAACCGGCCGGCGGCCAACAACACCGCCTCCGCCGGTGGCAACTAGGAGCTGTCATGAATCTCCGCGCCCCGCTCCTCGCCTTTGCGCTGCTCTCGCTCACGAGCTCCCTCGCCGGCTGCGTCGCGAACGACGCCTCGATCGAGATCTTTGGCGTGTGCGCCCCTTCCACGGACGCCTCCTCCTGTGCCCCAACGGGCGGTGTTTGCCAGGCGGGCCTCACCGGCCAGGCCTTCTACTTCACGACGACGGTGCTCGGCGACAACGGGCTCTTCTTCTACATGCAGGTCAACAACAACCGGCCCAGCAACGCCAGCACCGACCAGGGCAGCCTCAACACGGCCGATGCCCGGATCACCGAGTACGACCTCTCCTTCGACTTCCCCGGCAACTCCTACTCGCTCCCGGACTACGACGTCTCCCCCATCACCGTCACGGTCCCGGCCGCGGGCTCCACCACCCCCTACGTCAGCTTCATACCGGTGGAGCTCTCGAGCCAGCTCCAGACGATGCTCCCGGCGGGCCCGACCCCCACGCTCATCGACATCTACGTGAAGCTGAAGGGGAACTACATCGACGGCTCCTCCTTCGAGACCGGGAAGTTCAAGCTCTCGGCCTACGTCTACAACGCCGTCTTCCCCGGCTACGTCTGCCTCCCGGCGACGGACGTGGTGCAGGACATCTGCCCGAACGCGGGACAGACCTCGACCATCACCTGCGCGGCGCCGTAGCTAGGCCGGGGCTAACCGGGGCCCAGGGTCGGCCGGGGCGATTTTGGCGCCCCGCGTCGTGGCGGACGTTCTTGACGCTCCGGGCGGGATGAGGCTACAAGAGCCCCGTCCCGCGGCCGGGCGAAATCACGCGGGTTTTTCCCCCGGCGGGCGGGGAACGGACATGGGCTTCCGGGAGCAACTGGAGTCGACCTGCAAGAGCTGCGAGGGGGCGCTGGCCTGCTCTCTCATGGGCGTCGACGGCATCGAGGTCGACACCTACGCCCAGGGGGGCACGGACCTCGACGTGAAGAGCCTGCTCGTCGAGTACTCGGGCCTCTTCCGGAGCGCCCGGGAGGCGGCCGAGGCTCATAGTGCCGGGGGGATCGTGGAGCTCTCGGTCGCGACCGAGAAGGTCCTCGCCCTCGCTCGCCTCGTCTCGCCCGACTACTACCTCGTGGTCGCGCTCTCCCCCGGTGGGAATCTGGGGAAGGCGCGTTATCTCCTCCGCGTCGCCGCCCCGCGGCTCAGGTCGGAGCTGTAGCGGCCCGCCCTCCAAGGGAAGGCGGGACTGACGCGCCGGGCCTTTGAGGCGCCGAAAGGACTTCGTCTTTTAGCCCGCGAAGAGGGCGTTCTTCTTCTTTTCTAAGGAGCGATGGAGAGATGGCCGACACAATGGACACCACGGCATTCCGCCGGGGGCTCAAGATCGAGATCGACGGGGAGCCCTGGGAGATCGTCGAGTTCCAGCACGTGAAGCCGGGCAAGGGCTCGGCCTTCGTGCGGACCCGGATCAAGAACCTCCTCACGAGCCGCACCATCGACAAGACCTTCAAGTCCGGCGACGTGGTGGGCAAGCCCGACATCGAGGAGCGGGAGATGCAGTACCTCTACCTCGACGGCGACCACTATCAGTTCATGGACAACAAGAACTACGAGCAGACCTTCGTGACCGCGGAGCAGATGGGCGAGGCGAAGAACTTCATCAAGGAGAACACCACCACGCACATCCTGTTCTACAACGGGAAAGCGATCGGGGTGACCCTCCCGAACTCCATGGATCTCAGGGTGGTGAAGTGCGATCCCGGCGTCCGCGGCGACACGGTCTCCGGGGCCACCAAGCCCGCCACCCTCGAGACCGGCTACGTGGTGAACGTGCCGCTCTTCATCAACGAGGGGGACATCCTCCGCATCGATACCCGCTCGGGCGAGTACTTGACCCGCGTGGCGGGGTAAGCTCGTCGTCCGCTATCTGAAAAGAAGGGCGAGAACCAAGGGAGGAGCGATGGCGAGCCGATCGCTGAAGCCGCCCCCCGAGCGGGCCTCCGCCGCGCCGGGCGGGGGGTTCTCGTTCGAGGACGTGAAGCTCCTCGTCCAGCTGGTGGAGGAGAGCCAGGTGACCCACATCGCCTGGCAGCGGGGGAGCGAGAAGGTGGTCATCCGGCGGGGGGAAAGGGCGGTCCATCCCCCCCTCCACCCCGCCCCGGTCACGGCGGTGGTTCCCATCCCCGCCCCGGCGGCCGCCCCGGCGGTGCGCGAGCCCCCCCTGGACGCCCCGGGGGTGGTGGTGAGCTCGCCCTTCGTCGGCACCTTCTACCGCTCCCCCTCGCCCGACGCTCCCCCCTTCGTCGATGTCGGACAGAAGGTGAAGAAGGGGCAGACGCTCTGCATCATCGAGGCGATGAAGCTCATGAACGAAATCGAGAGCGAGGTGGACGGCACCGTCGCCGAGATCATGGTTCCGAACGCGACCGCGGTGGAGTTCGGCGAGCCCCTGTTCCGGCTCATCCCCGGCTAGCCCATGTTCAAGAAGGTCCTGGTCGCGAACCGGGGCGAGATCGCGCTCCGCGTCATCCGCGCCTGCAAGGAGCTGGGGATCGCCACGGTGGCGATCCACTCCACCGCCGACGCCGAGTCGCTCCACGTCCGGTTTGCGGACGAGGCCCTGTGCATCGGGCCTCCCCCGGCGCGGCAGAGCTACCTGAATGCCCGGGCGGTCCTCTCCGCCGCCGAGCTCACCGGCGCCGACGCGGTCCACCCCGGGTACGGGTTTCTGGCCGAGAACGCCGACTTCGCCGACATGGTCCGGCAGCTCAGGCTCCGCTTCATCGGCCCCCGGCCGGAGATGATCCGGCTCATGGGGAACAAGATCGCCGCCCGCCAGGCGATGGAGAGGGCGGGCCTACGGCTCTTGCCCGGGGCCCGGGGGGTGCTCCGCGACGGCCGCGAGGCCGAGCGGCTCGCTTCGGAGATCGGGTTCCCGGTCATCCTCAAGGCGGCGGCCGGCGGGGGGGGACGGGGGATGAAGATCTGCCGGGAGAAGGCCGAGGTCCGCCGGGTCTTCGACACCGCCTCGGCCGAGGCCCTGGCCGCCTTCGGCGACGGCTCCATGTACCTCGAGCGCTACGTGGAGAGGCCCCGGCACGTCGAGCTCCAGATCCTGGCCGACGAGCACGGCAACGTCCTCCACCTGGGCGAGCGCGAATGCTCGGTGCAGCGCCGCCACCAGAAGCTCATCGAGGAGGCGCCCAGCCCGGCGGTGACGCCCGCCCTCCGCCGGGAGATGGGCGAGCTGTCGGTCCGGGCCCTGCGCGAGGTCGGCTACAACAACGTCGGCACGGTGGAGTTCTTGCTCGACGAGGAGGGCCGCTACTACTTCATGGAGATGAACACCCGGATCCAGGTCGAGCACCCGGTCACCGAGCAGGTCTACGGCCTCGACCTCGTCCGAGAGCAGATCCGGCTCGCCGCGGGGGAGAGGCTCGAGCGGACCCAGGAGTCGGTCGTCCCCCTGGCCCACGCCATCGAGCTGCGCGTCAACGCCGAGGATCCCTTCACCTTCGCCCCCTCGCCCGGAACGATCACCGGCTACCACCAGCCGGGCGGCTACGGGGTGCGGGTCGACACCCTCGCCTACGAGCGCTACCGGGTCCAGCCCTACTACGACTCGCTCGTGGCGAAGCTCGTGGTGACCGGGGCGACGAGACAGATCGCCCTGCGCCGGGCCCTGCGGGCGCTCGACGAGTACGTGATCGAGGGCATCAAGACGAACATCCCCTTCCACCGCCGGGTGCTCTCCTCCCCGGCGTTTTCGACGGGGAGGTACGACACCCGGCTCGTGGAGCAGATCCTGAACCCGGAGGCACCGGAGGAGTCCCCCCCATCGGCCTAAAGGGGGCGGGTGCCTTTGGCGGGCAAGGAAATCTCGTTTCGATGCGGAACCCCGCGAAATCCGGAAATTCTTCCGCCGGCGTTCTCTTGACCGGCCCGGGGACCTTCCGATACCCTCGTCCTCGTCTCTGACTCCTTACGGAGGCAGGGGCCCGTCGTCGTTCGCCCTGTCGAGGTCCGCTTAGAAAAAGGCCTCCGAGTCCCGCCACCCGATGGCCGTCGACAAGAACAAGATCATCGCGGAGGCCACCCGGCTCGTCCAGAAGGGCTCGCTCGACAAGGCCATCGTCTCCTACCAGCGCATCCTCTCCGAAGATCCCAAGGACGTCCGGGTCCTCCTGAAGGTCGGGGAGCTCTACCAGAAGAAGGGCGACGAGCGGCTCGCGGCCGACGCCTTCACCCGGGTGGCGGAGACGTACGCGGAGCAGGGGTTCTTCCTCAAGGCGGTGGCGGTCTACAAGCAGATCCTGAAGCTCGCGCCCGAGGACGTCCGGGTGAACGAGCGGCTCGCCGCCCTCTATCAGCAGCTCGGGCTCATGAGCGACGCCATGGGCCAGCTGCAGTACATCGCCGCGGCCCATGAGCGGGCGGGCGACACCGCCAAGCTGACCGAGGTGCTCCAGCGGATGGTGGAGCTCGACCCGGAGAACATCGCCTCCTCGATCAAGCTGGGAGAGCTGCACGCCCGCGGCGGCCGGCCGGGGCCGGCCCTGGAGTGCCTGCAGCGCGCCGCCGACTACCTCAAGAAGGAGAGCCGGACCGAGGAGTACCTGAAGGTGGCGGAGCGGATCGCCGCCCTGCGGGGCGACGACCTCCCCCTCACCAAGGAGCTCGCCCACATCTACCTGGCCAAGGGGGACACGAAGCGGGCCCTCGCCAAGCTGCAGCTCTGCTTCAAGGCCGATCCCAAGGACGTCGACACCCTTCACCTGCTCGCCCAAGCGTTCCACGACCTGGGCCAGACGAGCAAGACGCTCTCGGTCTACAAGGAGCTCGCCCACGTCCACGAGGAGCAGGGGCGCCACGGTGAGGCGCGCGCGACCTGGCGCAAGGTCCAGGAGCTCGCGCCCGACGATCGCGAGGCGGGCGAGGCGCTGGGCCCGCCGAGGTCCCCCGCTCCCGCCCCCGCGCCCGAAAAGGCGGTCTCCCCTCCACCCGGCCCGCCCCCGGGGGCCGTTCCCCCGAAGCCCCCCCCGCGCCCCGCCGGGCCCCTCGGTCCGCCCGCCGGAAGCGACACCGTCCAGAAGCTCCTCACCGAGACCGACGTCTACGTGAAGTACGGCCTGCACGACAAGGCGATCGACCACCTGCAGAAGGTCCTCTCCGTCGACCCGCAGTCGCCCGAGGCGCACGAGCGGGCCCGGGAGATCCACCTCGCCGCCGGTCGGCGGGCGGAGGCGGGCGACGCGGGAGTCTCGGCGGTGCGGGCCTTTCTCTCCCGGGGGAGGGCGGACCGCGCCCGCGACGCGCTCCTCCGGCTTCGCCACGTCGATCCGGGGAACCCCCATCTCTCCGAGCTCGCCGCCCTGGCCGGGGGGACCGAGGAGCTGGAGGTGGTGGAGGAGCTCACCGACGACGCCGAGGTGGTCCTCGACCCGGCGGCGGCCCGCCCGGCGCGGGCCGAGGAGGACGAGCTCGCCATCCGGGCAGCGGGCGAGGCCTCCGACGAGCGGGTCGAGGACGAGGACGAGCCGGTGGAGCCGGCGCTCGAGGAGGGCGTGGCCCTCGAGGTGGGCGAGCCCGAGCCCGACCTCTCCTCCGCCGGCGACGCCCTGGCCGAGGCCGCGGCCGCCGCCTCGGCGGAGTCGGAGGAGGTTCTGGACGAGCCGGTCGGGCCGGCGATCATCGTGCCCCCGCCCGCTCCCCCGCCGCCCCCGCGGGCGGCGGCGGCGCGGGCCCCTCCCCGCAAAGAGGCCGAGGCGGATCTCTCGGACGAGCTGGAGGAGGCGGGGTTCTTCCTCCAGGAGGGGCTCCTCGACGAGGCGAGGTCGGCCCTCGAGAACCTGCTCCAGTCCTACCCGGGGCACGCGGGGGTGCTCTCCCGGCTGAGCGAGCTCGAGCGGCGGGCGGGCCAACGGCCCCTGGCCCAACCGTCTCGCTCCGGCCCGGACGCTTCCCCGCCGCCCGCCGGGGGAGACGAGGCCTTCGACATCGCCCGGGAGATGGCGGAGGAGCTCTCGGGCGCGCGGGCCGGGCCCAGCCCGGACGACGAGTTCCAGTACTCGGTGGAGGACGTGTTCAGCCAGTTCAAGAAGGGGGTCGAGGCGACGGTCAACAAGGAGGACAGCGCCACCCACTACGACCTGGGGATCGCCTACCGAGAGATGGGGCTCATCGACGACGCCCTCCACGAGTTCGAGACCGCGCTCACCGGGAACGACCGCCGGCGGGAGGTGGACTGCCTCACCATGATCGGCCTGTGCCGGATGGCGCGGGAGGAGCCGAAGGAGGCGGTGGCGGCCTACCGCCGCGCCCTGGGCTCGGAGTTCCTCACCAAGGACTCGGCCAAGGCCATCCACTACGAGCTGGCCTCCGCCTACGAGGCCTCGGCCCAGCCCGAGGTGGCGCTCCACTACCTGCAGCGGGTCCTGCGTTCGGACCCCGCCTACCGGGACGCGGCGATGCGGGTCCGGGGGCTCGGGGGCGGGGCCGGACGCCCGCCGCCCGAGGGGGAGGCCCGGACCGCCGCGGCCCTGGCCGCTCCCCGGCCGGTGAACGGCGCCGTCGCCGGCGCGCGTCCGGCCGCGACTCGACCGGCGGTGCCCGCCCCGGGCCCCGCCCCCGCCCCGAGCAAGAAGAACATCGGCTACCTGTAGACCTTTGAGCCCGCTCTTGAGCTACCTCGAATTCTACGAGCTGACGCAGGAGCCCTTCTCGAACGCGCCCGTGTCGAGGTTCTACTACTCCTCGGCTCAGCACGCGCAGGCGCTCCTCCGGCTCACCCACGCGGTCTCGGGGATGAAGGGGCTGGCGGTGCTCGTGGGGGACATCGGCGCGGGCAAGACCACCCTCGCGCGCCGGATGCTCGACAGCCTCCCCGAGGAGGAGTACGAGGCCGCCCTCCTCGTCATCGTCCACTCCGGGATCACCGCCGGCTGGCTCCTGCGCCGCATCGCCCTGCAGCTCGGGGTCGAGAACCCCGCCGAGGAGAAGCTGGCGCTGCTCTCCCAGCTCTACCAGCGGCTCGTGCGGATCTACGAGTCCGGTCGGAAGGCGGTGCTCCTCATCGACGAGGCCCAGATGCTGGCCACCCGGGAGATCATGGAGGAGTTTCGCGGCCTGTTGAACCTCGAGGTCCCGGAGCGCAAGCTCATCTCCTTCGTCTTCTTCGGCCTGCCCGAGATCGAGGACCATCTCCGCCTCGATCCCCCGCTGGCGCAGCGAGTGGCGCTCAAGTACCGCCTCGAGCCCTTGAGCGCCGAGGCCACCGAGGCCTACGTCCGCCACCGGCTGAAGCTGGCCGGCGCCTCCCGGGTTCCGTTCACCGACGGTGCGCTGGTCCGGCTCCACGCCCACACCCGGGGCATCCCCCGCCTCATCAACACGCTCTGCGACAACGCTCTCTTCGAGGGCTTCGTCTCCCGGGCCCGCGAGCTGGACGAGCAGTTCGTGGACCGGGTGGCCCAGGACCTCGACATCGCCGTCCCCGAGCCGCCGCAGAGGCCCGCCGCCCCGGTCGAGCGGCCCCGGCTCGACCTCGCGGACATCGACCGGTACCTGGACATGCTCGGCGGGAAGTGACGTCCCGGGGCTTCGGGGTCACTCCTCGTCCTTGGGGAAGGACCTGCCGAGGCGTCCGTCCCGAGACCGCCCTCCGCTCTTCGAGAGCGCAGGTCTCCTTGACTGAGGCCCGTCCTCCCCGCCCGGTGCGATAGGCCCCGGCGAACGCGGCCCTGTCGAGGTCTCTTCACCCAGCGCTTCGAGCCTCGGAGCGAGTGCCCACCAAGACCTCGAGGTGCGGCTCGCGGGGGCGTGCGATCGCCGGTTCTCTCCCCCCTCGAGGAGCGCGGACACGCAAGGGGCGCTCCCTTGACATGCAAGGAAAGGCTTGCATATTGTCCGCTCATGAGCGGGGCGGATCTCCTCTTCAAGGCGCTCGCCGATCCGGGGAGACGGAAGCTCATGGACCGTCTGCACGCCCACGACGGCCAGACGTTGAGCGAGCTCTGTCGGCACCTGGACATGACTCGGCAGGGGGTGACCCAACACCTCGCCCTGCTCGAAGCGGCGAACCTCGTGGCGGTGCAGTGGCGGGGCCGCGAGAAGCTGCACTTTTTGAACCCGGTTCCGCTGCAGGAGATCTACGACCGCTGGATTCGCAAGTTCGAGAGGCCGCGCCTCAAGGCCCTGCGCGACCTGAAACGCCGCCTGGAAGAAGAGGGCGAGGGCCCAAACCCCACCCCAAAGAGACGGAGAACGCCATGAGCGCAGCAAACCGAAGCCACTTCGTCTACGTCACCTTCATCCGCACGACCCCCCAGAAGCTGTGGGCGGCGCTGACCGATCCGCAGTTCATTCGCCAGTACTGGTTCGGCATGACCGTCGAGTGCGGCTTCGAGAAGGGCTCGCGCTGGAGGCTCCTCAAACCGGACGGGCAGACCACCGACACGGGCGAGATCCTCGAGGTCGATCCGCCCCGGCGCATGGTCATCCGATGGCAGAACGAGTGGAAGCCCGAGCTCAAGGCCGAGGGGCCGAGCCGCTGCACCATCGAGCTCGAGCCTCTGGGGAGCGCGGTGAAACTCACCCTGACCCACGAGATCGACCGGCCGGAGTCGAGGCTCATCACGGCCGTGTCCGATGGCTGGCCGAAGATCCTCTCCAACCTGAAGTCCCTGCTCGAGACCGGCTCCGCCGTTCTGCGGGACCCCCACCCCTGACACCCCGCTGAGAGCGCCCATTCCGGGAAGGAATGACCGGCATCGTTCGAAGCCATACGGTCGGGCCGCAATAGAGTGCCGCTCGGCGGGTGCCGGCGCCTCGCTCCGGGGCCTTGCCGCGCCGGGAGCGCCGTCAGGGGACCGTGGCGGTCGCCATGACCCCGTACCCGAAGAGCACCGGCCACCCCCTCGCCTCCCGAAGGCCGGCGGCGAGGAGGAGAGCAGGGAGGGAGACTTCGTCGAAGCGCCGGTGAAGGCGGGCCATGCAGCGCCAGAGCAGCATGGAAGAGAGGCAGCGCGGTCCCTTCGAGAGGGCCGCCCGCGGGGAGGCGGACCCGACGCGCGGCTCGAGGAAGGCCACCCCGCCCCCCGGCCTCAGGACCCGCCGCACCTCGGCGAGCGCAGCGAGAGGTTCGGAGACCAGGTAGAGGAGGCTATGGCCGGTCACCGCGTCGAGGCTCTCCTTGGCGAAGGGGAGGGCGAGGGCGTCGGCCTGGACGAGCAGGAGAGGGACCTCGAGGCGGCTCGCCCGGGCGGCGGCGAGCCGGAGCATGGGCAAGGATCGGTCGAGGCCCAGGCGGAGGTGGCCGGGGAGGGCCCGGGCCGTCTCGAGGGCGCTCGTGCCCGGGCCGACCCCGAGGTCCAGGACCTTTTGACCTCGCACGAGGCCGGCCATGGTCCGGCAGTCGTCTCGCCAGGCGTCGTGGCCGGTGAGCAGGGCGTAGGGGCCGCACCCCAGTGCCCCGAAGGCGACGCCGGCGGCGGTGCGCCGTGCCCTAGCTCTTAAACCGGTCGTAGAGGAGACCCCATCGCACGCCGCGGTCGGACACCGTCAGGCGATCAAGCCGGGTGCGCCGCATCGCCTCCGCCACCACCACCGCCCCGCCCACGATGACGTCCGCCCGCTTCGGCTCCATCCCGGGGACCTGGGCCCGCTCCCGTACGGTGAGCCGGGCCAAGGACTCGATCGTCCGCTCGATCTCCCCGAGGGAGAGCGAGGCGCCGTGAACCCGCTGCGGCTCGTGGCGGGGGAGGCCTCTCACCACGGCGCAGAGGGTCGTGACCGTCCCGGCCACGCCCACGAGGCGAGCCCCCGGGGCGGGCTCGATCGCGGTGAGGGGCTCGAGCGCCCCGCGGGCGGCCTCCCGCAGGGCGGCGAGCTCTTCCGCCGGGATGGGGTCGCCGCGCACATGGCGCTCGGTGAGCCGGACCGCGCCGACCTGCAGGCTCAGGCGTGCGCGGAGGACCGGCCCCTCGCCCACGATGAACTCGGTGGACCCGCCCCCGACGTCGAGGACGGCGAGCCCGCCACTTCCGAAGTCCTTAAAGGCGGCCAGGTAGACGAGGCGAGCCTCCTCCTCTCCCGAGATCACCTCCGGGGTGAGGCCGGCCCGCTCGCGCGCCGCGGCGAAGAACTCGGCCCCGTTCCGGGCGTCGCGAGCCGCGCTCGTGGCCACGCAGGCGATGGCGGCCGCTCCGAGCTCCCGGGCGAGGCGGGTGTAAAGGGAGAGCACCGCGACCGTGTCCCCCACCGCGCCCGGGTCGAGAAGGCCGGTGCGGTCCACCCCCCGGCCGAGACGCGTGATCTCGGACCGTTCCAGGAGGGGCACGAGGGCGTCCCCCTGCCGCTCGGCCACGAGCAGGAGCACCGTGTTCGTGCCGACGTCGATGGCGGCGAAGCGGGGAGGGACCGTGCTCACCTGAAGGGTCCCCAGGCCGGCGAGACGAGGTCGGCATCCTCGCTCCCGAGGATCACCATCTGGTGGTTCCCGTTGACATCCGAGACCACGAGCTGGCCGTACCCGCTTCTGTCGGTGCGGAAGACGATCAGACGTCCATTCGGGGCGAAGGAGGGCTCCTCGTTCGTGCGCCCCTGGTCCTGGGTGATGCGGCTGATGACGCCCCGGTCCGCCGAGGCGAAGAAGAGGTCGAATACCTTTCGCTCGTCCCGCGCGGTGAAGGCGATGATGTCGCCGCGTGGGCTCCAGTCCGGGGTCTGGTTGTAGTTGCCTTGGAAGGTGAGCCGCCGGACCCCGCTCCCGTCGGCGCCCATGACGTAGAGCTGGGGGGTGCCGGCCCGGTCCGAGGTGAAGGCGATGTGGGTGCCGTCCGGCGACCAGGCGGGCGAGACGTCGATGGTGGGATCCCGGGTGAGCCGGCGGGCGTTCGTGCCGTCGGCGTTCATCACCCAGATGTGGGTATCGGCCCCCTCGGTCAGGCAGTAGGCGATGCGCTTGCCGTCGGGCGAGTACGCGCCCCCCATGGAGTTCCCGCGGTGGCCGAGCGAGCGGAAGGTGTGGTCGGACAGGCGGTAGGCCCAGACCTCCGGCCGCCCGCTCCGGTAGCTCGTGAGGAGGAGCTCCTTGCCGTCGGGGCGCCAGGAGGGGAGGAGGAGGATGTCCTTTTCGGAGAGGAGCAGCTCGGGGTTGTGCCCGTCCACGTCGAAGGTGATGAGCTGGTAGAGGTCGTTCGTCTTGCGGATGGCGGCGATGCGGGTCGAGAACACGCCCGGCTCTCGGGTGTAGTAGCGGAAGATCTCGTCGCTCATCCGGTGAGCCAGGGCCCGAGGAGAGCCCGCCGGCCCGTGGAGGGTCCGGGTGAAGACCTCCCGGCCGGCCCGGACCTCGTAGATGTGGAGCTCGCCGAAGAGCTCGCCTCCCTCGGACCTCAGGGCCGCCTTGACGAGGCCGTCCGCGCCCACGTCGGACCAGCGGCGATAGGCGATCGTCGAGGGGGAGAGCCCCTCCCCGGGATCGGCCAGGTAGCCCTTGGGGTCAAGGACGTCGAAGACGGTGGAGAGGGTGAGGTCGAAGCGGACGGTGGCCGTGACCTCGGTGGCGAGGTCCTGGACGTCGCCCTCGCCCGAGAACCCCGGCACCGCGACGGGGAGGGGGCGGAAGTCGGGGGATCCGACCACGATGGCCGGCCGCTCCGGCGAGGAGCTCGCCGCGAGGGCAAGAGGGGCCGAGGCGCAGGTGACGAGTGCGAGGAGGAACGAGCGGAGGGTCATGGGGGTCTCGAGTGGGGCGTCATAGGGACGCGGCGGTGAAGGTCACCTGGATGCCGCGATCCCGGTAGGCCGCCCGCTGGTCGTCGGGAGGCGGTGGGGCGTGGGTCTTGCGGATGGCCCGCTCCAGGGCGTCGTCGAATGCCTGGTTACGGGAGGGCTCCACGACCTTCCAGCGGCTGATGCTGCCGTCGGCCTCGATCCAGAGGATGATCACGGCCCTCAAGTGGAGTCGCTCCCGGTCCGGGATGGTGGTGGGGAGCTGGTAGTTCCTCTGGAGCTCTCGCTGGACCAGGGCCAGGTAGCGGTCCCCCTCGCTCGCCTCGTCCGAGTCCCCCTGAACATCGCCGTTCGGGTCGCCCCATCGTTCGCGCCGGACCTCCTGTTCCATCTTCGCGAGGGCGGCTGCGACGCCGGCGGCCGAGGCGGGGGCGGCTGTGCCCTTGGT
>DASRZU010000059.1:0-181716 GCA_035686075.1 Anaeromyxobacter sp.
CGCCAGGGCGGAGGGGCTGGTCGGCCACTGGCGCGCGGTCGAGATGCGGGTCCGGAAGGCGGCCGCGCCCGCGACCGGCGGGCGGCGGCAACGTCCGGCCCGGCGGCGGAGCATCGCGGCGCGGGGGGCGAGGGCGCGGGCGGCGCGGCGACCCCGGCGAGGAGGTGGGCGATGACGGTGCGGAGGACGGCCGCGGCCCGGGCCCCGGCGGCTCGCCGCGGCGCCGTCGCCCGGAAGACGAAGGAGACCGACGTCCGGGTCTCGCTCCGGCTCGAGCCGGGCGAGGCGGCGATCGCCACCGGGATCCCCTTCTTCGACCACATGCTGGAGCAGATCTCCCGGCACGGGGGGATGGCGCTCGAGGTCCGGGCCAAGGGTGACCTCGAGGTCGACGCCCACCACACCGTCGAGGACGTGGGGATCGGGATCGGCGAGGCGCTGCGGCAGGCGCTCTCCGACAAGGCCGGCCTGGCCCGCTACGGCCAGGCGGTCGTGCCGCTCGACGAGGCCCTGGTCGAGGCGGTGGCCGACCTCTCCGGCCGCCCGCACCTCACCTTCAACGCCAAGCTCCCCTCGGGGAAGCGGTTCATCGGCACCTTCGACGTGGACCTCACCCAGGACTTCCTCCAGGCGCTCGTGAACCACGCCCGGATCTGCCTGCACGTGAACGTCCGCTACGGCCGGAACCTGCACCACGTGGTGGAGGCGATCTTCAAGGCCACCGCCCGCGCCCTCCGGGCGGCGACGGCCCGGGAGGGGACCGGACTGCCCTCGACCAAGGGGCTCCTGTGACCGCGCCCGGGACGGTGGCCCTCGTCGACTACGGAGCGGGGAACCTCCGCTCGGTGGAGAACGCGCTCCGGGAGGTGGGGGCCCGGGTGGTGGTGACCCACGACCCCGAGGCGGTCCGCGCGGCCGACCGGGTGGTGGTCCCGGGCCAGGGCTCGATGCCCGAGTGCGCCGAGGCGATGCGGCGGAGCGGCGTGGCCGGGGCGGTGGTCGAGGCCATCCGCCGGGGCACGCCGGTGCTCGGCATCTGCGTGGGGCTGCAGATCCTCTTCGAGGACGGCGAGGAGGCGGGGGGGGCGAAGGGGCTCGGGATCCTGCCCGGCACCATCGCCCGCCTGCCCGCCGGCGTGAAGCTCCCCCACATCGGCTGGTCGCCCCTCGAGCTGGTGGCGCCCGCCTCGCGGCTCTTCGCCCCCATGGACGGGGCCTACGTCTACTTCGCCCACTCCTTCGCCGCCCCGGCCGAGGCGCCCGGGGCGGCGCTCCTCGCCACCCACGGCCGGCCCTACTGCGCCGCGCTCGAGCGGGACAACCTCTACGCCGTCCAGTTCCACCCGGAGAAGAGCCAGAAGGTCGGGCTCGCCCTCCTCGGGCGGTTCGTGGCCATCTAGCGAGGGCACCCGGTGCGCGTCATCCCAGCCATCGACCTCATGGGCGGCGAGGCAGTCCGGCTCGAGAAGGGCGACTTCGCCACCAAGACCGTCTACGCCCGGCGCCCCGCGGACAAGGCGGAGGAGTTCGTGCGCGCCGGCGTCAGCCTGGTCCACGTCGTCGACCTGGACGGCGCCCGGGCGGGCTGGCCGGTGAACCTGGACGTGGTCCGCGATCTCTGCCGGGTGCCGGGGATCGAGGTCGAGCTGGGCGGCGGGCTCCGCACCCTGGTGGACATCGAGAAGGTGCTGGCGCTCGGGGTCCGCCACGTGGTCCTGGGGACGGCGGCGGTCGAGCGGCTCGGCCTGGTGGAGGAGGCCTGCAAGCGGTTCCCGGGCCGGGTCCGGGCGGGGATCGACGCACGGAACGGCGAGGTGAAGGTCGCCGGCTGGGTGGAGGGCACCGGGCTCGCCGCCGCCGAGGTCGCCCGCCGGGTCAAGGCGGCCGGGGTGTCGCTGGTCGAGTACACCGACGTGGCCCGGGACGGCATGTTCACCGGGGTGGACGCCGAGGGGGCGGCCCGGCTCCAGGCGGAGGCCGGGGTGGAGGTGGTCGCCTCGGGCGGGGTGGCGAGCGCCGCCGACGTGGTCCGCTGCCGGGAGGCGGGGCTCTGGGGCGTGATCGTGGGGAAGGCGCTCTACGAGGGGAGGCTCTCCCTCGCCGACGCGCTCCGGGCGGCCCGGGGCGAGGGGGCATAGCGCATGCCGGCGAAGCGGATCATCCCCTGCCTGGACGTGAAGGCCGGCCGCGTGGTGAAGGGCGTCCACTTCCAGAACCTGCGCGACGCCGGCGACCCGGTGGAGGCGGCCGCCCGGTACGACGCGCAGGGCGCCGACGAGGTGACCTACCTCGACATCGCCGCCACCCAGGAGAACCGGGGGACGCTGGTGGAGCTCGTCACCCGGACCGCCGCCCGGGTCTTCGCCCCCCTCACGGTGGGCGGCGGGGTCCGGAGCGAGGACGACTTCGTCACCCTCCTCCACGCCGGGGCGGACAAGGTCTCGGTCAACTCCGCGGCGGTCTTCTCCCCCGACCTCGTGGACCGGCTCTCCCGCCTCGCCGGCGCGCAGGCGCTCGTCCTGGCCATCGACGTGAAGCGCCGCCCGCGGGAGGGGGGGCGGCCGCAGGAATGGGAGGTCCACGTTGCCGGGGGGACTCGCCCCACAGGGAAGGAGGGGATCTCGTGGGCGCGGGAGGTGGCGGAGCGGGGTGCGGGCGAGATCCTGCTCACCTCCATGGATCGCGACGGCACGCTCTCAGGCTATGACCTCGAGCTTCTCGAGCGGGTGTGCGAGGCGGTGAACGTCCCGGTGATCGCCTCGGGTGGGGTGGGCACCCTGGAGCACCTGGCCGAGGGGCTCCGGATCGCCGATGCCGCGCTGGCGGCGTCGATCTTCCACGATGGAACGCACACGGTGGGCGAGGCTCGGGCCTACCTGCGCGAGAGGGGGATCGAGGTGAGGCCGTGAAGGGCCCGAACGCGGCGACGCGGGCGGCTCTTTTCCCTGATGGCCGCCTCGGGCGAGAGATCCGTAAAGGCCAGTCCCTCCCCCGGCCTCATCGCAGTGTTGGCGCGCGTTCTCTTCGAGCGGGCTCGTCCCGGTGGTCACGCAGGTAGGTGACGAGACGGTCCTCATGCTCGCCTGGGAGAAGCGGGAGGCGCTCCTCGCCACGGCGACAGGAGGGCGCGCCACCTACTCGTCCCCTAGCCGAGAGGAGCTCAGCGGAAGGGGGACAGGAGCGGGCATGTTCAGAAGGTGCGGGCCTTGGCGCTCGACTGCGACGGGGACGCGGTGCTCTACGTCGTGCGGCAGAGGGGCGCAGCCTGCCACAGCGGGACCCTTAAGCTACTTCTCGGAGAGGGAGGAGATCTCATGGCGGACGAGCGATTCCTCGCGAGGCTCTGGGCCACGATCGAGTCGCGGAAGGCGGACGAGGGGGCGAGCGGCAGCTACACGCGAGTCCTCCTCGCAGCGCCCCCCAAGATCCGCAGGAAGATCATCGAGGAGGCGTACGAGGTGAACGAGGCGCACCAGGCTCTCGCCGACGGGCAGGACACGAAGGACCATCTGGCGCACGAGGCGGCCGACCTCATCTACCACCTCTTCGTCCTTCTCTCGTCGGCGGACGTGACGCCGGCGGAGGTGTACGCCGTCCTCGAGCGGAGGCACGAAAAGCCGTCGGGCCAAAGGTCCGGAACCCCTTGACAGTTGACGAGGATTCTTCTAATAGCCGCCCTTCAAGGGCCGTGTAGAGCCGGGCGCCCCGCGGTGTCCGGCTCGATCCGTTTTCTGGGTGTCTAGGGAGCCGGGCTCCGACCGAGGGGAGAGGAACCTTAATGACGGGAGTGCGTGTCAAGGATGGCGAGTCCTTCGAGAACGCCATGAAGCGCTTCAAGAAGCAGTGCGAGAAGGCCGGGATCCTCTCGGAGATCAGGAAGCGCGAGCACTACGAGAAGCCCAGCGTGAAGCGCAAGAAGAAGGCCCTCGCCGCGAAGAAGCGCGCGCTCAAGAAGATGCGGAAGGGGTTCTAGTGACCCTGAAGGAACGGATCGACCAGGACCTAAAGACCGCGATGCGGGAGAAGGACGTGGTGAGGCTCTCGGTCGTCCGCCTCCTGAAGAGCGCCATCAAATACCGGGAGATCGAGCTCGCGAAGGCGCTCGACGACGGCGAGATCGAGGGCGTGATCGCCTCCGAGGTGAAGCGTCGGCGCGACTCGGTCGAGCAGTACCGGGCCGGCAACCGGCAGGACCTGGTGGACCGGGAAGAGGCGGAGATCCGGATCCTACAGGGCTGGCTCCCCGCCCCGCTCTCCCCAGACGAGCTGGCCGCCAAGGTGGACGAGGTGGTGCGCCGACTGAAGGCGTCCGGGCCGAAGGACATGGGCGCGGTGATGAAGGCCCTGTTGCCCGAGGTTCAGGGCCGGGCGGAAGGAAAAACGGTCTCGGAGCTGGTGAAGTCGCGCCTCTTAGGGAGGTGAGCGAGGGGGCCACGCCGGCGCCGGCCCTTGCTCGCTTGGAGCCTGGCCGGGAGGTCCCCTGATCCCCGAGGCGATCATCCAGGAGGTCCGGGAGCGGACGGACATCGTGGCGGTGATCGGGCGCCACGTCGAGCTCAAGAAGTCGGGGCGCACCTTCAAGGGCAACTGCGTCTTCCACGGCGAGAGGACGCCGAGCTTCCATGTCTACCCGGAGGACAGGCACTTCAAGTGCTACGGCTGCGGCGCCTACGGGGACGTCTTCTCGTTCCTGCAACGGCTCGAGGGCAAGGAGTTTCCCGAGGTGGTGAAAGCGCTCGCAAAGGAGGTGGGGGTGGAGATCCCCGAGTCCTTGGAGGAGGACTCGGCGGAGGCCCGCGCCCGCCGCAAGGAGCGGGCCGAGATCGTCGCCGCCTGCGAGGCCGCCGCCCGCTACTTCTCCGCCCGCCTCCTGAGCCGGTTCGGCGCGGAGGCCCGCGCCTACCTTCTGGGGCGCGGGGTGTCGGAGGAGTCCTTCGTCCGCTTCCGCCTGGGGGTCTCGGCCCCCGCCTGGAACGACCTGCCCGCCCGCATGAAGGACAAGGGCGTGGGCCTCCCCGCCCTCCGCAAGGCCGGCCTCGTCATCGACCGGCAACGGGGCGAGGGCACCTACGACCGGTTCCGCGACCGGCTCATGTTCCCCATCTCGGCCGCGGACGGACAGGTGATCGGGTTCGGGGGGCGAGAGTTGCCCAAGGAGGCGGCCCCGCCGCCCAAGGGAGCGAAGTACATCAACACTCCCGAAACGCCGCTCTACAAGAAGTCGCGCGTCCTCTACGGGCTCGACCTCTCCCGCGAGACGATCCGGAGGACCCGGACCGCCGTCCTCGTCGAAGGCTACCTCGACGTCATCGGCCTCCACCAGGTGGGGGTCACCGGGGCGGTGGCGGTGTGCGGGACGGCGCTCACCGCCGAGCACGTCGAGCAGCTCGGCCGCTGCGATTGCCGCGAGGTGGTGATCCTGTTCGACGGGGATCCCGCGGGGCTCGCCGCTCCGGCCAAGGCGGCGGCGGCGCTCTTTCCCGCCGGTCTGTCGGGCAAGGTGGCCCTCCTCCCCTCGGAGGGGGGAAAGGCCGATCCGGATGACTTCGCCCGGGCCCACGGACGAGCCGGCGTCGAGGCCCTCCTCTCCGGGGCGGTGCCGCTCTCCGAATACCTCATCGACCGGGCGGCGGCCCGCTCGTGCGGTGAGCGGCCCCGCGAGGCGCCCCTGGAGGGGAAGCTTGCCGCGGTGCGCGAGCTTGAGCCGTTCCTCAAGATGATGCCCGAGGGTCTGTCGCGTTCGGTGTTCGAGGACGCCGTCGCGCGCCGGCTCGATCTCGACCGAGGGGCGCTCAAGGCGGAGCTGGCCCGGGATCGCCGGACCCCCCGATCGGCGCCTCCACGGGCTGGCGCGGGCCTTGCGCCGAGGCGCCCGACGGCGTCGCGGGGCCCCTCCGCACGTGTGCGCCTTGTCCTCCCCGGGCCGGCGGCGGACGCGCTCGGCCTGCTCATCGCCTTTCCCGACCTCGCCCAGGTGGCCGAGGAGGAAGGGCTTTCGCAGCTGTTGCCGCCCGGACCCCTCTCCGAGGTGGCGCGGGAGCTGTGCCGGTCCCCGCTCTCTGCCGAGGAGGCCCTGGCCAAAGTCACCTCGGGCGCCGATGCCGTGACGGCGCGACGGGTGCGCGACTTCTCGGGGCCGGCCCGCCCGCCGCTCGAGGCGGCGGAGCGGGAGCTCCGCCGGGCCATCGTGAAGGCGGCGATCGAGGCGGCCCGGGTCGAGCACGAGAGCCTGCTCGCGCGGGTGGCCAAGGCGGGAACGCCCGTCCCCTCGGACCTGTCCACCGCCGCCCAGGGAGCCGCGCGTCGCCGGACGGACCTGGAAAAGCGCCTGCGGGCGCTGGAGCGTTCCCCATGAGCTCGGGCGCGGGTGGGGGTTTTTGCACGAGCACGCTTCCCGGGCCCCTCCGCCCGGGCGCTGTTAGACAAGAGCCACACCGAGCGGCTGCGCCATCTTCAAGGAGCAGAGCGAGATGACCACGAAGGCCCGTAGCAAGAAGAAGACGGCCCGGAAGGCAGCCAAGAAGGACAAGGCCCGGTCGAGCGGCAAGGAGGAGCGCGCCCGCAAGGGTGCTCGCCCCGCCCCCGCCGCCCGCTCGGCCCGGGCCGGGCGTCCCGCGAAGCCCTCGAAGCCCGCCCCGGCCAAGAAGGCGAAGGAAGCAAAGGGCGAGGCCAAGAAGCCCGGGAAACCGACGAAGAAGCTCGCCCCGACGCCCCCCGCGGCTCTGAAGAAGGGCAAGGAGAAGTCGGCCCGGCACCGGCGGGGCGAGGAGTCCGAGGCCGAGGAGGTGGAGGAGGGTCAGGAGGAGGCCGAGGCCTCGGCCGAGGAAGGGGAGGAGCTCGAGGAGGAGCTCCCCCAGGACGACATGAGCGACATCACCGAGCGGTCGGAGGTGAAGGAGCTCATGGCCCGGGGCCGGGAGAAGGGCTTTCTCACCTACGACGAGGTAAACGACGCCCTCCCCTCGGACATCGGCTCGGACCAGATCGACGACGTGATGTCGATGTTCGGCGAGCACGATATCGAGGTGGTGGACGGCGCCGAGAAGAAGATGAAGCTCCCCGACAAGCCGCCCGAGCCGGAGGCCAAGGCGGAGGCCGAGGAGGAGAAGGACGAGGACGACGACGCCGGCTACGGCAAGAGCAACGACCCGGTCCGGATGTACCTGCGGAAGATGGGGTCGGTGTCCCTGCTCACGCGCGAGGGGGAGGTGGAGATCGCCAAGCGCATCGAGGAGGGCGAGAAGGAGGTCTTGGCGGCGGTCCTCTCCTCCTCCATCGCCATCCGGGAGATCGCCGAGCTGGGCGAGCGGCTGCGCAAGGGCAAGATCCGCGTCCGGGAGATCGTCAAGGACGCGGGGGACGAGCAGAACGGCGAGGCCGAGGGGGAGGAAGAGGAGGAGCTCGAGGAGGTGGCCGAACCGCCCGAGGCGCCCGAGGAAGCGGGCCCCCCACCGGGCGACGGCCTCTCGGCCGGCGAGCCGGCGGTGGCCGCCGCCCCGGGGGGCGAGGCCGAGCCGCCCCACATCCCCAAGGAGGAGGAGCGGAGGGTCGAGAAGGTCCTCGAGCACATCGCCCGGATCGCCAAGCTGGAGCGGGACAAGGAGAAGGCCCGCGAGGCGCTCTCCGGCAAGCGCCTCTCCGAGGTGAAGCGCAAGGAGCTCCGCAACGAGATCCGGGCCATCGAGGCGGAGATGATGGAGAACCTCGAGGCCATCCAGCTCAACAAGAAGCAGATCGATCGGATCGTCCTGAAGCTCAAGGGGTTCATCAAGCGGGTGGAGGAGGCGGAGCGGGAGCTCTACGACTGCGAGCGGCGCACCGGGGTGGCGGTCAAGGACCTGCGGCGGCTGCTTCGGGAGGCGCGCGAGGACGAGGGGGAGCGGAAGAAGCTGGCCAAGCGGCTGCGCGTCTCGAGCGAGGAGGTGGAGGAGCTCGACCGGACGGTGCGGAACGCCGCCCGGAAGATCCTGCGGGTCCAGGACGAGGCCGGGGTCCCGGTGGACGAGCTGCGCCGCACCTACCGGCAGATCAGCGAGGGCGAACGGAACGCCGAGCGGGCCAAGACCGAGCTCGTGGAGGCGAACCTCCGCCTGGTGGTCTCGATCGCCAAGAAGTACACCAACCGCGGCCTGCAGTTCTTGGACCTCATCCAGGAGGGGAACATCGGGCTCATGAAGGCGGTGGACAAGTTCGAGTACAAGCGCGGCTACAAGTTCTCGACCTATGCCACCTGGTGGATCCGGCAGGCCATCACCCGGGCGATCGCCGACCAGGCGCGGACCATCCGGATCCCGGTCCACATGATCGAGACCATCAACAAGCTCATCCGCACGAGCCGCTACCTGGTCCAGGAGCTGGGCCGCGAGCCCACCCCCGAGGAGATCGCCGAGAAGATGGAGCTCCCGCTCGACAAGGTCCGCAAGGTCCTCAAGATCGCCAAGGAGCCCATCTCGCTCGAGACCCCCATCGGCGAGGAGGAGGACAGCCACCTCGGCGACTTCATCGAGGACAAGTCGCTCGTCTCCCCCTCGGACGCGGTCATCAACATGAACCTGGCCGAGCAGACGCGGAAGGTGCTCGCCACCCTCACCCCGCGCGAGGAGAAGGTGCTCCGGATGCGCTTCGGCATCGGGGAGAAGAGCGATCACACACTCGAGGAGGTGGGGCAGGACTTCGAGGTGACCCGGGAGCGTATCCGGCAGATCGAGGCCAAGGCCTTGCGAAAGCTCAGGCACCCGTCGCGCTCGAAGCGGCTCAAGAGCTTCGTGGAGAACTAGGGGCTCGGAGGGGCGCGGGCAGGAGGGAAGGGCGGAGGGGAGGCGAAGAGTCCGGGGGGTGCGGTCCTTTCGCCCCCCGACAAGGACCGGGAGAATGTGATAGAGCCAAGCCTCGAAGGGTCCACCGGGGCCCATAGCTCAACGGTCAGAGCGCTCGGCTCATAACCGATGCGATCCAGGTTCGAGTCCTGGTGGGCCCAAGCCGTCTGAGGAGAGACGCACTTGCCGTCGCTGCGAGAAAAGCTGAAGGCGCTCGAGGAGCTGCAGCAGATCGACCTCGAGACGAACGAGATCCGGTCGGTTTTGGAGAGCCTCGGGCCGAGGCGCACGCAGGTCGAGGAGAAGGTGCTCGAGGCGCGGCGCTCGTACGACGAGGAGAAGAGCCGGCTGGAGCTGAACGAGCGAGAGCGGCGCCAACTCGAGACCCTCCTGGGGATGGAGCGCGACAAGGTGAAGAAGTGGGAGGGCCGGCTGGGCGAGATCCGGACCCCGCGCGAGTACGCCGCCCTCTCCCGAGAGATCGACATCGCCAAGAAGTCGAACGACACCCAGTCCGAACAGCTCAGGGCCCTCTCTGGACAGGCGGCCGAGATCCAGAAGGCCTTGGAGGAGCGCGCCGAATGGCTCGCCGAGCAGGAGGAGGCCAACCAGGGCGACCTCGCGGAGCTGGACGCGCGACGGGCCGAGGTGGAAGAAAGGCTGCGCCAGCTCGAGTCCAAGCGCGGGGAGGCGGTGCGGGCCGTCGACCCGTCCCTGCTCTCCCGCTACGAGAACATCCGCAAGCGCCGGTCCGGCGTGGCCCTGGCCCCGGTGGTGGGCATGACCTGCCGGGGGTGCAATCGCAACGTTCCTCCCCAGCTGGCGATCACCCTGCAGCGGGCCGACTCCATCGAGACCTGCCCCAACTGCCACCGGATCATCTACGCGGCGGAGGCGCTCAACCCGTCCGCCCCGTCGCCCGCGTAGCCGTGAAGCCCGTCCTGGCAGACCTGCTCCGCTTCATCGCCGCGAACGAGGATCTGCCCCACACCCGCGCACGCTACGCCGGGTACGACCGGGACACGCTCGGCAAGCTCATCAACGCCGCGGCCGACCGGGTGGAGGAGCTCGAGAAATCGCGCGAGGCCGCCCCGGCCGGCAACAAGGGGATCATGGTCCGCCGCCAGACCGACGTCGCCAAGGCGGCCGCCCGGGCAGCCGAGGAGATCGACGAGGCCATGGAGCTCTCCCGCAACGAGCGGGAACAGCGCCGCCGGGAGCGGTCCGAGGCCGAGGCGGCGGAGCGGGCGGCGCAGGAGGAGGCGGCCCGGGTCGAGGCGGCCAAGCGCACGCGCCTCTTCACCGACGGCGCGGCCCGGGGCAACCCCGGACCGGCGGGGGCGGGTGCGGTGATCATCAGCCCGGACGGACACGTGGTGGCCAAGATCGGCAAGTTCCTGGGAGACTCGACCAACAACGTGGCCGAGTACATGGGGCTCATCCTCGGCCTCAAGCGGGCCAAGGCCATGGGCATCAAGGAGCTCGAGGTCCTGTCCGACTCCGAGCTGCTCGTGCGGCAGATGAGCGGCGAGTACGCGGTCAAGGCCGACCACCTCCTCCCCCTGCACCAGGAGGCCCAGGCGCTCATCAAGGGCTTCCCCTCCATCGCCCTGCGTCACATCCCGCGCGAGGAGAACGCCCAGGCGGACGCCATGAGTAACCGGGCGATCGACGAGCGGCTCTGAACCGGGGTGGCGGCGCCCCTGACGCCCCGACCGCTAGCTCCCTTTTCGCTGGCCCAGGGAGGGCCGCGCGCCCGAGCCCTTGACGGTGTCGACCATGGCCCAGAAGTTCTCGAGCGGCGTGTCGAGCTGCACGTGATGGGTGGGCCCGAGGATGAGGCCTCCCCCCCGCCCGACCTCCGACACCCGGCTCGCGACCTCGGCCCGGACGTCGTCGGGCGATCCGAAGGGCAGGGTGTGCTGTTCGTCGATCGTCCCCCAGAAAGAGAGTCGGTCGCCGTACTCTTTCTTGAGCCGGGCGGGGCTCATGCACCGGGGCTGCACCGGGTTCAACACGTCGATCCCGATCTCGATGAGCTCCGGGATGATGGGCTCGATGTTGCCGTCCGAGTGGTAGGCGATCGTCACCCCGGGCCTCTGGGCCTTCAAGGTGGAAACCAGCTCCGCCATCCGGGGCTTCAAGAAGCGGCGCCAGGTGGGCGGGGAGATCATCATCCCGTTCTGGGAGCCGACGTCGTCGCCCGTCCAGATCATGTCCACGCCCATCTCCACAAGGCGCCGGGCCGCCGCGAGGTGGTAGCGATAGGGGATGTCGAGGATGTGATCCGCGAGGTCGGGGTCCTCGACGAAGTCCATGAGGAGCCGCTCCAGGCCCCGAAGCGCCCAGGCGGTCTCGAAGATCGTGCACACCGTCACTCCCACGATGAAGTACTCGGACCCGTACTGCGAGATGAGCCGAGCGGCGTCGGCGTAGAGCTCCTCGCGATGCGGATCGGGGGGTCGGTACGAGCCGAGGGCGGTCGCGTCCCCGAGGGGGTGGCCCGCGATCTCCGTGTAGAAGCCGGGCCCGAACCGCGTCTCGTAGGGCGCGTTCCGCCAGGGAACGCCCCAGTCGTCGGTGTACGCCTCGGCGCCGTTCCCGAAGGCCTCGTTGGCGTAGTACGAGTTCGCCCACCCGACGGAGGAGAGGAGCATGTCCTCCTCGAGGGCCCGCTCGAGCGCGTAGGTGTTACCGCCGCCGTGCGGGTTGTGCCCGGCGGCCCGGAAGAGGCGCAGGTCCGCCCGGAGCCTGGCCGCGAACTCCGGGGTGAAGCTCACCTGCATCGGGCAGCGGTCCGGCTCTTCGTGGTGCAGCGACATGAGGACGCGGTCCCTTGGTTTCACGACCTCACCCCTTCCCCCGCGGCCCATCCCCTCGCTCCTCTATGCCTTGGCGAGCACGGGCTCGAGGGGGTGGCCGCCCGAAGCGTGGCACGCAGCGCCGAGGCAGACAAGGACGGAAGGGCGTAGGTCCCCCTGCTCCCGTCGCCCGCCGGGGATCGGCGGATCTAGAGGTTCGTCCAAAGCTCCCGGCGGTGGTCGAGGCGCTAGCGAGCGCTCGAGGGTCCGCGGCCCCAAGAGCTGTGACACAATCGCCCGCGGATCCTTCGCGGGGAGCGGATGACGAGACCGATGGTTCGGAAGGTGGCTGGCTTTAACCTCGAGCTCGCATGCAAGCCCGACTTCGAGCGCGCCATGCAGCGGATCGACGCCTGGTGGCAGGGAGAGGTGCTCGATCGCGCCCCGGTGCGCTTCAGCGCCCACAACGCGTTCGTGTCCGAGAAGCACGGCCAGGGGTCCTGGGCGACGGTGAAGGACAAGTGGTTCGATGCGGAGTTCCAGGTCGCGGTCTTCCTCGAGTCGATCGAGGGGCGGATCCTGCGCGCCGAGACCTTCCCGGTGTTCTGGCCCAACATCGGCCCGAACTACTTCGCCTCGCTCTACGGCTGCGAGTTGCGGTTCGACGAGGTCACTTCCTGGGCGCTCCCCTGCATTCACGATTGGAGTGACCTCGGGCGGCTGAAGCTCGACCTCGAGAGCGTCTACCAGCGGAAGGTCGAGGAGCTGACTCGGGTGGCGCTGCGCGAGAGCCCGGGCAGGTTCATGGTGGGCTACACCGATTTCCACCCCGGGCTCGATTGCGTCGCAGCCTGGCGCGACACCCGGGCTCTCCTCCTCGATCTCTACGAGCATCCCGAGGAGGTGAAGGCGGCCCTCGAGGTGGCGACAAGCGACTTTCGAGCGGTGTACGACGGCTTCCACCGCTTGCTCAGGGCGCACCGGCAGCCCTCGGTCACCTGGATGGGAATTCCCTCGTTCGGGAGGATGCACATCCCGAGCTGTGACGTCTCGGCGATGATCTCCCCGGAGCACTTCGAGGAATTCTTCCTTCCCGCCCTCGAACGCGAGGTGAAGGGGATGGACCACAACGTGTTCCACGTCGATGGAAAGGGCGTCGCCCGCCACCTCGACGCCATCCTCGAGATCCCGGAGATCCAGGCGGTCCAGTGGGTGCAGGGGCTGAACGATGACAAACCCATCCTCCAGTGGGTACCGCTCATCCGACGAATCCAGGAGGCGGGACGCTCCGCGGTGGTCGAGCTCGAGGTGAGTGAGCTCGATGCCTTCATGGCCGAGGTGCCGCGGGAGGGGATCCTGCTCTGCATCGCTGCGGACGATGCGGATCAGGAGGCCATCCTGGCCCGGGTGGCGCGCTGGGGGTAAAGAGCCAAGGTCCCGCGGGGCGATCGAAGGGGCCCCCCCCGAACCGACCGGCGCGCGACCGCTACAGCGCCTTCTCGTGCCGCGGGGCGCCGCGGATCTCGGCCGCGTTCTCCGCGGCCCGCTCGGCCTTGAGCTTCTTCATCCGCTTTCGGATGAGCTCCCGCTTGAGGCTCGAGAGGTGGTCCACGAAGAGGGTGCCGTTCAGGTGGTCGGTCTCGTGCTGGATGGCGATGGCGAGGAGGCCGTCGGCGTCGAGCTCGAAGGGCTTTCCGAAGTAGTCGAGGGCTCGGACCCGGACCTGGGCGGCCCGCTCGACCTCCTCGGCCTCGCCGGGGATGGAGAGGCAGCCCTCGGTGTAGGTGGTCTTGCCCTCGGTGGCGACGATCTCCGGGTTCACGAGGTGGACGAGCTTTTGCCCTTCCTGGCGCGGCGAGGTGTCGATCACGATGACGCGCTGCAGCTCGGCGATCTGCGGAGCGGCCAGGCCCACGCCGTCGGCCGCGTACATGGTCTCGGCCATGTCGTCGAGCAGCCTGCGGACCGCGTCATCCACGCGCTCCACCGGGGCGGCGACCTGCTTCAGGACCGGGTCAGGCCAGATGACGATCTCGCGTATCATCGCTGCGCTTTTCCTCTCCCTTCGGGGAAGGGGAATGTAACGGGGCGGAGGCGATCGCGCACCGGGGGCCCTTCAGGCAGCGTCGCCCAGGCCACGCAGGTACTCCTCGCGGAGCCGATCGTCGGCTAGGACCTCGCGCGCGTCCTCCACCACCTTCTGGATCTCGGCCAGGCGGGCGGGGAGTCCCTCGTCGGGTAGGCCGGCGAACCGGCGCGGCTCGAACTCCACCCTGAGCCGCTCGGCGGCCTCCCGGACCTCGTGCGGCGTGCACAGCCGCCCCACGCCGAGCACGGTGAAGTAGTCCGCCCGCCGGACCTGCTCGAGCTTGTCCTTCACCCGCGCCAGGTCGATGGCGGCGGAGGCTTGCCCGGCGGGCCGGCCCGCCTGGAGGGCCCGTACCGAGAGTGCTCCGGTGAGCACCAGGGCGGAGAGGACCTGCCGGGTGCTGAGCGCGTCGAGGGGGCTCGCCCCGACGATCTCCTCGAGGGCGCGCAGGCCGTCGGCCAGGGCCACGACCCGGCGCTCGTCGGCGGAGAGCCCGAGGTCATTAGGCCCCGGGCCGTTCGGGACGGGGGCGAGGAGGGTGGCGGGGCCGCCGAGGAGGGCGTCGACGCGAGCGGCCAGCCACCGCCGTCTCACCCCCTCGACCGCCAGGGCCAGGGTCCCGCGCTCGAGAGCGATGCGCTCCTCGGGGGGCACGGTGACGCCCAGGAAGCGGAAGCGGGCATCGTCGTCGGCGAACACGCCGAAGACGACCTCCTCGGTGCGCCGCCTTACGAGGCCGGTGAGCTCGGTGGGCTTCAAGAACCCCCGCTCGAGGAGCAAGAGCGCGGCGCGCCGCGAGGGAAGGGCCGCGGCCGCCTGGGCGATCTGGCGGTGCTGGTCGCGGGTGATGAGGCCGAGCCGGAGCGCCACTTCCTCCACCCGCTCGGACGGGTCGGCGCTCGAGGCGCCCACCACGCGCCCTTCTTCGAACCAGAGGGAGCGCGCCACTTCGCCCTCGAAGTCGAGGCGTCCGTCGAGGCGGGCCCGGGCGGCGAGGGCGAGAAGGCGAGGTGCGGGCAACTCGGAAAGGGCCCCGGCCCTCAGCTGGGGGATGGGCTGGGGAAGCGCGGGCCCGGGCTCCTCCGCGGCGGGCGGGGGGGCTTCCCCCGGGCCCTGGGTGGGCAAGGGCCAGGCCGGCTCGAGAGCCGCCGACTCGGCCGCGCCCGTCCGAAAGGCCGCGACGCGGCGTCGAGCGGCCTCCTCGGCGGGGTCTGAGGGCGGCGGCCCCCCCTCTGCTCCCTCGAAGGGGGCGAAGAACGGGGGCGGGGTGAAGCGCGGCCCAGGCTCCTCGGCGGCGGGCACGATCGATCGGGCCACGGCCTCGCGGCGGGCCTGTTCCAGCTTCTGGAGCGCGGCCTCCGCCTCCTCGCGCCGGTGCGCTTCCTCCTCCTTCTTCCTGCGCAGATCCTCCATCTCCACCCGAACGCTTTCGATCGCGGACCTGAGCTTCTCCTCCTCGGCCGCGCGGGACCTTGCCGTCTCCTCGTCGCGGCGGCGGATCTCCTCCTCGGCCAGCCGGCGCAGCTCGTCCGCGGCCTCCTCCTCCTGGGCCGCCCGCTGCATCACGGTGGCCACTCGCTCGTCGGCCTTCTTGCGCTCCTCGGCGAGCTGGGCTCTCAGCGCCCGGAGCTCCTCCTCGGCCGCGCGGCGGGCGTCGGCCTCCGCGTGGGCGCGCTCTGCCGCCTCCGCCTCGCGGCGGGAGAGCTCCGTCACCTCCCGCTGAGCGGCGAGGACCGCCTCCTGCCGCGCCCGCGCCTCCGCCTGGACGCGCCGGGCCGCCTCGGCGGCTTCCCGGCGAGCCGCGTCCTTGAGCTCGCGCTTGGCGGCCTCGAACGCCTCGCGTCGCGCGGTCTCGATGGCGTCCTGCAGTGCGTGCTCGTCCCCCGAGGGGGAAGGTCCACTGCCTTCGTCGGTCGGAGCGGCGGAGGCCCGGGCGCGGGCCACCTCCGCCGCGTGGCTGGTGGCCTCGACCTCGAGGGCGCGAAGCGCCTCCTCCGCCGCGTCCCGGCGGGCGTTCTCGGCGAGGACGCGCTCGACGTCGGAGCGATAGCCGCCCAGGGGAGGGGAAGCGTCGGTCTCCTTCAGGGCGGGCTTGGGCTCGCCCTCCTCGAGGTCGAGCGACTCGGCCAAGGAGGTCTCTAGCGCGCGGGCGGGAGGGAGGATGATGGACGCCGAGAGCGACGGTCGGCCCGGCTCGCGCGGCGGCTCCGAGGGCTCGGGGGGAGCCCGGTGGCTCGACCGGCGCAGCTCCTCCGCGCGGGCCCTGAGCGCCTCGGCCGCAGCCCGGCGACTGGCGGCCGCGTCGGAGAGCCCCGCGCTCGGGGGATGCCCCGGACCGGCGGGCTTATCCGCCCCGGCCGGGGGAGCAGGGGCCCCCGGGGCTTTTGGAGCCGGAGAGGGGAGCGGGCCGCGAGCCGCCTGCGCGGGACGCGCGGAGGGGACCTTTGGCCGAGGCTTGTTCGCGGGGGCGGGCGAAGGGGGGGCGGCGGCGAGCGGGGAGGGAGTTCCGGGAGGATTGCCCTCGCCGGCGACGCCGAGCGCGCCCTTCACCTCGGCGGCGAGCAGTTCGGGATCGAGCGGTCTCTCGAGGCATCGCGCGCCCTCGGGGAGGCCATCGGCGGCGCCGAGGACGAGGAGGGGAACGCCGTCGGTGGCCGGGTCGCCGGGGAGCCGGCGCGCGAGGGCCAGGGCTTCGCCGCTCTCGCAGGTCGAGGAGATGACGAGAAGGTCGGGCCGCCGCTGCACGATGGCGGCCATGGCGTCCGAGGCATTCGTGGCGAGGACCGGCTGATGCCCGGCGCGCGAGAGAACGCGCTTCACGGCCGAGATCTCGGCGATATCGTCGTCGACCAGGAGGACCCGGGACACGCCAGCCGATTATGGATCGGCCTCGCTTGGGGTACCAAGCTGGCGGCGGTCCTCGGCGCAGTCCTCCCCGCTCGACTCCCTCGATCATGGGGCGCTGCTCGGGCCGTCGCGAGCCTACTTCCCCGAAGGAAGGAAAGCGCGGAGCGTCGGGCCTGAGGCCAGCCGATTCTTGACAGCGGATCCCGTCCCCGAGCCGGCGCAGGGCCCTTGACGCATGAGGGGGCGCCCCTAGCGTCTTGGGGCCGGCGCGGGCGGAAGAGGAAGCGCCTCCGGGACGCCGAGGGAGGACGCGCGCTCTCTCCGGAAAGACGCTCTCCCGACGGAAGAAGGGGGCTCCCTGCGGTCTCAGCGCGCCCAGGACAACTCCCCCCCCAGACCGACTACCTCGAGGCCGGTGGTCGAGACGCACTAGAGGGACCGTTCTCACGAGCTTCGGCCGCCGAGGTGACGGCCGCGGAGGCGGCGCTCGGGAAGCGCGCGTTCGCCCGAGGGCATCGGGCACTTCCGGGGACTCCGTTCGACGCGGCCACATGCAGGCGCGCCCTGCGCGAGCTTCGCCAGGCCGCCGGCAAGACGCAGGAGCAGGTGGCGGCGGCCGCGAGAATGAAGCAGTCCGAGCTCTCGCGGGCGGAGCGCCGGGAGGATCACTTGCTCTCGACGCTACGCCGCTACGTCAAAGGGCTCGGTGGCGAGCTCGAGGTGGTCGCCAGGGTGGGGCGCAAGGTCGTGCGGCTCCGCGGGGTGTAGGGGGATCGAAGGGTGCGGAGGTGCTAGACCGAATGGCGGCGAGGGTCTCGAGAGCCAAGCTCAGGGACGGATCCGTCTCCTTCGAGGACCGGATGCGCTCCCCGGGGTGAGCCTGCCGACATGCCGCGTTCGGCGTCTCCGAGTACGGCGACCCCCGCGGCGGGAGTCCCTCCGAGCAGGGTCGCGCCGAGAGCGAAGCCGCGAGGAAAGGGTACGGAAGGGGAAGGTCCCGAGCGGCCGAGGGGGCGCGCTCCGGGGGAAACCCCGCCATCGTCTCCCTGCGAGCCGCTCGGGGTAGCTCCCTCACATCATCGAGTAGGGGTCCATGTCGAACCGGACCGCGGCGCCGCCCGGTGGACGAACCGCTGCGAGCGAGAGGGCGGCGTGGACCCGGAACAGGGCGCGCGGCTCGTCCGCCCGGAAGAGGATGTGCCAGCGGTAGAGGCCGCGGAGCCGTTCCAGGGCGGCGGGGGCGGGGCCCAGCATCGCCACCTTGGGCGAAAGGGCGGGCCGAGCGGCCCGCGCCAGCGCCTCGGCGCAGCGGCGCGCCCCGGCCTCCGAGCCCTCGATCCGGACCGCCAGCATCCGCCCGAAGGGCGGGTAGGAGAGGGTCCGGCGCCGCTCGAGCTCTCCCGCGGCGAAGCCCAAAAAGTCGTGCGATGCGGCGCAGGCCACCGCGGGGGTACGGGGGTTGAAGGTCTGGATGAGGACGCGCCCCTGATCGGCGCCCCGGCCGGCCCGTCCCGCCACCTGGGCGAGCAACTGGAAGGTCCGCTCGGCGGCCCGAAAGTCGGGGAGGGCGAGGGCGGTGTCGGCGAGGACCACCCCCACGAGCGTCACGCCCGGGAAATCGTGCCCCTTGGTCACCATCTGCGTTCCGACGAGGACGTCGAGCTCGCGGTTGGCGAAGCGGGCCAGGACCGCGGCGGTGTCGTCGGCCGACGAGACGGTATCCCGGTCGAGCCGGCCTACCCGGGCGCGCGGGAAGAGGGCGCGTACCGCCTCTTCCACCTGCTCCGTGCCCACCCCCACCCCGCCGCGGGCCCCGCCGCAGCGCGGGCATCTCGAGGCCGCCGGCTCGACCCGGCCGCAGTAGTGGCAGAGCAAAACGCCGCGGCGAGCGTGGTGGGTGAGCGAGACCGAGCACTCGGTGCAGCGCGCCTCCTCTCCGCAGGCGGGGCAGAGCACCAGGGTCTCGTACCCGCGGCGGTTCAGGAACAGGATCGCCTGCTGCCCCGCGGCCAGGGTCTCCGAGAGCGCCGCGGAGAGCCTCGGGGAGATGAGGCCGGGGAGATCGCCCTCGCCCTTTTGGCGGAGGCGGGAAAGGTCCACCACCTCGACCTCGGGCATGGGGCGATCGTCGATGCGAGAGGGGAGGGTCAAGGTCCGGTACCGGCCCTGGCGGGCGTGGTCGAGGGTCTCGAGCGAGGGCGTGGCCGAGCCCAAGACGAGGACGGCGTTCTCGAGCTTGGCCCGGACCACCGAAAGGTCCCGGGCGTGGTAGGGGGGGCCGTCCTCCTGCTTGAAGCTCGGGTCGTGCTCCTCGTCCACCACGAGCACGGAGAGGTCCTGCACCGGGGCGAAGATCGCGCTGCGCACCCCCACGCAGATCCGGGCCAGCCCGCGCCGCAGGCGCGTCCACTCGGCATGGCGCTCGGCGTCGGAGAGGCCGGAGTGCAGGAGGGCCACGTCCTCGCCGAACCGGGCCCGGAAGCGGCCGGAGAGCTGGGGGGTCAAGGCGATCTCCGGCACGAGGACGAGCGCCCCCCGCCCCAGGGAGCGGGCCCGGGCGATGAGCTGCAGGTAGACCTCGGTCTTGCCGGACCCGGTGACGCCGTGGAGGAGGAAGGGCGCGAAGCCCCCCAGGGCGGCGGCGAGCTCGCCGACCGCCGCCGCCTGGGCGGGGGTGAGGGCCGGCGGGGCCGGCCCGGCGGCGAGGACGCCGCCCCGGGCGACCTTGGTCTCGGCCTCGACCAAGACGAGCCCGCGCCGGGCGAGGGCTCGCAGCGCCGTGCGGCCGTGGGGAAACGCCACCTTGAGCTCCTCCAGTGGGACCCGGCCGCGGGAGAGGAGGTAGTCGAGCACCGCCCGCTGGGCACGGGCCCGGGAGAGCGATGGCAAGGCGGCCGCGGCCCCCTCGGCCGGGAGGGCGTAGGCAACGCCCCGGCGGGCCGGTCCGGCGTCGCCGCGGCGAGTGTTGAGCCCGGGGGGAAGCGCCGCCCGGAGGAGCTCTCCGGGGGGGACGAGGTAGTAGTCCTCCGCCCAGCGGATGAGCTCGACGAGGGGCGAGGTGAACGGCGGAAGGGGATCGAGCACCGCGAGCACGTCGCGCAGCTCGAGGCCTTCGGGGGGGGCAGTGGGGAACCCGATCACGTAGCCGGTGGTGCGGCGGCTCTTCCCGAAGGGCACCGCCACCCGCTGGCCGAGCGAAACCTCCGGGGCCATGGCGGAGGGGACGCGGTAGGTGAACGTGCCGCGCACCGCGGCGGCGACGGCGACCTCGACGAGCATGGCCTCTTAGTCTAGCAGGGGGGGGTGAGAGGGACCGAAAGCGCCGGGGGCGCTTCCCTGCCCTCTCTCGCGCGACGATGACCTCGCGCGCGAAGAGCGATGCGGCGAGCCCCCGCGTCCTTGGGAAGGGAGCCTCGCGGGAGATCGCCATGGGCACCGCGGGGGCCGGTACGCTCCAAAAGGCGGGGGGACTAGAGGCCGGTCTTCTCCCGGATGTAGCGGCGCGCCTTCTGCGCGTACTCGAGGGGATTCGCCTTGGCCGGGTCCTGCTCGGCCTCGACCACCATCCAGCCGGCGTAGCCCGCCTCGGAGAGGAGGTGGAAGAGCGGCTCGAAGGCGATCGCGCCGTCCCCGGGGACGGTGAAGACGCCCTCGCGGACCGCGCGGAGGAAGCTCATCCCCTCGGGCTTCACCCGCTTCAGGACCTCGGGGCGGACGTCCTTCAGGTGGACGTGCCGGACCCGGGAGACGTGCTTCTTCAAGAGGGGCAAGGGGTCGATCCCGGCGAAGGTGAGGTGGCCGGTGTCGAAGAGGAGCGAGACGAGCCCGGGCTCGGTGAGGGAGAGGAGCCGATCGATCTCCTCGGCCGACTGTACCCCGGTGCCCATGTGGTGGTGGTAGGTGAGGGTCATGCCCTTCTTGGCCGCGAGCCGGCCCATCTCATTGAGCCCCTGGGCGAGGAGCTTCCACTCGGCCTCGGTGAAGACCGGCTTCTCGGCGAGGACGGGCTTCTCCTGTCCCTGGATGCTGTGGCCCTGCTCGGCGGCCCCGATGACGCGGGCCCCCACCGCGTAGAGGAAGTCCATCTGCGCGACGAAGGCATCGAGGGTCTCCCGGAGGGGCCGGGTGGTGAGGAAGGCGCTGAACCAGGCGTTGCAGATGGTCATGCCCCGGAGCGTGAGGGCCCGGTTCAAGACCGCCGGGTCCTTGGGGTACTTGTTGCCCACCTCGCTCCCCTTGTAGCCGGCGAGGGCCATCTCGCTGAGGCACTGCTCGAAGGTGTTCTCGCCCCCGAGCTCGGGCAGGTCGTCGTTGGTCCAGGCGATGGGGGCGATGCCCAGCTTCACCTTCGCTGCGTCGAGCATGTCCGGCTCCTCCTTGGGGAGGTGACTAGTCGGGGTTGGGGACGAGGAGGTCCCGGACCAGGGCCGAGAGGTCGGCGCTCGCGCCGAGGAACTGGCGCAGGGTCCTTCGGGTGGGGCCGAAGGCGTCGAACTCCGAAGGGGAGAGGCCCTTCTCCTCGTAGGCGCGCCCGAAGTCGGGGAAGTTCTTCTGTAGCTCGGAGAGGACGTCCGGATCGACCGGGTGGTCCATGCGCGGCAAGGGGTCGATGCCGCTCTTCTGGAAGCGGGTCTGCCAGGCGAAGGGGGGGGAGACGACCACGTCGCCGCCCACGAACTCGCTCCAGTGCATGTGGTTACGGAAGGCGGCCGAGAGGAGGCGCAGGCGGTACCCGCGCTCCCTGAAGAGCGCGTAGGTCTTCTTGAAGACCGCCACCCCGGCCCACTCCGCGATGCCCGGGTCGACGGAGAGGCCCTCCTTCTCGATGAGCACCTTGAGCCAGTCGTCGAGGCGCCCCACCATGATGGTGCAGACCGGCCCCATGTCGTCGATGCGCTTCTTTTCCTTCTCCCGGCGGGAGAGCCCCCGCTCCACCGCCTCGGCCACGGCCAGGCATTGGGGGAGGGTGAAGGAGACGGTGGCGTTGATCGACACCCCGCGGTAGGTGGCCTCCTCGATGGCCGGGATCCCCGCGGCGGTGACGGGGATCTTCACGATCATGTTGGGGGCGAGCTGGGAGAAATGGACCGCCTGCTCGAGGATGGCCTTACTGTCCCGAAAGAGGCGCGGGTCGGTCTGGATGGAGAGCCGCCCGTTGCGCCCCCGGTCGCGCTCGAAGACCTGCCTGAGGAGGCCGGCGGCGCGCACCGACATCTCCTCCACCACCCGCCAGCCGATCTGGTCCTCGGTGGCGGTGGGCAGGGAGGCGGCCAGTTCCAGGATGCGGGGCTTCCAGGTGGCCATCTCCTTCTTCAGGACCTGGAGGGCGATGACCGGGTTGCAGGTGGCGCCCACCGCCCCGTAGCCGAGCGAGGTCTTCAGGGGCTCGTACTCGGCGGTGTCGGTCCACAGGCAAGTGGGGGTGGTCCTCGTCATCTTCAAGAGCGGGCCGCCTTCGGCCCCGGCCCGGGCCGGATCCTCTCTCATGGTCTTTCCTCTCCGTAAAGGGCGGCGCTAGCCGCGGGTGAGCGTCCCGTCCCAGGTGGAGACCTTCTTCTTCGAGTCCTCCTCGGTGAACCAGACCGAGGTGACGCTCTTCGTCTCGGTGAAGAAGGCCACCCCGTCCTTGCCCATGGTGTGCAGGTCGCCGAAGAAGGACTGCTTGTGGCCGCTGAAGGGGAAGATGGAGAAGGGGACGGGGATCCCGACGTTGATCCCCACCATCCCGCCGTGGCTGCGCTTCGCGAACTCGCGGGCGAAGCGGCCGGAGCTCGTGTAGATGGACGAGCCGTTGGCGAACCGGTTCGCGTTCATGATGGCGAGCCCCTCCTCGAAGTCCCGGACCCGCTTGATGCTCGTCACGGGCCCGAAGATCTCCTCGTCCCCGACGAAGTGGCCGGCCTTGACCTCGTCGAAGATGGTGGGGCCGACGTAGTAGCCCCCCTCGTACCCGGGGACCTCGGGCCGGCGGCCGTCGAGGACGAGCCGCGCCCCCTCCTCGACGCCGCGGGCGATGCACTTCTCCACCCACTCTCGCTGGCCGCTCGAGACCAGGGGCCCGAGCTGCGACTCCGGCTCGTAGGCCGGGCCGATGCGGAGCGCCCGGGCCTTCGTCCTGAGCCGCTCCACCAGCTCGTCGGCGATCGTCTCCTGCACGCAGACCGCGGGCAGGGCCATGCACCGCTGCCCGGCGCAGCCGTAGGTGGAGTTCACGATCCCCATGACGCTCCGCTCGAGGACGCAGTCCTCGAGCACCAGGGCGTGGTTCTTGGCCTCGGTCAAGGCCTGGACCCGCTTCCCGGCGCCGGCGGCGGTCTCGTAGATGTGCTTGCCCACCGAGGTGGAGCCGACGAAGGTGATGCCCTTCACCTCCGGGTGGACGAGGAGGCTATCGGCCTCCACCCGGCTGCAGGTGACGAGGTTCACCACCCCCTTGGGCAGCCCGGCCTCGATGAGGAGCTCGAGCATCCGGATCGCGGTCTGGGGCACCATCGACGCCGCCTTCAGGACGAAGGTGTTCCCGGTGGTGATGCAGAAGGGCATCATCCACCCCATGGGGATCATCGCCGGGAAGTTGAAAGGGGCGATGCCCACGAACGCGCCCAGGGGCTCTCGGTAGGAGACGGTGTCGTAGCCCTCGGAGACGTTCATGCAGGTGTCGCCCTGCATGAGGTAATGGGTGGAGCAGGCGCACTCGACCACCTCGATGGCCTTGAGGACGTCGCCCTGGGCCTCGGCGAGCACCTTGCCCATCTCGGTGGCGAGGAGGACGGTGAGCTCCTCGAGGTGCCGATCGAGCAGCTGCTTGAACCGGAACATGAGCTGGATCCGGGTGGGGATGGGGGTGCCCGACCAGCCGGGGAAGGCGCGGGCCGCTGCCAGGACCGCCGAGTTGACCTCGTCCTGGGTGCAGCAGGGGGCCTCGGCGATCTGTTCGCCGGTGGAAGGATTCATGACCGGCATGTACTTCTGGGTCTTCGACTCCCGCCACTCGTTGTCCACGCAGTAGCGCAGGCGCCGGTTCTTGATCGCCTGGGGAGCCCGCTTCAGCACCGCCTCTTGCGTCGCAGCCATCGCCTCGTCCTCTCTCGGTGAAATGGGCCGGGGGCCCGCCGCGTCCTCTTTCCCAAAGGGGGTGGACCCGGCCGCCACTGTAGCAAAAGGGCGGCCCCCGGCGCAAGCGGGTTTCCATTCACTCCGGCTTCATAGAAACGACTTTCTATCCACTCCCCCCCCCCCCTCGGTCCCACCCGGGGGGGCGGCCCTCTTGCCCCCTAAGGTGGGCCCTTCCCCCCGCGGGCAGCCCCTCCCCTCTAGCTCGTGCCCGGCTCCGCCTCCTCGAGCGCCACCTCGCGGTGGGCGAGTTCCAGGTCGAGCTCCAGGCGGGTGGCGAGAGCGATGAAGAGCCCCTGGCACAGGCACATGGTGTTGGTCGGGGAGCGGAAGGAGAAGGCGCTCGCCTCCTTGACGAGGAGCTGCACGTCGGCGGCGCGGGCCACCGGGCTCATGCCGCTGTCGGTCACGGCCAGGACCCGGGCCCCCCGCGAAACCGCGATTCGCACGCAGCTGCGGGTCTCCCGCCCGTAGGGGGTGAAGCTGATGGCCACGAGCAGGTCGCCCTTCCCGATGGAGCGCATCTGCCCGGCGAAGGTGCCGCCCAGGCCGTCCACGAGGGAGACGCGCTTGCTCGTGTGCTGGAGGAGGTAGGTGAAGTAGGCGGCCGCCGAAAAGGAGCGGCGCACCCCGGCGACGTAGACATGCCCGGCGTCGTGGAGGAGAGAGACCGCGGTCTTCAGGGCCCGGTCGTCGAGGTGGAGGGCGAACTCCTCGATCGCCCCCTGGTTCGCGAGGAGGAGCTGGCGGAGGATCCCCCCGGCGTCCATCTTGAGCCTTCGGGACTCGATGAGGCCCCGGATCCGCTTGGCGTAGCTCGTGGAGGGGGTGGTGCTCTCGCTGAAGGCGTCGCGGAACAGGGTCTGCAGCTCGCTGAAGCCGGAGAACCCGAAGCGCTGGGAGAAGCGGGTGACCGCCGAGGGCTGGACCCCGCAGGCCTTGGCGATGTCGGTGATGCGGGTCACCACCATCCGAGCCCGGTTGGTCTCGATGTGGTGGGCGATGGCCTTGAGTTGCTTGGGCAGGCCCTCGTACTGCGAGGCGACCGCGCCCAAAAAGTCGTCGACGGTGTCGAAGGGAACGGCCACGGGAGGGAAAGTATAGGCGAGCGCCCGGAGCGAACACCACGTCTAAAGGAAGCCCCGGGTAGAAATTCTTGTGCACGGGCGAAGGGGGCGGGCCTTTCCCCCGGGGGTCGGCCGTCCCGGGGGAAAGGAAGGACCTCGGATCGCAAGAGAAAGGGGGCGAAGGGTGCCCCCTCTTCTAAGGCCCTAGCCGAGGAGGTACTTCACGCTCTTCTCGAGGGCGGCCTTGAGCTCCCCCACCGAGAGGGCCTTCACCTTGGGGGAGAAGGGCTCGAAGGAGATGGGGGCCTTGAGGCCGCCCTTGAGCAGGGCCGCGACCTGGCGGCGGTTGTCCATCACGTCCGAGTCGTCCACCAGGATGCGGTCCTCGTCCTCGATGGCCGACCGGCTCTTGCCCGCGGGGACGCCGGAGACGTGGACGAGGCCGGTCTCCTTGGGGAAGAGCTCCTCCTCGCCGGAGAGGTAATGGTGGAAGGTGTCGTGGAGGAGGGCGAAGGAGCCCGGGTATCTCGACCGGGCGATGCCCTCCAGGGCGGCCCGCTTCAGGCGGAGCGCGCTCCGCTCGAAGCCGAGCGGCTCGATGAGGCCCACCATCCCGGCCTCGGCGTAGAGGGGGCCGTAGGCGTCGAGCGCCGCCACGAGCTCCCCGGCCCGCTCCTTCGGGGTGCGGGGATCGCCCTTCTCGTTGAAGGGGCACATGACGATGTACTTGCAGCCCACGGTGCGGGCCTGTGCGATGAGCCCGCGGAGCTTCTCGAGGTTCGCCTCGAGGTGGCGACCGCTCTCGAAGGGGTAGAGGGCGTTGATGGAGACGATCCCCACCTTGGTCCGGTGGAGGGCCGACCGGAGAACTCCCGGGGAGAGGCCGTCCAGGACCTCCCGGCCGGGGAGGTCGTTGCGGACCTCGGCGTACTTCATCTCCAGCGAGGAGGCGAGCAAGAGAAACTCGGGGAGGGGGAGGTCGGGCTTGGCGATGCGGTTCAAGGAGAGGGCGACGTTCGTTGCCATGGGGTCCTCTGGGGGGATGGGGGAAGGCCGATCGAAGCGCCTCTAGACGCGGCGCACGTTCTTGCGCACGTCGATGGTCACCGCCACCACGATGATGATGGCTCGCGCCACCTGCTGGAAGTCGGCGGAGACGTTCAGGATGTCGAGCCCGTTCTTCATGACCCCGATGATGAGGGCGCCGACCAGGGTGCCGCCGGCGGTGCCCAACCCCCCGGCGAGGCTCGTCCCCCCGATGACCGAGGCGGCGATGGCGTCGAGCTCGTAGCCGAGCCCGAGCCCCGGCTGGCCGGAGCCGATACGCGCGGTGAGGACGATGGAGGCCACCGCGGCGAGGAAGCCGGCGAAGGTGTAGACGAGGACCAAGTACCGCTCGATCTTGATCCCCGAGACCACCGCTGCCTGGAGGTTACTGCCCAGGGCATAGGTGTAGCGGCCCCAGAGCGTGTGCTGGAGGATGAGGTAGGTGATGGCCACGCACACGAGCAGGACCAGGGCGGGGTTGGGGATGCCGAGGATCGAGCCCTGGCCGATGACCTGGAAGGAGTCGAGGAGGCTCCCCCGGGGACGGCCCTGGGAGTAGATGAAGGCCCAGCCGCGGGCGAAGGTCATCATCCCCAGGGTGGCGATGAAGGGCGGGATCCTGAGGCGGGTGATCATGGCCCCGTTCAAGAACCCGAGGAAGGTGCCGACCGCGAGCCCGACGAGGACCGCCACCCCCACCGGCCAGGGGTGGCCCCCTTTGAAGAGCCGGTCCATGGCGTCGGGGGCCTGGAGCAGGCTCGCCACCACCACCGAGACCATGGCCACCACGGCGCCGGAGGAGAGGTCGATCCCGGCGGTGATGATGCACATGGTGACGCCGAGGGCGATGATCCCGATGACGCTGATCTGGCGGAGGACGTTCAGCAGGTTCCCGATCTTGAGGGAGATCCCGCCGGAGAGGATGGCTTCGAGGACGACGAGGCCGGCGAGGATGAGGAGGATGCTGTAGGTGCTCATGAACTTGAGCACGCGGGACTCGGTCCGGGCCGCTTCCTTCTCGCTCTCTAAGGCCGCGGTCCGTGGGGCACTCGTTTCGGCCATGTGGATATCCTGGTGGTGGTGTCCTTAGCGTCAGTTGGGCGGGACCGTCTCGAGGGTGCTGAGCGGCTCGCCGGTCGCCATGTGGAGGACTCGTTCCTGGGTGGCGTCGGAGCGGGAGAGCTCCCCGACCTTGCGCCCCTCGTGCATGACCATGATCCGGTCGGACATGGCGAGGATCTCGGGCATCTCCGAGGAGATGAGGATGATCGCCTTCCCTTCCTTGGCGAGGCCGGTCATGAGCCGGTAGATCTCGCTCTTCGTGGCGACGTCGATCCCCCGGGTGGGCTCATCCAGGATGAGGAGGAAGGGGGTGGTGGCGAGCCAGCGGGAGACGAGCACCTTCTGCTGGTTCCCGCCGGAGAGGTACATGACGAGCTGCTCCAGGCTCGGGGTCTTGATCCTGAGCGCCCCCACCGCGTCGTCGCAGAGCTTGCGCAAGGACTTGTGGCGGATGAACAGCCCCCGGAGGTTGTTGCGGAGGCTGGGCATGATGATGTTGTCGCGCACCGAGAGGTTCAGATAGAGCCCGGTGCGCTTGCGGTCCTCGGTGAGGAAGGCCATCCCCAGGCGGATGGCGTCGTTGGCGCTCTTGATCCGGACCGTTCGGCCGCGGACCTTCACCACCCCCGCCTGGTGGGGCGCCACCCCGAAGAGCGCCTCCATCACCTCGGTCCGCCCCGCCCCGATGAGGCCCGCTACCCCGAGGATCTCCCCCTCCCGCACCGAGAAGGAGACGTCGCGGAACTTGCCGCGGCGGGTGAGCCCTTCCACCTCCAGGACCGGCTTCCCGACCTGGGCCTTCTCCTTCACGAAGAACTGCTCGATGGTCCGGCCGACCATCATCCGGATGAGCCGGTCGCGGGTGAGGTTCTTGCTGTCCTCCCGTCCCACGAACTCGCCGTCGCGGTAGACGCTCACCTCGTCGGTGATGGCGAACACCTCGTCCATCTTGTGGGTGATGTAGATGATCGCCACCCCCCGCGCCTTCAGGCTCCGGATGATCTCGAAGAGGTGGGCGACCTCCTTCTCGGTGAGGGCCGAGGTGGGCTCGTCCATGATGATGAGGTCGGCCTTGCGCGAGACCGCCTCGGCGATCTCCACGAGCTGCATCTGGGCCACGGAGAGGGCACCCATGATCTGCCCCGGTTTCAGGTTGATCTTGAGCTCGGCGAGGATCTTCTCCGACTCCCGGTCGATGGCCCGGTGATCGATGAGCCCGAGCCGGTTTCGGATCTCGCGGCCGAGGAAGATGTTCTGGGCCACGGTCATGTAGGGGAGGGGGCTCATCTCCTGGTGGATCATGGAGATGCCCTGGGTGAGGGCCTCGTGGACGCTCTCGAAGGCCACCTCCTGGTCGCGAAGGCGCATGGTCCCCGCGTCGGAAGGGTAGAGCCCGATGGCGATCTTCATGAGGGTGCTCTTCCCCGCGCCGTTCTCCCCCATGACCCCGTGGACGGTCCCCGGCCGGACCTTGAGCTCCACGCCCCGCAGGGCGTGCACGCCGGGGAAGCTCTTGTGGATCCCCTTCATCTCGAGGATGTAGTCGCTCACGGCGTGCTCGCTCCCTCGTGAAGAGACGGTCCTCTTTGGAGAACCCGGGGGTGGGGCTTTAGGCGCCCCACCCCCCGGGCCTTTAGAGCGCTACTTCATGTACTTCTTGTAGTTGTCGTAGGTGACCGGCTCGAAGGGGATGGCGGTGAAGATGGGCACGTTCTCGTGCTTCACGAGCTTGAGAGCGGTCTGGACCGCCCCGCGCCCCTGGGCCCCGCCGTTCTGGAACACGGTCATGTCGAGCCGCTTGTCGGCGATGAACTTCAGGGCGTCCGAGGTCGCGTCCACCCCGGTGACGACGACCTTGTCCTTCATCTTCTTCTCCTCGAGCACGAGGACGGCGCCGATGGCCATCTCGTCGTTGTTGGCGATGATGGCGTCGATCGGGACCCCGCTCGCGAGCCAGTCCTCGACCACCGTCACCGCGTCGGGGCGGGCGAAGTTGGCGGTCTGCTCCCTTACGACCTTCATCCCCGGGTACTTGGCGATGACGTCCTTCGTCCCCTGGGTCCGGCCGATCTGGGGGGCGGTCCCCATGGAGCCCATGAGGATGGCGACGTTCCCCTTCCCGTTGAGCTTCTTGGCGACGAACTCGGCCTCGAGGTTGCCCGCCACCACCTCGGGGGAGGCGACCGCGACCACCTTCCCGGCGGAGAGGGCGGAGTCCTCGGGCTTACGGTTGAAGTAGACGAGGGGGATCTTCGCGTCCAGGCAGAGCTTGGTGATGCGGGGGGCAATGCTCTGGTCGATGACGTGGATCATGATCGCGTCCACGCCCTGGGTGATGAAGTTCTCGATCTGCTTGATTTGCTCCTGGGGGTCTCGCTTGCCGTCGGCTGCGATCACCTCGATGTTGTTCTTCTTGGCCTCGTCGGTCAGCTGGTCGAGCGCGTAGCGCATGAAGACGTCGTTGAAGTCCTCGATGGTGACGCCCATCTTCAGTTGCTTGGCGGACGAAAGCGACGGAATTGCGAGTAGCGAGACCAATCCACAGAGTAGAGCCTTCCGCATCGTTGCCTCCTTGACACGTACTGGCGCTTGCTAAAAAGCGAGCGCCGCCTACCTACCGCCTAAAACCCTCGGACACCTCTTGCGACGAAACGACCACTCACTCCAGGTCACCCGGGGGACCGCACCGCTTGGTCCCCCGGGCCACCCCACGACCATCCATCCAAAAGCACGCTGCGTGACGGCCGGGACGTCCGGCCCCTGCAACGTAGCAGCGACCCCCGGGGCGAAGAGGGGCCCTGACGGGTCCTCGCTCATCCCTCCATCTCCGAAACCCGCACCGGCCGGTGCTCGGCCAGGGATCGCTTGGCGGCCAACCCGATGAGGACGGGCTTCAGACCGTCCAGGCCGCCGACCGGGGTGGGCCGGTCGTGCACCAGCGCGGCGACGAACTCCTTCATCTCGTCGATGAAGGCCTGCTTGTACCGCTCGAGGAAGAAATAGAGGGGCTTTTCGCCCCGGACCCCCTCCTCGTTCGAGACCATGACGCTCGAGGGCGTGTCGTTCGAGCAGGTGGCGCAGCCCTTACTGCCGAAGACCTCGATCCGCTGGTCGTAGCCGTAGGTGGCCCGGCGGGAGTTATCGATGACGCCGATGGCCCCGTTCGCGAAGGTGAGGGTGACCGCGGCGGTGTCGACGTCGCCCGCCTGGCCGATGGCCGGATCGACGAGCACCGCCCCCTTCGCATACACCTCCACGACCTCGCTGCCCGAGAGGTAGCGGGCCATGTCGAAGTCATGGATGGTCATGTCGAGGAAGATGCCCCCCGAGACCTTGACGTACTCGGGGGGGGGCGGAGCCGGGTCCCGGGAGGTGATGCGGATTAGGTGGGGGGCCCCGAGGGCGCCCGAGGCGACGAGGTCCTTGACCCGCCGGAAGTTGTGATCGAACCGGCGGTTGAAGCCCACCTGGAGCTTCACCCCCGAGCTCTCCACCGCCTTCAAGGCCCGCTTCACCTTCTCCACCGAGAGGTCGATGGGCTTCTCGCAGAAGACGTGCTTCTTCTCTTTGGCCGCGGCGATGACCATGTCGGCATGGGTGTCGGTGGAGCTGCACACCACCACCGCGTCGATCCCCTTGTCGGCGAGGACCTCGCGCGCGTCCTTCGTCACCCGCGAAACGCCCAGGTTCTTGGCCCACTCCCCCAGGGTGTCGGCCACCGGGTCGGCCACCGCCGCGAGGCGGGCCTCGGGGATGAAGTAGCGGATGTTCTCCGCGTGGATCTTGCCGATCCGCCCGGCGCCGATGATCGCCACCTGGATGACTTTCGCCATGCTCGCTCTCCATGGAGGGGCCGAGGCCCCGCCTCTAGCCCTGGCCGAGGATCCACTCGTGCGCGGGGTCGTTGTGGAAACGCCAGGCGCGGTCCGGCCCGGCCATCACGTTCAGGTAGTAGCTCTTGTAGCCCCAGGGCACGACCACGGGGTGGTAGCCGCGGGGGACGAGCACGACGTCGTGGTCCTCGACCGCGTGCGACTCGTCGAGGTCGCGCAGGTCGGTGTAGACCCGCTGGAAGACGAAGCCCTGGGGCGGGTCGACGCGGTGGTAATAGGTCTCCTCGAGGCAGGTCTCGTCCATCGCTGCCCGGTCGTGCTTGTGGGGCGGGTAGCTGCTCGAGTGCCCGGTGGGCGTCTTCACCTCGACCACGAGGAGGCTCTCGGCGGGCGCGTCCTGGGGGAGGATGTCGGTCACGTACCGGGTGTTGAGCTCCTTGCCCCGCACCGAGCGCTTCATCTCCTCGGGGGCGATCACCCGAGCCGGGAGCTTCCCGGTGCCGGGGGCAGTGCACACCGCCACCTCGGAAGGGGCCTCGCCCCGGACCTCGACCGGGAGGGTGCCCGGGGCGTAGACGGCGTAGGGCGGAAGATCGTCGAAGACGCTCTTCCTTCGCCCCAGGGAGGGGAAGCGGACCGCGCCGACCGTGACCGAGGCGACGCCCGACAGGACGACGAGGCAGATCTCCCGGTCGCCTCGAGGGATCTCGATCCGCTCGCCCGGCCCGAGCCGGTGAGCGCTGAAGCCCACGTAGGAGAGCCCCGAGACGGGCGAGGCGACCCGGACGATGTCCCGGCCCGTTCGGGCCCCTTTCCAAAGAAGGCTCATGCCACCTCCCGCGATCCCTGGGACCGGAGGAGCTCTTTCACGTGACGGTAGCCCCTCTCGGCGTAGGCCGCGCTCGGCGCCACCGCCGGATCCTGGTCGGCCTCGACGACGAGCCAGCCCCGGTAGTCGTGGCGGGAGAGGACCGTGAGCACCCGGCCGAAGTCGACCGAGCCGTCTCCGGGGACGGTGAAGACGCCGTCGAGGACCGCCCGTGGGAAGCTGTAGGCGCGATTTTGGGCGAGGCGCAGCACCGAAAGGCGAACGTCCTTCATGTGCACGTGGCAGATCCGGGAGGCGTGGCGAAGGGCGAGATCGACCGGATCGCCGCCGCCCAGGACGGCGTGGCCGGTGTCGAGGACGAGCCCCAGCTCCGGGCCGGTCGACTCGAGGAGCCGGTCGAGGTCCTCGGGGGACTCGACGTAGGCCCCGGCCTCCGGGTGGTAGGCGAGGCGCAGCCCGCGGGAGAGGAGCCGCCTTGCGAGGTCGGTGAGCTTCTCGCCGTAGGCCCGCCAGGCGAGCTCCCCTTTAAGGCGCGGACGCTTGTAGAGGGGAACGTCGATCTCGCCCTCCACCGAGTCGTGGGCCTCGCGGTAGACGAGCACCCGTGCCCCGCACATTGCGAGGAGGCGGGCCTCGCCCGAGAGGTCCCGCTCCTCCTCCTCGACCGAGCGAAGGGCGAGCCGCCCCGGCCAAGACCCGGAGGCGAGGGAGAGGCGGTGCCGCTCGAAGAGCGCCAGGAGGGCCGCCCCTTCCCGGGGGAAGTGGGGCGAAAGCTCGAAGCCCTCGTAGCCGATGCGACGTCCCTCGGCCAGGATCGCCTCGACCGAGGTCTCCCCCCCGAGGCAGGGCAGCTCCTCGTTCAGCCAGGCGACGGGGCTCGCCCCGATCTTGACCTCGAGGGCCATGGCGCTAGGGCTTCTGGCCGCGCTTCCCCTCGACCCAGGCCTCGCGGGCCCGCTTCACCTTCTCGCTCGGGGAGATCTCGGGGACTCCCACCTCCCACCAGGCTCCGCCGTCGGTGGTGGTGCGGGTGGGGTCGGTCTCGATGGAGATGACGGTGGTCCTCTCGGCCCTTCGGGCGCGGGAGAGCGCCGCCTCGAGCTCGGGGATGGTCCGGACGTTCTCCCCGAGCGCCCCGAGGGACCGCCCATGCATGGCGAAGTCGATGACCGGGGGACCCCCCGGCCCCGAGAGGCAGTCCTTGAACAGGTTGTTGAAGGGCTCGCCCCCGACGTGCTTCTGCAGCCGGTTGATGCACCCGAAGCCGTGGTTGTCCTCCACCACCACGATGATCTTCTGGCCGAGGAGGATGGAGGTGGCGATCTCCGAGTTCATCATGAGGTAGCTGCCGTCGCCCAGGATGACGATCACCTCGCGCTCGGGGTGGGCCATCTTCACGCCGATGCCGCCGGCGATCTCGTACCCCATGGTGGAGTAGCCGTACTCGATGTGGCAACCGCCGGGCACGGAGGTGCGCCACAGCTTCTGCAGCTCGTTGGGGATGGTGCCGCCGGCGGTGACCACGATGTCGTCGGTCGCAGATCGCTCGAAGCGCTGCACGGCGCCGATCACCTCGCCGTCGTAGGGCAGGGGGGGATCGCGCCGGGAGGTGATCTTGAGGAGCGTCTCCTTCCAGGCGGCGCACAGGGCCCGGGCCTTCTCGGTGAAGGCGGGGTCGGCCTTCCAGCCGCCGAGCCGGGCGCGCAGGGCCTCGAGCCCCAGTCGCGCGTCGGCCTGGAGCGGGGTGGACCACCACTTGGCGGCGTCGAAGCCGGCCACGTTGAGCCCCACCACCCGGGCCTTGGGGAAGAGGGTGTGCGAGGCGGTGGCGAAGTCGCCCAGGCGGGTGCCCACCGCGAGGACCAGGTCCGCCTCGCGCGCGAGCTCGTTGGCCGCGGGCACCCCGGTGTGGCCGATGCCGCCCGCCTGGAGCGGGTGGTCCCAGGCGAGCGCGCCCTTGCCGCCCAGGGTCTCCGCCACCGGCACGCCGAAGGCGTCGGCGAAGGCGCGGAGCGCCTCCGAGGCCTCCCCGTAGATGACCCCGCCGCCGGCGATGGCGAGAGGCCTCTTCGCCCCCCGGATCGCCTCCACCGCCCGGGAGAGCTCCCCCTCCTCGGGGGGCGGAGCCCTGAAGTGGACGGTCCGCTCCACGAACAGGTCGGCGGGGTAGTCGTAGGCCATCGCCTGGACGTCCTGGGGGAAGGCGAGGGTCACCGGCCCGCACTCCGCCGGATCGGTGAGGACCCTGAGAGCCCGGGGAAGCGCGGTGATGAGCTGCTCCGGCCGCAAGATCCGGTCGAAGTAGCGGGAGACCGGCTTGAAGGTGTCGTTGGCGGTGACGGTGCCGTCCCCGAAGCTCTCCACCTGCTGCAGGACCGGGTCGGGCGCGCGGGTGGAGAAGGCGTCGGCGGGGAGGAGGAGGAGGGGCAGCCGGTTCACGTGGGCGGTGGCGGCGGCGGTGACGAGGTTCGTCGCCCCGGGGCCGATCGAGGTGGTGACGGCCATCATCCGGCGGCGGAAGTGGGCCTTGGCGTAGGCGATGGCGGTGTGGGCCATGGCCTGCTCGTTGTGGGCCCGGTAGGTGGGAAGCTCCTTCTTGTAGCGGTAGAGGGCTTCGCCCAGCCCGGCGACGATGCCGTGGCCGAAGATCGCGAACACGCCGCCGAAGAGCGGCACCTTCCCGGCCGCCGACTCGACCCGCTGGGCCGCGAGGAACTTCACCACCGCCTCGGCTGCCGTCAACCGCACCGTGTTCATGGCTCCTCCCGCCCGCCCCTTCGCCCGGCCCTCCTTGTTCGGGGACGGGAGAGGGGGCGACTCGCATTCACCTCGGGCGACGAACCGGACCGACAGGGGACTTCCGGTGGCGGGAACGGTACCAAAGCTCGCTCGCCAGATGCAACTAGATTTCCCGTCTAAAACATCAATCGAAAGTGGTTTCTATCGCCCATCCCCATCCGGGGCCAGGGCTAGCGCATGGTGGGCATGACGAAGTCAGCGCCGGCGCGGATGCCCGTTGGCCACCTCGTGGTGATGGTCTTTAAGCGGGTGTAGAAGCGGACGCCCTCCGGGCCGTGCATGTGGTGATCCCCGAAGAGCGATGCCTTCCAGCCCCCGAAGCTGTGGAAGGCCATGGGGACGGGGATGGGAACGTTCACCCCCACCATGCCGACCTGGACCTCGTGGGCGAAGGTGCGGGCCGCGTCGCCATCGCGGGTGAAGAGGGCGGCCCCGTTGCCGTACTCGTGTGCGTTCACGAGCTCGACCGCGGCCCGGTAGTCCGGCACCCGGACCACGACCAAGACCGGCCCGAAGATCTCCTCGCGGTAGATGGTCATGGCTGGCGTCACCCGATCGAAGAGCGAGCCCCCGAGCCAGAACCCGCCGGGGTAGCCGGGGACCACCGTCCCGCGGCCGTCGACGACGAGCTCCGCTCCCTCCGTGACGCCCCGGGCGATGTAGCTTTGCACCCGGTCGCGGTGTGCGGCGGTGACGAGCGGCCCCATCTCCGAGGCGGGATCGGTGCCCGGGCCGACCCGGAGGGCGCGCACCCGCGGCGCGAGGCGGGAGACGAGCGCGTCGGCGAGCCGGTCCCCCACTACCACGGCGACGGAGATGGCCATGCACCGCTCGCCCGCCGAGCCGTAGGCGGCGCCGACGAGCGCGTCCACGGTGAGGTCGAGGTCGGCGTCCGGCAGGACCACGAGGTGGTTCTTGGCCCCGCCCAAGGCCTGGCAGCGCTTGCCCCTGGCGCAGGCCCGCTCGTACACGTACCGTGCGACGGGGGTCGAGCCGACGAAGCTCAGGGCCCTGACCCGCGGGTCGTCGAGCAGGGCGTCGACCGCCTCCTTGTCCCCGTGGATGACGTTGAAGGCGCCGGCGGGCAGGCCGGCCCTGGCGAGCAGGTCGGCGACGAGGAGGGACGCGGACGGGTCGCGTTCCGAAGGCTTCAAGACGAAGGTGTTTCCGCAGGCCAGGGCCACGGGGAACATCCACATGGGCACCATGGCCGGGAAGTTGAAGGGGGTGATGCCGGCCACCACCCCGAGCGGCTGCCGCAGGGAGTGGGAGTCGACGTGGGTTCCCACGTTCTCGGTGACCTCCCCCTTCAAGAGGTGGGGGATGCCGGTCGCGAACTCGACCACCTCGAGCCCGCGGCTGATCTCGCCCAGGGCGTCGTCGTGGGTCTTGCCGTGCTCGGAGCCGATGGCGTTGGCGAGGATTCCGGCATTCTCCTCGAGGAGGTTGCCGAAGCGGTTCAGAATGCGGGCCCGCCGGAGCGGGGTGGTGGCGGCCCAGCGGGGGTAGGCCGCCTGGGCCGCCGCGACCGCCGCCGCCACCTCGGCGGCCGAGGCGAGCGGCACCCGAGCCTCAACCTCGCCGCTCGCCGGGTTGAAGACGTCGGCAAAGCGCCCGCTCTGGCCTTCGAGGAGGGACGCGTTCACGAAGTGCCGCAAGGTCGCCACCATGGTCCACCTCCCCGCCAAGACGGCGGACGAAGCTACTCGCTTGGTGGCCCCCTCCGCCGAGTCCCGGTCGGGCCCTCTCGGCTCCAAGCGATTCAGGCCACCTCCGCCCGGGCGCCCCGGGCGTCGCGCCAGGCCCGGACCAGGGCCGCGAAGTTGGCCACCACCTTCCGGGATAGGCCGGCGTCGTCGAGCTCCCCGGCGAGCCAGGCCCGGGCCGGCTCGTGCGAGATGGTCCGGCCCACCACGAACCCGCGGCAGCTCTGCGACCCGGCCGCGTCGCGGAAGGCGGCCGCGAGCTGTTCCACCGAGGCCTTGAGGCCCAGGATGACCACCCCCCGGCAATCGGGGTCGCGCTCCCGGAGGAGGGCGTCCACCCGCCTCCAGGCCTCGCGGGAGAGGGGGGCGAGCTTCCACCACTCCGGGTAGAGGCCGATGTTGTAGAGCCTCGTAAGGGCGCGGACCACCACCTCGTCGTCGACGAGGAGCCTTCTCGAGGGGAGCACCTCGAGGAGGAGCTCGTGGCCGCTCGCCTGCACCGCTTCGTGGAGGGCGAGGAGCTGGGTCTCGTCCTCGAGCCGCTCCTCGACCGGCGCGTCGGGGTGGAGCCGGACGAGGCACTTCACCACCTGCTCTCGCGGCCAGGCGCCAAGGCGCGTCCCCACCGACCGTCCCCCCTCGAACTCGAGCGGCGAGGATCCCGGCACCTCCACCGGCCGTCCCAGCCACCAGCCGCGGCCGCTCGCGAGAAGCAACGCGTCCTCGCCGTAGGTGTCGTCGATGAGGGCCCCGATCCGCCCGGACAAGGACAGGGCCCGCTCCGCCTCGGCCACCGCCTCCACGAGAAGGCACTTGAGCCGTTTCAGCCGTGCCTCGGGCGCGCCCGTCTCTCGGGCCAGCTCGTAGAACTGGGTGCGATGGTCGAAGGCGAAGACGTGGATCTCGGGCCAGGTGCGGCGGCGGGTGGTGACCCGGTGGAGGCGGCGAAGGGTGGGGTCCTTATCGGGCCGAACGAGGCCCGGCCGGGAGAGAAAGTGCTCGAGCTCGGCCGGGGAGGGCATGGAGGCGGAGCAGGCGTGGCGCGAGACCACGATCGCCCCGCAGGCGTTGGCCGCCCGACCGGCCTCGGCGAAGCCCTGTCCGGTGAGCCACCCCTTCAGGAGGCCGGCCAGGAAGGCGTCGCCGGCGCCGAGCACGTTCATCACCTCGACGGGGAAGCCGGGCAGGACGGGGGAGTCCTCGAGCCGCGCCGGCACCTCGCCCTCGATGACCGCGCAGCCGCCCGGTCCCAGCTTCACCACCAGCACCGCCGGGGTGAGCGCCCGGACCCTTCGCAGGGAGGAGATGGGGTCCTCGTTCCCGCCGGCGATGTGGAACTCGTCGACGGTCCCGACCACGAGGTCGAAGCGGGGGAGGATCTCCTGGAGGTGGGCGGTGACCCGGTCGCTCGCCACGAAGCGCTGGGCCCCGCCCCCCGGGCCGGTGAGCCCCCAGAGGACCGGCCGGTAGTCGACGTCGAGGACGGTCTTGACGCCGTTGCGGCGGGCCCGGTCCAAGGCCAGGGTCGAGATCCGATGGGTGTGCTCGGTCGAGAAGTGGGTGCCGGTGATGACCAGGGCCCGGGCCGAGGCCACGAACTCCTCAGCCACGTCCCGCTCCTCGATGGCCATGTCGGCGCAGTTCTCCCGGTAGAAGATGTGGGGGAAGGTGTCGCGGTCCTCGATGCCCAGCAGCACGAGGGCGGTGAGCCGCTCGGGGTCGATGGGGACGTGGCTCGTGTCGACCCCCTCGGAAGTGAGGGTCTCGAGCAGGTAGCGACCCATGGCGTCGTCGCCCACCCGCGAGACGAGGGCGGTCTTGAGCCCCAGCCGCGCGCAGCCGAAGGCGATGTTGGCGGAGGAGCCGCCCAGGTACTTGGCGAAGGTGCTCGCGTCCTCGAGCCGGGCCCCCACCTGCTGGGCGTAGAGGTCCACCCCCAGCCGGCCCAGGCAGATGACGTCGAGCCGGCGCTGGGCGTTACCCTCGGTGTCCATGGCGGTCCCGGGCGGTTCGGCGGATTGGGGGGGACGCTAGCAAAGGGATCCGGCGCGAGCAAGTCCATTTCTGTGATAGCCTTCCAAAGCAACGTCGTTTCCATTCGCTCGGGACCTCTGGAGGGGGCTAGCTGCCCGGTGGGCCCTTGGATGCGGGAGGTGGTCATGGCGGAGATCGGAGTGGGGCTCATCGGGACCGGGTTCATGGGCGCCTGCCACGCGCAGGCCCTTTCGGCGGTGGGGCCGCTCTTCGAGACCAAGCTCCGCCCCCGGCTGGAGATGGTCGCCGACCTCTCCCCCGAGGCGGCCCTCGCCCTCGGGGGGAAGTTCGGCTTCCGCCGTGCCACGGGCGACTGGCGGGAGCTCGTGGCCGACCCGGCGGTGGGACTCGTCTCCATCACCTCCCCGAATGCCCTCCACAAGGAGATGGCCCTCGCCGCCCTGGCCGCCCGAAAGCACGTCTGGTGCGAGAAGCCGCTGGCGCTCTCGGGCGCCGACGCGGCCGAGCTGTGGGCGGCCGCCGAGGGGCGGGGCCTCGTGACCCTCGTCGGCTACAACTACCTCCGCTCCCCAGCGGTCCAGCTGGCCCACCGCCTCCTCTCCGAGGGCGAACTGGGCGAGCCCGTCACCTTCCGGGCCGTCTTCGACGAGGAGTACATGGCGAGCCCCGAGGTCCCGTTCTCCTGGCGGTGCGAGCGGGCCGCGGCCGGCACCGGAACCCTCGGGGACCTGGGCAGCCACGCGGTCTCCCTGGCCCGCTTCCTCTTGGGCGAGGTGGTCGAGGTCTGCGCCGATCTCGCCACCACCATCGCCCGCCGCCCCCTGCCGGGCGGCGGGGTACGGGCGGTGGAGAACGAGGACGTGGCCCACGCCCTGCTCCGCTTCGAAGGGGGCCTTTTGGGGACGCTGGCCACGAGCCGGGTCGCCTTCGGCCGGAAGAACGGCCTCGACTTCGAGATCCACGGGACCAAGGGAGCGCTCCGCTTCACCCAGGAGCGGTTCAACGAGCTGAAGCTCTTCTTCTCCGGGGGGCGCCCGGAGACGAACGGCTTCCGCACCGTACTGACCGGCCCGGCCCACCCGCCCTATGGCCGCTTCAACCCGGCCGGCGGGCACGGCCTGGGCTTCAACGAGCTCAAGGTGGCGGAGGCGGCCGAGCTCCTCGAGGCGATCGCCGCGGGGCGAAGCGCTTACCCCGACTTCCGCGAGGGGGCGGCCATCGAGGCGGTCCTCGACGCGATCGTGGAGTCGTCGGAGCAGCGCCGCTGGGTGGCGGTGCGCCGGCTCTAGAGGGGGCGAGAGAAGAAAGGGCGGGCGACCTCCCCGCCGCCGCATGGAGAGGCGGACCTCTCACCACCACCGCGAGGGCGACGGCGAGGCGAAAAGGGAGGCGTCCTCGGCGTGGCTAGACGGTGCCGAGGCGGACGAGCCCCGAGGACAGGCGAGCGGGGGCGAGTCTCTACTCGCACCGAAGGACGAGAATCCGCTTCCATCCTCGGAGAGCCTCTCCCCATCGGGGCGAGGGCCCGGCGCGGCAGATCGCCCGAGGACGGTCTTGAAAGGAAGCGCGGGCGGGCTGCCTGGCAGCCGGCGCGAGCCATGGTTATCTTTTCCGTTGCCTGGGAAGAAAGGAAGTTCCGGTGAGCGTCGAAGAAGAGCGGAGGATGCGCCACCGGGACGGCCTCTGGGCCCGGACGGCCAATTTGCTCCTGAGCGGCTGGCTCATCGTCTCGGCCTTCGCCTGGGATGGTGCCGGTCCGCCCCGGATCGACGCCGCGCTGGTGGGCTACCTCGTCTTCGTCTGCACGATCGTCGCCACCGTGGTCGATGGCGCGCGGGTCTTGAACACGTTCCTCTCCCTCTGGCTCGTCCTCTCGGTGTGGCTCTTCCCTGCCACCCACCCCGCCATGCGCGTCAATACCCTCCTCGTCGGGAGCGCCATGTTCCTCTTCTCGCTCGTCTCGACGCGAGGAAGGGTAGGGCCGCCGGAGGGCCTCGGGGCGCGCGTGCGCGCGCGGGCCCCGTAGAGCGAGCGGCCCCCGGGGCTGCTCTCCACCTGGGCGGGACGCTTCGGGCGGTAGCCCGCCCGGGCCAAGCGGTGGTCACCTTTCCCTCGCCGGACTCCTCTCCGTTCCTTTCACCGAGCGTGTCGGAGGCTCCGCTCGCCGGCTCCTTTGGGCGGTACGCCGTGTCGCCGGGGTTCGGGCTTTGTCGGGCCGGGTAAAGCGCGGGCCCACGGAGAAGGCGCCGCCGCTCGTCCCACTCCGGGGCGCTCGAGAGGGGGATGGTGCTCAAGGCGTGAGCGATCTGCACCGGTCCTCAGCGCCGCGGAGCGGTGAAACGGCTCTCGCCGCGCTCGGTCTCTGTGGCCCGCGGCCTGCAACACTCGCAACGAACGGAGATCCCGATGTCCAGAGCCGAACGCGACACTCGCCTCGATGGCTACGTCGATCCGCGGTTCGTTTCCGTGAGAGAGGCGTTCAAGGAAGGCTTCGCCCAAGGGAAGGAGCTCTTCGCTGCGGTCGCGGTCTACCATCGCGGCGCCCTCGTGGTGGACCTGGCGGCGGGTGCCCGCGATCCTCTCTCGCAGGACCCGTATGACCGAGGGACGCTGCAGCCGGTCCTCTCCGCCACGAAGGGCATCACTGCGCTCGCCGCCAACATGCTGGCCGATCGAGGCCGGCTCGACCTCGACCGACCGGTGGCGTCCTATTGGCCGGAGTTCGCTCGGGAGGGCAAGTCCGGCACCTCGGTCCGGTGGCTCCTGACGCACGAATCCGGGGTCCTGGGGCTCGACCGGGCGGTCTCGCAGGAGCAGTTGTTGGATTGGGCTCCGGGGGTGGAGCAGGTTGCGGAGCAGGCACCGGATTGGAGGCCCGGCACTCAGCACGGGTATCACGCCCTGACCTTCGGGTTTCTCGTCGGAGAGCTGATCCGCCGGGTGGCGGGAATGACGGTCGGCGAGTACGTCGCGCGGGAGATCTCCGGCCCGCTCCATGCCGAGGTGCACATCGGCCTTCCGCGGGATGCCGCCTCGAGGGTCGCCCCGGCGTGCATGCCCGCACTCGCCGGGCAAGGACGACTCGCCGATTCCGGTCCCTACGCGGCTCGGGTGTTGAACTCGATCTCCCCACCCTTGAAGCTCACCGACGTGAACCGGCCGGACGTCCGAGGTGCCGAGTTGCCTTCCGTGAACGGGATCGCCAGCGCTCGATCGCTGGCGCGGGTGTTCGGGTCGATGATCGGGTCGATCGACGGGACCCGGTGCCTGTCCCCCCAAGCGGTGGACGGGGCGCGGGGCGAGCAATGGCGCGGACGGGACCTCGTCATGGGGGTGGAGAACGCGATGAGGCTGGGCTTTCTCCTGCCATCGGAATGGTGTCCCTTGGGCGGGCCGGGGTCCTTTGGGACGGCGGGATTCGGCGGCTCGAGGGCCTGGGCAAACCCGGACCTGGAGCTTGCGTTTGCCTACACCCCGAATCTGTGCTCGCTCGGGCACTTCGACCATCGTGAAACGGCCTTGAGCCGCGCAACGGTCGCTTGTGCGAGGGCCGCGCGCTCGTGACCCGCCACGTTCTCCACCGCGATGGCGATCCTTTGCGGCGCCGTCTCGCGACGGGGACCGGGCGGAGCCGGTCTGGCCCGTTGGGGCAGGCGAACGGGTCCTTCAGGCCTTTGCTCTCCCCTTTGCGCGAGGGAGGAGAGGAGGCCATTCTTTCGGCGCATCCCGCTCTCTTTTTGGCTCTTGGGTCCCTCGGGGCGGCCTTGTCCCTTGAGTGCGCGCTTTGGCGAGGCCCCGCGCTCGCGGGGCCGGTCCCGGCGGGAGCCTCTAATCCACCATGGCGAGCGCTCGCTAGGGCGGCGGGTCGGCGGCGGCCTCGCGCCGGAGGAGCTCCCGTTTCCGTTCCACTCCCCACCGGTACCCGGAGAGCTTCCCGCCCCTTCGGACCACGCGGTGGCAGGGGATGAGCACCGCCAGGTGGTTCGCGGCGCAGGCGCCGGCCACCGCCCGCGCCGAGTTCTCGGCCCCGATGGCGGCGGCCACCTCGGCGTAGGAGCGGGTCTCGCCGGGCAGGATGCGGCGCAAGGCGTCCCAGACCCGCTCCTGGAAGGCGGTGCCCTGGATGTCCAAGGGGATCTCGCTCTGCCGCGGGCGCTCGACGAGCTCCACCGCCTCGCGGACGAAGGCCGGGACCTCGCCCCGCGACAAAGTCGCCTCCTTGTACCGGGCCTCGATGCCCCGCACGACCTCTTCCTCGGAGTCGCCGAACCGGACGTCGCACACCCCCCGCTCGGTCCAGGCGATGAGCACCGTCCCGAGGGAAGAGCGGCGGAGGGCGTAGCGAACGCACGCGCCCCTTCCCCCGCCCCGGGCCTGTCGCGGGGCCATCCCCAGCTCCTTGCCGATCCCCTCGTAGAACCGGCTCGAGGACGAGTACCCGGCGGCGTAGGCGGCGGCCGAGACGGAGGCGGCGGCGGGGATGCCGATGCGGGCGCGCTCGGCCAAGACGCGCCGCCGGTAGGCCTGCGGGGTGACGCCCATTTGTCTTTTGAAGAGGCGCTCTAGGGTGAAGGTGTTGAGCCCGAGGCAGCGGGCGAGCTCCCGGTTCCCGAGCCGCTCCTCCCGTTCCAGGAGGCGGCAGGCTCGCACGAGGAGCGAGTCACGCTCCCGGCGCGGGTCTGGACGCCCGGGGGCACAGCGGCGACAGGGGCGGTAGCCCGCCCGGGCTGCAGCCTCCTCCGTCTCGAAGAACACCACGTTCTTCCGCAGCGGCCTTCTCGACGGGCAGGAGGGGCGGCAGAAGACGCCGGTCGTGCCCACGGCGTACAGGAAGGCGCCGTCGGCGCCCCGGTCCCGCGAGAGGACCGCCGCCCAGCGGTCCTCGGGGCTCTCGTAAGGGATCGGCGTCTCTGTCCTCAAGGGATCGGGTCTTACCGGAAGGTCCATGGGGAGGAGGCTTACAAGAAGACTGGAGGGCCCTTCATCCCGCAGGAGGACCGGCAATTCCCGGCGGGCGGAGGAAGGCCAGGGCCTCCTCGAAGATGAGGTCCAAGGACCGGGCCAGCTCGTGGGTGTCGTCGACGAGGACGAGTCGGGCGAGAGGGGTCCTTTCGACGAAGGCGGCCACGTCCTCGGGGGGAACGGCCTCGTCGCGGCGGCCGGCGATGCAGAGCGTCGGGATCCGCACCTCGGGGAAGGGGGGGAAGCGGCGGGCGTCCTCGTGGAACTGCCATCCCAGCCGGCGCAGCCGGCCCGAGGCGAAGTGGAACACCTCCCGGCCGCGCTCCCGCCACTCTTTGCGCTCGGCTGCGCCGAGGCGAGCGTCCCAGCGTTCGAACAGGCGGAAGGCGGGTGCGAGCAGAACGAGCCGCTCGATGCCCTGGTCGCGGCCGGCGGCCACCGCCGCCAGGTAGCCTCCCAGGGAGCTGCCCACGATCGCGTGCGGGGGGGCCGTCCCTTCGAGCCGGCGTTCCGCCTCGGCGAGCATGCTCGAGGGAGTGGAGCGCTCGAACCCGTCTTCGCCAGGGGTGAGGTCGGGGACCTCGAGGTGAGCGCCGGCGGCGGCGAAGCGGTCGGCGAGGTGGCGAGCCTTGTGGGAGCTCGGGCCCGAGCCGAAGCCGTGCATGTAGAGGAGCACGAGCGGAGCTTAACGCGACGGACGTCCCCCCGCCGGGGGCGTCGCGCCCGGAGCTCTCCGGCGTCCGGGGAGGGTGTCCCCGGTTCACCGTACACCGTGATCTCCCCTTGGGTCGGTCAAGCGCCGTTTGCTCCCTGGTCCGGCCGGACGTGTCTATGGTCTCGCCCGATGAGCGAGCGACCGGGCGAGAGCCCTACGACCGAACGGCTGCCGGTCGTCGACCGGCTCTGTCGCCGGGCCCGACAGCTCGCCCTGGAGGGGGGAAGATCGGCGGCCCTCGAGGCGTACCTCGAGGCCTGGGACCTTCTTCCCGAGCCCAAGGAGAGCTACGAGGCCTCGACGCTCATCCTCTCCTCCGTGGGGGACCTCTTGCGCGAGGGTGGAGACCTCGCCAACGCGCTCGAGGCGCTGCTCAGGGTGAAGGGCCGGACGGCGGGCTGCGCCGCCGCCGAGCCGTAGGCGCCTAACGCAAGCGAGGCTTCACCTCTGCCCGCCCTTGTTGGCGAGCGCCCGGAGCGCCCGGAACGCCTCCCCGAGCGCCTTCTCCCGCCCGCTGTCCGAGAGCTCCACGATCTTCTCGCCCCGCAGCTCGTCGGGCAGGTACTCCTCGGGCAGGTAATGCCCCTCGAAATTGTGCGGGTAGCGGTACCCGCCGCCGTAGCCGAACCCCTCCATGAGCTTCGTGGGGGCGTTGCGGAGCTTCAGGGGCACCGGCAGAGGGCCTCGCTCCTCGACGAGCCGCCGCGCCTTGCCGTAGGCGGTGAGGGCGGTGTTCGACTTGGGGGAGAGGGCGAGGTAGATGGCGGCCTCGGTCATGGGGAGGACGCCCTCCGGCAGGCCCACGAGCTCCACCGCCTCTAGCGCGGCGACGGCCACCTGGAGGGCCTGCGGGTCGGCGTTGCCCACGTCCTCGGCGGCGAAGATCACCATCCGGCGCAGGACGAAGCGCGGATCCTCGCCCCCCTCGAGCATTCGTACCATGTAGTAGACCGCCGCGTCCGGGTCCGAGCCGCGCAAGGACTTGATGAAGGCGGAGACGAGGTTGTAGTGCTCCTCGCCCGCTTTGTCGTAGAGCACGGTCTTCGTCTGGAGCGCCTCCTCCGCGTCCGCTCGCTCGATCAGGCTCCGGCCCGAGAGGCGGACCGCGGAGGCGGCCACCTCCAGGGCGTTCAGCCCGCGACGGGCGTCGCCGTAGGCGTATCGGGCGATGGCGAGGCGTCCCTCGGGGGAGAGGTCGACCGAGCCGGCCAGCCCCTCGGGCGCCGAAAGGGCGCGGTCCAGGAGCGCGGCCACCTCCTCCTCGGTGAGCGGGCGCAGGGTCACCACCCGGCAGCGGGAGAGGAGGGCGGCGATCACCTCGAACGACGGGTTCTCGGTGGTGGCCCCGATGAGCGTCACGGTGCCGTCCTCGACGTGGGGGAGGAAGGCGTCCTGCTGGGCCTTGGTGAAGCGGTGGATCTCGTCCACGAAGAGGAGGGTCCGCTTGCGGTTGAGCTTTCTTCGATCGCGGGCCGCGGCCACGATCTCGCGGATTTCCTTCACCCCCCCGAGGACGGCGCTGAAGGGCACGAACTCCGCCCCGGTGCGCAACGCCACGATGCGGGCCAGGGTGGTCTTTCCCGTGCCCGGCGGCCCCCAGAGGATGAGGGAGGGCACGGTATCGGCCTCGATGGCGCGGCGGAGGGCCGCGCCCGGCCCCAGCAGGTGCTCCTGGCCGGCAAAGTCCTCCAGGCGCCTCGGGCGCATCCGGTCGGCGAGCGGCTTGCCGGATGGGTCAGCCGAGGCGGCGCGATCGAAGAGGTCCATGGCGAAGCCTTATATGATGTCCGGTATGGACGGCCAGCTCTGCCCGGCGCCCCGGCGGGTCGGGGTCGTGCACAAGCTCTCGAGCCAGGAGGCGGCCGAGACCGCCGCGCAGGTCTCGCAGTTCCTCCGGGCCCGAGGGATCGAGGTCACCTCGGACGAGGGGGAGATCGGCCGGGCCGCCGAGCTGGTGGTCGTCCTGGGCGGCGACGGCACCCTCATCCACGCCGCGACCCTGCTCGAGGGGCGGGCGGCCCCGATCCTGGGCGTCAACCTGGGCAACCTCGGGTTCATGACCGAGGTGCCGCAGGGCGAGCTGTTCCTGGCGCTGGAGGAGGTGCTTTCCGGTAGCGCCCGGGTCTCCGAGCGCATGAAGCTCCGCGTCCATCTCCACCGCAATGGCGCGGCCGAGCGGGCCGTGGACATGGAGGTCCTGAACGACGTGGTCCTGGCCAAGGGAGCCCTGTCCCGCATGGTCGAGCTGGAGATCCGCTGCGGCGGAACCTTCGTCTCGACCCTGCGGGGAGACGGCATCATCGTCGCCACCCCCACCGGCTCCACCGCCTACGCCCTCTCGGCGGCCGGGCCCATCATGGACCCGACCATGCGGGGAGTGCTGCTCGCTCCCATCTGCCCGCACACGCTCACCCAGCGCCCCCTGGTCGTGCCCGACGACAAGGCCGTCGAGCTCTGGATCCGCAACGACACCGACGTGTACCTGACCCTCGACGGCCAGAAGGGGATGAAGCTGCGGCGCGGCGATCGGGTCCAGGCGAAGCAGTCGCAGAACCGGGTGCTCCTCGTGCGGAACCCGCGCCTCGACTTCTTCGGCATCCTGCGGGCGAAGCTCAGGTGGGGGGAGAGATAGGCGGTCGGCTGGCCGGGCGTCGCGGGAGCCTTCGGGCGGAGGGACCGGCCCGCAGGTCGGCGGGAACCTTGGCGGTGAAGCTCGCGCTCCTCCAAGGACTGTTGGCCTTTTGCCACCTGCGTCCATTCCGCGGGCGCGTGCGGGCCGCCCGCCCCGAACGGATGTATACCTGAATATTTGCTCAGTGTCAGCCCCGCGTGCATCATGGGGCGCATGCTCACGACGCTCCGCATCTCCGGCTTCGCGGTGGTCGACGAGATCTCGGTCCACTTCGGGCCGGGGCTGAACGTCCTCACCGGCGAGACGGGGGCCGGGAAGACCATTCTCGTGAACGCCCTGCACCTCGTCCTGGGCGGGAGAACGACCGCCGACGTCCTGCGGGAAGGTGCCGACGAGGCGGTGGTGGAGGCGCTCTTCGAGTTGCCCGTCGACCATCCGGCCTTTGAGCGGCTAGGGCTCGCTCCTCTTTCGGGGCAAGAGGACCACAGGGGTGAAACCTCCAAGGGGGCTGCGGCGGGATCCTTGCCCCGGGGAGAGGGGTGCGCGGTCGGCGGGGGAACGCGGGAGCTGCTCGTCCGGCGGGTCTTGGCGCGCGGGGGGCGGGGGCGCGCGTCGGTGAACGGCGCCCTGTGCACGGTCTCGATGCTGGAGGCGGCGCTCAGGGGCGTGGTGGACATCTCCGGCCAGCACGAGCACGTGTCGCTTCTCGATCCGGCGGTGCACCTCGAACTCCTCGACGCCTATGCGGGAAGCGAGGGGCGAGAGCCCTCGGAGGAGGGGAGGGGCGACGGGGGTCTGCTCGGCCGCTACGGCGAGGCGTACGCGGCGCTCGCCGACCGGGTGAAGGAGCGGGACCTGCTCCTCGCCGAAGACGGGGAGCGTGCGCGGCGGGCGGACTACCTCGCCTTCCTTCTCGGGGAGCTCGACCAGGTGAACCCCAGACCGGGAGAGCTCGAGGAGCTCCTCGTGGAGAAGAGGGTGCTCGCCTCGGCCGAGCGGCTGCGGGAGGCGGCGCGGGGGGCCGAAGGGCTCGCCTACGGCGAGGAGGGCAGCGCCGCGGAGCGGGTGGGGCAGGCGGTGCGGGCGCTTTCGGAGGCGGTCGCCCTCGACCCGCAGCTCGAAGGGCCGCTCTGCCTGCTCAAGTCGGCGGGGATCGAGCTCGAGGAGGCGGGGAGGGCGCTCTCCCGGTACGCCGAGGGGGTGGGGGGAGATCCGGACCGGCTCTCCGCCGTGGGCGACCGGATCGAGCTCTTGCGCGCCCTGTCGAGGAAGCACGGAGGATCGCTGGAGACGGCGCTCGCCCGGCGCGAGGCCCTGGGCGAGGAGCTCGCCCGGCTCAGGGGCGGGGGCGAGCGGCTCGGGGAGCTGGCACAGGAGATCGAGGCCTCCGAGAAGGCGGCCCTCGCGCTCGCGGACGAGCTCTCCCGCCTTCGGGCCTTGGCCGCGACGCGCCTTTCGGAGGCGGTGAAGCGCGAGCTCGGCGGCCTCTCCATGGGGAGGTGCCGGGTGGAAGTGATCCTCCTTCCGCCCGAGGGCGGCATCCCCGTGGGCGGGCGGACCCTCTCCCAAGACGGCGCCGAGCGCGCCGAGATCCTCATCGCCCCGAACCCGGGCGAGCCGCCCCGTCCCCTCTCCCGCATCGCCTCCGGCGGCGAGCTCTCCCGCTTCCTCCTCGCCATGAAGCGGGTCCTCGCCCGCCGCGATCCGGTGGCCACCTACGTGTTCGACGAGGTGGACGCCGGCATCGGCGGGGCGGTGGCGGAGTCCATGGGGCGGGTCCTCGCGGAGGTGTCCGGGGACCGCCAGGTGGTGTGCGTCACCCACCTCCCTCAGGTGGCGGCCTTTGCCGATCGCCATCACCGGGTGGACAAGGCGATCTCAGGTGGGCGGACGCGCACAGAGGTGACCTGGCTCGTCGAGGAGGAGGACCGGCGCCGCGAGGTGGCGAGGATGATGGCGGGGCGGACCGTGACCGTCTCTGCGCTCGAGCACGCCGCCTCCCTCATCGCCGAGGCGCGCAGGACCCCCGCGGCCGTTTCGCGGGGGGAGCTGTCGGTCCCCCGGCGGACCGCCGCCCACGTCGCGGGCCGAGGCCGGGGAGGCCGAAGGGAGAAGAGGGAGCGAGGAGGGGAGGCGCGCGGGCCTTGCGTCCTCGCCCGCACGGCAAATTGACCCTCGCCGGAGGCAGAGGGTACCCTCCCCCCCGTGGAAGGAGCCCCCGCCTTCGAGGTCGAGGCCGTCGGCCAGACCGACGTCGGCCAGCGACGCGATCACAACGAGGATTCGTTCCTCGTCGACGCGGCGCTCGGGCTCTTCATCGTAGCCGACGGCATGGGGGGGCACGCCGGCGGCGGGACCGCCTCGCGGCTCGCGGTCGAGACCATCCAGCGGTCGGTCTTGGAGGCGCGGGAGAGGGAGCCCGGGCTCTTCGGCGGGCCGAGCGGGGTGGAGGAGAGCCCCCTCCCGGACGTCCTGCGCGAGGCGGTCGAGGCCGCCTGCGCCCGCATCTTCGAGGCGGCCCAGGGCAACCCCGACCTCTCCGGAATGGGGACCACCGTCACCGCCGCCCTCCTCGACGGGCGGACGGCGTTCATCGCGCACGTGGGCGATAGCCGGTGCTATCTTTTGCGCGGCGGGAAGATCTACCAGGTCTCCGAGGACCACTCCCTCGTGAACGAGCAGCTCAAGGCCGGCGCCATCAGCGCCGACGAGGCCAAGCACAGCCGGTTCAAGAACATCATCACCCGCTCGGTCGGGTTCGAGCAGCAGGTCCAGGTCGACCTCTTGGGCCTCGAGCTCGAGGCGAGCGACGTCCTCCTCATCTGTTGCGACGGGCTCAGTAACCTCGTCGACGACGCGGAGATCCTGCAGGTGGTGGGCGAGTCCCCCCTGGACGAGACTCCGTCCCGCCTCATCGAGGTCGCGAACGAGCGGGGCGGAGACGACAACATCACCGTCGTGCTCGTCCGCGTACAGGACCCCACCTCGGCGCCCCGCCCCTCCAAAGAGCCCGACGCATCCTCCTGATCCGCAGGGTCGCGAGCCCCGCGGCTCCCCGAAAAGGCTCCCAAATCCCTTTCTTGACAGGCGGCTGAGGCCTCTGGTACCCGTCTGGGAAACGACCCCGGTTCCTGGGATCCGGGGGGCCGGCGTGCTTTCGCCGCTCTCGTCCGGGCTGGTTCGAGACGGGATACACGGAAGGTTGAGGCGGATGGCCAAGAGCCAGGTGTTCACGGTCATCGTCGTGAGCGACCACTCCCAGGCGGTGCGGAAGTATCGCGTGCCGCGGCGCTTTCTTTTGCGAGCCGCCTGGGCCGTTGGCGTTTTGGCGGTCCTCGGCGGCATCACCATCGGCCATTACTTCTCCCTCCTCGGCTCGACCTCGGAGAACTCGGTCTTGAAGGAGGAGAACGCGCAGCTCCGCTCGCAGATCCTCCTCGTCCAGGAGAAGGTGGCGCACATCTCGGCCACCCTCGACCGGGTCGAGCGCTTCGACGCGAAGCTCAGGACCGCGGTCACCCAGCTCCAGGATCCGGAGCGGAACCTGGCCATCGGGCCGGTCGGGTCCGACGCCGACCCGACCCCGCCGGGCCCCGCCCCGGCGGGCGAGGCGAACCTGAACGCCTTGCCCGGGAAGCTCAGCTCCCTCGAGGGAGAGGCGGCGCGCCAGGAGCGGAGCCTGCGCGACCTCCAGGAGTACTTCGACGACCAGCGCTCGCTGCTCGCCTCCACCCCCTCGATCTGGCCCACCCGGGGCTGGGTCACTTCCGAGTTCGGGACCCGCATCGACCCCTACACCGCCGAGCGACGGATGCACGAGGGGCTCGACATCGCCACGCCCATCGGCCAGCCCATCTACTCGCCCTCCGACGGGACGGTGGTCTACATCGGGACCGAGGACGGTTACGGCAAGGTGCTCGTGATCGATCACGGGTACGGGGTGAAGACGCGCTACGGCCACCTCTCCGAGATCCTGGTCCACCTCGGGGACCGGGTGGGGCGCGGGGACAAGGTGGCCCTGGTGGGCAACACCGGGCGCTCCACCGGTCCGCACCTCCACTACGAGGTGCGCGTCAACGGAGTGCCCGAGAACCCGCGGAAGTTCATCCTGGAGTAGGAGGCGCTCTTCCGCACCCGAGCTCCCGGGCGCCGCGAGTGCGTGCCGCCCCGGCCTTGTGCATCTTCCCCCGTCGGCCGTAACGTCGCCGCCATGCTTCGCCTCCTCGCCCCGCCCGCAGTCTTCCTGGGAGTCCTTCTCGGCCTCGGAGCCTGCGCCCACGCTCGAAGGACGAGCGAGATCGCAAGCTCGGCCAAGCCGGAGGCCCCTTCCTCGGAGCCCGCCCAGGCCAAGGAGGCCTTGGCCGAGCCGCCCCCCCCGGCCTCGGAGCCCGCCCCCTCCCCGGCACCGGCCGAGGTCCTCCCCCCTCCCGCCGAGGAAGGGGCGGAGGAGCCTTCCCCGAAGTCCGAGCCCGCCGAGGCGGTGGAGCCCGGCCCCCCATCGCCCGGGCCGGTGGGCGCGCTCGAGCTCCGGCTCGTGAAGACCTTCCCCGGCGCGGTCGCGCCGAAGTCGGTGGTGCTCTCGCCCGACGGCCGCTTCGCCGCGGTCATGAACCTCGAGGGCATGGAGGCCTGGCTCATCGACGCCCGGTCCCTCGAGATCGTGCGCCACATCGACTTCGCGCCGTTCAAGGAGGCCGCGACCGGCTTCGACTACGCGAAGAAGAAGCCCATCCCCTCCTATGCCCAGAAACCGGTGGAGGCCACCTTCTCCAACGACAGCCGCTTTCTCTGGATGTCCCTGCACAACGCCGCCTCGGTGGTGGTCTACGACCTCGAGGAGAAGGCCCCCCCGCCCGCCAACGCCCCCTCCTATCGGGCCGTCATCCGGGACGGGAGCGGGGCGAGCCACCTCTGGCGACTGCCGCGCATCGCCACCGGGAAGACCCCGAAGGTGGTCGAGGTCACCCCCGACTCGCGGTACGTGGTGGTGGGCAACTGGCACTCGGGCTCGGTGACCATCATCGACGCCGCCCGCCTCTCGCCGGTGGCGACGATCCAGTCCGGCGCCTCGCCGGAATTCATCCCCCGGGGGCTCGCCGTCTCCCCCGACTCTGCCACCCTCTACGTGGCCAACATGGGGGGCGGCACCATCAGCACCATCGACCTCCGCTCCCTGAAGAAGGTGCGGGAGGACGCGATCACCCCGAACCCGCGCCATCTGCAGCTCACCCGCGACGGGCGCATCCTCTTCATCTCGGAGAACGTGGGCGGGCAGGTCCTGAAGTACGACCTCGTGGAGAGGAGGGTCCTTTCCCGGTCGGCGGTGGGGAGCATGGCCCGGACCATCGCGCTCTCGCCCGACGAGCGGGTCCTCTACGCGGTCTCGAACGAGGACGGCAAGGTCGTGGCCCTGCGGGCGGACGACCTCACCCGGCTGGCCGAGGTCCCGTTCGTCGCCCCCATGGGCCTCGCCGTGTCGCCCGACGACCGGCAGCTCTGGGTGACGAGCTACACCGGTGCCGGCTTCGTGAGCGTCTTCGACCTCGTTACGGACGGTGGAGGGCCCGGGCCACAGGCCGCCGCCCCCGCCCTGCCGGGGAGCTAGTCGCCCGCGAGCTCCCGGGGGATCCGCTCCGGGTCGATACGGCCGTAGCCTTCGAAGAGCTGGCCCGCCAAGGACGGCGCCCCGGAGTGGCGCACGCGCTTGTCCCTGAGGATGGTGTTGAGCTCGCGGCCGGACGGGTCGCGCAAGAGGTCGGGCCGTCCCGGGGTGAGGATGCCCCGTACCACCGCCTTCCCGCCCCGGTGGAGGAAGGTCACCGTTCCGTCCTCCACCCGCTCCACGATCCCGAGGTGGGTGAAGGGCTGCTCGAGCCGCCCGTTCCGGGACCGGTCGTAGGTGTCGCGGAAGAAGACCAGGTCTCCGGGGCGCGGCCACTCGCCGCCCCCGCCGAAGACCACCCCGTAGGCGCGGGCCGCCTGGTAGGCGGCCGCCACCCCCGAGGTCTCCCCGGGGGCCGCCCGGGCCATGAGGCGGCGGAGGGGGACGCCCTCCGCCTGGTAGACCGCCGCCGCGTACCCGGAGCAGTCGGCGGGGAAGTGCTCCTCGCCCACGATGAAGGGACCCTGGTGGCCGAGGGCGGACTCGGCCCGCGAGACCAGGCGGGCGGAGAGGTCGTCGGGAGAGCGCGGCCCCCAAGGTCCCGGGCGCTGGGCGCCGGCGCAGGCCGCGCCGAACAGGAGGAGGGCGAGCGCGCCGGGCTGCCTCATGCCGCCACTCTAGAAGAGCGGGAACGCCCCCACCAGGAATCGGCCTCCTGCGCGCAACCCCTACAAGGTGCGGGGTTTGCTTTCATCTGGCGCGGCGTTACCTAAGCAGGTAGCCTCGGCCGCCGCTCCCCCTCGCGAGACCATGCTCAACTACCTCATCAAGAAGACCATCGGGACGAAGAACGACCGGGAGCTGAAGAAGCTCCGGCCCTTGGTCGCTCGGGTCAACGAGCTCGAGGCGCGGACGAAGGCCCTGCCGGCGGAGGAGTTCCCGCGGCTCGTGGCGCGGTGGAAGATCGAGGTCCAGGAGAAGGGCCGCCCGGTCGAGGAGCTCATGCCCGAGGTCTTCGCCCTGGTGCGCGAGGCCTCGGTCCGGGCGACGTCGATGCGCCACTTCGACGTTCAGCTCATCGGCGGCGCGGTCCTCCACGCCGGGAAGATCGCCGAGATGAAGACCGGGGAGGGCAAGACCCTGGTCGCGACCCTGCCCTGCGTCCTCAACGCCCTCACCGGCCGCGGCGTCCACGTGGTCACGGTGAACGACTACCTGGCCCGCCGCGACGCCGAGTGGATGGGCCGGATCTACAAGTACTGCGGGCTCTCGGTGGGGGTGATCGTCCACGGCCTCACCGACCGGGAGCGCCAGGACGCCTACCACTCCGACATCACCTACGGGCAGAACAACGAGTTCGGGTTCGACTACCTCCGGGACAACATGAAGTTCCGGCTTCAGGACTACGTCCAGGGCGAGCTCAACTACGCCATCGTGGACGAGGTCGACTCCATCCTGGTGGACGAGGCCCGCACCCCGCTCATCATCTCCGGCCCCTCGGACGAGTCGTCGGAGCTCTACTACACCGTGAACCAGGTCATCCCCTCGATGATCCGCGACGTCGACTTCACCGTCGACGAGAAGACCCGGACCGTGGTGATGACCGACTCGGGCGTCGAGAAGATGGAGAAGAAGCTCAACGTCCAGAACCTCTACGCCCCCGAGGAGGTCGAGACCCTCCACCACGTCGAGCAGGCCCTGCGCGCCCACCACCTCTACCGGAACGAGGTGGACTACGTGGTGAAGAGCGGCGAGGTGATCATCGTCGACGAGTTCACCGGCCGGCTGATGCCGGGCCGGCGCTGGTCGGACGGCCTCCACCAGGCGGTGGAGGCCAAGGAAGGGGTGAAGATCGAGGCCGAGAACCAGACCCTGGCCACCATCTCCTTCCAGAACTACTTCCGCATGTACTCGAAGCTGGCGGGCATGACCGGCACGGCCGAGACCGAGGCGGAGGAGTTCGCCAAGACCTACGACCTCGACGTGGTGGTCGTCCCCACCAACAAGACCAACATCCGCCGGGACGCGGAGGACGTGGTCTACCGGACCGAGGGGGAGAAGTTCGGAGCGCTCTGCAACGAGATCGAGGAGCGGCACAAGAAGGGTCAGCCGGTCCTGGTGGGCACGGTTTCGGTGGCGAAGAGCGAGGTGGTCTCCTCCCTCCTCAAGCGGCGCGCGGTCCCCCATAACGTCCTCAACGCCAAGCACCACCAGCGCGAGGCGGAGATCGTGGCCCAGGCCGGCCGCAAGGGGGCGGTCACCATCTCGACCAACATGGCCGGCCGCGGCACCGACATCATCCTCGGGGGAAACCCGGAGATGATGGCCCGCCACGAGGTGGGCCCGGAGCCGGACGCGCCCATGGAGGGCGAGGAGACGGGGGCCTTCGAGGGACGCAGGCGGGAGTGGGGGGAGAAGCTCGTCGCCACCACCGAGCGGCTCCGCGGCCAGACCGCCGCCGAGCACGAGGTGGTGGTCTCTCTGGGCGGGCTCCACATCCTCGGGACCGAGCGCCACGAGTCGCGGCGCATCGACAACCAGCTGCGCGGCCGGGCCGGCCGCCAGGGCGACCCGGGCTCCTCGATCTTCTACCTGTCCCTGGAAGACGACCTCATGCGGATCTTCGGGTCGGAGCGGATCCAGGGGCTCATGAAGGCCATGGGGATGAAGGAGGGGGAGCTCATCGAGCACCCCTGGCTCACCAAGGCCATCGCCAACGCCCAGAAGAAGGTCGAAGCCCATAACTTCGACATCCGCAAGAACCTGCTCGAGTACGACGACGTGATGAATCAGCAGCGCCGGAGCATCTACCGGCTGCGGCGGATGGTCCTGGGCTTCGGCGCGGGCGTGCCGGTGGTGGAGTACGACGAGGACCCCAAGACCCGGAAGAAGACCCGCCGCGAGAAGCTGTACCAGTGGGCCGACGCCCGCGACCACATGCTCGACCTGCTCGAGGACCTGGTGGTCGACATGGTGGCCGCCGGCTGCGGCCCGCGCCTGGGCGACTGGAACCTCGTGAGCCTCTCCTCGGTGGTGAAGGAGCAGTTCGGGGTGGCGATGACCTTCTCCCCGCCCAGCGGCCGCGCCGCCGACGCCCGGCGCGAGATCGAGGAGCAGGTCTACAACGTCGTGGACCGGCTGTACCGGCAGAAGGAGGAGGAACTGGGGAAGGACGCCGAGGGGATCCCCGTGCTCCGGCGCTACGAGCAGTACCTCTACCTCCAGGCGATCGACCAGCAGTGGAAGGACCACCTGCTCTCGATGGACCACCTCCGCCAGGGCATCGGGCTTCGGGGCTACGGCCAGAAGGACCCGAAGCAGGAGTACAAGAAGGAAGGCTACGAGATGTTCGTCCAGATGACCTGGCGCGTGAAGAGCGCGGTCATCGGGAACCTCCTCCGCCTGCAACTCGTCCGTCAGGAGTCGGCCGAGGAGATCGAGCAGAAGCGGCTCGCCCTGCAGCGGCGGGCCATGGCCCGGGCCCAGGCCAGCCACGCCGAGGCGGGGGGCGACGGCGAGTCGCGCCCCCGGCCCAAGCAGGAGACGGTGGTTCGCTCGCAGCCCAAGGTGGGACGGAACGACCCCTGCCCCTGCGGCTCGGGCAAGAAGTACAAGAAGTGCCACGGGGCGACCGAGACCGCCGCCTAGAGGCCCGGGGTCGAGACCGGCGGTCGGCGCGGGCGGCGACCACTCGCCTCTCTCTTAGGGGCGGACCCGAGGGGCCGTGGCCTCCCATGCGACCCTGACCGCGGAAGCCCTCCGCCCCTTAAAGACCCCGTCCCCCGGGCGACCACGCGGGGCGGCCGTTCGAACACGGAGCATGCGCACCCCAAAGCCCTTCGACCTCGCGCTCACGGTGGAGAGCCACGGTTTCTACGACCTCCCCCCCTGGCACTGGGACCGCGGGGCTCGAAGGCTGGGAAGGCCTCTCAGGCTCTCCGCGGGAAGGGTGGTCTACGCGGAGGTGACCGAGGGTCCGAAAGGGCTCGTCTTCCGCGCCCTGGCAGAGGGGGGGGTCGGCGCTCCCGACTCGCGCGAGGCCCGGGAAGCGATGGCGGTCTGCCTCGACTTCTCGCATGACCTTTCGCCCTTCTTTGCCCGGGTCGAAAAGCTCGAGGCGCTCCGGGCGGAGGGTGAAGGGCGCGACCTGCCCGACCTGCGCTGGGCGCTCGCCCGCGGCGCGGGCCGGCTGCTCCGCTCCCCCACGGTGTTCGAGGACGCGGTGAAGACCCTCTGCACCACGAACTGCACCTGGGCGGTGACGCGGGGGATCGTCTCCCGGCTGTGCGAGCGTCTCGGCGAGCCGGCCCCCGAGGGCTCGGTCACCTTCCCCGCCCCGGAGGCGATGGCCTCGCGGGACGAGCGGTTCTACCGCGAGGAGATCCGGGCGGGCTACCGGGCGCGGTACCTCGTCGAGCTCTCCCGGAGCGCGGCCGACGGCCGCCTCGACCTGGAGCGGCTGAGGCGGGGACCTTCTGGCGCGCCCGGCGCCGAGGAGGCCGCCGCCGCGATCCGGGAGCTTGCCGGCTTCGGCCCGTACGCCACCGAGCACCTGCTCCGCCTCGTCGGCCACCACGGGCACCTCGCCCTCGACTCCTGGAACCGCGCCAAGCTGGCCCGGCTGCGCGGAAAGCGGCGACTGCCGAGCGACCGGACCCTGCGCCGGTGGTACGCCCCCTACGGCGAATGGGCCGGACTGGCCATGTGGCTCGAGGTGACCGCCGACTGGCACGGCGACGGGCCCACCTTGCCGTGACCAAAGGGCCCACCGCGGTGGTAGGGATGGCGAGGCCCGCGGACGGGACGGGGAACCCCCGCGAAGGAGACCCGAAGATGAAGGCCGGCTTCGTGCTCGTGAAGTGCCAGCTGGGCCGCCTCGAGGAGGTGGCCAACGCCCTCATGGAGATCGAGGGCGTCTCGGAGGTCCACTCGGTCACCGGTCCCTGGGACCTGCTCGTCAAGGTCTACGCGCCGGACCACGAGGCCTTCGGGGACCTCATTCCCGACCGGCTCCAGAAGATCCCGGGGATCCGGGACACGGAGACCTTGCTCGCCTTCCGGGCCTTCAAGCCCGCGGTCTAGGGCCCTCGAAGGGGACGACCACCCTCTAAAAAGTGGGGGTGACGGACCTGGGCAGTCGCTCGAGCGCCCGGAGCGAGCGCCCGAGCGGGGAACGCCGGTGCCCTCGACGGCCTTGCCTAGGCGAGGGGGGGGGCGTTGGAGCGGCATTCAACCCGGGGGAATCCACCTCGGGCGCCTCGAGTTCCCGGATCGATCCGACGGCGGCCTGGGCGGTTCCGCGGTCTTTGCCCCGTCGGGTCGCCTCGGGCGTAGGGGAGTCCCTCCCGACTTTCGACCTTCCGACCAAGAGGGCAGGGCTGGTTCGATGCGCTCGTGGCCGTCGCCCGCGCGGTAGTCCCGAGCCCCTACTTCACACAGAGCTAAGTTACCGAAGCGAAGCAGACCTTGGCGCCCGGAAGCAGCCTCCTCGAATTCGTGGACGGGATGGATGCTGGCGCCGTGGCCTTACCCGGGAGACCCGGCTCTTCGTGCTCCCTCGCCAAGGCCGCCGCGTGCCGGGACGCGACTCGAGGCCATGCTCACACAAGGGGATGCCCCAGCGAGGCCCATTCCCCGGCCTTTTCGCCTGTGGTCTACAGCGCGGATAGTTTCCAAAGTCTGGACTTTCCAATGAGTGATTCCTTCACGTTCGACCAGAGTGGCTTCCCTGGAAGCGCAGAACGGGCCTCCTGGCGCCGAGGACCCCCGGTGCACGTTCTCACGGTGAATCTGCTCTCTTCGGGAGCCCGGGCGTTCCTTGTGGCGCGACCGGGAAATATCCTATGTCCGTTGCGAGGCCGGCACGGGCGAATGCCCACCGGGACTCATACATGGCTGCCATCATTCCGTTGTCCGACGCATCACGTCGTCCGGCGCACTTTCCCTTCGTCACGCTATTGATCGTCGTCGCCAACGCCGTTGTCTTCATCTGTGAATTGGCGTTCGGGGACGCGTTTGTGCTCAAGTGGTCAGTTGTTCCAGCGGATATCGTTTCCGGGCATCACTGGATCACCATCCTCACGGCGCTGTTCGTGCACAGCAGCTGGTCGCACATACTGGGGAACATGGTGTTCTTGTGGGCCTTCGGCCCCGAGATCGAAGACGCGATGGCCCCGTTGCGGTACCTGGCGTTCTACTTGGTCGGTGGGGTCGTGTCCATGCTTGCGCAGATTGCTACTAGCCCCGGCTCAACGATTCCCAATCTGGGCGCGAGCGGTGCAATAGCTGCCGTGATGGGGGCCTTTCTCGTCACCTATCCGCGAGATCGGATTCGCTCCCTTCTCGTCCTCTTCGTCTTCGTCCGCGTCACCTTCATCCCGGCTGCGATCATCATCGGTGTGTGGTTCCTCATCCAGCTCGTGAGCCTCGGCCCGGTGGCGAACGTCCAGACCGGCGGGGTGGCTTACATGGCCCACGTCACAGGAGCCATCTTCGGAGCGGCCACGGCCAGGCTGTTCGTTGATCGCCGTCGGATCGCCGAGCAGGAGTGAAGTCACGCCCTAGCGGAGGAACGAGCGTGAACCAAGATCGCCACGAGCTGCTTCGAGAATTGGAGGAGCGGCTGTCCCGGGTGTCGAGATGGCTCGCCGGCAGGCGTCCCAAGGGCGACCAGGCGTGGGAGCGGTTCCAGGCGCTACTAGAGTCTGTGCGGCGCGACATCACCCGAGCCCGCCAAGCCGGGGCGCAGGAGGTGCGCGAAGTAGCCAAAAGCGCCCGTGCCAGCCTCGACGACATGGAACGGGACTTCGAGGTCCCGCACGTTCGGAGCACGTTCCGCGGCGAGGAGCTTCAGGCGCTGAGGCGCCACATGAAGCTCACGGCCAGGCTATTGCCTCACCTCTCCAACCTGGACGATCCAGGCTGGCGGCCGGCCCATGAGGAGTACGAACGCTCCTGGGACGAGCTGCGACGCGCCTTTGAGGCGGACGGGGGCGCCGCCGCGCCGTGAGACGGTGGCCGGCCTGCCGTTGCCAGGGAGCCGAGGGACCGTGACCCGCGAGGCGCGGTCTGAAGAGAGAAGGCTCCCAGGTTGGATGATCCTTCCTGAATCCAAAGCGGCCGATGGGGCAGCGTGGTTTCGGGGCCGGACCTCGAGCAAGAGCTAACTACCGGCCCCCGTGCACGATCGGCGCCTTAGAATGCGCGGTCCCCGCCGCGTCCGGGGTCGACGCTCATCTTCACTTACGTCTCGGAGCACATCGCCACGCGAAAGCTTCTTTCGAAGCTCATCGAGAAGGCCCCTTTGCACCCGGAGGGGGGCCGAGGCAGTGGGGGCTCCGACCTTGAGATCTTTGGGGGCTTTTGGCCGTCGGTCCGCTCTGGCACCGGGGTTGCCTCCGCTCTCCCCGAATGGCCCCGCCCCCCTCATCTCCATCGTCGCGACCGTGGTGCTTCTCGCCCCGAGGCTCTCCTTGGCGCTCCCTTCCGTTCCGCCGCCCTTCACGCTCCCGCCACGGCTCGATCTCGATCGAGCCCTAGAGATCCTCCGCACGTCTGGGCTCGACCTCCTCGTTGCGGAGGCTACGGTGGCGAGCGCCGAGGGGGACCTCGCCGCCGCCGGGGCCATCCCCAACCCGACGCTCTCCGCCGGCATCGGCCACTCGTTCCTCTTCGGGCACTGCACGGGCGACACCGGAGAGCCCGCTCCCTGCCCGAGCTATCCCCCGGCCCTGTCCGCCTCAATTTCCGACGGGGCCGCACTCTCCGACAGCCTGAGCGGCAAGCGCGGGCTCCGCTTGCGGGTGGCGCGCGAGGCGCTCGCCGCGGCGCGTCTCCCCCGCGACGACGCCCTCCGGAGCCTCGAGGGCAAGTGAAGCAGCAGTTCGTCCAGGTCCTGGTCGCCCAGGAGAGCCTGGCCTTCGCTCGCGAGGTGGCGGACGCTCAGGCCCGGACCGCCGCCCTGTCCAAGGCTCGCCTCGAGGCGAGGCCGACCTGGCTCGGATCGACACCGCCCGGCTCGAGTCCGATCAGGCTGTCGATCGGTCGCGGGCGACCTTGCGCACCGCGCAGCTTGGCCTGGCCTTCTTGCTCGGCGCACGCGCCGCGGTGCCGGAGTTCGAGGTGGTGGCCGGCGAGCTGGCCCACGCCACGGTGTCGCCCAGGCTTTCGGCGGCGACGCGCGACTCGGTGTTGAGGCGAGCCTTCGAAGCGCGGTCCGACCTCCTCGCCGCGCAACGAACGGAGGAGCGCGCTCGGGCGGGGGTCGACCTCGCTCGCCGGGAGCGCTGGCCCGACTTCACGGTCTCCCGCTCCTATGCTCAGCAGGGCACCACCCAGACGGCGGTCTCGCCGCCCACCGTCTCCCTGGGGGTGTCGGTGCCCCTGCCGCTCTTCTACCGGCAACAGGGGGAGATAGAGAAGGCCGAGGCGGATGCGAGCACGCAGTCGCTCGCCCTCGCGAAGGCGGAGAGCACGGTGGTCTCCGACGTGGAGACCGCCTGGGCGGGATTCGAGGGATCGAGGGCGCTCGTGGAGCGGATGGAGAACGGGCTTCTCGAGCGGGCCAAGACCGCCTTCGACCTCGTGACCCTCCAGTATCAGAAGGGAGCCGCCTCCCTGCTCGACCTGCTCGACGCCCAGAGGACCTACACCGCGACCGAGCTCGAGTACCTGCAGGACGTCTCCGCCTACTGGCAGTCGGTCTTCCGTCTGGAACAGGCAACAGGGGTGGCGTTGCGGTGAAGCGTCTCTTTCGTTGGGCCCAGGGCAGGGCGACGCAAGACGGCGAGCATGGGTGTAAGTGTTCTCTCCCCTCAGAGCCGGCCAGCCGAGGTGCGCGCTGCGGGGCTCCTCTAGTACACTCCTCACGCTGGAGCGCCCCGCCGAGACCAGCTCTCAAGAAAAACGCAGGGAGGCAGCGATGGCAGAGCTGGTCCACTCAGACAGCGCACCGCCGCCCGGCGAGCTCGACTTCAACTATCTCAGGACCTGGATCGCCTGCCAGCGCCCGGAGCGGACCAGCGACGCTCGTCACGAGCTACAGCTGGAATTCTTCACCCACGTCTTCAACAAGTCCAAGGATGGGATCAGCATCCACTCCCTCGACTTCACGATCGTGGGGGCGAACACCGCGATGCGCGACTGGTACGCGCACGCGCGGCCGCTCGTCGGTCGAAAGTGCTTCGAGGCCTACCATGGCCGGGAGAGTCCCTGCCCCAGCTGCCCGGCGGAGGCAGCGGTGCGGACGGGGCGCCCCCAGCTCCGGGTGGTCCCTTACCAGGTGTCGGGCCGGGCGCTGGGCGACCAGGAGCTCTCCGCCTTTCCCCTGTTCGACGCCGAACATCGCCTGCTCTGCGTGCTCGAATACGTGCGGGACGTGACCGGTCTCGGGAGCGAGGCGCGCATCATCGAGAACCTCAAGCGCCGCATCCAGCTCCAGGAGCACACCCTGCACGAGCAGGAGACCGCCCTGCAGGTCCTGTTACGGCAGGCGCCCAAGGTGGAGGAGCGGATCGGGGAGGAGGTGGCCCTGAATCTCGAGGCGCAGGTGCTGCCGCTCGTGGCCCATCTCAAGGCGAGCTGCCCGGGGGGCGAGGCGGCCCGCGACCTGGAAGTGCTGGAGAAGCGCCTGGTGGAGATCGCCTCGGCCCGTTCCGGTCGGTTCTCCCGAGCCCTGCGGGCTCTTTCGGCACGCGAGCGGGAAGTGGCCTTGGGCGTGCGGCTGGGCCGGACCAGCAAGGAGATCGCCGGGGAGCTGCGAATCACCGCCAAGGCGGTGGAGTTCCACCGCATCAACATCCGGCGGAAACTCGGTCTCGGCAGGGCGGGTGGGAGCTTGCAGGCCCAGCTCCTCGAGCTCGAGCACCCCAGCAAGAGCCTGGGATAGACCTCGTATTCTCCTGGGGTGTCGACCCGCCTCACGGCGCGTCTACGCTATCGGACTCTCCCCCTTTTGCGAGCGAGGCTCCCATGAACCCCAACGACCCCATCTTCCAGCCTATCCGGATCGGAACGAAACTCGCCCAGAATCGCTTCGTCATCAACGCCATGGAGTGCTGCGATTCCGACGAGGAAGGGAACCCCACCGACAAGACCTACCGGCGCTACCGCAACCTGTTCGAGGGACAGGCCGGCCTCATCGATCTCGAGGCCATCACCGTCCAGTGGGAGTCGCGAAGCCGGAAGACCCAGCTCTCGGCCATGCCCCGGAACCAGAAGGCGCTGGAGCGCTTCGTCCGCGACCTGCGAAAGGTGAACCCCAAGCCGGTCTTCGTTTGGCAGCTCACGCACTCCGGGGAGTTGTCCCACCCCGACTTCTCCCGCCGGGTCTGCGTGAAGCCGCTGCCCGGGTTCGGGGGCGACCTCATCGACGAGGAGTACGTCGAGAGAACGATCGACCAGTTCGTGCTCTCGGCCAAGATCGCCCGCGACTGCGGGGCCGACGGGATCGATTTCAAGAACTGCCACGGGTACCTGGACTCGCAGCTATTGCGCCCCTACAACGACCGGAAGTGGAAGTACGGCGGGCCTTGGGCGAACCGAACCCGGTTCACCTACACCGTCTACGAGCGGATCGCCAAGGAGATCAACGACCCCAACTTCATCGTCGGCTCCAAGGTCTCCATCTGGGAGGGCTTCCCGGGCGGCCAGGGCTCGGCCGGACCACGCTCGCCGGTCATGGACCTGACCGAGTCCCTCGACCTCGTGAAGGGCATGGAGGCCCGGGGGGCGAAGTTCATCATCGTCTCGGCGGGAAGCCCGTCCATCACCCTGGCCCTTTCCCAGCCGGACAAGAAGGTGCCGGACGACTGCTACCTGCACTTCACCTTCCAGAAGCTCGTGCGGAACGCGCTCAAGCCCGAGACGGTGGTGATCGGCTCGGCCTATTCGGTGCTCAACAACGGCAACAACGAGCTGCAGGGCCTGGCCCCGGAGGAGAAGACCTTCTACCACTGGGCGAACAAGAACATCCGCGAGGGCGTGACCGACATGGTGGCCATCGGCCGCCAGTCGCTCGCCGACGGTCAGCTCCCCCGCAAGTTCATCGAGGGGCGCGAGAAGGAAATCGAGTGGTGCACCGCCTGTGACAATTGCATCGAATTCCTCATCCGCCAGCAGAACGTGGGTTGCGCCACGCACATCCGGGAGTACACCGAAGCGCTCCAAGCCATTCGCCAGGCGGAGGGTGCGCTCCGGGCGAAGCGCACCTAACGGCTTGCCTCCGCGGGCCGCTTCAGAGGCGGGCTCCCCGGGTTCGTCCCTTGGCCCGCCTTTAGGCGCCCTTCGGTCAGAAGTTCGAGAAGACGCGCTCCGGGGACACCCCCGCCTGGGAGAGCGTGCGCCGCACGTCCTCGACCATGGCGGACATCCCCGAGACGAAGGCGAAGGTATCTGGGGGCCGGGCGCCCCCGAACGCGAGGGTGCGCGCCACCTCCTGGACCCGGCCCCGGACCCCCTCCCAGGCGTCGTCCGCCTGAGAGGGGCAGAGGACCACCCGCACCCCGCCCCTCTCCCAGCCGAGCCCCTCGCCCTGGTAGGCGAACTCCGCCCCCCGGCGCTGGCCGTAGAAGAGGGTGACGCGATTGAAGCGCTCCCGGTAGGCGATGAGGTGCTGGACCAGGGCTCGCACCGGCGCGATCCCCGAGCCGGCGGCGAAGAGGAGGACGTCCGCCCCTTCCGCCGCGCTCACCGGGAAGCCGTTCCCGAAGGGCTCGGTCAGCTCGAGCGACCGCCCAGGCCCTGCCCGGTCGACGATCGAGTCGGCCACCTTCCCCCCGCGCTTCACGAGGAGGTCGGCCCGGCCGCCCGGGTCGGGCGCGCTCGCGAGGGCGAAGAATCCCTCGCCCGGCGCCGTCCGGATCTTCACCACCTGTCCCGGCCTCGTGTGCGCCCGCGAGAGGGCTGGGGGAAAGGCGAGCCGGATGGCGCGGAAGGCGGCCGTCTCGTCCCAGGAGAAGACCACGGGCACGAGGTGGAAGGTCGTGGGTCCGAGCATGGCCTCTAGGAGCCCATCCCCGGGGGAAGGCGGGGGTCGGGCCCGGGAGCTCTGTCGGGGCGCTCTTCCGGCCGGGGGCTCGCCTCCCGAAGATCGAGGAGCCAGCCGTCGCGAGCGGCCTTGGTCGGGACTCCGGTGCGGGCCGCGATCGCCTCCGCCTCCTGCCGGGCGCGCTCGGGCGGGAGCTGCATCCCGAAATGGGTGAGCACGCACAGCCGCGGGCGGATGGCCGCGGCCAGGGCCTCGGCGTCGTCGAGGCCGAGGTGCAGAAGCTGCCGGTCGCGGCCCAAGAGCCGGGTCGAGTTCACGATGAGGAGATCGACTCCGGCGTAGGCCTTGGGCAATTCGTCCATCCAGTAGGTGTCCACCACGTGTCCCGCCGAGAAGCCCTCGGTCTCGAGCCGGTACCCGTAGGTCTCGACTCCGTGGTCGTGGGCGAGGGGGACAAAGACCGTGAGGTCCGGGCCGAGACGGTAGCGGCCTTGGGCCACGAGCACCTCCCGCCTTGTCACGAACCTTTGGGCGTACCGGAACACGACCGGCTCCTCCTCCAGGGCGCTCTTGGGCGCGAGCAAGGTCCCGCGGCGGGAGAACCCGCCCCTCGTCATGGCCTCGACCACCGCGGTGGCGTCGCCCACGTGATCGAGATGGAGGTGGGTGAGGAGGAGGGCGTCGACCTTGGCCGGATCGATCGGGGGTCTCGAGGCGAGGGCCCGGACGAGCGCCCCGGGGCCGGGGTCGACCCAGAGCGTCACCCCGCCCAAGGTCCAGACGAGCCCCCCCGAGTGGCGAAGCTGCCTCGCCACGGCGAAGCGCGCTCCGGCCGTCCCGAGGAACTTGAGCGTGCCCGGGGATGGGATCACGGGGGTAGTCTAAGGGGACGGCCCTTCCCTCTCAGAAACGGATGAGGGAGTGCACCCGCTCCTTACCGAGGCGCTTCGCCCCCTCCAGAAACCCGAGCTCGACGAGGAACGAGTAGCCGAGGACGGTGCCGCCCTGGCGCGCCACCAGCCGGCCGGTGGCCTCGGCCGTCCCGCCGGTGGCGAGGACGTCGTCGACCACGAGGACCCGATCCCCTGGGGAGACCGCGTCCACGTGCAGCTCGAGGGCATTCTCCCCGTACTCGAGCGAGTACACCTCGCGGATGACGTGCCAGGGCAGCTTGCCCGGCTTGCGGACCACGGAGACGCCGGCCCCGAGGACGTAGGCGAGCGGGGCGGCGAAGAGGAACCCTCGCGACTCGATCCCCACCACCTTCTGGACCCGGTCCTCGCGCCAGCGCGCGACGAACGCGTCGATCACCGCCCGAAACAGCCGCGGGTCGGAGAGGACCGGGGTGATGTCCTTGAAGACGATCCCCTTCTGCGGGAAATCCGGGATGTCCCGGATGCGGGCGCGGACTTCTTCCATGGCGAGGAGGGTAGCATGGATGGCGCCACAGGCTCTCCTTTAGGGCCGGTGAGCTCAGGGCAGATAGAGGAGGGGATTCTTGGGCTTCACCCCCTCCCGGACCTCGAAGTGCAGGTGGGGACCGGTGGTCCGTCCCGTCTGCCCCACCCGCGCGACCGGCTGACCCCGGGAGACGTGGGCGCCCTCCTTCACGAGCACCACCGAGGCGTGGGCGTACACGGTGACGAGGCCGTTGTCGTGCCTCAGGATCACGACGTTGCCGTAACCGCTCTGCTCGCCCACGAAGAGGACGGTCCCGTCGGCGGCGGCGGAGATGGGCGAGCCCTCGGGGGCGGCGATGTCGATCCCGTCGTGGCGGACGCCGGCCCGGATGCCGAAGCGACCGTAGAGCACCCCCTTGAGCGGCCAGGCCAGGACCGGCCGTGGCTCGGGGGGGGAGAGGGGCTCGTCCCCCTCCGGCTCGCCGGCCGCCCGGGCGGGGTGGGGTGGGGGAGGGGGGGGAGGGGGGGGATCCCCCGGGTTCTTCCTCGGCAGCGCGCCCGGCGCCTCCTCGACCTCGAGCACCTTGGTGGCGCCTGGAACGAACAGCTCCTGGCCCACCGAAAGGGTTCTCGGGTCGGTGATCCCGTTCGTCTCCATGAGGTCCTTCGGGTCGACGCCGTAGGTCCGGGCGATGCGGTAGAGGGTCTGTCCGCGGCGGACCACGTGGACCACTCCCGCGACGTCCTTCTCTCCCCCTTCCGGCTCGCCCGCCGGGGGGGAGAGCGAGAGCGGAGGCGGGTGGGACGCCGGGCGGGGCGGGGTGGCGCAGGCAAGAAGGGCGACGAGGGCCGCCGCGGCGAGGGCGGACCGCGCCCTCACGAGCGGGCTTCCTTCGCGTAGCCCGGGACGCTCATGTCCAAGAGCCGCAGGAGGACCGCATGGTCGGTGGGGTCGAGCATGAGGGGGGTCACCGCCGCCACCCCCTCGAGCACCGCGTTGCAGTCCGATCCGGGGATGTCCTCGTTGCGCGCCCCTCCCTCGCCCCCGATCCAGTAGTACTTGCGGCCCCGGGGGTCGGTCTTCTCCACCACCTCGTTGCCGTAGGTACGCCGGCCGAGCCGGGTGAGCCGGTACCCGTGCACCGGGCCGGGCGGGACGTTCACGTTGAGGAGAAAGGGGACGCGGGGGCCGCCCCCGTAAGGCTGAGCGAGCATCGTTCGGGCCAGGGCGGCGGCGAAGCGGGCGGCCGGCCCGAAATCGTGGGGCGGCGGAGAAGCGAGCGAGACGCTCAAGGCGGGCACGCCGAGCAGCGCCCCCTCGATGGCGGCGGCCACGGTGCCGGAGTAGTGCACGTCGTTGGCGAGGTTCGGGCCGTGGTTGATGCCGGAGACGACGAGGTCGGGCGGGGTGTCCTTCAGGACGAGGCAGAGGCCCATGTAGACGGCGTCGGTGGGGGTCCCGTCCACGGCGTACCAGCGGGGCGCGACCTCGAAAAGCCTCAGGGGCCGGTGGAGGGAGATGGCGTGGGAGGAGGCCGACTGTTCCCGGTCCGGCGCCACCACGAAGACCTCGTCCTCCTCCGCGAAGGCGGCGGAGAGCGCCCTGAGCCCGGCCGCTTGGACGCCGTCGTCGTTCGAGAGCAGCACCCGCACCGCTCTAGAATCTACCAACCGCAAACGCGCCTCGCCATTAGGCATCCCCGCTCGCGCGCGAGGGCGCTTGTGCGCGGGGCGTGAACGGGGTTACCTTTTTCGCGGGGCCGGACCGTGTGCCGGCGCGGGGGACAGTTGGACGACGAGGCCGAGGCCAAGGGCGGAGGGGTCTCCTCCGAGGGCGCAGCGCGCCGCGAGGCGGAGGCCTTGGCCGTGCGACTGGGCCGGCTCGAGGCGGTGAGCGCCGCCCTCTCTCGGGCCCGCACGCCCGACGAGGTGGCCGAGGCGACCCTCAAGGCTGCGCTCGAGGCGATGGGTGCCGACAGCGGGGTGGTGCTGGTGCAGGGGGCAGGGACCGGGCTCGAGGTGCTCCGGGTGGCGGGGGTCAAGGAGGAGGCCCTGCGAAGGGTCACCGGGGACGTGCCCGACACCCCGGCCCGGGCCGCCTTTCGGAGCGCGGCCCCGCTCTTCCTCGAGAGCGCGGAGGAGGTGCGGGCGGGCTTCCCCGAGTTCTGGGCCGTATCCGGGGAGCTGCCCAGCGCCGCCCTGGCGGCGCTGCCGCTCTCCGCCGAGCGGAGGGTGCTGGGGATCCTGCTCCTCGGCTATTCGAGGCCGCGGACCTTCCCCGAGGTGGACCGGGTCCTCGTGGGGACGCTGTCCGGGCTGTGCGGCCAAGCGCTCGAGCGGGCGCGCCTCTTCGTGGCCGAGCGGGTGGCCCGGGCCGAGGCGGTGGCGGCGCAGCGGCGCCTCGCCTTCTTGGACTCCCTCTCCGCCGTCCTCACCGAGACGCTCGACGGCGACGAGATCAGCGCCCGGGTGGTCCGCCTGGCGGTCCCCGCCCTAGGCGACTGGGCCGCCCTATTCACCATGGGAGAAGACGGGCGCCTCAAGGAGGCCGCGGCGGAGGGGTCGGAGCCCTTGGCCCGGCGGGCTCGCACCCTGCTCGAGGGGGATCCTTCGGGGCGGCTCTCGGCCGTGGCGCGGGGGGCGCCGGCCCTGGTCCTCGAGGCGGAGAGCGGCGACCCGTGCGCGCCCTTGGCCACGGCCCTCGTGCCCCTCGGGGCACGGGGAGACGCCTTCGGGGCGCTGGCGCTCGCCTCCGGCGATCCCGGCCAGCGCTACGGGCCCAAGGACCTGGCCCTCCTCTCGGACGTGGCCCGGCGCACCGCCCTGGGCCTCGAGCACGCCCGGCTCTACCTTGCGGCGCACACCTTGGCCCAGGCGCGGGAGGACTTCATGCAGATGGCCTCCCACGAGCTCCGGGGGCCGGTGGCGAACTTCCGGCTCACGGTCCAGCTCCTCTCCCGCGAGCTGGCGCGCGGCGATCAGGGGCGGGTGGGCGATCGCCTTCGGGTGCTCACCCGCCAGGCCGACCGGCTGGACAAGCTGTCGAACGCGCTCCTCGACGTGACCCGGATCACCGCCGGACGGCTGACCTTGCTCCCCAAGGAGGTGGACCTCGCCGCCCTGGCCCGGGAGGTGGTCGACCGGCACGCGGAGGAGGTCCAGGGGTCGGGCGCGGCCGTCTCGGTCGAGGCGGAAGGCCCCGTTCTCTGCAAGGTCGACCCCGACCGCGTGGAGCAGGTGGTCGCGAACCTCCTCCAGAACGCCCTCAAGTACGGCCGGGGCGCCCCGGTCGTGGTGCGGGCAAGGGCGGAGGAGGGGCAGGCCGTGGTGGAGGTGGCCGATCGAGGGATCGGCATCCCCCGGGAGCACCAGGCCCGCATCTTCGAGCGGTTCGAGCGCGCCGTCCCCCCGCACAGCGCGAGCGGGCTCGGCCTGGGACTCTGGATCGCCCGGAGCCTGGTCGAGGCGCACGGCGGGTCGATCGCGGTCGAGAGCACGCCAGGTCGGGGCTCCACCTTCACGGTCAGGCTGCCCCGGGACGGCGGGGTGTAGTCTCTCTTCATGGCGCTCACCATCACCTCACCCGCCTTCCCTGACGGCGGCGAGATTCCAAGCCAGTACACCTGCGAGGGCCCGGACCTCTCGCCCCCGCTCGCCTTCTCGGGCGTCCCGGCCGGCGCCAAGAGCCTCGCCCTCATCGTCGACGATCCCGATGCGCCGGACCCGAAGGCGCCCAAGATGGTCTTCGTCCACTGGGTGCTCCACGATCTCCCACCCGGCACCACCCGGATCGCCGAGGCCCCCGCGCCTGGAGCCGTGCCCCCGGGGGCGCGCAGCGGCCAGAACGACTATCGCCGGACGGGCTGGGGCGGCCCCTGCCCGCCCATCGGGCGGCACCGCTACTTCTTCAAGCTGTACGCGCTCGACCTTGTCCTTGGCGATCTCGGCAAGGCGACCAAGGACCGCCTCCTTGGGGCGATGAAGGGCCACGTGCTCGCCGAGGCGCAGCTCGTCGGCACCTACGAGAAGAAGAAGCCCTGAGCCGGTGGGGAGATGTGCTCCTCGCGGCGACCGTTGGTGCTCGCCTGGTCGCCTCCTGACTCCGGGTCGAGCAGGGTGGCAAAGTCGGGGTTGGCCCCCTGTTGGGTAGGCCACCCCCGTGGTGAACCTTCGCCGCCAATTCTCCGGAATCCTCTCGAGCCTCGCGCTCCTCGCCGCTGCGCCGGCGGCCGGGCTCCTCTCCTCGGCGCCCCTCGCCGGCGGTCGGGTCGTGGGTCCGAAGAGCCGTCTCAGGCGGTCCTTGCGCGCCTCGACGGCGGAGGGGTTCGGTGCGGAGCTCGTGAACGCCTGCGCCGGTCCGACCATCCTTTCGGGCTGGGCGCTCCACCTCGGTGCGACGCCCCTCGAGGTCGGGGCGCTCGCGGCGCTGCCCCAGATCGCCCAGCTCGTCCAGCTGCCCTCGGCATGGGCGACCGCCCTACTGGGGCGAAGGCGAGTGGCGATCGCGGCGGTGGGCCTCTCCCGCGAGGCGCTCTTGCCTCTCGCCTTTTTCCCCCTCATGAACCTTCCCCCGGCGAGCGCTCGCGGGCTCCTCATCGGCGTCGCGGCGATCTCCGCGGTCCTCGGGGTGCTCGGCAACAATGCCTGGACGGCCTGGATGGGCGAGCTCGTTCCCGAGGCCCTTCGAGGCCGCTACTTCGGGCGGCGGACGGCGCTCTGCACCCTCGGCGGAACGCTGTGCGGCGTTCTGGTGGCGCGGCTCCTCGACTCGGTCACCTCGCGCGGGCTCGCCGGCCTGGCGCTCTCCGGGCTTGCCGGGGCGGCGTGCCTGCTCGGCCTCGTCACGACGGTGCTCATGGCAAAGCAGCACGACCCGCCCGGCCCGCCGCCGAGAGGTCCGAGCCTCGAGGCCGCGGTGAGGCCGCTCAAGGACGTGGAGGTGCGTTCCCTTCTCGCCTATCAGGCTGCCTGGAACGCGTCGGTCGGGGTGGGCGGAGCCTTCTTCACCTTCCACCTCCTGCACACCCTGCGCGTCGGCTACACGGTGGCGGCGATCCACGCCGCCGGTGGGGCGGCGGCTCGCATCCTCGCCGCTCCCCTCTGGGGCCGGGCCCTGGACCGCTTCGGCGCCCGTCCCGTGCTTGCGGCCTGTTCCTTCGCGGCGGCGGTGCTCCCGCTCGTCTGGCTCACCACCTCCCCGGGTTTTGTCTGGCCCATCGCCATCGACGCGCTGGTCGGGGGGGTGGCCTGGAGCGGGCATGGGCTCGCGAGCTTCTCGCTCCCGCTCTCGGTCGCGCCCCGGCGGGACCGGCCTTACTACCTTGCCGTCTTCGCCATGGCGGGCGGTGCGGCCTACGCGGTCGCCACCTGGGGCGGTGGGGCGCTGGCCGGCGCGCTTCCGAGGCCGCTGTCGACCCTGGGTGCGATCCGGGGCCACGGGCTCGAGGTCCTCTTCGCGCTCTCGGCCCTCGGCCGCTTCGCGAGTGCCTTTCTCGCCCTTCGGATCGCGGAGGAGGGCGCCCGCTCCCTCGCCGAGCTCCACCGCGCCGCCCGGGGGGCGGCCCTGGGAGCGCTCGCCGGGGCACGGGTGTGGGTGGTGGGGAAGTAGGCCCGTCGGCCTCCCGCCCGCTAATGCTCGAACTCGACCCGGCCGAGCCCCTCCACCACCCGGACGCTCTCCACGTCCAACCACTCGTCGGTGCGCATGCGGATCGCGTCCTCGTGGGTTCCGCCGCGCATCACCACCCACGGCTCGCGCGCCAGCGCCGCGTCCACGTAGATGGGCATCCCGAACAGGCGCAGAGGCGGCTCGGCGCCGGCCTCGCAGGGGATGAACCGTTCCTCGAACTCCGCCTCGGGCACGAGGTCCGCATGGCTCGCGCCGGTCGAGAGCGCCAGCGCCCCGAGGTCCACCTTCCGGTCCGCCGCCACGACGGCCAGGACCTGCTCGCCGTCGAGGCTCACCACCACGGTCTTCGCCATCCGGTCGCCGCTCACGTGCTCGGCGGCGGCCACCCGCTGGGCCGCGACCGCCCGCTGGTGAGCGCTGTGCTCGCAGGCAGGGTGGTGTTGCTTCAGGTACAGGTCGATGCGCTCCGGGATCATGACCGACCTCCGCGTAGGGGCTTTCAATGGTTCCCGATCCGCGCGGGCAACCGCAAGGTCGAGCGGAGGGTCTAGCCCTCGATGGGAGGGGTCGGGAGGGCCACCCCGGTCCCCGGGGCGCCGGCGCGAAGGGCGCGCAGCGCGTCCCAGGTGTAGAGCGCGAGGGCCGACCAGATGAACCCGAACGCGATGGCGTGGGCCGAGCCGAACGGCTCGCGATAGAGCGCCACCGCGAGGAGGAACTGGAGCGTCGGGGTCACGTACTGGAGGACCCCGACGGTGGAGAGCTTCAGTCGCTGGACGCCGAGAGCGAACCAGACCAGAGGGACGGCCGTGATGGGTCCTGCGGCCGCGAGCAAAAGGCTCGTCGGGACGTCCCGGCCGAAGGCTGCCACACCCGCCCGGGCGCGGAGGAACACCAGGGCGAAGGCCGGCGCCGCGAGCAGGACCGTCTCGGCGAGGAGCCCACCGACCGCGTCCACGCCGGCCCGCTTGCGCACCAGGCCGTAGAGCCCGAAGGTCAGCGCGAGCGTGAGCGGCAGCCAGGGCAGGGCCCGGAGCCGGATGACGAGGGCCAAAACGCCCAGGCCGGCGAGCGCGATGGCGAGAACCTGCACGCGGCGGAGCCGCTCGCGGAGGACGAAGACGCCGAGCAGGACGGAGACGAGCGGATTCACGAAGTACCCCACGCTCGCCTCCAGGACCCGCCCGGCCTGCACGGCCCAGATGTAGGTCAGCCAGTTGGCGGCGAGGAGGGTGGCGCTCGAGAGGACGGTGAGGACCTTCGCCCGGGAGAGGGCGTGGAGAGCGGTCGTGAAGCGGCCGAAGAGCGGCGCGACCACGGCGAGGAGCACGAGCGACCAGAGGATGCGGTGGGCGAGGACCTCGAGCGCGGGGACGCCCACGAGCGCCTTGAAGTAGACGGGGAAGATGCCCCACGCGGTGTAGGCGAGCAAGGCATAGGGAAGCCCCGGCGATCTTCTAGCCACGCCAAAGGATAGCCGGGAGCGGGCGAGGGTTGGCCGCGGCCAAGGGCCACGGTCCCAAAGCTCGCGAGCGTATGGGCAAAGGGCCCGGGGCCCCTCGGGAAGGGCCGTGAAGGATCCGCGCCCGGGGAAGGGCGTAGTTTCGAGCGCGGGAGAAGGGCGCCAAGAGCGGGCTCTTCTTTGGGAGAAAGCGAGGACGAAGCGCCCCTCGACGAGGGTTCGTAGCCGCGCCCTCGCGAAAAGAGGACGCTCCCGGCGCGAGTGGCCTCACGCTACAGCCAAGGGGAGCTTCGTTTCTTAACGTCCGCGAGGGAGATTCGAGACCTCTGGATCGAGAGCTTATCGCCCGTGCGGCTTTGGGCCTCGGAGCGAGGGGTCTGGCGTGGCGACGTCGAAGCGCAAAAACTGCGGGGCGATGGGCGCTAAGGTCGTGAGCCTCGCTTCGCGGCCTTTCGCTCTTCGCCTCTCGGCTCGACAAAACGGCGGCGCGGCACCGCGGCCCTTCGAAAGGAGCGATGGGCGCTTTCTTCGCCGGCTTCGTTTCGTTTGGCAAGGAGGGGCCTCTGGGGGTATCACGGCACGGCCGGCGCACGGTGTCGGGGCGAGGTGCTCGGCTCGCAGGAGTTTCCCCGGCTCTACACTCGGAGACAGGACATGGCGGACCTCACCACGAAATTCATGGGTCTTTCCCTGCCGACGCCGCTCATCTTGGGGAGCTCGGCTCTATCGAACCGGCTCGAGAACCTGCAGCTGGCGGAGGGGAATGGCGCGGGGGCGGTGGTGCTCAGATCGCTCTTCGAGGAGCAGATCGAGGCGGCCGACAGCGCGCTCCAGGAGGAGCTCTCGCGAGGGACGGATACGAGCGCCGAGGCGCGGACCTTCTTCCCGCCGCAGCGGGTCGGGCCGCACGACTACCTCGCCTTCCTCGAGGGCGCCAAGCGGGCGATCAACATCCCGGTCATCGCGAGCCTCAACTGCGTCGCCCCCGGGAGCTGGACCGAGTACGCCAGGGACATCGAATCGGCCGGGGCGGACGGGGTGGAGGTGAACGTCTACTCGGTCGAGGCGGACGCCGAGCGGAGCGGTGCCGAGGTGGAGAAGCGCTACCTCGAGGCGGTGGCCGAGGTGAAGAACGCGGTCAAGATCCCGGTGGCGGTGAAGCTCTCGCCGTACTTCAGCTCGCTGGCCCACTTCGTGGCGAAGCTCGACGGCCTCGGGGTGAACGGTCTCGTGCTCTTCAACCGCTTTCTCCAGCCCGACATCTCCCTCGAGCGGATGGCGGCCGCCCCGAGCATGACCCTCTCCTCGCCCTCGGAGTCCCTCGTCCCCCTGCGCTGGATCGGGATCCTCCACGGGCGAGTGCGGGCCCATCTCGCCGCCTCGACCGGCATCTACGAGGCCGCCGGGGTGGTGAAGCAGATCCTGGCCGGGGCCCAGGTGGTCCAGCTCGCCTCCGCCCTCGTGAAGAACGGCATCCCCCACCTCGGGAAGGTGGCGGCGGGGATCGACGACTGGCTGGAGAAGCGCGGGGCCGAAAGCCTCGACGAGGTGCGCGGCTCGCTTTCCCAGCGGGAGATCCAGGACCCGGCCGCGTTCGAGCGCGCCCAGTACGTGCACCTCATCCTCTCCCAGAACATCTAGGCGTGCGAAGGGGCGCCGAACAGCCCGGCGGAAAGGCCGCCTCCCCGCGCCACACCCTGGCGCAGAGCTTCCGCTGGGCCTTCGCCGGGCTCTCGGGCGCGGCCCTGCGCGAGCGCAACATGCGCATCCACCTCGCCCTCGGGGTCCTGGCGAGCGGGGCGGCCGCCTTGTTGCCCTTGGACGGGGGAGAGCGGGGGCTGCTCCTCCTCACCGTGGCGCTCGTGGTGGCCGGGGAGGCGGCCAACTCGGCACTCGAGGCGGTGGTCGACCTCGTCTCCCCCACCTTCAGCGCCGCCGCTCGGCTCGCCAAGGACGCGGCCGCCGCAGCGGTGCTCGTGCTCGCCTGCGGGAGCGTGGTGGTCCTCTTGTCGGTGGCTTTGCCGGCCCTCCCGGTGCTCCGCGGCCGGCTCTTCTCCTTCGGGGTGGGGAGCGCGGGCGCCTTCGTGGCCTCGGTGGCGGCGGGACTTCTCCCGTCCCCGCCGCCGCGGCCCTTCGCGGTGGACGCGGTGCTCTTTCTCGCCGGCGTGGCCGGCATCGCGGTCCTGGCCCGTTCGGCCCGGGGCCTTTCCGGGGTCTTCGGGGCGGCCCTCTTGCTCGCCCTCTCGGCCGGTGCGGCGGTCCGCAGGCGGCGCGGGGTCGACCTCGATTCCTAGGGGCCCACCCGTCCCCTCCGCCCGCCCGCGCCTTTGCGGGCTCCGAGCGAGCGCTCGCTTTCCCGCTGCTCCCTCGCCCGATTGAAGTGGGCGGCACGTCTTGAAGCCGGCGAGCGGCCGTGGGAGTGCTGAGCTCCTCCCCGCGCGGGACCCCCCGGCGACCCGAAGGTGGGGTATTGGGTTTAGCGAACGTGGTCCCGGCGGGAGCGGCCTCACGCCCGCGAGGGGGCCATGCCGAGTCAAGGACGGAGAGGCAGACGTCGTCTATTCGCGGCAGGAGGAACGACATGAGCGCGCCCGAGGAGCAGACCGAAAAGCGCATCTCCTACCTGCCCACCCCCGGGCTCTCGTACGACCCCTCGGACGAGCGGTACTGGGACCGGGCCGCCCTGGAGGGCGAGGTGTTCCGCGCCTTCGAGATCTGCCACGGCTGCCGCATGTGCTTCAAGTACTGCGACACCTTCCCCGCGCTCTTCTCCCTCATCGACCAAAAGCACGACGGCGAGGTGCGAAAGCTCTCCGCCCTCGAGATCGAGGGCGTCCTCGGCGCCTGCTTCGAGTGCAAGCTCTGCGAGGTCCAGTGCCCCTACACGCCCCGGGACGGCCACGAGTTCCAGCTCGATTTCCCGAAGCTCGTCCACCGGTATCGGGGCGTCGAGAGGAAGGGTGCGCGCCCCTCCCTCCGGGAGCGGTTCTTGAACGATCCCGACGGCGCCGGCCGGTTGGCCCGCCTCTCCCTGGGGATGGCGAACGTCATGAACCGGGCCCGGCCCTTTCGCATCCTCCTCGAGAAGACGGCGGGTGTGCACCGCGACAAGCTCCTCCCGGACTTCGCCACGGAGGCCTTCGACGACTGGGCCAGGGCGGCGGGTTACGTGAAGCCCGAGCCGGGGGGCGAGGCGGTCCTGTTCCAGACCTGCTACGTGCAGCACAACGAGACCCAGATCGGCAAGGACACCCTCGAGGTGCTCAGGCGGAACGGCGTCGACGTCCGGGTGGTGAGAGGGCTCGCCTGCTGCGGGATGCCGGCCTGGGAGCGGGGCGACCTCGCCAGGCTACGGGCCCAGGCCCATCGGGACCTCGAGCTCCTCTCGCCCTACGTCGAGCGGGGGGCGAAGGTGCTCATCTTGAACCCCACCTGCTCGATGATGATGCGAAGGGAGTGGCCGCACCTGCTGGAAGGGGATGACCGGGCAGGGGCAGAGAAGCTCGCCCGCGCGGTCATGGACGTGTCGGAGTTCCTCTTTTCGATCCGGAACGAGCCCCGGTTCGACTCCGGCTTCAAGTCGGCGCCGCCCGGGGGCAAGGTGGCCTACCACGCACCCTGCCACCTGCGGGCCCAGGGGATCGGGTTCAAGGGGCGGGACCTCGTGCGACGGGTCCCGGGCGTCACCCTGGTCGGCTCGGTGCTCGAGTGCTGCGGCCACGACGGGACCTACGCCATGACGGTGGAGGGATTTTTGCCCTCGCAGCGGCTGGGGAGGCGCGCTTTCGAGGGGATGAAGGCGGCCGAGGCGGAGGTCTGGGTGAGCGACTGCCCCCTCGCCGCCCTGCAGTTCGAGCAGCACGCGGGAAAGAAGCCCCTCCACCCCATGACCTTCCTCGCCCGGGCCTACCGCGAGGATGGCTTCGGAGGGGGGGCCGGGGAGGGGGACAAGGGGAAGGAGGGATCGCGGTGAGGGCGGTGCGTCGGGACGAGATCCTCTCCCTCGAGGCCTACGAGGCGTCGCGGAGCGAGATCCGGAGCGGGATCCTCCTCGCCAAGAAACGGCGGAGGGTCACGGCGGGCGGGGTGCTCACCTTTCTCTTCGAGAACACCGCCACCGTCCGCTACCAGGTGCAGGAGATGGTCCGGGCGGAGCGGATCACCCGCGAGCCGGAGATCGGCCACGAGCTCCTGACCTACAACGAGCTATTGGGCGGCCCGGGGGAGCTCGGGGTGTCCCTCCTCATCGAGGTCCCGGAGGTGGGGGAGCGCGACAAGAAGCTCAGGGAGTGGATCGAGCTGCCGCGCCACCTGTACCTCCGTCTCCCGGGGGGGGAGAAGGTCCGGCCGCGCTACGACGCGCGCCAGGTCGGAGAGGACCGTCTCTCCTCGGTGCAGTACCTCAAGTTCGACGTGCGCGGAGAGGTCCCGGTGGCCGCCGGTGCCGACCTGCCCGGGCTCAAGGTGGAGGCGCTCCTCGAGCCGGACCAGCGGGAGGCGCTCGCGGAGGACCTTCGCTCGGACGCTTCGGTCGAGGTTCGGTGACGGGGGGGAGGCGCATCCCGCGCGCCGGGGTCTTCGCTTCGCTCGAAGCCTCTCCCCAAGACCCCTGGCCCGGGACTGGATCGCGGTCGTCCTCAGTGGCAGGATGCCCACATCGTCGCCGAGGAAGGTGGAGGGCGGCGGGGGCCCTTCCATGGGCTGTCCCGGGGGTGGGTGTCGCGCGGAGGCGCGAATGAACGTGATTGCGTTCCCTGGCACTCTCGATCCCGTGCTCGGGACGGCGCTCGCCGAGGCAAGGGCCTTCGACCTCGCTCCGGCGCCCTTCGATCTCTTCGCCCGCCACGAGGGGTCCCCCATCCCCGCGCGGCTCGATCTCGGCGCGGTGCGAAGGCTCCTCGACCGGGGCCGGTTCTGGACCGAGTACCAGCCCCTCGTCCACGCCCGGACCGGCCGGACCGCCGCCTTCGAGGCCCTGGCCCGCTTCAACCTCGTCGATGGCCGGCCGGTGGCCCCGTCCCGGGTCTTCGCCCTGTTGCACGCCGACCCGGGCCTTCTGGTCCGCGCCGAGCTCACCCTGAAGCTGCAGCAGGTGGAGCGCGCCCCCAAGGCTCCGCTGTTCGTGAACATGGACCCGGACTCCTGGACCCGGGCCGGCGACCGCCACAAGAACCCCTTCCTCGCCCTCTTCTCCTCGGCGGGAGTCCGGGTGGTGGTCGAGGTCACCGAGGCGCTCGCCTCCGCCGACGTGGTCCGCTCCCAGAGGATGATCTCGGCGCTGCGCTCCCGGCGGATCGCCTTCGCCCTCGACGACATCGGCACGGTGAACGGCCTCATCTCCTTCGAGGCGGTGGCCGAGGCCGAGGTCCTGAAGTTCGACCGCACCCTCATCCCGAGGCTCCGCCAGCCGCGCTGCCGGGCCCTCGTCTCCGCCCTGGTGGCCATGGCCCGCGAGACCGGCGCCCGGACGGTGCTCGAGGGGGTCGAGACCACGAGCGACTTCGTCGTCGCCCGAGACCTCGGCCTGGACCTCGTCCAGGGCTACCTGTTCCGCGACCGGGCTCGGGTCGCCGGGCGGTGAGGAGGCGAGGGGGCTAGGGGCCGCCACGGCCCTGCCCTTTCGATTCTCCTGGCTCAAGGTCCGGGCTTTGGGTAAACCCCCGCCGATGCCGCCCCTGGCGCTCATCCCCGGCTTCAGGCTCCCGAGCCTCACCCTCGGTCCCTTCACCATCCAGTCGTTCGGGGTCCTCACCGCCCTCGGCGTCCTCGTCGCCGTCTTCCTCGCCGGCCGGGCGGCGCGACAGATGGGCAAGGACCCGCAGGTGGTCATGGACTTCGCGGTGGTCGGGGTGGTGACGGGCGTCATCTTTGGTCACCTCGTGCACCTCTTCGCCTACCACCGGGAGGAGCTCGGGCAGACCCTGCAGGTCTTGAAGGTCTGGGAGGGGCTCTCCTCCATGGGGGGGCTACTCGGCGGGATCGTGGCGGCGGTGGTCTGGTTCCGGGCGAAGCGGATCCCGTTCGCCGACTACTCCGACGCCATCGCCCTGGGGATCGCCCCGGGCTGGGGGGTGGCCCGGATCGGCTGCTTCACCGTCCACGACCACCCGGGCGTCCGGACCGACTTCTTTCTCGCGGTGAACATGGACGGCGTGCCTCGGCACGACCTGGGGCTCTACGAGGCCATCCTCCTGCTCGGGCTGGGGGGGCTCGTCTGGATCCTTCACCGGCGGGGGATCCTCCGCGGGCGTCTGCTCTCCCTGCTCGCCGTGCTCTACGGCGTGGCCCGTTTCTTCCTCGACTTCTTGCGGGCCCGGCCCGGGGACGTCCCCTACGCCGACGCCCGCTACTACGGCCTCACCCCCGCCCAGTACTTGGTCGTGGCTCTCGTTGCCTACGGTGGCTACCGGTTGGCCACAGGGGCCCGAGGGCGCGCCGGCCCGGGGCGATCGAGAGCGCCGGCGATGTAGAATTCGATCGATGGTCCCGGTCCTCCCCGGACAGGCACCCGCCGGTGCGCCCGCCCTGGCGCGGACCCAGGAACACCGGCCCGAGCGGCCCACCGCCGTGCTCGAGGCCCGCCTGCGCGCCGTCCTCGACGAGGTGACCGCCCTGGACCTCGAGATCGAGTCCCTCTCGAAGGCGCTCGCCGAGTTCTCGCAGCGGTGGGAGAAGCTCCTCGGCCAGTCCTTCGGCGAGCGCGGGGTGGCGGAGAAGCTCGTGCGGAGGCTCCGGGACCTGGAGGACGGGCTCCTCGAATTGGCCGCCCGGCTCGGCGAGGCTCTTCCCCCCCCGCCCGGCCGCCCTCGGGGGCGGCGGGGGCGGGCGGGACCGGCCCGAAGGGCGCGCGCCGCCTTCTCCGCCTCCATGTCCGGGGAGGACGGCGCGGGGAGCGAGGCTTTCCCAAGGGACGGGGCGAAGGGGGAGGCGGGTCCGCCCGAGGTGGAGGCGGCGGAGGTCGCCCTGAAGCGGATCTACCGCCGGCTGGCGCGGCTCCTCCACCCCGATTTGGCCCAGGACGAGGCCGAGCGGGTCCGGCTCTCGGCGCTCATGGCCCGCGTGAACGCCGCGTACGCCCGGGGGGATCTCACCGAGCTATCGCTCATGGCGGAGAAGCTCGGCGCGGGAGAGCCTCTCGGGGAGCTCTCCGAGGAGGATCGGCGGGCCCACCTCGAGGCTCGCATCTGTAACCTCGAGCGGATCACGGCCTCGCTCCGGAGGGAGCGGGAGCGGATGGTGAGGAGCGACACCCACCGGCTCTTTGCCGAGGCGGCGCGCCGGGCCGAGGTGGGGACGGACCTCTTCGAGGAGACGCGGGCCGAGCTCGTCCAAGAGACCGAGGCGGCCTACGCCGACGCCCTCGAGCGGCTGGGCCGGCTTTCGATGGCCGCGCGCGAGCTTTCGCGGGCGAGGAAGGGTCGGATGAGAGAGCTCGAGAGGCGTGGACCGACCGGGGTGAAGAGGGCCTTCGATCCCTTGGCCGAGAGCGAGCTCGTGCGGCGCGGGGCGGCCCGGCTCGAGGAGCGTCGGGCCACCGCGGCCGCCCGGGAGCTGGCCCGCTCCCTCGAGGACGCGGCCCGGGCCGCGCCCTGGGAGGTGGCGCTCACCTGTCTCGCCTTTTTCGCCGAGGCCGCCGGGGCGCGGCCGCCGGAGAGCCTCTCCACCGCCAAGGGCTGGGCCTTGACCTGGGAGATCGTCCGGGCCGCCTTTCCCATGGCCCCGGACCTCTCCCGGGCCCTCTCCCGCCTCCCCCGCCACCTCACCCTCGGGGCCCGGCAGGAGGGCGACGAGATCCTGGCCGGTCTCCAGCTCGCCGGGGCCGACCTTTCGGCCGGGGTGCAGATCGCCCTCGAGCGGCCGGCGGTGGGCCGGATCGCCGCCGCGGTGCTCGCCGCCCTGGGGCCGCGCCAGAAGTGCCCCTCCTGCGGCGAGGAAGGGCCCGCCCGCCACCTCCACCGGACCCGTGGCCTCGACACCTTGCACGCTCTCGCCTGCGGGAGCTGCGGGGCGGTGTTGCGGAGCTACTGGCGCTACGGAGAGGTGGAGGGCCTCGAGGCGCTCTCCCCGCACGCCCTGCGCCTGGGCCTCGTCGCCGAGGTGACGGCAGCGCTTTCCGGCACTTCGCTCGGGTTCCAGATGCTTCCCCCGGAGGCCGAGGCGCTCACCGCCGGGCGTCTCCGCCGCCGGTTCGCCGAGCTCTACCTCGCCCCCTACGAGGTCCCGCTCGAGCCCGCTTCCGTCGAGGTGCTGGCGGAGGGGGGCCCGCTCCCCGCCGGCGCTCGCCTTTCGGGCCGGGGCCGGCTCGAGCTCGCGCCGGCACCGGGGTCGGGGATGGCGGGTCCGGAGCTGCTCGAGCTCCTCCGCGCCCGCATCGAGGCGAGGTTCCGGCCTTGAGGACGCCCGAGATCCTGCTCGTCGAGGACGATGATGCGGTTCGCTCGAGCCTGGCCGAGTGCCTGGAGCTCGAGGGGTGGGTGGTGCAGACGGCGGCCGACGGGGTGGAGGCCCTGGCCTGGCTCAAAGAGGGCAACCGGCCCCGGGTGGTGATCCTGGATCTCGTCATGCCGCGCATGAGCGGGGAGGACCTGGTGAGGGAGATCCGGGGCGATTCCGGGACGCGCGACCTCCCGGTCGTGCTCATGACCGGGGCGGCGCCTTTGGACGACCGGCTTCCCAAAGCCGACGCCCTCCTCGTGAAGCCCTTCAGCCTCTCGGACCTGCTCGAGGCCATCCGCCCCTTCCTCTAGGGCCCGCCCCTCGGGCTCCCCGTTGCGTGGGGGGCGGACAAGAGCTACACCGTGGCGGTGCGCGTGCTCGTGACCGGGGGTACGGGTTTCGTCGGCGGGGCCGTGGTCGAGGAGCTCGCCCGCCGGGGCCACGCGGTGCGGGTCGTGGCGCGCCAAAGGAGCGATGTGGCCCGGGTCCGGGCCGTGGGGGCGGAGGTGGTGCGCGCCGAGATCGCCGAGCTCGCCCTTCTGCGGGCGGCGATCGGAGGCTGCGAGGCGGTGGTCCACTGCGCCGGCCGGGTGGGGCTCTCGCCCGGGATGGAGGCCGAGCTTCGGGCCGCCAACGTCCAGGCGGTGGAGGCGGTGCTCTCCGAGGCGCTCCGGGCCGGGGTGGATCGGGTCGTCCTCACCTCCTCCACGGCGGTGCTCGGGGGGAGCCGGACCCCGGCGGTGCTCGACGAGCGGACCTCGGGGGACTGCGAGGCGCTCGGGATCGCCTACTTCACGAGCAAGCTCGAGGGGGAGCGGAGGGCCCTCGCCCTTTCGGCGCGCGGGCTCAGGCTCGTCGTCCTGCGCCCGTCCTTCGTGCTCGGCCCGGGGGACATCCACGGCTCGTCGGCGGCCACGGTGGTGGCCCTGGCGCGCCGGCGCATCCCGGGCTACGTCGAGGGCGGGGCCTCGTTCTGCGACGTGCGAGACGTGGCGCGCGGGCACGCCGAGGCGCTCGAGCGCGGCCGGACCGGCGAGATCTACACCCTGGGAGGCCACAACCTCACCACCACCGAGATGATCGCCCGGGTCTGTGCCCTCGCCGGGGCGCCCCTGCCCCGCAAGATGCCGTACTCGGCCGCCATGGCGATCGCCGCGGCCGAGGAGATCACCGCCGGGCTGCAGAAGCGGCGGCCGGCCATCACCCGCGACCTCGTCAAGGCGAGCGCCCTCTACACCTTCGCCTCCTCCGACAAGGCGCGGGCGGAGCTCGGCTATGCCATCCGCCCCTTCGACGAGATGGTCCAGGACACGCTCCGGTGGGCGATCGAGGCGGGGAGGCTCCCGGCCGACACCGACGCGCTCAGGGCCCTGTCGGCGGGTGCCCCGGCGGCGTGATCCGCACCTGCCGGACGGCCCGCGGCGACGCGTCGAGAACCTCGAGCACCGTCCCGTCGGCCGTCCTGAGCCGCGCCCCGCGCTCGGGGACCGCCCCGGCGAGCGCCACGCAGAGCCCGCCCACCGAGGTGTAGTCCTCCTCCTCCGGCAAGGAGAGGCCGAGCGCCCGGTTCGCCTCCCGCACCGGCACGTCCCCCCGGACCACCGTCGACCCGGAGGGCTCGCGGTGGAAGAGCTCCTGCGGCTTCTCCGCCTCGCCCACGATGTCCCCCACGAGCTCCTCGAGGAGGTCCTCCAGGGTGATGAGCCCGGCCATTCCCCCGTGCTCGTCGACCACCACTGCGATCTGGGTTCGCTGGCGTTGCATATCGCGCAGGACCTGGACCGCCCGGGCCCCCTCGGGAACGAAGCGGACCGGGCGGATGAGGTCGGCGAGGACGATGAGGGGCCGCTCGAAGGCCATGGCGGCGAGGTCCTTGGCGAGGACGTATCCCACCACCTCGTCGAGGGTCCCGCGGTAGACCGGCATCCGCGACCGGCCCTCCTCGAGGATGAGGCGGCGCAGCTCCTCGGGTCCCGCGCTCGAGGGCAGGGCCACGACGTGGTTTCGCGGGACCATCACCTGGCCGGCGGAGAGCTCCCGGAAGGCCAGGGCGCGCGAGGCGATCTCGGCGGTGGCGGCGTCGAGCGACCCGGCCTTGCCGGCCTCCTCCACGAGTTGCTCGAGCTCCTCGGCCGAGAGCCGGGCCTCGGTGAAGGTGGTCCGGTCGCCCAAGGGGCGGAGGACGAGGTTACTCGTCTCGGTGAGGAGCCACACGAGCGGCCGGGCGAGGGACGCGAGCAGGCGAAGCGGCCTCCCCACGATGAGCGCGTACCGCTCGGCGCTCCGCAGGGCGAGCGACTTGGGCACGAGCTCCCCGAGGACGAGCGAGAGGAAGGAGACGAGCGCCACCACGAGGGCGAGGGCGAGGGATCCGGCATAGGGAGCGAGGAGGGGCAGGCCCGCAAGGACCGGGGCGAGCCGGCGCGAGATCGCCGCGCCGCCGAAGGCGGCGGCGGTGGCGCCGATGACGGTGATCCCGGTCTGGATGGTGGCGATGAGCCGCTCGGGTCTGTCCCTGAGCTCCTTCACCGCCCGGGCGCCGGGGCGTCGCTCCTCCACGAGCTGAGCGATCCGACTCCTGCGGAGCGCGATGAGGGCGATCTCCGCCCCGGCGAAGACGCCGTTCGCGAGGACCAGCCCGACCACCACCGATAGCTCGAAGACCGCGTCGCGCACGAGACCCCTCCCTCCGCCCCATGACCTCCAGGCGGGTACTCCCGCCTTCCGAGGACGAGATCTACCTCAGGACCGGCGACACCGACCCTCCTGCTCCGAGGCGGCCAGGTGGGCTTTTACCGAGCGAGTGGCCAGGAGGCGGAAAGTGCGTTCCCCGGGCGGGGTGACCCGGCGGAGCGACTCAGAGCCCTCATCATTTTTGCCCTGCGCGCCCCTTCGCGTCACAACACCCAGCCCTGGGCCTTCGAGATCGAGGGGGACGAGGTCCGCCTCCACGCGGACGAGCGTCGGGGGCTGCCGGCGACCGACCCGGAGGGCCGGGAACTCCTCATCTCCTGCGGGGCCGTCCTCGCGAACCTCGCCGTGGCCGCTGCCCACTTCGGCTACGCCACCTCGACGGAGATCGTGCCCGGCCACCGTCGGGACGGGCTCGTCGCCCGGGTTCGGCTCGAGGAGCGCCGTTCGAGCACGCCCGATATCGAGGAGCTCTTCCGGGCCATCCCCCACCGTCGGACGAACCGGCTCCCCCTCGACGGACGGGAACCGCCCGAGGGGCTCGTGGCACGGCTCGTCCGGGAGGCGCGCCGCGAGGGGGCCTGGCTCCGGCCGGTCGAGGACCATCAGCGCTCCCTCGTGGCCGAGCTCGTGGGCGAGGGGGACCGGGTGCAGTGGTCGAACCCGCGCTGGCGCGCGGAGCTCTCCGCCTGGACCCGGCGGAGCGGGAGCGGCCGCCGGGACGGGATGCCCGCCGGGACGCAGGGGCTCTCGGACCTCGCCGCCCTGCTCCAGCCGATCATCTTCCGGGTCTTGAATCCGGCCCGCATCGAGGCGGAGCGCGACTGGCGCAGGGCCAGGACGACGAAGTCGCTCCTCGTTCTCTCCACGTCGCGAGACGGCAAGGAGGAGTGGGTGGTCGCGGGCGAGGCGCTCGAGCGGGTGTTGCTCCGCGCCACCGCAGCTGGTCTCACCGCATCGTACCTGAACCAGCCCATCGAGGTCCCGGAGCTGCGGGCCCGGCTCCGCGACGCGATCGGCGAAGCTGGGCTACCCCAGATCATGATCCGGCTCGGCTACGGGCTCGAGGTCCCGATGGTCCCGCGGCGCCGGGTGGAGGAGGTTCTCCGTCGCTACCAGCCGGCGGCGAGGCCGCCGAGAGCGCTCGCGCTGCGCGGACAGGCCTATCCGCCGCAGCTCCCCGTGGGTGAGATGAGGACGACCGCACCCCACAGGCCCTGACGCTTCGAGCGGGGGGCACGGTGAGCGAGGGGTCCGCGAACCGGGTAAGATGTCCTGGGCGGGCACAGGGTCTCCCATGGACCCCTGGCCCTTCGAGGGTCACCATGCCGGGTCAGCGGGCCAGGCGAAGACGCTTCACGCGGATTCCGTTCCACGTGCCCGCCCAGCTCGAGGTCGACGGGGGGAAGCTGCCGTGCGCCCTCCTGAACGTCTCCCTGAGGGGAGCTCTAGTCGAGCTCATGAAGGGTCCCGTCCCCGCCGCGGGGAGCTCCTGCGCGGTCACGATCGACCTCGATCCGGGAAGCGGCGCGCGGATCCGCATGGATGGCGACATCGCCCACCAGCGCGGCCGGCAGCTAGGCATCCGCTGCGACGAGCTCGACCTCGAGTCGATGCAGCACCTGCGCCGCATCCTCGAGTTCAACGTGGGAGACGAGGCGGTGGTCCTGCGCGAGCTCGGCGAGCTCGTCCTTTCGCACGACATCGAGCGAGACGGCGGGGCGAAGCACTAACCGCGCACGAGGCGGAAGAGCCTCACCACCTCGGCCGCCCGCGCCACGTTTAGGGGGTCGTCGCGATCGCGCGCCCTTGGGTGCGAGGCCCTCGTCTCGAGCGCGCCAGCGACGGCGAGCCCGGCCTTCGCGACGAGCTCCTCGAGGTAGCCCCGTTTTCTTAGCCCGAGCCGCTCGGCGAGGTCGGAGAGGACGAGCCAGGCCTCGCCGCCCGCGCGGAGCGCCCCGGGGAGACCCAAGACGAGCGATTCGAGCACCGCCCCGCCCGGATCGTAGACGGCCCGCTCCAGCGGTCCATGGGCCTCGGCGGGGAGCCACGGCGGGTTCGCCACCACGAGGTCCGCGGGCTCCTCGGGGAAGAGGTCCTTCTGCCGCACCTCGACCTGCCCCGAGAGGTGAAGGCGGGCCGCGTTTTCCTTGGCGCAGAGGACCGCCCGCGGCTCGGTGTCGGTGGCCACGACCGTCGCCCCCATTCGGGCGAGGACGAAGGCGAGGACGCCGGTGCCCGTCCCGACGTCGATGGCCCGCTTGCCCAAGACCGGGAAAGCGGAGGCCGCGCGGGCCACGAGGTCCACGTACTCTCCGCGGACCGGGGCGTACACGCCGTACCACGGGTGGACCCGCGCCCCGAGCGCCGGCACGAAGACGCCGCGGCGCCGCCACTCGTGTGCGCCGAGCATGCCGAGGAGATCGCGCAGCGGCAGGGCGCCGGGCAGGGCGACTTGTCCCAGGGCCTCCGCGCAGGCCGCTCTGACGTCGGGCGCTCCTCGCAAGAGGACTCGGTATCCCTCTCCCAGCGGGACGGCGAGGCGCGAGAGCACCTCGTGCTCCATCCGGGCCCGCTCGCGCTCCGCCCGGAAGATCGCGCCGAGTCGCTTCTCGGAGGAAGGCTTCGCCTTTTCGGGTCCTCGCGAGGAAATGAGCCGCCGCCCCATGGCGGCGAGGAGCTGGCGCGCTCCGTGGTAGCCACCCCGGTAGAGGAGCCCCTCTCCCGAGCGGGCCGAGGAAAGGGCAGCCCTCGCGGTCGTCTCGTCCCCGACCTCAACGAAGCTTCGAGGCGGGGGCCTCTCGGGAGAGAGCCAGCGCGGCTTTGGGAGAGAATCCCTGACCGTAGGGGCCGTGGTCTCGTTAGATTCTCGTCGCATGTCAAGCCCGACGGAGCCTCTGGGCCTGCCGAGCGCGGGCAATCTCGCCTTCGTCGAGGATCTCTATTACGCCTGGTCGGCGGACCCCTCTTCCGTGGGGGAGGGGTGGCGCCGGTACTTCGAGACCCTGCCGGGTGTCCCGGGGGCGTTGCCTGGGCCCAAGAGCTTCGTTCCCCGGCGGCCAAACGGGTCCTCGGGCGTGGGGGCTCTCCCCGCGGCGAGTTCGAGGTTTGAGTCGCGGGTCGACGCCCTGGTCGAGGCTTATCGGAGGTCGGGCCACCTTCGGGCCAAGCTCGATCCGCTCGGCCTCACCCGGCGGGCGGAGCCCTTCTCGCTCGCGGCGTTCGACCTCTCGGAAGGGGACCTGGACCGTAGGACCGCCGATCCGCTAGGGCGCGGAGACGTTTCCTTGCGCGACCTCGTCGGCCGGCTCGAGGAGACCTACTGCCGCTCGCTCGGGGTGGAGCTCGGCCACATCGACGATAGCGAGCTGAGCGGCTGGCTCGAGCAGCGGATGGAGCGGACGAGGAACCGGCTCACTCTCGCGCCCGAGGTGAAGAAGGCGCTCCTCGGCAAGATCCTCGAGGCGGAGATGCTCGAGCAGTTTTTGGGCACCCGTTTCCTCGGGGCGAAGCGGTTCAGCGCCGAGGGGGCGGAAGGGTTCGTGGCGCTCATCGAGTTCCTCCTCGACCGGGCCATGGGGCACGGGATCCGCAACGTGGTCATCGGGATGGCTCATCGCGGGCGCCTCAACGTGCTCGCCAACGTGGTGGGGAAGCCGCTCGAGGACATCTTCGCGGAGTTTCGGGACACCGGGATCGTGAACTCGGGCGGCGGGGACGTGAAGTACCACCTGGGCCACTCGTCCGACCGGGAGACGCCCGACGGCGTGCCCTTCCACATCTCCTTGGCCTTCAACCCGAGCCACCTCGAGTGGATCAACACCGTGGTGCAGGGGCGGGTCCGGGCCAAGCAGGACCGCTACCGGGACTTCGACCGGCTGCGCACCATGGCCCTTCTCGTCCACGGGGACGCCGCCTTCGCCGGGCAAGGGGTCGTGGCCGAGGCCCTGAACATGTCCGAGCTCGAGGCCTATCAGGTGGGGGGGACGATCCACGTCGTCGTGAACAACCAGGTGGGGTTCACCACCTCGCCTCGGGATGCGCGGTCGACCATCTATTGCACCGGCCCGGCCCGGATGCTCCAGGTTCCCATCTTCCACGTGAACGGGGAGGACATGGAAGCGGTCGCCCAGGCAGTGCTCCTCGCCATGGACTTCCGCCAGAGGTTCCACCGCGACGTGGTCCTGGACCTCTGGGTCTACCGCCGGCACGGGCACAACGAGGGGGACGAGCCCTCGTTCACCCAGCCCCTCATGTACCGGGCCATTGCCCGGAGGCCGACCTTACGGCAGCTCTACGCCGAGGAGCTCGTGAAGGAGGGAGTTTTGGGGCCGGCGGAGGTGGAGGGGATGGCCGCCGCCTACCGGGCGCGGCTCGAGGAGGCGTACCGGGCCTCGGCCCTCATCGCTGCACGCCCGACCCCGTCCTCGATGGGCGGTGTGTGGCGCGGGTATCTGGGCGGCGCCCTCGACGGGGAAGGACCCCCCACCGGCGTTCCCGAGGCCCAGCTCAAGGAGGCGGCCCTCTCGCTCGCCCAGGTGCCGCAGGGCTTCCACCTTCACCCGAAGCTCACCCGGCTCCTCGAGGTGCGGGCCGAGATGGGGCGAGGGGAGAAGCCGCTCGACTGGGGGACCGCCGAGGTGCTCGGCTACGCCACCCTCGCCCTGGAGGGGACGCGAGTGCGGCTCGTGGGCCAGGACACCCGGCGGGGCACCTTCAGCCACCGGCACGCGGTGCTCTGGGACGTCGAGACGGGCGTGCCCTATACCCCGCTCGCCCACTTGAAGGAAGGACAGGGGCCGGTCGAGGTCCGGGACAGCCTTCTCTCCGAGGCGGCCGCCCTCGGCTTCGAGTACGGCTATAGCCTCGACATGCCCGAGGGGCTCACGGTGTGGGAGGCCCAGTTCGGCGACTTCGTCAACTCGGCCCAGGTGCTCATCGACCAGTTCCTCTCGTCGGCGGAGGCGAAGTGGAAGCGGCTCTCCGGGCTGGTCCTGCTTTTGCCGCACGGCATGGAGGGACAGGGGCCGGAGCACTCCTCGGCCCGGCTGGAGCGGTTCTTGGAGCTCTCGGTGGACGACAACTGGCGGGTGGTGAACCCGACCACGCCGGCCCAGATCTTTCACGCCCTGAGGCGGCAGGTGGTGAGCAGGGTGCGCAAGCCTCTCGTGGTGATGGCCCCGAAGAGCTTGCTCCGGCTCCCGGCGGCGGTCTCCCCGCTCCGCGACCTTGCGGAGGGCTCCTTCCGCCCCGTGATCGGGGACGCCGCAGCCGATCCGGCGCTCGTGACCCGGGCGGTGCTCTGTTCGGGCAAGCTCTACTACGACCTCGTGGCGGCGCGGGAGGCGACCTTGGCGGCGCAGGTCGCGATCCTCCGCCTGGAGGAGCTCTACCCGCTCCCCCTCGAGGAGATCCGGGCCGCGCTCCGCCCCTACCGCCCGGGCCTTCCGCTCGTCTTTGCCCAGGAGGAGCCATCGAACATGGGGTCCTGGGACTACATCGACCGGCACCTCTCGCCCCACCTTCCCTCTCCGCTCGAGCTCGTGGCCCGCCCGGCCTCGGCCAGCCCGGCGGCGGGCTCCTTGAGCCGCCACCGGCTCGAGCAGGAGCAGCTCGTTCGCCAGGCGCTGGGTGAGCCCTGGCCGAAGAAGGGTCGCAGTGAGACCCGCGCCGCCGTCCAGGAGCAGTGACACCATGCCCGTGCTTCTCAAGGTTCCGTCCCTGGGGGAGTCGATCACGCAGGCCACGGTGGGCCCCTGGCTGAAGCAGGTGGGGGACCCGGTACAGGCGGACGAGCCGGTGGTGGAGATCGAGAGCGAGAAGGCGACGGTGGCCATTCCAGCGCCCGCGGCGGGCGTCTTGAGCCGGGTGCTCAAGGCTACGGGGGAGACGGTCTCGGTGGGTGAAGCGGTGGCGGAGGTGGAGGAGGTCGCCCTTGCCGAGGCGGCGCGCTCCCCGGGTTTCCCCCCGCCGGCCGTTCTCCCCTCGGCGCCTTCCGGGAATGGCCCGAGGCCTTCGGCCGCTGCCGCCCCGCGGAAGGAGCCCCTCCCCCGGGCCGCGCCCTCCCCCCCGTTTCGCGCCTCGCCGAGCGCCCGCCGCCTCATGGCGGAACGGGGGGTGAGCGCGGAGGAGGTGGCGGGGGAGAGCTCGACCGGCCAGGTAGGCAAGGAGGACGTGGCCCGGGTGCTCGAGGCCCGGGAGGCGGGGCCGGCCCTAAAGGCGGTGCCGAGTCCCGCCCTCCCGCCCTCTCCCCTTGACCTAAGGGAGCGGGTCGTCCCCATGACCACCCTGCGGCGGACGGTGGCCCGAAGGCTCGTGGAGGCGCAGCACGCGGCCGCCATCCTCACCACCTTCAACGAGGTGGACATGTCACGGGTGAAGGACCTGCGCGAGAAGCACGGCGAGGCCTTCCAGGCCCGGCACTCCGTGAAGCTCGGGTTCATGTCGTTCTTCGTGAAGGCGGCGGTCGATGCCCTCCGGGTCTTTCCCGCCGTGAACGCCGAAGTGCGGGGCGAGAGCATCGTCTACAAGGACCACTACGACATCGGGGTGGCGGTGGGGGGCGGCAAGGGGCTCGTCGTCCCGGTGGTGCGCGACGCGGACCTGCTCTCCTTCGCCGAGATCGAGAAGGCCATCGCCGCGCTCGCCCAGAAGGCCCGCGAGAACCGTCTCGGGGTGGAGGATCTGGCGGGCGGAACCTTCACCATCTCGAACGGCGGCGTCTATGGCTCCCTCCTCTCCACCCCCATCCTCAACCCGCCCCAGTCCGGCATCCTCGGCCTGCACAAGATCGAGAAGCGGGCGGTGGTGGGCCCGGCCGACGAGGTGGTGGTCCGGCCGATGATGTACCTGGCGCTCTCCTACGACCACCGGCTCGTCGACGGCCGGGAGGCCGTCTCCTTCCTCGTGAAGGTGAAGGAGGCGATCGAGGACCCGGAGCGAATGCTGCTCGAGGTGTAGGGGAGGGCTCCCTCGCGCGGCTAGGGGGCGGCGAGGTGGCCCGCTCTCCCGGCCGGTACAAGGGCACGAGGTACGGCCCCTCGGGGATGACGGCGACCGCGGGGTCGCCGGTGCGCCGCACGCTCGCCTCTACCGCCTCGGCGACCGAGCTCACCACCTCGACCCCGGTGAGCCCAAGGTCTCCCGGATCGAGGCCCCCCGAGAAAAGGTGCACCCGGGCGCGTCGCATGGGCCGGACCTGCATCTGCGTCTGCCACTCGTCGATGTCCGCGAGCGGCTTCTCCGCGATCTCGTGGAGGAAGCCCTCCACCCCAGATCGAACGAGCCTTCTCTGAGCGTCCGCGAAGCCGGCCGCCGCGGCCGCCGCTCGCTCCGACGTCCGGCCGACCGACCCATCAGGCGCCCCCGTGGGAGCGCGTAACCTCGGGATCGCTCAAACCGATCATCCCTGATCGTGCGGGAATCGTGCGGGCGTGCACCCCGACCGGTGTCAGACCGTCGGCGTACGCTCAAACGCGTATGGGACGGGGCGCCTCGGCGAAAGAGGATCCGGCGCTCGAGCGGCTCCACGAGGTGGCGGAGCGCATCCGGCAGCGCGCGGCAGGCGGGAGGCCGAAGAAGCCCGCCCGAGGCGTCATGCCGCGGTTCGTGCCCGCCCCTCGAGGCCCGCCCCCTCCGCCGCACTGGGCGGACGGTCCGGACGGCAGTACCGACGAGCCCTCCCGGCACTGATGGCGCTTCGAGCGCCCAGGAATGCGGAAGGACCCGACCGGCCAACGTGTGGCGAGTCGCGCCGCGGGGGTTGCCGAAGACGTCCGCGGGTGACCCCACGGGCTCCCCTTCTCGTTTGTAGGGTTCGGTGCAAGGGACCGACGAAAGCGAAGTCAATGGCGCAGGCCCGCAGCCCGCTTTCACGAAGCGGTGAGGGTTCGGGTGCGCAGCGGGCGGGGGAGTCTGGCCCGTTCGCGTTGGCCCACTTGGGACAGTGGGGCCCTGGGCGACCGGCATGTACGGTGGGGTCGCGGTGCCTCTCGAACCGGAGGAACGATGCCCCTCACGAAGAGAGCGATGGCCGAGCTGGTGGGGACCTTCTGGCTCGTGCTGGGTGGGTGCGGCAGCGCGGTCCTCTCGGCCGCCTTTCCCGAAGGTCGGAATCGGCTTGCTCGGCGTGGCGCTGGCCTTCGGGCTCACCGTCGTGACGATGGCGTATGCCGTGGGTCACATCTCCGGCGCTCATCTCAACCCTGCCGTGTCGGTGGGCCTGCGGTGGCGAGGCGATCCCCGAGCGCGAGCTTCCGCACTACCTCATCGCCCAGGTGGTCGGAGGCATCCTTGGGGCGGTCGTACTCTACGTCATTGCCTCCGGCGCGACCGGCTTCGAGGATCAGTCGGCTTCGCCTCGAACGGGTTCGGCGAGCACTCTCCGGGCGGCTACTCCCTGTTCGCCTGCCTGGTTTGCGAGGCGGTCATGACCTGCGGGTTTTTGGTGGTCATCCTGGGCGCAAACGACAAACGCGCGCCGGCTGCTTTGGGGCCTCTGGCCATCGGCCTTGCGCTCACGCTCATTCACCTCGTGAGCATTCCGGTGACCAACACATCGGTGAACCCGGCGCGCTCCACCGGCGTGGCCCTCTTCGCCGGTGGGTGGGCTCTGGAGCAGCTCTGGGCCTTCTGGGTGGCGGCCATCGTCGGGGCCGTCATCGGAGGTTTCTTGTACCCCTGGCTTTGGGGTGAGGGGGCGGAGGCGAAGGTGGCAACTGGCGCGCCAGAAAGGCGGGCCTGAGCCTTGGCCCGGTATCGCGCCGAGGATTTTTGTCGCCGGGCGCGGCGGGTTTCAGGAAGGATCCCTGCGGCAAGATGAGGCAACCGACCTTTCGCACAGCCCCCGCGATCGTGACCCATCATAGTCGGCGCGATACCCCGGCACGGCGGCGTTGGTCGCCCTACTGCGAGGGCTTTCGAGACGGAGGGACGGGATGCGTAAGCACAGAGTTGCCGTCGTCGCGGCGCTGGCGGTTTGGGCCGCGTTGAGCGGATGCATCGGCTCGATCGACTACAAGTACACCTACGACCCGGCCGCGAACTTCTCGGGACAAAAGACCTACGGGTGGGTCACGCAGCCCTCGTACTCAACTCCGCACGCGCCCTTGCAAGACTACGTTCTCTTCAACGCTGACCGGGCGCTCGAGGCCAAGGGATGGAAGAAGGTCTCCGACCAGCCGGAGCTGCTCTTCGCGGCGGACCTCGACTTCGACACGTACGATGGGTACCAGCTCCGGGGGGTGACCCTCCGGGCGAGCCGGCGCGACACCGGGGTGCCGGTGTGGCGCGGCTCGGCGCTCGGCAAGATCGACGGCAGCGCGTCGTCACCCGACCTTCAGGACGCGGTGAACAAGATCCTCTCCACCTTCCCGCCCAAGTAGCGAGGGGGAGGAACGCTCGCCCCTCGACGCGGGCGAGCGGGCGCGGCGAGGCTCGCACCCCCAGCACCATGCGCTTCGTCGTGGAGGTCACCCTTGCGAGGCGGTCGAGGGACGTCCTCTACCCCTGGCGTGCGCTCTAGCCCCCGCGAAGGTTCGGAGGGAGGAGAGGGCGACCGCCTGGCGACGGCCGCCCGGTCAAGCTTTCGGCCGCGCGAGCCGCACCGCCGCCCAGCGGTAGGTGATCGCCGCGAGGAGGACCGCGCCCACGAGGACGAGGACGAGCATGAGCGCGCGGCGAAAGGCGTAATCCACGAGCGCCCGAACCTCGCCGGTCGCCTTCCCCGTCACCGTCTCGGCGAGCGCCTCCACCCGGGGGACGCTCTGGTCGAGCGAGCTGACGAGCGCCTCCAGATCTCGGGCCGACTTCCCCAGCTCGTTGAGGGCCTGGGTGTACTCGGCGATGTCGAAGGGCTTTCCGGGGGGCGAGGGGGGCGGAGGGGGAGAGCCGGGCGGGGGGGGCTGGTTGACCGAGGCGAGGAGCACATTGGCCGAGCGGATGGCCTCGTTCACCGAGCTGGCCGCCCCGGCGCCGGCGTCGAGCGTCTGCTTCACGTCCGCGAGAAGGGCGCGGGAACGGCTCTCCTGCTCCGCGAGAGCGGTCATGACCTGGTCGATCGCGGCCTCGCGCTGCCGGTCGATCACTCCGGGGATCTCTGAGGCCGTCACCGCGACCCGCTCCGCCGACTTGGAGATGCGGGTCGTGTCCTCGAGGAGCCTCTCCGACGCGGGTTGGCTCGAGAGCTGGAGGGTGAGGAGCTGCGCCTGCATGTCCAAGAGGCGCGGCGAGCGCTGGGCGTAGAAGAGCGCTCGCTCGGCGAGGACCCGGGCCTGCTCCACCTGCTGGACCGCGGGGTCGAGCCCCCCGAAGATGTTCAGGCCGATGGAGCCCAGAAGCTCGGAGGGCGTCCCGAGCCCCCCCGTCTGCTTGGCCCGCGCCTGGGCGATGTCGGCCATGCGAATGAAGGCAGCTTGCGTCAGGTGGGGGTTACTCTCGCGGTACTGCGCGACGATATCGCGCAGTTGCCTCTCCTGGTCGGGCTCCACGAACCCGGAGACGACGTTCCAGACCTGGGGCTCCAGGGTCTCGTAGGCGCGGAGCAGGGGGCGCCCCGACTCGCCCCACACCTCAGGGATCCAGTAGTCCTTCACCACTGCCCCGCTCAGGGTGGTGAGCACCGCCAGGTCGATGGCGTTGGCGAGCGGGTTCGGGGCCGCGGCGATCTGGTAGGCCGCCGTCACTTGATCGATCTGGTAGTCGAGCACGGCAACCCGCGCCTCGGGCGTGTCTGCCGGAATAAGGGCGGTGGCTTGCAGGACCTTCGCGCTGTAGGAGTCGGAGAGGCGCATCACCTCGGACTGGGTCGCGGCCACCTTGGCACGCATCTCCCCTTGCTGCTTCGAACCGGTGACGGTGCCCACCGCGTTGGAGACGGTCGAGCAGCCCAGGACGGGCAGCGCCAGGAGGGCGAGGGTCGAGGAACGGCGTCCGATGATCATGTGCAGACCTCGAAGGCGTCGCTGCGATGAAGGATCGCTCGGCATGGTACATTAATTGGCCCTGACCCCGATCATCGGCTATCGCGCGCTCGGCCGACCATCTGAGGCCTTCTAAGAGCGGAGGCCGCGCGCGCGCGGGTCCCTTGTCGCCTTGAGGAGTCGAGCAGGAGCACCTGTTCCAGGGTCCACGAAGCGTTCCGGGACGGCGTGGCGCCAGAAGTCGACCGAGGTCGGGGTGGGGAGCCGGTAGAAGGTCGCGTTCAGCTCGACGGTGTCGAAGAAGGATGCGTAGGGAGAAAGAAAGGCCCCTCGGGGAAGGCCGGCCGGATACGAGATGCCGCGCCGATGCCCGTACTGGTAGCCGCTTGTCCCGATGCGAAAGGCCATGGAGCCCTGGATCCCTCGTTTCCTCGAAGGGTTGACCCGCCGCGGCCGCGCGTCTCTGCCCCCGCCGGGCTGCGTGGCCGGTTTCCTCGGGCGTATACTTGCGGGCGATGGCGGGCCCCCTCAAGCGCGCGCTCGCGGTCCTCGGCCCGCGGGGTGCGCCCCGGGCGCTCGACGGCTTCGTCGATTCGCTCGTGCAGTCGTTCGAGAACTGTCGGGACGGGCTCTCGGACGACGCCATCCGTCGGGGCGAGGCCCGGGCTTATTTCTTGGCCCGCTACGAGCCGGAGCGGACCCGGCTCGCCGACGTCTTGCGCCTCGAGAACCCGCTCCTCGACGAGGCGGCGCTCGCAGCTCTGTTCGAGAGGGTCGACCGGCTCATGAGGGACGTGCTCATCCCCGGCTACGTGCGGCTCTCCGCCTCGTACACCGGCGCGGAGCGGAACGACTTCTACGACACGCCCCCCCGCTTCCACGCTCTCGAGCGGGTGGGCTTCGCGATCGTGGGGGCGCTCTGCGGCTACTTCGTGGTCGAGGCGCCCTTCATCCCCCTCTGGTCCAAGGAGTGGATCCTGCCCTTCTTCGTCGCGGGGCTCGTCTACCCGGAGCTCAGGCGGCTCTTTCACGTGCGCCGCTACGGGCGCGCCCTGAACCGCATGGTGGCCCGGACCGACGCCGAGATCGAGCGGATCGACGTGAGCTACCTCTTGCACCCCCTCCCGCAGGCGCGGGAGGAGGTGGAGGAAGGGGGCGAGGCATGGTTGAGGTCGCAGGCAGAGAACGGGCAAAAGACGCGCTGAAGCGCCCGTTGCGAAATCTGGCGGTGATGGTGGGAGCGGGCCTTTTGGCGCTGCTCCTCGTCTACTCGTCGTGCACGGCGCGGGTGCTCCCCAACCAGTGGGGGGTGGAGCAGCACCAGTTCGGCGCGAAGGTGGGGATCGGCGACAGCGCCTACGGGCCGGGGCTCTACTTCACCCCGCCCGGGACGACCATGCACACCTTCTCGCGGGAGATCCACATCGTGGAGGCCTCCTACGACCGGGAGGAGTCGCTCAAAAAGGCGCCCGACACGAGGACCCGCCAGGCGGTGGCCGCGTACTTCGAGGAGCGCCAGAAGGTCCTCGGGGGCGAGACAGACCGGGTGGTGGACGCGCTCAACGTCCAGACCTCGGACGGCTACGCCGTCCTGGCCGACGTATCGCTCCTCTACGCCATCTCCGACCCGGTGAAGGTGGCCCGGGACTTCGGGTGGGGAAATCTCTACGTCGACGCCTTCGTCCTCAACACCTTCCGGAACGGGGTCCTCACCACCCTGGGAAAGATGAACGCGGAGTCGTTCTACGACGAGAAGACCCGGATCCAGGCGGTGGCAGAGGCGGAGGAGCTCCTCCGGCAGCGCTTCCGCGAGCGCGGCTTCGAGGTGCACCTGCTCCTCTTGCGCAACTACCGCTACGCCCCCTCCTATGAGAAGTCGCTCCACGACAAGAAGGTGGCCGTCCAGCTCGCGGTGAAGAACGAGAAGGAGCGGCTCGTGAACGAGGAGAAGGCCAAGCTCCAGCAGATCGAGGCCCAGGGCAACGCCCGCATCACCATCGCCGAGTCCGAGGTGAACGCCCAGATCGCCCGGATCCAGGCCGAGGCCCAGCTCTACGGCGCCCAGATCCACGCCCAGGCCGACCGGGAGATCAAGGTGGCCGAGGCCGAGGCCAAGAGGCTCAAGGCCGAGGCGCTCTCCGAGGCGGGGAGCCGCTACGTGGTCGGGCTCGAGACGGCGAAGATGTTCGACAGCATCCAGGGGGCGGTGATGACCCCGGAGCAGTACGTCGCCTTCGTCCGCAACGCCTGGGCCCTCATCGGCCTCTCGCCCGGGGCGGGAGCGGAGGCGATCCCCTCCACCCCCAAGAAGGCGGAGGGCGTTCGATGACCCCGCGCGCCTGGAAGAGGCTCCTCCCCCTCGCCCTGTTCCTCTCGCTCCCCGCCTGCCGCTCCACCACTTCCACCGAGGTCGGGGTCCGCACCAACCTTTTCGGCCTCTTCGAGAAGCGCGGCGAGCAGCAGATCTACGCCCCGGGCGGCATCTACCTCGTCCTCCCGATCGTGAACTCGTTCACGGTTCTCCCCATCTCCCAGCAGAACCTGCTCATGAATGCCGATCCCCACGAGGGCGACCGGCCCGTCCCCGACGACATCACCTTCAAGACCAAGGACGGCAACAACGTCTACATCGACGTGAACCTGATGTGGCGGATCGACTCGAAGAAGGCCGGCTTCGTGGTGGGCCACGTGGGGCAGACGCTCGAGGAGGTGAAGGAGCGGGTGGTGCGGCCCATCTCCCGTTCGATCATCCGCGACGTCTTCAACGAGATCACGAGCGAGGAGTACTACCAGGTGACGGTGAAGAACCGGGTCGCGGCCCAGGCCAAGGACCAGCTCTCGGCGGCGCTCGCCCCCTTCGGCGTGGCGGTGGACATGCTCCAGCTCCACCAGCACCGCTTCGACCCCGAGTACCAGGAGGCGATCAACGCCCAGAAGCAGGCCGAGGCCGACGTGCAGATGCTCATCGAGCGCCAGAAGGCGGCGATGGTGCAGAAACAGACCGAGCTCGAGGCCCGGCGGAGCGAGTGGAACCAGAGCCTCGAGACAGCCCGGGGCGAAGCCGGTCGGGCCCGCAACGAGGCCGACGGCTACTACCAGACCCAGACCAACCAGGCCAAGGCGATCCGGGCCGCGGCCCAGGCCGAGGCCGACGGCATACGGAAGGAAGCGGAGGCCCTCTCCAAGCTGGGGGGCGACGCCTACGTGAAGATACAGGTGGCGAAGCTCTTCGCCGAAAAGCGCATCTACCTCGTCCCCGGGTCGAACGTCTCCACCCTGGACGTGAACAGTGCGCTCAACTTCCTCCTCAAGGACGCGGCCAAGAAGTAGAGGCGCGCCTGCCCGGCACCTCCGCTGCGATCCAACGCCCCGCGAGCCGCGAGAAGGCCCGCTCGCGTCGGGCGACGGGGAAAAACCCTGGGCATTCCATCCGCGGTGGCCCCATCGGGCAGCCGACGCAGGGGGACCGGTCCGGGCCCCGGCGCCGGTACACAAAGGCGCCCAGGCCGACCGCCGCCGCGGCCTCTCCCCCGGCCGCGAGGCGGCCCGGCGAGGGGGCTCCGAGGGACTGAAAGACGATCGCCCCGGCCACGAGGGTGGGCAAGAAGCGGGTGACGAGCTTCCTAAGAGGGGGGGCGAGACGTGGCCTCGGGGACGGGCGGCGGAGGGCGAGGGGCACGAGGAGGAGGAGGGCGAGCCCTCCACAGAGGAGGACCGGCCCGGGCAGGGCCGGCAAGAGAAGGCCCAGCCCGCTCCCCAGGGCGGCCCCGAGCGCCGCGAGAGCGCACCCCAGGCAGACCCGGGTCCGCCGCCCGAGGCGCAGGACCTCCCCCGAGTAGGGCGAGCAGAGGGGGTGGTGGGCAAAGCGATGGAAGTCGTGGGCGCGCCGCGCGAGCCGGTCCACCCGGCGGGCCAGGGGGTGGGGAAGGAGGCTCATCCGGTCACCTCGTCTTCCCCCGCGGAGCATCCCGGCGGGGAGGACCGCCCCGGCGCGGCCCCTCGGGCCTTCGGGACCGCAACCGGGGTCTCGCAGAGGACGATCTCGCTCTTGTCCCACATGATGGCGACGAGCTCAAAGCTACTCGCAAGGGCTCGGAGGCGCTCGCGATGTCTTCGCCCCGTCCCCGCTCGTGGGCTCCATGGATGGGATGACTGCGCACGGAGTCTCACGCTCGGAGTCGGCCGAAGCCCACCCCGCCGGGGACCCGGTAGAAAGGCCCCGCCTCGGGACGGGGGCGGTTCACCTTCGCTTGGGGGAGAGATGCCCCCGGTCTCGCGGGGTCGTTCAGCTCCGGTCTGGCGCCACCCGGACGCGGTCGCGGCCCTTCTCCTTCGCGGCGTAGAGCGCCCGGTCGGCGGCGAGCACGAGCGAAGCGGGTGACTCCCGCGCCTCGGGCCTCTCGGTCGCGGCCCCGATGGAGACGGTGACGACCGGGCCCGCGTGCGGGTCCGGATGCCGGATGGCCGCGCTCCGCACCGAGCCCATGAGCCGCTCCGCCACCCGAAGCGCCCCCTCCTCTTCGGTGTCGGGCAGCACCGCGGCGAACTCCTCTCCCCCGTACCGGGCCACGAGGTCGCCGGGGCGGTAGACCGCGCCCGCCAGGCAGGTGGCGATCCGTTTCAAGCAGTCGTCTCCGGCGAGGTGGCCCGCGGCGTCGTTGAACCGCTTGAAGTGGTCCAGGTCGAGGAGGAGCAACGAGAGCGGCTGGCGGGCCCGGGCCGCGCGGCGCCACTCCTGATCGAGCGCCGCGTCGAGGCCACGCCGATTGGCGATCCCGGTGAGCCAATCGGTGTAGGAGAGGCGGCCGAGAAGGTCGCGCTGCCGCTTCAGGTCGAGACAGTTGCGGACCCGGGCCCTGACCGCCGCCGGGCTGATGGGCTTGGAGATGAAGTCGACCGCCCCGAGCTGGAGAGCCCGGGCCTCGTCGGTCTCCTCCTCGAGCTTGGTGATGAAGATGACCGGGATGTCCGCGGTCCGCGGGTCGCCCTTCAGCCGAGCGCAGGCCTCGAAGCCGTCCAGGCCGGGGATGAGGGCGTCGAGGACGACGAGGTCGGGCGCCTCCGACAGAGCGAGCTCGACCGCCTCCTCGCCGCTCGCGGCCGAGACGATCTCGTGCTCCGCGCCCAGAAGGAGGTTCAGGAGCGCGATGTTGGACGGGGTCTCGTCGGCCACGAGGATCTTCGGTCGGTCGCCGGCTCGCGGGGGCCCGAGCACTCCCTTGCCGGCCCAGGGCGAAGGGTCGAGGTTGCCGAAAGTGCTCATCGCCCCGGAGGATAGCAGCCCGGCCGGGGGCTGGAAGCTCGGGGCGCACCGTGGAGGAACTCCACAGTAGTCTCCGGGTAGCGTGGTCTTGGAGTAGAGCACGTCCGGACTTTGGAGCCGCGAGCGAATCGCTCGGCCGCTCGCGGATAAAGGCCGAAGGGGAGAGGCGCACCGCGGTGGAACTCGAAGGGCGAGAGCCCGAGGAGCGGGTAGGCCCGCCTCGGGAAGCTCGTGCCGAGTCGGCGGTTCGCTCGAGGGGCTTTGGGACGGCCTCCCGGCCGTGGGAGTGACAAGTCCGGACTCGGCAGGTCGCAAGAAGCGGCGAGGCGGCCGAGGCACGCTGAGCTAAGAGCGGCCGGCTAGTGACCTCGACGCAGATGCACCCGCGGACCTTCGCGGCGAGGAATTGCCGCCTCAGGCCATGGCGAGGATCAGGGCTACAGCGAGGCGGTGGCGAAGGCGCTGTGAGGGTCGCGAGAGACGCTCCGCGCTTGGCGCGCAGGCGACGGTCGAGGCCCCTGGGCGACTCGGTCAGACCCGACGCTTGCGCGCGAGGAGGATTCCGCCTCCGGTGAGGAGGACCGCGATGGCGCCGCCAACGTCCGGACCGAACTCAGGGACCGAGCGATGGGTACCCCCCTGGCGGTTGTTGTTCTGGCCCTGATTGTTGGCGTTCTGACCGGAGGCTCTGCCGGCGAGAAGCACCGTACCGAGCAGCATCGCGAAGGCCAGCGAGGTGACCCGTCTCATGGCTTGCGAGAATTGCCGGCGCGGCTGTCCGTCGCCAGTACCATAGCTGCGGGTCGCTCCCTCGAGGCAGCATCGTCGTAGCGACCTCAGGACCCCGCCGGGGTGGGCGGCATGGGGGGGGCGCCACGATGGTGATGAGCACCACCACCGCGATGGCGACGATGTGGTGTTGATGCAAGCCCGGCTCACCGCACGATGTTGAGGTACTCCTTGGCCACGTACTGGCGCGGCCGGGTATCCCGCGTCGCCTCGAGTATCCGGGCCCTCACGAGCCGGTCGACCACCCCAGTCGCACCTTGCGTGGACAGCTTGAGGTCGGAGGTGGCCTAGCGGATGGTGGTCAGCGGGATGCTGGCCAGGGCGTCGAGGAGCTCTTGGGTCCGTCCCGATGCTCCAGCGTCCTGAAGCTGCTTCCTGTATCGCCCGTGCTTCTCGATCAGGCGACTTGACCCTTCCGATCGCATCGCGCGCCTGGTCGGCGACGCCCCGGAGGAAGAACCCGACCCACTCTATCCACGCCCCCGTTGACTAACAGCTAAGAGCAGATCGTTGTAGGGCTCCTTCTCGCGCTCGAAAGGTGCTCAGATAGAGGAGAGGCAGTGGAAGGGTGTGGTCGGCGCACAGCACGAGGGTGATGAGGAGCCGTCCAACAGTCCGTGGGCGAGCGCCATCGAGGCTAGAGGCGGGACGCTCATTCGCGCGCGCAGGTACTTCTCGAACGCGTCCAGGGCCGGGCCGAGGTCGGGAGGGGACGGCGGAACGAAGCGGGCCTCTTCGGCGGTCGCACCGCCGATCCCGACCTGCTCCTTCCGGAACTCACCGGGCGTCTTGTCCTGGCCTCGAACGCCGCGCCTGCGCTCACGCCGTATCCCCTGGATGAGTCGCAGCGAGATCGGGATCTCCTTCAGCCTCTCGATGCCCCACTCCAGGTGCGGACGTAGCTCAACACCTCTCGAAGGTCCGCGTTCGGCAGTCGCTCCCCCTCGCCGCCCCCCTCGAAGACCACAAGGTCCAGGAGGACTGCGTACCCTCGATGCGATCGAGCCGGTCGCACGGCGAGGCGTGAATCCCGCGGACCTATCAGCCGGGCGTGGTAGGCTGGACCTCGCGTGACGTCCCGGCCGCGTGAACTCCCGACCTTCACGGCTGTCGCGGCGCTCGTCGAGGCCCTGTACGTCCGCAACGTGAAGTTCCTCGTGGTGGGCGGTTTCGCGGTTCACCACTACGACCCGAGCCGGGACGTGCTCGGCCACGACCTTAACCTACTGTTCGAGCCGACGAGGGAGAACGCAGCGAAGCTCACCGAGGTGCTGAAGGCGTTCGGGTTTACGGTCCCGCCCGACGTGGCTCCGCGCCTGCCCGGCAACGGGGAGAAGACCCACTTTGGCCTGTTCATGTGGAGAGACTTCTACCCGGTCGACCTGCTCTTCGACCCGAGCGGCGACTTTGACGCGCTGTGGGGCACGAGCCACGAGGCCCGCATCGGGGGGGCGCCGGTGCGCGTGATCGCCGCGCAGGCAATCCTCGACCGCCTGACGAAGGACACGGACCCGAAGCGCGCCGACGACATCGTCCGGCTAAGGCGCGTCCTCGGCATCGAGTAGCCCCGCTCGACACTCGCCCCCACCGCGGGGACGGTCAGACCCCCGAGCTGCCCATCCGTGCTGTGGACCCGAGCTTGGTCCTCGGCATCGTGGGCGTCGTGATCGTCATCGTGACGTTCGAGTGGAGGTGGCTAGACCGACGCGAGAGCCGGGCGACCCGGGCGCAGCTCGACGAGATCCCGGGCGCCGCCCGGGCCGCCGTCTGGCTGTGGCGGTAGGGTGGCGGCATGCAGTTTCACTCGCATTCTTAGTTCAAACGCGTAGGGCGCCGGATGGGACTCGCGGTCCGGCGCGAGCGGGTTGACGGCAGCTACTCCGAGATCCTCTTCGCAAAAGGCGTGCCGGCCTGGGTGGATGGCTACGCGGTTTGTGGCGGGCTTGAGGCTTGCGTTCACTTAGGAGGCTGGCTCGATCCCGAAGGCGGAGGAGCTGGGCCATGAGCTGAAGGTCTTGGTCGAGCCCCGGCCTTTAGTACCGAGCGGTGTGTTCGTGCGACGTGCTTCAGGGGCGCCGCCGCCTGACGGCGGGCCGCGGTCGGGACCCTTGCCGTTCCCTCGCCGCCCGGCCCTCTCCCCTCCCGGCCTGCACGTCCTTTGCTGGAGACGGGGTCAGGAGGGGCAGCGCGCCGAGGCATCGGGCCCCGGCGGAGGTGTCTCCCGGGCGATGTGGCGATAGCAGTATCGCCGCATCCCTACACGCCTGAAACTACGGGGCCTTAGGCCGCGTCGCGCACCTGCCGGATGACGGCCGCCGTCCCGTACGCGACGATCTCGTTCGTATTCTGCATGAGCTCGGACGAGTCGAAGCGCATCCCGAGGACGCAATTGCCGCCCATCTGCCGGCAGGTCGTCTCGAGCCGGTTCATGGCCTCGTTGCGAGTCGACATGGCGAGCTCCGTGAACATGGTGATCTCGCCGCCGAAGAGGGTCTGGCAGCCCGCGCAGGTCGTCCCCACGATGCTCCGGCTCCGGACGGTGATCCCCCAGCACGGGCCGACGATGCGCTCGATCACGTACCCGGGTGGCGGCTCGAAGGTGGTGAGGATGGGAATGGCGTGGCGCTGGACCTGGGACACGCGAGCCTCCCACGAAGGCGGGTGCGGGCAGGGTAGCACGTCGGTGCTGCAAAGGGCGGCCAACGTCCCGGGGCCGGGCGGACCGGGCGCTTTCTTGCCCCGAGCCGGCCCGGCCGAAAATCACTTCACGGGGCGCGGGGGCGCGGAAGGCGGAGCCGCGGCGGCCGAAAACAGCTCGAACCCCATGATGCTCCCCTCGGCCATGGTGGTGGGGAGAGCGTCGATCGTGAGTTCGTCCACGACCCCGTCCCTCAGGGCGAGGCTCCGCCGGGCGAGGAGATCGGCGAGCCGGAAGCTCCCGCTGCCGAGGTCGAACGGGGGGTCCGCGGCGCGGGCCACCCGCCGGAAGACGTGGGCCGACACGACCCGCTCGTCGTAGGAGTTCGCGGCCACGACGAAGCTGGCCTCGAGGCGGGCGAAGTTGCCCCGCTGCGGAGGGGTCAGCAGACGGCGGCCGTCGGGGAGGGAGACCGTCACGAAGAGGTCCCCGGGTGGGCCTCCGCCGCGGACGCGCACGGTCCGGAGGCGGACGGCAAAGCGATGGACCACGACCCGGTCGAGCCCGTCGCGCGCGAAGCCTCGGTCGAGCCCGCTGTCGAGCGCCGTCCGGTAGGCCCGCTCCGCGCCACCGAAGTCGCGGCGTGCCACGGCGGCGTCGCCCTCCTGCAGGAGGCTCGTATAGCGAGAGAGCTCCCGGGCCCGGCTCATGGGCCTGATGGCAACGGCCTCGTCGTAGCGCGCTCTCGCCTCGGAGAGCTGGCGAGCGGCGAGGAACCGGTCGCCCTCCTGGGCCAGTCGCTCTGCCTCGGCGTCCTTGAAGCTCTCGTACTCGGCCTTCACCGCCTCGAGGTGCGGGCCGACCCCGGGATCGAGCCGGGTCGCCCGGGAGAGCAGGTCGATGGCCTGCGGGTACTGGCGCGCCGCCCGGTACCGGTCGGCCTCGAGGGCGGCTGCCGCCACCGCCGACGGGACCAGGGAACGCGCCGCGGCCTCGACCGCCGGATCCTGGGTGGCGGTGCGCGCCGCCTCGATGAGCTCCATGGCGCGCGCGCTCTCGCCACGGGCGAGGGCCTCGCGGGCCTGGGAGAGCCTCTGCCGGCCCGCCTCGCGGCCGGCGTCCCGCCTGAGGGCGGCCATGGTCGCGTCCCCGGGGTCGAGTCCGAGCGCGTACTGCGACTCGGACAGGGCGCACTCCCAGTCCTGGCCCACCGCGCAGGCCTGTGCCGCCCGCCGGGATTCGGCCAGGGCGTGGGTCCTCGCCTCCTGGTACTTCGCCTGTAGATCCTTCTGGTCGGGATCGGACTGTAATGCGCGGGCATACTCGCGCTCGGCAGTCTTCCAGTCGCCCACCGCCCCGGCGCGGTCTCCGGCCTTCTCGTGAGCGGCGCATCCGGCGAGAAGCAAAAGGACAGTGGCGAAAGCGACTCGGCGCATGCGATCCTCCGGGAAGCGGACCTGTGGCGCAGGTCCGTCATTCACAGTAGGAGAACGCGACCCACCCCGGCAAGGTCGAGCGTGTGCGCTGGGGTAGGGGCCTCACCGACGGCGGGCGGGAGGCGGGGTGGCAGTGCGCGGGTCGTCCGGCCAGGCGTGCCGCGGGTATCTTCGGGAGAGCTCCCGCCGGAGCGCGGGGTAGTGGCGCTCCCAGAATCCGGCCAGGTCGGTCGTCACCTGCTGGGCCCGGCCGTTGGGCGCGAGGAGATGCAGGACCAACGGGACCCGGCCCCCGGCCAAAGACGGTCCCTCTGCCATCCCGAAGAAGTCCTGCAGCCGGCTCTCCAGCCACGGTGGCCGGCCCGCCTCGTAGTGGACCGGGACGCTGCGGCCTCCGGGCAGGGTCACTCGCTCGGGCGCCAGGCGCTCGAGCGCCGCCCGAGCGCGGGAATCGAGGCGGCGGAGCAAGAGGCCGGGAAGGTCGGCCTCGCGCAGCTCGGCGAAGCTCCGGCGTCCGGCCGTCGCTTCGGAAAGGGCGAGGGCGAGGTCTTTCTCGGACACGGGGAGGATGCCGGTCTCGGGCGCGTGCTCGGCCAAGAAGGCGAGCCTCGAGAGAAGCGCATCGAGCACCCCCTCCGGCACGAAGGACCTTATCCCGCGCGAGAGCGCCTCCTCGCAGAGCCGGCCGGAGACCTTGGCCGGGTCGGGGTTCTTGGCCCGACGCTCCTCCAGGGCGAGGTCCCGGTACATGAGCCGCTCGACGGCCTCGACCCGTTCTGCCTCGGCGTTCCACGAGACGGCCTCCTCGTAGCGGAGTGCGCCGGGAAAGAGATCGAGGAGCATCTCCTGGGTCACCGCGCTTGCGATCCGGACTCGGACCTCTGGGCCGCGCCCGCCCGCCGCCCGGAGGTCGCCGCGGCGCTCCTCGGCGTCGAGGGCCACGAGGAGGGGCGCCTCTCTCACCACGCAGGACGGATCGAGCCGGGCGCTGCCCCCGCCCGAGAGCACCACCTCGTCCGACCCGGGATCGCGACGGCGCGCGACGCGATCCGGGTAGGCCGCAAGCGTGGCGTAGAGGAGGGCCTCCTCGATGGCGGCGCCTTCGGATGGCCGGGCGCCCCTCTCACTCGAGAGGAGCGCCGCGAGCTGCCGCCGGGAGCGCTGAACCGCCTGTGCCGCGCCCGGCGAGACCGAGAGCCGGCGGAGCCGGTCGGGGTCGAAGCGGGCTCGGGCCGCCTCCTCGAAGAGGTGGGCCAGCTCCAGGAGATCCGAGTCGCCCGTGGGGGGCAAAGCGCCGCCGCTCAGCGGGCGCCGCTCGCGCAGGTCGCGCTCGCCGAGCAGGGCGACGAAGAGAGCCCCCTCCGGGCCAACGCCCCGGTCGGCGGCCTCGACCGCGAGCCGAGCCAGCCGGGGGTGGACCGGGAGCGCGAGCAGGCGTCGGCCGACCGGGGTGAGCTCCCCGCCGGCGCCGAAGGCACCGAGCCGCTCGAGGAGGGTGCGGGCAGCGAGGAGGGCCGGCGCGGGCGGCGCCTCAAAGAGCTCGAGCTCGCCCTCCTCGGGCGGCCCGGTGGCGGGGCGGAGGCCCAGTCCGGCGAGGGTCAGGACCAGCTCGGTCAGGTCCTCGCGAAGGATCTCCGGCACGTCGAACCCGGGGCGGGCGTCGTGGTCGTGGCGCGTGTAGAGCCGCAGGGCGCGCCCGGCACCGGTGCGGCCGGCTCGCCCGGCTCGCTGGGCCGCAGAAGCCCGGCTCACCTTGCGCACCTCGAGCGTGGGCAGCCCGGACCAGGGCGAGTGGGACGCCACCCGGGCGAGGCCCGAGTCGACCACCGCGTTCACGCCCTCGATGGTGACCGAGGACTCGGCCACGTTCGTCGACAGGATCACCTTCGGTCTTGGGCCCTTCGTGACCGCGCGCTCCTGCTCCTCCGGCGGAAGGTCGCCGTGCAGAGGCAATAGGTCCGCCCCCGTCGTGGCGGCCCACTCGGCGAGCGCCTCCCGGGCCCGGCGGATCTCGGCCGCGCCCGGGAGAAACACGAGGACATCTCCGGGAGCCGCGCCGCCCTCCCGCGCTTCCCGGAAAAGTCGCCGCACGGCCCGGGCCACCCGGTCCTCGAGGGGGTCCTCCCGCGCCGCCTCCTCGGGGGAGAGGTGCTCGATCGTCACCTCGAAGCGGCGCCCCTCGGAGCGGAGCCGGGGTGCCCTCAGGAAGGCGGCCACGGGCGCGGCTTCGAGGGTCGCCGACATGACGACGAGCCTCAGGTCGGGGCGCGAGATCCGCAGAAGCCGCGTAAGGTAGGAGAGGGCCAGGTCGCCCTGCAGGTGGCGCTCGTGGAACTCGTCGAGCACCACGACGCCGACGTCGGGGAGCGTGGGCTCTGCGAGGAGGCGCCTCGCGAGGAGGCCCTCGGTGAGGTAGCGGATGCGGGTGCGCGGGCCGGCCACCTCCTCGAACCGGACCTGGTAGCCGACCGTCTCCCCGAGTCGCTCGCCCCGTTCCTCCGCCACCCGCCGCGCCGCGAGCCGGGCCGCCAGCCGCCGCGGCTCGAGCACCACCACCTCGCCCCTCCCGGCGAGGCCTGCTTCGAGGAGGGCGGGGGGCACGCGCGTGGTCTTCCCCGCCCCGGGAGGCGCCTCGACCACGAGGGTCCCTCCCGAGCGGAGGGCGGCCACGATCTCGGGGAGCAAGGGGTCTATGGGGAGCGGCTGCACGGAAGCTCCTTTGTAACCCGGGCCGGGAGATTGCGGCCCCCTCGCTTGACAGGCGTCAGGGGAGACTTACTCCTGAGAGCGTGGACGCGGGGCGGGTGCCGCCCGGGGGCGTCCAACAGAACCTCGAAGGCTTTGAAGAAACCCGTGGTCGCGGGGGCGGGTTCGCCCGCGCGAGAAGGAGAGGAACATGCTGACGTTGTGGAGGAATCCCCAGACGACCCTGGCCGCATTGAGCGAGGAGATGGACCGGCTCGTGAGCGACGTGGCGGCGGGCAGCTGGAGCTACGGACTCACCCCGGCCGCGGACATCGCGGAGAACGAGGGCGAGTACCGGGTGCAGGTCGATCTGCCGGGCATCGACCCGGGGGCGATCCAGCTCAGGGTGGAGAAGGACACGCTCACGATCCAGGTCGACCGCAAGCAGCCCAAGCCCGCGGCAAGCGAGACGGTGCACCGCAGCGAGCGCGCCTTCGGGACCTACTTCCGGTCCTTCACCCTGCCCCGGGGCGTCGACGCCACCGGCGTCGAGGCGAGCTACGAGCAGGGCGTGCTCTCGGTGCGGCTTCCCAAGCGCGAGGAGGCGAAGGCCCGCACCATCGCGGTGAGCGCGAAGTAAGAGCTTCCCCAGGGATCGCGAAAGACGAAAGGGCGCCCTTGCGCGAGCGGGGCGCCCTTCGTGTTTCCGTTTGGGGGGGCTTGCTTCCCTAGGCGGGCTCCGGCACCGGCTTCCGGGGAGCGGGCGGGGGGGCGTCGGCGGTGATCACGAGGCGCAGCCTGGAGCCGTCCGGCTCCACCTCGATCTTGACCGTGCCGCCGTCGTGGAGGTCGCCGAACAGGATCCGCTCGGCCAGAGGCTTCTTGACCTCGTTCTGGATGAGCCGGGCCATGGGGCGCGCCCCCATCTTGCGGTCGAAGCCCTTCTCCGAGAGCCAGCGCCGCCCCTCGGGGCTGAGCTCGATCCGGACCTTCTTCTCGGCCAGCTGTCCCTCGAGCTCGCGCACCATCTTGTCGACCACCCGCAGGATCACCTCGGGGGGGAGGGAGTCGAAGGCCACCCAGGCATCGAGGCGGTTTCGGAACTCCGGGCTGAAGGTCCGCTCGATGGCGTTTCGGGCGTTGCCCGGCTCCGACTGGTCCTGGCCGAACCCCACCCGCCGGGCGGAGAGCTCCTGGGCCCCGGCGTTGGTGGTGAGGATGAGGACCACGTGGCGGAAGTCGGCCTTGCGCCCGTTGTTGTCGGTGAGGGTGGCGTGGTCCATCACCTGGAGGAGCAGGTTGAAGATGTCGGGGTGGGCCTTCTCGATCTCGTCGAGCAGGAGCACGGCGTAGGGGGTCTTGCGGATGGCGTCGGTGAGGAGCCCTCCCTGGTCGAAGCCCACGTAGCCGGGGGGCGCGCCGATGAGCCTCGAGACGGTGTGCTTCTCCTGGTACTCGGTCATGTCGAAGCGGATGAACTCCACCCCGAGGATGCGGCCTAGCTGCTTCGCGAGCTCGGTCTTCCCCACCCCGGTGGGGCCGGAGAAGAGGAAGTTGCCGATGGGCCGTTCCGGGGCGCCCAGGCCGGAGCGCGAGAGCTTGATGGCGCTGGAGATGGCCACGATGGCCGGGTCCTGCCCGAAGATCACCTTCTTCAGCTCGGGCTCGAGGTTCCTCAGGGCGGCCTCGTCGTCGGCCGAGACGGTACGCTCGGGGATCTTGGCGATCTTGGCCACCACCCGCTCCACGTCGCGGGCGTTGACGCGGTGGCGCCGCTTCTCGTCGGAGCGCATCCGGTCGCGGGCCCCGGCCTCGTCGAGCACGTCGATGGCCTTGTCGGGCAACTGCCGATCGTTGATGTGCTTGGCGGAGAGCTCGGCCGCCGCCCGGAGGGCCCGCGGGGTGTAGGAGACGCCGTGGTGATCCTCGTAGACCTTCTTCAGGCCCCGCAGGATCCGGACGGTGTCCTCGACCGATGGCTCGTGGATCTCGATCTTCTGGAAGCGGCGCGCCAAGGCGTGATCGCGCTCGAAGGTCTGCTTGTAGTCGTGAAAGGTGGTCGAGCCGATGCAGCGCAGCTCGCCCGAGGCCAGCCCGGGCTTCAGGAGGTTCGAGGCGTCGAGGGACGAGCCGGTGGTGGCTCCCGCCCCGACGATGGTGTGGATCTCGTCGATGAAGAGGATGGCGTGGGGGGTCTTCTTCACGCCCGCGATGACGCCCTTGAGCCGCTGCTCGAACTCCCCTCGGAACTTGGTGCCCGCGAGGAGGGCGCCCATGTCGAGGGAGAAGATGGCGGCCTTCTCCAGCACCGCTGGGACCTTCTTCTGGTGGATGCGGAGGGCCAGCCCCTCCACGATCGCGGTCTTGCCCACCCCCGGCTCGCCCACGAACACCGGGTTGTTCTTGCGCCGGCGGCAGAGCACCTGGATGGTGCGCTCGATCTCCATCTCCCGGCCGATGAGCGGATCGATAAGCCCCTGGGCCGCGCGCTCGACCAGGTTCACGGTGAAGGTGCGGAACGGGTCCTTGACCGGGCGCGGGCCTCCCTCCTCCGCCTCGCCCTCCCCGCCCGGCTCCTCGTCCCCTCCCGACCCCTCCTTGCCGATCCCATGCGAGATGTACTGGAGGATGTCGAGCCGCCGAACCCCCTGCTTTTCCAGGAGGTAGACGGCGTGCGAGCCGCGCTCGCGGGTGATGGCCACGAGCACGTCCCCGGCGTTGAGCTCGGTCCGCCCCGACCCCTGAACGTGCCAGGCGGCCCGCTGCAGGACCCGCTGGAAGGCGGCGGTCTGCTCCGGGTCCTGCGAGCTCCCCGCCGACTCCAGGGTCCGGTCGAGGTACTCCTCGAGCTCGCGCTCGAGGAGGCGGAGGTCGGCGCCGCAGGCGAGGAGCACCTCGGAGGCCACCTTGTCCTTGGTCATCGCATGGAGCAGATGCTCGAGCGTGACGTACTCGTGCCGACGGCGTCGGGCCTCGCCCACGGCCGCCTGCAGGGTCTGCTGAAGCTCCTTGGAAACCGTCACCATCTCCGCTCCGCTACTCCGGCTCGACCGTCACGAGAAGTGGGTATTCCGCCTCGCGGGCGAGCTCCGTGGTCTTCCTCATCTTCGTCTCGGCGATCTCGTAGGGATAGATACCCGCCACCCCCACGCCGTGCATGTGAACATGCAACATAATGCGGTGAGCCGTCTCCGGGTCGTGGTTGAAGACGGCGATGAGGACCTCCTCGACGAACTCCTGGGTGGTGTAATCGTCGTTGTGGAAGAGGACCTTGAAGAGGGGTGGACGCTTCGTCTCCCGCTCCTGTCGCGTCTTCGGGACGACGACAGCCGTGTCGCCCCCGGGGCGGGGTTTCTCGGCCATGACAGACCATTCTAACCAAGCGGGGCGGGGCGGTAACGCCTCCGCCAAGGGGGCAAGGGGACGGACGCTGGCCCGCGGCCGAACGCCCAAGGGGGGCTCTCTTCTCGGCCCCTCAAGCCGTCGCGTGATCCTTCCTGTCGCGATCGAGGAGCTCATCGTGAACTGGCTGCCGAGAGCCTCGGCCGGGCGCCTTCTTGAAGCGGGACTCCCCCGGGAGGCGCGCATCCTTGCCCTCGTGCTCTCCGGTGGGGCGGGAGGAAGTCCGACCGTGCGTGCCGGACGTTCTCGAGGGCGACAAGCGCGGATGAGGTGGCGAAGGGTCGAGTCCGAGGCAAGAGAGAGCCTTCCCCGGCACCCTCTTCGGCTCCTCCCGTCTAGCGAGGCAGGCGCGAGAGCTCTGCACGCGTCTCCAAGTCCCCCTCCGACTCCCAGAACGAGAGCTCGGAGGTGAAATCCCGGGTCCGGACCGCCGTCCGGGCGAAGAGGGCGAGGAGCACGGCCGCCAGGGCGCCGGCCCGCAGGGCGGCGGCAGAAGGACTCCATCGCGGCGTGCGGTCCCTGGGGGGATCGGGCAGGAGGGCGGCGAGCGCCGAGGCGGCCGAAAGGCAAGACCCCGCCGAGGGAAGGTAGAGGAGGCGCTCTTCGAGCAGCACGCCCAAGGGGACGATCTGGAGAACGGGCAAGAGGGCGAGAAAGACGAAGAGCAGGCCCACCCCAGCCAAGGGGGCCCGGCGCAGGAGGAGGACCCCGGCGGCGAGCACCCCCATCCAGACGAAGGTGGCGACCGCGAACCCGAACGTCGGGGCGGAGAGGGTGGGGATGCGGTCGGCGTAGGCGAAGGGGCCTCCCAGGGAGGACGGGGAGACGAGGATGCGGAGGTACTCGCAGAGGACCCGGCTCATGGTGAACGCGATGTGGGTCGCCGGGGTCGCCAAGGGAAAGAAGCGAGGCTCCGTCGCCCCCGAGGGCCGGCCCAAGAGCGCGTAGGGGAGGAGGGCGAGGCAGAGGACCGCCACGGCTCCCGCCGCGCGGAGGAGGACGCGCCGCGCCTCGGGGCGTCGAAGGCCGGGCGGGGCACGAAGGCCGGCCGCGGAGGGGAGCCCGACGGCGAGGAGGAGGAAGAGGGCCGGCGTCATCGCCGCCATCTCCTCCGAGAGGACGCCCAGGGCGAGAACGAGGGTCGAGAGGGCGAGGTGTTATGGGCGACGCAACCCGCGAAGGGCGAGGAGGAGGACGAGGAGGGCGCACAGGGTGGAGAGGGGTTCGGCTCGGCCGGAGATCGTGACCACCGCCTCGACGTGGGCCGGGTGGAGAGCGAAGAGGAGCCCGGCGAGGAGAGAGACGCGCCCGGCCCGTGCCGGGACGGCGGCGCGGGCGAGGAGGAAGGGGAGGAGGGTCACGAGCACGCTCGAGGCGGCGTGCAGGGCGAGGTTCACGGCGTGGAAGCCGGGGAGAAAGCCCCGGTGCACGGACCAGTTCAGGGCATACGAGAGGGTGGTGAGGGGGCGGTATGGCCCCCGGACGTAGGGCGCGCCGGAGTGACCGGACGGGATCGCGAAGATGCGGCCGGCGTTCGTTAGGCCGTGGACGAGCGGGTTCTCGAGGGCGGCCCCGTCGTCGAGCATGGGCGGGTCAAAGAGCGATCCCAGGGAGGGGAAGAGGGCGGCGGCGGCCACCGAAAGGGCCGCGGCGAGCCCTGGGCGAAGGCGTAGGCCGAGGCCGAGGTGCCGTCTTGCCAAGGGTCGGTCCGATATCACGCCGTGGCCGCCGGGTCTCTTCCCTCGAGCGACCAGGGCCCCTTCTGCGTGGGCTCTCGGAGCGCCGAGGCCAGCCGGCGCAGGAACTCCCTCCGGGCGACCTCGCGCGCCCCGAACCGGACGAGGTGCTCGGTCCGGACCTGGCAGTCGAGGAGGTTCACCTTTCGTTGAACGAGCGAGCCCATCGCCCGGACGAACGCGACCTTCGAGGCGTCGGGCCGGTCGGCGAACATGGACTCTCCGAAGAAGGCGGCTCCGAGTGACACCCCGTAGAGGCCGCCTGCCAGGGTCTCCCCCTCCCACGCTTCGAAGGAGTGAGCGTAGCCGAGGCGGTAGAGCCGCACGTACGCCTCTCGCATGTCGTCCGTGATCCAGGTGCCGGCCTGGCCCGGACGCTCCCGCGTGGCGCAGCGCTCGATGACGGCCTCGAAGGCCAAGTCGGCGGTGACCCGGTAGCGGCCCTGGCGGATGGTCTTGCGCAGGGAGCGCGGCACGTGGAGCCGGTCGGGCTCGAGCACGAGGCGGGGGTCGGGCGACCACCAGAGGATGGGGCCCTCGCTGTACCAGGGGAAGATGCCCTCCCCGTAGGCGGCCAAGAGCCGCTCGGGCGAGAGGTCCCCCCCCACGGCCAAAAGGCCGTCCGGCTCGGCGCGAGCGGGGTCGGGGAAGACGGGCGCGCGGGGGAGCCGGTGGACGGGCACGGCGAGAAATATAGCGGTGAGATCGGGGCCCGGGTTCCAGAGCCTTTGCCGGGGGGGGGGCCTCGGGGACGAATCCCCGTTCCGCGGCCGCCCCTTTCGACCGTCCGCCGTTCACCCGACGGAGGGCCGTCCGGCGAGCCGGGCCCGAACTGGCGGTTTGATCCGCATCAACCCATGTGAGACCTTCCGCCCGTCCGGCGGTCCGAACAGTTTACGCCCCGGCGCGGGCCCCGAGCCCTGACGGGCGCGGCCGCATGTCCGGCGGCTCGGCGTACACGACCGATGAGCGCACTCTTCAGCCCGAGATCCAACGCGCTGTTCCGCCTCGTGTTGGTGGTCCTCGTGGCGGGGGCGGGGGGGACGGTCGCGGCGGGGATGGTGTACTGGCGGACGCCGTACGGGACGGGCCAGGAGGAACAGGTGATTCAGCCGGTGGAGTTCGACCACCGGCACCACGTGAAAGACGACCTCATCGACTGCCGGTACTGTCACACCACGGTCGAGAGTGCGGCGAGCGCCGGGATTCCGTCCACCGAGCTCTGCCTCAACTGCCACTCCCAGGTCTGGAACAAGAGTCCCCTCCTCGACCTCGTGCGGGCGAGCTACTTCGCCCGAAAGCCCATTCCCTGGGTCCGGGTGCACCGGCTCCCCGACTTCGTCTACTTCAACCACTCCATCCACGTGAACAAGGGGGTGGGCTGCGTCGAGTGCCACGGCCGCGTCGACCAGATGGCGGCCATCGAGCAGGAGAAGCCCTTGACCATGGGCTGGTGCCTCGACTGCCACCGGGATCCGTACTCCCACCTCCGGCCGCTCTCGGAGGTGACCAGCATGACCTGGCAGCCGGAGGGCGATCCCGCCACCGTCGGCCGGGCGCTCGCCAAGGAGAACGACGTGAGACCACGCACGAGTTGCTACACATGCCATCGGTGAATTCCCTGGGGAAGGCGCCCGCCCTCGCTCCGCCCCCGCCTCCTCGCCAACCATGACCGCCCGTCCCGGACTTCCCATCTACGGTCAGGCGCCCGCCCTCGAGTCGGAGAGGTGGCGGAGCGTCAAGGAGCAGGCGAAGGGAGGGGAGGCTCCCCGGGGAGAGTTTCCCCCGGGCGCCACCCTGCCGCCGAACGGCGTGAGCCGGCGCCACTTCCTCGAGGTGATGGGGGCAGCGGCGGGGCTCGCCGGGCTCGCCGCCTGCAAGCCACCGCGGGAGAAGGTGGTCTCCTTCGTCCGGGCCCCGCCCGACGTGGCCCCGTCGACCCCCAGTGCCTACGCCACCGCGATGAGCCGAGGGGGGTACGCCCTGGGCGTCGTGGTGACGAGCTGGGAGGGGCGCCCCACCAAGATCGAGGGGAACCGCGAGCACCCCGCGAGCCTCGGGGGGACCGACGCCCTCCTCCAGGCCGAGGTGCTCGAGCTCTACGACCCCGCCCGCACGCGCGGATTCGTCCGGGGCGGGCGCCACCTGAGCCGGCTCTCGCTCCTCGAGGAGCTGTCCTTGCTCTCCCGCGGGCACGAAGGCGACCAGGGCGCAAGGCTCCGCTTCTTGGTCGAACCCTCGAGCTCGCCCACCCTGGGGGAGCTCCGCCGGCGCATCCTCGGGCGCTTTCCCAAGGCCCGCTTCTGCGCCTGGGCCCCGCTCGGGGAGGAGCAGTCGCGGGCCGGCGCGGCCCTCTCCTTCGGCCGGGTCCTCGACGTCTGCTGGTCCCTCGGAGAAGCGGACGTCATCCTCGCGCTCGACGCCGACCTCTTGGGCCGCGACGGCGAACCGCTCCGCCAGGCGCGCGAGTACGCCTCGCGGCGTGTCGATCCGGACCGCCTCAACCGGCTGTACGTGGCGGAGGCGAGCTACTCCATCACCGGGGGGGTGGCCGACCACCGCTTCAGGATGCGCTCCGTCGAGGTCCTGGCCTTCGCGCGGGCGCTCGCCGCGGAGCTCTCCTCCCGCCACGGCCTTTCGGCCCTCGCACCCCTGGGCGCGCCGGCGAAGGGGGAGCTTCAGAGGGCGGTGGCCGCGGTGGCGAAGGACCTCTCCCGCTCCCGCGGGCGCTCGCTCGTGGCGGTGGGGCCGAGGCAGCCCCCCGAGGTCCACGCCCTGGCCGCGGCGATGAACGAGGCCCTGGGGAACCCGGGACGCACCCTGAGCTACCGCCCCCCGGCGCTCCTCGACCCGGACGACGGGCCCGCCTCCCTGGCCCGGCTCGTCGAGGAGCTCGGGCAGGGTGCGGTGGACACCCTCGTGGTCACCGCCTGGAACCCGCTCTACACCGCGCCCGCCGACCTCGATCTCCGCCGGGCCTTCGGGGCCGCGAAGGAGCGCATCGTGCTCTCGCTCCGCCCGAACGAGACCTGGGCCGCTGCCACCTGGCGGGTGGCGGCCTCGCACCCCCTCGAGGCCTGGGGAGACCTAAGGTCGCGGGACGGGACGGCCACCATCGTCCAGCCGCTCATCTCGCCCCTCGCGCAGACGGTTTCCGAGGTGGAGCTCTTGGCCGGTTTCTTGGACCAGGGCGACCTAGGGGACCACGCCCTAGTGAAGAACCGCTGGCGGGCGGTCGTGGGCGAGGCCGCGCTCGACCGGGCCTTCGACGGCTGGCTCGCCCAGGGGCTCGTCCCGGGGAGCGGCGCGGCCGGGGAGCGACCCTCGGTCGACCTCCCGAAGGTCGCCGCGGCGCTCGAGGCGACGAAGGCCGCGCCCGCGGGCATCGAGGTCGAGTTCGTCGCCGACTACAAGGTCCTGGACGGCCGCTACCTGGAGAACGCCTGGCTCGCGGAGTTCCCCCACCCCATCACCAAGCTCACCTGGGACAACGCCGCCTATCTCTCTCCCGCCACCGCCGAGCGGCTCAAGTTGCGCGACCGGGACGAGATCAAGATCACCCTCGACGGCCGGAGCGTCGTCGCCGGGGCGATGGTGGTCCCCGGCCACGCCGACGATGCGATCACCCTGCCGCTCGGCTACGGGCAGGCGGGGGCGGGGGAGGTGGGGAAGGGCTCGGGCTTCGACGCCTTCGCCCTGCGGACGGGCTCCCACCCCTACTTCGCCCTGGGCGCCGAGATCCGGCGGACGGGCGGCCGGGTCGACCTGGTGACCACCCAGGAGCACTTCTCCATGGAGGGGAGGGCGATCGCGCTCGCCCTCGACGCCCCCGACCTCGCCGGGGCTCGCGCCGAGCTCGACGAGCATCGCGGCGCCGCGCCCACCGTCCTTTCGCCGGTCGACTACTCGCAGCAGGAGTACCGCTGGGGCATGGCCATCGACCTCTCCCGCTGCATCGGCTGTGGGGCCTGCACCATCGCCTGCCAGGCGGAGAACAACATCCCCACGGTGGGCAAGGCCCAGGTGGCCCGGAGCCGCGAGATGCACTGGCTCCGGGTCGATCGCTACTTCGAGGGAGACCTGGCCGAGCCCCGCTCGGTCTCCCAACCGCTCGCCTGCGTCCATTGCGAGGCGGCTCCCTGCGAGTACGTCTGCCCGGTGAACGCCACGGTGCACTCGGAGGAGGGGCTGAACGAGATGGTCTACAACCGGTGTGTCGGGACCCGGTACTGCTCGAACAACTGCCCATACAAGGTCCGCCGCTTCAACTTCTTCGACTACCACCAGCGGATGGGGCCGACCCTGCGGATGCTCGAGAACCCCGACGTCACCGTCCGCTCCCGGGGGGTGATGGAGAAGTGCACCTACTGCACCCAGCGGATCGAGCGAGCGCGGATCCTGGACCGCGGCCAGGGCAAGAAGATTGGAGGGGACGAGGTGGTCTCGGCCTGCCAGCAGGCCTGCCCCACCGAGGCGATCGTCTTCGGGAACCTGGCCGATCCCGAGTCGGCGGTCTCCCGCCGCCACCGGGACGAGCGAAGGTACGACCTGCTCCACGAGCTCGGCACCCGCCCGCGCACCGCCTATCTGGTCCGGCTCCGTAACCCCAACCCCGAGCTCTCATGAGCACCGTCCCCGAGACCCTCCCCGGGATCGATCCTCTCGAGGCTGCCCCGGTCCTGGTGGGGCGACCCGACGACCGGGCCCTGACCGAGAGCCTCCTGCGGCCGGTGCTCGAGCCCACCCGCAAGGGCTTCTTGGCCCTCCTCGGGCTCCTCGCCCTGGGCGTGCTCCTCTGGCTCGTCTGCCTCTACGAGGTGCTCTTCAAGGGGATCGGGGTGTGGGGCAACAACATCCCCGTCGCCTGGGCCTACGACATCACCAACTTCGTCTGGTGGATCGGGATCGGCCACGCCGGGACGCTCATCAGCGCCATCCTCCTCCTCTTCCAGCAGAGGTGGCGCACCTCCATCAACCGGTTCGCCGAGGCCATGACCCTGTTCGCGGTGGCCATGGCCGGCATGTACCCCATCATCCACCTGGGGCGACCCTGGCTCTTCTGGTGGCTCATCCCCTATCCGTCGGTGAACCGGATCTGGCCCAACTTCAAGAGCGCGCTCCCCTGGGACGTGTTCGCGATCACCACCTACGCCACCACCTCGCTGCTCTTCTGGTACTTGGGTCTCATCCCCGACCTCGCCACCGCCCGCGACGCCGCGAAGGACCGGGTCCGTCGGGTGGTCTACGGGATCCTGTCCTTCGGCTGGCGCGGCTCGGCCCGGCACTGGCAGCACTGGCGCATCGGCTACCTCCTCCTCGCCGGCCTCTCCACCCCGCTCGTGCTCTCGGTCCACACCGTCGTCTCCTTCGACTTCGCCATCGCGCAGCTGCCCGGCTGGCACACCACCATCTTCCCCCCCTACTTCGTGGCCGGGGCGATCTTCAGCGGCTTCGCCATGGTGCTGACCCTCATGATCCCGGCCCGCAAGGTGTTCGGGTTCGAGCACGTCGTCACCCCGCGCCACCTCGACAACATGGCCAAGGTGACCCTGGCCACGGGCCTCATGGTCTCCTACGGCTACGCGATGGAGTGGTTCATCGCCTGGTACTCCGGCAACCCCACCGAGCTCTTCGCCTTCGTGAACCGGGCCACCGGGCACTACCAGATGGTCTACGCCCTGCAGATCTTCTGCAACGTGGTGGCGCCCCAGGCCCTGTGGATCCCCAGGGTGCGCCGAAACGTCCTCGCCCTCTTCCTCATCGCGGTCCTGGTGAACTTCGGGATGTGGGCGGAGCGCTTCGTCATCATCGCCGTCTCGCTCACCCGGGACTTCATCCCCTCTTCCTGGGCCAACTACGCCCCGACCTGGGTGGACTGGGGCACGCTCATCGGCTCGATCTGCACCTTCGGGCTCCTCTTCCTCCTGTTCCTGCGCTTCATCCCGGCGATTCCCATGTCGGAGGTGAAGGAGCTCCGCCGGGAGCTGGAGCACGAGGACCACCACGCCGCGGCCCAGGCCCTTCGGGGGAAGCCATGACCTACGTCCTGGGTCAGTTCCCGGGCGACCGCGCCCTCCTCGAGGCGGCTCGGACCCTCCGCGCCGAGGGGCACGAGAACCTGGACCTGCACACCCCTTACCCGATCCCGGGGGCGGAGGAGGCCCTGGGGCTTCGGCGCTCGACCGTGCCCATCGTGGCCCTCATCGGCGGGGTGACCGGGGCGGTCCTCGGGTACTTGCTCCAGTGGTACACGGTGGGCTTCGACTGGCCGCTCAACGTCGGAAACCGGCCTCCTCACAGCCCCCCGGCCTTCATCCCGGTCACCTTCGAGGGGGGGGTACTCATCGCCGTCCTCTCCATCTTCTTCGGCCTCTTGTTCGCGTATTTCCGCTTCCCGCGGGTCGACCACCCGGTCTTCGAGGTGGAGGAGTTCCGCTCGGCGAGCATCGACGGGCTGTGGCTCTCGGCCCTGGTCCGGCCGGAGGACGAGGAGGGAGTGGCCGAGGCGCTGAGGCGCCTCGGGGCGACGAACGTATCCTTGGTGGCGGCGGAGAGGGAGGGGACGTGACCTTCTCCCGCCGGCTCTCGCTCCTATTGCCCGCGCTCTCGCTCTGCGCCTGCCCGAGGCTCGATCCCATGCAGCGGCAGCCCAAGGTGAAGGCCTACGAAGAGAGCCCCTACTACGAGGACGGCCTCGCCATGCGGAGCCCTCCCGAGGGGACGGTCCCCTATCACAACCTCCTCGATCCGGCGGTGGAGACGGGCCTCGGCCCCGACCAAAAGCCCCTCGCCCTCTCGCCCGTGCCCTTCGACGACGCCCTCCTCGCCCTGGGGAGGGCGCGTTTCGAGGTGACCTGCGCGGCCTGCCACGGGGTCCTGGGCGACGGCCAAAGCCAGGTGGCGCTCAACATGTCGCTCCGCCGGCCCCCCTCGCTCCACCTCTACCGGGACCGTCCCGACGGGTACCTCTACCAGGTGATCACCGAGGGCTACGGGCTCATGCCCTCCTACGCGCGCGTCCTCTCGGTGCGCGACCGCTGGGCGGTGGTCGCCTACGTGCGCGCCCTGCAGCTCAGCCAGTACGCCAAGGTCGAGGAGCTGCCGCCCGAGCTTCGGGAGCGGCTCGAGGGGGAAAAGCCATGACGCCTCTCGCGGCGCCCTACCAGGGAGGCCGCCGCCTCGCCCTCCTTTCCGCCCTCTCGGGCGGGGCCGGCCTCGTCGTCCTCGCCCTGGGAGGGCTGGCGTTCGATGGGCGCCGGGCGCTGTACGCGTACCTCGTGGCCTTCACCTACTGGCTCGGCATCGCGGTCGGGGCGCTCATCCTCCTCAGCGCCTTTCACGCCTCGAACGCGCGCTGGCCGGTGGTGCTGCGGCGGTTCGTGGAGCACGTCCCGGCGGTGATCCCGCTCTTCGTGGTCCTGTTCCTCCCCATCCTCTTCGGGCGGCACGAGCTCTTCCCCTGGACCCTCCCCGAATCGCTCGAGGGCGAGCTCCGACATCTGGTGGAGCACAAGCGGCCCTACCTGAACCTGCCGTTCTTCGTGGTGCGGGCCGCGTTCTACTTCGCGAGCTGGGTGGGGGTGGCCGAGCTCCTCAGGCGTTGGTCCCTGCGCCAGGACGCCTCCGGCGGGATCACCCTCACCCGCTGGCAGCGCCGGCTCGGGGCCGGGTCGTTGCCCCTGCTCGCCCTGACCCTCTCGTTCGCCGCCTTCGACTGGATCATGTCGGTCGACCCGCGCTTCTACTCCACCATCTTCGGGGTGTACTGGTTCTCGGGGAGCTTCCTCGCCACCTTCGCGGTGGTGATCATCGCCGCCGCGCTCACCCAGAAGGACCCGACCCAGTTCGGGTCGCAGATGAGCGCGGAGCACTTCCACTCGCTGGGGAAGTTCCTGCTCGCGTTCACCGCCTTCTGGGCCTACATCGCCTTCTCCCAGCTCCTGCTCATCTGGATCGCCAACGTGCCCGAGGAGGTGCCCTGGCTCGCCCTGCGGATCCAAGGCGGCTGGCTCTACGTGGGCCTCTTCCTCGTAGTGTTCCAGTTCCTGGTCCCCTTCTTCCTCCTCCTCTCCCGCGACTTGAAGCGGAACCCGCGGACCCTCGCTTGGGTTTCGGGCTGGGTGCTCCTCGCGCACTTCGTGGACATGTATTGGCTCGTGATGCCGCACCTGGACCGCGCCGGCCCGCGCCCGAGCCTCTTCGACCTCGCCGCCTTCGTCGGGGTGGGGGGAGTGACGGTCGCCTTCGCGCTCCTGCGGATGCGCGGGTGGGCGGCGGTGCCGGTGAAGGACCCGTACCTTCCAGAGTCGTTGAGGTACCTGCCGCCATGAGCGCCGTTCATCCCTCCCCTTCCTCCGCGCACGGCGTTCGGTCGGAGGAGGACCAGGTCCCGGTGGTGAGGATCCTCCTCGTCGGGCTGGGGGCTCTCCTCGTCTTCTTCCTGGGCTCGGTCGCCGCCGTCGGCTACCTGCGGGCTCGCCAGCAGGAGCGCGGTCCCATCGCCATCCCCGAGGAGGTGGGCGAGAGCAAGATCGGGCTCGTCGAGCAGCAGATCTTCGACCTTGCGGTCCGGGGGGAGCGGGCCCAGGAGAAGAAGCGGGAGCGGCTCGGCTCGACCGGCTGGGTCGACAAGAAGGCGGGGGTGGCCCACATCCCCATCGCGGAGGCCATGCGGCTCGTGGCGAGGGGGGTGAGGTCGGCAATTCCCGCGGGCGGCGAATCCACGAGCGGGGGCCAGCCGTGACCTTCCCCCGGGCAGGCGGCCTCCTTCTCTTGCCGCTCCTCTTCGCGGGGCTCTTCTTGGCCCTCCCGGCGGAAGCCCAGTTCTGGCGCCACCGGGAGCTCTCCGGGCCACCGGCCGACGTCGTCCCGGTGCAGCTCGAGGAGGTGCGGATCGACGAGAAGCTCGGAGCTCCCCTGCCCCTCGACACGGTCCTCACCGACTGGCGTGGGCGTAGCTTCACGCTCCGGCAGGCGTTCGACGGGAAGCGGCCGGTGATCCTCTCGCTCGTCTACTACGACTGCCCCATGCTCTGCGGGCTCATCCTCACCGGGATGGCGAAGAGCATGCGGCAGAACGGGCTCGCCCTCGGCAAGGACTTCGAGGCGGTCACCCTCTCCTTCGATCCGGCGGAGCGGCCCGCCCTGGCGGCGGAGCGGCGGCGCGGGTACCTGCAGTCCCTGGGGCTCTCGGATGAGGGGGAGGACTGGCCGTTCCTCGTGGGGACGGCCGAGGCCACCAAGAAGGTGGCCGACGCCGTGGGCTTCTCCTACCGCTACGACGCGGCCACGGGCGAGTGGGCCCACATGGCGGCCATCTTCGTCCTCACCCCGGAGGGAGCAGTCTCCCGCTACCTCTACGGCATCGAGTTTCCCCCCAAGGACCTGAGGCTCTCCCTGGTCGAGGCGGCGCGGGGGCGGGTGGGGACGAGCCTCGACCGGTTCCTCCTCACCTGCTATCGCTACGACCCCGCCGCCCGGAAGTACGAGCCCTACGCCTTCGGCATCGTGCGGGCGGGCGCCCTCCTCACCCTCCTCTCGCTCGCCGCCCTCATCGGGGGGCTCTTCTGGCGGGAGCGGAGGGGGGCCCGGACGAGGGAGGGGAGGGGAGGCCTTTCGGGGGCGGGGCCGTTGAGGCGGACTTCATGAACGAGCTCATGCGCCGGATGCTGTTCCTCCCCGAGCAGGCGAGCGAGTACGCCCGCTCGGTGGACCAGCTCCACTTCTTCGTCATCACCACCACCATGATCGCGGCGGCGGCGGTGTTCGGCGTTGCCATCTACTTCTTCGTGCGCTACCGGCGGCGCTCGGACACGGAGCCGACCCCGCGGATCTCGCCCCGGCCCATCCACGAGGTCGTCTTCATCGGGCTGCCGCTCTCCTTCTTCCTCCTCTGGTTCGCGCTCGGGTTCCCCATGTTCGTGAGCCTGCAGGTACCGCCCAAGGACGCGATGGACGTCTACGTCCTGGGGAAGAAGTGGATGTGGAAGTTCGCCTACCCGGGGGGCCCGAGCTCCCTCGACGCCCTGCGGGTCCCGGCGGGCCGCCCGGTGCGGCTGCTCATCACCTCGCGCGACGTCATCCACTCCTTCTTCATCCCCGCCCTCCGGCTGAAGCAGGACGCCCTTCCCGGGCGCTACACCCAGACCTGGTTCACCGCCGACACCCCGGGTCGCTACCAGATCTTTTGCGCCCAGTACTGCGGGGTGGCCCACTCCACCATGCTCGCCGAGGTGGTGGTGATGCCGGGGGCCGAGTTCGACGACTGGATGGCGGAGCAGCGCCGGGGCCTGAAGAGCGCCCAGGACTCGAGCCCGGTGGCGATCGAGTCGGTGCGCTTCGGCTCGAGCCTGGTGGGCGAGGGGGAGCGGGTGGCGGCCGAGCAGGGGTGCCTGAAGTGTCACTCGGTGGACGGCTCGCGCCACATCGGCCCCACCTGGCTCAACCTCTATGGCCGGGCGGAGAAGCTCACCACCGGGAAGACGGTCATCGCCGACGAGGCCTACCTCACGAAGTCGATGATGGAGCCGGGCGCCGACATCGTGGCCGGGTACCAGAACGTCATGCCCACCTTCCAGGGGAAGCTGTCGCCGCCCGAAGCGGCGGCGATCGTCGAGTACATCAAGTCCCTGCGCACCTCGGCCGCCCGACCGGGACCCTCGGAGCCGCCTGCCTATGAGCCCATCCCTCCCGGCAAGTGAAGCCCCGGCCTACGCGCCGCGGAACTACCTGAACGCGCCCGAGAAGGGGTGGCGCTCCTGGCTCACCACCCTGGACCACAAGCGGATCGGGGTCATGTTCCTCGTGGCCACCTCGGTGTTCTTCGCCGTGGGGGGCCTCTTCGCCATGCTGATCCGGATCGAGCTGCTCACGCCCGGCCCGACCATCATGGACGCCATGACCTACAACCGGCTCTTCACGCTCCACGGCGTGGTGATGATCTTCCTCTTCATGATCCCGGCCATCCCGAGCGGCTTCGGGAACTTCCTCTTGCCCATGATGCTCGGGGCGAGGGACGTGGCCTTCCCGCGCCTGAACCTCCTCTCCTTCTACGTCTACCTCACCGGCGCGGCGGTGGCGCTCTACGGGATGATCGCCGGAGGGGCGGACACGGGCTGGACCTTCTACACCCCGTACTCGACCACCACCACGACGAACGTCGTCCCCATCCTCCTCGGGGCCTTCATCCTGGGGTTCTCCTCCATCCTCACCGGCCTGAACTTCATCGTCACCACTCACACCTTACGGGCGCCGGGGATGGGCTGGATGAAGATGCCGCTCTTCGTCTGGTCGATCTACGCCACGAGCATCATCCAGATCCTGGCCACCCCGGTCCTGGGCATGACCCTCCTCCTCGTGGCCCTGGAGCACGCCTTCGGCTGGGGCATCTTCGATCCCGCCCGGGGGGGCGACCCGGTGCTCTTCCAGCACTTCTTCTGGTTCTACTCGCACCCCGCGGTCTACATCATGGTGCTCCCCGCCATGGCGGTGATCTCCGAGGTGGTCTGCGCCTTCTCCCACAAGAACATCTTCGGGTACAAGGCGGTGGCCTACTCCTCCCTGGGCATCGCCTTCGTCGGCTTCTTCACCTGGGGTCACCACCTCTTCACCTCGGGCCAGTCGGCGGTGGATGCGGGGATCTTCGGCATCCTCTCCATGTTCGTGGCCATCTTCACGGCCATCAAGGTCTTCAACTGGACCGCCACCCTGTACAAGGGGTCGATCTCCTTCAAGGCCCCCTTCGCCTACTTCGTGGGGTTCCTCTTCTTCCTCGTGTTCGGGGGGATGACGGGGGTGGCGCTCGCCACCGTCTCCCTGGACGTCGACTGGCACGACACCTACTTCGTGGTGGCCCACTTCCACTTCATCATGGTGGGCGGGGTGATCATGGCCTTCCTCGCCGCCCTCCACTACTGGTTCCCCAAGATCACCGGCCGGATGTACCCCGAGGGCTGGGGCCTGGTGGCGGCGGTGATGATCATCCTGGGCTTCAACTTCACCTTCATCCCCCAGTTTTTGCTCGGCAACATGGGGATGCCGCGCCGCTACTTCCATTACCCGGAGCGCTTCCAGGCCCTGAACGTCGCCTCCACCGCGGGGGCGAGCGTCCTCGCCCTCGGGCTCGTCATCGTCCTCGTCTACCTCGTCCTCTCCCTCAAGTTCGGAGCGGTGGCGGGCTCGAACCCCTGGAGGTCGCGCGGCTTCGAATGGGACACCCCGTCGCCCCCGCCGCCCGAGAACTTCCTCGTCACCCCGGTCATCACCCGCGGCCCCCACGAGTACGACGACAGCGCCCCGGACTTCCCCCCGAGCACCGCACCCGAGCCGAAGCATGCAAGCTAGCCCGCTCGCCCATCACTTCGAGAGCCTGGACAAGCAGGCGCACGCCGCGCGCCTGGCGATGTGGATCTTCCTCGCCACCGAGGTGCTCCTGTTCACGGCCCTGTTCGCGGCCTACTCCCTCTACCGCTTCCTCTACCCGGAGGGCTTCGCCCAATCGAGCCGCTCCATCGAGACCTGGATCGGGTTCGTGAACACCCTCGTCCTCGTCACGAGCTCCTTCACGGTGGCGACCGGGTTCCACCATGCCTCGAAGGGCAACGGGAAGGGGACGGGGATCTTCTTCGGCCTCTCCGTCCTCCTCGCCCTGGTGTTCCTCGGCTTCAAGGCGGTCGAGTACACCCACCATTTCCAGGAGGGCCAACTCCCCGGCCCCTTCTACCACTACGAGGGGGTCAAGGCTCCCGGGGCGCCCCTCTACTTCGCCCTCTACTTCCTCATCACCGGGCTCCATGCCTTCCACGTCGTGGTGGGGATGACCGTCCTCATCGTGGTGGGCACGCTCGCCTACCGGGGCAAGTACACCGTCGCCTACCACGTGCCGGTCGAGAACGCCGCCCTGTACTGGCACCTCGTGGACCTCATCTGGATCTTCGTCTTCCCCCTCATCTACCTCATCTAGCGAGGGCCGACGCCCCATGGCCGATCCCGCGGCGCACAAGAACGAGCACTCCCACCGGAAGAGGTACCTGGCCGTCTGGGTGGCGCTGGCGGTGCTCACCGTCCTCACCTACACCCTCGCGCGCATCCACCTGCCGGGCGCCTGGGCGGTGACGGTGGCCCTCCTCATCGCGGTCACGAAGGGGACGCTCGTGGCGCTCTTCTTCATGCACCTTTGGGATCAGACCGGCGCGAACCGGCTCGTGTTCGCCACCTCGCTCGTCTTCGTGGCGCTCCTCATTGGCCTCGTCATCGCCGACAACGCCACCCGCTTCCCGCTCGCGAATCCGCCGGGGTCTTTGGGAGCGCTCCCCGCCGGCGGGGCAGACCGCGATCTCCCCGAGGCCGCCGCGGAGACCGAAGGGCCCTGAAAGGGGCAAGGCGGGGAGCGCTCCCCTTCAGCTCACGCCCGAGGACTCGGCCCGGGCGAGCGCGTCCCGGTAGGCGGACGAGACCTCCTCCCCCAGGCAAGCGAACAAGACCCGCCTCGGCGCACCCAGTGCGTCGAGGCCCTTCCACACCTCGCGCACGGCGATGGCGGTGGCCCGCCCGAGCGGGAACCCGTAGATGCCGGTGGAGATCGCCGGAAACGCGACCGACATGAGGCCGTGGGCGGCGCAGAGGCGAAGCGCCTCCCGGTAGCAGGAGGCGAGGAGCTCGTCCTCGCCCTCCTCGCCACCCCGCCACACGGGCCCCACCGCGTGGACGACGTGTCGGGCGCGCAAAAGGTGCCCGCCCGTCAACCGGGCTCCGCCGGTCGGACACCCACCCAGGGTACGGCACTCCTCGAGGAGCCCGGGGCCGGCGGCGCGGTGGATCGCTCCGTCCACGCCCCCCCCACCGAGGAGGGAGCGATTGGCCGCGTTCACGATCGCGTCCACGGAGAGCAAGGTGATGTCTCCCTCGTGGATGGCGATCCGGCCCTCTTTGAAGGTGAGCTCCATGGAGGCTCTCTAGCGGGGCGAAGGGCGAGCGGCAGGTGAAGCGCCGGGGAAGAAAGACTCCGCGAAGGGCTTGCGATCTCAAGGCGGAGCCGGTCCTTTCTCGCCGGAGCGAGTTTCGTCCCTATCGGCGGCTGGTTATGGGGCGAAGCCGCGCGGGACGCCAAGGTCGCGTGCGCAGAACCTGCGCGCCGGATCGCTCCTTTGCCGGGTACGGCGCTTGCTAGCCATGGAGCCCGTGGCTCCCGAGAGAATCCTCGTCGTGGACGGCGACATCCACGCGGGGAAGGCCCTGAGGACGGTCCTGTGCGAGCGCGGCTTCGACGCGGTCTCCGCGTCCGGCGCCGAGGACGCACTCTCGCTCGTGCCCAGCTTCGGTCCTGGGGCGCTCCTCGTGGACGCGACCTTGCCCGAGGCGGCGGAGCTCACGGCCCGGCTCCTGGAGATCGGGTCGGACGCGGCCGTGGTGGTGGTGGCTCCGCGCGAGAGGCTCGAGGCGGCGGTGGTCGCCCTTCGGGCCGGCGCGCAGAGCTTCCTCCTCCGCCCGGTGGAGCCCGCCCACGCTCTTCTGGCGCTGGAGCGGGCGCTCGAGCGCCGCCGCCTCCGGCGGGAGCGGGCCGCGCTTCGGGAGAAGGCCCGGGCCCGCGCGGCACTCGTGGGCTCGACCCCCGCGATGGCGGCCCTGAAGGAGCTCGTCTCCCGCGCCGGGCCGACGCGCGCGCCGGTGCTCCTCACCGGCGCCCCCGGGACGGGCAAGGCCCACCTCGCCCAAGCGCTCCACGAGGCCTCCCCCCGGAGCGACGGGCCGTTCGTGCGCGTCGCCTGCGCCGGCCTCTCCGAGCCGCTCCTCGAGGCCGAGCTGTTCGGGCACGAGGCGGGCGCGTTCCCGGACGCCGACGACCGCCGCACCGGGAAGATCGAGGAGGCGGACGGCGGGACGCTCTACCTGCAGGAGGTGGGGCAGCTCACCCGGGCACTGCAGCTTAGGCTCCTCACCGCGCTCGAGTCGGGACGGCTCGAGAGGACCGGAGGCGGCTTCGTCCGGGCGGTCGACGTGCGGGTCATCGCTTCCTCGCAAAAGGACCTCTTCGACCTCGTCCTGAAGGGCAGCTTCCGGGAGGACCTCTACTACCGGCTGGCGGTGGTGTCGGCCTCCTTGCCCTTGCTCCGCGCGCGCCGCGACGACCTCCCCGCCCTCGTGGCGCACTTCGTCGCCCAGGCGAACCACGCCCTCCAGAAGGACGTCCGGGGGATGGCCGCGGGCGCGCTCTCGGCGCTCTTCTCCTACGAGTGGCCGGGCAACGTGCGGGAGCTCGCGGACGCCATCCGGCGTGCGGTGGCGCTCGCCCGCGGTCGGGAGATCGTCCTCTCCGACCTGCCGCCGCTCGTGCGCGGCGCGAGTGCCGCGGCGGAGGAGGGCCCCTTCCCGGTCCCCGGTGCGACCATGGAAGAGATCGAGCGCGAGGCCATCCTGCGGGCGCTCGACCGGTGTGGCGGGTCGACGAGCGGCGCGGCCGAGCTGCTCGGGGTCTCGGTGCGGAAGGTGCAATACCGGCTGAAGGAGTACCGGGCGGGGTTGAGCGTTCGCCGGGCGATCCTCCCGAGCCTGGCCCGCAACTAGGGCCGGCCGGGCCGGTGGTCCCACGTCGGGTCTGCCCTGGGCACTCTCGGCAGGGCTGCGCATCTTGGTCGCATGTCGACCGAGCTCAACTTCCGAGCCCTCGAGCGCCGGCATTCTGGGGCGCTCGTCTTCCTCTTCATCATCCCGGTCGTGGTGGGCGTCGTCGCGGCGGTCGCCTTTGGCCTCACGCGGGTCTCGGCCTCCGAACAGGTCGTACAAGACCTGAGCGCTGCGCGCGCACAGGTCGGGGAGTACCGGAAGGCGCTGGAGGACCGCGACGCGCTCCTCGCCAAGGAGAACGACGAGCTCGACGTTTTGCGCTCCGCAGGAGAGGCCGCCCTGATCCTCGAGGGGAGCTCGCCGAGCGCGACCGAGAGCGGTGTGGTGCTCGCCTCCCCCGGGCAAAACACCGTCCGGCTTTACCTGTACGGCCTCGCGGCGCCCCCCGGATCGGGCCAGTACCTGGCCGTCGCGAGGGGGGCGGACGGGGCCCGCAAGGTCTTGGGCCGGGTGTTGCCGGACGACAAAGGAAGCGGGTTCTTGCTCTCGCGCGAGGTGCCTTCCGGGACGACCGACATCGAGCTGGCGCTCCGGAGGGCGGGGAGCGAGTCGGTCTTGGACAAGGACATCCGCGTGTCGGCTCGCTATCCAAGGGGCCGCGACGAGCGCGGCGTGCTCGTGGCAGCACCTTCGGAGGCGGTTCCCGCCAAGGCGGAGCCCGTGCGGTCGCGGCGGGGCGAGGGTGCTCCCCCCGCGAAACGCACGACGGCCGGGCGGTGAGACCGCCCGGCCGCCTGTGCTTCGCGAGGTGTGGAGCTTAGCCCGGGGCAGGCACTGCGTCGGTCGTGGCCGGCGGGTCCTGTGGGGTGAGGCCGGTCGAATTCTCGCCCGGAAGCGGGCTCGGCTGGGCGGTGGGGTTAGTGCCCGGGGCGGAGTCCGGTGCGGCGAACTCGACCGGCTCGATGCTGAAGGCGCAGTCCTGGGCCCAGCTCGTTCCGGTGAGGATCGTGCTCTGGTTGTTCGTGTCCGCCGCGCAGGCGGCCGGGCCCTCGGACGTCGGGCAGAGGAACCACTCCGCGAACGCGGGGGCGGTGAGGGCCCCGGCTGCGTAGCAGGCGCGGCCGAAGAAGTAGTAGCCCTGCGGGACGTCGCCGATGAGGGTCGCGCCGCCGTCGGTGCTGTAGTCCGTCACGATGCCGAAGGCGCGCGCGCCCAGGGCGGGGTTGGCGACCACGTGGAAGAGGCCGAGCTCATCGGCCGCGGTGGTGGTGACGTAGTTGTCGAGGGCGGCGACGCGGACGCGGGCCGTGCCGGCCGCGGTCTTGAACCCGCGGTAGGCGACGGTCGCGGCGGGCCAGGTGCTCGGGTCGGGAGTGAAGTCCACGAGCACGAGGGTCTCGGCCTTCGCGAGGGGGAGGCCGGCCGCGGCGAAGCCGCCGTAGAGCACGCCCTCTCCGGGGTAGCCGGAGGCCGCGAGCTTCAAGTTGTCGAGGTTGATCCAGATCTGGCCCAGGCCGCGCCGGGGAAGGGCGCCGCGGAGCATCCAGCCGGCGAGGACGGTCTTGTAGGTCGTGTCGTCCGAGCCGACGGCCTTGGCTTGTAGGACGAAGGCGCCGCCCCGGCCCGCGCCGGCGTTCCCGACCCAGAGCCTGAAGGTGGCGGCCTCGTCGGACGGGCAGGCCGTGCCCACCGCGACCTCCACCGTGCACCGATCCTTCGGCCCGTACCACTTACCCGCGCCCGGCCAGGGGGCGCCGTTCTGCGTGGCCACGTCGGCCACGTGGTCGAAGATGCTCACGATGGCCTTGTTCACCGCGGCGATCTTCGCCTGGGCGAGGGCGAGGTTGTCGCCCGTCACAGGCCAGGTCGTTGCCACGGCGGAAGCGAGCTCGGCGGGCAGGATCTGGGCCGCGGCCATTTCGGCCGGGGCGCCCGTCACCTCGAGGGTGAGCGCCGAGGCGTCGGGGATCGAGTCGGTGGGGGAGCTCGCGCTGTTATTGCCGCCACCGCAGGCGGCGATCCCGAGCGAGAGCACTGCGAAGAGACTCCACCTCGCGTTGCGCATGTCGTCCTCCCGGGCCGCGGGTTCGAGATGGCCGGCCCTCTTCGGTGGTGAACACCCGGCCGAGGGTACGGTTGCGCCGCGCGTAGCCCTGCGGGGACGAGAGGCCCGGCCTCCGCGCCGGCCCGAGGGCAACTGGCCGAAGGGACGGGGAGGCACACCTCGCCCGACGACGGCGCCCCTGCGTCGTGGCGCCGCGCCAGCGCGTTGCCACGAAAGGGGGCAACCGGTTTCTTTCAGAAGGGCCGGGCGGAAGGCGAGAGTCTTTGGGCTTGCGAAACGCCTCCCTCGTCGGCAAAGCGCATGGATGCGCGGGGAGCGCGACCAAAGCGAGCGCCTCGGGCAAAGGGAAGTGCCCTTGACGCTCGCGGGCGCGCTCGTGGACACTCAGAGCTTTCGCGAGGGATGAAGGATGCGATGAGCGAGACCGAGACCGGGTACCCCCCGCGGCAGGGCCTGTACGACCCGCAGAACGAGCGCGACGCCTGTGGCTTCGGGTTCGTGGTGGACGTGAAGGGCCGCGCCTCTCACGACATCGTCGAGAAGGCGCTCACGGTGCTCTTGAACCTCGAGCACCGCGGGGCGACCGGGGCCGAGAAGAACACCGGCGACGGGGCCGGGCTCCTCCTCCAGACCCCCCACGCTCTCCTCGAGGTGGAGGCGGAGAAGCTCGGGCTCTCCCTCCCCAGGCCTGGGGCCTACGCGGCGGGGATGGTGTTCTTGCCCCCGGACGACGCCGGCCGCGACGCCTGCGTCAAGATCTTCGAGCAGGTGGTGCGGGACGAGGGCCAGGCGGTCCTCGGCTGGCGCGACGTCCCCACCCAGAACTCCACCCTGGGGCAGAGCGCGCGCTCCAGCCAGCCCGTCATCCGGCAGATCCTCGTCGGCCGGGGCCCGGGCTGTCCCGACCCGGTGAGCTTCGAGCGCAAGCTCTACGTCATCCGCAGGCTGGTGGAGAAGAAGATCTCCCGCTCCGCCCTCCCCGGCCGGACCCACTTCTACGTCCCGAGCCTCTCCTACAAGACCCTGGTCTACAAGGGGATGCTGAACGCCGGGCAGCTGCGCGAGTTCTACCTGGACCTCTCGCGGCGCGAGGTCTCCTCGGCCATCGCCATGGTCCACTCGCGCTTCTCCACGAACACCTTCCCCTCCTGGTCGCGGGCCCACCCCTACCGCTACATCTCGCACAACGGCGAGATCAACACCCTGCGCGGGAACGTGAACTGGATGCACGCCCGCCAGTCGATGATGAAGTCCACCCTCTTCGGCGACGACCTGAAGAAGATCCTCACCGTCATCGACATCGAGGGATCCGACTCGGCCATGTTCGACAACGTGCTCGAGCTGCTCACCCTCGCGGGCCGCGAGCTGCCCCACGCCATGATGATGATGGTGCCGGAGCCCTGGAACCGCCACGAGTCCATGAGCGCCACCAAGAAGGCGTTCTACGAGTACCACTCCTGTCTCATGGAGCCCTGGGACGGCCCGGCCTCGATCGCCTTCACCGACGGCATCCGGGTGGGGGCTCAGCTCGACCGGAACGGCCTCCGCCCCTCGCGCTACTACGTGACGAGCGACGACCTCGTGGTGATGGCCTCGGAGGTGGGAGTCCTGGACCTCCCCCCGGAGAAGGTGGTGAAGAAGGGCCGGCTCCAGCCCGGCCGCATGTTCCTCGTGGACACCGAGCTCGGGCGGATCGTCGACGACGACGAGCTGAAGGAGCGGATCGCAAGGCAGCATCCCTACCGGGAGTGGCTCGACCGCCACACCGTGCGGCTCGAGGAATTGCCCCGGCCCGCCCGGGTCCACGAGCCGGATCACGAGACCGTGCTCCGCCGGCAGGAGGTGTTCGGGTACACGGCCGAGGAGGTGAAGATGATCGTCACCCCCCTCGCCACCGACGGGGTCGATCCCACCGGGTCCATGGGGAACGACGCGCCGCTCGCGGTCCTCTCCGAGCGGCCCCAGCCGCTCTTCAGCTACTTCAAGCAGCTCTTTGCCCAGGTCACGAACCCGCCGGTCGACGCCATCCGCGAGGAGATCATCATGGCGGCGGAGACCGCGGTGGGTCCGGAGGGCAACCTCCTCGAGCCCGGCCCGGAGAGCGCCCGGGAGCTCGAGGTCCCCTCGCCGGTCCTGCGCAACGAGGACTTCGAGAAGATCCGGAACCTGGACGGAGGGCCGGAGTCGAAGGGCTTAAGGGCCGTGAACCTGCCCATGCTCTTTCGGGCCCGGGACGGCGGGGCCGGGCTGCGCAAGGCCCTCGAGGACCTGCGCTGGAAGACCTCGGAGTGCATCGCCGAGGGCTACAACATCGTCATCCTCTCCGACCGCGGTCACGACGCGGAGCAGGCGCCCATCCCCTCTCTCCTCGCGGTGGCGGCCGTCCACCACCACCTCATCCGGGAGGGGACGAGGACCCGCATCGGCCTGGTGATCGAGTCGGGCGAGCCGCGGGAGGTGCACCACTTCGCCCTCCTCGTCGGCTACGGCGCCTCGGCGGTGAACCCCTACCTCGCCTTCGAGACCATCCACGACCTCGTGCGGCAGGAGCTCGTCCCCGGGCCGGCCGACGCGGCCGAGAAGAAGTACGTGAAGGGGGTGTCGAAGGGGATCGTGAAGGTGATCTCGAAGATGGGGATCTCGACCATCCAGAGCTACCACGGGGCCCAGGTGTTCGAGGCCATCGGGCTCAACCAGGACTTCATCGACGAGTACTTCACCTGGACCGCCACCCGGGTGGGAGGAGTGGGCATCGACGTCGTCGCCCGCGAGGCGCGGATGCGCAACGAGCGCGGCTTTCCCCCCCACCGCCCCATCGTCCACACGAGCCTCCCGGCCGGCGGGCAGTACAAGTACCGGACCGGCGGGGAGCACCACCTCTTCAACCCCGAGACCATCCACAAGCTCCAGTACGCCTGCCGGTCCAACGACTACGGCCTCTTCAAGGAGTACAGCGCCCTCGTCAACAACCAATCGCAGAACCTGAACACCCTGCGCGGGCTCATGGACCTGCTCCCCGCCCCGAAGCCCGTCCCCCTCGAGGACGTGGAGCCGGTCGAGGCCATCATGCACCGCTTCAAGACCGGCGCCATGAGCTACGGCTCGATCTCGCAGGAGGCGCACGAGGCCCTGGCCATCGCCATGAACCGGATCGGCGGCAAGTCGAACACCGGCGAGGGAGGGGAGGACCCGGCCCGCTACCAACCGCTCCCCAACGGCGACTCCAAGAACTCCGCCATCAAGCAGGTGGCCTCGGGCCGCTTCGGGGTGACGAGCTACTACCTCGTGAACGCGAAGGAGCTCCAGATCAAGATGGCCCAGGGCGCGAAGCCCGGCGAGGGGGGGCAGCTCCCCGGGGCCAAGGTGTACCCCTGGATCGCCAAGACCCGCCACTCCACCCCTGGCGTGGGGCTCATCTCCCCGCCCCCGCACCACGACATCTACTCCATCGAGGATCTGGCCCAGCTCATCCACGATCTCAAGAACGCCAACGGGAACGCTCGCATCTCGGTGAAGCTCGTGGCCGAGGTGGGGGTGGGAACCATCGCCGCCGGCGTGGCCAAGGCCCACGCCGACGTGGTGCTCATCTCCGGGCACGACGGCGGCACCGGGGCCTCGCCCTTAACCTCCATCAAGCACGCCGGGATCCCCTGGGAGCTGGGGCTCGCGGAGACCCACCAGGTGCTCGTCCTGAACGACCTCCGCTCGCGCATCGTGGTGGAGGTGGACGGCCAGCTCAAGACCGGGCGCGACGTGGTGATCGGGGCCTTGCTCGGGGCGGAGGAGTTCGGGTTCGCCACCGCCCCCCTGGTGGTCCTGGGCTGCATCCTGATGCGGGCCTGCCACCTCAACACCTGCCCGGTGGGGGTGGCCACCCAGGACCCGCGCCTTCGGGCCCGCTTCACCGGGGACCCGGCCCACGTGGTGAACTTCATGCGCTTCGTGGCCCAGGAGGTTCGCGAGCACATGGCCGAGCTCGGGTTCCGCAAGGTCGACGAGATGGTGGGACGGTCGGAGCGGATCGAGATGCGGCGCGCCGTCGACCACTGGAAAGCGCGCAACCTCGACTTCTCCCGGATCCTCTTCAAGCCCACCGTGCCCCGCCACTACGGGCGCACCTGTCAGATCCCGCAGGATCACGGTCTCGACCGGACCCTCGACGCGACTTCGCTCCTCGAGCTCGCCCGCCCCGCCCTCTTGGAGGGGAAGCCGGTCCGGGCCACCCTCCCCATCCGCAACACCAACCGGGTGGTGGGCACCCAGACCGGCTCGGAGGTGACGCGCCGCCACGGGCCGCGCGGCCTGCCCGACGACACCATCCGGTTCCACTTCCAGGGGTCGGCCGGCCAGTCGTTCGGCGCCTTCATCCCCCGGGGGATGACCCTCATCCTCGAGGGGGACGCCAACGACTACTGCGGCAAGGGGATCTCGGGCGGGCGGATCGTGGTGCTCCCGCCGCGGGCGGCCACCTTCGTCCCGGAGGAGAACATCATCATCGGCAACGTGGCCTTCTACGGCGCCACGGGGGGGGAGGCCTTCATCCGCGGCCTTTCGGGCGAGCGGTTCTGCGTGCGCAACTCCGGCCTGACCGCCGTGGTGGAGGGGGTGGGCGATCACGGCTGCGAGTACATGACCGGGGGCCGGGTGGTGGTCCTCGGGGGCACGGGCCGAAACTTCGCCGCCGGCATGTCCGGGGGCGTGGCCTACGTCCTCGACGGCGATGGCCGCTTCTCCTCCCGGTGTAACAAGGAGATGGTGGGGCTCTCCCCCCTCGAGGACCCGGAGGAGATCGCCCTCGTCCGGGGGCTCGTGGAGAAGCACGCCACCCTGACCGAGAGCCGGCTTTCCCGGCGGATCCTGGACTCTTGGCAGGAGGCCTACCAGAGGTTCGTGAAGGTGATGCCCAACGACTACCGGCGGGTCCTCGAGGCCCAGCGAAGGATGCGGGAGAAGGGCCTCTCGGAGGAGGAGGCGGAGCTGGCCGCCTTCGAGGAGAATGTCCGGGACGCGGCCCGGGTGGGTGGGAACTAGACATGGGTAAGCCGACCGGATTCCTCGACTATCCCCGCGAGCCCGCGCACCAGCGCTCCCCGCTCGAGCGGATCAAGGACTGGCGCGAGGACCATCCCCCCTATGCCGAGGAGACCTTGCGCCAGCAGGGCGCGCGGTGCATGGACTGCGGGACCCCCTTCTGCCACACGGGCAAGATCATCGCCGGGATGGCGAGCGGCTGCCCGGTGAACAACCTCATCCCCGAGTGGAATGACCTCGTCTACCGGGGCCAGTGGCAGGAGGCCTACATCCGGCTCGCCAAGACGAACAACTTCCCCGAGTTCACCGGCCGCGTGTGCCCGGCCCCCTGCGAGGGGAGCTGCACCCTGGGGATCAGCGAGCCCGCGGTCACCATCAAGACCATCGAGTGCGAGATCGTGGACCGGGCCTTTCGCGAGGGCTGGGTGAGGCCCCAGTCGCCCCCGGTCCGGACCGGGAAGCGGGTGGCGGTGGTCGGCTCCGGGCCGGCGGGCCTGGCCTGCGCCCAGCAGCTCAACAAGGCCGGGCACACGGTCACGGTCTTCGAGCGCGAGGACCGGGCCGGCGGGCTGCTCATGTACGGCATCCCCAACATGAAGCTGGACAAGGCGGTGGTGGAACGGCGCATCCAGCAGATCGCCGACGAGGGCGTGCGCTTCCTCACCGAGACGGAGATCGGCAAGCACGTGTCGGCGAGCCGCCTGGTGCGGGAGTACGACGCGGTGGTCCTGTGCGGGGGAGCCACCCAGGCGCGCGATCTGCCGGTCGAGGGGCGAGGCCTCGCCGGCATCCACCTCGCCATGGAGTACCTGCGCGCCAACACCAAGTCGCTCCTCGACTCCGGCCACGCCGACCAGAAGTACATCTCGGCCAAGGAACGCTCGGTGGTGGTCATCGGCGGCGGCGACACCGGGACCGACTGCGTGGGGACCGCCATCCGCCACGGGGCGAAGAGGGTGGTGCAGCTCGAGATCATGGCCCGTCCGCCCGACCAGCGCGCCCCCGACAATCCCTGGCCGCAGTGGCCCAAGGTCCTGAAGGTGGACTACGGCCAGGAGGAGGCCCGGTCGCTGTGGGGGGAGGACCCGCGCCAGTTCCAGGTCCCACCAAGCGGTTCTCGGGGGACGCCTCGGGGAGGGTGAAGGAGCTCCACCTCGTCAAGGTGGACTGGGTGAAGGGGCCGGACGGCCGCCTCGGCCCGCGCGAGGTCCCCGGGACCGAGCGGGCCTTGCCCGCCGATCTGGTGCTCCTCGCCCTCGGGTTCGTGGGCCCGGAGAAGCCGATGCTCCAGGACCTCGGGGTGAAGATCGACGACCGGGGGAACGTCTGGACGGACGCGGCCAAGATGACGAGTGTGCCCGGGGTCTTCGCCGCGGGCGACATGTCCCGCGGCCAGTCGCTCGTGGTCTGGGCCATCCGCGAGGGGCGGCTCGCCGCGCAGTCCGTCGACCGGTACCTCTCGCACGGCGACACCGTGCTGCCGGCTTAGCGCGGCGCCCCACCCGGGAGCCCTGCCCGGTCGTGCCGGTGGGCTCTCCCGTCGCTACAGGGAGCGCATGACCGCCCTCCCTCGCCTCGCCGCCGCGCTCGCCCTCTCGCTCGCCGCCACCTCGGGGCGGGCAGAGATCGTGAAGAAGACCATCGAGTACCGACAGGGCGACACCGTCCTCGAGGGCTACCTCGCCTACGACGAGGATGGCCCGGCCAAGAAGCCGGGCGTCCTCATCTTCCACCAGTGGATGGGGCTCACCGGGTACGAGCGGATGAGGGCCGAGCAGCTGGCCGCGCTCGGCTACGTGGCCTTGGCTGCCGACCTCTATGGGAAGGAGGCGCGCCCCAAGAGCCCCAAGGAGGCGGGCGAGCTGGCCGGGAGGTTCCGCGGGGACCGCCCCCTCCTCCGCGCTCGGGCGAAGGCCGCGCTCTCGGCGCTCCGGGAAGAGCCGAGCGTCCTCAGGGACAAGATCGCCTCGATCGGCTACTGCTTCGGCGGCGGGGCGGCGCTCGAGCTGGCGCGGTCCGGGGCCGACGTCCTCGGGACGGTGAGCTTCCACGGCACCCTCGACACCCCCACGCCAAAGGACGCGAAGAACATCCGCGGCAAGGTGCTCGTGCTCCACGGCGCCGACGATCCCAACGTTCCCAGGGCCGCGGTCCTCGGGCTCGAGGACGAGCTCACCGCCGCGGGCGTCGACTGGCAGGTGGTGCTCTACTCAGGCGCGGTGCACGCCTTCACCCAGCCCGAGGCGGGGAGCGACAAGTCGAAGGGAGTGGCCTACGACGAGCGGGCCGACCGGCGTTCCTGGCAGGCGATGCGGGACTTCTTCGCCGAGATCTTCGGGCCGAAGGGCAAAGAGGGCTAGTGCGGCACCGCCCCCGGGCGCACCGCCTCGAGGAAGGAGGCGAGCTGCGCCTCCTGGCCGCCGACGAATCTGAGCCCGACGCGCACTCCGGCCCGCTCGTCGCGGAGCCAGCTCACCATCCCGCGCACCGTCGGGGCTGAGGTCCCGCCTCCGAGGCGCACGTAGAGGACGTTTCCGAGCTTGGGGCGCGGGCCACTCCAGACGAGGCCGCAGCCGCCCCGGGAAATGGAGAACGTGCTCATGTAGGTGCTCCCCCCGGGGGTGAGCACCACCGCCGGCAGGGCGAGCCGGTACCGGGGGGCCCGCGCCTTCGGCATCTCCGCTCCCCCGTGGAGGTGGGCGAGGATGCGCTTCAAAAGGCCGCGGCGGTCCTCGTCCACGAGCACCTGGAGGTCCCGGCCAGAGGCGTTCCGAGCGACGTCCGCGACCGTGCCGGGGAGGTGGAAGGTCGCCTCCCCGATGCCGGACACCCGGAGCACCACCCGTCGCCCGGTGCCGACGAGCCTCGTGGTGGAGCAGAGGAGCCGCCCCTCCCCGCCCGTCTCCGGGGGACGGAGGGAGCTCGCCTCGACCGGGATTTCTTCCGCCGGCCCCTCGGAGGCGGGTGCGGGACGAGAGGGCCGGGCGTTCCCGCTCTGGGAAGCGCGGCCGCTGGACCGGCTGAAGAGGGCCATCGCTGGACCGCTCCTTCCTAGGCCGCGACCCCGGGCCGCTGGGCCGTGGTGCCTGGCTGTTCTCGTCGCACATGATGTAACGCACCCCGCCCGCCGCGTCTGCCCCCCGGTGAACCGACCTCCCAAGGCGGGTGCCCCATGGTGGGAGCCTTTTCCTTTCGGGCCGGGTCTCGTTGTGGCGCGAGCCGGTGGGAAACTGTGCGCTCCTGGGCCGGGGACTTTGGGGCCCGGGCCCGCCCCTCTCTCGAGAGCTTCTTCGGGTCACCGGTGGTGGTGCACTCCCGGCTCCGGCCCCATCAACCCAGGGTACGAGTAGACTCGGGGTCGAGGGAAGAAAGGCTTGGGTGGGAGAGGGGTTAGGTCCGCCCGCTCCGGCATGCTCGATGCTCGCCTCGGGTGCGGCTCACCCAGCCTTTGCTCGGGGGGGGAATGCATCGCACCAAGGACCACGGGGTAGGCGCGGCCCTCGTCGTGGCCCTCGCCCTAGGGGCGAGCGGCCCTCCCGCCCGGGCGGAGGAAGGGCCCGTGCCGGGCGATCTCTCCGCTCTGTCGCTGGAAGAGCTCATGGACGTGGAGGTGAAGACGGTCACGAGCGCCTCGCGATTCGAGCAGAAGCTGGGCGAGGCGCCGGCCTCGGTGAGCGTCCTCACCGCGGACGAGATCCGTCTCTTCGGCTGGCGGAACCTAGCGGACGCGCTCCGGAGCGTGCGGAGCTTCCTCGTGACGAGCGATCGCTCCTACAGCTGGGTGGGGTTTCGGGGCTTCGGACGCACCGACGACTACAACACCCACGTCCTCGTTCTCGTCGACGGGCACCGGATGAACGACAACATCTACGAGAACGCGAACCTGGGCGACGAGTTCCAGCTCGACCTGTCGGTGGTGGAGCGGATCGAGATCGTCCGTGGCCCGAGTTCCTCCCTCTACGGCAGCAACGCCTTCTTCGCCACCGTGAACGTGATCACCCGGACGGTCGAGGGGCCGACCCGAGGGACTCTTGCGGTGGAGGTGGGGAGCCACCGCGACCTCGAGGGCGAGGGACAGCTCGGGGGGAGCCTCTCCGCCGAGGATCGCTATCTCCTCGCCGGGTCCTACCGGGTGAACGGTGGGCAGACGCCGATCTACTTTCCCGCCTATGCCAGCGGGCCGAGCGGCGGCTACGCCCACGACCTCGACGGGGAGGAGCTCGGCCACGCATTCTTGAAGTTCGCCCACGGGGCCGAGCGGGAGGGCCTCTTCACCGCGACCGGGATCTACGCCTCTCGCTCGAAGGACTACCCCACCGCCACCTACGGGACCGACTTCAACACCGCCCCCGCCTTCCAGCGCGACACCACCACCGCCCTCGACCTTCGGTACGAGCGGGAGTTCTCCGCCAAGGGGCATCTCATCGCCCGGCTCTTCGCCGACGACTACCGCTACGGGGCGGCCTGGCCCTACTCCGGAGTCGTGAACCGCGACGCGGACGAGGGGCGCTGGATCGGCACGGAGCTCCTCGGGACTCTGCCGTGGGGGGAGGTCGCCCAGCTCGCCGCCGGAGGGGAAGTGCGAGACAACGTCCGCCAGGACCAGCACAACTACGACGAGAACCCTCCCTCCAACCACCTCGACGTCCACCAGACCTCCTGGGTCGGGGGCCTGTTCGCAGAGGGGGAGTTCCGCATTCCCTTCTCGCTCGCGCTGCACCTCGGCTTGAGGGAGGACTTTTCCTCGACCTACGGGAGCGCGATGAGCCCCCGGGCCGCCCTGGTCTATGCGCCGGCCCGGGCGACCACCCTGAAGGCCATCATCGGCCGCGCCTACCGGGCCCCGAGCGCTTACGAGGACACCTATGCGGCCAAGCAGGGCGTCGAGGTCGCGCCCCTCCTCCCCGAGCGGATCGCCACCGCCGAGCTCGTCCTGGAGCAGGGGCTGGGCGAGCGGGTGCGCCTCGTCCTGGACGCGTTCCACAACCAGATCTTCAACCTCATCACGCAGCAGGGCAGCGCCAGCTCCTCCGCGGTGGTGTACGCCAACCAGGGGATGGTCCAGGCCCTCGGGGTCGAGACGGAGGTCGAGGCCCGTGCCAGCCGGGCGCTTTGGGCCCGGGTCTCGTATGCCTTGCAAGAGGCCCGGAACTCTTCCGGAGCGCTCCTGCCCAACTGCCCCGTGCACCAGCTGAAGCTGAACCTCTCGACCCCGATCGTGAGCGAGCGGGTGCGGGCAGGGCTGGAGGGCCAGTTCATCGGGCCGAGGCTCACCGACGCGCGTCGCTTTCTCCCGGCCGTCTACCTCATGAACCTGAACGTCGTGGCGCGCGATGTCCTGCCCGGGCTGGATCTCGACGGAGGGGTCAGGAACCTCCTCGGCCGGCCCTATGAGGACCCCGCCTCCCCGCTCGTGTACGCGATGGATTCCCTCCCCCAGGACGGGCTTACCTTCCACCTCGGCGCCCGCTACCGCTTCTGACCATGCCCGCCCCTTCCCGCCCCCCGCGCTCGCGACCGTCCGCCCCGTTCCTCGCGGTGGCGCTCTCCGCGGCGTTGGAGCTCGCGGGCGGGGGGGCCCGGGCGGGCGAGGCGGTGGCCGAGTACCAGCTCAAGGCGGCCTTCCTCCTCCTCGTGCGTCAGTTCGTGGCTCGCCCGGACGGCGAGTCCATCTCCCAGATCTGCATCCTGGGGGACGATCCCTTCGGGGAGGCCTTCGGGGCGGCCCCCGCGGCCGGCGTCCCCGAGGTCCGCCACCTCGGGCCCTCGGACGACCCCGGCTCCTGCCCCCTCCTCTTCATCGCCCGGTCGGAGCGGGCCCGCCTGCGCTCGGTCCTTGAGGCGGTCCGTTCCCGACCCGTCCTGACCGTGGGCGACACCCCGGGGTACGCGTCCCAGGGGGTGATCCTCAATCTCTTCCTGGACGAGAACAAGGTTCGGTTCGAGGTCAACGTGGATGCCGCGCGCCGGGCGGAGCTCACCCTGAGCCCACGGCTCACGAGCCTGGCCCGCCTGGTCCGGGAGGGGCGCTAGCTTGGCGCGGGCCCGCGAGATGCCGTTCCGCAGCCGGATCCGGCTACTGCCCGCCACCGCGCTCGCAGCCTTCGGTGTGGTCCTGCTCGTTTCCCAGGTGCTCGGGTCGCGCGAGCGCCGCCTGCTCGACCGGATCGAGACCGGGCTCGTCCCGGAGCTGGAGCTATTCCGGGGGGTGGAGCAGAGCCTCGCCGCCCTCGATCAGGCGCTCCAGGACGCGATCCAGGCGAGAGACCCCCACGCCGTGGAGCGGACTGCGCGGCCGCGCGACGAGCTCTTGGGCGAGCTTCGGCGCACCGCGCTCGTGGCCGGGGCCGACCCTCGAGCGGTGGAGAAGCTCTCGTCCGACGTCACCGAGTACCACCGGCTCGCCGTCTCGAACGCTCTCGAGATCCTGTCCGACCGAGTGGAGGGGGCGGACGTGGAGGTGCTGGTCCGGGACGATGCCCTGCGCAAGGCGGTCGCGGGGCGGACGAGCGAGAAGCGGAAGGAGCTCACCGTCGCCCTGGAGGCGGCCAGGCGCTTGAGCGCCCTCACCCGGTGGGCGACGGGCGGGGCGATCGCCATCGCCGCCGCGGTGATCGCCGCGCTCGCGGTCTGGGTCTCGGCCAGCGTGGTGAGCCCCCTCATGAAGATCTCCCAGGTGGCGGCTCGGATCTCGCAAGACGGAGATCTGACCCAGCCGTTCCTCGTGGAGGGGCCGGGCGAGTTCGCCGTCCTGGGCCAGAGCTTCCAGGCCATGATGGAGCGGCTGCGCCAGATGCCGCGGACCCTCGCCGCCGCCGAAAAGGTCCTTCGAGAGACGCTGGGGGAAGCCTCGGCCGATGCCGTGCAGCAACAGGCCGACCTGCAGCGCCAGGTGAGGGCCCTCGCCGGGGCGCGCTCGATCATGGAACGGGCCTCGCGCGCCCGTGGGGCGACCACTCGGAACCTGGAGAGGGTGGCGGAGCTGGCGGCCAGCGTGGCGCCGAACGCACAGGAGGGTCAGACGGCCGCCCGGGCGAGCCTCGAGGCTTTCCAGGCGGCGATCGAGCAGCTCGAGAAGCTCGGCCGGACGCACTCCGCGCTCCAGCAGCGAGTGGAGCAGTGCCTGAGGTTCACCGACACCGTCCGCAAGCTCGCGACGGGCGAGAACGACTTCGCCCTGCGCCTGGCGGTGGAGGCCTCGCGGCTCGGGGCGGCGGGGGAGGAGGTCCTGAACGGTGCCCGGGAGCTTCGCCAGAGCTCGGGTCGCACCGCCCAGGCGGCGGGGAAGATGGAAACCCTCCTCCAAGACCTCCGCCGCGACCTCGAGGTGTCCTCTTCCTCCTTGGGAGAGAGCGCGGCCGGGGCGAAGGGCGGGATGGAGAACCTCGAGGAGGTGGGCGTGAGCCTGCGCGACCTCCTCGCCGTCGCCCGGCGCATCGCCAGCTCCGCGCGGGAGGCGACCGCGGTCCTCGTCGAGCAGCAGCACGCCCTGGACGAGATCGCGAGCGCCATGGTCGACCTCGACCACGGCGCGGCGGCGACCCTTGGCGGCCTCGAGCGAACCCAGGGGAGAACCGAGACCTTGAAGGAGACCTCCCGCAGGCTCGACGAGATCGTCTCCTCCTTCCGATTCTAGGACGAGAAACCACCCGGGCCCCCAAATGACAGAGAGATCCGGAGAGAAGGACGACGGGCTCGAGCGCCTCCTGCGCGTCCTCGACGAGCGCCTCTCGGACGCCGTGAACGGGGGAGCGGTTCCTCTCCCCGCCTACCCTCCCGTCGCGCTCCGGGTGCAGGAGCTGCTCGTCCACGGAGCCGGGCTCGCCGAGGTGGCGCGGGCGGTGGAAGCGGACTCGGCCCTTGCGGCGGACGTCCTGCGGTGTGCCAACTCCCCTCTGTACCTTCGGGCGGGCCGGGTGACCACCCTCGCCCAGGCGGTCACGAACCTCGGCGCCCAGCTGGTCCTGCGGCTCGCCTTCGCCTCGGGCCTCGCCGGCCGGGCGCTCTCGGACGGCCCCTTGGCCTCGCTGCGCCGCAAGGCCTGGATCGAGGGGCTCGCCAGCGCCGCGTTCTGCCAGGAGCTCGCCCGGCTTCGCCAGTTGCCCGGGGAGAAGGCCTTCCTCCTCGGGCTCCTCCACGACTTCGGAAAGGTGGCGGCGCTCTCGTGCCTCGAGCGCCTCGGCCAGGACGCCCCCGCTCGGCCTGCTCCCTCGGCCGCCGCGGTCGAGGCCCTCATCGAGCGGTACCACGTGGCCCTGGCGCAGGACCTCGCCCGCCGCTGGGGGCTCCCCGAGCTCCTCGTCGAGGTGATCGCGGCGCACCACGGCGAGGGAACGGCGAGCGACCCGAAACTCCTTCAAACGGTGGTGGCCTCCGATGCGGTGGTGGCGCTCATGTGGCGCGGGCCGGCGGTGCTGGCGGCGGACCTCGCCACCCTGTCCGGGCTCGAGGGGCTCGACGAGGTGAACGCGGTGCGGCGCATGGTGGCGCAGATCCCCCAGTTCGTGGCCGCCTTCGAGGCGCCCTTGCCGACCCGCGCCCGGTCGCGGTCGGCGTTGGCCCGGCCGAGCCCCCGCCCGGCCACCCCCTTAAGTTCTCCGTTCCCGCTCAAGGTCTCGGTCGCCCGGAGGCCGCTCGAGTACCGAGCGGTGGCCATCGACCGGGCCGCGATCGTGGCGGAAGGAGAGGAGCCCTTGCCGGAGAACCAGCTCTTCGCGGTGACGCTCATCCCGGCCCCGAACCGGGCCTTCGAGCTCTGGTCCCTCTCGGCCGGCATGGAGGAGAACGCCGACGGGTCGGTCCGGGTTGAGCTGCGCCCCTACGCGCTCGGAAGCGAGCTGCAAGCGCGGTGGGCGGCTCTGGCGGATGCGGCGGGACGGTGAACGGTAGCCGTCATCGAGGAAACCGAGTGGGGGAGGGGACGGGCGAGTCCTTCTCGCGAAGAGGATCCGCTGCGACGCGGCGAAGCTGTCCGATGGTCTCGGCGATCCGCTGGACCGCGGCGACCATCTCTTTCAGGACCTCGCTCCGCTCGGCTGCCGGAAGGTCGAGATCCTCGAGCAGGCAGGCGAGGTTGGCCCGGACGGCGGCGAGCGGGTTATTCACCTCGTGCGAGACGGCGGCCGCGAGCCGGCCCGCCTCGGCGAGACGCTCGAGTTGCAGCCGTCTCACCTCGGCCGAGGCCAGACCCTCGAGGGCCTGCCGGCGCTCCCGTTCCAGCTCGAGCTGCCGGGCGAACTGCCGTCGTGCGAGTTCCGCGGCGGTGAGGGACAGGGTGGCGATCCCGGTGCCGAGGGTTCCCCAGTAGACCACGTCCAGGAGGCTTCGGCCCTCGGAGATGCGGATCCAGGTCCCCACACAGATGGAGAGGGCACCGGTCCCGGCCGCCGCCGCGGGAATCTCCGGGCCGACGAGCGCCGCCAAGGGGGCGAGGGCGAAGAGCAGCCCGAAGAAGAGGCTCTGCGAACCCCCGTTCATGAGGATCTTGGCGGTGGTCGCGCCGGCGCTCACCAGGACCGCGAGCAACGCCCAGACGTTGGCCGCATGCCGGTGACCATCGCGCTGGAACAGGCCCGCCGCGACGAGTACGCCCGCCCAGGTGATGCCGACGAGCGCGATCCAAGGGCCGTGTGGCAGGCCCAGGTCGAGGAGCACGAAGGGAGCGATGAACCCCGCGGAGAGGACCATGCCGAGGCGCCGCCGCCGCATCTCGGCGGAGCGCGTCTCGAGGCGGCTCGATTCGACGCCATCGTCGCGGGCGCCGGTCGCCGTCCGCGGTGAGGTTCTCACCCCCTCTCCATAGCACGGCGGCCGGGGTGGGGGAGGTGGGGCGGGAATCACCCGCGAGCCAACTCCTCGTGGGGTGAAAGGTCTCCGAAGCGCACAAGGGCCGTCGCGCCGCGTTGTGGAAGCTGCGACCCCAAGGCCGGGCTTTTCTTAGGAGCGAGCCTTGGGTGAGGCACCCGGGGGAGGCTCGCCTACGGCCCTAAGGAGAAGGCTCGCTGGGGCTACCCGCCGATGCCGCGCATCGAGAGGAGGACGAGGCCGTGTCCGGCCTCTTCCATGTGATGGCGAGGAGCCTTGCGCTTCAAGGCGCCGCGGATGGCCTCCTCGAGTTCCTCGTCCCGGGCGCCGGAGCGCAAGAGCCCGCGAAGGTCGGCCCGGCTCTCCCCTCCCAGGCAAGCCTGGAAGCCGCCGTCGGCGGTGACCCGGGCCCGGTTGCAGTCATCGCAGAAGTTCTCGGTCATGGCCCCGATGAACCCGATGAGTCCCTCGCGCCCGTCGGCCCGGCGGGCGAGCATGTGGCGGGCCGGCCCCCAGCCGCGCGATCCATGGGGCGAGAGAGCGAACCCCTCTTCCGTGAGGAGTTCGCGGACCGAAGCGAGCGGAACGGGCGACCCGCCGCCGAAGGGCATCTGCTCGATGAACCGCGGGAGCGCCCCCCGGTCCCAGGCATGGAGGACGAGGTCGCCGAGCTCGTCCTCGTTCACCCCCCGCATCACCACCGCGTTCAGCTTCAGCGACCGGAACCGCCCGGCGGCCGCGTCGATCCCGGAGAGGATGCGGTCGAGCCGCGAGCCCCGGCCCGAGATCCCGAGGAGCCGGTCGGGGCGAAGGGTGTCGAGCGAGACGTTCAGGGCGCCGAGCCCCGCCGCCCGGAGGGGCTCGACGAGCTCCTTGAGCCGGTGGCCGTTCGTGGTGAGGGCGACCTCCTGGATGCCGGCCGTGGAGGCCGCATCGGCGGTGATCTCGACCACGTCCTTGCGCAGGGTGGGCTCTCCGCCGGTGAGTCGGATGCGTCGCACCCCGAGCCCGGCGAACACCCGGAAGAGCCTGGCCAGCTCGGCCCGATCGAGGAGGCCGTCGGCCGGCTCGTTCTCCGCCGGCGAGCAGTAGGTGCACCGGAAGTTGCACCGGTCCGTGAGCGAGACTCGCAGGTACCGGATGAGACGTCCCTGCGCGTCCCATAGAGGCGTGGACACCGCGGTGGCGGCGGCGGGGGTGGGGGAGGAAAGGGCTCGCAGCTCCATGGGCCTTTTCTACACCGGCGGCCATTCTCGTCCCCGGGGCCGCCGGCATCACGTCTTTTCTCTCCATAGCAAGTTCCCTTGCCCCGCGCATAAGCCCGCTTCTGTTCGGGCGTTCGAGCCGGGCAGGGCCGGGCGCCCTCTAAAGACCGGCCGGGCCGTCGGGGTTCCGTCGACCGGCAAGGTCCCGTCCTCTGCCGGGGCGTGCGAGACGCGCTCCGAGCGCCTCGCCTCGACTCGCTCGTCCGTCGTCGAAAGGCGCCGAGCGAAAAGGCCGCTTGGCCGGCGACCCGAGCGAGGAGGTCGCCCGCCGCGGTGCCGCCCCTCATGCGGTGGGACCTGTTCTCCCGGGCAGCGACCGAGTGCGAGGACAGCCCTTGAACGACCACCCCGGCGCCGGGGATTACGAGAAGCGGCGTTGTGAGGGAGCAGCGGGGGCTCGGCAGGAGGATCGCCTCGGAGCGGTGCGGCTCTCCCGCCGCCGCGAGAGGGCGAACCCACCCTGGGGGCTTCATGGGCGGTGGGCGCGAACGAGAAGCGCTCCCCAGGTTTCGTTCCGCAAGCGGCGCTTGCCGGGCTACCATGCTCGATTCCGCGCGTGCGCGGCCAGGGGAGCGAACTTAAGGAATTCGGCTTGACCCGGACCCGGACAGAGGCCCTCGCGGGCACAGCCACCGCGCTCGCCCCCGAGGAGCGAAGGCTCATCGAGGAAGAGGAGTCGCTCCTCGTCTCCGTGCAGAGAGCGCTCGCCGATCGGCGGGCCGGGATACGGGCCGAGGGGGACCTGGCCGATCGCCTGCGGGAGCTTCGCGACGAGGCGCTCGAGTCGAGCTCGAAGGACCTCCCCACGGTCTTCCAGGAGATGGGGCTCGTCCGCGCGGTGATGGAGCGGGCCCGGCCCGAGGCCCTTCCCGATCCCGCCACGCCCTACTTCGCCCACCTGCGGGTGCGGGAGGGGGGCGAGGAGCGCGACTACCTTCTCGGCCGGACCACGTTCGTCGATCGGCAGGCGGGGGTGCGGGTGGTGGACTGGCGCTGGGCCCCGGTGGCAGCGATCTTCTACCGCTACCGGGAGGGCGAGGAGTTCGAGGAGAGGTTTCCGGGCCGCGTCTCGCAGGGCCTGGTCCTGGCGCGGCGGGTGGTGGTGGTGGAGGGGGGCAGGCTCACGCGGGTGAGCGACGGGCGTCGCTCGCTCTTGCGTGGGCCCGACGGGGCGTGGCGGACGAGCGCGCCCGAGACGGCGGCGCTGGGAGGGGGCGCGGGACGGGCAGCGCGGGCCGGGACTCTCGGGACCGGGGCCGGTGCCCGCGGACGCTTGGCCGCACCGGAGGTCACGGCGCTGCTCGATCCGGACCAGTACGAGGCGGTCTCGGCCCCGCCCGAGCGGGCCCTGCTCGTCCTCGGTAGCGCCGGGAGCGGCAAGACCACCGTGGCCCTCCACCGGCTGGCCCGCATCGCCTTCGACGCGCCCCGGCGCTACCCGGCCTCGCGGTTGCAGGTGGTGGTTCCGGAGCTGGGGCTAGCCCGGCTCGCGGCGCGGCTGCTCGAGCCGCTCGGGCTCGCCCGGGTGCCGGTGCGGACCCTCGAGAGCTGGTCCCGGGGCGCCTTTCAGAGCGCCTATGGAGTCCCGCCCCCGAGGCTTTTCGGCGAGACGCCTCCCCTCGTCGCCCGCCTGAAGCGCCACCCCGCCCTCTACCAGGTGCTGCGCCGGCGCCCTTACCTGCAGGAGCCCCCGAGTCTCAAGAAGGCGCGTCGCGAGCTCGGGGACTTGCTCCTCGACCGGACCTTCCTCACGGGCGTCGTCCGGACCGCCGGGGGGGACCTGCCCCTGACCGCGATCGACGAGGTCATCCGGCACACCCGGCTCCAGCTCGCGCCCCCGCTGTCCGAGTTCCTCGCCGGGATCGACCCGGATCGGCGAGAGACTTTGGATGGCCGCCCCATCGAGGACGACACGCCCGACGCGGTGGCGGGCACTCTCGATCCCGAAGACCTCCCCATCCTGCTCTTCTTCGCCGCCCTGCGCGGCGGCGCGGGCGGCCGCAAGGCGGCTCACCTCGTGGTGGACGAGGCCGAGGACGTCTCCCTCTTCGAGCTGTTCGCGCTCGGGCGGCACCTTTCCGGCAAGAGCGTCACCATGGCGGGCGACGAGAGCCAGCAGACCTTCTCCTCCTATGCCGGCTGGGGGGAGGCGCTAGCGGCCCTGGGGGTGGCGGACGCGGCCCTGGTGCGCCTGCCCACCACCTACCGGTGCCCGCGTCCCATCGCCGAGGTGGCCCAGGCCATCCTGGGCCCCATCGCCCCCGAGGTGCCGCCCCGGGTCGGCCGCGAGGGCGTTCCGGTGTCCCGGTTCGACTTCCCCACCGAGGCGCACGCCCAGCTCTTCCTCACCGAGGCCATCCGCGACCTCGTCGAGCGAGAGCCGCACGCGTCGCTGGCCGTGGTCTGCCACGCGCCCGAGGGGGCCCGGGGGCTCCACCGTCTGCTCGCGGACATGCCCGAGGCGCGGCTCTCGCTCGACGGCGCCTTCAGCTTCCGGCCCGGCGTGGACGTGACCGACGTGGCGAGCGTCAAGGGGCTCGAGTTCGACTACGTCATCGTGCCGGACGCTTCGGCGCGCGCCTACCCGGAGGCGGACGAGGCGCGGCGGCGGCTGCACGTGGCCGTGACCCGGGCCGCGCACCAGCTCTGGATCGCCGCGCCGGGAACTCCGTCTCCCCTGTTGCGCGGCATCGCGGCGTCTTAGCGCAAGGGGTCCGCGAAGCAGGGCGGAGGGCGGGAGACCCACCCGGGGCGGTCGACGAACGTGCTCCCGGCCCCGGATCCGTTAGATCCTGGGCCAAACTAGAACTAGAACGGACCCGAGGACCCTCCGCCGTCTCGAGGCGTTCCTCGAACAGGAGACGACATGGCCCAAGTGACGCTGCGGGGTACCGCCTTCCACACGAACGGAGAGCTGCCCACCGTGGGTGCAAAGGCGCCCGACTTCAAGCTCGTGAACGGCGATCTCAAGGACGTCTCGCTCGCGGACTATCGGGGCAAGAAGAAGATCCTGAACATCGTCCCGAGCCTCGACACGTCCACCTGCGCGGCCTCGACCCGGAGGTTCAACAAGGAGGCGAGTTCGCTCGCGAACACCGTCGTCCTCGTGGTCTCGGCTGACCTGCCCTTCGCCGCGAAGCGCTTCTGCTCGACCGAGGGGCTCGAGAACGTCGTGCCGCTCTCGCTCATGCGGTCGAAGAACTTCGCCAAGGACTACGGGGTGCTTTTGCAGGACGGTCCCCTCGAGGGGATCACCGCCCGCGCGGTGGTGGTGCTCGACGAGAACGACAAGGTGGTCTACCGGCAGCTCGTGACCGAGATCGCCAACGAGCCGGACTATGCGGGCGCGCTCAAGGCCTTGACGTAGTTCAAGAGGCGGAAGGAAGGGAGAAGAGCCCTCGAAGGAGACCGGACCGAGGAAGGGAGATCCGGGACCGGCGAGGTGTTTCTAAAGGGCGATGCCAGCCGAGGTGGGCGGCGGGCGCTTCTCGTCACGTTGGGCCGCCTCCCTCCCGCTTCAGGGCCTCGAACCTTTTCTGCGCCTCCTCCCATTCCGGGTAGAGCCGGGCGAGCTCTTCTCGCGCCGCCGCCTGCCGCTCGATGAGCGGCCGCGCCCGGGCGAAGTCCTCGTAGAGGGCGGGGTCCGAGAGCGCGCCGCTCGTCTCCCGCTCCTCGGCCTCGCAGGCCTCGATCCGGGCCTCGAGCCGCTCGATCTCCTCCCGGAGCGGCCGCTCCCGGCGCGAGCGGGCATTGCGCTCCTCGGCCTCCATGCGCCGGCGCAGGGCGGGGCGCAGCGCGGCGCTCTCTTCCGGGCGGGCCTCGGGCGCGACCGTCCCAGCCCCGGCCTCCTCGCTCGGCTCGAGCTGGCGTTCGTGGTACAGCCAGTCGTCCAGGTTCCCGGGGAAGGGCAGGATCCCGCCGTCCTTCACCTCCCAGATGACGGTCGCGAGCCCGTTCAAGAAGCTCCGGTTGTGCGACACGAAGAGGAGGGTCCCCCGGTAGGCCTTCAGGGCCTCGATGAGGGCCTCGGACGACTCCAGGTCGAGATGGTTCGTGGGCTCGTCCATCACGAGCAGGTTCGCGGGGACGAGGAGGAGCTTCGCGAGCGCCACTCGCGCCCGCTCGCCCCCGGAGAGCACTCCCACCTTCTTCTCCACGTCGTCGCCGGAGAAGAGGAACGAGCCGGCCACCCCACGCACGTAGGCCTCGCCCCGGTCCGGAACGAGGTCCCACAGGGTCTCGAGGATGGTCCGGTCGGGGTTGAGCGTCCCGGCGGCGGCGGCGCGGATCCTGGCCGGGTGAAGGGGGGCCTTTGGGTGCGGAGCCTGGGAGGGGTCTAACGGTGCGGGCCATTCGGTCCCGCGGGCAATGGGCCAGTGCTCCTGGGCGTAGTAACCCGCGAGGACCCCGTGCCCGAGCGCGATCTCCCCGGCGTCCGGCAAAAGCTCGCCCGCCACGAGCCGTAGGAGCGTGGTCTTGCCCGCGCCGTTCGGTCCGATGACCCCCACCCGCTCCCCCCGTTCCACCCGGGCGGAAAGGCCCCGGTACACCACCCGCGGGGGGAAGGCCTTTGAAACCCCCGAGAGCCGCACCACCTCCCGGCCCGATCTCGGCCCCTCGGCGAACTGGAACCTGAGGGTGTCCCTTCGGTCGAGGACCTTCACCTCCTCCATCCGCAAGAGCTCCTTCTCCTTGCTCTTCGCCTGCCGCGCCTTCGTGGCCTTGGCCCCGAACCGCTCGATGAAGCGCTCGAGCTGGGCGCGCTTCTGATCCTGGCGCTCGGCCCTTGCGAGGAGCCGCTCCTCCTCCTGGGCCCGCTGCCGCCGGTAGTGATCGTAGTCGCCGGGGTAGGTTCGAAGCCCCTCGGGCTCGAGGGCGATCACCCGGTCGATCTGGCGGTTCAAAAACTCCCGGTCGTGGGAGACGAGGAGGAGCGCCTTTTCCTTCGCGCGCAAGAAGCCGTCGAACCAGGTGAGGGTGGGGACGTCGAGGTGGTTCGTGGGCTCGTCGAGGAGGAGGAGGTCGGGGTCGGTGAGGAGGAGCCCGGAGAGCGCGGCCCGCATCTTCCACCCGCCCGAGAGGGCCCGGGCCGGCTCGAAAAGTTGGGGGGAGGCGAACCCGAGGCCCCGGAGGATCCGCTCCGCGCGCCGCCGCCCGAAGTGCTCCTCAAAGTGGTCGAGCTCCTCGTGCAGCTCGGCGAGGTCCTGGGCGAGCTCGAGCTGCTCGCCCTCCTCGCCCGCCCGGGCCAGGGCCGCCTCGGTCGAAAGGAGCCGCTCCTCGAGGGCCGCTCGGCCCGGCACGGTGGCGAGGACCGCCTCGAGCAGGGGGAGGTCGGGGAGCGCGGTCGCGTCCTGGGGGAGGTGGCCGACCCGGACCCCGCGGCGGAAGGAGAGCTCGCCCGAGTCCAAAGAAAGCTCGCCGGACAGGATCTTGAGGAGCGAGGACTTGCCCGTGCCGTTCGCCCCGATGAGGCCCACCCGGTCCTTGGGGCCGATGGAGAAGGCGGCCCGCCGGAGAAGGACGCGCGACCCGAAGGCGAGGGAGATCTCTCTGGCGGCGACGAGGCTCATCTCTCTTGGCTAGGGCGGCACAGTTAACGTTTCTTCATCCCAGAGACAACACCGCTCGGGCGGCAGGCCGCATCCTACCGCCCGTCAAGGCCGCCCGCTCCGGGCGGCCCTGGCTCTTGGCGCCCCGCCCATTTCGGGGAGAACGGAGGAGGACCATGTGGAAGAGGATCTTGTTCGGCCTCGCCGGCGCGGCCGGCCTGCTCGTCTTGGCCGGCTTTGGCCGGTGCGGCCATTCCCAGACCCCGGCCGAGGTGGCGGCCTACGTGACTGAGCGGGTGGATGATGCGCTCGACGAGCTCAACGCCACGGACGCGCAGAAGACCCAGGTCCACGCCCTGAAGGACCGGCTCCTCGCGAAGGGGCTCGAGCTGCACACGGAGGGCGAGCCCATCCGGGCAGAGGTCCTCTCGCAGTGGCAGAGCGCGACGCCGGATCGATCTCGCCTCCACGCCCTGGTCGACGAGCGGATCGAGGCCATGCGGGCGTTCGCCCACGAGGCGGTGGACGCGGGGATCGAGCTGCATGACATCCTTACCCCCGAGCAGCGGGCCAAGGTCGCGAAGAAGATCGAGCGGATGCACCGGCTCCACCCGTGACCGGGACCGCCTTCCGAAGGGGAACGGGTGGGCCAGGGCCGCCCCCTTCCCCCGGCGAAGGCCCCTAGGTCCCCTTTCGAACTATGATGCTCTCCGTGAACGAGCCCACCCGCTCGACCCCGCTCCTCGCCCTCCTCGTCGAGGACGACGTGCGACTGGCCGCGCTCACCCGTGACTACCTCGAGTCGCACGGGGTGGCGGTGGTGAGCGTGACCGACGGGCGCCGGGGGCTCTCCGAGGCGGTGACCGGGCGCTACGACGTCGTGCTCCTCGACCTCATGCTGCCGGGCAAGGACGGGCTGGAGGTGTGCCGGGAGGTCCGGGCCCGCTCCGACGTCCCCATCATCGTGCTCACCGCGCGCGGCGAAGAGGCCGACCGGGTGATGGGCCTCGAGCTGGGGGCCGACGACTACCTCGCGAAGCCTTACTCGCCGCGCGAGCTTCTGGCGCGGATCCGGGCCGTCACCCGCCGCGCCAAGGGGCGGGCCGGCCCGGCCCTGGGGGCCTTCCGGGTGGGCTCCCTCACCATCGATCCGGGGGCCCGCCGGGTCGAGCTCGAGGGAGAGGAGGTACACCTCACCGGCTACGAGTTCGCCCTGCTCGAGGCCTTGGCCCGGCGCGCCGGCCGCGTGCTCTCCCGCGAGCAGCTCATGGAGCTCGCCAAGGGCAGCGCCGAGGACGCCTTCGACCGGTCCATCGACGTGCACGTGTCGCGCCTTCGCCAGAAGCTCGGGGACGATCCGAAGCGCCCGCGCCTCATCAAGACGGTGCGGGGCTCCGGGTACGTCTTGGCGGGGGAGCCCGAGTGAGGGGGAGGGGCCCTTCCTCCGGGCGGTGGCGAAGACCCCATCGCCGGCGCCACGGTCGCCGGCTCTTCTGGCGGATCTTCGGACACGGGCTCTTCCTCATCGCCCTCGTCCTGGCGGCGATTCTGGGGGTGAGCCTCATCTTCCATACCGGCCCCTGGCACGAGGCGGATGCGGTCGCCCGGTACTCGGCCGATCGGGTGGCCGAGCTCGGGGGAGACCCGCGGGCGCTCGAGGTGGAGCTCGCGCGGGTGAAGGAGGCGTTCGGGGTGGTGGCCACCGTCTACGCCGACGACGCCCGGACGGTGGTGGCCTCGAGCGCGAGCCCTCCCCTCGCCCCCTTGCTTCCGAGGGGGGCCCTTTCGGCCCGGGGATTTGCCTGGCAGCGGGGGAGGGGGCGCGCCCTGCCGCTCCGGAGCGGGGGGCAGGTGGTGTTCGCGTTCGAGCGGCAGGCCGCGCCGATGCGGGCTCCGGCGGTGCTCCTTCTCGTCCTGTGCCTCATCGCCCTCGCCTCGGTCCCGGTGGCGCGATCCATCGCCGCGCCGGTGGAGGAGCTCACCCGCGCGGCCCGGGCGCTCGGGGAGGGCGACCTCACCACCCGCGCCCGGGTGCGCGCCCGGGGCGAGGTGGGCGAGCTCGGGAGGGCGTTCGACGAGATGGCGGAGCGGCTCGAGAGCCTGGTCCTTTCCGAGAAGCAGCTCCTCGCCAACGTCTCGCACGAGGTGCGCACGCCCCTCGCCCGGATCCGGGTGGCGCTCGAGCTGGCGGCGGAGGGGGACTTGGTGCGCGCCCGGCGCTACCTCGGGGAGATCGCCTCGGACCTCGACGAGCTCGACCGGCTCGTGGAGGACGTCCTCTCGGCGGCGCGGCTCGATCTCAAGGCCCGGGGCGGGGCAGAGGTCCGGGGCGAGCCCTTGGATCTCCTCTCGGTGACGGCGGACGCCGCCCGCCGCTTCCGGGAGCGGTGGCCTGACCGCACCCTCGACCTCAAGCTCTCCGAGGGGGTTCCCAGGATCCGGGGCGATGCCGCGCTCCTCAGGCGGCTCCTCGAGAACCTGCTCGACAACGCCGCCAAGTACTCGGAGGCAGAAACGCCCATCGCGCTCGAAGTGAGGGAGGAAGCGGGGGGAGCGGTCTTTCTGGTGAAGGACCAAGGCATCGGAATCTCGCCCGAGGACCTCCCCCGGCTCTTCACCCCCTTCTTCCGCACCGATCGGAGCCGCGCGCGAAGCACGGGCGGGGTGGGGCTCGGGCTGGCCCTCGCCCGGCGGATCGCACGGGCCCACGGCGGAGACATCGAGGTCGAGAGCGAAGTGGACAAGGGGACGGTGTTCCGGGTGCGGCTCTAGGGGCCCCTTGGGGCCACCACGTCACGGGTGGAGGTTTGCGGTCCGCGGCCATTTCGGTTTAGGAAGCGAGGCTTGGCCACCACCTATCAGATCTTCGCCACGGCGGAGCGCATCGAGGAGATATCGGCCGAGATCTACGGCCTCCTCGCCGTGCAGCTCTCGGGCGAGTCCGGGGCCCGCGCGCTCTTCCAAAGGCTGGCGGAGGAGGAGCTCCAGCACGCGAAACGCGTCCGGCTCCTCGCCTCGCGCTACCGGCACGATCCCCATCTCCTCGGGGCGGCCAGCCCGGCGGCCCTGGACGAGGTCTTGGCCGAGGCCGAGGCGATCCTGTCGGCGGTGAAGCAGGGCGGCTTCGCGAAGAACTTGGCCGAGGCGCGCCACAAGCTCGCGGAGGTGGAGGAGCGGAGCTCCCGCGCCCACGCCGAGCTCATCGCCAGCGAGGGTCACCCGGCGCTCAGGGAGTTCTTCAGGAGGCTCGCGGCCCAGGACCGAGCCCACCAGGAGTTCCTCGCGGGAGAGTAGTCACCCCTCGCCGCCTTGGGCCTCCCCCTCGTCCGCGTCGGCGGGCCCGAGGCCGTACTTCCGGAGCTTGTCGTGGAGGGTGACCCGGGACATGCCGAGCCGGCGGGCGGCTTCGCTCCGGTTGCCCCTCGCCGCCCGGACCGCCTCCACGATGAGGCCTCTCTCGTAGGCCTCGACCCGCTGCTTGAGCGGCAGGGCGGCGCCGCCCTCGCCGCTCGCGGAGGAGAGGGCGCTCGCTTCGGGGCGGGCCGCCCCGGGGAGGAGCCCGAGGTCCAGGCTCTCCGGGGGCGACAGAGCCACGAGCCCCTCCAGGGCGTTCTCCAGCTCGCGCACGTTGCCCGGCCAGGGGTGGGCGAGCAGCCGGTCGAAGAGGGCCTCGGGGACGTGGAGGGGCGAGACCCCGAACCGATCGGCGAACCGCTGGAGGAAGAAGCGGGCCAAGACGGGGATGTCCTCGGGCCGGCTGCGCAACGGCGGGATGGAGAGGTGGACGACGTTCAGGCGGTAGAAGAGGTCCTCGCGGAACCGTGAGGCCCGGACCAGCTCCTCCAGGTCGCGATGGGTGGCGGCCAGGACCCGGACGTCCACGGTGCGGGTGCGCTCCTCGCCCACCGGCCGAACCTCGCCCTCCTGGAGGACCCGGAGGAGCTTCGCCTGGGCGGTGGGGGCGAGCTCGGCCACCTCGTCGAGGAGGATCGTGCCCCCGTCCGCCTCTCCGAAGAGGCCGGGGCGGGCCCGGATGGCGCCGGTGAAGGCGCCCCGGGCGTGGCCGAAGAGCTCCGCCTCGGCCAGCTCGGGGGCGAGCGCGGCGCAGTTGAAGCGGATGAAGGGCCGGTCGGCTCGGCGAGAGGCCCGGACGATGGCCTCGGCCACCCGCTCCTTGCCAGTCCCGCTCTCCCCGGTGATGAGCACGGTCACGTCCCGGGGCGCCACCCGGCCCACCAGGACGCCCACCCGTCGCATCGCCTCCGAGGCGAAGACCATCGAACGGGCCAGGGCCAGCTCTCCCTGGAGCTTCTCGTTCTCGTAGGTGAGGCGGACGGCCTCGATGGAGCGCCGGACCACCGCGAGCAGCTCCTCGGTCTCGAACGGCTTCTTGAAGTAGTCGTAGGCGCCGGCCTTCATCGCCTCGACCGCCTGTCGCTCCGAGCCGTGGGCGGTGATGAGCACCACCCGCGGCGGGGGCGTGCGGCGCGAGAGCTCGCGGAGGAGCTGCATCCCGTCGAGCCGCGGCATGCGCAGGTCGGTGAGCACGAGCGCGGCGGGGGCGGCGTCGAAGCGGGAAAGGGCCTCCGCGCCGTCGGTCGCCTCGTCCACCGTGAGCCCCTCGGAGACGAGGATCTCGCGGAGGGTGTAGCGAATGCCGGGGTCGTCGTCGACGATGAGGACCCGCGCCGGCGGCTCGACCTCCCCGCGCGGGGGCCTACCGGTCAAGCCGCCCTCCCCGGACCCGCCTGGGACGGCTCCGCGGGCAGGACCAGCAAGGCCTCGGTCCCGCCGCCGGTCCGGGCCCGGAGGAGGAGGTCGCCGCCGTGCTGGCGTGCCAGCGAGCGAGCGATGGTGAGCCCGAGCCCCGACCCGTTGGACTTGGTCGTCACCCCGGGGGAGAAGACCGTGTCGCCGAGGGCCGGGTCGACGCCGCTCCCCTGGTCCAAGACCCGGACGAGCGCCCCCCCGGCGTCGGTCCGCTCGGCGGCGATGCGCACTTCGGATCCGGGGCCGCTCGCGTCGAGGGCGTTCTGCACGAGGTTGATGAGGACCTGTTTCACCTTGCGTGGGTCGCAGCGGGCCGAGACCACGCCCGCCTCCACCGCGAGGTGCACCGAGCGCTCTCGCGCGAGCCCCTCGTGCAGGGCCGCCACCTCCTGGCAGAGCGCCGCCACGTCCGCGTCTCCCAGGGCGAGCGGAACGAGCGGCCGGGAGAAGTTCAAGAACTCGTCCAGGATGGACTGCATCCGGTCCACCTCGCGCCGCAGGACCCCGAGCCGCTCCGCCCCCTTGCCGTCGACGAGGTGCTGGGCGAGAAGCCCGGCGAGCCCCTTCACGCTCGCGAGCGGGTTCTTGAGCTCGTGGGCGATCTCGGCGGAGAGGGCGGTCAGCTCCTCGGCCTGCTCGCGGTGCTCCCGCAGGGTCTCCTGCTGGGCAGCGAGCTTGCGCCGGAGGATGTTCTCATAGGTCTTGCGGTAGGCGCGCCCGACGAGCTGGCTCACCACGAGGACGAAGGACAGGACCCCGGCGAGGGCCCAGAGGTGGGCGGTGTCGGCTCCGAGCCGGGCGCCGCCTCCGAACACCAGGGGGTTCAGGTCGGGGATCTTGCCCGACGCGCCCAGGAAGGCCATGAGCCAGACCGCGGACACCTGCGCGAGCGGCACGAGAAGCTGCAGGGGCGGGCGGAAGAGGGCCGAGGTCAGCATCCCCAGGGGGACCGCCCCGACCAAGAACGGGCTCTCGATCCCGCCGCTCGCGAAGCTGATGACGAGCTGGCTCGCGATGGCCACGCCGAGGTTGGCGGCCAGGGCGCCTCGAGTCATCCCCCGCCTCCGGTACCGTAGCCACTCGACGAGGAAGAACCCCGTGATGACCACGAGGGTGAGGAGGAGGACGGTCTTGCGCCAGGAGGAGGGCTCGACCCACCAAAGCCACCCCACCACCCCGAGGACCAGGGGGAGGGCGACGACGCGCAAGACCACCATCTGTCCGAAGACGCGCGACAGCTCCTCGCGCTCGATGGCCCTCTGTACATCCGCCATGGACCTAGCCCGGCCCAGGATAAGTCGGCGGACCCGGGAAAGCATCTTGCGTCTCACACGGTCCTCCCGAGGCCGGCAGGGGGCGGGTGCGGGAACGCTCCTCGTCGGCTCTTGCTCTTGGCAAGGATCCCTCGCAAGGATGGTGCCGAAACGCGTCTCGAGCACGGGGTTCGCAGGGGAGGGGCCGAGAAGAGGCATTCTGGAGGCCCGGGTTCCGAGGTAGTCGTTGGCCAAGGCGTTCGGACTCCTTCGGGCGGGTGTCGGGTTTCCGACCTCGGGAAAGGCGTCCGCCCGCCGAAAGGCGAGTTCGGGAAGGCCCGTTTGGTTGTCCCGGGCGCGGCATGGCGCTTGCGAGCGGGCTCTTCTCTTGAAGGAGCCCTGCCGGCCGGCTTTTCTGGAGGCTTACGCATGCGAAGGGTCATCGTCGTCTTGGGCGTGCTCGTAGTGGTGCTCTCCGGGCTCATCGCCTACCGGCTCTTCACCCAGGCGAGAGAAGAGAAGGCTCCCTCGGGCGGATCGGGGGAGATCGAGGGAACGGTGGTCGAGCTCTCGTCCCGGGTCGGGGCGCGCATCACCTCGGTGAAGGTGCGCGAGGGAGAGTCGGTGAAGGAGGGCGACCTCCTCTTGCGGCTCGACTGCGCCGACCCCGACGCGGCGGTGGCGGAGGCGGAGGCGCGGGTGAAGGTGGCGGAGGCCCAGGCCCAGGCGGCCCAGGCCCAGGTGAAGGCCTCCGATCGGAACCGGATCGCGGCGAGCGCCTCCGAGGAGGCAGCGCGGGCGCAGGCGGAGGCGATGAAGGCCCAGGCGGACCTGGCCGAGCGGCAGGCGAAGCGCCTCGCGCAGCTCCCCGCCGACGTGCCCGCCTCGAGCATCGACGAGACCCAGGCCAGCGCCTCCGGCCTCTCGAAGCAGGTGCTCGCGGCCCGGGCCCAGGCCGAGGCCAGCGCCCACCAGGCCCAGGCGGCCGAGGTGGTCACGCGGGCGAGCTCCCTGCAGGCCGAGGCGGCGCTCTCGCAGGTGCGGGCCGCGCGGGCGCAGCTCACCCGGGCAGAGCTCCTCGCGGCCGAGTGCGAGATCCGCGCGCCCCGGGACGCGGTGGTGCAGACCCTGCCGCACGAGGCGGGCGAGCTCGTCTCCCCCGGGGCGGTGCTTGTGCGGCTCGTCGATCTCTCCCTTGTGAAGGCGACCTTCTATCTCCCGAACGCCGAGGTGGGGGTGGTGAAGCCCGGGGCCCGGGCCGAGGTGGTGGCGGACGCCTACCCGGGGGAGGTGTTCGAGGGGACGGTGCGGACGGTCTACCTCGAGGCCGAGTTCACGCCCCGAAACATCCAGACCCGCACCGATCGCGACCGCCTCGTCTATCCCATCGAGGTCACGGTGGCGAACCGCGGCGGCAAGCTGCGGGCCGGCATGCCGGTGCAGGTCATGCTGCCGGGAACGGGGAAGTAGGGTGGCGGAGGAGCCCCCAAGGACGGTGGAGGCGAGCGGCCTCGTGCGGCGCTTCGGGTCCGTGACGGCGCTCGACGGCCTCGGGTTCCTTGCCCGACGGGGGGAGCTCCTTGGCCTCGTCGGGCCGGACGGCGCCGGCAAGACCACCGCCATCCGCATCCTGGCCGGGCTCATCGCCCCGGACGGCGGGAGGGCCCGGGTTCTGGGCGAGGACCCGCTCAAGGGCGCTGTCCGGGAGAAGCTCGGGCTCATGCCCCAGCAGTACAGCCTCTACCGCGACCTCACGGTCTCGGAGAACCTCCGCTTCTTCGCCCGGCTCTACGTGCTCCCCCGCGGGGTCTATCGGGAGCGCGCCGACCGGCTCCTCGCCATCACCCGCCTCGCGCCCTTCGTCGACCGCCGGGCCGACGCCCTCTCCGGCGGCATGTACAAGAAGCTGGCGCTCGCCTGCGCGCTGCTCCACGAGCCCGAGGTGCTGCTCCTCGACGAGCCCACGAACGGCGTCGATCCGGTCTCGCGGCGCGACCTGTGGGAGCTGCTCCACGAGTTCGTGGAGGGCGGCATGACCGTGCTCCTCTCCACCCCGTACATGGACGAGGCTGAGCGCTGCAGCCGGGTGGCGCTCGTCCACCGGGGCAAGGTGCTCGTCGAGGGAGAGCCGCGGGCGCTCCTCTCGGGCTTCGAGGACGAGGTGCACGAGGTGAGGGGCGGCGACCGCGAAGAGCTCGACGCCTTTCTCGCCCGGCACCCGGCGGTCCTCGCCGCATCGCCGGCGGGGGCTCGGCTCCGGGTGGTGGTGTCGCGGGGCGCCGGCGCGGAGCTTTCCCGGGCGCTCGCTCCGCTCGGCGCCACGCTCTCTTCCGCCACCCCCGATTTCGAGGATCTCTTCCTCTCCCGCATCCGAGAGGCAGCGGCGTGAGCGGATCGGCTCCTCTCGGGGGGGCGGGCCTTGGCCCCGCCATCGTGGCCCACGAGCTCACGAGGCGCTTCGGGTCGTTCACCGCGGTCGACCGGGTGAGCTTCGAGGTGGAGCGCGGGGAGATCTTCGGCTACCTCGGGGCGAACGGCGCCGGGAAGTCCACCACCATCCGCATGCTCACCGGGCTCCTCTCCCCGACGAGCGGCAGCGGGCGGGTGGCGGGGCACGACCTCGCGAAAGACCCGGAGAAGGTCAAGGCCGCCATCGGCTACATGTCGCAGAAGTTCTCGCTCTACCTCGACCTGCCGGTGCGGGAGAACGTGGCCTTCTTCGGGGGCGCCTACGGGCTCGCCGGGAAGGCTCTCGCGGCGCGGGCGGACGAGGTCTTGGAGCTCGCGGACCTGCGCGGTCTCAAAGGGACCACCACCGGGGACCTCCCCGGCGGGCTGCGCCAGCGTCTGGCCCTCTCCTGCGCCATCCTGCACAGGCCGGGGGTGGTCTTCCTCGACGAGCCGACCGCCGGGGTGGACCCCGTGGCGCGGCGGACGTTCTGGCGGATCATCCGCGAGCTCGCCCGGGGGGGCACGACCGTCTTCGTCACCACCCACTACCTAGACGAGGCCGAGTACTGCGGGCGGATCGGCCTCATGGTCGACGGGAAGCTCGTGGCGCTCGATACGCCCGCGGGGCTGAAGCGTGCCTACGTGCCGGAGGAAGTGCTCGTGGCCCGGGGTCGAGACCTGCGCCGGGCCGCGGGCGCCCTCTCCGCTCGCGCCGGGGTGCGAGACGTCGTGCCGTTCGGCGCGGGATTGCACCTGAGGGTCCTTCCGGGGAGTCTCTCGCCCAGCGAGGCCGAGCGGCTCTGCACCCTGGCCGGGGCCACGGAGGTGAGCGTGGAGCGGGCCGAGCCGAGTCTCGAGGACGTGTTCCTCGAGGTGGTGGGAGGCCGTCGTGCCTCGTCCTAGGGGAGGGGAGGAGAAGGCCGGCGGGCGGGTGCGCCGATCGCTCGTCCGGGTCGGCGCCATGGCGTCGAAGGAGACCCTCCACATCCTGCGCGACCCGCGCACCCTCTACCTGGCGCTCGTGATGCCGGTCCTCATGCTGTTCTTGTTCGGCTACGGGGTCTCGTTCGATCTCGACCACGTTCCCGTGGCCGTCGCCGACCTTTCGAGGAGCGAGGCCTCCCGGGCGCTCGTCCGGACCGTGACCGGCTCGCGGGAGCTCGTCTCGGCCGGGGAGGCCGAGCCGGCCCTGGCGGATCTGCTCTTTCGGCGAGGGAAGGCCACCGCGCTCTTCGTCGTCCCGAGGGACTACGCCGAGAAGGTCGCCAAGAGGGAGCGTGTTCCGCTCCAGCTCCTCGTGGACGGGAGCGACGTGACCGTGGCGAACCAGGTGCTCTCCAAGGCCGACGCCCTGGTGCGGGCCGAGACGGAGAGGCTCGCCGGGGTCGCGCTCGCCGGGGCGAGCCCCCCGCTCGTGGCGAAGATCTGGACCCGCTACAACCCGGCGGGGCGGTCTTCGCTCTTCATGGTCCCTGGCCTCGCCGCCTTCATCCTCGCCATCACCGCCGTCTTGCTCACCGCCTTGACGGTGGCCGGGGAGTGGGAGCGGGGGTCGATGGAGCAGCTCTTCGCCTCCCCGGTGGGCCGGCTGGAGATCGTCCTCGGCAAGCTCGCCCCCTACCTCGTCCTGGGCATGCTGGAGCTGCTCCTCGTCGTGGCCTTCGGCGCGGCGGTGTTCGACGTGCCGGTGCGGGGGAGCCTTTCCTTGTTCCTCCTCGTGGGCTTCTTCTTCCTCGTGGGCATGCTGGGGCAGGGGCTCCTCATCTCGGTCTTGACGAAGAACCAGCTCGTGGCGACGCAGGCCGGCGCCCTCTCCTCGCTTCTGCCCTCGATGCTCCTCTCGGGCATGGTCTTCCCCATCGAGAACATGCCCTGGCCGCTGCAGCTCCTCTCCCGCGTCATCCCCGCCCGCTACCTCGTCCACGCGCTGCGCGGGATCCTCCTCAAGGGGAACGGGCTCAGGGTGCTCTGGCCCGACCTCCTCGCGGTGGGGATCTTCGCGGTGCTCATCGTGGCGGTCGCCACCGCCCGGTTCGAGCGGAGGGTCGCATGAGCGCCCTGAGCCCAACCGTAAGGGTCCAGCTCGCGGCCGTCTTCCGCAAGGAGGTCCGGCAGACGGTCCGCGACAGGCGCATGATGTTCATGCTGGTGGTGGCGCCGGTCCTGCAGACCCTCGTCTTCGGGTTCGCGGTCGATTTCACGGTGGACCGCGTGCCGACCGTGGTCGTCGATCGGGACCGCACCGACGTCTCGAGGCTACACGCCCGAAGGCTTCTCGCCGACGGGACGCTCACGAGGGTCGAGGGTGCCCTGGAGCCGGTCGGCGCGGAGAAGGACCTCGACTGGGGGAGGGCCGCGGCGGTGGTCATCCTCCCGGAGCGGTTCGCTTCCGACCTCGCCGCCTCGAGGCCGGCCGAGGTCCAGGTGATCCTCGACGGCACCGATCCCAACCGCTCGACGGTGGCGGGCTGGGCCGCGGCGCAGTACTTCGGCGGGGTGGCGGAGGAGCTGGCCCGCGGCCGGATCCTCTCCGCCGGGCTAGCCCCCCCCGCCCAGCTAAGGCTCACCCCGCGCATCGCCTACAACCCGACCCTCAAGTCGCCCCCCTACATGATCCCCGGCATCGCGGCGATGCTGCTCCTCATCGTCACGACCATCGTGACCGCCATGGGCCTCACCCGCGAGCGGGAGATGGGAACGCTCGAGCAGGTGATGGTGACCCCCATCCCCAAGACCGTCCTCCTCTTCGGGAAGATCGCGCCCTACGTGGTGGTCGGCTTCGTGGACGTGATGCTCCTCGTCGCGGTGGGGACCTGGGTCTTCGGCGTGCCGATCCGCGGCCCGATCCCGGTGCTCGTCTCGGGCACGCTCCTCTACCTCCTCACCACTCTCGGGGTGGGGCTGCTCATCTCGACCATCTCCACCACCCAGCAGCAGTCTTTCTTGGCGGGCTTCTTGTTCATCATGCCGGCGGTGCTCCTCTCGGGCGTCGTGAGCCCGATCCGGGCGATGCCCAGCTGGCTTGCGGCCATCACCTTGCTGAACCCGGTGCGCCACTACGCCGAGGTGATGCGGAGCTGCCTCATGAGGGGCGCCGGCTTTCCCGATCTGGCCTTCCCTCTCGCTGCGCTCTCGGTGATCGGCCTCGCCGTGTTCCTCGCCGCGGTCGTGAGGTTCAGGACACGGCTCGGGTGAGGGGTGCCCTGCGCATGACGGCTCCGCTTGGGGCGTGCGCCCCGCTCCCGGGCCTTCGCCGCCCTCTCGAACCCAGTCGGGCCGCCGCCTTGACGTTGGGTCACGTTCCGCGCGAAGCCTCTTCACCTCCCCTAGGAGGCCGGGATGGAGGTTCACCAGCGCCGGGACGCTCCTCGTATCCGAGCGCTCGCTCCTCGCGACCCACGCACCTCTTGGTTCTCCGCGGGCGCGGCCCTCGCGCTCATTGCGCTCCTCGGGGCCTGGGCTCAGGGCCCCTGGCCGGATCCCGACCGGGAGCCGTCCGGTCTCGCCTGGCTCTTCTCGGCGCGCGCCTCGCAGCCCTGGTCGGCGGTGGCGCGGATCCCGCGCGGGTTGCCGGTCGTGTCCGCGGCCGTCGCGCCCGACGGTTCGTTCGAGCTCGGGCTCGCAAGCGGCAAGGTGCTTCGCTCGCCGGACGGCATCCGTTGGGGGGGCCCGCTCACGGGCGCCGACGAGCGGCTCCCCTGGCCGGCCGGGTCGGTCCATGCCTTCGACGTCGTCGCGATCGGCGGCGACACCTGTCGGCTCGGCGCCGGCGCTTTCGTGAGTTGCGATCGGGGCTCTCCACTCCTCTCGCCCGGCCTCGCGAGCGTCGCGGTCTCCCGCGGTGAGGGGGCGGTCGCGGTCGCGGTCGGGAAGGGCGGCGCCTTCGTGCGCCGGGCGGGCGAGGGTTTCAGGCGCGTCTATTTCAGGCCGGTCTCGGGAGCGGAGGGCGCGGGGCAAGGGCTTCCCCAAGGGGCCTCTCCCGTGCAGGGCGCAGAAGAGCGGGGTCCGAAGGAGCCCTCGAAGGCGCGGCAGGCCCCGCCGCCCAAAGAGGCGCCCGCGCCGAACGAGCCTTCGCAGAGAGCGCCCGAGGTGAACCCGGCGCCCGTGCAGAAGGCGGGCGAGAAGGCCGGTGCGGAAGACGGACCACCTCCCGGCTTTCGCTTGGGCTCCTTCGTCTCGACCTTCGTCTCACGCGCCCGCGCGGCGGAGGCTCCTTCGGGAGGCGAGGCTCCTTCGAGCGGGGATGCCCCGAAAGCTCCGGAGGACGCCTACGGTGCCGAGGCGAACGGGCCCTCTCTCTCGGGCTCGCAGGCGGCTTCGGTGGAGCTGTCGATGGTTTCCATCTCGGACGACGGGCAGGTGGCCTGGGCGGTGGGACCGGGCGTCGTGGCTCGCATCCTGCCGTCGCCAGCGCAGGCCTTTCCCACCGGGGAGCACGGTCCCGCGCCGCGCCTCGCGATCGGCGCGGCGGGCGACTCGGTCTGGACGCTCTATGCGGGCCGCTACGCGCTCTACGACTCTCGCACCGGGAAAGAGCTCGGGAGCGGACCGGCGAGCGATCTCCCCAGGGCGGCGCCGCTCTCGCTCTCTCCAAGGCTTTGGCCCGGATGGCAGGCGGCTCTCCCCCGGCCCCTCGACAAAGGACCGGGTCGGGTCTCTTTCGCGGCCAATCGGGGCGGCCGGTCGGTCGTCGTCCTCGACCGAACGGTGGCGCTCGTGTCCACCGATGGCGGCGCCACCTTCCGGCGCTCGCTCGTCGTCGGCCGCGAGGTGGTCCGGGCCGAGCAGTCTTCGGATCTCGGCGGGGAGGATTTCATCGCCACCGGGGGAGGGGAGTTACTCCTCCGCCGGCGAGGGGGGTGGCGCGCGTTCCAGGTCGCGACCGAGCCCCTCCTCGACCTCCGCCGAGAGGGCGGCTTCTGGTACGGGTCCGATGGCCGGCAGATCTACGAAGGCCAGAGCCCCGAGGAGCTCTCGCCCTTGCCGGAGGGTGCCCCCTCCCTTTCCAAATCGGCCGAGCAGTCCCGGGCCGCCGCGGAAACCCTGCGCGCCTCGCTCACGCCCGAAGCGGTCCTGGCCCTTCCCGACCTCGGTCCGAACCTCACCCTCGCCACCGGTCCCGGGCTCGCCCGGGCCCAGGACGACGGCGTCATCTACCTGGGCGGCTCGCACCGCTGGCCGGCCCCGTGGTTCTACCTCGCCCTGTCGCTCTCCGCGGCCTGTCTCGCGATGGCGCTCCGCCCGCGCCCCGCCCCCCCGCCCCTGGAGGAGACGGTGGCCACCCTCCTCGTCTCCGATCGCCCCATCGACCGTCCCGAGCTCGACCTCCTCGATCTCTCGCCCCTCGCCCATGCGCTCGCTGACTTCGTGAGCAACCCCGCCACCGCGCCGCCGCTCGCCCTGGCGGTCACGGGCGAGTGGGGAACGGGCAAGAGCTCGGTCCTGAATCTCCTCCGGCGCCGGCTCGAGGCGCGGGGGCACGTGGTCATCCCCTTCAACGCCTGGCACCACGAGGGCGACCAGGACCTCCTCGCCTCGCTGTTCGCGGCCATCATCGGGGGGTCGGCCCCGCGCGGGCTTCCCTGGCTCGAGTACCGGGCCCGGCTCCTCTACCGCAGGCTCACCGGCCGGAGCGCCTCGGCGGTCTTGGTCCTCGCCCTCCTCCTCGGGGTGGCGCTCGCGCTCGGCGCCATGGCCGCTCACCCCGCCGGCACCGAGGGGCTCATCGACTTCGCCGGCGCCCTCGGGAACACGGAGGTCCTCCGCCGCCTGTCGGGCCTGGGCGGGGTGGCCGCGACGCTCGCCCTCGTCGTCCGGCTGGCGAAGGACTTCCGCGGGTACGGCGTCGACGTGGCCAAGCTCGCCGCCTCGGCTGCCGGCAGCGTCGCCGCCCGAGACGCAAGGGCCCAGATCGACTTCCGCGAGCGGTTCGCCCGGGACTTCGAGGACGTGGTCCGGGCGAACGCCCAGCGGCGGATGGTCATCCTCATCGACGACGTGGACCGGTGCAGCCCGAGGAACGCGGTCCGGGTTCTCGAGGCGGTGAGCTTCCTCTCCTCCTCCGGCGACTGCTTCGTGGTGCTGGCCATGTCCCGGCGGGTGGTCGAGAAGTACGTGGCGAGCGGCTTCGACAAGGTGGCCCGGCTGCTCGCCCCGGCGGCCTTTCCGGGCGACGGTCCCCTGGACGGGCCGGAGGAAAGGTACGCCCGCGCCTACCTCGAGAAGCTCATCAACGTCGAGGTGGCGGTGCCCACCGCCTCGCACGCGGCCGAGCGGCGGCTCTATGCGGCCCCCCTGCCGACCCCCGAGTCGCCCGCCAAATCGCTCCTCGGAGCGCTCCGGGTCGCCTGGTCGCTCGTCCTCGCCCTGTGCGTCGTAGCGGGGGTGGTGACCCTCGGGACGAGGCTCGACCCGAGCTGGCTCGTGGACCGGGTCTCGCATTTCCTCCTGCCCGCCGGCGGGGGGCCCGCTTCGAGTGGCCCGACGGCGCCGCCCTCCCCCCTGGTCGCCGCGCCGCCGGGAAAGGCGCCCCTGGCCCCTGCCCCGGGTACTTCCCAGGACCAGCCCTGGCCGGTCCCGGACAAGGCCGAGCTATCCCCCACCCGGAGGCGGGGCCCCCTCACCCCGGCGGTGGCCGTGGCCTTGGGGCTCGCCCTGGCCGCGCTCCTCTTCCTCTCTCGGCGGGGGGTGGAGGCGGTGGTCGACTCCGCCGATTTCCAGGACGCGCTCCGCTGCTGGCACCCCGCCATCCGCGCCGCCCACCCGACGCCCAGGGCCCTGAAGCGTTTCTTGAACCGGCTACGCCTCGACGCCATGAGGCTCCGCTCCGTTCGCCCGCCCGAGAAGACGCCGGGGCGGCTCGAGCGCGCCCTGCTCGCGGGTCGGAGGTGGCTGGGGCTCGGGGAGCCGGAGCCCCTCGCCACCGTCCCGGCCGCGGCGGTCATGCCGGAGCCCTTTCTGGTCGCGCTCTCGGCGCTCTCCGATCTCGATCCGGACCTCCTCGAGCCGGGGTCGCTCGCGGCGCTCTTCGCAGAGAGCTCACCCACGGCCTCGCTGCCCTTACCCGATACCGAGCCGCGGACGCTCGGCGAGGTCGTGAAGGAGCACGTCTCGCGCTTCGGAAAGCCCACGGACGCCTCCCGCCACCTGGAGCGGTTCCGGCTCCTCAGGCAGGGCGTTTCCGTTCGCTGACCGGCTCCTTGCGGCGGGAAGGGCCTTTTGCGAGATAGATGGGGCGACTCTGGGCAGTTTTGGCCCCTTGTTCGCCCGGGGCCATCGCCCTGGCGATGCCCGGACCGCCGGTCCCCCTGCCGGGCCCCCCCGCCCGAGCGCTTGTCTTCGCACACGGGGCAGGTTCGCATTCCATGCGAGAGGAGGAGACGATGCCGCGAGCAACGGAGCTCAAGATCCGCGTCGAGAACCGGCCCGGGATGCTGGGCGAGGTCGCGTCGGTCCTGGCCGAGCAGAAGGTGAACGTCCGGGCGGCCAATGCCTGGGTGGAGGGGGCAGAGGGCGTCATCCGCCTGGTGGTGGACCGTGTGCCGGCGGCCCGCAAGGCGCTCGCCGGGAGAGGATGGAGGGCGGAGGAGATGGAGGTGCTCGAGGTGCAGCTGGCGGACAAGCCGGGCTCGCTCGCCAAGGTGGCGACGGCCCTCGGCAAGGCCGGTGTCGACATCGGACATCTCTACGTCGGGTCGGCGGGCGCGAGGAAGGCAGCGGTGTTTCTGGGCGTCTCCGACATGAAGGCTGCGGTGAAGGTCGCGGCGCGGGCGGCGCGCTGACCCGTTTCGCCCCGCCTTCGAAGGCTCGTCCCCTCCCGCGCGGGCGTCGTAAGTTGGCCCTTGCGGTGCGCAGCGCCGGCCCCCGGGGCGCGGGAGGGAGTCGCTTCTTGGGTAGGCCCGGCTCTGCCGCGGCCCAAGAGAACGCCGAAGGCGCGAGCGAGAGAAGGGATGTAGCGGGAAGCCTTGGGGGTTCACCCTCTCCCCCCGCCCGCGGAGGGGGAGGGTAACCCTATCCCCGCTTGGGGTGTCGAGGTGGCGCTGCTCGGGCAGAAGACTTCGGACGTGAACTCACTCGCGCGCCTCCTCGGGGAGGTGGTCGGGAAGGACCACGTCCTCACCGATCCGGCCGAGCTCATCACCTACGAGGCGGACGGGCTCACGCACGGGCGGACGCGCCCGGCGCTGGTCGTCCTCCCCGCCTCGACGGCCGAGGTGTCGGCGGTGCTCGAGATCGCGAGCGCCGCGGGTGTGCCGGTGGTGCCGCGGGGGGCGGGGACGGGCCTATCGGGCGGGGCGCGGCCGGTCGAGGGCGGCCTCGTCCTGGCGCTCTCGCGGATGCGGCGCATCCTGGAAGTGGATCTCGACGACGGCTGGGCGCGCGTGGAGCCCGGGGTGGCGAACCTCGACCTGACCCGGGCGGTGGCGGGGAGGGGCTTTTACTACGCCCCGGATCCCTCCTCCCAGATCATCTGCTCGATCGGGGGCAACGTGGCCGAGAACTCGGGCGGGGCCCATTGCCTCAAGTACGGGTTCACGGTGAACCACGTGCTCGCGGTGCGGCTCGTCCTCGCCGGGGGCGAGGTCGTGGACCTGGGAGGGCCGGCGCCGGACGCACCCGGGTACGACCTCGTCGCGGCGGTGGTGGGGAGCGAGGGCCTTTTGGGCGTCGTCACCGAGGCGACGGTGCGCCTCTTACGCCGGCCGGAGGCGACGAAGACCTTCCTCGCCGTCTTTCCCTCCACCGACGAGGCGGGGAACGCGGTATCGGCCATCATCGCCGCGGGGATCGTGCCCGCGGCGATCGAGATGATGGACCGGCTCGCCATCGCCGCTGCCCGGGCGGCCACCGGGGTCGACTGGCCCGATCTTGGGGCGGTCCTGCTCATGGATGCGGACGGGCCGGCCGCGGAGGTGGACCACGTCTCGGAGCGGGCCATGGCCCTCGCCCGGGCGGCGGGCGCGGTGGAGGTGCGCATCCCCAAGGACGAGAGGGAGCGAGAGCTCATGTGGAAGGGGCGGAAGTCCGCCTTCGCCGCGGTGGGGAGGCTCTCGCCGAGCTACCTCGTGGAGGACGGAGTCATCCCGCGCTCGGAGATCGCCAGGGTGCTGAGGGAGATCGGGGCCCTCGCCCGAGCGGCCGGCCTCAGGGTGGCGAACGTCTTCCACGCCGGGGACGGTAACCTGCACCCGCTCGTCCTCTACGACGCCCAAGTCTCGGGCGAGGAGGAGCGAGCGGCCCGGCTCGGGGGCGACATCCTCCGGCTGTGCCTCTCCCTGGGGGGCTCCATCACCGGCGAGCACGGGGTAGGTGCCGAGAAGGTCGCCTTCATGGCCGAGCAGTTCGGCCCCGACGACCTCGACACGATGCAGCGGGTCCGCTGCGCGTTCGACCCGGCGCGGCTTTTGAACCCGGGCAAGGTGTTCCCGGCGCCGCGGCTCTGCGGCGAGGTGCCGGGGCCGTACCGGCCCCACCCGGCCGAGGCCGCAGGGGTGGCGGAGCGATGGTGACCGGCGGGGCGAGCGAGCGGCCGGCGGGGGAAGGGGAACAGGTCCCCGCCTCGGTGGCGGAGGCGGCTTCGGCCATGCGGGCCCTCTCCTCGGAGCGCCGCCCGGTCGTCTTCTTCGGGGGCGGGACCGAGCCGTGGCCCGAGCCGCCGCCAAAGGGCGCGGCCGTGCTCCGCACCTCTCGCCTCGACCGGATCCGCGAGCACGCTCCCGCCGATCAGATCGTAGCGGTGGAGGCGGGGCTCACCCTCGAGAAGCTACAGCGCTACCTCGCCCCCCACGGCCAGCGGCTGGCGCTCGACCCTCCGCTCCCCGAGCGCGCCACGCTCGGGGGAATCCTGGCCGCCGGCTCCTTCGGCCCCAGGCGGACGCGCTACGGCTCGATCCGCGACCTCGTCATCGGCATCACCCTCTTGCGCGCTGACGGGGCCCTGGCGCGGGGGGGCGGAAAGGTGGTGAAGAACGTGGCGGGCTTCGACCTGCCGCGGCTCCTCTACGGCTCGGCCGGCTCCCTGGCCCTGGTGGTGGAGGTGGTGGTGCGGCTCCACCCGCTGCCCGAGGTCTCCGAGACCGTGGCGGTCGACGGCCTCACAGCCGAAGGGGCCCTCTCCCTCGCCCGGGCCGCCCGGGACGAGCGGCTCGAGCCGGCGGCGGTGGCCGCGATCCTGGAGCGGGGGCGAGCTCGGCTCCTCTTGCGCTTCGAGGGATTCGGGCCCGGGGTCCGGGGACAGGTGGAGCGCTTCCTTCTGGGCCCGGCCCGGAATCTTCCGGCCGAGCGGTGCATCGGGGGGGACGAGGCCGCCCTCTGGGCCTTGCACGACGCGCTCCGCACAAAGGGCGACCTTCGGGCGAAGGCGACGTTCGTGCCCGGGAGGGGGCCAAGGGCTCTGGCCTCGCTCGGTCCGCTCCTTCGCGCCCTCGAAGGCGGGGCGGCGGTCTACTACCCGACCCTGGGGATCGCCTTCGTGGCCGGGACGCTCGTCGATCCGCTCACCGCCGCGGAGGCGGTGGCGAGCGCCCGGCGGGAGGTGGCCCCCGGGCGCGGGGCGGTGGTCCTCTCCGCCGCCCCGCCCGCTCTCTACGAGCGGACCGGGATCCTCGGACCGCCTCCGCCGGAGGTGGAGCTCTTTCGCCGGCTCAAGTCGGCCTTCGACCCCGAGGGCCGAATCGGGCCGGGGCGGCTCTGGGAAGGGGCGAAGCCGTGACCCTGGCGAAGGAAGCGGTGGGCGATCGGCGGAGCCCCGCCTTGCGGGAGCCGGCCGACGAGTGCGTCCACTGCGGCTTCTGCCTGCCCGCTTGCCCGACCTGGCTCTCCTTCGGGGAGGAGATGGACACGCCCCGCGGGCGGATCGACCTCTTTCGGGCGCTGTCCCAGGGTCGGCTCCCGTTCACCGCCCGGGCGGCCCTGCACTTCGACCGCTGTCTCGGGTGCATGGCCTGCCTCGGCGCCTGCCCCTCGGGAGTGCGCTTCGACCGGGTCATCGAGGCGGCGCGCGAGCAGGCGGAGCGGGAGGTGCCGCGCACCCCGAAGGACCGTCTCCTCCGCGCCCTCTTGTTCGCGCTCTTCCCGTACCCCGCCCGGCTTCGCCTGGCCGGGGTCTTCCTCTGGCTCCTCCGGGCGAGCGGGCTTCTCTTCCTCCTCCGCCAGGCGGGGCTATTGAGGCGCCTCGGCCGTCTCGCTGTGCTCGAGTCGCTCGCGCCCCGCCTCGGGCTGAAGGAGCTCTTCCGAGTACTCCCGTCCCGGGTCCCGGCGCGGGGGGAACGCCGGCTACGGGTGGGTCTTTTGCTGGGCTGCGTCCAGCGCGTGTTCTTCCCGGAGGTGAACGCGGCGACCGTCCGGGTTCTCTCCGCCGAGGGGGTGGAGGTGGAGATGCCGAGGCAGGGTTGCTGCGGCGCCCTCTCCCTCCACGCCGGCCGGACAGCGGAGGCCCGGCGCCTGGCCGAGGACCTCATCTCCCGGTTCGCGGACCTTTCGCTCGACCTCGTCGTGGTGAACGCCGCCGGGTGCGGCTCGCACCTGAAGGACCTGGGCCACCTCTTCGCCGAAGACCCGGATCTCGGTCCGCGCGCCCGGGCGTTCGCGGAGCGGGTCCGGGACGTGACCGAGCTTCTCGCCGCGCTCCCTCCCCGCTCCCCGAGGGCCGCTCTCCGCTCGAGAGTCGCGTGGCACATGCCCTGCCACCTCGGCCACGCCCAGCGGCTCTACGCGGAGCCGCGGGATGCGCTGAGGACCGTTCCCGGCCTCGAGCTCATCGAGCTCGGGGACGGGGGGGCCTGCTGCGGGTCGGCGGGGGTCTACAACCTCCTCTGGCCCGAGGCGGCCGCGGAGATCGGCGAGCGAAAGGCGGAGGCGGTGGCCCTGGCCGGGGCGCCGGTCCTCGCGAGCGCCAACCCCGGCTGCACCCTCCACCTCGCCGCCCTCCTCCGGGCCCGGGGCCTCGCGGTCGAGACCCTCCACCCGGTGGAGATCTTGGACCGCGCCATCCTCGAGGCGGAGGCCTCTCTCGCTCAGCCGGGCGGCACCGGGATCGCCCCGGGGAAGACGTAGGCCTGGAGGAGCGCGATCGCGCCGATGAAGGCCGCCCCGGCGAGGGAGTGCCACCAGACGGTCCGGAAGATGGGGCCCAGGGCGTGGACCCGTTCCTTGGGATCGTCGTAGCAGGCGGCACAGGCCACCATGATCGACTGCGCGTCGATCATCTTGCCCATCACCCCGCCGGTGGAGTTGGTGGCGACGATGAGGATCTCGTTGAGCTTGAGTTGCTGGGCGGTGATCCGCTGGAGGCTGCCGAAGAGGGCGTTCGAGGCGGTGTCGGAGCCGGTCAAGAACACCCCCAGCCAGCCGAGGTAGGCCGCGAAGAACGGGTAGGCGGCGCCGGCGCTGGTGAAGGCGAGGCCCAGGACCGCGTCGGTCCCGGCATAGCGGGTGAGGAAGCCGAGCCCCAGGACCTGGCCGATGACGAGGACCGGGGTCTTCATGCGCTTGAGCGTCCGGGAGACGGCCTCGCGCCACTGGGCGGGGTTGAGCCCCAGGACGAAGCCGGAGAGGACGGCGGCCACGAAGACGCCCGTGCCCGCCGCGGAGAGCCAGTTGATGACGAAGCGGGCCGCCTCGGGCTTGGCGCCTGGGGGGGCCACCGGCGGCATCCGCTGCACGAGGCCGTTTAGCCCGGGCATGTCCCACACCGGCAAGGACAGGGTCCCGGCGAGCTTGCCGCCGAAGAGGCTCGTCTCGAACTTCACGGAGGAGAAGAGGTTGTTGAGCGCCGTCTTGAAGGACGGCATCCCCCACAGCGCGCAGCAGGCGACGAGGATCGCCCAGGGGAGCCAGGCGTGGATCGTCTCGCCCACCGAGTAGGGGTACTTCCACTCCCCTTCCGACTTCTCCCCCGTGGCCGCGCCCGCGCTCGCGGGCGCCCGCGCCGCCTCCCGTTCCGACTGAAGCTTGAACCGGGACTTCGGGTGCCACACGAACCGGAGGAAGAGCGCGGTCGTGACGACCGAGAAGACCCCCGAGACCACGTCGGTCATGAGGTGGGTGGAGGGGACCCCGGAGGCGAAGAACTGCATGAGGGCGAACGAGCCGCCCGAGACGAGCGCGGCCGGCCAGACCTCGAATGCCTCCCGGAAGGTGCCGCCCTCCATCTTCACGAAGGTGACGACGAGCCAGAAGGGGACGAGGATCGAGGCCCAGGGGAGCTGGTGGCCGGCCATGGCCGAGAGGGTCAGCTGGTCGAGGCCGCTCACCGCCGCAAGGGTGACGATGGGCGTGCCGATCGCCCCCCAGGCCACCGGGGCGGTGTTGGCGAGCAGGTTCAAGACCGCCGACTGGAAGGGGCGGAACCCGAGACCCACCATCACCGCCCCGGCGATGGCGACCGGGGTGCCGAACCCCGAGGTGCCCTCGATGATGGCGCCGAAGGAGAAGGCGATGAGCAGGACCTGCAGCCGCCGGTCGAACGAGATGTGGACGATGGACTCCTTCACGATCTCGAACTTCCCGGTGATGACGGTCATCGTGTAGAGGAACATCGCCGCGAGCACGATCCAGATGATCCCCAAGAATCCGGAGAGGACGCCGAGGGCGAAGGCGGAGAGGGCGGAGGCGACCGGCATGCGGAAGGCGAGGCAGGAGACGAGCAGGGCGGCGAGGACCCCGAAGAGCGCCGCGTACGGCGCGGAGATGCCGAGGTGCCGCACGCCCGAGCGGTCTTTGTGCGGGTGCAGGGCGATGAAGTAGAGGAGGACGACGATCGGGACGGCCGCGAGGACGGTCGAGAGGAAGACGCTGCCGGTCGGGTTGTAGTCCTGTCGGTACATTCGAAGCCTCCCGCGCAGGTGAGACCGCCACCTGTGCACGAATGTCGCAGGCCACAAACCCCCTTTGGGGCGGACCCGGTTCGGTCCCACCCGTCCACTGCTCGGGAGCCTGTCTGGGCGCGGGATTTGTGCGGGGGTTAAGGTTCTCCCCCTCGTCCAAATCCGGCGAGGCGAGGCCCCCGCCGTGAAGAGGCGTTGGCCTTCGAGGGGGAAGAAAACGCCATGATCCGAACGGACATCCGGGAGCGCTTCCCCGATCTCTTCGGGAAGAAGCGCGTGAACGGCCGAGAGGTCGACGTCGAGGGCACGATCGACGCCCTCACGAGGGAGCTCGAACCCGAGCTCGAGAAGGCGCTCGGCGCCCGCCGGGAGCTCCTCCAGAGGAAGGGGAAGGTGGCGGAGAAGTACGCCTGGCCGGGCTTTGAAGAAGCCTTCCTCGATCCGGCGACGGGACGCTACCTCACCTACCGGCAGATCGTTCGCGGGCTCCAGGACAACTTCCTCGGCCGGGAGAGCCCCTTTCGATGGCGGCTCAACGAGGAGGTGGAGATCCCCCCCCACGTTCACCCCTCGAAAAACCCGGGGCTCGAGCTCACCGGTCCCTGGCACCCGCTCGACATGGCGATGAACGCCCTGAACAGCGCCGCCCCCATGAACATGCCGGACTTCGAGGATGCCTCGCCGCCGCACTTCACGCCCGAGGGCCAGCCCCTGAGCGAGCCGGTGGGGGTGTTCGCGGCGATGAAGAACGCAAAGGACATCTTCGAGGGCCTCTGGGCCCATCGCCCCTACGAGGTCACGAAGAAGGGGAAGAAGCGGGTCTACCGGATCGAGCGGCCTCCCGGGCGCTGGCCCACGCGGCTCGCGCGCCCGCCGGGGCTGCACGTCCGCTACGACCACGTGACCGTGGACGGGAGGCCCGCTCCCGGGATGGTGGTGGTGGCGACGCTCTGGGCGCTCCTGAACCACGACGCCCTCGCCCTGGCGGGAAGCGGGGTCTACTTCTACATTCCCAAGCTCCAGACCGCGGCCGAGGCCCTCCTCGTGGAGCGGCTCTTGTCGAGGCTCGAGGGGATCGTGGGGGTGAAGGTCGGCACCTACAAGGTGAAGATGCTCTACGAGGAGGGGACCGCCGGACGAGAGCTTCCCGCCATCGTCTTCACCCTGCGCCGTCGTCTCCTCGGGACGAACGTCGGCCGGTGGGACTACCTGGGCAGCCTCATCGAGATGTGGAAGGACGATCCGGGGGGGATCTTCCCCGACCCCCAGACCGTGGGGATGGCCACCCCGGGGATGATCGCCTATCAGCGCTACAACGCCCTCGTGATGCTCATGGCGGGCATGAAGGAGGGGCGGCTCGAGAACGCTGCCCCCATCGGCGGCATGGCGGCGGTCATGATCTACCAGCCCGGCGATCCCTATGGCCGGGCCCGCTACAACCCCATCGCCCTGCGCGCCATCCTCACCGACAAGCTGCGGGAGCGCCTCCTCGGGCTCTTCTTCGTGCCCGAGGGGCCGCTTCCCGAGGGGGCCCGTCCCACGCTCGAGGAGATGCTCTCCGGCCGCGTCCTTGGGACGCTCCACGACGCCTACCGGCAGAGCTGGGTGGCGAGCCCGGAGTCCGAGTACGTCGCGGCAGGGAACGCGCCTCTCTTCGCCAAGGTCTCGGAGCTCCAGGCCCTTCTCGACGCGCCCGAGGAGACGACGGCCATCCGGGGTTCCTCGGTCCCCACGGTGAGAAGCGGCCTCACGGGGGCGGAGCGCTCGCTCCTCCGCGCCCGCGGGCTCCTCGACGAGGGGGGCCGCATCACTCCCTTCGTCCTAAGGCGCGAGGCGCTCGAGGGGCCCGAGAAGCTCCACACCCCGGAGCTCTGGGAGGCGATCTACGGCGTGCCCCGGGGGGAGGTCACCATCGAGCACGTCCAGCACGCCTTCTACATGGCGGCCAACTACGGGTTCCAGATCCTGAACGGGAACTTCGCGGCGGCGATCGACGACTACGAGCTCAAGCTCCGGTTCATGAACGACCTCGCCACCTACCGGATCAACGTCTCCTGGCTGTGGACCCTGTTCCGGCACGAGGCCAGGGTCACGAGGGACGGCCACCTCCTCCTCCCCCTCTCCACCGAGGACGGGGTGGTGCTGGGGGAGAGGGGCGAGAGGGTCGCGGCCGGAACGCGCCTCGATGGGGCGCTCTTCGAGAAAGTCCTCGAGCATCACGAGAGGTGGACGGCGGCCTTCTTTGCCGAGCAGGACCGCCGGGGCGAGCCGGCCCGGTTCGACCGCCGGAAGGCAGAGGTGATCATGGAGCTCCTCAGGCGGCAGCTCAGGTCGCCCCGCTACCTGCAGCACAGCGCCCGGGTGCTGTTCGTCCTGGGGGAGGCGCGCGCCGCGGAGCGCGGCCCCCTCCTCACCGCCATCTTCGACCTCGAGCGAGGGGAGGTCTCGCGGCGGGTGGGGAAGGGTGAGTTGCCCCCGGGGGCCCTTTCGGCCCACGACTACGTCCTCGACGTGTTCGCGCGGGGGTGAAATCCGGCGTGTAAGATGGGCTGCCCCCGCCCTCTTTTGAAGGGCCGGGGGCAAAGCCCATGCTCGACACCGTCGACCTCGCCCGCACCCTCTCCCCCGCCCCCTACGAGAAGAGCTATCCCGAGCTCAGGGACCGGCTCTCCCTTCTGCAGCGGTCCGTCTTCGAGGAGAAGATCCCGGTCCTCCTCGTCTTCGAGGGCTGGGACGCCTCGGGGAAGGGGGACACCATCGAGAAGCTCGTGGGGCGCATCGACCCCCGCGGCTACGTGGTCCACTTGACCCGCGCCCCTACCGAGGAGGAGGAGCTCCGGCCGTTTCTCTGGCGCTTCTGGACCCGGCTGCCCGAGCGCGGGGGCCTCGCCATCTTCGACCGCTCCTGGTACCGGCGGGTCCTGGCCGACCGGGTGGAGAAGCTCGTCCCGAAGCGGGTGTGGGAGAGCGCCTACGACGAGGTGAACCAGTTCGAGCGGATGCTGTCCGACGACGGCACGCTGGTGGTGAAGTTCTTCCTCCACATCGCCAAGGAGGAGCAGCGGAGGCGGTTCAGGAGGATGGAGAAGAGCGAGTACGAGTCCTGGCGCGTCACCCGACAGGACTGGAAGGCCCATGGCCGGTACGATCGCTACCGGCTCGCGGCCGACGAGATGCTGGAGCGGACCAGCACCGCCTGGGCCCCCTGGACGGTGGTGCCCTCGACCGACAAGCGCTTCCGCCGGGTCCACGTCTTCGAGACCCTGGCCCAGGCGATGGAGAAGGCCCTCGAGGCGAAGCGGGCCCCGAAGGCCGCCCCCGCCCCCAGGCGGCCACCTTCGCCCCTCCGCCGGTCGGACCGGACCGTTCTCGACTCGGTGGACTTGAAGGTTCGGCTCACCCCGGCGCGTTACGAGAAGGAGCGCGCCCACTGGCAGAAGCGGCTCCGGGAGCTGGAGTTCGCCTGCTACACCGCCCGGCTGCCGGTCATCGCAGCCTTCGAGGGCTGGGACGCGGCGGGAAAGGGCGGGGCCATCCGGCGGCTCGTGGGATCGCTCGACCCTCGCGGCTACACCGTCATCCCCATCGCCGCCCCCAAGGGCGACGAGGCCACCCACCACTACCTCTGGCGCTTCTGGAAGAAACTGCCCAAGGCCGGGCACATCGCGGTGTTCGACCGGACCTGGTACGGCCGGGTGCTGGTGGAGAGGGTGGAGGGGTTCTGCAAGGAGGCCGACTGGCGCCGCGCCTACCACGAGATCAACGAGTTCGAGCGATCCCTCACGAACGCCGGGGCGGTCCTGGTGAAGTACTGGCTCCACATCTCGCCCGAGAGCCAGCTCGAGCGCTTCCGGGCGAGGGAGAAGGACCCGGGGAAGCGCTACAAGATCACCGAGGAGGACTGGCGCAACCGGGAGAAGTGGGACCTCTACCGGGCCGCGGTCCACGACATGATCACCCAGACCTCGACCACCTACGCCCCCTGGACCATCGTCGAGGCGGAGGACAAGTTCTGGGCCCGCATCCGCTGCCTAAAGACCCTGGTCGAGGCGGTGGAGAAGGGGCTCGGGTAGGGGGCCGCCCGAAACGGGCGCCGGCCCCGCCTTCCTCTTTGGACGGCCTCACGACGGACGCGGCACGATCCGGACCGCCTGCGCCTTGAAGGAGGCCACGACCCGCCGCCCGGGGAGGAGGGAGAGCCGCTCGGCGCTCTGGCGGGTGACGAGGGCCACGAGCCGCACCCCGCATTCGACGAAGACGCGCACGAGCGGTCCCTCGTCTCGGCGAGAGGCCACCGACCCGGGGAGCCGATTCTGGGCGGAGGTCAAGTGGCCGCCGTCGTCCGGCTCGAGCACCACGTCCTCGGCCCGGACGCAGGCAAAGGCCTCGTCTTCCACGCCGCCCGGGTCGACGGCCACGAGGTCGGCCGTGCCGGCGCGGAGCTTGACGAGGCCGTCTCCGCCGCCGACCCGCCGGGCGGAAAGGACGTTCTCCGTCCCCACCACGAGCGCCACCTCGACGTCGGCGGGGGAGGAGAAGACCTCCTGCACCGGCCCCACCTGCTTGATGGTCCCGTTCACGAGCACCGCCAGCCGGTCCCCCAGGGCCAGGGCCTCGGCCCGGTCGTGGGTCACGACCACCGCCGGGACGCCCGACCGCTCGAGCAGGCTGCGCAGCTCGGCCCGCAGCGCCTCCCGGGTGGGGGCGTCCAGGGCGGAGAGGGGCTCGTCGAGGAGCAGGAGCCTCGGGCGGGGGGCGAGGGCCCGCGCCAGGGCCACCCGCTGGCGCTCTCCACCGGAGAGCTCGGCGGGCCGCCTCCTCATGAGGTGAGCGATCCGGAGCCACCCGGCGAGCTCGTTCACCCGCGCCGCGCGCTCGTTGCGGCCGAGCCGCCCGAGGCCGTAGCCGACGTTGCCCTCGACCGACAGGTGGGGGAAGACCGCCCCTTCCTGGAAGAGCAGTCCCACCCCCCGCGCCTGGGGGGGGACGAACACCTTTCGCGCCCCGTCGAACCAGGTCTCGCCGGCGAAGGCGATGGTCCCTTCGTCCGGTCGGTCGAGACCGGCCAGGGCCCGAAGGACCGTGGTCTTCCCCGACCCGGACGGCCCGAAGAGCACGGTCAAGGGCTGTTTGGAAAGCGGCCAGGAGGCGCTCGCCGCCACGGTCGGCCCGCGCCGGTAGCGCCGGATGATCTCGAAGCTCAGCGCGCGTTCCATGGGAAGAGGGCCGGCCGTTTCAGGCCGTAGACCACGGCCAGGACCACGAAGGAGACGGCGAGGAGGAGTAAAGCGGTGCGGTGCGCGGCGGCGTACTCCAGCGCCTCGACGTGGTCGAAGATGGCGACCGACAGCGTGCGGGTCCTCCCCGGGATGTTCCCCCCCACCATGAGCACCACCCCGAACTCCCCGAGGGTGTGCGCGAAGGTGAGGACGGCGCCGGCGAGAACCCCGGGCCAGGCGAGCGGCAGGGTCACCCGGGCGAAGGTCTCGAGCCTCGAGACTCCCAGGGCGTGCGAGGCCTCGACGAACCGGCGGTCCACCCCCGAGAGCGCGGCGGTGAACGGCTGGACCGCGAAGGGGAGGCTGTAGAGCACCGAGGCTCCGAAGAGGCCCGCGAACGAGAACGGAAACGGGTGGCCGACCAGAGCCTCGAAGGCTCTTCCCAGGGGGCTTTTCGGGCCGAGCCCCACGAGCAGGTAGAAACCCAGCACCGTGGGGGGGAGGACGAGGGGGAGGGAGACCACCGCCTCCACGAGGAACTTGAGGCGGAAGCGGCTCTCTGCGAGCCACGACGCGAGAGGCAGCCCGAGGACGAGCAGGGCGAGGGTCGTGAGCCCGGCGAGCCGCAGGGAAAGCGCCAGGGCGTCGAGGTCCATGTCAGGGGGAGACCGTACCCGTGCCGTGCGCGGATCGCACGCCCCTTCTCGAAGGTGACGAGGGCGCATGAGGCGCGGCCGAGGGACCTCGCCCTTCCCTGGGGGTGAGCCTTCTTTCTGAAAGGCGAGCCCGAAGGAGGGACGACTTGGGAAAAAGGGCGAGGCCCTCGGCCTCTTCTCGGGCGGCGGGTCGAGGGCGTTCGGGCACTTCGAGCGCGATCCTCGGCTCTTCACCGAAGGGCGCTTGGGCGAGCTCCTCCTCGCCCAAGCCGCCGAGATGAGGGAGGGGACGGAAACGCCGGCGCTGGAATCCCCGGGCCTTTTCTGGTACTTGCCCCCGCATGAGCCGCATCTACCGGTCGCTGCCTCCCAAGGGAACCGCCATCGGCATCGCCTTCAGCGGGGGGCTCGACACCCGCTGTGCGGTGGCCTGGATGGCGGAACAGGGCATGTCGGTCCACTGCTACACCGCCGACCTCGCCCAGCCGGACGAGAAGAACCCGGCCGACATCCCGCCCCTGGCCCTCGCCCACGGCGCCGTGAAGGCGCGCCTCGTCGACTGCCGCGAGGCGCTCATCCGAGAAGGCCTCGCGGCCATCCAGTGCAACGCCTTCCACCTCTCCACCGCGGGGAAGAAGTACTACAACACCACCCCGCTCGGGCGGGCGGTGACCGCCACCGCCATCGTGCGCGCCATGCGCGAGGACGGCGTGCACGTGTTCGGGGACGGCTCGACGCACAAGGGCAACGACATCCAGCGCTTCTACCGGTACGGGATCCTGGTCGATCCGGCGCTGCGCATCTACAAGCCCTGGCTCGACCAGGCCTTCGTCTCGGCGTTCGGCGGGCGCAAGGAGATGAGCGCCTACCTCTCGAGCCGGAAGCTGCCCTACAAGGTGGGGGCGGAGAAGGCCTACTCCACCGACTCGAACGCCCTCGGCGCCACCCACGAGGCGAAGGACCTGGAGCGGCTCGACGCGGGGATGCGCATCGTCGAGCCCATCATGGGGGTGGCCCCGTGGCGGCCCGAGGTCTCGGTCTCGCCCGAGGAGGTCACGATCTCCTTCGAGCAGGGACTGCCGGTCGAGCTCTCCGGCCGCCGCTTCTCCTCGGTGGTCGAGCTCTTCCTGGAGGCGAACCGGGTGGGGGGGCGGCACGGGCTGGGGATGAGCGACCAGATCGAGAACCGGGTCATCGACGCCAAGAGCCGGGGTGTCTACGAGGCACCGGGGATGGCCCTCCTCCACCTCGCCTACGAACGGCTCCTCACCGCCATCCACAACGAGAACACCCTCGACCTCTACTTCACGCTCGGCCGTCGCCTGGGGCGGCTCCTCTACGAGGGCAAGTGGTACGACGCCGAGGCGCTCATGCTGAGGGACGCGCTCACCCGCTGGGTCGCTCCGGCGGTCACGGGCTCCGTCACGGTGGAGCTACGGCGGGGAGACGACTTCACCTTCCTCGACACCCGGGCGCAGTACATGAGCTACGCCCCGGAGAAGCTCTCCATGGAGCGGGTGGCGGAGCCGGCCTTCACGCCCGAGGACCGGATCGGCGCCTTGGAGCTCCAGAACCTCTCCGTGAGCGACAACCGCGACCTGCTCTTGCACCACCTCTCCTCGCTCCGGGCGCTCGGCTCGGCCCGGGCGGCCCTTGGCCTGGGAGCGCTGCTCGGCGCGCCGGAGGATCCGGAGGAGGGTTAGGGGGAGGCCTCTTTCCGACCCTTCCTTCCTCACGACCTTAGTATTACCCGGTCACTTTTCTTGCGGGGGATCGCGCTTCGTGATCTACCCTGGGCATGATCGCCCCCGTGAAGAAGCTTGAGCGGTCCCTGGAAGAGTTCGTCGATTCCCTGTTCGAGGGGATGGGCCGGCCTGAG
>DASRZU010000060.1:0-66147 GCA_035686075.1 Anaeromyxobacter sp.
AGGGCGTGGGGCGAGGCGGGGCGGGGGAGGCGAGAGGGGGCGGGAGCGGGGAGAATTCCCTTCGAAGGGTCGGGGCCCAGCGGGGGGGCGGGGCTCGATTTCTCAAGGTGCTCTCTCGTGCGCTCGAGCGCTTCCCCATCGGGCTCTTGTGCCGGGGGGCCTTCGCCGCGTCCCTCCGGGGCGCGGGGGGGAGGAGAGGCCGGCGGGGCCGGACCGGGGCTCACCTTCACCGGCTGGACCTCCTTGAGCCTGCGCGGCATGCGGGCGGTGAAGTAGGAGAGAGCGACGTTCCGCAGGCTCGCGAGCTGCAGACCGCAGGCGCCGAGGAGCTGGTGAGCCGCCGAGGCGCGGACCCGGCTCATGGCGATGAGGAGGTGGAGGCAGTCCACCTCGGCCGCCCCCACCCCCGCGGCCACGTCCCGGGCGCGCTCGCGCAGGTCCCGGGCCACCCCTTCGGGCTCGCGCGGGGCCTGGCCCATGACCTCCAGGATCCGGTCCTCGTCCACGCCCCGCTCCCGCAAGAGGATCTCGGCGCGGTTCGGTACGGTGAAGAAGGCGAGCAGCTGGTGGGCGCTCGTGAGCTTCTGGTTGACGCTCCGTGCGATGTCCTCCGCCTCGGTGAGGACCTGGAGGAGCTCGATCGACTCGATGACGCTGGACATCCGCCGGGACGATGCGATATCGGGTCTGGCGCGTCAACAAACCGGATCGTCCCAGAGGATCGCGACCTTCGATGGCCGATCTCGTTCGCAAGGTGAAGGGACGCCTCTCGGGCACGCGCTGGCTCTCCTCGCTCTTGCCCGACGCGACTCAGCTCAAGTGGCGGTACGAGGCCCGGCTGGGGAGAAGGCTCGATCTCGCTCGCCCCCGCACCTTCAACGAGAAGCTGCAGTGGCTGAAGCTTCACTGGCGCGACCCGCGCTGTCCGACCTGCGTGGACAAGCTGGCGGTGCGGGGATACGTGAAGGAGCGTTGCGGCCCGGGGCTGCTCAACACCCTCCACGGCGTCTACCTTCGGCCCGAGGACATCGACCCAGGCCTCCTCCCCCCGGCCTTCGTCCTCCGCGCCACCCACGGAAGCGGGTTCAACGTGATCTGCCCGGACCGGGACCGGTTCGACTGGGAACGGGCGCGCGCCGACCTCGGCCGCTTTCTGCGGCACGACTTCGGTCGCCTCGACCGGGAGTGGCCCTACGCCCGCCTCCCGCGCCGGATCCTCTGCGAGAAGTACCTGGGGCGAAAGGGACGTCCCCCCGACGACTACAAGCTCTTCTGCTTCGACGGGGAACCCCGCTTCGTCGAGGTCCACACCGGCCGGGGTGAAGACCCTCGGATGGCGCTTCACGACCCCGAGTGGAACCCGCTCGAGATCGCGCTCGAGCACCCACCGCCCCCCCGGCCCGCGCCCAGGCCTTTGGCGCTCGAGGGGATGCTCGTTACGGCCCGAAAGCTCTCGGCGGGATTCCCCTTCGTGCGGGTGGACCTCTACGAGGTGGAAGGGCGGGTGGTGTTCGGCGAGCTCACCTTCTTCCCCACGGCTGGCCTGAAGGTGTTCGGGGACCAAGCCGACGATCTCTTCCTGGGGGAGCTCCTCTGCCTCCCGCCGCCCTTCCCGGGCTAAGAGCGCGGTGCTTGCAGGAGGGCGTTTCAAGCGCAGGTCGCCAAGGGGCGGCGGGGTCGCGGTCGATCGCCCGTTCGCCGCGGCTATTCCAGCCCGCGCTCGTACAGCTCGTCCTCGTCGAGGCCGAGGAAGTGTCCCACCTCGTGGACGAGCGTGCGCCGGATCTCCTCCACCACCTCGTCGCGGGAGCGGGCGTATCGCTCCAGGTTCCGCTGGTAGAGCACGATGGCCGAGGGGAAGTGGCTCCAGGGGTCCATGGAGGCCTTCCGGCCGTAGGGCGCGCCCCGGAAGAGCCCGAGGATGCCGGGGGAAAGGGGAGGATCGGCGGCGAGGAGGTCCTCGTCGTTCGGCAGGTCCTCGACGGAGATCGCCACGTTGGCGAGGTAGCGCCGGACGCCCTCGGGGAGCTCTAGGAGGGCGTCCTCGACCGCGGCCTCGAAGGCCTCGTTGGAGAGCCCGGGGGGGCGGGGGAAGTCCTCCGGGGCGAGCCGGCGCGCCCGCTTGAAGAAGCGCCGGGCCAGGTCAAGGTCTCCCCGGCGCTCGGCCAGTAGCCCGAGCGCGTGCACCGTGGAGGCGTCGTCCCGGTCGGCCGCTTCCGCCGCCGCAAGGGCGGCCTCGGCCTCTTCGAAGCGGCAGAGCTCGTAGAGGGCGAGCCCCTTCTCCCGCAGGACCTCCGGATCGCCCGGGGCGATCTTCTCCGCCCGTTCGAGGCTCGCGAGGGCCTCGTCGTCGCGGGCGAGCCGGGAGAGCGCCCGGGCCTCGACGAGGAGGAGATCCACCTCGAGTAAAGGGTCCTCCGCCCGGTCGAGGAGGCGTCTCCCGCGCCGGACGCGGGAGAGCCCCTCCAAGAGGTCGACCCGCTCCTCCTCCTCCTCGGTGAGCCCGTCGACGAGGAAGCGCGCGGCATCGAGCCAGAGGGCGGGGTCGTCCTTGCCCCTTTCGAGCGCCCGCTCGTAAGCGGTCCGCGCCTCGGCGGTCTTGCCCAGCTCCTCGAGGGCGGCGGCGCGGTAGTGGAGGGCCTTCGGGGAGCGTGGGGAACTCGCGAGGGCCTCCTCCGCTCGAGCGAGCGCCTCCTCGGGGCGACCTTCCTCGAGGGCCGCCCGGGCGGCTTCGAGGAGGGGGTCGTCGGGGGCGCGGGAGGGGGGCACGAAACACTCTTGAAGGGGGAACGCGGGCGGATCCCCCTACGGGTTATTCGACCGCCGGTCGCGAGGGCGAGAAGCACTCGCTTGACCGGATCCGGCAGACGGTTACATTAGCGCTCGCCCAGGGCGACTGCCAAGCCGTATCGCCCACGCAACCAACTGGAATTCCAAACTTTATCGGACAAGGAGTCTCGGTATGCCGGCCAAGGAGATCGCGTTTCACCAGCCCGCCCGGGAGGCCATCCTGCGAGGCGTCCAGACGCTCGCGGAGGCGGTCTCGGTCACGCTCGGGCCCAAGGGTCGAAACGTCGTCATCGAGAAGAGCTACGGGTCGCCGACGGTCACGAAAGACGGAGTGACGGTGGCGAAGGAGATCGAGGTCGAGCCGCGCTTCGAGAACATGGGCGCCCAGATGGTGAGGGAAGTGGCGTCCCGCACTTCCGACAAGGCGGGGGACGGCACCACCACCGCCACGGTGCTGGCCCGCTCGATCTTCGAAGAGGGCTTACGGCTCGTCGCGGCCGGCAACAACCCCATGGATCTGAAGCGGGGGATCGACCGGGCGGTCGAGGTGGTGGTGGGCGAGCTGAAGAAGCAGTCGAAGCCGACGCAGGGGAAGAAGGACATCGCCCAGGTGGGGACCATCTCCGCGAACGGAGACGAGTCCATCGGCAAGATCATCGCCGAGGCGATGGACAAGGTGGGCAAGGAGGGCGTCATCACGGTCGAGGAGGCGAAGGGGCTCGAGACCACCCTTGAGGTGGTGGAGGGGATGCAGTTCGACCGTGGTTACGTCTCGCCCTACTTCGTCACCAACGCCGACCGGATGGAGGCGGTCCTGGAGGAGCCCTACATCCTCATCACCGAGAAGAAGATCTCGGCCATGGCCGACCTCATCCCGGTCCTGGAGCAGGTGGCCCGCTCGGGCAAGCCGCTCCTCCTCGTGGCCGAGGACGTGGAGGGGGAGGCCCTCGCCACCCTGGTGGTGAACAAGCTCCGCGGGACGCTCCACGTCTGTGCCGTGAAGGCCCCCGGATTCGGCGACCGGCGCAAGGAGATGCTGAAGGACATCGGGGTCCTCACCGGGGGGAACGTGGTGGCGGAGGAACTCGGGCTGAAACTCGAGCAGCTCACCCTGCGGGACATGGGCCGCGCCAAGCGGGTCACGGTGGACAAGGACAACACCACCATCGTCGACGGGGAGGGCAAGAAGTCCGACATCGAGGGGCGGATCAAGCAGATCCGGAGCCAGATCGAGGAGACCACGAGCGACTACGACCGGGAGAAGCTGCAGGAGCGGCTCGCCAAGCTCGCCGGCGGGGTGGCGGTGATCAACGTCGGAGCGGCCACCGAGACGGAGATGAAGGAGAAGAAGGCCCGGGTGGAGGACGCGCTCCACGCCACCCGCGCCGCGGTGGAGGAGGGGATCGTGCCCGGGGGCGGGGTGGCGTTCCTGAGGGCCCTTTCGACCTTGAAGGGCCTGAAGGCCGAGGGCGATCAGAAGTACGGGGTGCAGATCGTGGCGAAGGCGCTCGAGTGGCCGGCCAAGCGGATCGCCCAGAACGCCGGCTGGGACGGCGCGGTGGTGGTGAACAAGATCCTCGAGGGCTCGGGCGCGCACGGCTTCAATGCCCAGACCGAGGTCTTCGAGGACTTGGAAAAGGCGGGGGTGATCGACCCGACCAAGGTGGTGCGCACCGCGCTCCAGAACGCGGCCTCGGTGGCGAGCCTGCTCCTCACCACGGAGGCGCTCGTGGCCGAGAAGCCGAAGAAGAAGGCTCCGCCCATGCCCGGCGGCGGAATGGGCGGGCCGGGCGGCATGGACGACATGGACTACTAAGCCGCTTCCCCAATAGGCTCGCGGCTTCTCGAAGGGCCGCGCCGGATCGCTTCCGGCGCGGCCTGTCCGTTTTTGCGTTCCCCTTCGATGTTTGACAGGAAACGAAGGCATCTGTAAGAATTCGTGCCGGCGGCCCTTGCCGCCCCTAGAGGAGAGGGGATGTTTCCCGAGGAGCGGCGGAGGGAGATCGTAGCCTCGCTGAAGCGGGACGGGCGCTGCCTCGTCGCCGAGCTCGCCCGGCGCCTCGAGGTCTCCGAGGTCACCATCCGCCAGGATCTCGACGCCCTCGAGCAGGAGGGCGTTCTCGAGCGTACCCACGGCGGCGCCATCCTGAACCAGAAGATCGGGCTCGAGCGGCCGTTCCAGGTGGAGGAGACCTCCCACAAAGCCGAGAAGGAGCGGATCGCCGCCGCCGCCGCCGACCTCGTCTCCTCGGGCGACACGCTCATCCTCGACGTGGGGACGACCGTCACCGCCGCCGCCCGCAGGCTCGTGGAGCAGAAGAAGCGGCCCACCGTCTTCACCAACGGGCTCAACATCGCGGCCATCCTCGAGGCGGATCCGGAGATCACCACCGTGGTGACCGGCGGGACTCTTCGCCCCAAGCAGCACTCGCTCGTGAACCCCCTCGCCGAGTTCATTCTGCCTCGGATCCACGCCGACCTGGCCCTCATCGGCGTGAACGGGATCGAGGCGGAGCACGGGGTGACGAACGTGAACGTGGCCGAGGCCGAGATGAAGGCGCTCTTCGTGAAGGCGGCGCGGCGCCGGGTGGTGCTCGCCGACTCGAGCAAGGTCGGCCAGATCGCCCTCGCCAAGTTCGCCGATCTCGCCGACATCGACCTGCTCATCACCGACTCCGGGGCGAACGAGAAAGACGTGGCCGCCATCCGCAACAAGGGGCTCGAGGTGAAGCTCGTCTAGGGGGCGGCCTCGAAGGGCCGCTTTGGGGAGACAGACCGTGGTGGTGAACGAAGAGCCGGAGAATCCCCCGTTCGAGAAGGAGGTCATCCGGCTTCCGGATGGCCGGGAGCTCACCTACTACCGGTTCCCGGAGGAGCCGCCCCCGCCGGCCGAGGAGCCGGCCGGGTCCGCCCCGCGAAAGAAGGAGCGCTAAGAGTGTCCGAGCTCCGCTGGCACCCGCTCCTGTCGCAGTGGGTCATCACCGCGACGCACCGTCAGGACCGCACCTTCCTCCCTCCCGAGGACTACTGCCCGCTCTGCCCCACGAGGCCGGGCGGGTTCCCCACCGAGGTGCCGGCGGAGACCTACGACATCGTGGTCTTCGAGAACAAGTTCCCCTCCCTCCAGCGGCAGCCTCCCGAGCCGGCAGTCTCGGGCGACGACGTCTCGCCCGTTCTCAGGGCGCGCGGCGCCTGCGAGGTCGTGCTCTACTCCCCCGACCACCACGCCTCGCTCCCCACCATGCCGCTCAGGCGCGTCGCGAACCTCGTCCGGGTCTGGCGAGACCGGACTCGGGTCCTCGGCGAGAAGAGCGAGATCGAGTACGTGTTCGTGTTCGAGAACCGGGGCGAGGCGGTGGGCGTGACCCTCCATCACCCCCACGGGCAGATCTACGCCTTCCCCTTCGTTCCCCCCATCGTCGCGAAGGAGCTGGAGGCCTCGCGAGCGCACCACTTGAAGTACGGGCGGTGCCTCTTCTGCGACGCGCTCCGCGGGGAGCTCGCCGACGGCCGGAGGGTGGTCTTGGAGGGGGAGCGCTTCGTGGCCTTCGTCCCCTTCTTCGCCCGCTATCCCTACGAGGTCTACCTCGCCCCCAGGCGGCACCAGGCCACCCTCCTGGAATTCACCCCCGCCGACGAGGAGGACCTGGCGGCGGTACTGAAGGGGCTCCTCTTGAAGTACGACGCCCTCTTCGACAAGCCCTTCCCCTACATCATGGTCTGTCACCAGGCGCCGGTCGACGGGGCCCCGCACCCGGAATTCCACCTCCACTTCGAGTTCTACCCGCCGCTCCGGACCGCGAACAAGCTCAAGTACCTGGCCGGGTGCGAGGCGGGGGCGGGAAACTTCATCATGGACAAGCTCCCGGAGGAGAGCGCCGCCGAGCTCCGTCGGGTGGGCCCGCAGAGCACCTCCCAGGTGAGGCAACAGGATTCCGCCCGGTCGCCCTAGGGCGGGAAGGTGCCGAGGGATCCCTTTGGAAACCCGCATGCGCGACGTCCTCGTTCAGTCGTTCGGCGACGGCGGCCCGGTCAAGGTCCGCCGCGCCCCGGGCCGGGTGAACCTCATCGGCGAGCACACCGACTACAACGACGGGTTCGTCCTGCCCATGGCCCTCGAGTTCGCCATCGAGATGGCGGGGCGGCTACGCCCCGGGCCCCTTGTGCGGGTCCATTCCCGGGATTACGGCGAGTCGGTCTCCTTCCGGGTGGACCGCCCCATAGAGCCCGATCCCGCCCACCCTTGGAGCAACTACGTCCGCGGCGTCCTCTGGGCGCTCTCCCAGGCGGGCGTGAGGCTCGAGGGGATGGACCTCGCATTCGGGGGCGACGTCCCAAAGGGCGCCGGCCTCTCCTCCTCGGCCGCCCTCGAGGTGGCGACCGCGGAGGTGGTCCGCGGCCTCAACGGGTTCGCGATCAAAGGTCCAGACCTGGCCCGGCTCTGCCAGAAGGCCGAGAACGACTTCGTGGGGATGAAGTGCGGGATCATGGACCAGTTCGTCTCGCTCATGGGCCGGGCCGATCACGCCCTCTTCCTCGACTGCCGATCGCTCGAGCACGAGCTCATCCCCTTGGAGCTCGGCGACCACCTCATCGCCATCGTCCACAGCGGCGTGAGGCACGAGCTCGTCGGGTCGGAGTACAACCGCCGCCGGGAGGAGTGCGGGGCGGGAGTGGCCGCGCTCAGGCGGAGGTTCCCGGCGGTCCTTGCCCTGAGGGACGCCACCCTTAGGGAGCTCGCCCTCTGCGCCGAAGAGCTCTCGCCCACCGTTCAAAAACGCTGCCGCCACGTGATCACCGAGTGTGGGCGGGTCTTGGAGAGCAAACAGGCCCTGCGGCGCGGCGACCTGGCCCGCTTCGGCCGGCTCATGAACGCCTCGCACGACTCCCTCCGCGACGACTACGAGGTGAGCTGTCCGGAGATCGACCTCCTCGTCGACCTCGCGAGGGCCGTGCCGGGGGTGGAAGGCGCCCGGATCACAGGAGGCGGCTTCGGCGGATGCACGGTGAACCTCCTCGCGGGCTCGGCCTTGGAGGGCTTCAAGGACCTTGTCCCCGCCCGTTACGCGAAAGAGACCGGCATCACCCCGAGGCTCTTCTTGACGAGAGCCGCGGACGGGGCAGCTCCTTTCTGAATCGATCGTCCGAGAGGCGAACAAAGGGAGTCCTCGCCGATTCCGGCGAGAGAGAACGGTCTAGCCGCTCTCTTGAGCGGAGGTGCGCGCGCGAGCGAAGGGGGGACCCGAAGGAGTCAAAACACGCTCGCTCCAAGCTCGCGATAACAGGCCAAATACCTATGTTCACTTGCTTTTTAGCCAAGCTCCAGCTAGACAGATAACAAGGACAGGGCGGGGCCCAGAAGTTCCGGACCCGTCCCGTCGATGACGAGGGCAGCCGCAACTACGCGCCTTGTCCGGGCGGAAACCGGCAGTCGTCGTCAGCGGGGCCAGGGGGGAAAACCCCCTGGCCCCGCGGTGTCTAGAGGGGGGGCTCTCCCGAGCCCGAAGAAGGGAAGGGCCCTAGCTCTCCCGCTCGCCCACCGGCACTGGGGGGAGGTCCCGGGAGGCCATGTAGACGACGTTTCGGCTCGAGCGCTTGCCCCGGTACATGGCCCGATCGGCGAGGTCGAGGATCTCGGCCTTGCTGGGCGCGTGCTCCGGGAAGCTGGCGAGGCCGATGGAGCAGGTGATCCGGACGCGGGAGCCCTCGCGGGAGAGGAACCGGTGGTCCTCGATGGCCCGCCGGATGCGCTCGGCCACCTTCAGGGCCCCCCCGGAGTCGATGCCGACGAGGAGCACCACGTACTCGTCGCCCCCGTACCGGATGAGGATGTCGTCGTCCCGCACGCAGGAGCGGAGGACGCGCGCCACCTCGACGAGCAAGCGTGAGCCGGCGAGGTGCCCGTGCTCGTCGTTCACGAGCTTGAACCGGTCCAGGTCCATGAAGAGGACGGTGAAGGCGCGGCCCCCCTGCACCTCGCGCTCGAGGACCATGTCGAGGTAGCGGGTGTTGTAGAGGTGGGTGAGGTCGTCGAGGTAGGCGAGGTGCTCGACCTGTTTCAGGCGGCCCAGGTTCCTGAGGGAGAGCCCCAGGTTCCGGCACAAGAACGCGGCCGCCTCGGCCCCGGCGCCGTCGAGCTCTCCCGCCACCATGACGGCGATGGCGCCGATCACCCGGCCCTCGTCGGCCACGGGCAAGAGGAGAGCGCGGGGCCCGAGCTCGGTGAGCTCGCCGGGGAGGAGCTCCACCCGGGCGGAGGAATCGCCCAAGGTCTCGAGCGCGGGCCGGGACAGGCGCAAGAGCTCGGCCGCGATGGCGAAATCGAGCCCGTGGGCGCCGGAAAGGACCCACTCGCCCGCCGAGGTCTTCTCGAAGAGGGCCGCGCCCGCGCTGCGGCAGGAGCCGGCCACCGCCGAGAGCGCCACCGGCACGAGCGTGTCCCGGTCGAGGGTGGCCGCGATCCGCTGGCCGGCCTCGAAGAGCTTGAGGTGCGCCCGAAGGGACTTGTTCTCGTCGAGCAGGGCCCGGGTGGCGAGGCAGCGCTGCACCGCGAGCTGCAACCCCTCGGGGGCGACCGGCTTCACCAGGTAGTCGCTGGCCCCGGACTTCATGGCCCGCACCGCCGGGTCGACCTTGTCGAGGGCGGTGATCACCAAAACCTCGAGGTTCGGGTCGAGGCCCTTCGCGATCCCGAGCAGGTCGAGGCCCGAGGACCCGGGGAGGATGACGTCGGTGAGGAGGACGTCGTAGCGCCTGTGCTTGAGGAGGGAGAGGGCCGCCTCGGCGTCCGCCGCCACCTCCACCTCGTAGCCGGCGGCGCGCAGGTAGTCGGAGTAGACCGTGCGCGCGAAGCGCTCGTCGTCCACGAGGAGGACCGACGCGCTCATCCCGACCTTGTATATCATGCTCTCCGTGGACCTCCCCGCGGACCGCAAGGCGCTCATCTTCTCCACCGCCGGCGTCCGACTTGCGCTGCGCCTCTCCCACCTGAGGGAGATCGTGTCCGCGCCGCCGGAGGGCGGGGAGATCGTGGCCCGCGGCGAGGCCTACCCCACGGCCTTCGTGTCCACGGTGCTGGGCCTGCCCGGGGGAGAGACTCCCTACGCGCTCCTCACCCAGGGGACGCCTCGGATGGCCCTGCGGGTGGAGGCGCTGCACGGGATCATCGACCTCTCCGCAGCCGAGTTCTTCCAGCTCCCCGTGCCCACTCCCCTGCCGCAGCCCCCGCCGTTCTCGGGGGCGGTGGTCGCGAAGGGGGAAGTGGCGCTGGAACTGGCGGTCTCCACCCTCGGGTTCGCGCCGCTCGAGCCGGCGGTGGAGAAACCCGAGCCCCCGCCCGACCTCGGGCCCTTCGCCGAGCCGGAGCTCTGCTTCGCGCGCCGGGGGATGCGCTTCGCCGTCCCGCTCTCGCTCCTCGTGCAGGTGCTTGAGGATGCGCGCCTCGCCCCCGTGCCCCTCACCCCCCCCTCGCACAAGGGGCTGCTCTACCACGGGCGCTCCCTGCACCCGGTGGTCGACCTCGCGCCCCTGTACGGCATCGCCGACGCGGGCACTTCACGGACGGTGCTTCTCGTGGACGCGGGCGGCGCCGGGGTGGGGGTGGTGGCCGACCGCGTGCTCGGGGTAGGGGAGGGGGGGCCGGGCGTGGTCCGTCCGCCCTGGGACACGCTCTTTGGCGGGTGACGGGGAAGTGGGCGCTTTCCCGCGGCTCTCCCTCGCTGTCGCGGAAACGCCCAACTCCGCGGCAAATCTTGACATTCGAGGAACCGCGGCGTTACTGGATACGGCCCTTTTTTTCTGACGGCCCTTGACCGCCATGCCCAAGAACCTGCTCCTCGCCGACGACTCGATCACCATCCAGAAGGTCGTTGGGATCACCTTCGCGAACGAGGACTACAAGGTCATCTCGGTCGACAACGGCGACGACGCCCTCAGCAAGGCGCGCGAGGTGAAGCCCGACCTCATCCTGGCCGACGTGGTCATGCCGCGGAAGAACGGCTACGAGGTGTGCGAGGCGATCAAGGGGGACCCCGGTCTCTCCTCCATCCCGGTCGTGCTTCTCGCCGGCACGTTCGAGGCGTTCGACGAGGCGCGGGCCCGGGCGGCCCGGGCCGATGGCCACATCGCCAAGCCCTTCGAGAGCCAGGCCCTCATCAACAAGGTGAAGGAGCTCGTGGAGGGAAGACCGCCCTCCCAGGCGGCGGCGCCGGCGAAGCCCCTTTCCGCGCCCCAGGCGGCGGCGCCCGCCCCGGCCACTCCGAGCACCGCTCCAAGGCCCGCCCCCCCGCCCGCCGGCGCGGTGGCGCGGCCGGGACCGCCGCCCGGTGCGCCCGCGGGAGCGCGCCCCCTGGGAGCCTCGGGTCCGCAAGCCGCCCGGCCGAGCGGACCGGGTGTTCCACCGGGGCCGAGGCCGCCGCCCCAGGGCATGCCTCTCGGCGCGCGGCCGGCCGGGCCGTTCCCGCCCGCTCGGCCCCCCGGGCCGGGCATGCCGCCCGGGGCTCGCATTCCCGCGCCCGGGATGCCGCCGGGCGGGCCGCGCCCCGGTGGCCCCGTCCCCCCGTTTGCCCCGGCCCGGCCCCAAGGGCCCGTTGCCCCGCCCGCCGCTCGGACACCCGCGGCCGGGATGCCGCCGGGGGCACGCCCGCTGGGCCCGGTCCCGCCCGGCGCCCGGCCACCGGTCGCCCAAGCTCCGCGGCCCTCCTTGGCGAGCTCGCCCGCCCAGGCGAGGCCTGCCCCGGTCCCCCCTTCTCCCGCCCCGCGTCCGGCGCCTCGCAAGGACCCGTTCGGCCTGGCCGAGGCGCCTGCCCCGGCGCCGCCCGCGGCCGCCCCGGCCGAGCCGGTCCTCCCCGACCTTTCCTGGGAAGAGGTGAAGGAGCCGCCCGCGCCGGCGCTCGAGGTGAGCCTCGAGGACCAGGCCGCCCCGGCGGTCGCGAAACCGCTCCTCCCTTCCCCCGCCGTGCTGGCCCCCGAGATCGAGCTCCCGCCGCCCGAGGAGGAGGGGGAGCCCGAGCTCGCCCCGGTGCACGAGTTCATCCCCAAGGCGGAGGCCACCGGGCACAAGCCCGAGCCGGCCGGCGGGGAGGCCAGTGCTGAGTTGCTCCGCGAGGCGCTCTCCAAGGCGTCGCGCGAGATGATCGAGCGGGTGGTATGGGAGGTAGTGCCCCAGCTCGCGGAGACCATCATCCGCGAGAACCTCGACCGGCTCGTGAAGGAGCGGCAGAAGTAGTCGGCGAGGCCCCGGTCGGAGAAAGCGCGGCCGCCGACCGGGAAGGGCAGCCCCAAAGAGCGAAGCGCCGCACCCGCCTCCCCCGCCTTAAAGCGGGCGGCACCGAGGTCGCCCGGTCCGCGTGAGAGCCCTCCGGAGAGACACACCGTGAACGACGAAATCCGCACCGCCCTCGCCAAGGGCTACTCGCACCGCGAGGTGGAGGCCCGCTGGTACCGCTTCTGGCGCGAGCGCGGCTACTTCCACGGGGACGAGCACGACGCCTCCCGCCCGCCGTTCTCGATCGTGCTCCCCCCCCCCAACGTGACTGGCTCCCTGCACCTCGGCCACGCTCTCACCGCCACCCTCCAGGACGTGCTCATCCGCTGGAAGAGGATGAGCGGGTTCAACACCCTGTGGCTCCCGGGGACGGACCACGCCGGCATCGCCACCCAGATGATCGTGGAGAAGGAGATCGAGAAGGCCGAAAAGAAGAACCGGCACGATCTCGGCCGGGAGGAGTTTTTGCGCCGGGTGTGGGCCTGGAAGGAGCGCTTCGGGTCGCGGATCGGCGAGCAGCACCAGGCGCTCGGGGCGTCCCTCGACTGGGATCGCGAGCGCTTCACCATGGACGAGGGGCTCTCCCGGGCGGTGCGCGAGGTGTTCGTGCGCCTCTTCGAGGAGGGGCTCATCTACCGGGAGAAGAAGCTCATCAACTGGTGCCCGCGCTGCCAGACCGCCCTCTCCGACCTCGAGGTGAACCACGAGGAGGCGCACGAGGGCGAGCTATGGAGCTTCGCCTACCCGCTCTCCGCCGAGGCAGGCCGAGCGGGGGAGGAAAAGAAAGAAGGGGGCGCCACCGAGATCGTCGTGGCCACCACAAGGCCGGAGACGATGCTCGGCGACACCGCGGTCGCGGTCCATCCCGACGACGAGCGATACCGGTCCCTCCTCGGGAGGAAGGTCCGTCACCCCCTCCTCGACCGGGAGCTCCCCATCATCGGCGACGCCCTCCTCGTCGATCCCGCCTTCGGGACCGGGGCGGTGAAGGTGACCCCCGCCCACGACTTCAACGACTTCGAGGTGGGCAAGCGGCACGGGCTCGAGATGATCACGGTCATCGGCCCGGACGGGAGGATGACCGAGGCGGCCGGGCCGGTCGCGGGCCTGGACCGCTTCGCCGCGCGCAAGGAGGTGAAGCGCCTCCTCGCTGAAAAGGGTCTCGACCGCGGGACGAAGCCGCACCTCATGCCGCTCGGCCGCTGCCAGCGTTGCGAGACCGTGCTCGAGCCACTCCTCTCGGACCAGTGGTTCGTGCGGATCGAGCCGCTCGCCCGCCCGGCCATCGAGGCGGTGGAGAGGGGGGGGACCCGGTTCATCCCCGAGCAGTGGACCAACACCTACATGGCCTGGATGCGAAGCATCCACGACTGGTGCATCAGCCGCCAGCTCTGGTGGGGCCACCAGATCCCCGCCTGGTACTGCGCCGACGGCCACGTCACCGTGGCCCGCCAGGCTCCGACGCGGTGCGGCACCTGCGGCAAGGAGAGCCTTCGCCAGGACGAGGACGTGCTCGACACCTGGTTCTCCTCGGCCTTGTGGCCCTTCTCGACCATGGGCTGGCCCGAGGAGACGGCCACGCTCCGCACCTTCTACCCGACCTCGGTCATGGAGACCGGGCACGACATCATCTTCTTCTGGGTGGCCCGGATGATGATGATGGGCATCCACTTCATGGGCGAGGTGCCCTTCCGGACGGTGTACCTGCATCCCATGGTCCGGGACGAGAAGGGCCAGAAGATGTCGAAGACGAAGGGGAACGTCATCGACCCGCTCCTCATCACCGAAGAGTACGGCGCCGACGCCCTCCGCTTCACGCTCGCCGCCCTGACCGCGCAGGGGCGCGACATCAAGCTCGCCCGGGAGCGGATCGACGGATATCGCGCCTTCGCGAACAAGCTCTGGAACGCCAGCCGCTTCGCGCTCATGAACCTCTCCGGGTACGAGGAGCGCGGATCCGATCCAAGGGGCGGCGAGGTCTCCCCGGCCGACCGGTGGATCCTGGCCCGGCTGCAGCGCGCCGTGAACGAGACCCTCGAGGCGCTCGAGGCCTTCCGTTTCAACGACGCGGCCGGGACGATCTATCATTTCGTCTGGCACGAGCTCTGCGACTGGTACATCGAACTCGCGAAGGAGGCTCTGTCCGGGGAAGACGCCGGGCGGCGCGCGGCGGCGCAGGCGGTGCTCGTCCGGTGCCTCATGACCTCCTACCGGCTCCTGCACCCGTTCATGCCCTTCATCACCGAGGAGCTCTGGCACGTGTTACGGGGCGTGGTGAAGGCGGAGGGGTGGGCGGACTCCATCTACGCGTCCCCGTATCCCCCAAAGGGGCACGTGGACGAGGCGGCCGAGCGGAGCTTCGGGCCTGTCATCGGCATCGTGGATGCGATCCGCAATGTTCGCGGGGAGATGAACGTCCCGCCCAAGGCGGAGCCGAGGGTCACGATCGCGGTCTCTGACCCCGAGGCACTCCTTACGGTCCGGGGGGAGGCGGCCCGCGTGAGAAGGCTCGCGCGCGCCGCCATCGAGGTGGTCGGAGGCAAGGTGGCGCCCTACGTGCCCAAGACGGCGGTGGCGGTCGGGCCGGGCTTCGAGCTCCGGGTCCACCTCGCGGGCGTGGTGGACCTTGCCGCGGAGGTCGCCCGGGTCGAGAAGGAGCTCCTGAGGCTCGAAGAGGACCTCGCCGGGATCGAGCGCAAGCTCAAGAACCCAGACTTCATCCGCAAGGCGCCCGTCGAGGTGGTGGACAAGGACCGGGCCCGGGCCGACGAATTGCGCGAAAAAAGAGGCAAGCTGGAGGCGCATCGTGCGATGCTTTCGGGCACCGAGGCGAACCCTGCCAGGAGGGACACCATGGAGAACCAGAACGAGCCCAAGCCGGTTGCGGAGAGCGCCGCCCCGGCTCCCGTCGAGCCCGCTCCGGCGCCCGCGCCGGCCGCACCCGCGGTGGAGGAGGCGCCTCCCGCGCCGGAACCCACCGTGAAGAAGGCGGCGCCGAAGCGCAAGCCGGCGAGGAAGGCGGCGGCGCGGAAGGTGGCCCGCAAGCCGGCCAAGAAGGCGAAGAAGATGCCGGTCAAGAAGGCCAAGGGGGGAAAGAAGCCGGCCAAGAAGGGGAAGGGGAAGGGCCGGAAGTAGAATCGCCTGGCCGATGCACCCCTTGCCCGCCCCGCTGGAGAGGCTCCTCGAGCTGGCGCTCGAGGAGGACCTCTCCTTGGGCGACGCCACGAGCGAGGCCACTCTCCTTCCCGGCTCGACCGGGGAGGGGTCCTTCCTCGCGAAGGAGCCCCTGGTCCTGGCCGGCACCGCGGTCGCCGCCCGGGCCTTCGAGCGGCTCGGCGCCGCCTGCGAGTTCGATCGGCGCGACGGGGAGCTCGCCACCGGGGGGGAGGTGTTGGGGAGAGCGAAGGGGCCGTTGTCCGCGCTCCTCGCCGCCGAGCGCACCGCGCTCAACTTCCTCCAGCGGCTCTCGGGAGTGGCCACCGCCACCCGAGGCGCGGTGGAGGCGCTCGCGGCCGGGGGGGGGCGGACGCGGCTACTCGACACCCGGAAGACCACCCCCGGCTTTCGCCTCCTCGAGAAGGCGGCGGTCCGGGCGGGCGGGGGCACGAACCACCGCCTCTCGCTCGGCGACGGGATCCTCATCAAGGACAACCACGTGGCGGCCTGCGGGGGCGTGGCCGAGGCGGTGCGGCGGGCCCGGTCGCGCAAGGGGGCCTTGCTCAAGGTCGAGGTCGAGGTGGTGGATCTCCCGGGCCTCGACGCGGCCATCGCCGCCGGCGCGGACATCGTGCTCCTCGACAACATGGATGACGCAGCGCTCGCCGAGGCGGTGCGGCGGGCGGCGGGCCGGGTGCTGCTCGAGGCGAGCGGGAACATGACCCGGGAGCGGCTGCCCCGGGTGGCCGCCACGGGCGTCGACTTCGTGTCGATGGGGGCCATCACTCACGGTGCCAGGGCGGTGGACATCTCGTTCGAGGTGGTCCTCTAGCGCGGGGCGGCCGGCCCCCGGTCCGCGCCCCTCTTCGCGGCGAGAGGAAGAGGGCCCGGCCCGGGCCCCGGTTGACACAAAAAGGGCCCCGCTCTCACAATCTACGAAGGTGCCGCCCGAGCCGGCGAACTCCGAGGAGCTGGTGCTCGGCTTCCTGGCGGAGGCCGGAGACGAGTTCGTCTCGGGCGAGGCCATCAGCGACAAGCTGGGGCTCACCCGCACCGCGGTCTGGAAGCACGTCGAGTCGCTGCGCGCCCAGGGCTACCGCATCGACGCCGCCCCCGCCCGGGGGTACCGCCTGAGCGCCATCCCGGACCGGCTCACCGCCCTCGAGCTGCGGCCGCTGCTCAACACCCACGACCTGGGCCAGGTGCTCCACCACTTCGAGGTGATCTCCTCCACCAACGACCACGCCCGGGAGCTGGCGGAGGAGGGCGCCGGCCACGGGGAGGTGGTGATCGCCGAGGCCCAGACCGGGGGGCGAGGTCGGCGCGGACGGCCCTGGGTGTCACCCCCGGGGAAGAACGCCTACTTCTCGGTCCTGCTCCGACCGGACCTTCCCCCGGTCCGGGCGCCGGAGTTGACCCTGCTCGGCTCGGTGGCCATCTGCGACGCTCTGCGGCAGGCGAACGTGCCGGCGACCATCAAGTGGCCCAACGATCTCCTCGTGGCCGAGCGGAAGATCGCCGGGATCCTGACCGAGCTCGCCTCCGAGCCGGAGCGGGTCCACTGGGTGGTGTTGGGGGTGGGGGTCAACGTGAATGCGGCCCCGTCGGACTTCCCCGAGGAACTCCGCCCCGTCGCCACGAGCATCTTCATCGAGCGGGGCTCGAAAGCTCCCCGGGCGCTGTTCGTGGCCGCCTGCCTCACCGCCCTCGAGGGCTGGCTCGACCGCTACGAGGAGGAGGGGTTCGATCCGGTGCGCCGGGCCTGGCGGGAGCGGAGCTCGACCCTGGGGCGCGAGGTGAGGGTCAAGGCCGAGGGGCGGGAGGTCCTTGGCCGGGCCGAGGACATCGACGCCTCTGGCGCGCTCCTCGTCCGGTCGGGAGAGGGTGTGGAGCGGATCCTCTCGGGGGACGTGGTGCACCTGCGGACCGACGGGTAGCGCGTAGGGCGCTGTGGTCCCGAGGTGGCCCCCCTCGCTTCCTCGCCCACACCGGCGCATCCCACGGCCGGGCGGTCATTCACTTACGGTACGTGAATGACGGGTGGTAAATGCGCTGGATCAACGCCGCCCCCCCGGCGTTTTGTTGAGAATTAGGGCGAGTGGGAGTTGGATCTCGATTGCAACGGGCACGCAAGGTTCCCACGGCCCCGACGGTCACTGCCATGCAAAGATCCATTGCCAATCCGGTGCCGCTCCTGCTTCTCGCCCTCCTCTCGGTTCCCGGGCTCGCCCGCTCGGCCACGCTCCGGACCGAGGTGAAGCGCCTCCCCAGCCCGCGGGGCCCGGCCCTGAAGCCCCTCCCGGCGAGCGAGGCGAAGCACGCCATGCCGCCGTTCGCCGTGGGCCAGTGCATCGTCTGCCACGTGAGCAACGACCCCCAGAAGCCGGGGCCCATCAAGCACGCCTCCATCAACGAGGAGTGCTTCACCTGCCATGACGACGTGAAGGAGATCATGGCGCGCCGCTACAAGCACTCCGCCAAGGATACCTGCACCGACTGCCACAACCCCCACAACTCGAAGGAGCCGGCCCTCCTGCACACCGAGCAGGTGGCCCTCTGCACCTCGTGCCACGTCGGGATCGGCGCCCAGGTGGTGGCGGCCAAGGTGAAGCACTACGCCATCAACAAGGACAAGAAGTGCGTCAACTGCCACAACCCCCACGCCTCCAACATCGAGCGCGTCCTCATCGCCCTTCCCTTCAACCTGTGCGTGAACTGCCACTCCAAGGACGGGATGACCTCGGCCGACGGGAAGCCCATGCCCAACTACTCCAAGCTCCTGGGCGAGAACGCCGTCTGGCACGATCCGGTGAGGAACAAGGACTGCTCCGCCTGCCACCGCACCCACGGCGGGGAGAACTACCGGCTCCTCGTCGCCGCCTATCCCGAGACCTTCTACGCCCCCTTCGAGAAGAAAACCTACGCCCTCTGCTTCAGCTGCCACAACGAGAAGGTGGTCTCCGAGCCCCTCACCACCACCCTCACCGCCTTCCGCGACGGCTCGAAGAACCTCCACTACACCCACATCGTCCGGGAGCGAGGCCGCACCTGCCGCGCCTGCCACGAGGTCCACGCCGCCAAGCAGGCGAAGCGCATCCGGGAGAGCGTCCCCTACGGGCCGGGCGGCTGGCTCCTCAACATCGGCTTCACCAAGACCGCGACCGGCGGGACCTGCATCAAGACCTGTCACGAGGCCAAGAGCTACAATAACAAGATCTTGACCAGTGCCGCGCCTTCGGGTGGGACCCGAGCCGAGTGAGGTGGCACGTGCTCTCTCTCAGGATCCTGACCCTCCTCGCCCTGTTGTCCTCTCCCAAGGCCGGACCCGCCCTCGAGGTCGGCGACCGGGTCGACGATGTGCAGCTCCCGGCGGCCGCCGGAGGACAGACGAGCCTGCTCGCCAAGGGGGCGGTCAACGTCCTCGTGTTCGCCAAGACGGGCCACCCCCACTGCAGCGAGACCCTGCGCGACCTCGCCTCTCGGGAGGGGCAGATCGCCGGGGTCCACTGGGTGGCCATCTTCCCCGGGGACACGCCCCTCGCGGACGCCCGGGCCATGGCCACCGAATGCGGCATCAAGATGCCCATCCTCCTCGACCCGGGAGACGCCCTCTACGGCAAGCTGGGCGTGAAGCTCCATCCCACCATCCTCGTGGTCGACAAAGAGGGGAAGCTCGCCGCCTGGGAGCCATTCCGGGAGATCAACTACGGCGATCGGCTCATGGCCCAGATCCGGTTCACCCTGGGGGAGATCAGCGCCGCGCAGCTCGCCGAGGCGCAGGACCCGAAGCGCAGCGATACCCACTCCGACCCGGGGGCGGCGAAGAGCCACACCCAGTTCGCCCAGAAGCTCCTGGAGATGGGAGCTCTCGATCAGGCGCTCTCCGAGGTGCAGAAGAGCCTCGCCCTCTCGCCCTCGAGCCAGGCCTATCTCATGGAGGGGAAGGTTCTCGTCCGGCAGGGGAAGTGCGGGGACGCTGCCAAGGCCTTCGAGGTGGCGGAGAGGCTCGAGCCGAAGAACGGCGAGGTCGTGGCCGAGAAGAGCCGCCCCTGCCCGCCGAAGGGGGCGCGGGTGCAGTGATCCCCGGAAGAGAGACCCCCCACTGCGCCCGAGGTCGAAGGGCTCGAAGGGCGAACCCATGAACCGGACCACGATCGCCCGCGCCGCGTTTCACCTGCTCCTCGGCCTTGCCGCCTTCGGGCCCGTCCCCCCGGTCGCGGCCGGGTTCGCCGAGCAGGGGACGGTCATCGATCAGGCGGAGCTCGCCACCATCGCCGGAGGCAAGGCGGCCTTGCTCTCCACATCGGCGAAGGCGAACGTCCTCGTCTTCTTCCGCTCCGACCAGGACCATTCCACCGACGCCCTGCGGGAGCTGGCGGCCTGCGAGAAGGAACTCGGGCCGGCGGTGCACTGGGCGGCTCTCGTCTCGGGGGCCTCCGAGCCCTCCCAGGCGAAGGCGGCCGCCGCCGGGGCCGGCATCAAGATGCCCGTGCTCCTCGACGCGGGCGACAAGCTCTACGACAAGCTCAAGGTGAGGCTCCATCCGGCGGTGCTGATCGCCGATGGCAAGGGAATCCTGCAGGTCAGCGAGCCCTACCGGCAGGTCGACTTCGCCGATGCGGTGAAGGCCCAGGTCCGGTTCGTGCTCGGCGAGATCGACCGCGCCACCCGCGACCGGGCCCTCGACCCTCAGGCCTCCCGCATGCCCGGCGAGGACCCCATGAACAAGGCCCTGCGCGACGTGAACATGGCGAAGAAGATGGTCGAGCTCGGCCAGTATGACCTGGCGGTGGCGCAGGCCCAGAAGGCGCTGGAGCGGGCGCCGATCCCTGCCGCCTACCCCGTGCTCGCCACCGCCTATGCCAAGCTCGGGCGCTGCGCCGACTCGAGGAAGATGCTGGAACAGGCCCAGAAGCTCCCCACCGACGCGAACGAGGTGGCGGCGGCCCGGGCCCTGTGCGCGGGGAAGTGACCCTCGGAGAGTGGAGCCGGCTCACTTCCCCGGGATGGCGATGGGCACGTCCACCTTGACCGGGTCGCCGCTGAAGGCGGGGAAGGAGAGCCCGCGGGCGGCGTTCTTCAGGCACTGCCCCAGGGGCGCCCCGGAGATGGTCACGTCGTCGATGGTGGGGTAGCTCACCCTCCCCTCGGGCTCGACGGTGAACCGGAGCGTGACCTGCCGGGCCCCGATCGGCTGGTCCAGGCCGCGCGACGGTTCGCGGAGGCAGACGTCGAACGCGCGGCGCCCGGTGCCCACGACCCGCTGGACCTCCTCGGGGGAGAGGCCGGTGGGAAGCTGCGACTCCCGCTCCCGGGCCTCCGGCTCGGGGGACGCCGCCGGCAGAGCGGCGGCCGGCGAGGGCTCGGCGGGGGACGAGACCGGCTCGCGGCGCGTGGCCGCGGTGCGCTCCGGGGGCTTGGCGGCGGGGCGGACCTGCTTCTCGGCCTTGCGCGGGGGTGGGGCGCGGGGCGGCGGGGGTGGTGGGGAGGGCTTTGCCGAAGGCGCCTCCGCGGGCGGCGGAGCGGGCGCCGCGGTGGATTCGGGGGGAGGCTTGGCTGGCTCCGCCGCCGGGGCGGGAGGCTCGGGGGCGGCCTTGGGCGGGGCGGGGGCGGGGGCCGGTTTGGTCTCGGCCGGGGCGGGCGGCGGGAGCACGGCCGGGACGGATGGCGCGGCACTCGCCGGGGGCTGGACCGGTCCGGAGGAGAAGGGACGCCAGACGGCCAGGGCCACGAGCACGAGGACCACCGCCGCGCCCGCGACCGCGAAGGCCAGGACGGGCCCGCGCCGGGCCGGCGGGGAGAATTCGGGCCTCTCCGGGGCTCCCTTGGGCTCCTCCGCCCGTTCCGGCGAAGGGAGCGAAGCGGGAGCCATCCGCTCCTCGGCCGCGGCCGCTTCCAGCTCCGCGCGGACGCTCGCGAACGGATCGTCGGCGGGGGAACCCTCGGGCGGCAGGGCGGCGTCCGCGGGCGCCGCGAGCGGCGGTGGGGCCCCGAGGGGCGGCGGTCCTTGACCGAGAACCCTCGACCCGGTGGTGGGGGTGGGGGTCACCTCGGCCAAGTCTCGCTCGTCGAAGAGCTCGACGTACCTCGTGCCGGACGGAGCCGGGGCGGGGGTGGGTGCCGGGGTCAAAGGGGGGGGCGAGGAAGCGGGCGGGGGCGGGCCGGGTTCGGCCGAGCCTTCCGGCGGCTCGCCCGGCCCGGGCGCCGGGGAGGGCCGGACGAGGTCGGCGAGCGGGGTGGCGGCGGCCGACCATTCCAGGGAAGCGGGGGCAGGGTCCGTGTGCTCCGAGGGAGCGGACGGGGAGTCCGGCGCGGTCGACTCGGCCTCGCCCTTCACCAGGATGAGGTTCCCGCAGGCCTTGCACTTCAGCCGATAGATCCGGCCTGGAACGGGGACGTCATTCGTGGCGTATCGCTTGCCGCACCGTTCGCAGGAGAATCTCATGACCCGAAACGATCCTACCGGCCTCCCGGCGGGGCATGCAACAGAAGCACCGTCCCCGAACCGCGCGTCGCGGCAGGCCGGGGGGGAGAAATCGCCTTCCACCGCGCCCCGCGGGCTTTCGCCCGCTTTTTTTTCCCGCGGAGAGGGGCGGCCGTCCGTTGACCTGCCTTGGTGCCAAAGCTAGGCTCGCCCGGTGTTGCTCGCCATAGACGTCGGGAACACCAACACGGTGCTCGGGGTGTACGAGGGGACCGTGCTCAGGGACCACTGGCGGATCGAGACCTCCCATGAGCGCACCGCCGACGAGTACGGCGTCCTCATCCGCCAGCTCTTTTCCGGGCAAGGGATCGAACCCGCCGAGATCGACGCGGTGGTCGTGTCGAACGTGGTGCCGCCGCTCTCGCGCACGCTGGAGGAGATGTCCCGCCGCTACTTCAACCGGCCCCCGCTCTTCGTGGGACCGGGGGTGAAGACGGGGATCTCGATCCTCTACGAGAACCCGCGCGAGGTGGGGGCCGACCGGGTGGTCAATGCCGTGGCCGCGTACGAGCGCTGGCGCTGCGCCCTGGTGGTGGTCGACTTCGGCACCGCCACCACCTTCGACGCCATCTCCGCCCGCGGGGAGTACCTCGGGGGCGCCATCAGCCCGGGGGTGGGCATCTCCATGGAGGCGCTCTTCCGCAGCGCGTCCAAGCTGCCGCGCGTCGAGTTCTCCCGCCCGCCCCAGGTGATCGGCCGGAACACGGTCGCGTCCATCCAGGCCGGTCTCACCTACGGCTACGTCGGCCTGGTGGACGGCATCTGCACGCGGATGGCGGAGGAGATCGGCGGGTTTCCCAAGGTCGTGGCCACCGGCGGCCTGGCGCCGCTCATCGCGAGCTTCTCCCGCACCATCTCCGAGGTCGACGAGCATCTCACCCTGGAGGGGCTAAGGATCGTTCACGAGCGCAACCAGTGAGGGCGAGGTGACCGGCCCTTTCGCGAAGGCAAGAAGGTCCGATCTCCGGACGAGGCGAGAAGGCTCCCGCGGCCCGCGCTAGAGAAGGGGTCGCCCCCGAAGGAGCACAGGAGCTAAGGCCATGCCCGACTGTCCCCTGCCCCTCGACGCGCTCCCCAAGCCGCTCCAGAAGCACGCCGATCCCGCGGCGCCCGTTCCCCTGCGGATGATGGGGGCGAAGGGGCTCGTCCCGGCCGTGGCCCCGGTGGACCTCTCGACGCTCCTTTTCATGCTGGCCTTCGACCTGGACCCGGGTGTGCGGGAGACGGCCCAGAGGACCGCCGAGGCCCTGCCCGACAAGATCTGGGGGGTCGCCCTTCGCTCCGAGGGGCTGAAGCCCGTCGTCCTGGACTGGCTCGCCGACCGGTTCGCGGGGAAGGAGACGGCGCTCGAGCTCGTGCTCCTGAACCCCGCCACCTCCGACGAGACCGTGGCCCGGCTCGCCGCGATCGTCCCGCAGCGGCTGGTGGAGATCGTCCGGCAGAACGAGCTCCGCATCTTGCGCCACGACGGCATCATCCGGGCGTTGTGCCAAAACCCGAGCGCCCTCGTCTCGACCCTGGACGGGGCCTGCGACTTCTGCGTGCGGAACGGTCTCACCCTGCTCGACGTGCCGAAGCTCGTCGAGGCGCACAAGCGCATCCACGGAGTGGACCCCACCGCGCAGCCTCCGGGACCGCAGGAGACGGCCGTGGGCCTCATGGCCGAGTACGCGAAGGAGCTGGCCCACGACCCCTCCCAGGAGGGAGCGCCCCGCGCCGAGACGGACGAGGAGTCCGAGAGGAAGCTCACCATCACCCAGCGGGTCATGAGGATGAGCGTCTCGGAGAAGATCAAGCTCGCCACCCTCGGCAACAAGGAGGCCCGCACCCTCCTCTTGCGGGACTCGAACAAGCTCGTCTGCATGGCGGCGGCCACGAGCCCGCGCATCACCGACGGAGAGATCATCGGCCTCGCCAACTCTCGCACCGCCAACGCCGAGGTGCTCCGCTACATCTACGACAACCGCGAGTTCCTGAGGAACTACGCCATCAAGATCTCCCTGGTGAAGAACCCGAAGGTGCCCTTGCCCACCGCCCTGAGGCTCCTCGTCACCCTGCAGGAGAAGGACATCAAGGACCTCTCTCGCGATCGGAACGTCCCCCAGACCGTGCAGGCGCAGGCCAAGTCGTACATCATGAAGAAGGAGCAGGCGGCGCGCGGGCCGGTGGGCGGCAAGCACTAGCGGTCAAAGGGCCTCGAGGCTCCCCTCCTGGGGCTCGCCCCAGGGTGAACGGGGCGAGCTCGTCCCACAGAGACCCACCCCCTTCCCTTCGAGAAGAGGGTGAACCACCTCGAGCGGCCCCGAGGCGACCCTGCCGTCTTTCATCGATTGCTGCCGCGGGCCAAGAGCCCGTGCGGCTGCAGGGCGACCTTCGAGATCCCAAGGAAGGGGTCTACGGGAAGGAGCCGGGCGAGCGGCCGGGGTGGCGAGGCGGCGGGGCGCTCGTGACGCAGGTGCTAGCACGCGAGGGGGTGCGAGCCAGGTTTCGCTTGGCTTTGAGTCGGATTCGCTCGAGCGGCGGGGCGGTCGAGGTTCGACCGGGCCCTGTGGCGGCGGGCGGCCCGTCGGCCGCGGCGAGCCCTCGCCGTCTATCGACTGCCCTTCGCGGCGAGGCCCCGATCCGGATTGCCTTTCTTACGCTTCGCTTCCTGTCGTTCGGGGCGAGGGGTGTGACAAGGACACCGCTTCGTCGCTCGTCCGTCGTAACTGGCGACGAGCGCCCGACCCGTTCGTGCCGGCGTGAAGGACGGCTCCGGGATGGGGCGCTACGTTGACTTGTACTCCGAGCGAAGGCACGCTTCGGGTTACGAGGTGTAGATCATGGTGGCGGTAGTTCGAGGCGACGCCGGAGAAGTGGTGATCCGGGTCGAGGGTCTGTTCGACAAAGTGGCGGCCGCGCGCCTCGCGCGGTGCATCAGCGAGCTTCCGCCAGCCGCCCCGCTGGTGGTCGATTTCTCACACGCGGATGATCTCCCCGACGCGGGCGTGGCGCAGGTCGCTCAGGGGCTGTCGGGTCACGAGGACGTGGCCTTTCGCGGGCTGGGCCGGCACCAGCTGCGCCTCCTTCGCTATTGTGGCCTACGGCTGCAAGAGCGGCGGGAGTCGGACGAGGAAGCGCGGGGGTAGCGGGCCGGTGGAACGCCTCTAGGAGAGCCGCGGTTTCTCCGGCGGCGGGGGGGTGGGCTCGGCGGGAAGCCCCTCCTCGAGGAGCTGGGCGGCGATGGCGATCGCCTTGCGGACCTTGTCCCTCACCTTCTCGTCGCCCTTGATCTTCTGGTAGGCCTTGAAGACGCGTTCCTCGTTCTTGGCCGATTGGGCCTCGAGCTCCTCGACCCGCTTGTGGAGGTCGGCGTTGCGGGCGTCCACCTCTCCGCGAGCGCCCTCCATCTCGCTGCGGGCCACGAGGAGTTCGGTGCGGGTCGACTCGAGCTCCCGCTCCAAGAGGTCGGCGCGTTCCGCGTGTGCGCTCGCTTCCTCGGCCCGCCGATCCGCCTCGGCCAGGCGAGGCCGCAACGTCTCGAGCTCGCCCGAGGAGCGTCGCGCCTCCTCGCGGGCGGTCTTGAGCTCCTGGTCCGCCTTGCGGGCCTGACCGGTGATGGCCTCGAGCCGGGCGCGCACCGAGGCCAGCTCCGCCTCCCGCTCCGCCGCGAGCGACTCGGCTGCCTCGGCGCGCCGGGCGGCCTCGTCCGCCCGGGAGCGCTGCTGGCGCGCCTCCGCCTCCCTTGCCGAAAGGGCGGAGCGCATCTCGGACACCTCGCGCTGCAACCGGTCGAGCTGGGCGCTCTCGGCCTGGGGCGATCGCAGGGAGGGAATGGACGTGGAGGTGGTCCGGCCGAGCCCCTGCACCCCGACGAGGGTGGAACGCGGCGCGGGCACCTGCCGGGGCGGTTCGGGCTCGAGCAGAGGGATGCCCGCGGCGCGGAGCGCGTCGACGCTGGGTGGCCGGACCGCGGCAGGGACGAGGCTTGGGCCGAGATCGAACGCGGGCGGCGGGGGCTCGAATTCCGCCCCCGTCCCCGGGAGGGGGGTGTCGCTGTCCGAGGCGGCAGTGCCCGCCTCGGCTGGGGGTCTCCCTTCGTCCTCACGAAAAAGAGGCGCTGCGGCCGCGGGCGGCTCGGGTGGCACGTCCTTGGCCTTCCCCTCGCTCGGAGGGTCCTGGTGGACGGCGATGCCGTCGAAGGCCTCGTCGAGGAGGGCGAGGTCCTCGTCGGTCTCGGCCGGCTCGGTCCGCGGGGCGGGCTCTTCGGCCTGGGATTCGAGATCCAGGGAGGGGAGCTCCGACCCGGGCTCGCCCCCGAGCGCCTCGAGCCCCATCTCCTCGTCGAGGCTCACGAGGTCCTCGCCGGAGGCGACGGGAGCTTCGGCGGGCAGGCCGACGGACGCGAGCTTCTCGAGCAGGGTGCCGGGGATGAAGGGCTTCAGGAGGTACTCGTCGGCGCGGACCTTGAGCGCCCGGTGCTTCTCGAAGGTGTCGGCGGTGGCCTCCGCGCTCGTCAGGACGAGGGGGATGCCCTTGGTGGCGTCGTCCTTGCGAAGCTTCTGGCAGACGAGGTAGCCGCTCATCCCGGGGAGCTCGACGCAGAGGACGATGGCGCTCGGGCCCCACTCGCGGGCCAGGTCGAGTCCGGCCTTCCCCTCGGGGGCGACCCGGACGTCGAAGCCGCTTGCCTCGAGGGACTCGGTGAGCTGTCCGGCGAACGCGGAGTCGTTCTCGATGAGGAGGATCTTCTTGGGCATGGGGGCGCCGCGGACGGACGCGCCCGAGGGGGTACCCCGCGCGCGAAACGCCCGGAAATGCTGCACGGAATGTTAACCGTGAGCGGTGGAGGGTGTCAAAAGACGAGCCCTCCCGGAGAGAGGGGACAGAAAAGGAGCGCTAGTGGCCCTGCGCCTCGACCTGGGCCGCCTCGACCAGCCGGAAGAGAGCATCCTCGTCGAGGTCCGACACGAGCGAGTACACGATCTCGTCCTGGCGCCAGATGGCGACGTTGTAACCCCTTGCGCTCGCCACGCGCACAACCTCGTGCCCGAGGTGCACGTCGCGCCCGGGGGCGTCGAACCGGCGGGCCGGGTCGTCGATGATGAAGAGGCCAGCCTGGCCGCGGGGGAGCTGGTAGCGGACGTAGGCCGCGGGCCACTCGCGCAGGTTCGAGAGCCGGGCGCCCTCCACCCGCACGGCCCCGCTGAAGTGAGGCAACGACGGGCGGAAGTCGAGCTTGCCGATGAACCAGCCGGGCATGGCGGCCGCGTCCACCACCTCGAGCGGGAGCCCGCGGTGGTGGTTTCTGATGGCGTCCTCGAGGAGGTCGGGGTTGCCCGAGTGCGAGGCGAGCACCACGAGGACCCCGGCGGCGCAGGCGGCGACCGTGGCGATGGGCAGGGGGGCGAGGGCGCGTCGAAGGAGCGGTCGCTTCTCCCGGGCCAGCGTCCGGACGAGCCGCTCGCGGAAGGCGGCCGGGGCGAGGCCCGCGGCGGCGGGAGGGGTCATGGCCTGGCGCAGCTTCGTGCGGAGCGCCTCCCGGACCCGGCCCTGGGCCTCCACCAGGGAGCGGCAGCCCGGGCACAGGGCGAGGTGGGCCTCCGCCTCGGCGCGCTCCCGCTCGTCGAACTCCCCGTCCAAGAACGCCTCCACCGACCGCTCCAGCTCGCGGCAATCCATGGCGGCGGTGAACGTGGGCTCGTACGACATCGTCTTCTTTCGCGGGCGGCTAGGCCGACTTGCCCCGCCGCCGACGGTACGCCTCCAGATCGACGCTCTGTCCGTTCCCCGGATCCGTGAGCAGGCCCGAGGCCACCGCGTAGCCCGCCAGGGCCTTCTGCAACAGCCGCCGGCCGCGGTACAGCCGGCTCATCACCGTGCCCACCGGCACGTCGAGGATCTCCGCGATCTCCTTGTAGGAGAACTCCTGCAGGTCGGCGAGGATCACCACCATCCGGAAGTCCACCGGCAACGAATCCACCGCCTTGAGCACGTCGTCCGAGAGCAGCCGGTCGAAGAAGTACTGCTCTGGGTTACTCGCGTACTCGGCCGCGTCCCGCGACACGAAACGCTCGTGCACCGCGCTCCGCTCCGTCCCCTCGACGATGCTCCGCTCTTTCACCGAGCGGCGATATCGGTTGATGAAGGTGTTCGTCAGGATCTTGAAGAGCCAGGCCTTCATGTTGGTGCCGCGCTCGAACTTCTCGAAGAAGCGGTAGGCCCGAAGGAACGTATCCTGGACGAGGTCCTCGGCGTCGCGGTCGTTCTTCGTGAGCCGAAGCGCCGCCGCGTACAAGGGGTCGAGATGCTTGAGCGCGAGCTCCTGGAACTCGGCGCGGGTGAGGTCGGTCTGCCTAAGTGCGAACATCGGGAAGGCCTTCGCTCCTCGTACCTGGCGTTCGGACCCTAAGGTAAGGTAGGAACCGAGTGCTCTTCGACCCCACGGGGAAACGGCCCGCTGCCCGTACAGATTCCCGCGGTCCATGCCGCCGCCTGCCCGCCAGGGGCAGGGGAGGGCAAAGCCCAACGAAAACACTAAGTATTCTATCAGACGACGGCGCGCCGTACCTCGCCCCGGGCATCTTCTGCGGCGCTGGGTCACAGGGGTAGCCCCAAGGGATGGGGGCCGCTCTTTGGCCTCGGTCCCTTTCCCTTCCCATCTTCGGCGACCGGCCGGCATGCTTCCATCGGGATCGGTGCTAATTACCCTCTGCTTAAGATGGCGCCCCGCCTCCTCTTCGCCGACGACCGCGGGCAGGTGTACGACCACCCTCACCTTCTTGCCGCGGCGAGGAGCGGCGACCGGTTCCTGAGGCCGCGAGAGAGTCCGATCGGGCTTCCGCCGGGTGGAACCTTGTGCCTGCTCCCGGGCCGCCGCCCGGTCGGGATCGATCCGGGCACCGGCGCTCTCGCCGTCCTCGAGGAGGCGTGGGTCAAGGGGCGCAGGATCGTGCCGCACGCCGTGGGAGCGACCCTGCCGCCGGGCTACACGCGGACGCTTCTTCCGGCCGCGGCACGCTCCCCGTTCGGGAAGGTCGACGCCGCGCCGTTCTTACCCCAATGGGCCTACACCGCGGCGGCGTTCGCGCCGGGAGGGCCGGTGGTGTACGCGCTCAAGACCGACCGGCGCGGCCACTGGGATCCCAGGGCCCACTCGACGCCCGATCTCCCCGATCGGATCGGGGCGCTCGTCGAGACGGGGAACCCCATCTACCGCCAGCTCTCGCGCTGCGCTCTCGAGTGGCGCTGCTTCACCGCCCAGAACACGTTCTACGGCCGGGACGAGGGGGCCATCCCCTCGTCGTCCGTTTGCAACGCGGCCTGCGTCGGCTGCCTGTCGGAGGCGGGGAAGGGGCTCCCTCCTCCCTCGCACGAGCGGATCCTGCGGGCCCCGAGCGCCGAGGAGATGGCGGACCTCGGGGTGCGCCATCTAGAGACCGCGACCGGCCGGGTGATGGTGAGCTTCGGGCAGGGGTGCGAGGGGGAGCCGCTCATGCGCTTCAAGGAGATCGCCCGCGCCATTCGGCTCATCCGGCAGAGGACGCGGCGCGGATCGATCCATGCCAACACGAACGGCTCGTTTCCGGAGGCCCTCTTAGAGCTCATCGAGGCCGGCCTCGACTCCGCCCGCATCTCGCTGAACAGCGCCTCGCCCGACCTCTACGAGGCCTACTACCGACCTCGAGGCTACGGGCTCGAGGAGGTGATCCGGTCCTTGCGGCTCGCGCGGCGCCGAGGGGCGTACGTGGCCCTGAACCTCCTCACCTTCCCCGGGGTGACCGACCGGGCCGGGGAGGTCATGAGGCTCTGCCGGCTCGTCTCCGACACCTTGGTGGACCAGGTCCAGACGAGGCCCCTCGCCATCGACCCCGACCTCTACATGGAGATCGCCCGGGGTCTCGGTAGCGGGGGCGAGCCCATCGGCGTCGCCGGGCTCATCCGCGCGCTCTGCCGAGCGCGGCCCGGGCTTCGGGTGGGCAACTTCTCCCGGGCCCTTGGGGAGCGCGCCCGAGGGACTCGAGTTCGGCGGGAGGCCGAGTGACCCCCGGGGTCGACGCCGAGCTACCGCTCATGAAGGACCTGGCTCGCCACCTCCGGGCCGGCCACCCCTGGGTCTTCCGGCGGGCGGTGGAGCGGGCGCCGAAAGGGCTCCCGGCGGGCGCGATCGTGGACGTGACCGAGGAGGGCAGGTTCGTGGCGCGGGGATATTACGACCCGCACTCGGCCATCTCGGTCCGGATCCTGACCCGGGAGCCCGAGGAGGCGGTGGACGCCGCCTTCTGGCGCCGCCGCGTGGCTCGGGCCCTGTCCTTGCGGCGGGAACTCGTCTCGGGCACGAACGCGTTCCGGCTCGTGCACGGCGAGGGGGACGGGCTGCCGGGAGTGGTCGTCGACCGCTACGACCGGTTCGCGGTGCTGAAGCTCTACTCGGCCGGGCTCACCCCCCACCGTCCCCGCATCGTCGAGGCGGTCCGGGCCGAATCCGAAGGGCTCGCCGGGGTCTACGGGCGCGACGAGATCGGGCGCGAGGAGGGGGAGGACGAGCCGGGGCGGCCCGGGGCCCCGGGGGGACGGGTGCTCTGGGGGGCGGAGCCGCCCGACCGGATCGCTGTGGACGAGCATGGCCTCACCCTCCTCGTGGACGTGCGGCGCGGGCAGAAGACCGGGCACTTCCTCGACCAGCGCGAGAACCGGCGGAGGGTGGGCGAGCTCTCCCGGGGCCGGGCCCTTGCGCTGAACCTCTTCGGCTACACCGGTGGGTTCTCGGTCGCGGCCGCGCTCGGGGGGGCAGGCCACGTCCTCACGGTGGACGTCGACCGGGACGCCCTTTCCCTGGCGCGCGAGGCTTTCCGGGCCAACGGTCTCGATCCGGAAGGCCACGCCTTCGCCGCCGAGGACTGCTTCGAGACCCTCTCGCGCCTCAAGAAGGATGGGCGCCGCTTCGACCTCGTGGTGTGTGATCCGCCGGCCTTCGCCAAGTCGCAGAAGGCGGTCGAGGGGGCTCTCGCCGGCTATGCCTCCCTGAATCGGGCCGCGCTTTCGGTGCTCGCCCCGGGTGGCCTCCTCTTCACCGCGAGCTGCTCGGCCCGGGTCTCGGCGGAGCAGTTCGGCGACGCGGTGAAGGAGGCGGCCTACAAGTCGAGGGTGGAGGTCCTCCTCGTGGGCGAGACCCGCCAGCCCGCCGATCATCCCGTCTCCCTGCAGTTTCGGGAGGGGAGGTACCTGAAGGCGCTCTTCCTCCTGCGGGTCGGGTGAGGGGGACGGGGCCGGGGACGAGGGCCCTAGATGGCGTCCCCCGGCCCGGGCGGCCGCTCGTCGCCGCACCCCTCCATGGTCTGCTCCACGAGATCCTTGAGCTTGCCGTCGCGGCGCGCCTCGAGCAGCGAGTCGAGCTCCTCCCAGCGGGCGTCAGGCTCGGCGGTGAGCAGGGCCTGGTAGGCCCGCAGGGTGCTCTCCACCCCGGCCGTCTGCACCGCCACCCAGTCGTCCTTGCTCTGCGGGTGCTCGATCATGAAGGCGGTCATCCCGAACATCGACTGGGCGTAGAGCTGCTTGCCGTAGCGGCCGCCGTTGTCCTGGACGAGGACGTCGAGGGGGCCGGAGCAGCCGCGCACGTTGATGTCGGGGATGTCCACGATCCACTTGAGGAGCCACATGCGGTCGGCGTTGGCGTTCGGGCCGAGCGGGTAGCGCTCGAGGCGGCGGGTCACCTCCACCGCCTTCTTCCGCTCGGCGGGCGTGGACGGGCCGCGCGCCGCGGCGAGGCCGGGCAGGGCGAGAGAGAGGATCAGGGCTCGGGCGAGGTTGGCACTTCTCAAGTCGTCTCCTCCGGTCGCTCGGATCCTAACCGGAGCGGCCCTGGCGCGGGGTACCGGTGCGCGCCCCTGTGAGGTATCCGAGGCGAAAGGCCTAGGGTGCGCTCGCGAAAAGGAGCGCGAAGAGGGCGAGGAGGCCGGCGGACGCCGCCGCGAGAAGAGGCCTCGGCACTCGCCCCAGGCGAAACTTGAAGGAGGGGTCGGCCGGGTCGCGGCGGGGCAGCTCCTCGCCGCCCGCAGGGGCGGCAGGTGCGACCTTCTCGAATGCGGCGGCGAGGGCGACCACCCCGGCTCCGCCGACCGCGAGCAGGGAGAGGGCATCCCACAGGGTGGGTCTTGTGGGGGGGGAGGCGCCCGGGGGTGCGAGGAGCGAGAGCGTGGTGGCGAGGGCGTTGTTAGCGAGGTGGCCGGCGATCGCCGGCCACAGGGATCCTCCGCGCCACGACAGCCAGCCGAAGAGGGCTCCGAGGGCCGTGAGGGCGGGGAAGCGCACCGGGTCGAGGTGGCGTGCGGCGAAGAGGAGCGCGACCAGGCCGACGGCCCGGCCGGGGCCCAGGTCGCGAAGGAGCGTGCGCTGCAGGTACCCGCGGAAAGCGGTTTCCTCGCAGAGGGGGGCGAGGAGCACCGCCACCGCCACCGTCGCCGTCCGTTCGAGGGGCGGGCCCTCGAAGATGCGGCTCACGTCGGGGAAGAGGTCCAGGATCGACCGGGGGAGCACCATCACCCAAAGTGCCAGGATCCCGTTCGCCGCCAAGAACCCGGCTGCGCCGAGGAGCGCACCCAGCAGGACGGCGGCGGGGCGGGGCCGGTCGAGCCCGAGGTAGGGCGCCGGGCGCAGGTTCGAGCCGGCCGCGGCCACGAGCGCCGGCAAGAGCATGGTACAGAGCTCGCTCCAGGCGAGCCCCAGGGTCGGGCTCCTCGCCTGGGCGAGGAGGTCGGGCAAGGTCAAGGCGAGGAGGACCGCGAAGAAGCCTGCGGCCTCGAAGGCCGCTCGAGGACGGAGGGGGGCCGGGGGAGGGCCCGTCTCGAGGCTTTGCTCCACGACGTGGTGGATTCTAGCGGGGGGAACGGTGTCGGTCAGCGGCGCCGGGAGCGAGGGGGGACTCTCCCTTTCGACCGGAGCCGTCGGTCTGCGCGAACGGGCGGTGGAGCCCCATATAGAATGGTCCCCATGGACTTCCGGAACCGCACCGTGGTGCTCGGCGTGGGAGGCGGGATCGCCGCCTACAAGGCGTGCGAGGTCGTACGACTCGTCGTGAAGGACGGGGGAAAGGTCCGGGTGGCCATGACCCGGGCGGCCACCCACTTCGTCGCGCCCCTCACCTTCCAGGCGCTCTCCGGGGCGCCGGTCCTCTTGGAGCTCCTCGAGCCCTCGGCCGAGGCCACCTACGGCCACTTGGCCCTCGCTCGCATGGCCGACCTCGTGATCGTGGCCCCGGCCACCGCCGATCTCCTCGCCCGCCTCCGCGCCGGGATGGCCGACGACGCGGTGACGACCACGGTCCTCGCCGCCACCTGTCCCGTCCTCCTCGCGCCCGCCATGAACACCCGCATGTGGCGCAACCCGGCCACCCAGGAGAACCTGGCCGCTCTCCGCGGCCGGGGCATGCAGCTCTGCGGCCCCGCGGTCGGGGCCCTGGCCGACGGCGACACCGGGGAGGGCAGGCTCGCGGAGCCGGAGGAGATTGCCCGGGCGGCCGCGCGCATCCTGGGCCGGCGCGACCTCGTCGGCCGGCGGGTGGTGGTGACCGCCGGTCCCACCCGGGAGCCCATCGATCCGGTCCGCTTCATCTCCAACCCCTCCTCCGGGAGGATGGGGTACGCCCTCGCGCAGGTCGCCGCCCGCCGGGGCGCGGAGGTGGTGCTCGTGTCGGGCCCCACCGAGCTGCCCGATCCGGAAGGGGTGCGGGTGGTGCGGGTGCTCACCGCGGAACAGATGGCCGAGGCGGTCCTCGGGGAGGCGGGGGCGATGGATCTCTTCGTGGGGGCCGCCGCCGTCTCCGACTACCGGCCCGCCAAGGTCTCGCCCCAGAAGATCCGCAAGGGGCCGGGCGACGAGACCCTGGTCTTGTCCCGCACCCCGGACATCCTGGCCGGGCTCGGCCAGCGCTTCGCCGGGCAGGCGGGCGCCCCGGTCCTCGTGGGGTTCGCGGCGGAGACGGAGGAAGTCATCTCGCGGGCGCGGGAGAAGCTCCGGACGAAGGGGTGCGACCTCGTGGTCGCCAACAAGGTGGGCCTGCCCGGAGCGGGATTCGGGAGCGACACGAACCGGGTGGCGCTCGTGTCCCAGGCCGAGTTGGCGGAGATCGAGGGGCCCAAGGACAGGGTGGCGGAGGCGATCCTCGACTGGATCGTGCCGGTGCTCGACGGCCGGAGGGCGGCGACCCGCTAGGAACGCTAGGCCGCGAGCCGGGCGATGGAGTAGGGGAGGACGAGCTTCCCCTGGATGGCCCTCTTGAAGCTCTCGCGGGTGTCGGCGGCGATGGCCTGGGCGTCGCGGAAGGTGATGGCCCGGCGGCGGGTGCGGTCTTGGAGCTGCTTGCGGAGGTCGGTGGCGAGCTTGATGTTCCGCACGCCGGTGGCGTCGGCGCGGGCGGCCTGGCAGCGCTCGCCCTCGTCGAGGAGGCCGAGGATGGCGGTCAAGGCGAGGCGGTTCGTCTCTTGGACGAGGTCGGGCTCGAGGGCCAGGCTCCGCTCCGGCGCGAGCGCGAAGCGGGAGACGTGGTGGAACCGGCTCATCCGGGCGCTCGCGAGCAGCGACCGGAACAGCTGCTTCGAGAGGCCGAAGGGGATGACCGAGGCGCCGCCCAGGGTCCGCTCCAAGAGGTCGTCGTGGCCGCGGATCGCCCGGGTGGAGACCTGCCGGGCGAGGAGCGACAGCCCGCGGTCCATGCGCTGGTCGTAGCGCAGCTCCCAGTAGGCGTGGCGGGTGTTGACCTTGTGGAACGAGCCCACGGTCTTGTAGGGCACATAGTAGTTGTGCGCCACGGTGTCGGCGGAAAGATGGGCGAGGAAGCCCAGGGCGAATGCCTGCTCCGCCCCGGGTCGGGCCTGCCGGAACACGTTGAAGCCGACCCGCCAGTTGTGACAGTGGTAGAGATACCTGGCCATGTTCTTCCCGACCACGATGTCGGCGGCCAAAGAGCCGTACAAGAACTCGTTCGCGAAGTCCTCGAGCAGCGCGCGAACGGGGCTCTGCACCAACCCGAGGTTCTGGAGCGCCTGGGCGGAGAAGCTGAGATGGGCGAGCGGGGCCCAGGCGTGGGCCGGGGAGGGCCAGGCCAGGATCAAGACCGCCAGGGCGGAGAGGGACGCGAGGGCGACGATTCGGGTCGAGGACATCGGGAGAGGATTTTAAAAGTGCACCAGGGACCGCCGCAACGCCAGGAAATGGGCGAATCGAGCGCGCATGTGAGCCGGGGCGCACAGGGAAGCAACGACGAGGTGGCGGCGCTCGCCGCCGAGCTCTGCCGCCATCTCGAGTGGCTGCGGAGCGCCGGGATCCGCGAGGTCCCCGCTCCCCCGCGGATGGAACACTTAGGCGGTGGTCGGGCATTCCCGCCCCCGGGAGTCGAGGGTGGCAGGCCCCGGCCGACGCCGCGTCGGATCCATGACGCCTTTCTCCATGACGCTGGCGCGGGGGACGACCGACGGGGGGGGGCGAGTCCCGGCGACGACTACGCCGGGGAGAAGGGGTGCGGCAGCCCGGAGCTCCTCGCCATCCGCCGGGAGATGGGCGACTGCACCCGTTGCAAGCTCGCCCCGGGCCGGCGCCACCTCGTCTTCGGCGTGGGAAACCCCAGGGCGGAGCTCGTCTTCGTGGGGGAGGGGCCGGGCGAGGACGAGGATCTTAAGGGCGAGCCGTTCGTGGGGCGCGCCGGGCAGCTCCTCACGCGGATGATCGAGGCGATGGGCTACGCCCGGGGGGATGTCTACATCGCGAACGTGGTCAAGTGCCGGCCGCCCGGCAACCGGAACCCCGAGCCGGACGAGATCGAGGCCTGCGAGCCGTTCTTGCGGGCCCAGCTCGCGGCGCTGCGCCCGCGGGTGATCGTCGCCCTGGGCAAGTTCGCCGCCCAGACGCTGCTTAGGGAAACGACCCCCATCTCCCGGCTGCGCGGCCGATGGGCCTCTTACCAGGGGGTGAAGCTCATGCCCACCTTCCACCCGGCGTACCTGTTGCGGAGCCCGGACGAGAAGAAGAAAGCCTGGGAGGACCTGCAGCTCGTGATGAAGGAGCTCGGCCGGCCCCTTTCCCGGAGGTGATCGCATGCTGGCCCGCGTCGTGCAGCTGCTCGTTCTGGGCGCCCTGGCCGCCTCGGCCGGCAGCGCTGCGAGCCCCGCGGGGACGGCCGCGGGGACCCGGGCCGCGGGACCGCCCCGCGTCCTCACCGCGACCGTGGACGGCGCCATCACCCTCGGGACCGCCGAGTACTTGGAGGCGGCGCTTTCCCGGGCGAAGGACGAGGGGTTCGAGGCGCTCCTCATCGAGCTCGACACGCCCGGGGGCGACCTCGAGTCCACCCGCAAGATCGTCCGGGGAATGCTGGAGAGCCCGGTGCCGGTACTGGTCTGGGTGGGGCCGGCGGGTGCCCATGCCGGCTCGGCGGGGGTGTTCGTCGCCCTGGCTGGCGACGTCACCGCCATGCACCCCACCTCCAACATCGGCGCCGCCCACCCGGTCACCGGCTCCGGTCGCGACGTGGAGGCCGAGGCGGGGAAGGACATGGCGAAGAAGGTCGAGAACGACACCGCCGCCTTCGTCCGGTCGGTGGCCACCGCCCGCGGTCGGAACGCCGCCTGGGCGGAGCGCGCGGTGCGGGAGAGCGTGGCCATCACCGCGGACGAGGCGGTGAAGGAGAAGGTGGCCGACTTTCTGGCCGGCGATCCGGAGACGGTCCTTTCGAGGGCGAACGGCCGCACCGTTCGGGCGGGATCGAGCCCGAAGGTGCTGCGGCTCGAGGGGGCGGTCCTCGTCCCGCACGCGCCCACCATCCGGCAGCGCTCGCTCATGTTCATCGCCAACCCGAACGTGGTGGCGATCCTCACCCTGCTCGGGCTGCTCGGCCTCGGCATCGAGTTCTACCACCCGGGTGCGCTCTTCCCGGGGGTGGCGGGGGGGTTCTGCCTGTTTCTGGTCTTCGTCGCTTCCCAGCTCATCCCGGTGAACGTGGCGGCGGTGCTGCTCTTGCTCGCGGGGACCGGACTGCTCGTGTCCGAGGCCTACTTCACGAGCCACGGCCTGGCGGGGGTGGGGGGTGCGGCCTGCCTCGTCCTGGGCCTTCTCTTCTTCCTCAACACCTCGGCCCCGGACCAGTCCTTCGACCCCGGCGCCCTGTCCCTCTCGCCCTGGGTGGTCTGGCCCACGCCCATCGCCCTGGCCGCGGTCTTCGCCTTCATGGGCTGGAAGGTGGCGCGCGGCCGGCGCGTTCCCCTCCAGCTCGGGGCCCCGGCGCTCCTCGGGGCAAGGGGCGAGTCGCTCTCCGAGGTCGGCCCGGAAGGGGGAGAGGTCTTTCTTCACGGAGAGTACTGGTCGGCCAAGAGCCTTGAGCCCATCGGGAAGGGGGTGCGGGTCCGGGTGGTGGGGGTGGAGGGGCTCGTCGTGACCGTTGAGGCGGACCCCGCGATGCGGTAGACGGAAGGTGCACCCAGAAGAAACGCCCGGAGGGAAGATGCCCGCCATCGGTCTCGCCATCCCCGTTGCCTTGGTCGTCCTCTGGTTCTTGTCCGGTATCCGCATCATCAACGAGTACGAGCAGGGCGTGGTCCTGAGGCTGGGCCGCTTCGCCGGCATCCGCACGGCGGGCCTGCGCTGGATCGTGCCCTTCATCGACCGGATGGTGATCATCGATATGCGGATCACCGCCGAGCAGGTCCCCCCCCAGGACGTGATCACCCGGGACAACGTCTCGGTGAAGGTGAACGCCGTCATCTACTTCCGCGTCCTGGCGGCGGACAAGGCCTTCCTCCAGGTGACCGACTTCCTGTTCGCCACGAGCCAGTTCGCCCAGACCACCCTGCGGTCGGTGCTGGGACAGGTGGACCTCGACGACCTCCTCTCCCAGCGGGAGAAGATCAACCGCCAGCTCCAGGAGATCATCGACCGCCACACCGAGCCCTGGGGGGTGAAGGTGACCGCGGTCGAGGTGAAGCAGGTGGACCTGCCCGAGGAGATGCGCCGGGCCATGGCCAAGCAGGCCGAGGCCGAGCGCGAGCGGCGCTCCAAGGTCATCGCCGCCGAGGGCGAGTTCCAGGCGGCGGAGAAGCTGGGCCAGGCGGCGGACGTCATCACCAAGTCTCCGGGGGCGCTCCAGCTCCGCTACCTCCAGACCCTGGTCGAGATCTCCGCGGAGAAGAACTCCACCATCGTGTTCCCGCTCCCCATCGAGATCGTGAAGCCCTTCCTCGACGCGGCGGCGAAGAAGTAGCCTCTCTCGCCCACCTTGGGCGGCGCTAGGCCTCCTCGGCGGGGCCCCCCGGGCCCTTCGCGGCCGCGGCGAGGAGCCCGTCGAGCGTCCCGAGGATCTCCGCGTTTCCGTCCTGGGCGTACCCTTCGAGCCGCTTCGCGAAGTCCGGGACTCGCTCCAAGAACTCGCCGAGGCGGGACGCGGTCAGCTCCTCCTCCACGGAGAGCCCGTAGCCCTCGGCCTCGAGGAGGCGCGCGTTCAGGACCTGCTCGAATTGTTTGCGCACCGGCGAGGAGAGGAGGGGCTTTTTGAGGAACACCGCCTCGGACAGGGTGGTGAAGCCGCCGTTGGCGATCAACGCCCGGGCGGTCCTCAGGTCCTCGACGAAGGTGCGCTCGGAGAAGGGCCGGAAGCAGAGCGGGCCCTCCCAGACGTCCTCCTTGAGGTCCCGGCGGACCCCGTAGATCCGGCACTCCCGCCCGGACTCCGCGAGGAGGGCGGGGAGCCCGGCGTTGGACTCGGAGGTCTGGTAGACGAGCAGGTGGTCCCCGCCCTCGGGCTTGGCGGAGAGGATCTCCGGCCGGATCACCGCCGGGTGGAGGCTCGTCCGGGGCTTCTTCACCGGCAGCCGGAAGAAGGCGGTCACGAGGTAGTGGAAGCAGCCGGGGAGCTTGGCCTTCACGAGGGCGCGGGTCAGCTGGAACTCCATCTCGTGGCCGGAGAGCAGCTCGGGCGGGATGGTGCAGCGGGAGAGGACCTGGATGTTGTCGAGCGAGATCACCGGCAGGCGGTGAGTTCGGGCGAAGAGGTAGCTCCAGCTCTCGAAGTCGGAGACCACCACGTCGGGCCGGAACTGCTCGGCCAGATCGAAGTAGGCCCGAACGTTGCGGGGCCACCCACCAGTCACCGCCCCGGCAAGGTTGTGCAGCACCGTCCGGAAGCTCTGGACCTCGTTGTCCTCGTAGACGATGGTGAGGCCCCAGATCCGCTTTACCCCGAGACGATCCGACTCGCGCGCCTTGAGGTAGTCGTGGGCGCGGCCGGACACCACCACCTGGACCTCGTGCCCGCGGGTGAGATGGTCGATCACCACCCGCGAGCGGATCGCGTGGCCCATCCCCTCGCCCACCACCCCGTACAGGATCCGCATCCCAGGGGAGATGCTATCCCATCGCGTGGGCCGGGGCGGCCGGATCCCCGCCGGGGCAGGGGGTCCGCCGAGCGGAGGGGGAGGCTTTCCGGGGAGATGAAATATCCGCGCGGCTCGAGGGCACTCTTGGTCGTCCGCCCAGAGAGACGGTGGGCGAGGGCGAGGGGGGGCGGGCGGCGCCAGGGCCCCCCCGCGTAAAGCCGTGCGCGTCTCGAAGAGGAACTCGCCCGGGGGCGGGAGGGCGCCTCGCCCCACCCTGCTCGCCCGCACTCGGTTGACGAGCCCGATTCGAGCTTCCTATGTTCCGGGCGCCCGGCGAGGTCCCTCGCCGGGTTCCAAGGAAAAGACGGGCGCCGTGGCGGCCTTGACGGCGTGTGGCGCCGGTGGTCGAGCGGGAGGTGGGGCCGTGAACAAGCTGGTCGAGTCAGCGGATGAGGCCGTGAGGGACGTCTGGGACGGGGCCACCCTCATGGTGGGGGGCTTCGGCCTGTGCGGGAACCCCGAGAACCTCATCGAGGCCCTCCACCGCAAGCGCGTGAAGGACCTCGTGCTCGTTTCGAACAACTGCGGGACCACCGACCTGGGCCTCGGGATCCTCTTGAAGGCCCGGCAGATCCGGAAGATCGTCGCCTCGTACGTGGGGGAGAACAAAGAGTTCGAGCGTCAGTACCTGTCCGGCGAGCTCGAGGTGGAGCTCGTGCCCCAGGGGACCCTCGCCGAGCGGATCCGCGCGGGCGGCGCGGGCATCGGCGGCTTCTACACCCCGACCGGCGTGGGCACGCGCGTGGCCGAGGGCAAGGAGACCCGCACCCTGGCGGGCCGCGAGTACCTCCTCGAGCTCCCGCTCAAGGCCGACTTCTCGCTCGTGCGGGCCCGCCGCGCCGATCCCTGGGGCAATCTCGTCTTCCACGCGACCACGAGGAACTTCCAGCCGATGATGGCGGCGGCGGGGAAGGTGACGATCGCCGAGGCGGAGGAGATCGTGCCTTTGGGTGCGATCGCGCCGGACGAGGTTCACACCCCGGGGATCTACGTGAAGCGCCTCGTGAAGGGCGGGCACTACCAGCGGTGGATCGAGCGGCGGACGGTCCGTCCCCGGCCGGAGGAGCACTGACATGCCGCTCACTCGCGAGGAGATGGCCGCCCGGGTCGCTCGGGAGCTGCGCGACGGCTTCTACGTCAACCTCGGCATCGGCATGCCGACCTTGGTCGCCAACACCATCCCGCCGGGCCTCGAGGTGGTGCTCCAGTCCGAGAACGGGATCCTGGGCGTGGGCCCCTACCCTTACCCGGGCGAGGAGGACCCCGATCTCATCAATGCCGGCAAGGAGACCGTCACGGTGGTGAAGGGCGCCGCCTTCTTCTCCTCGGCGGAGTCCTTTGCCATGATCCGCGGGGGCCACATCGATCTCGCCATCCTCGGGGCGCTCGAGGTCTCCGAGCACGGCGACCTGGCCAACTGGGTGGTGCCGGGGAAGATGGTGAAGGGGATGGGAGGGGGGATGGACCTCGTTTCGGGGGCGAAGCGGGTGGTGGTGATGATGGAGCACGCCACGAAGGACGGAAGGCCCAAGCTCCTGCGCCAGTGCACCCTTCCCTTGACCGGGGTCCGCTGCGTGTCCGCGGTCTGCACCGACCGCGCCTTCCTCGACGTCTCCAAGGACGGCCTCGTCCTGCGGGAGCTGGCGCCGGGCGAGACGGTGGCCACGGTGCAAGCCCTGACCGAGCCGCGGCTCATCTTGGGCTCGGAGGTGAAGAGGATGGTCCCCTGAGCCATGTCCCCGCTCTTCACCCTCACCACCGACTTCGGCTCGTCCTCGAGCTACCCCGCCCAGGTGAAGGGGGTTCTCCTCTCGGCCATCCCGGACGCCCGGATCGTGGACGTCTCGCACGACGTGCCGGCCTACGACGTCATGGCCGCCGCCCTCATCCTCGAGGCGGCGGTGCCCTGGTTCCCGCGCGACGCCATCCACCTCGCGGTGGTCGACCCGGGGGTGGGGACGGCCCGCCGAGGCCTCGTGGTGACGGACGGCGAGGGGCGACGGCTCGTGGGGCCGGACAACGGCCTCTTCACCCCGTTTTTGGGGCGGGCGAAGGTGCGCTCGCTTTCGGAGCACGGAGGCGTGTTACCGGCCCCGCGCACCGCCACCTTTCACGGCCGGGACCTGTTCGCCCCCTCGGCGGCATACCTGGCGCGGGGAGGGACCGCGGGCGCCCTGGGGCCGGAGGTGATCGATCCCGTCCTCTTGCCCTGGCCCGCGGCGGTGCGCGAGGGGGACGAGGTCCGGGGGGAGATCCTCTCCTCCGATCCCTTCGGCAACCTCGTGACCTCGATAACGGGCGCCGACCTGGCCGGGGGGTCGATCGCAGGGGGGGATGTCGCCGGGCGTCGTTGTCGCTTCGTCCGGACCTACGGCGACGGCGAGAGGGGAGAGCTTCTCGCCCTGGTCGGGAGTGGGGGCCGGGTGGAGATCGCGGTGCGGGAGGGGAGCGCGGCGCGCCTGCTCGGGGGAGGGCGCGGTCTCATGGTCCGTCTCGTCCTTGGCCGCGCCGTTCCCCCCTGATACAGTTTTTGAGGATGAAGGCGAGGGAGAACAAGCGACGGGCCGCCCGGCTCCACCACGCGATCCCGGTCGCGTACAAGAGCGTGGGCAGCTTTCTCTCCGACTGGGCCACCAACATCAGCCACGGCGGCCTGTTCATCAACACCCGCAACCCTCTGCCGGTGGGCACCTCGGTGCGGATCCTCATCCAGCTCCCCGGCGCCTCCTTCCCCTGCGAGCTCTCGGGACGGGTGACCCGCGTGGCGGAGTTCGACAACCACGCCAACATGGTCCCGGGCATGGGCATCGAGTTCCAGGGGCTCGACGACGCGCGCCGGGTGGAGATCGACGCGTTCGTCCAGCGCCTCCGCAGTCAGCTCGAGGAAGCCTAGCGGGGCGCCGCACGGGCGAGCGCGAGGGCCCGGTGCGCGCCGAACTGTTCATCGAGGACCTCGCCCCCGGGGGCGAGGGGGTCGCCCGCCAGGGCGGGCGCACGGTCTTCGTGCCCTTCACCGCTCCGGGAGACCGAGTGGTTGCGGAGCTTCCCGCGGGGGAGGGGGCGCTGCACGGCGCCCTCGTCGCGGTGGTGGAGAGAGGGCCCGCGCGGCGGGAGCCTCCCTGCCGGCATTTCGGGCAGTGCGGGGGCTGCGAGTGGCTGCACCTCGCTTACCCCGCCCAGCTCGCCGCCAAGGAGCGAGCCTTCGCGGCGACCCTTCGCCGCATCGGCCGGCTTCCGGCGGAGGAACTCTTCATGAGGCCCATCGTCCCCTCGCCCTCGGCGCTGCGCTACCGCTCCCGAGCCAAGTTCCACCACGAACGCGAGAGCGGGCGGCTCGTCTTCTTCCAGCGCCGCTCGCACCTGCCCGTCCGGCTCGTCGAGTGTCACCTGCTCGTCCCGGAGCTGGATGGGCTACGCGAAGAGGTCGGCCCGGCTCTCTCGGCCGCGCGGGTCCCGGCGAGGGAGGTGACCCTGGAGTGGTCCGAGGTGCAGGGAAAGGGGGCCGCCCTCGTCCGGGTCCCGCAGGCCCTTTCGGCCCGGGGACGGGCCGAGGAGCTGCTCGCGGCCGTGCCGGGGCTGGCCGGGGTCGTTCTCCTGGGCGACGAGGGTGATCTGGCGTTGCTCGGCGACCCCGTGCTCCGTCAGGCGCGCACCCCGGGGGATCCCGCGACCCTCCTGCAGCGCTCCCGTCCGGACGTGTTCCAGCAGGCCAACCGCGGGGCGAGCTCGATCCTGGTCCGGACCGCGCTCGACCTGCTCGCTCCCGAGGGGAAGGACGTTCTCGAGCTCCACTGCGGGGGGGGGACATTCACCGGTCCCCTCGCCGCCCGCGCCCGGAGCGTGGCCGCGGTCGAGGTGCAAGGGCCGGCGCTGGAGCTGGCTCGGGCCGACGAGCGGGAGCGGCAGGGTCCCTCCGAGGTGCGGTTCTTCGCCGGGGACGCGCTCGCCCTCTCGCGGGCCTTCGCGCGCGAGCGCGGGCCGGGGGCGCACCGGTTCGAGGCGGTCCTGCTCGATCCCCCACGGGAGGGGTCGAAGGGGATCGGTCCGGCGTTGCGGGCGCTCTCCGCGAGGCGGGCGGTCTACGTCTCCTGCGATCCGGCCACGCTGGCGCGCGACGTTCGCGGATGCGTGGAGGCCGGGTACGGCGTCCGCGCCGTCGTTCCGGTGGACATGTTTCCCCAGACGCATCACGTCGAGGCGGTGGTCCTCCTCGAAGGGCCGGGCTAGCCCGGCGGGCGGGTTCACGGTGCCAGGACCTCGCCTCGTCCGCCTCCATCCCCCGAACGTTCGAGACCGCTTTCCTCGCTTCCTCGAGCCGTCCGGCCTTGAGCAGCGCGAGGAGATCCGGGATGGTGGCCCCCCGCCTCAGGAAGAAGAGCCCGCGCTCGAGGATGACCGCGAACGAGGCCGCGGAAAGGGCCACGAGCGCCACCATCACCCATTCCGCCCCGGTGCGGGTGAACAGCTGGAAGATCGATCGTGTCATGAGCGTCCGCTCCGCGCGCCCCAAGGGCGCCCCCTCTCCCGTTCACAGTGGAACACCGGCCGGCGTCCCCGTCGGCCCGAAGGCGCCGTGCGCGGCCGCCCCGTCCGGACCCACGGGCCGGGAAGGGCAGGCAAACAGGGCGATTACACCACGCGCCGCGCCACCGCGTCACGTGGTCGCGGCCCGCTCGATGGCCCTGAGCCGTTCGACCAGCACGGGGTGGCTGTAATGCCAGGCGCTATACCAGGGGTGGGGGTGTAGGTTGCCGAGGCTCTCGGTGCTGAGCCGTAGGAGCGCGCTCTTCAGCGCGGCGGGCGCTCGGGCGAGCCGCACGGCATAACGGTCCGCCTCGTACTCGTGGCGGCGGGAGAAGTAGGAGGAGAGGGGCGTGAGCCAGAACACGAACGCGCCGCCGCAGAGCGCCAAGAGGGCCGCGGCCGCGTGGAACGAGGGGACCGGGAACCCGAAGGCCGCATAGAAAGGCGGCCAGGGGAGGAGTCGCGAGACCACCGCCAGCACCGCGAAAAGGCTCGAGAGCGACACGGCGAGCATGCGCTGCAGGTGGTGGCGCCGGAAGTGACCGATCTCGTGGGCGAGGACGCTCGCCGCCTCGTCGATGCTCATCTTCGCTACGAGGGTGTCGAAGAGGATGATGCGCGGCCGGAAGAGCCCGGCGAAGAGCGCATTCGAGTGGGTGGAGCGGCGGGAGGCGTCCATGACGAACAGGCCCCGGTTGCGAAAGCCAGCCTCGCGGGAGAGCGAGCTGAGCCGCTCGCGCAGGGGCCCGGCGGGCAAGGGCTCGAAGCGGTTGAAGCGGGGCATGATGAGGACGGGGAACGCCCAGAGCATGGCCACCTCGAACACCGCCAAAAACCCGAAGAGCCAAATCCACCACAGGGCGCCGCCGAAGCGCACGAGGGCGTAGGAGGCATAGAGCAAGGGGATCCCGATGAGGGCGGAGATCGCCAGGGACTTGAGCCGGTCGGCGATCCAGAGGCGGGGCGTCATCCGGTTGAACCCGAAGCGGGCCTCGAGCACGAAGGTCGCGTAGAGCGACAACGGGGTTGCAGCGGCGGCGCTTGCGAGGCCGAGCACAGCGAGGAAGGCCACGAACAGGTTTGCCCCTTTAAGCCCTAGGCCGGACAGGGCTCGGTCTAGCCAGGGCAAGACCCCCGAGAAGAGCGCGACCAGGGTCGCCGCTGCCGAGCCGACCATGGAGACGAGCGCCAGGCGGCCCCGGGCGAGGGTGTAGGCACGGCTCCGTTCCGCGGTGGCGGAGTCCACGTGCCCCTCGAGCGGGGCCGGTACTCCCCGGGAGTGCGATGCCCGGTGCAAGTGGAGCGCGAGCAGGCCCGCCTCGACAGCGAGCTGCAGGGCGAAGAACGAGAGGAAGATCGACCTCACGAGCCTCTCCGCGGCCATGCCTTCTTGTACAGCCTGCACCCGCGTCCCGCAGGGACGGAAGGACGCGGGCTCGCGGACCTCCTCGCTCGATTGGCTGTCGGGGCCCACTGCGGCGGTGGCGGGGTGTATCCGCGATGGCGGCAAGGCGTTCGAAAGAGTGCGGGGTTCGCGAGGGAGCGATTCCTTCCCCGGGACGCGAGGCCCCCGAGCTCTCGGAGGGGGGACGGGCCTTGACCGCTCATCGGAGCCGTTTGTGAGGTGGCCCTCTCGGCGGTGGGCCCTCGCCACCTGGGGTCTGGGGCGTCAAGGCGAGGCGGCCTTGCCGACGGGTGGCGCTTCGCTTAGCTTCCGCCTCCGTGCAGAGGTTGGTTTCGCTCGAGCGCAAGGACCCCCGCCCCGGGCCGGGCGTGCCCGCGGGGGGGAAGGTGTTCGTCCACACCTTCGGCTGCCAGATGAACGAGGCCGACTCGGAGCGCATGACGGAGCTGCTCGGCCGGCATGCCTTCGAGAAGGCCGCCACCCCCGACGAGGCGGACCTCATCCTCCTCAACACCTGCGCGGTGCGGGAGAAGGCCGAGCAGAAGCTCCTCTCCGCCCTGGGGCGCTACCGCGCGGTGAAGGCCCGGCGCGGAGCGCTCATCGCGGTGGCCGGGTGCCTGGCGCAGCAGGAGAAGGGGCGCCTCTTGCGGCGCGCGCCCTTCGTCGACTTCGTCTTCGGTCCGGACAACCTCTCGCGGCTCCCCGAGATGATCGCCCGGGCCCGGGCGGCGGAGCGGTTCGCGGAGACGGGCTTCTTGAGCTCGGAGGAGTACGTGTTTCCCACCGCCGAGCCCGAGGCGGCGCGGGGGCGGGCCACGGCCTTCGTCACCGCCATGAAGGGCTGCGACAACGTCTGCGCCTTCTGCGTCGTCCCCCGCACCCGGGGGAGGGAGGTGTCGCGCCCTTTTCCCGAGCTTCTCGAGGAGTGCGCCAAGCTCGCCGCGGTCGGCGTCCGGGAGGTCACCCTCATCGGACAGAACGTGAACTCCTACCGGGGCGGCTTGAGCTTCGCCGCCGTCCTGCGCCGGGTGGCCGCGGTCCCGGGGATCGCCCGGGTCCGTTTCACCACCAGCCATCCGCACGACCTGTCGGACGAATTGGTGGAGGTGTTCCGCGACGAGCCCCGGGTGATGCCCCACTTCCACCTCCCCGTCCAGTCCGGCTCGGACGCGGTGCTCGCCCGGATGCGGCGCGACTACACCCTCGCCGAGTACCTGGCCCGCTTCGACCGGCTATGCGCCGCCCGCCCCGGCATCGCCATCACCACCGACTTCATCGTCGGGTTTCCGGGCGAGACGGAAGAGGACTTCGAGGGATCCTTGAGGCTGCTCGAAAAGGTCCGGTTCGAGCAGAGCTTCAGCTTCGTGTTCAGCCCGAGGCCTCACACCGTTGCCGCCCTCCGGGTGGGAACGGCGCCGGAATGGCGCGAGGTGCCCCGCCAGACGGCGATGGCCCGGCTCGAGCGGCTGCTCGCCCTGCAGCGGCGCATCGCGGCGGAGCATCTCGCCGCCCAGAAGGGCAAGGTGGTGGAGGTGCTGGTGGAGGGCCCCTCGGACCGGCCCGGGGAGAGGGTGGGCCGCACGCCAGAGAACCGGGTGGTCCACCTCGCTGCCTCGGAGGAGTCGGCGCCGCAAGGCGCCTTCGTCGAGGTGAAGATCACCCGGGCGGGCACGACCTCGCTCTCGGGCACACTCGCCTAAACCCGCGCGGTCGCGGAGTTGTCTCGGCATGGGGCTAGGGGCTAGCATCCGCTGGAGATGGCCACCGTCGAGCCCTTCCGGGGCACCGTCCCCCGCCTCCACTCGACCGTGCTCGTCATGGAGGGCGGGGCGGTCATCGGAGACGTGGAGATCGGGGAGGGATCGTCGATCTGGCCGGGGGCGGTGGTGCGGGGAGACGTCCACCACGTGCGCATCGGCGCTCGAACCAACCTGCAGGACGGGGTCCTGGTGCACGTCACCAGAGGTCGCCATCCCGCCCTGATCGGCGACGACGTCACCGTGGGTCACAGAGCGGTGCTCCACGGCTGTACCGTGAAGGAGCGTTGCCTCATCGGCATCGGCGCCATCGTCCTGGACGGCGCGGTGGTGGGCCCGGACTCGATGGTGGGGGCGGGGGCGCTGGTGGTGCCCGGGACGGTAGTGCCTCCGGGCACGCTGGTCCTGGGCTCGCCGGCCCGGGTGCGGCGGGAGCTCAGCGAGGAGGAGAGGGAGGGGCTCAAGGAATCCGCGGCCCGTTACGTGGAACTCGCCGCGCGCTACCGCGCGGAAGGCTGGGGGGACCCTTGAGCGCCCAAGAGGTCCTCGAGCGTTGCCCTCTCTTCAAGGGCTTCACCGAAATCGGCCTCCGCCTCTTCGCCGGCATCGCCCAGGAGAAATCGATCCCCGCCGGGACCCCTCTGTTCGTCGAGAACATGGTGGGGGAGTCGCTCTTCGTCTTGAAGTCGGGTGCGGTGCGCATCACGCAGCGGGTCGAGGGGGCGGAGAAGGAGTTGGCGGTGGTCGGTCCGGGGGAGCACCTCGGGGCCTTGGCGCTGCTCGGGAAGACGGTGCGCCTCGTGTCGGCGGTGGCGGCCACCCCCTGCGAGGTCCTCGAGCTCACCAACCGGGACTACCAGCGCCTCCAGCCCGAGAAGCCGCAGGCCTGTCTCAAGCTGGCACTCGCCATCGCCGCCGACCTCGCCGCCCGCGTCACCGAGGCCCGGGACATCCTCCAGCGCCTCCCCGCTCTCAAGTGATCGGGCCGGGGGTGTGGACGGCGCGCCCGGACTCCGGTAGTAGCTCTGGACCGTTTCGCCCCCTTCGGGGGTGGGCCGGCCGGGCGCACCCGGCCTGCCTTTAGGGAGCGGGCCCAAGCGGCTCGCCGGCCCGCGTGGAGGAGACGGGAGCGGATGCTCGAGCACCTCGTCGAGATCGTCGCCGGCCGCTCCCTTCACGCCGGCTACGCCTTCGTCTTCGTGGCCCTGGTGTTGTGCGGGTTCGGGCTTCCCCTGCCCGAGGACATCATCCTCGTGACGGGGGGAGTCCTCGCCTGGCTCGCCTCCCCGCTCGCGCTCGCCACCCTCCACAGCATGGTCCACGACGAGGGCTTGCTCGGGATGGTGGTGGTGGGCCTCATCGGCATCCTCGCCGGCGACTCGGTGATCTTCATGGCCGGCCGGCGATTCGGGCACCGGGTGGCCGACTTCAAGCCCCTCAGGCGGATCATCACCCCGGAGAAGCTCGAGAAGGTCGAGAAGCTGATGCGCCGCCGGGGGAACGTGGTGGTGATGCTGGCCCGCTACCTCCCCGGGATCCGGGCCCCCACCTATTTCACGGCAGGTCATGCCCGTTTGCCCTACTGGGAGTTCTTGCTCTTCGACGGGGCGGCGGCGACCATTTCCGGGCCGTTCTGGATTTCCCTTGGCTTCTACTTCGGATCGAACATCGAGGCCGCGGCGCACCAGGCCCAGCGGTTCAGCCATTACATCCTCATGGCCATGGCGGCGGTGGTGCTTCTCCTCGCGCTTCGCTTCGTCCGGGCCCGGCGGATCCGCTCCCCGGCACCCGGGCCGCCTCCTCCCCCGAAGACGGTCGAGGACGTGTGCGCATCGCGGCCGGACGTCCGGCGGCCGCGGAGCGGTGCCTAGGCGAGGGGCCGTGCCGGGGCGAGCGATTCCGCCGAGGCGGCTGGCTCGGCCAAAATGGCCCTCGGGCGCGTCCTAGCGCGCCTCGGGACGCCCGAGGAGCCGCCGGAAGAACCGCCGGAGGGGGCCGTGCGAGGGAGCGGGGCGCCGGGGCAGCGGCATGCCGGCCGGGGGGGTGGTCGTGACCGGGAAGGCCCCGGTGCTGCCCTTGGCGATCCCGTCGTCCAGCTTGCGGCGCGCCGCGGCCGGGCCCTCCTTGGCCGACAGCACCACCTGCACCTTTCGGCCGCTGTTCAGCTCCCGGGCCGTCACGGTGAGCAGGCATTCGGCCCCGAGATCGAAGGAGACGGCGATCTTGACCATCCCCCGGGGACCGGAGGGGAGCCCGGTGAGGCGCAGGGTCCCGAGGTACTCGCAGTCCTCGAGGCGCGGGCCCTCCCCCTGGACCACCACCAGCTCGAACTCAGTCTGCCCGTCGCGGGTGGTCGTGAGCCCGTACTGCTTGCGCGCCGGGAGGGGGGTGTTCCGCTCGATGATGGTCTTCACCCGGTCGCCGGGCAGGCCGATCCCGATGGACATGGGGAGGACATCGATGAGGACCACCCCCTCGGCGCTGCCGAGCGAGTGGGCCAGGAGGGCCGCTCCCACCGCCACCGCCTCGTCGGGGTGGACGGAGCGCGAGGGCTGCTTGCCGAAGAAGGTTCCCACCCGCTCGTGCACGAAGGGCATCCGGGACTGGCCTCCCACGAGCAAGACCTCGTCCAGGTCCTTGGGGGCGAGCTCCTTCGCCCGGAGCACCTCCTGGCAGACCTCGATGGTGCGGTCGACGAGCGGGGAGACGAGGCGGACGAGCTCCCCCCGGGAGAGCGAGGTCTCGAGGGAGAGCGGCCGGCCCTCCTTCAGGGCCAAGAAGGGGAGCTGGATGGGGAAATCGGTTCGCTCGGAAAGGGCGCACTTGGCCCGCTCGGCGGCGTCCACCAGGCGGGAGAGCGCCACCCGGTCGCCGGAGAAGGGCTCGCCCGTCCTCTCGTTCCAGACCTCGAGCAGCCGGTCCACGATGCGGGCGTCGAAGTCGACGCCGCCGAGGAAGGTGTCGCCGCCGGTGGAGATCACCTCGAAGACGTTGTCGTTGAGCTCCAGCACCGAGGCGTCGAAGGTTCCGCCCCCGAGGTCGTACACCAGGACGCGCTGGGTGACGCGACGCCCGAAGGCGTAGGCCAGGGCGGCGGCGGTGGGCTCGTTCAGGATGCGTTCCACCTGCAAGCCCGCCAGGGCGCCCGCGTGCCGGACGGCGGCCCGCTGCCGCTCGTTGTAGTAGGCGGGAACGGTGATGACGGCCCGGTTCACCTCCTCGCCGAGGTGGTTCTGCGCCACCTCCTTCACCTCGCGCAGGACGAGCGCGGAGACCTGCTCCAGGGTGAGCACCTCCGGGCCGAGCTTCACCGCGGCCAGCCCGTCCGGCCCGGAGACGATCTCGTAGGCGAACTTGCTCTTGATCTCCTGCACGACCGGGGTGTCGTAGGCCCGCCCCACGAGGCGCTTCGCGCCCCAGACGGTCTGACGGGGGTTGGTGAGGAGTTGGGCGCGGGCCAGGTGTCCCACCACGATCCGGTTGCGGGCGTTGAGCGCCACGATGGAAGGGACGGTGTTGTATCCCTCCCTCGACGGGATGACGTAGGGCTTGCCGTCCTTCACGATGGCGGCACAGGAGTTGGTCGTCCCGAGGTCGATGCCGATGACGGTCTTGGATGGCTTCGTCACCGGGACGGGAGTGTCCGGCAGGTCGATGGTCACCCGGGCCGGGCCGGCCTTGAGCTGCTCCACCCGGTGGGGCCCGGAGAGATCGGCCTGGGCGGGCACGGGGGGTGGGGAGGCCCTCGGGACCCGTGGTGGAGTCCCCGGGGCTTCGGGCGGGGGAGAGGCGGAAGGCAGGTCGGTCCCGGCGGGCGAAGCGGCCGGGGGCCCGATCCCGGTCGCGGACCCGCTCTCCACGGTGAGGGCCGCCTTGGGGAGGGGAGCGGCCGGATCGGGCGCGCGGGTGGGCGGCGGGGTGATGTCCGGGCGCGGCGCCACCGGGGCCGGCGTGGCCGTCCCCGGTGCCAGGCCTCGCTTCTCGGCGAGCGAGACCATCCGCTCCACCACCGCGCGCGACTCGTCGTCGAGCTGCGTGAACTGGATGCCCATCCCCGGCGTCTTCGGGGGGTGAGAGCGAGCCTTGGTCTCTGGCCGCTGCGCCCACCGGACGACCCCCTGCGCCCGGATGACCGACTCGCCGGTGCTGAGGCGGATCTCCAGGGCGAGGGGCGTGCCGACCGGGCGGGGGTCGCGGGTGCGAATGAAGAGGCCGCCTCGCGACATGTTGACGGCGAAGCGCTCGACGAACTCGTCGACGCTGCCGTAGGCGAGGCGGACGAGCAACCCGACCGGCTGGCGCTCGCCACCGCGTTTGTCGGAGGGACCCTCCACGAGCGGCGCGATTATCCCCTCCGGGGTCCACGGGGGGCAAGGAACGCGTCCAGAGGACGGGGGGGAGGGCGGGCCTGCCCGCCCGCGCGAACCTCCCCCTCGGGAGGGCCGGTGTGCGCGAGGGCCTCCCGGCTGCCTTGACGGTCCTACATGGATCTCCGTATACCTCCGCATGCTCAACCGCGAAGAGATGCGTTTGGCGCTCACCTTCGACGACGTCCTGCTCTTGCCGGCGGAGTCGGACGTATTGCCGAAGTCGGTGGACACCGCCACCCGCCTCACCCGAAACCTGGGTCTCAACATCCCCGTCGTCTCGGCGGCGATGGACACGGTCACCGAGGCGCGGATGGCCATCGCCATGGCGGCGGCGGGGGGGCTGGGGTTCATCCACAAGAACCTCTCCATCGAGGAGCAGGCCGCCCAGGTGGTGAAGGTGAAGAAGTACGAGACGGCGGTGGTCACCGACCCGGTCACCATCGAGCCGGAGGCTCCCATCCAGCGGGCCGTGGCGCTCATGCGCGAGCACAGCATCAGCGGCATCCCGGTGGTGAAGCGCGGGCGGGCGGTGGGAATTCTCACGAACCGAGACCTCCGCTTCGAGAAGAACCTCGAGCAGCGGGTGGAGCAGGTGATGACCCGGGATCTCGTCACCGCGCGCGAGGGGGTGACGATCGAGGAGGCGAAGGAGCTGCTCCACCGCCATCGCATCGAGAAGCTCCTCGTGGTGAACGAGGGCTTCGAGCTGAAGGGCCTCATCACCATCAAGGACATCGAGAAGATCCAGAAGCACCCCCATGCCGCCAAGGACCGGCTCGGGCGCCTGTTGTGCGGGGCGGCCGTGGGGGTCGGTCCCGACCGCGAGCAGCGGGTGGCGGCGCTGCTCAAGGCGGGGGTGGACGTGGTGGCGGTGGACACCGCCCATGGCCACTCCCGGGCGGTGGTAGATGCGGTCCGGGCCACCAAGGCGACCTTCAAGAACCTTGAGCTCGTGGCCGGGAATGTGGCCACCGGCGAGGGGGCCGAGGCCCTCTGCAAGGCGGGCGTGGACGGGGTGAAGGTGGGGGTCGGGCCCGGCTCGATCTGCACCACCCGGGTGGTGGCCGGGGTGGGGGTCCCCCAGATCAGCGCGGTGGACGAGTGCGCCCGGGCGGCCGAGAAGTACGGGGTGCCGGTGATCTCGGACGGGGGGGTGAAGTTCTCGGGCGACCTGGTCAAGGCCCTAGCGGCGGGAGCGGCCTCGGTGATGATCGGGTCCCTCCTCGCCGGCACGGAGGAGGCGCCCGGGGACGTCATCCTCTACCAGGGCCGGAGCTACAAGTCGTACCGGGGGATGGGCTCGCTCGGAGCCATGAAGCAGGGGTCCCGCGATCGCTACTTCCAGGGGGAGGTGGACGAGGCGGAGAAGCTCGTGCCCGAGGGGATCGAGGGCCGGGTGCCGTACAAGGGCTCCTTGGAGATGACCATCTACCAGCTGGTGGGCGGTCTCCGCAGCGGCATGGGCTACCTCGGGACGCGGAACATCGCCGACCTGCGGACCCGGGCGCGCTTCGTGCGCATCACCCCTGCGGGCCTCCGGGAGAGCCACGTGCACGACGTGATCATCGAGAAGGAAGCCCCCAACTACCGGGCGGAATAGGCGTGCCAGCCGACATCCACGCAGAGAAGATCCTGGTCCTCGACTTCGGATCGCAGTACACGCAGCTCATCGCCCGGCGGCTCCGCGAGCTCGGGGTGTACTGCGAGATCCAGCCCTGCACCGCTCCGGCCTCCGCCATCCGGTCCTTCGCCCCCCGGGGCGTGGTCCTCTCCGGATCGCCCTCCTCGGTGACGGCCCCGGGGAGCCCGCGGGCCGACCGGGCGGTGTTCGAGCTGGGCGTCCCGGTGCTGGGGATCTGCTACGGTCTCCAGCTCCTCGCCCACGAGCTGGGCGGCCGGGTGGGGAACACCGGCCACCGCGAGTATGGGCCGGCGACCATCGAGGTGAAGCCCTCCTCCCCGCTGTTTCAGGGGTTGCCGCCCCGGCTGGAGGTGTGGATGAGCCACGGCGACCGGGTGGAGGCTGTGCCCCCGGGCTTCGAGCCGGTGGCAAGCACCCCGAGCGCGCCCTTCGCGGCGGTGGAGGACCGGCGCCGCCGGCTCTACGCGGTCCAGTTCCATCCCGAGGTGGTCCATACGCCGCGGGGCAAGGACGTCCTCTGGAACTTCGCCCACCGGATCTGCGGGCTCTCGGGCCGCTGGTCGATGCGGGCCTACGCGGAGGTGGCGGTGGACCAGATCCGCGCCCAGGTGGGCGGCGGCGAGGTCATCTGCGCCCTCTCGGGCGGGGTCGACTCGGCGGTGGCGGCGGTCTTGGTCCACCGGGCCATCGGGGACCGGCTCAGGTGCATCTTCGTGGACAACGGGGTCCTGCGGGCGGGCGAGCGGCAGCAGGTGGAGGAGGTGTTCGGGCGGGCGTTTCACCTCCCCCTCCACACGGTGGACGCCTCTCGCCGCTTCTTGGAGCGGCTCTCCGGGGTCACCGATCCCGAGCAGAAGCGCAAGGTCGTGGGCCGCGAGTTCATCGCGGTGTTCGAGGAGGAGGTGGAGAAGCTGAGAGCCCGCGGGGAGGAGGCTCGGTTCCTCGTGCAGGGGACGCTCTACCCGGACGTGATCGAGTCGGTCTCCTTCAAGGGACCCTCCGCCACCATCAAGAGCCACCACAACGTGGGCGGTCTGCCCGAGGAGATGAAGCTCGAGCTGGTGGAGCCGCTCCGGGAGCTCTTCAAGGACGAGGTCCGCAGGCTGGGGACGGAGCTCGGGCTCCCCGCGGAGATCGTGCAGCGCCAGCCGTTCCCGGGCCCGGGGCTCGCCATCCGGGTCCTGGGCGAGGTCACCGAGGAGCGCCTTTCGCTCTTGCGGCGAGCCGACGCTATTGTCCAGGAGGAGATCCGAGCCGCCGGGCTCTACGAGAGGCTCTGGCAGAGCTTCGCGGTCCTGCTCCCGGTGCGGAGCGTGGGCGTCATGGGCGACGAGCGGACCTACGAGTCGACCTGCGCCATCCGCGCGGTGGAGTCCACCGACGCGATGACCGGCGACTGGGCACGGCTGCCGTACGAGCTCCTGGGACGGCTCTCCTCGCGGATCATCAACGAGGTCCGCGGGATCAACCGCGTGGTGTACGACATCTCCTCCAAGCCGCCGGCCACCATCGAGTGGGAGTAGGTGGGCGGGTCTCCGCCCCCGCGCTCCGGGTGAAGTTTTCTTTGGCCCGGTCGTTTGCCCGGCGGGGCGACGAGGCTATGATCGCGCGGAACGGAGGCCCTCGATGTCGCGACCGTCCCGCGTCCGCGCGCTCGCGCTCCCAGCGCTCCTCGTCGCGGCGGGGTGCCAGGACTACAACTTCAACCCGGTCGGCCACTGCCTGCTCCAGCCCGGCTCCGAGCGGGTCACGCTCTCGGACATCTCCACCGCCGACGTGCTTTTCGTGGTGGACGACTCCGGCTCGATGCTTGGCAAGCAGACGAAGCTCGCCTCCAACTTCTCCGCCTTCGTCGATAACCTGGACCTGAGCAACCAGAACCGGCAGGCCGCGGGGCTCACGCCCATCGACTTTCACCTCGCGGTGACCACCACCTCGGTCTTCTACAACATCCCCTCCATCCCCCCGGCGTACTGCCGGAACGACTGCCCCGGAGCGGCCGGGTCGCTCGTCTGCTGCAACTTCAACGGGTCGGCGCCGGTGGGCCCGATGACGGTGGTGCAGAAGTGCACCGGCGCGTCCGACACCTCTTGCCAGGCGGGGAGTTGCCAGAACGACTGCGTCACCTTCCTCGGCGAGTACGTGTGCTGCGACCCCACCACCAAGATCCCCGCCCTGAACCAGACCGTGGCCTGCGACACCGTGGGGGACCCCTGCGGCGATCTCTTGACCCACTACTCGCTCACGAGCAACCCCGGCTGCACCCCCGAGAACGCGGTCGACGGCACTCCCTACCCACAGGGCGGATTCGTGGGCGCCGGGACGAACCCCCGGGTGATCCACTTCGACAAGGTGATGTACAACTGCGCCACCCCGCCCTGCCCCAACGGCCAGGGCTTCACCGTGGACCAGCTGAAGACCTTCTTCTCCCAGAACGTGTTGGTTGGCACATGCGGGTCGAACGAGGAGCAGGGACTCCAGGCGGGGCGGCTCGCGGTGGAGCGTGCCCTCGACGGGAACCAGTGGGACGTGGTGAACGCGACCGGGCAGGTCCCGGGAACGCCCGTCCCGGCCGCGTGGCTTCACGACAACTCCAAGCTCGTCCTGGTGTTCGTGGGGGACGAGGACGACTGCTCCTCCCCCGAGGATCCGAGCAAGGGGATCATCCTCACCGGGACCCCGGGGGCCGACTCGTGCGTGGCCGACGCCGCCCTCCCCCCGGACCAGCAGAAGGAGTTCCCGGTCTCCTCGTTCGTGGACTATTTCACCGGGCTCGCCGCGGGTCAGACCGGCCAGGCGGCCACCGAGCCGAGGCCCCTGGGGGCGGCCTTCATCGTCTCCGCCCGGGGGAACGGGACGGACGTCTGCCAGGACGCGACCTGCGTGCCGGGCATCTGCTGCGACACCGTCTGCACCGGCGACCCGAACGTCTGCACCACCGACACCTGCGGGGGGCAGGCGCCGGGGACGCGGTTTCTGGCCACCGCCTCGTCGCTCAGCTCCAAGGGGGCGGACGTCGTGGCGGGGTCGATCTGCGACCCGGACTTCGCGGCCATCCTCGACCGGATCGCCGAGATCGTGAAGCCGCCGACCGGGCTCCTTCTCCCCACCCAGCCGGCCGACGCGGCGGTGACCCTGCTCCGCATCGTCAGCCAGGATGGGACGACCCGCAAGACCTGCAACGGCCCGGCGCCCCAGACCCTCACCGCGGCCCAGGCCGAGGCGGCCAACTACGACTGGTGGTTCACCGCCACCCGCGACCAGGTGACCGACGCGGAGCAACAGCCGACCGCGGCGAGCCGCTACGTCTTCATCAACCACGCCACCCAGAACTGCGAGGCCAGCCCGGGCGAGACCTACTCGGCCGACTACATCGGGCGGTTGCCCCAGACCGGCTGCACCGGCGCGACCGCGGACGAGGCGGACCAGAGCTGCGTGGCGACGCTCGGAGGTCGGCCCGGGGACTGGACCTGCTTCGCCGGGACGGACGGGACGGGAGCCTGCGTCGTGCCCACCGGTACGCTCGTCGGAACGTGCCTCTGCGGCCCGCGCGGCGGGCCGCCCGACTCGCCCGGAACGGGCAACTGCCCCAACGGATGAGGAATCGCGGGCCGCCCGCCGGGTCTTAGAGGAGCGAGGCGGCGGAGGAGGCCGTCCTCGCCTCGCCGTCCGAGGCGGATGGGCCATTCGCGGCCGGGTCCGCCCCGCGCGGGATGCGCCCGGGAGCCCTGCGAGTAAGGGACTCGAAGCCCTTGGGGTGGCCGGAACGCGGCCGCCCTGGAACCCAAAGTGAAGATCGTCTGCTTGCGGACAGGCGCGGCCGTGAGCAGAATTCGAGCGCCCCGTGCGACCCCGTACGGGACGTCGTTGGCGCGCCGCGTCAACACCGTCGAGCCGGCGCGCCGGGGAAAGCCGCGACCGGCGCTTTGCGCCGGACATTCGCCCTGGGATGGAGCTCGCTCATGATCGCGGAGCAGGAGTTGTCGCGCGGAGCTACGTCGACGAACCTCGTGGCGCTGTTCGAGGAGCAAGCGCGGCGCCGAAGCGAACGGCCCGCGGTGAAGGAGAAGCGGGACGGGATCTGGCGGGACGTCACCTGGGGGGAGCTTTCCCGAAGGGCCCGGGACCTCTCCGACGGCCTGGCGGCGCTGGGGGTGGCTCCGGGGGACCGCGTGGCGATCCTCGGCGACACACAGCTGGAGTGGATCCTGGCAGACCTGGGCATCCTGGGCTCCGGGGCGGTGACCGTCACCATCTACCAGTCGAACCTGCCACACGAGTGCGCGTACATCCTCAGGGACTCCGGCGCCAAACTCGTCTTCTGCGACACCGACGCCCAGGTGAACAAGATCCGCGAGGTGCGCGGCGAGCTCCCCGAGCTCGAGGGCGTCGTCCGCACCCGGAGCGCGTCCCGAGACGGCTTCGAGCGGGTGCTCTCCGAGGTCGAGGCGATGGGGATCGCCTGGCGCAAGGAGCACCCGGGCGCCCACCGGGACCGGGTGGCGGACCTCGGGCCGGAGGACCCGGCGAGCTTCATCTACACCTCCGGCACGACCGGGAACCCGAAGGGAGTGGTTCTCACCCACGGCAACTGGGTGTACGAGGCTCACGCGATCGAGGAGCTGAAGCTCATCGGCCAGGACGACCTCGTGCTCATGTTCCTGCCGATGGCCCACTCCTTCGCCAAGGTGATCGAGGCGGTGTGGATCGCGACCGGCGCCACGGCGGCGTTCGTCGAGTCCTTGGAGAAGATCGTGGAGAACGCCGGTGAGACGCGGCCCACGGTGATCCCCTCGGTGCCCCGGATCTTCGAGAAGGCCTACAACGCGGTGGTCTCGAAGGGCCTCGCCACCCCGGGCATCAAGGGAAAGCTCTTCCGGCTGACGATGGACTCGTTCGACGAGTACGCGGCGGCTCGGGTTCGGGGGAGAGGCTACTCCTCCTTCGGACTCCTCCTCGGGAAGAGGCTCGTCTTCCCGAAGCTCTCGCAGGTGCTCGCCGAGCGGTTCGGCGGGCGCGTCCGGATCTTCATCTCGGGAGGGGCCCCCCTGGCCACCAAGATCGCCTACTTCTTCGACCTCCTCGGGGTCACCATCCTCGAGGGCTACGGGCTCACCGAGACTTCGGCCGGAACCTTCGTGAACCGACCGGGAAGAAACCGGATCGGGACGGTGGGGCCCCCGGTGCCCGGCACCGAGGTTCGCATCGGCGAGGACGGCGAGATCCTGGTGAGGGGACCCTGCGTGATGAAGGGCTACTACCGGGACCCGGCGGCCACCGCCGAGGTGTTGAGGGATGGGTGGCTCGCGACCGGGGACATCGGCATGGTGGACGAGGCGGGTTGTCTCAAGATCACCGATCGCAAGAAGGACATCATCGTCACGGCGGGCGGCAAGAACGTGGCTCCGCAGAACCTCGAGAACGAGCTCAAGACCGACCCCCTCATCTCGCAGGCGATGGTGCACGGCGACCGGCGCAAGTTCCTCTGCGCGCTGCTCACCCTGAACGAGGAGAACCTGCGGCGCTGGGCCGAGGAGAACGGCGTCCCCATCGGGCCGGAGATCCGAAAGGACCCGCGGCTTCGGGCCCGCGTCCAGAAGACGGTGGACGCGCTCAACGCCAAGCAGGCGAGCTTCTCGACCGTCAAGAGGTGGGAGATCCTGGAAGAGGACTTCACCCAGGCCTCCGGCGAGCTCACTCCCACCATGAAGGTTCGGCGGAAGGTGGTCACCGAGCGGTACCGGGCGTTGCTCGATTCCTTCTACGTCGAGTGAGGGGGGCCCTCGAAGACGAGGGGAGGGGCGGCGAGAGGTCGCCCCGGCCCCTAGGGTCAGTTTCGGCGCACCCCTTCTCCCCCGGGGAGCCGCGCCTTGACAGGCCATCCCTCGACCAATACGAATAGCGGTCGAGCCGAGGTAGAGGATCCGGCGCACGTCCGCGACGCGGGCGCGGAGGTTTCATGGCCGAGGTCGCGACCAGCGTGAAGGACGTTTTCGAGCGGGAGCTTCCGGCGCGGCTCGCCGCGAAGCCGGACGTGGTCGCCAAGATCAACGCGGTCTACCAGTTCGTCATCTCGGGCCCGGAGGGCGGGTCCTGGTGTGTCGACTGCACCGCTCCCAGCGGGCGGATCACGGCCGGCGCCGCGCCCGGCGCGCGCTGCACGGTGGCGGCCACCGACAACGACTTCTTGAGCATCGTGAACGGGAAGCTCAACCCCCAGATGGCCTTCATGTCAGGCAAGCTCAGGATCCAGGGCGACATGGGACTCGCCATGAAGCTGCAGCTGATCCTGAGCTGACGAGGGGTTCGGCGCCGCCACGACCGAGGACCCTCACCGATGTCCCAGCTGCCGCTCCTCGGCGTCCGCGTCCTGGATCTGTCGCGTCTCCTCCCCGGTCCCTTCGCCACCCTGGTGCTGGCCGACCTGGGCGCCGACGTCGTCAAGGTCGAGGACCCCGCGGGCGGCGACCCGCTGCGCGCCCGGCCGGCGTCCGAGGTCCCCTCTCTTGCCGATGCCGCGGCCTTCCAGGCCTTGAACCGCAACAAGCGCTCCCTTTCGCTCGACCTCAAGTCCCCGGCCGGCCGCGACGTCTTCTTGCGCCTCAGCGATCGGTTCGACGTCGTGGTCGAGTCCTTCCGCCCGGGCGCCCTCTCGCGCCTCGGGCTGGGCTGGGAGGTTCTGCACCTGCGGAACCCGCGGCTCGTGTTCTGTTCCATCACCGGCCACGGCCAGACCGGGCCGCGGGCCGGTCTCGCCGGGCACGACCTCGATTACCTGGCGCTCGCCGGCGTCTTGGCGCTCTGCGGCCCCGGCGAGGCGCCCCTCCCCCCGGCCGTGCAGGTGGCCGACCTCGCCGGAGGGGCTTGGCCGGCGGTGGCGGGGATCCTGGCGGCGCTCGTGGGGCGCACCGCGGGGGGCGAGGGGGTCCACCTGGACGTCTCCATGACCGAGGGCGCGCTCGCGCTGCTCTCCCCGCACCTCGCGACGGCGGCGGCCCGTGGGCGCCCCCTGAAGCGCGGGGAGGAGCCACTCTTCGGCGGCAGCGCGTGCTACGCCGTCTACCGGACCCGGGACGGGCGCTTCGTGGCGCTCGCGGCCCTCGAGCAGAAGTTCTTCGCCGGGTTCTGCGCCGCGGTGGGCCGGCCGGATCTGGCCCCGCGCCAGTGGGAGCGGGAGGGGGCGGGGCCGCGGGAGGAGCTGGAGGGGATCTTCGCGGCGCGCACCTTCCTGGAGTGGTCGACCTTCGCTCTGGAGCACGACGTCTGCCTCGCCCCGGTACTGGAGGGGGACGAGGTGCGGCAGGACCCCCAGCTCGCCGCCCGGGGGGCCTTTCTCGAAGTGGGCGCGGGGGTGGGGGCGAAGGTCGCGGGGGTGGCTTCGCCCGTGCGGATCGAGGGAGCCGCGCCCCCTCGCCGCCCTGCGCCGGCGCTGGGGGAAGGGGGAGAGGCGGTCCTCGAGGAGGCGGGTTTCGGGCCCGAGGAGATCGGCGCCCTCCGCGCCGCAGGGGTGCTCGGACCGTGATGGTCGCCCCGTACGGCCCGGGGGGCCAGGATTTCCATTGACAGCCGGGCGGCCGGGGAACAAACAAGCGGCAGTGCGCCCCGTCGTCTCCGCCATTCTGGTGGTCGTGCTGTTCGCCCTGGCGGGCGCCCCGCATGTCCACTGCGGCCCCCACGGCGATCACGACTGCCCCGCCTGCCTCGCACGCACCGTGGAGGCCGCCCGCACCGAGGCGCCCGCTGTCGCTCCGGTCTCGGAGCCGCTCGTCGAGGTGGTGGCGGAGCCCATCGAGATCGTCCCCAGGGGCGCGCCGCTCGGCGCCATCCCCGGGCAGTCACCTCCAGCGATCGCCTGACCTGGCTTTAGTCCAGCGATGCCGGCCTGCTCGCCGGCGCCGCTCGTCATGCGTTCGCGAGGGCGCGCCTCACGCGCCGGAGGAATCACGTGTTTCGAACATGGGTTGCGGCGTGTGCCGCGGTGGCGCTCTCCGCCCCCGCCCTCGCCGAGGAGCAATCGAACGAGCCGCCGACTTCGACCGACGCGGACCGGGCGCGGCTCGAGGAGGAGATCCGCAGCGAGCTGGGCGGAGCACCCTCGAAGGCGCCGGGGGGTCCGGCGGTCGCCGAGGACAGGGCCGCGGCGCAGGCTTCCGGGCCGGGGCCCACCGGCGGGAACGCCCTGGCGAGGCTTTTGCTTTTGCCGGACGTCTCCGCCATCGCCAGCTTCACGGGGGTGTACGACGGCTACGACGTCGCGAACCTCTCGCCCGATCGCGGCGAGCTGTATGGGCCCAAGGGCCAGCCGACCTTCATCTTGCAGGAGGTGGAGCTAGGGCTGCAGGCGGTGGTGGACCCCTACTTCCGGGCCGACATCTTCGTCTCCTTCTCGCCGAGCGGGGTGGACGTCGAGGAGGCCTACGCGACCACGCTTGCGCTCCCGGGCAATCTGCAGATCCGCGCCGGCCAGTTCTTCACCCCCTTCGGCCGGATGAACCAGCAGCACCCCCACGTGTGGGAGTTCGTCGACGCGCCGCTCGCGCGCTACCGCCTCTTGGCGCAGGACACGCTGTCCGGCCCGGGCCTAGTGGCGTCCTGGCTCGCTCCCACTCCCTGGTTCCTCCAGCTCGAGCTCGCGGCCCAAACGACCACGCCGTTCGACGGACTCTCGCCGGGGTTCACCGGCGATGCGCGTGTCCTCCAGTACTTTTCCCTGACCGATGCCGCGAGCGTCGGGGTGGGGCTCTCCGGGGCCCGACGTCGGGAGGGAGCGCCCGGCGCCTACCGCGACCTCGGGGGCGTCGACGTGTACATCCGCAATCGCCCCCCGAGCTCCCGGAGCTACCTGGCGGTGCAGGGAGAGCTCTACCTGCGTAAGTTCCAGGACACGCCGGTCCCCGGGGGGGAGCCGGGCCAGATGGAGAGCGGCGTTCCCCAGAACGGCTGGTGGACCCAGGCGTTCTGGCGCCAGGACGCGTACCTCGGGTACGGGGTCCGGTACGAGGAGGCGCCGGCGGCCGGGGCCTCCGCCCCCGGCACCGAGCAACGCCTGGGGGGCGTGCTCGACTGGTATCCCTCCGAGTTCTCGCGCATCGCCCTGGAGACCTCCTGGGACTGGCTCCCCGGCGGGAACGGCGGGTTCGAGGGGTTGCTCCACTTCGAGTTCGGCATCGGCGCCCACGGCGCTCACCCCTTCTAGGAGAGCTTCATGACCGTCCCCAAGAGCTTCGCGATGCTCCGCTCGATCGTAGGACCTCTGGCGATGGCGGCCCTGGCGGCGGCCACACCCTCGCCCGCCCGGGCGGCGCTGCACGTCGTCACGACCGTGGAGGGGCTCGCGGCGCTGGTGGGCGAGGTGGGGGGAGACCGGGTCTCCGTGGAGAGCCTCTCCAAGGGGGTGTCCGACCCGCACTTCGTCGATGCCAACCCGATGCTGGCGGTGAAGCTCCGCAACGCCAGCCTGCTCGTGGACGTCGGGCTCGAGCTGGAGATCGGCTGGCTGCCGCCGCTCGTGACCCAGGCGCGCAACCCCGACATTCGGCCGGGGGAGAAGGGGCGGCTCACGGCCGCGAGCGCCATCCAGGTGCTCGACGTTCCCACCGGCCCGGTGGACCGGAGCATGGGCGACCTGCACCCGCAGGGAAACCCGCACTTCCTGAACGACCCGCGGCGCGGCCTCGAGGTGGCGGCTGCCATCGCGGCGCGGCTCTCGGAGCTCGACCCGACAGGTGCCGCAACGTACCGGTCCCGGCTCGAGGCCTTCCGCGGCCGGCTGGAGGAGAGGATGGCGGCCTGGGACAAGGAGCTCGCCCCCTTCCGCGGACGGAAGATCTTCACCCAGCACCGCACCCTCACCTACTTCCTCGACTACAGCGGCCTCGTAGATGCCGGAGAGATGGAGCCGCGTCCCGGCGTCCCCCCCCCGCCGAGCCACCTCGCCGAGCTGGTGGAGATCGCCCGGGCGCAGAAGGTCACCGAGATCGTGGTCGAGAACTTCTACGACGCGAAGTCGGCCGAGGTGGTGGCGCGCCACTCGGGTGCCAAGGTGGTTCAAATTCCGGGGGACGTGGGGGGGGATCCGGGGGCGAGGACCTACGTCGACTACGTCGACGAGGTCGTGTCGCGCATCGTCGGAGGGCTGCGATCATGAACGATGCGCTGATCTCGATGGAGGGTGCGTCGGTCGGATACCACGGAAAGACGCTCCTCGGGGAGATCGACCTCGTGGTCCGGGAGGGCGACTTCGTCGCCCTGGTCGGACCGAACGGGGGTGGGAAGACCACCATCGTCCGCACAGCTCTGGGCGCGCTCCCGCTCCTGGCGGGTCGCCTCGGAGGGCGCAAGCCGCTCCGGATCGGGTACGTGCCGCAGCGAGAGCACCTGGACGCCATCTGGCCCTTCCGCGCCGGGGAGGTGGTACTCATGGGGCGCACCGCGCTCCTCGGGCCGCTCCATCGACCGGGGAGGGTAGACCGGGGAGCGGTCGCCCGGGCCATGGCCCGGGTCCACATCGAGCACCTCCACGACCACGCGTATGGTGACCTCTCCGGGGGCCAGCGCCAGCGCACCCTCATCGCCCGCGCGCTTGCGGCCGACCCCGAGCTCCTCGTCCTGGACGAGCCCACGAACGGCATGGACCCCGCCGCCGAGCTCGCCACCATGGACCTACTGCGTGAGCTGCACGGGGGGGGAGGGCTCTCCATCCTCATGGTGTCCCACCGGCTGGAGAACGTCGCCAACTACGCCCACACGCTCGCCTTCGTGGACAAAACCCAGGGGCTCTTCCGGATCGGGAGCATGGACGAGATGCTCCGGCCCGAGGCCCTCTCGGCGCTCTACGGCCGGCACGTGGCGGTGCGCGAACTGGAGGGGCGCCGGCTCGTGTACCCCACCGGAGGCCCTTTCCGCCGGGAGGTCGTGCCGTGAATGGGTTCCGGGAGTTTCTTTCGGCCAAGGAGATCTGGGCGGTGCCGCTCGTCGCCTCGGTGGTGGCCGGCGCCCTTCTCGGCGCGCTCGGGGTATTCGTCGTGCTCCGCCGCACCGTCTTCGTGTCCGCGGCGCTCACGCAGCTCTCCACCGTGGGGCTCGTGCTGGCACTCCTCGTCGAGGAATCGCTGCACGTTCACTCGGAGCACACGACCATCCAGCTGGTCGTCGCCATCGTCTTCTCGGTGGTGGGTGCGCTCATCCTCGGGGCGTTCCGCTCCCGCCGTCTCCCGGCCGAGGCCGCCGTGGGGGGAGTGTGGGTGGCGGCCTCGGCGCTCGTGGTGTTGGGGGTGAGCCGGCTGCTCGTCCACGAGGCCCACGATCTCGGGGGGATGGTGTTCGGAAACGCGGTGGCGGTGCCGCCGCTCGACCTCGTGGTGATCGCGGTGGTGGCGGTGCTGTGCGCCCTGGTCCACCTCCTGTTCGGCAAGGAGCTGGCCTTCGTCTCGTTCGACGCCGAGACCGCCCGAGCGGTGGGGATGAACGTATCCTTGTGGGACGGGATCCTCTTCCTCACCATCGGGCTCGCCATCCCGGTGACCGCTCGGGCCCTAGGGGCTCTCCCCGTGTTCGCCTTCTTGACCCTGCCGGCGGCCGCGGCGCTTCTGGCCCGCACCCGGTTCAGGGCCGCCTTTGCGGTGGCGGCGGGCATCGGCGTGCTGGCGGCCGGGGGGGGGTACGTCCTATCCTGGCTCTGGGAGCTCCCGACGGGGGCGACCATGGTGGCGTTGGCGGGACTGCTCCTCTTGCCGGGGGCGGTCCTCCGCGCGCGGGGGTAGGGTGGATAACGCGCTCGAGGTCCGGGGCCTTTCTGTCGAGCTCGGCGGGACGATGGTGATCCACCGGCTCACCTTCGCCGTGCCCCGGGGGAGCGCGCTCGCCGTCATCGGCCCGAACGGCGCGGGGAAGTCGGTGCTCTTCCGCGCGCTCATCGGCGCGCTGGGGCACGAGGGCGAGGTCCGGTGGGCCGAAGGTACACGCATCGGGTACGTGCCGCAGAAGCTCGACATCGAGCGCGATCTGCCCCTCACCGGGATGGACTTCTTGGGTGCCAAGGCGAGGGTATCCGGGGCTGGGCCGGAGGACGTGCAGCACGCGCTCCAGGAAGTGAACCTGCCGCCCCGCATGGCCAAGAAGCCCATCGGCGCTCTTTCGGGCGGGCAGTTTCAGCGGTTGCTCCTCGCCTTCGCACTCATGGGCCGGCCGAACGTGCTGCTCTTCGACGAGCCCACCGCAGGCGTCGACGAGCCGGGTGAGGAGCGCCTCTACGAGATGATCCGCCGCGTTCAGGTGGAGGATGGCCTCACCCTGCTTCTCATCTCCCACGAGCTCAGCCTGGTCTACCGCTTCGCGGACAGCGTCCTCTGCCTCTCGCGCGACCCTCCCTGCTTTGGGCCCCCGGGCGAAATCCTCACCCCCGAGCGCATCGAGCGCATGTATGGTGCCCCCCTGCGCTACCACCAGCACCGCGGCGAGCCCACGGGATGACCTGGACCGGCATCGTGCTCTCCATCGGCATGGCCGCGGCCGCCGGCCTGGTGGGCTGCTTCGCGGTGATGCGGCGCATGGCCCTCGCGGCCGACGCCATGTCGCACGTCGCCCTGCCCGGCATCGGGATCGCCATCGCGTTTCACGTCCACCCGCTGCTCGGCGGGGTGGCGGCCCTGGCCGTGGGGACGGCGCTGGTGTGGGGCCTGCAGCGGCGGACACGGATCTCGACCGAGACCGTGATCGGGGTTGTGTTCTCCCTGGCGCTCGCCTTGGGGAGCATGCTGGCGACGGGCGAGGAGCTCATCGATGCGCTGCTCGGGACGCCGGGCGAGCTCAAGCCGTGGGAGCTCGTGGCCGGCCTCGTGGGGGTGGCCGCCGTCGCCGGGTTCGTGATCGCGCATCGGAGCCAGCTCGTCCTCGCCCAGGTCTCGACCGACATGGCGCGGACCGCCGGGGTACCGGTGGCACGAATCGAGCTCCTCTATCTGTTCGCGTTCTCGCTCACCGTGGCGCTGGGACTTCGGTACCTGGGCGTCTTGCTCATGGGCTCGCTCATCATCATCCCCGCGGCGACGGCCAAGCTCGTCGCCCGCAGCCTGGACGAGATGCTGGCGGTGGCAGTGGCTTGCGCCGTGGCCTCGACGCTCCTCGGCGAGGCGCTTGCGGTGCGGGTTGGCCGCCCCACGGGTCCGGTGATCATCACCATCGCCGCCGCGCTGTTCTTCCTCGGCCTCCCCCTGCGAAGGCCTCACTGATCCCGCTCTGGGGCTCGAACCCACGGGGACCCTCTTCGTTCGCGACGAGCTCAGCCTTTCGCCCAGCCTTTAGAAACCGCTTGACCACCGAAGGGGGCACCTGTAGAAACCCGCATTGCCACGGCCCTT
>DASRZU010000061.1:0-8679 GCA_035686075.1 Anaeromyxobacter sp.
GATCGAGAGTCGACGACCGCGCGCCGCATCCTAGTCGACGTCGAGGCAGAGCACCCTTGTCGGAGCTCTCCTCGTCTCCGCAACTGTGCTGGAGTCACCCGCCGGTCACCTGAAGGCCGGATCGAGGTGACTCGACTGCAAAAAGAACCCCCGGCATCCGCGTTCCTTCGCGAATCCGGGGGCTTAGCTGCGATATGGTCGGGGCGACTGGATTTGAACCAGCGACCACTTGCACCCCAAGCAAGTGCGCTACCAGGCTGCGCTACGCCCCGGAGACACGGGGGGAGCATACCTAGCACCGCGAAACCCTTGGGTCAACCTCGAACCGGCACCGGGCCACGCCCCCGCGTGTCCGGGCTCCAGCCCTGGCAAAGCGAAGCGAGGCCCTTTCCCTCTCTTTCCGCGGTCGCCTCCGAACCAAGCGAGCCTTGCTACTTCACGAGGGGCGCGACTCTCTTGAACTGGGTCGTCCCGCACTGGCCCAAAAGGTCGAAGATCGCCGTCTCGGCAGTGGTCACCACCGCCCCTGCCTCTCGGCAGAGCTCGAGGCCCGTGCGCCGGTGCTCCTCGAACCGGCTCGTGACGGCGTCGGCGCAGACGTACACGTCGTAACCGATCGCGGCGAGGTCGCGAGCGGTCTGGAAGACGCAGACGTGTGTCTCCATCCCGGCGATCACGATCTGACGGCAATGGGTGGCCTCGAGGGCGGCGGCGAAGGCGGGCTCGGGAACGCAGGAGAAATGCATCTTCTCTACGGGCGGGGAGGGGAAGAGCTCGCGCAGTGCCGCCACCGTGGGGCCCAGTCCCTTCGGATACTGCTCGGTGGCAAGCACCGGCAACCCGAGCTCCCGTGCGGCTCCCATGAGCGCCCGTGCGTACTTCACCAACCGTTCCAGGTCCGCAGGGGGCATGGCGGAGCAGAGCCGCTCCTGGACGTCCACCACCAGGATTAGAGTCCGGGCGGGATCGAGTTTCAGGTTGCGGGTCGTCATGTTCTATTCGCCCTCCTAGATCGCGTACCCGGCGGCACGCGCCCTGGCCGCCGCCTCCGGGTCGATGGCCACATCCACGCAGTACACGGTCCCCGAGGCGAAGGCGCGCTCGAGCGCGGGCACGAGGTCGGATGGGTGGTCCACGTGTTCGCCCTTCCCGCCCAGCGCCTCCACCACGCGATCGTAGCGGGTGGGAGCGAGGCGGGTCGCGACCGTCTCCCCGTACATGGCGCGCTGGGGCACGGCGATCTGCCCCCAGGCGGCGTCGTTCCCCACCACCACCACCATGGGCAGCTCGAAGCGGACGGCGGTCTCGAAGTCCATGCCGTTCAGGCCGAACGCACCGTCGCCCTGGATCACGCACACCGGTCGGTCGGGCGCGAGGAGCTTCGCCGCGATGGCGAAGGGCGAGCCGACGCCCAGGCATCCGAGCGGCCCGGGGTCGAGCCAGCGGCCGGGGGTGTCGAGCCGGATCACCTTGGCGGCCACGGCCACGACGTTTCCGCCGTCTGCCACCCAGGTGACGTCGCCCGCCCGCCGCGCCACGTCGTCGAGCGCCCGGGCCAGGCGGAAGTGGTGGATGGGGCGCTGGTCGCTCTCCTCGAAGGCGCGCTGCTTCAAGGCCTGCTCCTCCTCCCGGTCGCGCAGGAACCTGCGCCAGGCCTCGGGGGCGGACCGGGCGGCGAGACCGTCGGAAAGGGCCGAGAGCACGCTTCTCGAGTCGCCCACGATGCCCACCTCGATGGGCCGATTCCGGCCGATCTCGACCGGATCCCCGTCCACCTGGATGACCCGGGCGCCGTGTGCAAAGGTCGGCTCCGTTCCGTAGCCGACGCGGAAGTCGAGCGGGGTTCCGACCACGAGGACCACGTCGGCCGCCGAAAGCGCCTTCGCCCGCGAGCGGTGGAAGAAGCAGGGATGGTCAAAGGGGAGGCATCCGCGCCCCATGCCGTTCAGGTAGACGGGGAGGCCGCTTCTCTCGGCGAACCGGCCCAATTCCTCGACCGCGTCGTCCCACCAGATCGACGAGCCGCCGAGGAGGACGGGCCGTTCGGCGGAGGCGAGGAGATCGAGCGCCCGGGCGATCTGCAGGGGATCTCCAGGGGCGCGGGCCTCGGTCCGGTAGCGGACCTGCGCCTCGGCGAGCGCCTCGTCGGCCCCGTTCGAGAGGACGTCCCAGGGGATCTCGAGGAACACGGGGCCGGGGCGCCCGGTGCGGGCCACGCGGAAGGCCCGGGCGAGGAAACTCGGGACGAGCTCGGGGGATGGGATCCGGTCCGACCACTTGGCGAGGCCGGCGAAGAGCTGCGTCTGGGGCATCTCCTGGAGAGAGCCGCGGCCCTGGTTGAAGGTCGGGGCCGCCCCCCCCAGCACGAGGAGCGGAACGGCGGCCGCTGAGGCATTGGCCACCGCCGTGACGGTCCCGGTGACGCCCGGGCCGGCGGTCACGAGGGCGACGCCCACCCCGCGCGTGAGCCGGGCCCAGGCGTCGGCCGCGTGCGCAGCCGCCTGCTCGTGCCGGGTGTCGACGAGCCTCACGCCCTCCGCCACGCACCCGGCGCAGATGGGCGCGATGTGGAGGCCCGACAGGGTAAAAGCGGTGGAGACGCCTTCCTTCCGCAGCATCCGGGCGACGAGCCGGCCACCAGTCTGGGTCTCCATCCGTCCTCCGCCGCGCCGACCCGGGCCGCCCGTACCTTCGCCCTCTTCGGGGCGCTGGCGCCTCCCCCATATAAGCGCGCGCCCCGCGGACCTCACGGGCACGCGGGGCGAGGAAAGGGGTGGGCGCGAAAGTGGCTCTCGCCCCTTACTTTCGGTAGCGGGACAGGCTCGGGGTCAGGTCGGAGAGGGGCGGGAACTGCTTGTCCGGGTGCAGCCCCGCGAGCTTGGCGTAGTTCTGCTCCTCAGTCTCCGGGCGGTTCGGATCGGGCACGCAGCAGTCCACCGGGCAGACGGCGTTGCAGGCCTCCTCGTCATGGAAGCCGACGCACTCGGTGCACTTGTTGGGGTCGATGATGTAGATGTCCTCGCCCTGGGTGATGGCGCTGTTCGGGCACTCGGGCTCGCACGCGCCGCAGTTGATGCACTCCTCGGTGATGACGGTCGCCATGGTTCTTACCTCGTCTCCTATTGCCCCGGCCGCCCGGGGAGCGATGGCGATCGTAGCTCCCCTTTGGCGCGGGGGGGTAGCCCGACAGGTGGCGCCTCAAAGGGCGGCCCCCTCACCTCCGCCGCCCTCCTTAAGTACCTGGAATGCCGGCTCTTGTCGGGGGAGCTACTTCACGCAGCAGTCGACCGGGCAGACGCCGGCGCAGGCCGGGTTGTCGTTCTGCCCCTGGCACTCGGTGCACTTCGCGCCGTCGATGACGTAGATGTCATCGCCCTGGGTGATGGCGCTGTTCGGGCACTCGGGCTCGCACGCACCGCAGTTGATGCACTCCTCGGTGATCTTCAGGGCCATGAGCTTTCCGCTCCTCCATGCCCGACGTGCGGGCGTCGCGCGACTTATCCCAACTGAGGGCGCCGGGAGTCAAGCGGGCCGGCTTGTCGCAAGGTCCCGCTTCTCGAAAACGATCGTTCAGGGTTCCAAGGGGCCGCCGCCTGCCGCGCCGTCTCCTGCGACGTGTCGCCTGTCCTCCTCCACCTCGGCGGCGATCCTGGACAGGGCCCGAAGGCTCGCCGCGGCAAGGACCGCGCTCCCGGCGGCGAGGATCCCGAGGAGCCGGTCCCGGCGAGCCACCGCCAAGGACAGGGCCACCGCGCGCCGCTCGTCGTAGGCGAGCCATTGCCGCTCGGCCTGCTCCCCCTTTAGCGTCTCGACGAACGATTCCCCTGCGGCCCGCCCGGCCGCCGCCAGCTCCGTGAGCTGGCGCTCGCCCTCGTGCACCCGCACGGTCGCGTGGATCGCCACCGCCAGGCCAAACAGGGCGATGGGCGCGCAGAGGAGGGCGATGCGGGTCGGGGACATGTCCTTGACTGCGAGGCGGGAGCGCAGGATACCCGTGCACGCCGGTGGGGGCAACGCTCTCACTGCCAGGCAAATGGCGAAACCCTACGATCCCCGGGACTTCTACTTCCGGCAGGCGAAGAAAGAAGGCCTACGGGCCCGCTCGGCGTTCAAGCTCATGGAGATCCTCCGGCGCCACAACCTGCTCGCAGCGGGGGACGCGGTGCTCGACCTGGGCGCGGCGCCGGGAGGATTCTTGCAGGTGTTGGCCGAGCGTGTGGGGGAGCGTGGGTTGGCGGTGGGGGTGGACAAAGAGCCCCTGAAGAACCTCGGGAAGCCCTGGGTGAAGACCGCGGTGGTGGACCTGCTCGCGCCCGACGCGCTCGAGCGGATCCGCGCCCTCCATCCCGGCCGGTTTCGGCTCTTGACGAGCGACATGGCTCCCAAGACGACCGGGGTGAAGGTGACCGACGAGGCGCGCTCCTTGGAGCTCGTCCGCGCGGCCCTCCGTCTCTCGGAGAGCGTGCTCTCGCGGGGAGGGGCGCTCCTCGCCAAGGCGTTCATGGGCGGCGACTTCCCCCTTTTGCGCAAGGAATTCGCGGAGCGGTTTGAGGCGGTCCGCGTCCTACGGCCCGAGGCCACCCGCGAGCACAGCATCGAGGTCTACGTCCTGGGGAAGGGATACCGGGCCCCTACCGCCGCCCCTTATCCGTCGCGCGGAGCCGCGGAGCCGGCGCGGCCGCCGGCCGCAGCCCCTCCCCCGGGGCGGTGCGACCGACCGGCGCGGCGCAAGGGAGATCCGGTAAGGTAGATGGGTCCATGCCCACGCTTCTCGACGAGCTCAAGGCCCGCACCTTCTTCCACGACGCCACCCCCGGCCTGGCCGAGCGCCTCGCCGAGGGCCCGATCACGGGCTACGTCGGGTTCGACCCCACCGCCGACTCGCTCCACGTCGGGAATCTCATCCCGGTGATGGCCCTCTCATGGCTGCAGCGCCTGGGCGGCACGCCCATCGTGCTCGTGGGCGGGGGGACCGGCATGGTGGGCGATCCGGGCGGCCGTCGCACGGAGCGGCCGCTGCTCTCGGTGGAGCAGATCGATCACAACGTAGCTTGCATCCGGGCCCAGCTCGAGAGGTTCGTCCGCTTCGACGGGAAGAACGCCGCCCGGGTGCGCAACAACGCCGACTGGCTACGGCCCATCGGGCTCATGGAGTTCTTGCGCGAGGTGGGCAAGCACTTCACCGTCAACTACATGCTGGCCAAGGACTCGGTGAAGTCGCGGATGGAGAGCGGGATCTCGTTCACCGAGTTCACCTACATGCTGGTCCAGGCCTACGACTTCTGGCACCTCTACAAGACCGAGGGGTGCGAGCTGCAGCTCGGGGGCAGCGACCAGTGGGGAAACATCACTGCCGGGACCGAGCTCATCGCCCGGCGGGAGGGGGCCTTGGCCCACGGGCTCGTCTTGCCTCTCATCACCACCGCGAGCGGGACCAAGTTCGGCAAGAGCGAGGAGGGGGCCGTCTACCTCGACCCGCGGAAGACCTCGCCCTACCGCTTCTACCAGTTCTGGGTGAACAGCGACGACCGCGACGTGGAGAAGTGGCTCCGGTACTTCACCTTCCTCCCCCTGGAGGAGGTGCGGGCGATCCTTTCCGAGCAGGAGCGGGACCCGGGCAAGCGCGCCGCGCAGAAGCGGCTCGCGGACGAGTTGACCGAGCGCGTCCACGGCGGGGAAGCCCTGCGGAACGTGGTTTCGGCGAGCCGGCTCCTCTTCGGTGGCGTCGGCCCGCGCGAGTCCGGGCCGGAGGCGCTCGAGGTCCTCTCCCGCGAGATCCCGACGGCGCGGGCGGCGCGGGAGGCGCTCATCGGGCTCCCGGTGCTCGAGGCGCTGGTGCGGGCGGGGCTCGCGACCTCGAAGGGCGACGCCCGGCGGGGCATCCAGGGGAAGGGGTTTCTCCTGAACGGCGAGGTCCCGGCGCCGGAGCGGTCGCTCTCCGCCACGGACCTCCTCTACGGCCGCTACGTGATGCTCCAGAAGGGAAAGAAGAACCACGCCCTCCTCGTGGCCGAGGGCTAATCGCTCGGAGAGGGCTCCTCGAGTTGCCCGCGGGGCGAAGGGGGGCCTCTTCAGGCGATCCCGGGCTCCCGCGAGGAGAGAGGGCGAAGGCGGCACCCGGGGCAGAGCCCCTCCGTCGTGATGTAGACCTCGTGAAGCTCGAACCCCAGGGCCTCGACGAGCGTGTGCTTGAGGAGCGCGACGTCGTCGCACCCAACGTCGAACCGACCGCCGCAGCTCGTGCACAGGAGGATCCACGACATCGAGTGCTCCAGGAAGAGATCCGCCGAAGAGTGGCGGTCGCTCCCGGATTCTACCAGGCGCTTCTACCGAATCTGCTCTTGCAAGGGAGCGAGGGGTCGATCGGCTCTCGCCGGGCGGCCGGGGCCGCCCGGTCCGCGACCCATAAGGGCGCCCGGCCGGGCCGCGGGGCGGCCGCGGGGCGACGCCCCTACGACCGCCCCGCGCAGGCGACCCCTATCGCGCTCGCTCTCGAAGGGGCGCCCCCGGGATGAGGGAGGTCAGGCGAGGTCGAAGCGATCGAGGTTCATCACCTTCTCGAAGGCCGCGACGAAGTCATGGACGAACTTCCTTCGCCCGTCCGAGCTTGCGTAGACCTCGGAGAGGGCCCTCAGTTGGGCGTTCGACCCGAAGACGAGGTCGACCCGCGTGCCGGTCCACTTGAGTTCTCCGGTCCTTCGATCGCGCCCCTCGAACACGTCCTCTGCCTCGGACACCGCCTTCCAGGTCGTGCCCATGTCGAGCAGGTTCACGAAGAAGTCGTTGGTCAATGCCTCCGGCCGCCTGGTGAAGACGCCGTGGGGGGACTGTCCGAAGTTGGCGTTCAAGACCCGCAGGCCGCCCACGAGTACGGTCATCTCCGGCGCGGTCAGGGTGAGCAGCTGCGCCCGATCGACGAGCAGCTCCTCGGCTGACAGGGCGTATCGGGTCTTCTGGTAGTTGCGGAAGCCGTCCGCGACCGGTTCCAGGACGGCAAAGGAGGCCGCGTCGGTCTTTTCCTGGGAGGCGTCCATGCGCCCCGGGGTGAAGGGAACCGTGAGCTCGACGTCCGCGTTCTTGGCCGCCTGCTCGACGCCCGCGCAGCCGCCGAGGACGATGAGGTCGGCGAGCGAGACCTTCTTGCCGCCCGACTGGGCGCGGTTGAAGGCGCTCTGGATCGCCCCCAGGGTCTTCAGCACCTTCGCGAGCCTGGCCGGCTCGTTGACCTCCCAGTCCTTCTGTGGCGAGAGGCGAATGCGGGCCCCGTTCGCCCCGCCGCGCTTGTCCGAGCCGCGGAAGGTGGAGGCGGACGCCCAGGCGGTCGAGACCAGTTCCCCGACGGACAGACCGGAAGCGAGGATCTTGCCCTTCAGGGAGGCGATGTCCCTCTCGCCGATGAGCTTGTGGTTGACCGCGGGGATGGGGTCCTGCCAGATGAGCTCCTCGGCCGGAACCTCCGGGCCGAGATAGCGAGCGCGCGGGCCCATGTCGCGGTGGGTGAGCTTGAACCATGCCCTCGCGAACGCGTCGGCGAACTCCTCCGGGTTCTCGAGGAAGCGCCGGGAGATCTTTTCGTAGGCCGGGTCGAACCGCAGGGAGAGGTCGGTGGTGAGCATGGCCGGTGCCCTACGCTTCGAAGGGTCGTGGGCGTCGGGCACGGTCCCTTCGCCCGCGCCCCCCTTCGGCCTGAACTGCTGCGCGCCGGCCGGGCTCCTCGTGAGTTCCCACTCGTAGCCGAAGAGGTTCTCGAAGAAGTCGTTGCTCCACTTCGCGGGCGTCTTCGTCCAGGTGACCTCGAGGCCGCTCGTGATCGCGTCGCCGCCCTTGCCCGTGCGGTAGCTACTCTTCCAGCCCAGGCCCTGCTCCTCGATCGGGGCTGCCTCGGGCTCGGGCCCGAGGTTCTTCGCGTCGCCGGCGCCGTGGGTCTTGCCGAAGCTGTGGCCGCCGGCGATGAGGGCAACCGTCTCCTCGTCGTTCATCGCCATGCGGCTGAAGGTCTCGCGGATGTCCCGCGCCGCCGCGATGGGGTCCGGGTTGCCGTTCGGGCCCTCCGGGTTCACGTAGATGAGCCCCATCTGCACGGCGGCGAGCGGATTCTCGAGATCCCGGTCGCCGGAATAGCGCTTGTCGCCGAGCCACTTGTCCTCGGAGCCCCAGTAGACGTCCTCCTCGGGTTCAAAGACGTCCTCGCGCCCGCCGCCGAAGCCGAAGGTCTTGAACCCCATCGATTCCAGGGCCACATTGCCAGCCAGGATGATCAGGTCGGCCCACGAGATCTTGCGGCCGTACTTCTGCTTGACCGGCCACAGCAGGCGGCGCGCCTTGTCCAGGTTGACGTTGTCGGGCCAGCTGTTGAGCGGGGCGAAGCGCTGGTTGCCGCGGCCCGCGCCGCCGCGCCCGTCGCCGGTGCGGTAGGTGCCGGCGCTGTGCCAGGCCATGCGGATCATCAGCCCGCCGTAGTGACCCCAGTCCGCCGGCCACCATTCCTGCGAGTCGGTCATCAGCGCGGTGAGGTCCTTCTTCACCGCCTTCAGGTCGAGCTTCTTGAATTCCCTGGCGTAGTTGAAGTCCTTGTCCATCGGGTTGGACTTGGAAGATCCCTGGTGTAGGATATCGAGATTGATCTGGTTCGGCCACCAGTCCTTGTTCGTCGTGCCGCTGCCGGCAACCTGGTGGTGG
>DASRZU010000062.1:0-41837 GCA_035686075.1 Anaeromyxobacter sp.
GCTGGGCTGGCCCCGCGTAGCCGGCTACAGAGCTCGGCAGGCGCCGTGAACGCGATCGATCCGCCCGACAGCGAGGGAGGCTATTTCGGGTGCATGGAGAGGAGCGCCCTTGACGTCGGTTTCCGTAGAAGGGATTTGAACTCACCAGGAGTGATATAGCCAAGTCTGCGATGACACGCTGCTATTCCCAGATTCCGAAGTGTTCCCAGAAGGTTCCAGCTCAGCGCCAGTCCAGCTGAGTCCAATGGACCGCATCAGATTCAAGCCGAGTTTTGGCCGTATCTTGGCCAGCGGTGTGGTCGTCCAATGCCGCGAGTCTCCGGTTCGAGCAAGAATCGGGGAGTAGGATCCCAGGATCCGAACCCGACCTTCGGTTATGAGCACGAACCGCTTGGTCGCAAGGCCGGTGGTCAGCCCAGCAACTTCTCAACTGCGGCCCTGAGCTCGTCCATACGCGTTGTCGCCGTTACCCAGACGATCTCGAGCGAGATTCCGAAGTAACCATGGGCGAGGACATCCCTCATCCTGCGAATGTTCCGCGACGCGATCTCGGTGCCGATTTGCAGAGGGATGGGACCCCGCCGTTGCAGAAGCATTCCCCCCCCCTGGGTCCCGCATCGGCGTGATGTCTCCTATTTGCCCTTCTTCTCAGTCCGCTGTCCAGTCTTCTGGCCAGGCTTGAGACGACCCCGATACGACTCACCCTCGATGATCAGGTCGTAGGCGTTCGAGGTGAAGCGGTCGATGGCGGCCTGGGCGCGCATGGGGTCGGCGAAGGTGGCGAGCCACTCATCGGGGCCCCGATTTGAGGTGACGATCATTGACCCGGCTCGGTGACGCTCGACGATGATCTCGTGGGCGTCCCGGCTCTCCTGGGCGTCCATGGCGTCGAGACCGAAGTCATCCACGATAAGTAAATCGACGGCGAGCAGTGCCCGCAGCTCCTTCTCGTAGGTCTGGGTGAGCCGCGCATGCTTCAGGTTCTTGAGCATCTGGTCGGTGGCGAGCGCGAGCACGGAGTACCCACGTCGGCAAGCGACGTGGCCGAGGGCGTGGGCGAGGAAGGTCTTCCCAACGCCGACGCTTCCGACAATGGCCACGTGGTGATGGGACTCGATGAAGCGCAGCGAGACGAGCTCGTTGAGGAGCGCGTGGTCGAATTCGGCCTTGGCAGTCTCATCCCAGCGCTCGATCTGGGAGTCCTTCTCGAGGTGGCCGCGCTCGGCGCGGATCGCCGCGGCCTGGCCGTCGCGCCGGGTCGCCTCGTCGCCAAGCGCGAGGAGGAGGAGATCCTGGTGGGGCATCTTCTGCTGGCGCGCAAGGGCCAGCCGGTCCGGCAGGGTGTCGAGCATTCGGGAGAGCTTCAGGCGCCGGAGGACGGTCTTCAGCTCCGGCGAGATGAGGTCTGGTGTCACGTTTCGTCTCCTTCGTTCGGCCGCTCGCGGCGTGCGAGCGGGAGGGCGTACTGGCTCGTCGGGCGCAGGTACCGGGCGAGCGGGATCACCCGGGCGCCGGTGGGGGCGAGGCGGGTGTCGAGGCGGACGAGATCGGCGAGGCGGTGGACGTCGACCATGTCAGCATCGAGGGCGGTCTTGCAGGAGGTGTCGAGCCGCTCGGGACCGTACTTGCGAGCGAGGCTCAGGAGCTTGAAGAGGCTGCGCAGGCGCGTCCACGGGAGCGGTCCGGCGGCGAGCGCCTCGGCGAAGCGGCCGACGTGCTCGCCATGCTCCTTGGCCTTGCCGACGAAGAAGGCGGCGTCGCGCTGGCCAGCCGCGAAGGGCTCCTTGGGGAAGTCGGCAGGGTCGATAGAGCGCTGCCCTGGAGCCTTCCGGGGGTGCGTCTTCACGAGCTTCCCGTGCTCGTAGAAGCGGACGAGTTGGCTGTCGGCCCGGGCCCGTAAATGGTGCCGCCGTAGCTCGACCGGTAGCGAGTAAAGACTCCTCGCCACGGCGGCGAACTGGTCGAGGGCGACCTTGCAGTCGGTCCAGAGCGGGACGTCGTAGGGCGCGGTAGGCGCAGGCAGCAGCGCGCCCTTCTCCTCGGCCTCGAAGTGCTCGCGCGGGAGCCGCTGCGTGCTGCCATGCCGCTTCATGCCGTAGTCCTCCAGACCCCACCGGCGCGCGTGGGCCCGGGCTTCGTCGAGCGTGCGCAGCCGCTCGCCGCCGAAGCAGTCGTCTCGAACGGTGGCTACGCTGCGCTCGACGCGGGCCTTGTCCTTGGGATGGCGGACCCGGGTCGTGTCGATGAGGAAGCCGCTGGCCTGGGCGTACTCCCGGAAGGCGTCGGCGATCCGCGGCGAGACCGGGTCTGCCTCGGCGACGATGGCTTTGGTGTTGTCCGGAATGAGGACGTGAAAGATGCCACCGTAGTACTCCCACGCCGCCTCGCACGCCTCGATGGCCGACTCGGTCGTCTCGTGGAAGATCGGGTAGACGAAGCGGTGCCGCGAGAGGACGGCGGTGAAGATCCACGCCTTGAAGCGCCGCCGCTTGCCGAATAAGTCCGGCTCGAGAAGCGTCATCCAGCCCGTGTCGACCTGAAGCTCCTGGCCCGGCTCGCCGTCGGCCACCGGCACCGTAAGCGCGCCGGTACCGAACCCAAGCTGCTCCATCGCGTACCGGCGGAGTGTGTCGTAGCTGATTTCGACTCCGCGACGGCGTAGAAGCTTGCCGACCTTGCTGAGCCGCACCCGGTGGCCGAGAAGGTCCGCGATGAACCCATGGTGCGCCTCGCAGATCGCCCAGCCCTCGCCTCGCGGCCGGCCAGACGCCGGTTGCGTGGCCGCCACGACCGCGGCGACGAGATCCTCATCCAGGGCCGCTAGACTATGGGCTTGGTCGACACCACGGCCCCGCGCCACCGCCAGGTACCGCCGCACCGTCTTCACGTCGAAGCCGAGCTGCTCGGCGATCCGCTTCTTCGGGACGCCCAGCAGCCACAGCCTCAAGAGCTCCTTCACCTCCAGCATCGTGACCTCTCGAAACGCCATCGCCGCCTCCGTCCGTGGACGGGGACAGCCTGGCAGCTAGGTCACGCCGATGGGGGAGGGAATGCTTCTGCAAATCCCTCAGGTCCGAGGGGGTAATGCTTCTGCAAAACTCACGCGGCTGGGGTCCCTACCTTCTGCAAATCGACAATCTCGGGCGCACGTGCGGCAACTTCGTCCGGAATGGCCTTCGCAGCTTCCCCGATAATCTCGAGGTTGCGTACAACGGCATCCTGCGTTCGCTCATCTCCCGCAAACGACTCGAAGCTCATCCCGGCCACATATCGCCGAACCTTGTTACATGCCTGGATGATATCCTCGGCATAAAGACGCCAGCCACGTTCACTCCTAGGCGACATCAAGCGCCTCGCGCTCGACGGCTGGCCGAATCCGCGGCTTCAGCGCGTCAGGAGTGACGAGATCCACCTTTTTGCCGAGGTGGTCCTCTAGAAAGAACTTGAGGCCGACAAACGCATCAAGTGTCGGAATGACGTCGAACTCGACAAGGATGTCGAGATCACTCTCTTCGTGCGCTTCGTCGCGAGCCGTTGACCCGAACAGGGCCACCCTACGCACACTGAACTCGCGTTGGAGCGCTGGCAGGTATGTCCTGAGGACAGACATCGCTTCCTGGCGTCGCACTGGCGAAGTATAGGCGCAAGGCCACCGGCTGGCCATTCTATCCCTCGCAAGAGGCTGGGCCTCGCCGGAACTCGTCCTGCCGGTAACTACTGTTGACGGTTCTGCCAACGCTCGAAATCGTGGCTCGCATGTTCCGGCTCCTCGGCGCGCTCTTCCCAGCTGTGCCTTGCCAATAGTCGATCTCGTGACTTGAGGGGAGTTTAGCGCGGGGTGACGTTGCCCCGTCCATGGGTTCCTTCCTGCGCGTTCTGTTGCGCTCGCTCGTCTCCGCCCTGAGGTCGAGCCGACACCTCGCGCTCGAGAACCTCGCCCTCCGCCAGCAATCTGCCCTCCGAAATCGTTCCAAGCGTCCGCGATTTTCGCCAGCGGCCCGTATCTTCTGGGCCTGGCTTTCCAGCAGTTGGCCGGACTGGCACGACGCCCTTTGCCTCGTTCGTCCAGAGACAGACATCCGCTGGATGGTTATCCCGGGCCCCTCCTCTGTGGTTCCCCGGGGCCCGTTGGCCCGCTCAGTGGAACCTTCCTCTCGGGTCCTCGCTCGTGGGGATTGGCAGCAGCAGCTTGAGGCAGAGCTTCCATGCCTCCAGCGAGTTGTGGAGTTGTCTGGCAAACGATTCGAGCTGTTCTTGGGGTGAGGCATCAGGGCGGCGCCTGGTGTCGTCCCACTGTCGCGGCGGATTGAAGGCTTGCCACGCGTTCAACTTCACTCCAAGAAGCCGCAAGCCGCCACTCCGTCCGATATTCAGCTCCGCCTGGGGTTCGCCGAGCCAGCCCTCCACGACAGGCAGGCCTTCAAAGCGCTTCTTCGTTCTCGATGCCGGAAGCAGCGGATCGACGGCGTTCATGGTTTCGCTGACCCAGCCCTGCCAGGCTTCTGCGCTCGGAACGGGGAGCGAGTGGTCCAATGACAGCATCCCGGCGAGCTCAATATCGACGCGCAACCAAGGACGTTTAGTCGCGATCCGCTTCTGCGGCCCAAGCAGCTCATTCAGCAGGTCTTCCTCGGTTGTGCAGAACCGCGCCGACATGAGGGCGTCCCACTCCCACTCCAGCATCATCGATGTGGTGAAGAGCGCCGGCGCCCCGCTGCCCATGCCGACGCGGACCGAGTACCTGACTCGCCTGCATCTGCGACTTCGTGGTTGTACTGGCCACCGCGCTGATCCGGCCCGTTTGCGGTGACGCTTCATGGCAGCGATGCCCTTTCACCTTTTTCGGTGCGCGACAGGGAGGCGATTGCGAGCGCCCCGCCGTCGAGCCCCGGCCTTCTTGGCCGTGGCGAACTACTTCCCTTCATCACCGAGAGTGAAATCATGGGGTCGGCGAGGAGCTCCGCCGGAGCCTTGCCGGGGTATCGCTTGTTCGCCCTGAACCCCCTTGGCTTCCATCACCAGCTTCGTGCAGCGTCGGTTGGCGCGCGCGACCAAGATCAAGGCTGCACGCCGATCATGCACCCTGCTCTGTCAGAGTCATGCCCTATGAAGCCTGGGTAGGTAGGCACCTCGGGCAAGGGGGCGTTGGCGATGCGAAGCGAGCGGATTCGGCAAAGGGCTGCCGAGCGGAAAAAGCGCAGGCGCGAGGAACGGCGCCACGCGCTGCGGGAGCTTGGCGCACAGAAGGACGCCGGCACGCCGAGGGACCTCGACTCGCTGCCGGAGCCGGCTGGCGACGACCACGGTCGCATCTTCACGAGCCGCGTACCGGCAGGGCCCCTGCCGGCGGATGTCGAGGCGTGGCCCATCGTGCGGGCGTACGCTCCGGTGAAGAACGTCTGGGAGACGACCGGATGCGGCACCGCTGGGGTGGTGCGGCAGCAGCCCGATGGCCGGTACGCGAGCGCCTTCTTCGTGATCGAACTCCTAGGGCATGGCCTCTGGGGCGCATTCGGCGGGAAGGACGAGACCCTCGCGAAGGTCGACGAGGATTTCGCCCGCCTGGGCGACAACTTCCCGCTCTGCGAGGAAGGGCCGGTGGAGCTGGCAGCATCGTTCGCCTGGGGAGCGCGCGCCTTCTCCGATGCTGAGGGCTACTCCTTTCCCCAGCGCGATCTCGATCGGTTCTACGGTCTCATGCCGCAACCGGCGGGCTCGCAGCGCAGCTGGGTCGAAAAACTCGTGGGAGCCGGGGGACTCACGCCCGAGGGTCTCGTCCGGGTGATCCGCGCCAATCCCCAGCCCGATGATCTCCCGGACGGCAAGGAGATCGTCATCCTGACGGAGATGACATTCGGGATCCCTGATCCCGACAGGGCCCTGGCCGCCGTGCAGCGCGCCTCGCCCGAGTTCGAGCCCGAGGGCGTTGACGGGGAGGCGGAGGTGTTCACCTGGACCCGGCCGTATCCGAAGAGCCACTGGAGTCCTCTGAGTGCGTTGGGCGGGCGGCAAATCCTGGGCAGTGTCCGCGTGACGGATCGCGAGCTGGTAGCGGATGCGAAGACCCTGTCCATGGCCGCGGTGCTGGTGGGGAAGCTGCACAGGATGCTGGGGGGCGAGCTTCGCCTGAAGGAATCGCGCTGGAAAGGGATGCAGGAGCTGCTGGCCCAGAAAAAGGTGGACGCCACCGGAAGCTGAATGCGCGAGGCTCACGCACTTAGAGGTCAAAGGTGTGGTTCCCCGGGCCTCCATCCGTGCTGGCCTCGCCAAGCGCATTGCCTGGCACGGGCTGCGCCACTCGTTCACGAGCCACCTGGTCATGCGAGGAGTGTCCCTCCGCGCCGTCCAGGAGGTATTCGGGCACGAGAGCATCGAGATGACGTGCGGTACTCCCACCTCACACCGGACGTGAAGCGGGAGGCAGTCCACCTGCTGGATGGGCCAGGAGTCTTGGGAGACATTGAGGAGACGGAGGAGAGGCCGGAAAAAAGCCCCGGGATTACCGGGGCCTAGGAGAGCGGGAAAAGGGATTTGAACCCTCGACCCTCGCCTTGGCAAGGCGATGCTCTACCACTGAGCTATTCCCGCAGGACTCCTGCGAAGGCGGGCTTTATAGAGGGCGTAGTGGGGGGGTGTCAAGCACCTTCCGACCCCGTCCGGGACGAGTGGTGGGTCCCGCCCGTTGCATGGCCGGAGATGGGCGGTGCCGCCCCGGCCGGCTGGGCGGTTTCCCGACCCTCGCTTGCACTCGGTGCCGCTCGGCCGTCTTCCCGATAGACCGCCCGAACAAAGTCCCGGAAGTAGAACACCGCCGACACAACCGAGAACACGAGCGAGACGTAAATCAGCCACGTTCCCACCCGGTTCGCGTCCAGGTCGAACGAGAACAGCCAGCCGTCGATCGGATAGGTGTAGTGCAATAGCAGGAAGCTCGTCCCGGCGAGCTGGAGGGCGGTCTTGAACTTGCCCTCCTGCCCGGCGGGAATGACGAGGCCCTCGCTCATCGCGATCGTACGAAGGCCCGTGACGATGAACTCCCTGGCCATGATCACGATCACCACCCAGGCTCCCACCCGGCCCAGATGGACCAGCATCACCAGTGCGGCCATCACGATGAGCTTGTCCGCGAGCGGATCGAGGAACTTGCCGATCACAGTGACCAGGTTCTTGCGGCGGGCCACCCAGCCGTCAAGGAAGTCGGTGGCGCTCGTGACGGCATAGACGAGAGCAGCGATGAAGCTGTCCACCCTCGACTCGAAGTAGGTGAACCAGAGAAATACCGGGATGAGTGCGATCCGCGTGAGCGTGATCGCGTTGGGGAGGTTCAGGAACTCTCTCCGCAGGGAGCGCCTCACGGCCTCGCCCCCTGTGGCTCGACCACGCCGGGGTCGACGAGCGCGACGCCCTCGCCGGAGAGCTCCACTCCGATCGCGCCGGGGAGGCCCCCCTCGAGCAGGGCGACGAGCCGCGGGGTGAGCGACCCGGACCAGCCGACCAGCGCTGCGAGCGGCATGCGCAGCGGTGCCTCGGGGCCGACCCGCAGCGCCTGCGGTTCGCCGGCGGTGATGACGAGAACCGTCCCCTCGCCGCGCAACTGGACAAGGTTCAGCTCGCCCGAACCGGAGGAAGGGACCCGGCCGTTCTCGAACGCCACTGCGTCCTCGATTCCGAACACCGCCTCCTCGCGGAAGAAGGCGGAATCCGCGAGGCGCAGGGGCGTGAACCGCCGCGCCCGGGCGTTGAAGAGAAGGAGGCCTTCGCCCCGGACGCGATGGAGCCGATCCGCCGCCTCGCCGAACGGCCTCTCGGTCTGACGCCCGCGAAAGCGTTTCACCTCGGGCTCGGCCTCCACCGCGCCCTGTACGGCGAGGAGCCCGCTCAAGCGCACCCGCACCGCCGGCCGGACCCTCACCGACAGCACTTCGCCGGCTGCGCCGAAGGTCTCGCCCTGGGGAAGGGGCACGCTTCGGGCCGCCGCGAAGGTCCCCAGGTGCGGTGCGGCGAGAGGTTGCGTCCCCCCCGCCCGCTGGGCGGGCGCCGGGGGAACGCGGGCCGTAGCCGCGGCGGCGGAGAAGCCCGCATCGTCCACGGAAACCTCGACCGGGAGAGCGTCCTCCTCGGACGGGCTCGCCACCCCGGGCTCCGGGGCCCCGTCCTCCGGGGACGCCCCGGAGAGGACCTGGTCGCAGCGGGCCACCATCTGGTCGCTCCCGGCCTTCAGGAACCACTCGCGGGCCCGGAGGGGATCGCCCGACTCGAGCAGGGCCAGCCCCAGGTACCCCATCGCCTTCCTGTGCTCCGGGTTCAAGTCCAAGGCGATCTCGAGCTGGCGCGTGGCTTGCGATTGCCGCCCGGAACGCAGGAATGCGAGCCCGAGGTTGACGCGAGCGGCGGGCTCGGCGGGGCTCTCGTCCACGAGGCGCTGCCAGGCGGCGATGGCGTCGTCGTACCTTCCCAGCCGGTAGCTGGCCTGCCCGAGGAGGCCTAGCACCTTCGGGTCGCGCGGCCGAAGCTGCAGGGCGCGCTCCAGCGCAGCCCGGGCGCCCTCGGCCTCGCCCCGGGAGAGGGACTCGGCCCCACGATTCAGGTGGAAGAGAAACTCCTCGTCCTGTCCCTCGACCTGGTCCTCTTCACCGTTCGGCCGGGCCACGGGTCACCGCCCCGCCTTGAGCGCCTGGTAGAGCGCCACCACCTTGCGCACGTACTCGCGCGTCTCGGGGATGTCCGGAACCGTGTCGCCCGCCTTACGCACCGCGTCCGGGCCGGCGTTGTAGGCCGCGAGCGTCTTCACCAGGTCTCCGTTGTACTGGTTGGCGAGGATGCGGAGATAACGAGCGCCCCCCTCGATGTTTTGCTCAGGTACCCAGGCGTCGGATACGTACATGTCGTGAGCCGTCCCCGGCATGAGCTGCATGAGCCCCACCGCCCCCTTCTCGGAGATGGCACGGGGGTCGAAGTTCGACTCGACCGCCATGACTGCGAGGAGCAAAGCCTCGGGAATCTGGTACTTGGCGGCTGCCGCCCGGATGTGCTCGCGGAACCGTTCCAGGACCGCCGAGGAGTTGGAGGCGAGTTGTTTCGCTTGCGGCTCCCCGCCCGCGTCGGCTCGATAGACCCCGCCACCGGTGGGGCGGCGCTTGATCCGCTGGTAACGGGGATCGCTGGGCGCGTTGGAGAAGTGGATGACACCGTCCTCGTCCACGTACGAGTACAGCTCCCCGGCCCGTGCAGGCGGCGCGGCGAGAGACCCGAGCAGGGCGCAGGCGACCAGGGATCGAGGGACGCGCATCCGCAGGAAAAAAGCTATCAGCAGCACGCTCCGCCCGACAACTTTATTCCCGGGCGTGTGCTACATGGGGGACGTGGGTGTCCTCTCGCCACGTTCGCGTGTGGACCTGCTCGTCCTGGGGAGCGGGATCGCCGGCCTCACCTTGGCGCTCGAGGCCGTGGATCGCGGGTCGGTGATGGTGCTCACCAAGCGCCAGCGCCACGAGGGATCGACCCATTACGCCCAGGGCGGCATCGCGGGCGCGCTGGGCCCGGACGACGACCCCGCCCTGCACCTCCAGGACACGCTCGTTTCGGGTGCGGGGCTTTGCAAGCCCGAAGCGGTCGAGGTCACGGTGCGCGAGGGGCCGGACCGAATCCGCTGGCTCGCCTCGCTCGGGGTGGAGTTCGACAAGGAGGGCGACCACTTCCACCTGACCCGCGAGGGCGGCCACTCCCGGCGACGGGTGGCCCACGTGAAGGACACCACCGGCCGGGAGGTGGAGCGCGCGCTCCTCGCCGCCTGCGATGCGCGGGGGGTTCAGATCGTCGACGACCAGCTGGCGGTGGACCTCATCACGAGCGGCAAGGTCGGTCTGGGCGGGCCCAACCGGGTCCTCGGGGCCTACGTCCTCGACCGCTCCTCGGGCGAGGTCGCCACGGTCATGGCTCGCGCGGTGGTGCTCGCCACGGGCGGCGCGGGCAAGGTGTACCTCTACACCACGAACCCCGACGTCTCCACCGGCGACGGGGTGGCCATGGCCTACCGGGCCGGGGCGGCGGTGGCGAACCTCGAGTTCTTCCAGTTCCACCCCACCTGTCTCTTTCACCCCCAGGCGAAGAGCTTCCTCATCTCCGAGGCGTGCCGGGGCGAAGGCGGCATCCTGCGCAACGGGGCAGGGGAGCGCTTCATGGGGCGCTATGACGCGCGCAAGGAGCTCGCCCCGCGGGACGTCGTGGCCCGGTCCATCGACGCCGAGATGAAGCGCCGGGGCGACGACTGCGCCTTTCTCGACATGACGCACCTGCCCCGCAGCTTCCTCCTGGAGCACTTCCCCCACATCCACGCCACCTGCCGCGAGTTCGGGATCGACATGGCCGTCCAGCCCATCCCGGTCGTGCCCGCGGCGCACTACCTGTGCGGCGGGGTGGTGACCGACCTCAGGGGGCGGACGTCCTTGCCCAGGCTCTACGCGGTGGGCGAGGTGGCCTGCACCGGGCTCCATGGTGCCAACCGGCTGGCCTCGAACTCTCTCCTCGAGGGCCTGGTCTTCGGCCGCCGCGCCGCCCAGCAGGCGGCGAGCGACCTAACGGGCCCAGTCGAGGCGCTCGAGGTGCCCGACTGGAACCCCGGCGACGCGCTCGCGCCCGAGGAGGGAGTGGTGGTGGCGCACAACTGGGACGAGGTCCGGCGCCTCATGTGGAACTACGTGGGCATCGTCCGGACGGTGAAGCGGCTGGAGCGGGCCCACACCCGGCTCGTGCTCCTGCGGGGCGAGATCCGCGAGTATTACTGGCAGTACCGGATCACCCCCGATCTGGTCGAGCTGCGGAACGTGGCCGACGTGGCCATGCTCATCGTCGAGTCGGCCCGCCAACGGAAGGAGTCGCGGGGCCTGCACTACCTGCTCGACCACCCCCAGACCGACGAGAGGCCGCGGGATACGGTCCTCACCCGCGGCGACCTGGAGTGAGGGTCAGGGCAGCCGTTCCCCGAAGGGCAGGTCCGGCCCGACGGCCCCGTCCCCGTAGTGAAGCTCGGCCTTGCCGAGCGCGCTCGCGAGCTCGAAGGTGAAGAGCCGGCCGCCGAGGGAGGCCCCCGGGGCACGGTTGAAGCGGACCCGGTACACCACGTCGAAGGGGCTCACATAGGGGTACAGGTTCCGGACGGTGGCATCCGGTTCCAGGACCTCGGCGTCGTGGGTCAGGATCTCGCTCCCGTCCTCCAGGCGGAGGGCGAGCCGCCAGACGCTCTTCTTCGCGTCCAGGTCGTTCGCGCTGCGGTCGGCGGTGAAGAGCGAGACCGTGAAGTCCTCGAACTTCGCCGCCTCCGCCACCTCCTGGGCGAGCCGGTCGGCGAGCTCCTTGTCCGTGAGGCCCAGCCACTTCGCGAGGCGCTGGGCGCGGGCCTCGCGCAGCTGCGGCGAGAGGTAGGTGGCGGTGACGGTGGCGCGGTACTGGAACTCGTCGTACAGCACCGCCCGGCGGGTGGAGAGGTTACGGAGCGCCGCCCACTCGCCCTCGTTGACCGCCGGATCGGGGGCCTTGGTCCGGACCGTGTTGATGGCCCCGCAGCCCAGGGCCAGGGCCGCGGCCGCGACGGTGGAAAGGGCCCCTTTCACGGGAGGAAGTCCCCCCGCGCGAAGAGCGACTCGAGCGGCACCCCCTCCGCCTCGATGGCCTCCCGGCCCCCCTCCTCTCGGTCGACGAGCGCCAGGCAGGCCACCGGGACGAGCCGCTCGGCCCGGCATCGCTCGATCGCCTTGAGCGCGCTCCCCCCGGTCGTCACCACGTCCTCGATCACCACCACCCGGCTCTCGTCCGGCAGCGTCCGGCGCCCCTCGATCCACTGCCCGGTGCCGTGGCCCTTCGGCTCCTTGCGCACCACGAACGCGTCATAGGTGGCGGGGGACCCCTCCGTTCGTTCCGGCGCACGATGCTCCTCCCGCCACCTCTCCAGCTCGAGGAAGCTGGCAGTGGCCACGGCGCTGGCGATGGGGTCGGCGCCCAGGGTGAGCCCGCCCACGCCCCGTACCGGGGGTGGCAGGCGCCGGACGCGCTCGAGCAAGAGCCGCCCGATGAGCACGTGCCCCTCGGCGGTCAGCGTGGTGCGCTTGCAGTCGATGTAGAAGTCGCTCTCGCGGCCCGAGGCGAGGACGACCTTCCGGCGCTCGAAGGAGAGGGTCCTGAGCAGCTCTAGGAGCCGTTTCCTATCGGCCTCGATCACCTCTCCTCCCCGTCCCTCTCCAGCCCCGGCAGGAGAGCCGCGAGCCATCGCGCCTGCTCCAGGATGGCTCGCCGCCCCTCTCCCGGGAGGTCGCTCCAGACCTCGTAGGCCACCGCCAAGTCCTGGTTCACCTCATACAGCCTCGCGGCGAGATCTGCAGCCAGCTCCTCCGGGGTCACCTCCAGCGTTCCGTCGTCGTCCATGGTAGGGGGGGCCTCCCCGGGGGAATCCCCTTCGATCTGGGAGAGGGTCTGGGCGCGGAGAAGCACCTCGTCGAGGAGGGGGCCGGCCCAGGGGGCGAGATGCTCGGCCTCGAGCCGCTCCCGAAGCGTGCCCAGGCTCTCCTCGTCGACGGGCTCGGTGAGGAGCGCGAGCGAGAGCGCGAGGGCCCAGGCATCCTCCTCGGAGAGGGCGGCGTGGACCCGCGCCAGGGCCCGCTCGCGCCGGAGGAGGCGCAGGGCCGCCACGCGCCTGAAGCCCGCCACGAGCTGGTACCGGGGCGAGGGCCCCACTGCTCCCGGGAGCGGTCTAAGCTCCAGGGGGACGAGCTGGCCGAGCCTGCCGAGCGAGGTCGCCAGCGCCGAGACGTCCCCCTCCTCCCTCAGCCGGAAGGTGCCATCCCCATCGATGGCCGAGAGATCCACGAACTCGACCGCGCCGGTCGCGTGCGCCGGGGCCGTGGTGCGAGGCTCGAGCTCCATGTCTCCTCCGGCCCGGGCACGATCCGCTCCGCGCGGCTCTTGGCCTCTCGCGCGCGGACAGGCCGGGGCGGCGGCCGGGGTGGCGGCCGTCGCCTTCCGCCCGTCGCGGCACCCGCTACTTCCGCTTCACGATCACCTTGCGCTTCACCGCGCCCATGGCGACCGGCGCCGGGGGGACGGGCGGCTTGGCCACCACCGTGGCCTCCTCCGCCTTCCGGCCCTCCGGCTTCGGCCCCGGGGGCGGGGCCGCCCGCGCGGACGGGCGCAACGCCGGGCGGGCCGCGGCGGGGAGGGTGCGGGTGGCGCGGGTCTCGCGGGCCCCCTCCACGTCCACCTCGCCCATGTCGATGCGGCCGCGGAAGCTGGCGCCGTCGACGATGATAACGCGCGGTGCGGTGATGTCGCCGACCATGCGCCCCTGGTTCGTGATCTCCACCGACTCGGTGGCGGTAACGTTCCCCACCACCGCGCCGGCGATCACGCAGTTCTTGACCTGGACCTCGGCCTTGACGATGCCGGTAGGCTCGACCAGGAGGGTCTTCGTCAAGGTGAGCGTGCCCTCCACGCGGCCGCGGACCGTGAGATCCTCGTCGCCGTTCAGGGAGCCGCTGATGAGGATGGATTCGCCGATGATGGTGCTGCCGTCAGAGGTGGCCACGGGTCACTTCCCCTTGAGTTCCTTGACGTCCATGTCGACATTGCCCTTGAACAAAGCGCCATCGGCGATGAGGATGCGCGGTGCGCGGATGTCCCCCACCACCTTGCAGTCGGCCTTGAGCTCCACCTTGTCGGAGGCGGCGATGTTCCCGGTCACCTGACCGGACACCTCCACATTGGCGGTCTCGATATCCGCCTCGATGACGCCCGAGGACTCGACGTAGAGGCTCTCGCGCAGGCTTATGCGGCCCTTGACGGTGCCCTGGATCACCAGGTCCTCGTCGCCCGAGATCTCGCCATCGATCACGATCGAGCTTCCGATGACCGTGTGCGCGCCGGCGCGTGGCGCCGGGACCTTCTCGATGCCAGCCATTCGCTGTTCTCCTCCGGACCGGGGTTGTGCCCCGCCCAACGCTGCGCGGAGTAAAATCACGGGCAGGATAGAAGGGCCCTCCGGGGGGCGTCAACCGCCTGCTTCCGGGCTGTGCTGCGACAGCCAGGCGACGGCCTCGGCGATGGGCCTCTCACGCTCGACCTCGTTGAAGATCTCGTGTCGTAACCCCTCGTACACCAGGATCCTCTTGTCCTGGGAAGAGGCGGCATCCACGAACGCCCGGGCGGCGGAGATGTCGGCCACGCGGTCATCGCCCGCCGCCAGCACCAGCAACGGCGCTCTCCACTCGCCCGCCCGGCGCAAGACCTCCCCCTGCGCCCGGGTCGACTCCTCGAACCATCGCGGCGTCGTGACGCGCCCGTAGAGCGGATCCCGATCCGTCCACCGGACGTGCTCGGGGTCCTTGGTCAGGTCCTCCAGGCGGATGCCGACCGATACCGGCATAAATGGGACCACCCGGCCCACCAGCCTCGCCCCCAGCACCTTGAGCGGAGGAGGCTTCATGGCGAGCCGAAAGTAGGGGGAGACGAGCACGAATCCCGACACGTGCCGGCCGCGGGTGAGCCCCCACAGGGCGGAGATGAGCGCACCTTGGCTGTGGGCGAGGACGAGAAGCCTCTCCCTCGCCACCCCGTCCTGCGAGAGCTTGGCCACAAAGGCGTCCAGGTCGGAGAGGTAGTCGCTGAACGCATCGACGTGCCAGCGGCGGCCGTCGGACTGCCCGTGGCCCCGGAAGTCGAGAAGAGCCACCTGGAAGCCGGCCCGGACCAGGGCGGCGCTGATACCGGGGTACCGGCCCGAGTGGTCGCCGCCCCCGTGGAGGACGGCCACGGTCGCGCGTGGCGAGTGCGGGGTGAAGCGCTGCCAGTACAGTCGCAGGTGGTCGGCGGAGTTGAGGAATCCCTCCTCGTGCCGCGCCTCGGCCTCGCTCGGGAAAGATGGGATGGACATCGTGCGGGACGCTAGCGACCGCGCCATCCTGGGTCAAGGAAAGCGAAGTTCGCTCGACGCCCCGTGCGCCACCGCTCGACGCGACCCGCGCAGCTTTTTGAGGACCGTGGCCCGGGTCCGCTCCGCCACGGACGGGACCTCGTCGGCGGCGCTCTCCAGGGCCCGGCGCCACGCGGCGGCCGCCTCCCGCGGGTGCCCCCCGGCCTGGTAGGCGTCCCCGAGGTCCTCGAGGTATCTCTCCGCCCCCCCGCTCAGCACCGCGGCCCGCTCCAGAGCGGCGATGGCGCCCGCGTGGTCGCCGCGCACGGACCGCACCCGGCCCACGGCGTCGAGTGCCTCGGGCGAGCGGGGCCGGAGCTCGGCGGCGCGGTTCGCGAGCTTGTCGGCCTCGTCGGTCTCTCCTTGGGAGGAGCGGATGAGCAGCAGTGCCAGGCGGGCGAGCGCCTCCGGCCTCTCCGGCTCGAGAACGAGGAGCGCCCGTAGCTCGACGGCCGCCGACTCGAGCGAGCCGGCCGCCTCGAGCGAGGCGGCGAGGGCGAGACGCAGCGCCGCCGAGCCGGGCTGGGCGGAAACCTTGGGCCGCAGCGTGGCGACCGCCTCCCGGGCGCGGCCGGCCCGGCACTCCACCTCGGCGCGGGCCGTCCAGAGCGTGGCCGCGTCGTTGGGCTCGCCCGCCGCCTCGTGCCCCGCGGCCGCCCGCGCCAGCACCTCCGCCGCCTGGCGGGAGCGCCCGGCCCGCTCGAGGACGAAGGCGTACGCGGTCACGAGTCGGACCTCCCCCGGCCGCTCCTCGAGTGGCAGGGCGAGCACTCGGCCGGCCTCCGCGAACCGCCCGCTGCGGGCCAGCACCTCCGCCAGGGCAGCCCGCGCCGGCACAAATGGGTCCCCCGCAGCCTCGCCCACGCCCCGGAGCGCCCTCGCGGCCTCCGTCCACCGGCGCTGACGCTCGAGCGCGACCCCTTCGAAGAGCTCCAGCCGCGGGTCCGGGCCGACCTCGTCCTCGGCATCGCGGATGCCCGGGAGCGCGTCGCCCGGGCGCCCTGCCTCGAGCCACTGGTCTGCCACCCGCACGGCCGCTTCCACCCGATCGGCGGCGCTCCGCTCGTATCGCCCAAAGAGCGAGCGTGCCCCGTCAGCGTCCTCCCCGCGCAAGGCGGCCGATCCCAGCCAGAAGAGCGCGTCGGGATCGTCCGGGAACACCTCGAGGAGGGCCTCGAGGTCCTCCTTCACCTCCGCCTCGCGCCCCAGCTCCGCGTGTGCGCGTGCCAGCAGGCGCCAGGCCTGCACATCATCGCGCGCGGCCTCTACCGCCTTCCGTAGGTAGCTCTCGGCGCGACCCGGTCGACGCTTCTCGAGGAGCCAGCGGCCCGACTCCCGCAGGGCGCCGCTCTCCCCCGGCGCCTTTGCCGATAGATCGTCGAGGGTCCGGTCGGCGGCCTGCTCGTCGCCGAGCTCGAGGTAGAGGACCGCGAGAACCCGCCACGGACCCGGGTCGATGGCTCCCCCGCCGGCGGCTTCCTCGGCCTCGAGGTGGATGGCCTGCCTGAGATCGAGTACCGCCTCCTCCTGGTCCCGCATCGCCGCGAGCTGGCCGAGGAGCAGGTGCGCGCGCGCCGCTGCCGGCCCGGCACCCCCGGAGAGCTCCACCGCACGGTGCGCCTCGGCCTCCGCCCGCGCCGCCTGCCCTCCGAGCGCCAAGGCGTCGGCCAGTGCGACGCGGAGTTCGGGGCTGCGGTCGTCGTAGGTTGCGGCGAGGTCGAACTCGGCGGCGGCGCAGGCCCAGTCTCCGTCGTCCTCGCAGCGCCTCGCCTCGAGGTAGTGAAGGATGGCCCGGGAGGAGGCCATCCGGCCTCCCCCCCGCGCCTCCTGCATGGCTTCCGGGTCGACGTGGGGCCGGGTGCCCCAATCCGTCGCCATCGCGCGCGTGACGAGGAAGGGGAGGATGGCGACCGATAGGGCGCGCAGGGGCGCCTCCGCGTTGGGTTCCGACAGGATAGCGGCCAGCGGGGAATGGCAACAAATCGCCCGCGGCCCACATCCGGCGGTGCGGCGTCGAGGGCGTCCAGGGAGGCGTGACAGACGCCGAAGCTTCCTCCCTTCAGCGGGGCCGACCGCCGAGGCGAGCATCCCGCCAGAAGGGCGGAGAAGCGCCTCGATCGCGCCAGCCGCCTCGAGGCGCGGCGCACCACTCCGTCAGAGCGCCACGACTGGCAAAGGAGGGTTCCGGTCGGCCCTGATGCCTCGAAGGGATCTCCCCCACGGGAACCTGGGCATGAAGAAGCACCGCGTCCGGCACGCATCGAGTCCCCGCGGCCCGCGGCGAACCGGTGCAGCGGGGGAGAGCTCGTCCGGGATCGTCATATCGGGGCGGGTGGGAAGGTCGCGGGTTCGGCGCGGCCTCGAAGGTCGTGTAGAAGAGAGACATTGGCCCGTTCTTCCACGCGATTCGCCGGGGCGAGGGGTATCTCCTCGAGAGCCCTCCGCTCCTCCCCGGTCGTTCCGGAGGGTTTTCCCACCGCTACCGATCTCTACGGGCAATAAGGAGCCGATAGGGGTCCCACGGAGGAGCGGACGCCCCACGCCGCTGGCAAGATGAAGGCATGAGCCACCCGAGCTACCTCGTCGGCGCCGTCCAGATGACCTCGACCGAGGACCGGGTGCGGAACCTCGATATCGCTCTAAGGCTCGTGGATGAGGCGGCGGGTCTCGGAGCGCGGCTCGTGGGGCTGCCGGAGAACTTTGCCTACATGGGGCCGGAGGAGGGGCGGCTGGCAGGTGCGGAGACCCTGGAGGGCCCGACCCTCTCTGCCCTACGGGAGGTCGCGCGGCGGCGGCGCATCCACGTTCTCGCCGGGTCGATCTCAGAGCGCATCGACGACCCACGCCGCACCGCCAACACATCCGCGCTCCTTGGGGACGATGGTTCCATGCTCGCCGTCTACCGGAAGATCCACCTCTTCGACGTGGCCATCCCCGACGGCGCTCGCTATGCCGAGTCGGAAGGGGTTCGTGCCGGCGACCAGGTGGTGGTCGCAGCCACGGGGCTCGGCCGGATCGGGCTCTCCATCTGTTACGACCTGCGTTTCCCCGAGTTGTATCGGCGGCTCGCCACGCTGGGGGCGGAGATCCTCGCCATCCCGAGCGCCTTCACGCTCTACACCGGAAAGGACCACTGGGAGGTGCTAGTCCGGGCGCGGGCGGTGGAGAACCTCGCCTACGTCCTGGCCCCCGCCCAGGTGGGCAAGCACGGGCCCCGCCGCGAGACCTTCGGGAATGCCATGATCGTGGACCCCTGGGGGGTGGTACTGGCCCGTTGCCCGGACGGCGAGGGCGTCTGCGTCGCGCCCTTCCGGCGCGAGCGGCTGGAGCGGGTGCGCCGGGAGCTGCCGGCGCTGAAGCACCGGCGGCTCTGATCGTCAGAAGACGAAGAGCAGCCCGGCCGACCAGGCGAACCGGCTGTTCGAGAGATCCCAACTCTTCGTCGAGCCGAAATCGTTCACCCAGTCCTTCGAGATGTCGAAGTAGAGATCCGTGTGGAGGATCCCGACCTCCGACCGGAGCTCGCGAGCTGCCGACGGGTCGACCGGGTCGAGCACCAGCGCCAACCCCACCGATGCCGACCAACCGTTCGTGGCACCCTTTTCGATCCAGCTGCTCTGCTTCGTCACCCACCAGTTGTAGCGCTCCAGGGCGATCCTCGCGTAGGGGACGAGCGGGACGCCCAGGCGTTCGTAGACCTGCTCGGCCCGGTAGGTGACCGTGAGCGAGGTGGGGATGATGTTCAGCGAGGTCCGGTCGGCGGTCTTGACGCTCGTGTCCGTCGATTGCACGGCGTTGCCGGCCTTCGTGAAGAAGCCGGTCTCGAAGCCCACCTCGACCGTGCCCTGGCCGGTGAAGACCGCCTTCGCGATTGCGAGCCGGAACATGGGAGCCGGCGATCCGCCGAAGATGTCCCGGTAGGGGGTGGCGGCGCCGCCGAACTCGCGATCGATGCTCGGGACGTACGGACCCGCTCCCATTTCGAGCGATCCCCAGGGCGCCTGGGCCCGAGCTACGGAGGCCGCGAGCAGGGCGAGCGCGGCAATGGGACAGCGCGCGAGCGTCCTCACGGCCTTCTCCTCTTCAGCCGGAGGAGCGCAAGCGCACCGAGGAGTCCGGCGGCGCCGCCGCTCGAGCACCCTCCTTCGTCCCGGCCGCCGTCCTTCTTGTAGAGGGTCCAGAAGTCGTCGGTGGGGACCGGCGTACCGACCACGGAGTTCGAGGCCAGGCTGGGGTTATTGGCGCTGTTCATGCCGTAGACCACGACGCTGTACTCCTGCCCGTTCGTGAGGCCACCGACGTTCAGGTTGCCGCAGGAGGAGAGCTGGCTCGAGAAGTGGACGCTGGAATCGGCGAGGGAGGTGGCCGTGGCCTTGTAGGTGGCGTCGCTCCCCGAGCAGTTGAGGTAGAGCGTGCCGTCGCCTCCGGTCACCGAGGCAAGAGTCGGTGCCGACGGCGTGGTCCGGTCGAGGGTGATGGTGCTCGTGGCCCATCCGTCGGGGCTGCCCCCGTTGACCCACTGAACGCAGAGATACACGGTGGCCGTGGTCGCGTCGGTGCAGTTGAATCCGGCGGCGGCGACCACCGCGCTCATGTTGAAACCCACGGGTACCGTGGTGGTCTGCGCCCCCGCGGGCAAGTCGCTTCCCACCTGCCCCGAGACGAAGCTGGTGGTGCTGGAATTGGCCGGCGTCGTGCAGGAGGTCCCCGTTCCCTGCCCCGCCGCGGGCTGCTGGTTGGCCGCGTACAGCCGGTAGAGGCCGTTCGTGTTGAAGGCGACGGTGCCGTTCAGGGTCACCGACCAGAGCAGGTTCAGGGTCATGGTGTCGTTCAGGCCCACCTCGGTGTTCGGCGTCCCCGTACACTGGGCGATGTTGATGGTGCTCGTGTTGGCAACGATCGCGCCGGTGCTCTGTGCGAGCGCGGATGCAGGTAGGGCGAGGAGCGCGAGAAGGGCTCGTCTCATGGCGCCGCCATGTTGCAAGCGAGGCGCCACGCTGACAAGTGCTCCGTCGCCTTGGCCGCGAGCGCGACGCTTCCGCCCGTCCCGGACGGGCCGGTCCGGCCCGAGGGCGCCCTTTCCCTTCGTCCCGGACGGGCCGGCCCCGGGCTCCGGGTAGACAGCGTGGCAAACAGCCCGGCTGTCGGGCGATCCGACCGCCAATTTTGAGCAAACCCTTCAGAGCGCGCCGGCGATCCGCTCCGCGATGCGAAGGGCGCTCGCCGCCGCGCCGGTCAGCTCGTCCACCGTGACCACGAAGTCCACGGAGCGATTGCCTTCGTCGGCGCGGACTCGCCCGAGAAGCACGCCGTCGTCGTTCAGGGAGAGCATCGGCATCGGGTAGATGCCCTGGCCGGGGTCGTCGACGAGCTTTTGGCCGGCCGTGTCCCGCAAGGCGGCGCGGGCGTCCTTGGCCGAGAGCGGCTGCGTGGTGAGAATCCGCGCCAGGACGGTGAGGCCGTGGAACACCGGCACCCGCACCGCGGTGGCCCGGACCCAAAGGGTGGGCTCTTCGAGCAGGCGGCGGAGGTCGGACTCGATGCTGGCCTCCTCGTCGGTCCGGCCGTCGGGGAGGAAACTACCGACCTGCGGAACGACGTTGTAAGCGAGCCGATGGGGGACCGCACGCCCGGGTTCCGGCTCGCGACCGTTCATGAGATCGCTCGCTTCCTTCTCGAGCTGGGCAGTCCCCGCCCTCCCCGCCCCCGCCGCGGGCGCGAGCACCGCAGCGATGAGCCCCTCGACCCCGGCCGCTCCCGCGAGGGCCCCGACCGCCGGCGCGAGGGCCGCCGCCGCTCCGCTCGCGACCGCGACCACGCCGCGTCGCCGGAACCCCGCCGCGGCCTCGAGGTTCACTCGCGGCGCGACGAGCGGGACCTCCGGGTCGCCGCGGAAGGCGGGCGAGGCGTCAACCACCGCGCACCCCGCCGCCCAGGCGCGGGGGGCCCACTCCCGCGCCACGGCAGGAGGCGCGAGGAACAGGGCCAGGTCGACCCCCCGGAGCGCCTCGGCTGAGAGGGGCCCGACCGGTAGCGCCTCCCCGTCCACCTCGAGCCGCTCGTCTTGGGAACGCTCCGAGGCGAGGAGGCGCAGCTCGCTCGGATCGAGGTCCGCGTCGGGGAGCAACTGCAGCGTGGCGCGGCCGAGGGCTCCGGTCGCGCCCACGACGGCCAGCGAGACGGGTCGAGAGGGCATGGAGGCGGACGTTAGCGGGTGACCGGGGCCTGGGCAAAGGCCGTTGACTCCCTGGGCCGGGTCGCGAGCTACCCGAGCAGCTCCTTCACGGCCTCGTCTTCCCGGGGGTATCGGTAACGGTACCCGAGCGCGAGCGCCTTCTTCGGCACGACTCTCTGGCTCGCCAGGATCTCCCTCGCCATCTCCCCGATCGCCGCCCGGAGGGCGAAGGCCGGGGTGGGGAGGCTCGCCGGCCGGTGCAGAGCCTTGCCGATGGCACGGGCGAGATCGCGATTGCGGACCGGGCTCGGTCCGACGGCGTTGAGCGGGCCCGCCGCCCGCGGCACGTCGAGCGCGAGGAGGACGAGCCCGACCTCGTCGGCGATATGGATCCAGGGCTGCCAGAACGCGCCCCCCCCAAGCGGCCCTCCGGCGAAGAGCCGAAACGGCAGGGCCATGCGGGGGAGCGCTCCACCCTCCCGGGCGAGGACGATCCCCGTTCGCAGTGCCACGACGCGGGCGCGGGCACGGGCGGGCTCGGCCGCGTCCTCCCACTCCTGGCAGACCTCGGCCAAGAAGCCCGTACCCGGCGTTGCCTCCTCCGGGAGCTCCTCGTCTCCCCGATCGCCGTAGAAGCCCACCGCGCTCCCCGAGACGAGCACCGACGGGCCGCCGCCCCCGATCACCTGGGCGACGAGGCGGGTCGAGTCGACGCGGCTCGCCCGGATGAGCCGCCGCTTCTCCGAGGTCCATCGCCCCTCCGCCACGGGCTCGCCGGCGAGGTGAACGCAGGCGTCGGCCCGCAGGAGCTCCTCCTCCCAGCGGCCGGACCGGGCGGGATCGCCCTCGAGGTGGCGGACCCCCGGCGGCAGCCGGCGCGGGGCGTCCGGGGAACGGGAGAGCGCGGTGACGACGTCGCCGCGGCGGAGCAGCGCGTGGACGAGGGCCTTGCCGATGAGGCCAGTCGCGCCGGTCACGAACACGTGCACGGGAGGACCATAGCCGGGTGGCTCTGTCGTCGCCGCCCTCTACTTCGAGGCAGCCGGCCCGAGCCCGTGCGGGAACTTCACCTCCGCCTCGCTCTTGCGGACGTAGTGAGGCTCGAGCCCGAAGAGCGTCTGTCGGTCGAAGCCGGCCCCTACGAGGCGGGGGGCCGAAAGCGCGGCCACCGCGGCCGCAGGGGGTGCGCCGATGGACGTGGCGAGCCGCGCCAGTCGGCCCTCGAGCGCGCCCGCGAAGGCAGCGTACCCCTCGCCGAACGCGAGGACGGTCCCGGGCAGGGCGGCAGCGCGGGCCAGGAGCGCCTCGGGCGAGAGCGCCGCCTCCGGTTCCAGGGCCTGCACCCCCCCCGGCTCGGCCCGGTAGAACCCCGCGTAGACCTCGCCCTTCTTGGCGTCGAGGAGCGGGACGAGCACCGCCCCCTCGGGCGCGGCAGGGGCGGCGGCCAGCGCCATGGCGGCGAGGCTCGAGGCACCGGCCACCGGCCGCCGGTTCGCGTAGGCGAGCCCCTTCCAGGTGGCAAGCCCGATGCGCAACCCGGTGAACGAGCCCGGCCCGAGCCCGACCGCGTAGCCTTCCACCGCAGGCAGGTCGAGCCCCTCGGCCACGAGAAGGTCGTTGAGGACGGCCGGGAGCCGGGCGCCGTGGCCGGCCGGGGATCCCCCCGGCACCTGAGCCGGCGCCCTCTCGCTCCGTTCGCAGCGGACCTTTGGCGGGCCGCTCGCAAAGAGATCGAGCAGCGCGCAGGACAAGGTCAGCGTGGCGGTGTCGAGGGCAGCGACGAGCACGCGCGATTCCTACCGGAGCGGCTCCTCGACCAGGGGGGGGGCCCGCTGGAACTGGCGGACGATGTCGTTATGAAAGGCGAAGACCATGAGGGAGATGAGCAGGATGAGCCCCACCACGTTGGCGATCTCGCGAGTGCGCAGCGAGAGGGGCCTGCGGGTCACGGCCTCGACCAGCGCCTGGGCGATGTGCCCCCCGTCCAGGACCGGGATGGGCAGGAGGTTCATGAGTCCCAGGTTCACGCTGATGAAGGCCATGAATCCGAGGAACATGCCCAACCCCTGATCCACCATCTGCCCGGTCATCTGAACGATCTGGATGATGCCGCCCACCTGCCCGGAGCTGATCTTCCCCGTGAGCATCATCACGATCCCCATCACGAGGCTGCGGATCTGGCTGCCGGTCTCCTTCAGGGCCAGGGCGACCACCTCGGCTGGCCCGCGCCGCAGGGTGACGGTCGGGACCCGGACGGCGTTCTCGTCCACCAGGGCGCGCGGGTCCTGGGACAGCCCCACCGTCACCCGAGAGGTCTCCTTGCCGGTGACCTCGTCCCGGTAGCGGACCTCGGCCGGGGTGATCTCCACCGTGCGCCCGTCGGCGAGGGTGAACGTGCCCGAGCGAGCGGCGGAGAACTCGCGGTTGACCACCGAAGCGAGCTCGAGGAAGTTGTGGACCGGCTTGCCATTCACGGCGGTGATGACGTCCCCGCGCCGGATGCCGGCCCGGTCGGCGGGCCCGTCCGGCTCCACCGCGGCCACCGCAGCCGCGACGTACGGGTCGACCAGCCGAAGGGAGGGCGCGCCGTCCCTGCAGGTGGGCACGGCTTGGAGCAGCTCGCGGGTGTAGTCGGCCAGGACCGCGCCGGGGAGCCGGCGCGGGCGCTCCCGGAACACCTCCAGGTCGATGGGCCGGCACGAGGCCGCGGATAGCGCGCGCCCGAGATCGACGGCGTTCTTGACCGGTGCCCCGCCGGCCGAGACTACGAGGTCGAACGGCTCGAGCGGACCAGCCGCACCGGGAAGGACCGGGGCGACGCGCGCCGGGGTGTAGAAGGAGGTGATCCCGATGACGCCGCGCCGAACCTGCTCGAGGCCGGTGGACTGCTCCTCCGCGGCGGTCCGGATGGCGATGGGGGGAAGGACTCGCCCCTCCCTTTCCACCTCCAGCAACAGCCTCTCATTGGGGCGAGGAGCCACGACGTCGAGCAGGTCGGCGAACTGCCGGATCTGCCGCACCGGCTGGTTGGGAGCGGCTACGGAGAGGATCCGGTCCCCGGGAGCAAGGCCGGCCTTCTCGGCGGGCGAGCCGGGGATGACGGTCCCTACGGTGGCGCTCAAGACCTGCGAGCCGTTCATGGCCCAGAGCATCGCCACGAACAGGACGAAGGGGAGCAGGAGGTTCATGGCCGGCCCGGCGAGGGCGATGAGAAGCCGTCTCCAGGGCGGCTGCTCCAGGAAGCCTCGGCCCCGGTCCTCCGGTGCGACCTCGGCGGAGGGATCGTCGCCAGCCATCTTCACGTACCCGCCCAAGGGCAGGACCGATACCCGGTACTCGGTCTCGCCACGCTTCACCCCGAAGAGGCGCGGGCCGAACCCGATGGAGAAACGGATCACTTTCACACCGAGAAGCTTCGCCACCAGGAAGTGGCCGAGCTCGTGGACGAAGATGAGCCCGCCCAGGAGGACCACCACCGCGAGCGTCTTGACGAGGAACTCGGGCATCGTGCCTCTCCTCCCCTCCCCGGGCTAGCGCGCCGCCCGGACAACCCGCCGCTCGGCCTCCCGACGACCCAGGTCGCTCGCCGCGAGGGCCTGCTCGATGGTGCGGAGCGGTTCGGGGGCGTGGGCCTCCAGGACATCGGCACAGACCTCGGCGATCTGGGTGAAGCGGCACCGGCCCGCCAGGAACGCGGCCACCGCCCCCTCGTCAGCCCCCGAGAGCACCGCCGGCGAGGTCCCCCCCCGCTCCAGGGCCCGATAGGCCAGCGTGAAGGCGGGGAACCGGTCGGGATCGGGCGGCTCGAAGGTGAGCTTGCCCAGGCGCGCCAGGTCGAGGGGGGCGAGGTCCAGAGGGAGACGTCCGGGGTGACTGAGCGCGTAGCTGATGGGGCCGCGCATGTCGGAGATGCCGAGCTGGGCAACCATGGAGCCGTCGATGTACTCCACCATGGAATGCACCACCGCCTCCGGGTGGACAACGATGTCGATCCGGCTCGGCTCGACCTCGAACAGCCATCGGGCCTCGATCACCTCGAGCCCCTTGTTCATGAGGGTGGCGCAGTCGATGGTGATCTTGTCCCCCATCGACCAGATGGGATGCTTCTTGGCCTGCTCCGGGGTCACGTCCGGCAGCTTCTCGGCCGGCATGCCGCGGAACGGCCCCCCCGAGGCGGTGAGGATGAGGCGGCGGACCTCCGAACGGTTGTGCCCCACGAGCGACTGATGGATGGCGCTGTGCTCCGAGTCCACCGGCAGGATCGGCGCGCCCCGGGCGGCGGCGCGCGCCAGGAGCAACTCGCCCGCGAGCACCAGGGATTCCTTGTTCGCGAGGCCGACGGTCTTGCTCGCTTCGATGGCCGCCGCCGTCGAACGGAGCCCTGCCGCGCCGGAGATCGCCGCGAGAACGAAGTCCACGTCGGGGTGAGAGGCGACCGCGATGGCTCCCGTGTCGCCCTCGAGGACCTCGATCCCGCGAGGGGCTGCCTCCCGCACCGCCTTGGCTGCCGAGGCGTCCGCGACCGCCGCGAGCCGCGGTCGATACCGACGGATCTGGTCCAGGAGCAAGGGTACGTTCCTCGCGGCCGCGAGGCCCACCACCTCGAACCGGTCGGGGAACCGCTGGACGACGTCGAGGGCCTGAACGCCGATGGACCCCGTCGATCCCAGGATGGCGAGCCGCCTCACGGGTCCTTCTCTAGCACGGGTCTTCGGCGCGTGCCGCGCGAGGCGCCGAGCCGTCCCCGGACCGGGACCTTGGCCCCTCCCGCCGCCCTCACGGTGCGACGTATGCCGCCCACACGTAGATCCAGGGCAGGACGAACAGGAGAGCGTCGATCCGGTCGAGAAGGCCGCCATGCCCGGGGATGATCCTCCCCGAATCCTTCACGCCCGCGGCCCGCTTCACCAGCGACTCGCAGAGGTCGCCCAGGGGACCCAGCACCGCCCCCCCGGCGCCGAGGAGCACCATCTCGCCGGCCGAGAGTGCCTCCAGCTCCTCGTGGTGCGCGAGATGCAGGACCGAGCGAGTTGCGATCGCCCCCAGGATCGATCCCACCGCCCCGCCGGCGAACCCCTCCCAGGTCTTGTGAGGCGAGATCCGCTCCAGCATCCGGTGGCGGCCGAGGGCGTGACCGGCGAAGTAGGCGAAGGTGTCGTTGGCCCAGGTGACCACGAATGCCAGGATCACCCATTCCACTCCGATCCGCCGCAGCCCGACCGCGGTCGACACGAGAAGCCCGCAGTAGAGCCAGCCGAGGACCACCGTCCCGACCCGCCGCGGGATCGACTCGATCGGCTCGCAGCGGAAGAGGAACGCCGAGAGGAGCACCACCACCGCGAAGGAGAGCAGCAGAGGGACCCAGGCCGGGAAGAGGTGAGGGTCGTGGGAAGGAACCGTCGTCGCGCCGTGATTGACCGCGGCGGCGAGGGGCATCATCCCGGCCACTGCGATCCCGAACCCCTCGGCAACGCCCACCGTCCCGAACATGAGGATGAGCTCGCCCGCCGCCACGGCGGAGGCGCCACCAGCGAGGAGAGCGAAGGGAAGCCCCCCCACGAAGGTGACCCAGACTGCCACGGGGAAGAGGAGGAGCCCGGAGGCCACCCGCAGGGCGAGGTTCCTGCGATTGCCCGGGTCGAAAGCGCTCAAGGAGTCCCGGTCCCCTGGCCGGCCCGCTGCACCCCGGTCAGCCCGAACCGTCGCTGGCGCCCCTGGAAGTCCGCGATAGCGCGGAGGAGCTCTCGCTCCCGGAAGTCCGGCCACAACTCCTCCGCGAAATGGAGCTCCGCGTAGGCGCTCTGCCAGAGAAGGAAGTTGGAGATGCGGCGCTCGCCGCTCGTCCGAATGAGCAGGTCCAGCTCGGGCAAGCCCACCGTCCAGAGCCCCGCCTCGATGTCCTCGAGGGTCAACGCCGACCCGCGAACCGACGCCTTCCGGGCTGCCGCCACGATCTCCTGACGCCCGCCGTAGGAGAGAGCCAGCGTGAGCGTCAAGCCGCTGTTCTGAGCGGTCTCGGCCATCCCGGCGGCGAGTGCCCGCTGAACCAAAACCGGCAGGCGCTCGAGCTCGCCGATGGCGTTGAGCCGAACGCCGTTCGCCATCATCTCGGGCCGCTCGCCCTCGAGGAACTCGGCCAGGAGCGACATGAGGGCCAGCACCTCGGGCTCGGGGCGCCCCCAGTTTTCGGCGCTGAAGGCGTAGAGGGTGAGGGCCTCGATTCCGATGCGGCGCGCGAGGCGGGTCACGGAGCGGACGGATTCCGCCCCCTCCCGGTGCCCGGCCACGCGCGGCAGGCCCCGCTGCTCCGCCCATCGACCGTTGCCGTCCATGATGAGGGCGACGTGCCGGGGCAAGGGCCGCCCTCGCACCTCCGCCTCGAACTGCGACACGGTGTTGGGCTCGGCCATTGCGCGGGCTTATAACATGCCGCAGCGCGCCGGCGGGCCCGCAGGGGGAGCGGGGAGGTTCCCCCGGTTTGACCCCCCGCCGCGCCAACCGTATTCTCGAACCTCGTGCCCCCGCATCGCGTAGGCCCGTTCCAGATTCTCTCCGTCATCGGGCGAGGGGGAATCGGCACGGTCTACCGGGGACGGCACGTGGAGACGGGGGTGTTGTCGGCCGTGAAGGTGCTCGGCCCCGCCCCCGCGGTCGACGGGAACGCCGCTCGCCGCCTGGCCCGCGAATACGAGGTGCTCAGGACCATGGACCACCCCAACGTGGTCCGGGTGTACGAGGCCGGCGTCACGGACGGCTACTCGTACCTCGCGATGGAGCTCGTCGAGGGGCTCGACCTGCGTGCCTACCTCTCGCCGGCGCTCGACGACACGGGTCCGGTAAGGTTTCCCCCGCCGCTCGACCCGGCGGAGGCATTCTCCCCCGGCCCGAGCGAGCGGGGGCCAGAGGCCATCCGCGCTCTGGCGGCGATGATGGACGAGCCCGAGACGGAGGAGGTCCGGTTCGGCTGCGCCCCGGCCCCCCCCGGGCCGGGCGAGAGGGTTTCTTCCGCCCCGGCGCCGCTCGGCGCCGAGGCGCTCGCGGCGCTGAACCGACCCTCCCGGCTAGTGCGGCTCCGGTCGGCCCTCTCCCAGGTGGCGGATGCTCTCGCCTACGTCCACGCGCGTGGGCTCGTTCATCGCGACCTCAAGCCCTCGAACATCATGGTGGACGACCAGAGGCGGGCGCGCGTCATGGACTTTGGCCTGGTGAAGGCAGAGACCGAGGGGGAGGAGCCCCTCACCCAGACCGGTCGGGTGGTGGGAACCTACCGGTACATGTCCCCGGAGCAGGCCCAGGGCCATGCCGTGGACGGGCGCAGCGACCTCTACAGCCTCGGGGTCATCCTGTACGAGCTCCTCGCGGGCTCGCCGCCGTTCGTCGCCGCCGACCCGGTTTCCCTCTGGCGCGAGATCCTCCACGTCCGCCCGCCGCCGCTCGCCGCCGTGAACGTCGCGGTCGACCCGGCGCTCGCCGGTCTGGCCGAACGGCTCCTGCAGAAAGACCCGTCTCGCCGCCATCAGACCGCCGCCGAGGTGGCGGCAGCGCTCCGGTCGCCCCCGGCTAGATCACCGCCTCGAGCAGGATGAGGATGATCCCGATGAGGGCCCCGCCGGCGATGATCCCGGCGCAGAGGGTCTCGCGGTTCTCCACGAAGACGCGGTGGCCGAATCTCCCGGGCTCCCGCAGGCGCCTTCCCAGGATCCAGAAGAGGAGCGCGCCCAGGGACATCGAAAGGCAGTCGGGGAACGTGACCACCGACGCAAGGCCGATCCCCACGCCCGAGAGGGGAAAGCTCCCCCGCATCCGCAGGTTTGCCCATTCGAAGGCGAGGCCGAGGACCGCTCCGAAGAGCATCGCCCATCGCGCCGAGGGGTGCATCGACCCGAACCCTTTGGCGAGAAGTTCCGCCACGGCCTTCCAGACCTGCGCGGCGGGGAGCACGAGCTCCCCCTGCCCGAGCCGGCTCACGTCCCCCCCGAAGATGAGGTAGAAGACCGGTACGACCACGAGCGACCCGGCGACGATCCCGAGGACGTGCCCGATGGCCTGTTGCCGCGGCTTCGCCCCCAGCATGTAGCCCGGCTTGATGTCCATGAGCAGGTTCGAGGCGGAGTTCACCACCTCGCCGGTGATGCCGGCGGTCATGAGGTTGGTGGTCATGTTCCCCGGGGCGATCGCTCCGTAGGTGAGCTGGGTCAGCTTGCCCATGGCGCCGATGGGCGTGATCGAGGTGAGGCCGGTGGAGTTCACCGCGATGATGGCGAAGACGGCCACGAGCGGGACGGCGATCGCCCCCATCCACCAGGTGACCCCGAAGAAGACGTGGCCCATGGCCACCACTACCGCTCCAAGGAGCGGGATGCCGAGGGCCGAGACCCTCAGGGGAAGCTCGATGTGGCCGATCAGGTCGCCCCGGGCCCCACGCCTCCCCAAAAATCCCCGGAACGAGCTCAGGAGTACCGCGGGCTTCGAGAAGAACGAGAACAGCGAGGCGGTGGTCATCATCGCCACCCCCCACCACAGGGACCACTTGGTGATGGCCCGGAAGCCCGTGCCCTCGATGATCCCGCGGCTCATGAGGGTCGGGGCGACCACGAGGTAGTTCAGGAGCGCGCCCACGAGGAGCGAAGAGCCTGCCTTCACGCCCATGAGACCGCCGGTGCCCAGCATCACGATGGAGGAGTCGACCCGCACGTTCAGGTCGCGCAGGAGGATGCCGGCGATGCGGGGCGAGGCCCCGAGCCGGTAGACGAGATCGTCCCAGAACTCGGGGAGCGCGAGCGGCAGCCGGAGGGCGTGCATCACCTTCTCCGAGCGGACCAGCTGGACGAGAGCGGAGAGCGCCGCCCCGGCGCCCAGCACCTTGGCCTTGAAGAGGCCGAGTGCGCCGCTCTCGGTGTGGAGGTTGTCCATCACCACGCCGGCCGCGTAGCCCTCAGGAAACGGTAGCTGTTCGTCGTTCACGAACCGCTTCTTCAGGGGGAACGCGAACAGAGCGCCCATGGTGCTGATGCACACCGACCAGCAGACCACCTGCCACCAGGGGATGGCCCGGCCGGTCACCATCATGTAGGCGGGCAGGGAGGCGATGAGCGGCGAGGTCATGTAGCCCGCCGAGGTGGCGATGGACTGCATGGCGTTGTTCTCGAGGATGGTGAGGTCGTCCCCGAGACCTAGGCGGGAGAGAAGCTTGAAGGCGGCAAAGGCGAGCACCACCGAGGTGATTCCCACGCCGAGCGTCCAGCCGGTGCGGATGCCCACGTAGAGGTTGGTGAGGCTCAAGATCCCCCCGAGGACGATGCCGGTCGCCCCCGAGCGAAGGGTGAGCTGAGGCATGTCCCCCCGGTAGACGTTCCTCAGCCACCATTCGTCCTTCCGCTCGAGGGGCCACGAGCGGACCTCCTCCGGCGACAGCTGCTTGATGGCCATCGGCCCTCCTGGGCGGTCTCCGGCGGTCGAATTGGCGGGGAACCATGCCACATCACTGTGCCCCCCGGTAGGGGGTTCCGGGTGGGCTCCAGGATCGTCTCCCTTCGCCGGGGCTCGGTGTCATGGGTGCTCGATAACGTTCGACCGTGTCCGATCTCCCCTCCGAGGCCCTCGGGTACCAGGCCGTAGTGGCGGAGTTCTACCTCGGGCTCCGGGGGAGCGGGCTCTTGCTCTCTCCCCTCGATCAGGAGCTCGTGGCCGAGTGGGAGCGCCGGGGCCTGCCGGTCCCGGTGGTCTGTCGTGGGATCCGTCGCGGCGTGGAGGAGCTCCTTTCGGAGCGCCGCGCCCCACGGTCGCTCCGGGCCTTGAGGTTCGCGGTGGAGGACGAGTGGCGCGCGTACCTCGGTGGGCGGGTGGGCGAGGCGCCCGCGCCCGATGGCGAGGACGAGCTCGCTGCCCGTCGGCTCCTCGAGGCGCGTGAACGGCTCGCGGCGGCCCGCGTGCGACCCGGGGCGCTCCGCGAGGCGTATGAGGCCGCGGAGCGCGCCCTCGACGACGTGGAGGAGCGCGCCGGGTCGCCGCTCGAACGCCTGGAGGTAGGGCTCGCTGTCGCTGACGCCCGACTCCTTCGTTGCTGGCTGTCCTCGCTCCCCCGTGCCGAGCGGGCAGCGCTGGGGGCGCGGATCCGGCTTCTCGCCGGCGCGCGCCGGCCCGGCGACAGCCCCCGGGCGTACCGGGAATCCCTCCGGGCCCACCTCCTCGAACTCGCCGGCCACGCCGGCCTGACCCGCCTGGGCGGATCGGTGTAGACTCCCGCGCCCATGGCCGACACGGGAGAGAGCTCCTGCCCCGACTGCAGCGGGGCCGGCTATCTGGTGGACCAGGTGCTCGGGGCGAGCGCTCGGGCCCGCCGCTGCACCTGTCAGTCGGCGTGTTCCCGGTGCGGGGGAACCGGCTACCTGCTCGTTCCCTCGGGTGCGAGTTCGATCGCCCAGACCTGCGCCTGTCGCCACCTCGACGAGCGGATCGCGCTCTTCAATCAGATCGGAATCCCGCCGGTCATCGCCCGGGCGTCCTTCCAGCAGCCGCGGACGTGGCACCCGGGACAGGTCCAGGCCAAGGGGGTGGCGGAGAGCTACGCCCACAAGTTCCGGCTCGATCAGCCGACCCGCGGGTTCCTCCTCTACGGCCGGCCGGGAGGGGGGAAGACCCACCTGCTCGCCTCCACCCTGCGCTACTTGGCGCTGGAGCGCGGCGTCGCCTCGCGCTACGTCGAGTTCCTCCTCCTCCTCTCGGACATCCGGGCCGGATTCAACGCCAACCGGAGTCACATGGAGATCCTGAAGCCGCTCCTCTCGGTGCCAGTGCTGGCCATCGACGAGTTGGGCAAGGAGCGCGGCACCGAGTGGGAGCGCTCCATGCTCGACGAGCTCATCAGCCGACGCTTCAACTCGGGCCAGTCGACGCTCTTCGCCACGAACTACTTCATCCGTGCGGAGGAATCCCCCGTCCGCGAGGAGCCGGGCCGGCGCGTCGCCACCCGCTCGCCCGAGTTCGCACGCGAGGCGGAGGCGATGACCCTGGCCCAGCGCGTCGGCGACCGGATCTACTCGCGGCTCACGGAGATGTGCGAGTTCGTGAAGCTCGACCCGGGAGCCGACTTCCGCGGTCTCCAGCCCAACTCCGGGCCTCGGGTGGGCGCGTACTGGAGCTCCTGACGCGCCCCGCGCCCGTCACAGAACGAGGGCGAGGAGCAGCACCGCAGCGACCAACACCGCCGCGGCCTCCGCCGAGGGCATCTCCCTGCGCCAGGCGTGGGCCTCCATCGCCCCGAGCGCTCCACCGCTCACGTCCCGCATGGCGACCTCCTTCTCGAGCGTCCTTCTCCCGGGTGGTGGAAGATCATGCAACCGCGGGGCCCTGTTCACCCCAAGTGGATCCCGGCGACTTCGCGGGGGAAGCGGGGCGGGCGGACCGGCAACGGGGGCGGGCAACGGACACCCGTGGGCCGCGGCCGACCCCCCGGGGCGACCGCCCCGTCGCTCGACCGCGGGACGGGGCGGCCGGGCTTCTTTCCCGTCCCTGGCTCGAGGTCTTGCCCAGGGAGATCGCCCTGAAGGCCCGGACCATCCTGCTCGGGATCGCGCTCGCCGCCACGCTCCCCAGGTGCACCACCGCGCCGCCCCGCCGCTCCGGGGTGGCGCGCAAGGCCGTGCCTCCCGGGGAGAACCCCTTCCTCCACGCGGTGGGATCAAAGCTCGTCGACGGTCGGGGAAGCCCGGTGCTCCTCCGCGGCATCTGCTTCGGGAACGACGTCTGGTCGAACCCGCCCCGACCTCCCGTCAACCATCACACCGAGGCGGATTTTCGGTCCCTCCGCGCCCTGGGAATGAACGCAGTCCGCTTCTACCTGAACGACGCGCTCTTCGAGGACGAAGCACGCCCCTTCGTCTACAAGGCGAGCGGCCTCGAGTGGCTGGACCAGAACTTCGCCTGGGCGCGCTCGAGCGGCATCTACCTCGTCCTCAACCTCCACGTGCCTCCCGGGGGCTACCAGTCGAACGGCAGAGGCGCGGCGCTCTGGAAGCTGCCGCAGGACCGGGAGCGGTTCCTGGACCTCTGGCGCGAGCTCGCCCGGCGCTACCGCGACGAGCCGGCGCTCGCCGGCTACGACCTGCTCAACGAGCCGGTGGTGGCCGGGGATCCGGGTGAGTGGGAGGAGCTGGCGCGGGAATCGCTGGCCGCCATCCGCGAGGAGGACCGGCGGCACGCCATCTTCGTAGAGCGGCTCAATGCCGTGGTCACCCCCGGCGGCTCGCTGGACTGGACCGAGGACCGGAACGGGCGAATGAACTTCTTCCTCCTCGAGGACGGGAACATCGTCTACGAGTTCCACTTCTACAAGCCGATGGCCTTCACCCACCAGGGCGCGAGCTATGTCCCCGGGCTCCGCTCGGTGCGGACCAGCTACCCGGGGCCGTTCCGGGACGGGGACGGCAGGCAGCGAATCGCCGACCGGGAGTACCTGGAGGAGCAACTCGCGCCCTACCTCGCCTTCGGCCGGGAGCACGATGTCCCCCTCTACATGGGCGAGTTCGGGGTCATCCGCGAGGGCTTCGATGCCGGGCGCAACGGAGAGGGATGGGTTGCGGACGTCATCGACCTCGCCCAGGCCGCCGGAGTGAGCTTCACGTACCACGCCTTCCACGAGCGCTTGTTCGGCCTCTATCGAGACGACGCGACCCGGCCGCCGGCTGACCTCAACCGGGCGCTCGCCGACGTCTTCGCCCGAAAGCTCCGTTGAAGGGCCCCCTGCCGGATCGCCCAAGCCAGGCCGCCTGCTCTTCGAGCCCTCCGCTAGTCTCGCGGGCGCCCTCGCACGTTGTGGAGCATCCGCGCCGAGCGGGGCCTCCTTCTCCTTAGGAACGGACAGCGCACGACAGGTGGGTGGGCCGCGTCCTTTCCCCTCTCTCGCCTCGGGGGTTCTCTCTTGGTATCCGTGGGCCGATGGCTGCTCGCTCGCCCGCGGCTTCTTGGGCCGCGGTGCATGAAAGGAGGCCGCATGAAGACTGTCTTCTGGGTGGTCGCCCTGGGCGCGACGCTCCTCGCCTGCGGCGGCGGCAGTGGTGGGGGAGTGACCTTCAAGGACCCTAGCCAGGTCAACTTCACTTACGGTGCGGTAGGGGGCACGACGCCCGGGAGCCCGGAGGCGACGAGCGCCGCCACGGGCGCGAGCGGTCTTGGCGACGCGCTCTCGATCCCCGGAGAGGCGGACGCCAGCGCCGCGTCGACCGAGTCCCAGAACGTCGCCGGGATCCCCAACGACATGGCCAGCGTCTTCGGAGCCTCGGTGACCCCGATGTTCCGGACCCTCGAGCCGGGCCAGGCCGCCCTGGTCGACCGGGCCACCGCCCATCTCCTTCGCAACGTGGCCGCGGCCACCGGAGGCACGGTGGACCCGAACTGCCAGGTGACCATCACCGGGACCCCGACCTCCGGCCGGATCTCGTTCGATAGCTGCAGCTGGACCGAGACCGACTCGTCCACCGGCGCGATCATGACGTTCACGATCGGCGGCTACTTCGACCGGACCGCGAGCGCCGTGTCCTGGGATGCCACCTTCGGCTTCACCATCAACGGAACGTCCAACGGGACGGCGGTGAGCGGGTCCGTCTCGGACCACCTTGTCGGCAGCCTCGCCTTCGATCCGGTCGCGCAATCCATCAACGGGAACGCCAAGTCCGACATCCTCGTGTCCGTCGCCGCCGGCGGGCAGTCCGTCACCGGCGCCGTCACCTACTACGCGGACTTCCAGGACCTCGTGTACCAGACCACTCCGGTCTCCTGCTTCACGAGCGGGACCCTCACTCTCTCGCGGTTCTGGACCATCCGTCCGTCCGCCCAGGGCATCGATCCGAGCGAGGTGAGCGACGTCTCGGTCCAGTTCACCTGGACCGGGTGCGCCAGCGGGAGCGCAACGGTCGACGTGTCGTGGGGGACGCCGACGTAGCCTTGACTCCCCGAAGAGGAGCGAAGACCCGGGCCCCCTCCCGGCGGGCCCGGGTCGCTCCCCCCGGGCCCCTAGCCCAATAGCCGGGCATGGAGGAGCCGCGCCGCCCCGGAGAGCCTCCGCGCGTCACAGTAGGCCGTCACCCGCAGCGCCGAGCTGAAAAGGGCCCGGACCGGCGCACCGAGGTCCTCGAGCGCCCCAATGACCTCCGAGAGCACCCGGTGGCTCGCCCCGAGCCCCGTCCCCACCACCGAGATCGCCCCCAGCCCCTCGTCGGCGATCCGGATCCCGGGAGCGGCGACGCGGAGCGAGTCCCGGAGCACCGTCCAGCCGTGGACGTTCTCGAGCGAGAGCCCGAGTCCCGCCTCCTCTCCGGGGCAGGCGATCTCCGCCTCCACCGCGCCGGCGCGCTCGAGCGTCGAGAGGACCGCCGGGAGCCTCGACGCCGGGAACGAGAGGAGCGCCAACTCCTTTCGCACCGCCACCCCGGCGACCCGCTCCGGGTGGTTCCCGCCCCGGATCGTGGTTTCCTCCTCCGACCCGAAGGTGGAGCGCGCGTGGATGGTGATTCCCTTCTCCCGTGCGAACTCGACCGCCTGGGCGTTCAGGACCTTCGCCCCGGCCAGGGCCAGCTCCTGCATCTCCTCGTAGGAGAGCTCTTCGAGGCGGCGCGCCTCGGGCACGAGCCGAGGGTCGGCGGTGAAGACCCCGGCCACGTCCGAGTAGATCTCGCAGTCCGCTCCCAGCGCCGCGGCGAGCGCTACAGCGGTCGTGTCGGAGCCCCCCCGGCCCAGGGTGGTGACCTCCTTGCGCGCCGAGACGCCCTGGAAGCCGGCCACGATCACCACCTTTCCCTGGGTGAGCTCGGCGTGGACGCGAAGCGGCCGAACCTCGACGATGCGGGCGGCGGCATGCGCGTCGGTGGTGATGATCCCGGATTGGCTCCCGGTGAAGCTGATGGCGGGGACGCCCAGCTCCTGGAGCGCCATCGAGAGGAGCGCCATCGAGATGCGCTCGCCGGCGCTGAGCAGCATGTCGAGCTCGCGCCGGGGCGGCGCGTCCGAGACCCGTCGCGCCAGAGCGAGCAGATCGTCGGTGGTATCGCCCATCGCCGAAACCACCACGCACATGTCCCACCCTGCCCGGCGCCGGGCAGCCACCTTCTCGGCCACCTTGCGGATCTTCTCGACGTCCGAGACCGAGGAGCCCCCGTACTTCTGGACGACCACGGGCATGGCTCTCCTCCCCAAACGAGATCTTGGCGCCCCAAAGGGCCAGGGGCAAGCGAGCGGCCCCGCGGCGGCGTTGACCTGGCCGGGGGAGCCGTCTATCTTCCGCCGTCCGTCCGGCTCTCATTGGGACGGCGAGGATGACCCATGGCCCGCGTGACCGTCGAGGACTGTCTCCCCCTGGTCGAGAACCGCTTCGCCCTGGTGCTGCTCGCCACCAAGCGGACCCGCCAGCTCATGGCCGGAGCCCGCCCCCTTCAGCCGGAGACCAAGAACAAGCCGCCCGTGCTCGCGCTCCGCGAGATCGCAACGGGCAAGGTCCGCTTCGACCGCTCGGTGCGAGAGGCGCTCTCCGGGAAGTTCGACAAGGAGAAGGGTATCCCGGCGGGGCAGACCCGCACTCTGCGATAGCGGTCCGCCTCGCGACGGGCTGAGGAGCGCGCCCTTCCTGCCTCAGCCCCCGCGCCTCCCCAGATACCCGAGCTTCTCTCCCGCCCCCAGCCGGTAACTGTGCCTGAGCTCTCGAAGCAGGCCCTCGAGGTCCGCCTCGGACACGTACCGTCCCTCCAGCCAGCGTGCGTAGCCCCCCCCCAGGCGGTTCGCTTCGCGGTAGCGGAGGAGTTCGTCCGGGCCGAGATGTGCCCGGAACCGGACCCGCTCGAACAGGCGCCGGCGCAGGGCGGGGCTCACCCGGCGCAGGCCGCGGCGCCACAGGTGGAGGAGCAGGAGCGCGAACTTGTCCACCTCGGCCTGGACCTCCAGCTCGAGCAAGGAAACCGGCCGCTCGGCGGCGACGCGAGTGGCGAGGTAGACGAAGTGGGAGACGCCCTCGGCGGCGCAGGCCAGGTGGCGGAGGACACCGCGGGCCACGAGGCGTGGTCGCCGGTCGTGCGGGTCGGCGCCGGCGGCTGCGGCCAGCACCTCCTCGGAGAGGAAAAGACCGAGCGCAACGCCGTCCTCCTCCTCCATGACCCAAAGCTCCTCCGTGGCGAGCGGCCGGCGTCCGGCCGCCTGCACCGCCTCGCGCCCGAGCAAGAACTGCTCCACCGGCGGCGCGCTCACCCCGTAGATAGCCTGCAGCTCAGACTGGAAGAACGCCAGCGTGCTCGCGGCCGGCCGATCAGCCATCAGTGCTTCAGGCCGCCGGGCGGCTTGCCCGGCCCGGCGAAGAGGGCCACCCCGCGCTCGCGCAACATCTCGGCCACACGGGCCGAACGGGTGCTGAGGAACCGCTCGTAGAGTCGGAGAAGCCCCCGGTTCGAGCGGAGGTTCGAGAGCTCGGCGATCTCGGCGAAGAGGTCCACGAAGTCTTGGAACCTCTGGGCGAGCTCGCCGTAGAGGTCCTCCTGATGGGCGCGCTCCGAGTCGCCGGCCAGGGCGGAGTAGGCCCGTTCACCCATGGCGATGTAGTAGTCGATGCCCGCCGCCGAGCGCGCCAGCGAGTCGCCGAAGAACCCGGAGACGTAGAGGGCGGTATCCCCCAGCCGACGGAGCTCGCGAGCGCGTCCCTGCCGGTCCTTCTGCAACGCCGAGAGGAGAATCATGGCGAGCGGCTGGGGCCGGACCACGCCGTTCTCGTCCCCCACGAGGAGTCGCTCCCCATCGAGGAAGCTCGCGAGCAGGTCCACGAGGTAGAACTCGGTGACCTCCTTGATGCGCAGGTGGCGATGGGCGAGCGTCTCGACGATCGCCTCCCGGAACCACTCCCGGGCGCTCTTCCCGATGAGGATCCTCTCGGTCACCTTCGCCAGAGCCTCGCCCGCCCGAGGGTTGCTTCGCGGGGGCTGTGCCCCTTGCGTGACCAAGGTTAACGCCTGTCAGGGACTCACGGCAACCGCCCGGGATCAAAGGCTTTTTCCCACATCCGCACCCTCTTGAGCAGCCGGCTTGGACGACTGCTAACGGAGGGGAAGCACTCGGAGGGGTCGACTGCCAGAAGATGAAGAAAGGATTTGTGATTCTGAGCGCTTGAGCCTCTGGGGTCCTCGCTTGACAGCCGGAGGTCGGTGGTTAGGATACGCGCGCCTTTGGCAGTCGAGGTGTTCGACTGCCAGGCACCCGACCTTGGAAGAGAGGGGCTTGGCCCAAGGCCCAGCCCCCGCACGAAAGGCAAGGAGTCACACGATGACCACCAAGATCCGTCCGCTCCAGGACCGCATCATCGTCAAGCGCGTGCAGGAGGAGGAGAAGACCAAGGGCGGCATCATCATCCCCGACACGGCCAAGGAGAAGCCGATCGAGGGCAAGGTGATCGCCGTCGGCAACGGCAAGGTCCAGGAGGACGGCAAGGTCCGGCCCCTCGACGTGAAGGCCGGCGATCGCATCCTCTTCTCCAAGTACGCCGGCACGGAGATCAAGATCGACGGCGAGGAGCACCTCATCATGCGCGAGGACGACATCCTGGGCGTGATCGAGGGCTAACCGTACCCCACTCGAGAAGAAACGGAGCAAACACGAAATGGCTGCCAAGGAAATCCTCTTCGACCAGAAGGCCCGCGACTCGATCCTGAAGGGCGTCAACTCCCTCGCCGACGCGGTGCGGGTGACCCTCGGGCCCAAGGGCCGCAACGTCGTCATCGAGAAGAGCTTCGGCTCCCCGACCATCACCAAGGATGGGGTGACGGTGGCGAAGGAGATCGAGCTCGAGAACAAGTTTGAGAACATGGGAGCGCAGATGGTGAAGGAGGTCGCCTCCAAGACCTCCGATGTCGCCGGCGACGGCACCACCACTGCCACGGTGCTCGCCCAGGCCATCTACCGCGAGGGCTCGCGGCTGGTCGCCGCCGGTCACAACCCGATGGACATCAAGCGGGGCATCGACAAGGCGGTCGAGACGGTGGTGGCAGAGCTGAAGAAGCTCTCCAAGCCCACCAAGGACCAGAAGGAGATCGCCCAGGTCGGCACCATCTCCGCGAACGGCGACACCACCATCGGCAACATCATCGCCGAGGCCATGCAGAAGGTGGGCAAGGAGGGCGTCATCACGGTCGAGGAGGCGAAGGGTCTCGAGACCACCCTCGAGGTGGTGGAGGGCATGCAGTTCGACCGCGGCTACCTCTCCCCCTACTTCGTGACCGACGCCGAGCGGATGGAGTCCGTTCTCGAGGAGGCCTACATCCTCATCCACGAGAAGAAGATCTCGAACATGAAGGATCTGCTCCCGCTCCTCGAGCAGATCGCCCGCTCCGGCAAGCCCCTGCTCCTGGTCGCTGAGGAGGTCGAGGGTGAGGCACTGGCCACGCTCGTGGTCAACAAGCTGCGCGGCACGCTCCACGTCTGCGCGGTGAAGGCCCCTGGCTTCGGCGACCGGCGCAAGGCCATGCTGGAGGACATCGCCATCCTCACCGGCGGCCGGATGATCGCCGAGGAGCTCGGGATCAAGCTCGAGCAGGTCACCCTCAAGGACCTGGGCCGCGCCAAGCGCATCACCATCGACAAGGACAACACCACCATCGTCGACGGGAACGGCACCAAGTCCGACATCGAGGCCCGCGTGAAGACCATCCGGGCCCAGATCGAGGAAACCACCAGCGACTACGACCGAGAGAAGCTCCAGGAGCGGCTCGCCAAGCTCGTGGGTGGCGTGGCCGTCATCAACGTGGGGGCCGCCACCGAGACCGAGATGAAGGAGCGGAAGGCCCGGGTGGAGGACGCGCTGCACGCCACCCGCGCGGCCGTCGAGGAGGGCATCGTCCCCGGCGGCGGTGTGTCCTACCTGCGCTCCCTGCCGGCGCTCGAGAGCGTGAAGCTGACCGAGGGCGAGCGGTTCGGCCTCGAGATCGTCCGCCGCTCCCTGGAGGAGCCCCTGCGCCAGATCGCCGGGAATGGCGGATACGAGGGCTCGATCGTGGTGAACAAGGTGAAGGAGGCCAAGGAGGCCAACTTCGGCTTCAACGCCCAGAGCGGGGATTACGAGGACCTCGTGAAGGCGGGCGTCATCGACCCCACCAAGGTGAGCCGCTCGGCGCTTCAGAACGCCGCATCGGTGGCCTCGCTGATGCTCACCACCATGGCGATGGTCGCGGAGAAGCCGAAGGAAGAGAAGGAGGCCGCTCCCGGCGGGCCGGGCGGAATGGGCGGGATGATGTAGGTCCTCCGGATCTCTCCTGATGAATCAGAAGGGGCCGTCCCGAGGGGGCGGCCCCTCTGGTTTCGGGACTTGAGAAGCGGGCCGACGCGGTGCATCATGTCCATAGCAGGGGGGTGTGCATGTCGCTGAAGATCCTCAGGGCTGCGATCCACCGAACGGGCGACGTCGGAATCGATCTCCCAGCCGGCGTCTCCGCCGGCTCGCTCGAACCCTGGGACTACCACCCCCTGGATATGGAGCCTGAGGAGCGCGCTCCGGCGGTGATCGGGGTCGACTTGCCCGCCGGCGCCTCCGCGAAGGAGCTTCGGCCCGAGGACTACAAGCCCTTCGTGACCGAGGCCGCGGACCCCTGGTCCCTCTCCTCAGGATCCTTTGAGACCCTCCGCCGTTCCGAAGAGCGCGACGGCCGCTCGGCCGAACGCGGCCGCAATGGCGGTGCGCCTCCAAAGAAAGAGTAGCGAGAGCACCAGCCCCGCGGCCAGAGCCCAGGTACGGGGGTGGCGCGTCGTCGTCTGTGTCGCCAGAAACACCGTCGTTCCAAACAGAAGCAAGGTCTGTGTCCCCCCCACGAGGAGCGCCGCGGACCAGGAGAGCCCGAGAAGGTGAAGGGTGCTCCCGATGGCCACGACCCCGGCTGCGTTGAGCAAATCGCGACCCGACCCCGCCCACCAGGCCCGGTGCTCCGCCCGACGAAGCCTAAGCCCCACCTCCTGGACGGAGAGGAATACCGCCACCGCGGCGAGGTAGAGGACGCTCGCGAAGAGGATGTGCGCGCTGCCGGGCTCTGCCACGGTCCACACGGCCGCATGCTAGAGATCCGAACAGGTGAGTTTCAAGCCGCCCTTGCCATGGCTTGGAGGTTGGCGACAGCGGCGCATCGGCGGAGGTTCAGGGTGCTCTTCCGGGCGCCCTTGTAGCGGGCGCGTGGCCCCTGGACCGCCACGATGCGGGCGAGGTGATGTTCAATCGCGACGCGCTCTCGAAGCGAGGCCCGGCCTTCGGGGATCTTCTTGATGCGGCGGAGGTCGAGCAGCAGCTCCTCCTGCGGGTGGATGGTGACTGAGCGGCCAGCGCCTGGAGCTGCGGCCGTGCAACGCGCCCGCAGGCTGCACGGGTCACAAGCGGCCGCCGGGAAGTGCCCAACCGAGCCGGGGCCGGCGAAGTGGGCCTTCTGGTCAGCGGGGCAGGTCAGCTCGCCCCGGGCGAGATCGATCTGGAAGTCTTCCTTGGTGAAGCGCCCCCCGTTTCGGCTGGGCCAAGGCTTGGCTCGGATCTCCACGCCCTGGCGGCGCAGGCCCTCGATGGCGGAGCTCCCCAGATAGCCCCGGTCGATCATCACCACCTCGGGAGCACCGTGCTGGCGCGCGTCGGCGAGCAACGGCTCCAGGGCATCCTGCTCGGGCTCGTTGGCTGGCAGGACCAGACCGCCAGCGATGAGGTCCGTCCCG
>DASRZU010000063.1:0-8363 GCA_035686075.1 Anaeromyxobacter sp.
CCTGGATGGCCTCGTGGGCTCGACGGGCCCTCTCGGCCGCCAGCTCGACCAGCGCCGTGGCGATGGCATCACCGACCACCTGCGCGTCGCGAATCTCTCCGAGGAGGTCCTGCAGTTCCTTCAGCACGCTCACCGCCCCGGCGACCGCGGGGCGCTCGGCACCGCGCAGCGGCTCGAGGACGTAGCGGAGCTGCTTGGCAAGGATGCGGGTGCGGTGGATCTGTCCGAGGTCTCTCGGCCCGTTGGTCGCGTCCAGCGCGGCGAGCAGCTCCGCGGTCCGCTCCCCGACTGCCCGGGCGAGAAGCGCCCGGAAGGGCGCCTCCACGGCGCCGGATGCCCGCTGGCCCATCGGCCTGCGCAACGCGCGCTCCAGCCGTCGGGCGACCCTCCGGAAGTTGCTCGAGGCCTTCCCGGACACGTCGTGGAACCCCTCGTCCCGGGCACGCTCCAGCCGCGACAGGAGCCAGTCGACGCCCACGGCGTCCCGCGGGGGAAGGCGCTGGCGCTCGGCCAGGAGCCACTCCACCTGGACTTCCGCGTCCCGGGTCCCGGAGGTGGCAGCGCCGATGGCCTTCAGCCCGCGCTCGTGCTTCTTCCGGACGCTGGTCCCGAGCGAGGGGCCGAACATGCGCAAAAGGCTGCGCAGGCGCCTCAGCCACACCCGGAAGTCGTGGAGCGCCTCCTCTCCGGCTCGCGCCTCCAGCTCCTCGAGCGCTCGGGTGGTCCTGCGCAGGGCCGACCGAAGCAGCTGCCGGGACGCCTGTGACGATGGGAGCTCGAGCTCCCGCGACGTGACGCGCATTCCGATGTCTCGCAGGTGGGCCGGCAGCATACGGCGTGCGCTCGCGTAAAGCGTGCGCTTTCCCGGGGGCGATGGGAGCGAGGGCCACCTGTGTCGACCGTGTGACGAAACCGTGAACTACCCCGAGGCGCCTCGCCGGAGCCCCGCGACCTGAGGCCTTCTGGATGTCCTTCCCGGGCGGTGCTCGCTCGCCACCTCCTGGCGTTCCTCGACGCGGGGAGCGCCCGTTCCGGGCACCGTGCCCGCGCTGTCCTTTCGAGGCGCCGCCGCCGGAGCGCCTCCCGTCCTCGGGAGCCTCGCCCCCGAGCCAGCCCGGCGAGACGGAGACGTCCCGCTCCGGTCTTGACCTGGGGCCTGGTCATGTTCTAACATGCCTGGCTGGCATGAACAAGCCCGACCCCGGGACGCTGCCCCCCGGTCCGGATCCCTCCCCGGACCCCTCCGACGTGAACCGCCCTTGCATGGCCGACGCCGAGAACGGCGAGCAGCCCTGGGACGGCGCGCCCTTCCTCTTCGCCGACCCGCCGGATCCGGCGGACGAGGAGCCCTCGGCGACGCCCTCCACCGGCGCCCGGGCCGCCTGAACCGAGCACCGGGAGGAAGCCGTGCCCATCCCCGCTCCGACGGTCCCCGCGGCGCACGAGCGGCTCGAGAGCCTCGGCGTTCGCGTCCTCGCGGACGCCGAGCTCCTCACCCTCCTCCTCGGCGGCTCGAGCCCCGCCGCCCGGGCTGCCACGGCGCTCCTCGAGTCCGCCCCCCTCCAGGAGCTCGCCTGGGCCACCCCGGATCAGCTCACCGCCGTCCCCGGGATCGGACCGGCCCGGGCGGCCGCCGTCACCGCCGCCTTCGAGCTGGGCCGCCGCGCCGGATGGGCGCCGCCCCGCCGCGGGGACCGGGTCCTCGACCCCTCGCGCGTCCACGAGCTCCTGCGCCACCTCGCCCACGCGGCCCACGAGGAGTTCTGGATCGTCCTGCTCGACGTCCGGGGACGCCTCATCCGCAGCTGCAGGGTCGCCGAGGGCTCCCTGTGCCAGTGCCCGGTCAACCCCCGCGATGTGCTCCGCGAGGCAGTCCGCTCCAACGCCCACGGGATCGTCTTCGTGCACTGCCACCCCAGCGGCCTGTCCTCGCCGAGCCCCGACGACGCCGACCTCACCGAGCGGCTGCGCGCCGCCGCCGAGCTCGTGGGCGTCACCGCTCGCGACCACGTCATCATCGCCGCCGACGGCTACTACTCCTTCGTCGAGGCCGGCCGGTGGCGCAGGTGACGCCGGCGGACCGGGGCGGGGAGCGTCCCAGGAGGAGGGGGTCCCACAGGTCACGCCGGCGGAGCCCTGCCTTCTGGCAGAAGGGAGCCTCGACCCCGACCGGAGGGAAGGGATGGCCATCCTCGCTCGATCCCTCGTGCTGACCGCCGCGGTCGCAGGCCTGCTGCGGGGGAGCCCGGCCCTGGCCTGGAACGACCGCGGCCACATGATCGTGGCGGCGCTCGCCTACGACCGGCTCGACCCGGCCGTGCGCGACCGGGTCGACTCCCTCCTCCGGCTGAACCCGCAGCACCCGAGCTGGGTGCGCGGGGTGGCAAGGTCGAGAGCCTCCGAGGTGGCCTTCCTCCGCGCCTCGACCTGGCCCGACTTCATCAAGAGGCCCGCCGCGGGCTACACCGACGACGGGAACCGCCCCTCCGGCCCACAGGCCTCGCAGAACATCGGCTACGCCGACAGGCTGCAGCACCGCTACTGGCACTACATCGACCTCCCCTTCTCGACCGACGGCACCCCCCTCGAGGATCCCGTCGCCCCCAACGCCGAGACGCAGATCGAGGCCTTCCGGGCGGCCCTCCGCGCGCCCGGCACCTCCGACGACGTCAGGTCCTACGACCTCACCTGGCTCCTCCACCTGGTGGGCGACGTCCACCAGCCGCTCCACGCCACCTCCCGGTTCTCGGCCGCCTTCCCCCACGGCGACCAGGGCGGGAACAAGGTCAAGGTCACCTGCTCCCCCTCCTGCCAGAGGGACCTGCACGCCTTCTGGGACGACGTCCTGGGAAGGAGCACCAGCCCCATGGCCGCGATCCTCGCCGCCAGGAAGCTCGCCACCCCGCGGGCCCCCTCGACTGACCTCACCACCGACGCCTGGATCCGCGAGAGCCTGGCCCTGGCGCAGTCCACCGTCTACGCCGCGCCGGTGGGCGACGGCGCGGGACCCTACCTGCTCACGGCCGCCTACCGGGCCGCGGCTCGCGCCGCCGCGACGAAGCAGGTCCAGCTGGCCGGAGCGCGCCTCGCCGGGGTGCTGAACGAGGCCCTGCGATAGGGCGGGCCCTCCGGCGCAGCGGGGAACGCGCGGCTCCCAGGTCGGAGCGCGCGGTCGGGACAGAGGCCGTGGTCGCGGGCCCCGGCCGGGAAAGCAACCGGCGGTGGACCCATCTTGGAGCCGCCCCGGGGCGGCCACGGGGGCTAGCGTTCCCGGGGATCCTCCTCGAGGGGTCACGGCCGGCGGGAGGGGCCCCTCCGCCGCTCGGTCGACGAGAGCGGGCCCGAGGGACGGAGGACGCGGGCCATGGCCAGGTATTCGCTGAGAGGGAGCGAGAGGACCGCTGCGCCGGGTGCCGTCGCCTCGGGGCGCGCCGATCCCGGGGAGCGGCTCGAGGTCACGGTGATCCTCAGGCGTCGAGGGGCCAGCGCCCTGGCGGCCAGGGTCCGCCAGCTCGCCTCGGGCGACCGCTCCAGGGAGCCGATGAGCCGGGAGGAGTTCGCCAGGCAGCACGGCGCGGCCCCGGCCGACCTGGCCCGGGTGAAGCGCTTCGCCCGCGCGCACGGCCTGGTGGTGGTGGAGGAGGACGCGCCCCGGCGGACGGTGATCCTCTCCGGGACGGTCTCCACCATGGAGGAGGCCTTCGGGGTGAAGCTCGAGGTGTACGAGCACGGGCAGGGGTCCTACCGAGGCCGGGTAGGACCGGTGCGCCTGCCCGCCGAGCTCAAGGGCGTGGTCGAGGCCGTCCTCGGCCTCGACAACCGCCCGCAGGCCCTGCCTCACTTCCGGTGGCGGGCCAGGGGCGAGGCGGCCTCGGCCGCCTCCTCCTTCAGCCCCACAGAGCTGGCCTCCCTCTACCGCTTCCCGGCGGGGGACGGCCGGGGCGAGTGCATCGCCATCGTCGAGCTGGGCGGCGGCTACCGGCCGGCCGATCTGGCGGCGTACTTCGCGAAGCTCCAGATCGCCGCGCCCGGGGTGACCGCCGTCTCCGTCGATCACGGGAAGAACCAGCCGACCGGGGACCCGAACGGCCCCGACGCCGAGGTGATGCTCGACATCGAGGTGGCCGGCGCCCTGGCCCCCGGCGCACGCCTCGCCGTCTACTTCGCCCCCAACACCGACGCGGGCTTCCTCGACGCGGTGACCAGGGCCATCCACGACGCCCGCCGCCGCCCCTCGGTCGTCTCCATCAGCTGGGGCGGGCCGGAATCGGCCTGGACCTCGCAGGCGATGACCGCCTTCGACGCCGCCCTCCAGGCGGCGGCCGCCCTGGGGGTCACGGTCTGCGTGGCCAGCGGCGACAGCGGCTCCGCCGACGGGGTCAGCGACGGGGCGGACCACGTCAACTTCCCCGCCTCGAGCCCCCACGCCCTGGGCTGTGGCGGGACCAGGCTCACCGCCTCGGGCGGCAGGATCGCGAGCGAGGTCGTCTGGAACGAGGGCGCCCAGGCCGGCGCCACCGGCGGTGGGGTGAGCGCGGTCTTCCCGCTTCCTCCCTGGCAGCAGGGGCTCGGGGCCACGAGGACCGGGGGCAGGCGAAAGGCCCTCGCGCAGCGCGGCGTCCCCGACGTCTCCGGGGACGCGGATCCGCGGACGGGGTACGAGGTGCGCGTGGACGGGGCCGACGGTGTGGTGGGGGGGACGAGCGCGGTGGCGCCGCTGTGGGCCGGGCTCCTCGCTCGCCTGAACGCATCCCTGGGCAGGCCCCTCGGATACCTGAACCCGTCGGCCTACCGGAACGGCGCGGCCTTCCGCGACGTGACGAGCGGGAACAACGGCGACTTCGCGGCATCCGCCGGCTGGGACGCCTGCACCGGCCTCGGCTCGCCAGACGGGACGGCGCTGGCGGCGGCGCTGGCCAGCAGCTCGCCGCCGAGCTCGGCGCCCGGGCGGAGCAAGAGGAACGAGGGCTCGAGCCGGAGGGGCCCGGCCGGCTTCAGGCCTTCCCGCAGTAGCCGGGCATCCCCCGGGCGCGCTCGCTCAGCGCGTGCCGGACGGCGACCTTCACCGCCGCGCCGAGGTCCGCCTCCACCTCCTCGACGGGGATGAGCCTCCGGAAGTAGTCCGCCCACTCGAACTCGGCGAAGGGCGAGGGCGTCTTCTCGTACCCGCCGCCCGCCCGCACGAGCCCCGCCAGCGACCGGTAGACGTCGTCCACCAGCCCCTCCAGGCGCTGGGGGATCCGGTCGTAGCGGTGACGGACGCCGTTCTGGTCGAGGGGGTGGACCCAGGCGCGCTTGTCCATCTCCGTCCAGAAGGCGTCGCCGGCCAGCCCGGAGAGATCGGCCGCCACCTCGACGTAGCCCACCTTGAGGCCCGCCTCCAGCGCGGCCCGCCCCAGGTGGTGGTGGTCGATGATGAAGAGCCTGCCCCCCGGCCCCACCACCGCCGGGATGGGGTGCCCCTCCATGAACCTCTCCCGTTCCGGCGCGCTCAGCCCCGCGAGGTGGTCCCTCTTCTCCTTCACCTCAGCCATCCCCACCGTGAGCTGCGTGGGGTGGAGCGCGCGGATCGGGGTCTGCCTGGCATGAGGCATGCGTCTCTCCCTTCGCGCGGGGGCGCGTCACCGTGACCCCGCCGACCGGTGCCCCGCCGACACGCTGTCCCCGACAGGGATGGCATGCGCCTCACCAGGCCGATTCCAGCCACCGCTGGATCAGGCTCACCAGCGATCGGACGACGCCCGGGACGTCCGCGGTCGCGCCGTGGGTGAGACAGACCTCCCACTCGTCGAGGAGGTGGCTCACCGCGCGGCCGTACGCCAGCATCATGTGCTCGTCGTGCGAGCCGATCCTGCGCGTGGCCATGGCCTCCTCGACGATGCGGGCCCCCACCTGGCGCTCGAGGTCGAGCAGGACGCTCCTCGCGTTGCGGAGCACCTCGATGGACAAGGAGGTCGCGGGGGCGGCTCGCATGAGCTCGAGGAGCTCCTCCAGGGTCCGCGCCTCGTCCATCCCTCCACCCGCCATCGGGCCCGAGGTGCCGTCCGGTTCCCCGAGGCCCACCCCTCGATCCGAGTGCACTTGCGGTCTCCTCTCCTCCCGGGAACTGGACGCTCGCGTCCAGCCTGCGGGAGAGTGAGGCGGGCGATCGGCGGGACCCGGCCCTCCCCGGGCTTCCGCCTCCGCCCGCCCTCGGCCTACTTCTTGTCCATCCACTCCGCCACGCCACCGTGGCGCGAGCAGGCGCCGGAGCGGTGCTGGGCGAAGGAGAGCGTCCCGTCCTTGCACTTGGCCGTGGGCGGCCCCTTCGACGCATCCTGGTCGTCGTCCGTGGCTGCGGCCTTCGAGGTCGTCTTGGTCGCGGCCGCCGCCGCGGGCTTGGTCGCAGCCGCGGCAGGCTTGGCGGCCTTGGCCTCCGCGGGCTTGGTGGTCGCCGGCGCGGCCGGCTTGGCGCCGCCGCCCTTCTCGACGCCGCCATGGCCGTGGCAGGCGCCCTGCCCGCCCTTCGACTGGCTGCCGTCCTTGCAGGTCACCATCGCCTCGGCGGCCGCATCGCCCTTGCCCTTGTCGGCCTTGGCCGGGGACTTCTCCTCCGCCTTGCTCTTGTCCGCCCCCCCGGCCTTGGCCTTGGTCGCGGCCTTGTCCACCCCGCCGTGGCTGTGGCAGGCACTCCGGCCTTCCTGGTCGGTCGAGCCGTCCTTGCAGACCACGGTCGCCGGCGTCTTGTCCGCAGCCGCCGCGACCCCGAAGGCGGAGGCGAGCGCCGCCGCCACCACCACGGCCAGGATCTTGCGAATCTTGACGATCATCGATGTCCCTTCTTCCTCAGAAGCCGAGCTTCGAGCGCAGGGAGGCGAGGCCCCGGTCCAGCGCGTTCCCCGACGGGAGCTGACCGTTCGGGGTCAGGTGATCCACCATAGCCGGGAGCAGCTGCGACGGCACCGAGCTCGTCGAAGGCCTGGACCCGGCCGGACTGGCCGGCGGACTGGCTCAGGAGTCCGAGCGCGGACCTCGCCATGGACGCGCAGCTCATGCCCTGGCCGCCGAGCAGACCTTGGCGGCCCCCGAGACTTCGTCCAGGAATCCCATGTGTCCCCCGGATTCGACTTGCGCTCAGGACCACGGCAACCTGCGGTGAATTCAATCGCGATCGCCCCGTCCCCTGGTGCCTCCATAAGGGGTCCCGCCAGCGTTGTAGATCGGTCTTGGGGTAATCCCCATACTCGGGCGGCGCCGGCGCTCGGGCGCCCTCACCAGATGACGCCGACGCGGACCGGCACCCTCACCCCCAACGGCATGAGGCCCCCGCCCTCGCCCTGGAGCGCGATCCCCGCCGCAGCCACCCACCGGTCGCGGAAGCGGTACTCGACGAGCAGCGCCGCGGCGCCGTACAGGGCGACCCTCGACACACCCCGCTCCGGGATGGTGTGGGTGGCGCCCGCCGGGATGTGCTCGATCCGCTGGAACTGGTGCGAGGTGAACCCGGCCTCCACCTCCGCCACCGGGGCGAGCGAGGTCCGGGTGTCGAAACGGTATAGCGCCAGAGCGCCGATCCCGAGCGAGAGGTCGTCCTCGTAGACGTCCCCGAGGGAACGCGAGCCGTCCGGCATGCGCACCACGGCACCGCCGAAGTGGACATCGGGGTTCCGGGCCAGCCGAAGCCGGCCGCCCAGGTGGAAGGTGTTGGAGAGCCCGTAGTAGGCGCTCAGGGTGAGGGTGGCCGCGTAGCTCGTCGCGGAGCCGGCTCCGGCGACCGGAAGCTCGTAGCGGGCCACGCCTGGCTCGTACCCGAGGACGGTGTACAGCTCTCGTCGGTCGGCGCGGGCGGTGCCTCCACTCAGTAGAACGAGCAGCAGGAGGGTCAGGCGAGCTGTGCCCCGGACTCTAGACGCCCTCCGCGCGCTGGCCCGCCTTCCCCTCACGGCGTGTGCCCCACGGCGAAGCAGCAGATCCATGCGGTCCCACCAAAGTCCAAGTCGGGCACCACTCCATACGCTGCCCAGGCGCAGGTCCAACCAGGGACTGCACTCAGGTTGCTCCAGCCGACCGCTTCATTCACTGACAAATAGAGCCCAGTGGGCAGTAGCGACGCTTCGCACGAACCCTCCCAGGGAATGTCCGTCTTGGAGTTGCAGGTTGCGCTGACTGAGAGGTTGGACGCCGCAGCGTTCAAGTTGGCCGCGGTGTGGTTACAGTACAGCTTCGACCGATCGGCGGGTGGTCCCGCAGGCCCCTGCGGCCCGGTAGCGCCACCGCATCCCAATACGAGGAGCACGACCACCACCGCTGCGACCCTGGCTGCAAGAGCAGAATGCATGGGCACACCCCTCAATGGACCGCGAGCGGCGCGCGCGACAGGGCCA
>DASRZU010000064.1:0-23495 GCA_035686075.1 Anaeromyxobacter sp.
CTCGGCGCTCGTGGCCTTCATCCAGCGCTACCTCTCGCAGGCGCACCTCCTCGTCTACGGACTGCTCCTCGTGGTGCTGATCCTCTTCGCTCCCGAGGGCATCGCCGGCCTTCTGCGCCGCGGGCGCTTCCGCCCCCTCGAGCCACCGCCCGCGGCCGCGCCCGCCCCCTAGAGCGCTCCATGGCCCTGCTCGAGATCCGACACGTCTCCAAGTTCTTCGGCGGACTGGCCGCCAACTCGGACGTGTCGTTCTCGGTCGAGCGCGGGAGCATCATGGGCCTCATCGGCCCGAACGGCGCCGGCAAGACCACCCTCTTCAACTGCATCACCGGTTTCCACCGCCCGGACCGGGGCGAGATCCGTTTCCGAAACGCCCGCCTCAACGGGCTCACCCCCGACCGGATCTGCCGGCTGGGGCTGGTCCGGACCTGGCAGAAGGTACGCCCGCTCGCGGGCATGACCGTGCTCGACAACGTGGTGGTCGGGGCTCTCGTCAGGACGCGCCACCTGGAGGAGGCGCGGGACGCGGCCCGGGAAGAACTCCGGGTGGTGGGGATGGCCCACCGGGCCCAAGTCCTGGCGGGCAGGTTGCCCATCGGCGAGCGCAAGAAGCTGGAGATGGCGCGGGTCCTGGCCACCCGCCCGGAGCTGGTCCTGCTCGACGAGGTCTTGGGCGGGCTCAACCCGGCCGAATCCGACGAGGTGGTGGAGCTCCTCCTCGCCCTGCGCCGGACCGGGCTCACGCAGATGGTCATCGAGCACGACATGAGGGCCATCATGCGCGTCTCCGACCGGGTGGTGGTGCTGAACTCCGGAGAGAAGCTGGCCGAGGGAACGCCAGCCGAGGTGGTGGGGAACGGCGAGGTGGTGGCCGCCTACCTCGGGGAGGCGCCCTGACGTGCTCCGGGTCGAGCAGCTCTCCTTCTCCTATGGCGACTTGAAGGTCCTCTGGGACGTGGACCTGGAGGTGAAGGAGGGCGAGGTGGTCTCGGTCCTGGGAGGGAACGGGGCGGGAAAGTCCACCCTCCTCCGGAACGTCTCCCGCCTGCTCCGGCCGGACTCCGGCAAGCTCGAGTTCCAGGGCGCCGACCTCTCTCGCCTCCGCTCCCACGAGGTGGTGGGGCTCGGGGTCGTCCAGGTGCCCGAGGGGCGCCGGATCTTCCCCGAGCTGACCGTGCTCGAGAACCTGCGCATGGGGTCCTACCTGAAGGCCGCGCGCCGCGACCGCGCCCGCAACCTGGAGCGCGCCTTCGGCCTCTTCCCCCGCCTGGCCGAGCGCCGCTCGCAGCTGGGCGGAACCCTCTCCGGGGGAGAGCAACAGATGCTGGCCATCGCTCGGGGCCTCATGGCGAACCCCCGGCTCCTCCTCCTGGACGAGCCTTCGCTCGGGCTCTCGCCCCTGCTCACCAAGAACATCTTCGAGGTCATCGGCGCCATCAACGAGCAAGGGACCACCGTCCTCCTCGTCGAGCAGAACGTCTTCCAGTCCTTGCGCGTCTCGAGCCGCGCCTACGTACTGGAGACGGGCCGGGTGGTGCTCACCGGCACCGGCCAGGAGCTCCTCGACGACCCGCATGTGAAGAAGGCCTACCTGGGGATCTGAAGATGACGGCGAACAAGCTGACCGTGGGCGACTGGATGACCCCGAACCCCATCACCGTCGAGGAGGACGCCACGGTGATGGAGGCGATCCACCTCCTCAAGGAACGGAACATCCGCCGGCTGCCGGTGATGCGCGCCGGGCGGCTCGTCGGGCTCGTCACCGAGAAGATGCTGCTCGGCTACATGCCGGCCAAGGGAACGGCCCTCGATCAGTGGGAGCTCCACTACCTCCTCGCGCGCACCCCGGTCCGAAAGGCGATGAACCCATCGCCCCACACCGTGACACCCGAGACCCCGATCACCGACGCCGCCCGCCTGCTGCACGACCGGAAGCTGAACGGCGTGCTCGTCCTCGACGCCCGAGGCGATCTGGTGGGACTTCTCACCACCACCAACGCGCTCGAGGCGCTCATCCACTTCACCACCGCCGCCGCCCAGAGCCCCTGATATCGGGATCGCTCCGAGTGAACCTCGGGGCGACCGCCGTCCGCGGGGCGAAGCCCCCACCCCCCTAGCGCCGGTGTCAAGAAGGAATGTGGCAGGCCGATCCCGGGGCGTCCGCTAAAATGGAGGCAGGATGCCCGAGTACCTGGAGAACCCGCGGCGGGTCCCGAGAGAGACGGTGCGCTGCGCGGCCCGCATCACCCTCGCCTCCGGCTCGGTCGAGACCGCCACCGAGGACATCGGCTCCCGCGGCTGCCAGGTCGTCCTCCCCTTCGCCTGCCGAAGGGGCGACGCCGTCGCCCTATCCATCAGCACTCCCCGCCATCCCGAGACCCTGCGGGTCGACGGACGGATCGCCTGGGTGAGCCCCCAGGCCCCCTTCCGCGTGGGCATCGCCTACGTGGCCCTGGGCCTGCCGGGCGCGGCGGCCTGGATGGAGCGGCTGCGCGCGGCGGCGCCGGACCTGTTTCCCAATGGACGTCGGGCACCCCAGCGCGTCCCCGTCGACGCCATGGTCTTCTTGGGCAAGGTGCCCACACTCGCCGACTTCAGCGACGACGAGCTCGTCGTCTTGCGAAAGGTCGGCGCCGGCGTGCGGGTGGGAGACCTGCGCACCCTGCCCTCCCTCGGCTGGCCGCGCGCGCAGCGGGCCTTCTTCAGCCTCCTCGGCCGCGGCTACGTCATCGTCTCCCGCGCCGAGGCGACCCATCCGGTCCTCTGGAAGCGCATCCTGGGCGATCCGGCGGGAGCAAAGGCGCCCGAGAAACAGAAGGGGCGAGCCGTCGACCTCGCGGCCGCCCAGGACTTCGTGATCGAGCGGACATTGGCGGAGGCCTCGCCCGAGGAGGCGATCCCCAACCCCACCCCCGTGCCCGAGAGAGCTTCCGCCCCGGATCCGGTCCCCCCCCCTCTCCCGAAGGGCACTCCGGCAACGCTCGAAGTCCCCTTCGCCTCCGGCGCGGCCGCCTCGACCCCTCCCCCGCTGCCGGGAACCGCCGAGGCCGCGCGGAGGGACGGTCGCCACTCGCCTGACTTCTCCGGGGCCGGGGTCGGGTGGCGCTCCCCGGCTCGGCCGCGCTCGGCGGAGGCGGAGGCACTCCTCAAGGCCGCCCGGGCCGAGATGGAGGGGCACCGGACCCTCAAGGCGCTGACCCTGCTCCGCAAGGCGATCTCGCTCGCACCCGGCGACCCGGAGATCGCGAGCGCCATCGGGACGGCCATGCAGGAGAAGAGCGAGGCGCTCTGAAGAAGGGCCCCCCCACCAGAGACGGGGGGACTTAAGCCATCCTTCGAGGAAAGCGCGTAGGCTCCTCCCCCGTGCTCTTCCGCGCCATCGAGGACCGGTGTGACGTCATTCACCTCGCCGGGCGCCGACGTCTCTCTCCCGCCGTGCGGGACGGGACGCCGGCCCTCGTCCCCGTGGGAGAGCTCTCGGGACGATGCGGTTGGGCACCATTCTTCGCCGCGCTCGAGCGGCGGGGGCTCGCCGTCCGGGAGGAGGAGGACGGGAAGGTGACCCTCTCGGACGGCAAGACCTCGCCCTGAGAGGGTTGGCCTCGAAAGAGGGGATCGGCGAGGGGCGCTTAAAGACCCCCCGAAGGGCGAGCCGTCGCCGCCCTCGCTTGGCAGGACCCTCTCCCCGGGTGAGCCGGCCCAAGCCCCTAGCGCTTTCTGGCCTTCCCCGGCCGCGGGGAGGAGCCCTTCCTCCCGTGGGCATCTCCCCGCTCGGCCTTTCGCCGCGACGGATGCCCCGCGGTCCGCCCCTTCGGCTTTCGGCTCGCGGCGGGGTGCCCCCGCCGCCTTTGGGCCGGACGAAGCTCGTCCGCCGGGGGACCCCGGGGGGCACCTCTCTTCTCCTCGAGCCCAAGGGTGATCTGGCGGCGGGCCGGGCTCGCGCTCACCACCCTCACGCGGACGCCGTCGCCCACCCTGAAGGCCCTCCCCGACCGCCGGTCGACGAGGGCGTGGCGGACCGGGTCGAGCTCGTACTCGCCCCCGAGGTCCTCCACGGGGACGAGCCCCTCCACGAACGAGGGCCGGAGCTCCACGAAGAAGCCTCTGTCGGTGACGGTCGAGACCACGCCCTCGAACGTCTCTCCCAGGTGCTCGCGCATGAGCAGGGCCGCGTAGTAGGCGGCGATCTCCCGCTCCGCCTCCATGGCCGCGCGCTCCCGCTCCGACGACAGGGCCGCGATCTCCTCCAGCACGGCCGGCGGGGTGCGGGAGAGAGGCTTCCCCTGCCGGGCGCTCCACTCCTCCTTGAGGAGGCGGTGCACCACGAGGTCCGGGTAGCGCCGGATGGGGGAGGTGAAGTGGAGGTAGTGCTCGGCCGCCAGCCCGTAGTGGCCGATGTTCTCGGGCGCGTACACCGCCTGCATCATGGCCCGCAAGAGCAGCTGGTTCAGGGCCCGCTGCTGGGCGTGGCCCCTGAACCGCTCGAGGAGCGCGTTCAGGGCGCGGGGATCGGAGGGGACCTCGGGCACGAGGAACCCGTGCTGGGCGGCCAGGGCGAGGAAGGCCTCCAGCTTCTCCTCGTCGGGAAGGCCGTGCACCCGGTAGATGGTGGGGAGGTCCCGGGCGCCGAACCAGCGGGCCACCGCCTCGTTCGCGGCCAGCATGAACTCCTCGACGATCCGGTGGGCGCGGTTTCTGGGGCGCTTCTCGATCGCCGCCACCCGCCCCTCGGCGTCGAGGACGACCTTCGGCTCCGGGAGGTCGAAGTCGAGGGCGCCGCGCCGGCGGCGCATGGCGGTGAGCTTCTCCTGCAGCTCGGCCATGGTCTCGAACATGGGCCGCAGGGGCTCGAGCCCGCCGAGCCCTTCCCCCTCGAGACCCCGGGCCACCTCCTCGTAGGTGCAGCGGGCGGCGCTGCGCATCACCCCCTCGACCACCTCGGCCGCGGTGGTCTCCCCCCTCTCGTCGAGGACGAGGTCCGCGAAGACGCAGAGCCGGTCCACCTTCGGGTTCAGGGAGCAGATCCCGTTCGAGAGCCGCTCCGGGAGCATGGGCAAGACCTGGGCGGGGAAGTACACGCTCGTCCCGCGCCGGGCCGCCTCGGCGTCCAGCGCCGAGCCGGGCCGGACGTAGTGGGCCACGTCGGCGATGGCCACGAGGAGGCGATACGATCCGGGCCCCCGGCCCGATGCCAACCGCTCCACGTACACGGCGTCGTCGAAGTCGCGCGCGTCCTCGCCATCGATGGTGACGAGCGGCAGGGAGGTGAGGTCGCGGCGGCCGGCGCGGTCCCCCTCCCGGACGTGGTCGGGGGTCCGCTTCGCCTCCTCGAGGACCGCCTCTGGGAACACGTCGCTGAACCCCCGGGCGTAGGCGACCCTGAGGACCTCCACCCCCGGGTCGCCGGGCCGGCCCACCCGCTCCAGGACCTCCCCCACGAGCCGGGTCGCGCTCGGATCGAGCGCCACCTTCACCACCTCGCCGTCGTGGGCGCGATCGGTCGGGGGCACGGGGACCTGCCCGAGGAGCTCGGCCTCCACCGGGACGACGAAGCTCTGGGCCCCGCGGGCGTGGTAGGTGCCGAGGAAGAGCCTTCGCCGCCGCTCCACCACCTCCACGACCTTCCCCGCGGTCCGACCGTCGCGGGACGGCACGATCCGGACGCGGACGAGGTCGCCGTCGAGCGCGCGGGCCGCCTCGCCCGGAGGCAAGAACACGTCGTCGCCCTTCCGGTCGAGGCGCGCCAGAAACCCGAAGCCGTCGCGGTGCTTCTTCAGGGTCCCGAGCACCTGGCCGGCACCGCCCCGGCCGAGCCTCGGCCGCCCCGCCGCGGGGAGGCCTCGGCCGGCGGGAGGGGGCGCGGTCCCGCTCGGGAGTGCGAACCGCTTCGCGTCGCGCCGGAGAACGCCCTCGCGGGTGAGGTCCCGCAGCGCCCGCTTCACCAGGGTCCGCTCGCCCGGGTGAATGCGGGAGCGGGCCATGACCTCCTCTACCGAGAGCGGCTTTCCCGCCGCTCGCCCCAGCTCGAGGAGGAGGGTGGCGCGGAGCGTGTCCTTGTGGTCCTTGGGCATCGGCGAGGGAGTCTACACTTTCCCGCGAGAGCGCTCCGCGCCCGGGTGAGCGGCTCGGTGTATCCTCCGCCCGTGCTCACCCCCGAGAAGGCCAAGAGGCGGATCCTCCTTGCCCTGGCCGGACGCACCCTCCCCTCCGAGCGGACCCCGCTCGAGAAGGCGCTCGGCCGGGCCCTCTCCGCGAGCCTCGTGGCGCAGGACGATCTCCCGCCCTTCGCGGCGTCGACCATGGACGGGTACGCGGTCCGGTCGGCGGACGCGACCTCGGGAGGGATCCGCCTTCCGGTGCGCTTTCAGGTCTTCGCCGGCGGGCGGCCGCCCTCGCTCCGGGCGGGCGAGTGCTGTCGGATCACCACCGGTGCGCCCCTCCCCCGGGGGGCGGACGCGGTCGAGAAGCAGGAGGAGGTGCGGCGCGACGGAAGATACGCCGTCTTCCGCCGGGCGGTCTCGGCGGGGCAGTTCGTGCGCGCCCGGGGCTCGGACCTCGCAGCGGGAGAAGTGGCTCTCGAGGCGGGGACGCTCCTGGATCCGGCGGCGACCGGGCTCGCCGCGGCGCTCGGCCATAGGCATGTCCTCGTCCACCGGCGACCGAGAGTGGTGATCCTCCCCACCGGGGACGAGCTGGTCCGGCCGGGCAGACGCCTGCGTCCCGGACAGATCCGGGAGTCGAACGGGGTGGCGCTCGTGGCCGCGGTGCGGGAAGCGGGCGGGGAGGCGCGGGCGCTGCCCGCGGCGCGGGACGAGGAGGGGAGCCTCTCCCGGGCGCTGCGCTCGGCAGAGGGGGCGGACGTGCTCCTCACCGTCGGCGGCGTGTCGGTGGGGGAGCGGGACCTCGTGCGGGCCGCGCTGCGGCGGGCCGGCGCGCGGCTCTCCTTCTGGCGGGTGGCCATCCGGCCGGGGAAGCCTTTCACCTTCGGGTTCTGGGGCCGCACGGTCGTGTTCGGCCTTCCCGGGAACCCCGCCAGCGCCCTCGTCACCTTCGAGCTCTTCGTGCGGCCCGCCCTGCGCGCGCTCTCCGGGCTGGGCGGGGACGGGCGGGTGTGGACCTGGGTGCGCCTCAAGGAGTCGCAGGACAAGCCCGCCGAGCTCTCGGTGTACCTGCGCGTGCGCCTCCTCGTGCCGCCGGCCGTTCCCGGCCTGCCCCTTGCCGAGCCGCTCAGGACCCAGCGGAGCGGCGACCTCACCTCCCTCTCCGGTGCGGACGCGCTGGCCGTCCTCCCCGCCGGCCGGGGCCGCTACCGCAAGGGCGCCGCGGTGCGGGCCGTCCTCTTGCGGCCCGCCCGCTCCTAGAGGCGCTCCCCTCACGACCCGTGAATGCGGGACGCCAGCGGGCGGCGGTCCGGGCGCTCTGTGTGCCCGCAACGTACGCCGACGCCGGGGAGCGGCGCCTCTTTGCCGAGCGGCCCTTTGGACCCGGAGTGCTCGCAACCCGGCGCGCCGCCTCGAGGGGCTCCCCGCCCCCGGCGTCGCGCCGGCCGAGAAGGAGGACGGCGATCGCTCTCCCGCATCGCGCGTTTTCGCGCCACCGGTTCCGGTGGTCGGATAATCACGGGACACCCGGACCGATAGCCAGCTTCCGCTCGAAGTGCTATTCCTCGCAGTGCATGAGGGACTCAGAGTGAGGGTCCCGAATTCACCCACCGAGAAGATGCAGGAGCCGACCATGGCCGGTCTCGCCGACAAGTTCGCAGTGAACCTGAAGAGCGAACGTCTCCGCCGCAAGCTCTCCCAGGAAGCGCTCGCCGCCAAGGCGGGCCTCTCCGTCTCGTACATCTCGATGCTGGAGCGCGGGCAGCGTACCCCGCCCCTCGACACCCTGGAATCGCTCGCCAAAGCGCTCGCCGTCTCCCCCACCTCGCTGCTCTCGTAGCGCCCGCCTCCCCTGGGCCGCGCGGCGCACCTTTTTGAAAGGGGCGCGCCGCGCGTCCCGCCCCCCACCCCAAGGCTCCCCGCCATTCCCATCGCACGTGGCGCGTGCGCCGGGGATCGCTTATCTTCACGCCGCCCCGGCCGGCCCCCCACCTCTTCCCCCGGGCGCCAAGGAGCCAAGTGGCCCGCCTCGTACTGTGCAAGAAGCTCGGGCGCGAGCTCCCCGGCCTCCCCTCGAGGCCCTTCCCCAACGAGCTGGGGCAGCGCATCTACGACAGCATCTCCCAGGAGGCCTGGAAGCTCTGGCTCGAGCACTTCAAGATGGTGATGAACGAGTACCGGCTCGCGCCCGGCGATCCCCGCACCTCCGAGATCCTGTACCAGCAGGCCGAGCAGTTCTTCTTCGGCGAGGGCGCGCAGCTGCCGCCGGACTACCGCCCCCCGCCCGCCAAGGGGTAGGGGCCTCGCATGCGCGGCCCGGGCGAGATCCTCCTCCTCTCGACCTACGCCCTCGGCCGCCCGCCCCACGCCCTCGCCTCCTCGGCCGCCTTCCTCGAACGGGCGGGGTTCTCCCCCGCCTGCCTCGATCTGGCGGTCGAGCCCTTCGACCCGGCCCGGGTGGAAAGGGCCCGCCTCCTCGCCTTCTCCGTCCCCATGCACACCGCTCTGTTGCTCGGGCTCCGGGCCGCCCGGCGGGCGCGGGCGGCGGCCCCCTCCGCCCGGCTCGCCTTCTTCGGCCTGTACGCACCGCTCAACGCCGAGCTCCTCGAGAGCGCGGGCGCGGTCGCGATCCTGGGGGGCGAGTTCGAGGCCGAGCTCGTGGCCCTCTCCGAGGCCCTGGAGCGCGGCGAGGAAGACCTCGCCCGCTTCCGGCACCGCGGCCCGCAGGGCCTTCCCACCCGACGGCTCGACTCCCCCGCCCCGAGCCGGGAGGGCCTGCCTCCCCTCACCCGCTACGCCCGGCTCGACCCGGCCGGCGGCCCAACGCGCGTCGCCGGGTACACCGAGGCATCGCGCGGGTGCAAGCACCTTTGCCTCCATTGCCCCATCCCCCCCCTCTATCGCGGCCGCTTCGTGGCGGTCCCGATCGAGACCGTGCTCGCCGACGTCGCCGGGCAGGTGGCGGCCGGGGCCGAGCACCTCACCTTCGGCGACCCGGACTTCCTGAACGGCCCGACCCACGCCCTGCGACTCGCCCGGGCCGTGAAGGCGAGGTTTCCCGGCCTGACCTTCGACTTCACCGCCAAGGTGGAACACCTCCTCCGCCACGCCGGGGCCCTCGCCGAGCTCGTCGCCTGCGGGGCGCTCTTCGTCACCTCCGCGGTGGAGTCGCTCTCCGACAAGGTCCTCTCCCGCCTGAGGAAGGGTCATTCCCGGGACGACGCGCTCCGCGCCTTCGAGCTGTGCGCCTTGGCGGGCCTCACCCTTCGCCCGTCCCTCTTGCCCTTCACCCCCTTCAGCACCCTCGAAGACCTCCTCGACCTCCTCGAGACCTTCGAGGCCCGCGGTCTTTTCGCCCACCTCGATCCGGTCCAGCTCTCGATCCGCTTGCTCATCCCTCCCGGTTCGCTGCTCGAGGGCGCACCCGACATCGCCTTCGAGGGGCTCGACCGGGACGCCCTCAGCTGGCGCTGGCGCCACCCCGACCCCCGCATGGACGAGCTCCAACCCCGGATCGCGGCCGCCGCCGAGCTGTCGGCAGCGCAGGGCGAGGATCCCATCGAGACCATCCGCCGGATCCACGAACGGGTGCGGGCCACGTCCGGCCTTCCCCGAAGGCGCGTCCGGGGGCGGGGGCTCGCCCCCCGCCAGCGCCGCGTGCCCCGGCTCACCGAATCCTGGTTCTGTTGAGCAGAGCCCACCGGGGAGCAGTTGGCTCCCCTCGACGATCGGGCCCGGTGAAGTCCTCTTCAGGGCACGGTGGGCAGGGCCGGCCGGATGTCGAAGCGCAGGCGTCTTTGCCCCTCGCGCAGGGCGGCCTCGACGTCCTCGGGGCGGTCCCCCTTCGCGAACAAGAAGCCCAGGTAGCTGTCGCCTTCCGGAAGCGGGACGAGCTCTCGCCCCAAGGGCGCGGTGATGACCGCGTCGAGGACGCCCGTGACCGCCCGGGCCTGCGGAAGCCCAAGGACGCCGTGCAGGATGCCGCGCGAGGGAATGGGCAGCATCGCGACCCCCGAGGCGCAGGCCTCGCGCCGCAGGTCCTTCACCGGCCGCTGCATGGCATGGGCCACGAGCACCTCCTCCAGGGTGAGTCCCGCCCCGAACCGGAGGGTGCGCGAGCAGAGGCCGCCGATGGAGCGGGCGGCGATCTCGATCACCACCGGCCCCGCCGGGGAGAGGCGGGCCTCGGCGTGGACCGGGCCCTCCACGAGCCCGAGCGCCGCCGCGCCGGCCGAGATGGTGCGCGCGACCTCGCCCTTGAGCGCCCCCGGGTGGCGCGAGGGGGTGACGTAGAGCGTCTCCTCGAAGAAGGGCCCGTCGAGCGGGTCGGGCTTGTCGAACAGGGCGAGCACCTCGAGCCGCCCGCCGCACAAAAGCCCCTCGAGCGCCACCTCCGGGCCGGGCACGAACTCCTCCACCAGGATCCGCTCCCAGGCGCCGCCCTCGCGCGGCCTTCTCTCCGAACGGGCCGCTTCGAGGAGCCTTTCGATCCGACGCCAGGCGGAGACGAACTCGGCCGGGCCATCGGCCCGGATCACCCCCCGGCTCGCCGAGAACACGAGCGGCTTCAGCACGCAGGGGTAGGGAGCGCTCCTCGCCGCCAGCTCGGGCTCCTGAGCCAACGGGTGCACCCGGAAGGCCGGCACCGGCACGCCCGCCGCGGCGAGCGCCACCCTCATGGCGGACTTGTCGGCGGTGCGGCGGGCCGCGGAAGGGGGGTTCGCCTTGAGGCCGAGGCGCTCGGCGGCGAGGGCGGCGATCACCGCACACCCGTCGCTCCCCGGGACGATGCCGCCGATGGGCCGCTCCCTGGCGGAAAGGGCGATCTGCTCGGCGGCCCGCGCCGGGTGGCGGTAGTCGAGCGAGATCTGGCCTTCGAGCGGGCCGAAGGCGTCCTCGATCCGGTGGCACAGGTCGCTCCCCAGAAGGAGCGGAACGCCGAGCCGGAGGGCGGCGGCCCGGAAGTCCTCCAGCCGGTAACTCGCCGTGGGGACGAGGAGGAGAAGGGCGGGCGCGGCCACCGCTCATTCATGGCCGGGAACGGGGCGAGGGGCAAGGCAGGGCGGCCCTCCCCCCCGAAGGCACTCTCTCTAGGGATCGCGCTCCGCCTCCTCCCCTAGCGCCCTCCACAAGGCCTCCACCTGCCGCCTTCCGGTGCCCAAGGCGCCGATCGAGACGCGGATCATCTGCTTGCCCCTCAAGACCCCGGGGGAGAGGTAGGCGCGCCCCCGGGCGTTGAGGCGCCGAATGATGGCGAGGTTGTGCTCCCCGAGCCGCCCCTCGTCGCTCTCGCCCGCGGGGACGTGGCGCAGGCACACCGTCTGGAAGGGGACCTTCGCGAGCCGCTCCCACCCCGGGGCGCGGTCCGCCTCGGCCGCGAGCCAGCGGGCGTTCTCTAGGTCCCGTCGGAGGCGGGTCCGCAGACCCTCGGCCCCCTCGTCCAGGAGGTGGAACCAGGCCTTGAGCGCCCGGAAGCGGCGGCCCAGGGGGATGCCCCAGTCGCGGAGGTTCTTCACCGTTCCGTCCTTTGCGGTGCGGAGATAGGCGGGGTTCGTGCTCATGACGCGCACGAGGTGGCTTGGGTCGCGGACGAAGAAGGCGCTGAAGTCGAAGCCGATCCCCATCCACTTGTGCGGGTTCAGCACCACCGAGTCGGCCCGCTCCACCCCCGCCCAGAGCGGGCGGCACTCGGGGAGCGCCATGGCGGTCCCGGCCAGCGCCGCATCGACGTGGAGCCAGAGCCCGTGGCGCGAGGCGACCTCGGCGACCGCGGCCACCGGGTCGACGGCGGTGCTGGTCGTCGTGCCCACGGTGGCGACCACGATGCCGGGCCGCCGACCGGCGGAGAGGTCCTCTTGCACCGCGCTCTCGAGCACGTCGACCCGTAGGGACTGCTCGGAGTCGGTGGGCAAGAGGCGCACCCCTTCCCTCCCCAGCCCGGCGAGGAGCCCCGCCTTCGCGACCGAGCTATGGGCCTCCTCGGAGGCGTAGGCGGTGAGGGGTGGGGCACCGGAGAGCCCCCCTTTCTCCTGCGAGTAGCCGGTGGCGCGCTCCCGGGCCAGGAGGAACGCGGTCAGGGTCGAGGTCGAGGCCGTGTCCTGGATCACGCCCTCAAACTCCGGGGGCAGGTCGACGAGCTGGCGGATCCAATCCATCACCACCTCCTCGAGCTCCGTGGCGGCGGGCGAGGTCTGCCAGCTCATCCCCTGGGCTCCGAGCCCGGCACAGGCGAGGTCGCCCAGGATCGAGGCGTAGCTCGTGTTGGCCGGGAAGTAGGCGAAGAACGAGGGGTGGTTCCAGTGCGTCACCCCCGGCAAGAGGACCTCCTCGAGCGCGGAAAGGCCCGCGGAGAGGCCCCCGCCCCTCTCCGGCGGCTCGCGCGGGAAGCGGGCGCGCACCTGCCCGGGCTCGACCGGGCTCATGACGGGGAGCGATTCGAGCCGCTCCCGGTAGTCGGCGATCCAGTCGACGAGGAAGTGCCCCAGGCGCCGGAATTCGGTCTCGTCCATGGCCTAGTGTGCCCCGCCGCAAGAGAGGGCGCCACCCATCGATCGCCAAAGGACCTTGACCGTGGCCGAAGGCTTTGCGAGGAGTGGGGAGGTTCCATGCATGTCCTCGTCATGGGCGGCAACCGCTTCGTCGGGCGCTTGCTCGTCTTGCGGCTCCTCGCGGGTGGCCATCGGGTCGCCGTCCTGAACCGGGGCCGGCTCCCCCACCCGTTCGGCGACCGGGTCGAGCGGCTCGTCTGCGATCGCACTTCGTCCGAGCTCGAGCCCCTCCTGGGAGGGCGCACCTTCGATGCCGTCGTCGACCTCTCGGCCTTCTCCGGAGAGGACGGGCGCCGCGCCGCCGCCCTCTTCGAGGGGCGAGTCGGCCACTACGTGATGATCTCCACCGGGCAGGTCTACCTCGTCCGAAAGACCTGCCCCCGCCCGGCCCGCGAGGAGGACTACGACGGCCCGGTCATGGAGCGCCCCACCGACCCGGCCGACCTCGCCGACTGGGAGTACGGCAAGGGCAAGCGGGACTGCGAAGACGCACTTTCGGCGGCGGACGGGTTCCCCGCGACGCGGGTCCGCATCCCCATGGTGAACGGCCCGCTCGACTACTTCCGCCGCATCGAGGGGTACCTCTGGCGGCTCTTGGACGGCGGCCCGGTCATCCTGCCGGACGGCGGCACCCACAGGGTGCGCCACGTGGACGGGGGCGAGGTGGCTCGCTTCTTGAGCTCGATCCTCCTGCGGCCGGAGACCATGGGCCGCGCCTACAACCTCGCCCAGGAGGAGACGCCCACCCTCTCCGAGCTCGTCTCGACCCTGGGGACGCTCCTGGGGAGCCGCGCCGAGCTCCTTCCCCTGCCCTCCGCCGCCCTCCGCGCCGCCGGCCTCGATCCGGCCGAGGTTTCGCCCTTCAGCGGGCGCTGGATGTCGTTTCTCGACCCGGCCCGGGCGAAGGGCGAGCTGGGCTTCACCCACGCTCCCCTTTCGCAAGGGCTCCTCGCCATCGTCTCGAGCTTTCTCTCGCACACCCCTTCGGACTTCCCCCCGGGGTACCTGCGGCGCGCCGAGGAGCTCTCCCTCGCCCGCCGCGGCTAGGGCATTCGTCCAGCTCAGCCCCTCCCTTCGACTCGCCGGCTCTCCGGGACGAGCCTTGGGGGCGCTCGCCGAAAAGAAGAGCGGGCTCAGGAAAAAGCACTTTTCCCCTGCGCGCGAGCGCGAGCCGTGGGTATGTCCTCGAGAGCGGTTCGGTCGAGGCGAAGGGGAGCTTGAGGTGCATTCGAGTCGAGACGTCCTCGCGTCCTTGGCCGATCTCAAGGCGCGGCAAGTGACTTGGCTCCCTCACCCGGCCCTCCTCGGCTTCCTCGCGACGACGAGCAGCCGGGACTCGTTCCCGGCAGTTGGAGTGGCGCGCCTCGAGCGGCTCCTCCCCGGGGATACGCCCACGGACGTCGAGGTGCACCTTCGCGGCCGGCTCCCGCGGCTGCCTCTCTGCGGCGAGAGCGTCGCGGTGTCGATCAGCCGGTACGACCGCTTCACCGGGTTCCAGATCAAGTCGGGAGCGGTGCGCGGGATGGACGAGCTCGGGGAGATCTTCGAGCAGGCGGGCGACTCGCTCGTGGTACGGGGACGCCGCACGTACACGACGCACCATGGACCCTACGAGCTACAGTTCTTCGAGCGGGTCCCCTTCGAGGAGATGCTCGGCACGATCGGCAACGTCGATCATGGAGTCCTCGCCACCGGCCTCGATGCCAACGTCTCTCCCCGCCTCGTCTTCCACCACGAGTTGCAGGGACAGGTGCTCACCACCTATCACGGCGACGGCGTCGCCATGAAGACCTTCCGGAACCTGAGCGTGAACCCGCGCGCCGCGATGCTGCTCTTCGACTTCCCGACGCTCGCCGGATGGACGCTCTTCGGGAGGTGCGAGGAGGTCCCTCGCGAGGAGAACCCACGCGCCACCGAGGAGATCGATCGAGGCTTCCGGGCGCTCGGTTTCGGGCGGCCCAATCGCATCTTCCGCCACCGCACCGAGCGGGTGGAGCCGCTGGGCATCGCGAGCGACGGGCCCTAGAGCGCACCGCTTGAGTCTCCGCCGTGCCCCTCGGTCCCGTTCCCACAGGCAGGGGGTCAGACGGCGCCCCGCCCCACCGCCTTCGTGAAGGCCTCGGGCACATGCCCCACCCTCTTCGCCCGATAGTCGAACCAGAGCATGCCCGTCTTGACCTGGGCGATCTCCGTCTCCGTGGCGTCGTCCACGAGCCGGTAGACGAGGTCGAAGCCCCGGGATTTCGGCTCGCGAAGTGCCACTTCCACCCGCAGCTCCATTCCATGGCCTCCCTCGGCCCGGAACACCACCGCGGCGTCCGCCATGATGAGACCGATTCCGGCCACGTCCAGCTCGGAGGCGAACCCCAGCGAGCGGATCCAGCGCAGCCGCGCCTCGTGGGCGACGGAGAGGACGGCGTCGTTCGAGAGGTGTCCGCCGTAGTTGAGGTCGTCGACCCGAACCGGGATCCGGGTCACGAAATCGAAGGTCTCGGGAAGTTCGATCCGGATCCGCGGCATGAGAAGCTCCTCGGCGTACGGCGGTGTGGAGGGTTCGCCCATACCACGACTAAGCGTGGCCTTGGGGTCGTAAGGCCCGCGCTCCGGGAGGCACTCGCAAAGCCGGGGCTAGCCTATCCGCCCGGCGATGGAGCGGTAGAAAGCGCCCTTTCGGCCGCTCGGGCGTTCCCGGGGGAGGCTTTGCGGGGGAACGAAGCGGGACCGCCCAGCAGCCCGTCCCCCCGCGTCAAGGGGAGTCCTCGGGGGATCGCGGCTCGATCCGGAACACGCAGCGCCGGCCGGCGCGGAGGATGGAATCCTCGAGCACCGCGGTGACCGGCCGGCCGAGAATGGCCGAGTAGGTCTCCTCTCGCCAGCCGACCGTGCAGGCGCACTGGTCGGCGGCCGAGAGGCCCGGCTCGACCAGGGGACAGGTGCAGACGCTCGAACGATGACGATGCGGAGGACGCCGGACCTCGGGTCTCGCTCCGCCGTCAGGACCCGGCCTTCCGGACCGCAGGCGAAAGCGAGGAAGCCGTCGAGGTCTCCGCGGTAACGATCGTAGGTTCGAGCCCGGAACTGCTCTGCGCAGGCTCGGCCCATTCGCTCGAGGACCCTTCTTCGGGTGGGCCCTTCGAGTTCCTCGCCCAGGATGCGGAGCAGGGCGGCGTGGCGAACCCTCGCCGCCCGGCCGTGCTCGGCGAACGCGGGAACGGGCTCGCTCGGCTCTGGGGGCGACCCTCCCTCGAGTCCCCTCGCCTCGGCCTCGAGAAGCCTACCGGCGGTCAACTCGCCCACGCACGTCCTCCCACGGGTCCGGGTCCCGAGGCTCAGGGCGCCTTCCGCAACCAGACCCGCATCGGCCCCGGAGCTCCATTGCCCCAGGCCAGGTACGGCACCGCCGTGAGGTCCACCGGGCGGGCCGGGTCCTGCCCCGGAGCGGCTTCCACGGGCAGGTAGAGCTCGCCCTGCCAGACCGCGGGGAGAGGTCGCGCCTTCGCTCCGCCGCTGAGCGCGACCACACCCCCGAGAAGGTTGGGCTCCCACCGGGCCGCCACCGGCCGCGCCGGATCCACCTCCAGGTCGCGCAGGTCGATCCCGGGGTGATAAGACCCCTCGACGCAGTAGAGGATCGGCCCCCGCGTCAGGGCCACGCGGCCGACATCCTCCGGGACGTGGGGGTGGGCGACCAGGAACCGGACCGGCAGGGGAAGGGCGAGGGTGATCCGGTCCCCGGGCCGCCAGCGGCGCCGGACCTCGGCGTAGGTGCCGGGCAAGAGCGCCGCCTCGACCGGTTGCCCGTTCACGAGGAGGGTCGCGCCCGCGGACCAGCCGGGAATGCGCAGGTGCACGGAGAACTCCCCCTCCCCGTCCACCTCGAGCTCCACCCCGCCATCCCAGGGATACCGGGAGCGCTGGTCCACCGTCACCTCCTTGCCTCCCAGATCGGCGGTCGCCGTGCACTGTGCGTAGAGGTTCACAAAGAGCGCGTCGGCGCGCGCCCCGTACACGTAGCCGGGGAGGGCCGAAAGAGTACGGGCCAGGTTAGGGGGGCAGCAGGAGCAGTGATACCAGGGCTTTCGGCGGTGTCCGCCGTCGTCCTCGAGCGGGTTCACGTACAGGTACGAGCGACCGTCGATGGAGAGGCCGGGAAGGATGGCGTTGTAGAGGGTCCACTCCAGAAGGTCGGCGTAGCGGGCGTCGGCGGTGGCGAGGAGCATCCGGTGGCACCACATCGCGCTGGCGATGGCGGCGCAGGTCTCGGTGTAGGCCCGTCCGTTGGGGAGCTCGTAGTCCTTCCCGAAGGACTCGCCCTCGTGTCGCGCCCCCACCCCCCCGGAGACGTAGAGCTGGCGCTTCACCATCCGGGCCCAGAGCCGTTCCAGGGTCCCGAGGAGCGTGGGATCGCCCTTCTCGAGGTACAGGTCGGTGACCCCGCAGGCGTAGTAGAGGGCGCGCACGGCGTGGCCGGCCATCTGCTCCAGCTCGCGAAACGGGACGTGGTCCTGGAAGTAGGTGCGGTCGAACCAGCCCCCTTCGAGAAGGCCGTGGCCCCGCGCCTCGAGGAAGTAGGAGGCCTGCTCCAGGTAGCGGCGCTCACCGGTCTCGCGATAGAGCTCCACGAGCGCCATCTCCACCTCCTCGTGCCCGTCGATCCCCTGTCGGCGGCCCGATCCCGGCGGCCCGAACTCCCGGCAGATGAGGTCGGCGAAGCGGGTGGCGACCAGGAGGAGCCGGGATTGGCCGGTGGCGCGGTGGTGGGCCACGGCCGCCTGCATGAGGTGGCCGGCGCAATAGAGCTCGTGGTTGTCCCTGAGGTTGGTAAAGCGGTCGCCGCGGCGTTCCAGGCTGTAATAGGTGTCGAGATAGCCGTCCGGCTGCTGCGCCCCCTCGGCGAGGAGGATCCCCTCCTCGACCATCCGCTCCAGCGCCGGGTTGGGACCGGCCACCAGGGCAAACGAGGCCGCCTCCAGCCACTTGTAGAGGTCGGAGTCGTTGAAGACCCGGCCTTGGTAGGGCCGGTCGGAGCGGCCCGCCACCCGCCGGAAATTGTCGAGCCGACCGGTCGACTCGAGCTCGTCCCACTGCTGGTAGAGGCTCGTTTCGAGGGTCGTCCGGTAGCGCGAGCCCCAGAACCCGTCCCCCAGGGTGACGGCGGAGACCGGCAGGGGGATGAGCCTCGCGTGCGGGCTATGGCTGACGTCGACGACGGGCGTTTGGCGAGTGGGCCTCATGCGGCTCTCCTCCACGTCCGAGCGATCTCTCACGGACGCCCCGGCCCCACAAGGTGACGGCGGCGGGACAAAGGAGAACGATTCCGACCTATTTCCTCGCCCCATCGCCCGGGCGGGGCTCATGCGGTGTTGATGTGCATGTGCGAGTACAGGTCGCGGAAGCGGCTGGGCGCCACCCCCACGTGCCGCCGGAACATCCGGCGGAAGTAGGTGGCGTCGCGGTACCCGCAGCGGGTCGCCACCTCGTTCACGTTGAGCTGCTCGTCGAGGAGCAGCGCCTTGGCCACCCGGATTCGCTGGGCATGGAGGTCGTCCATGATCGACACCCCGAAGCTCCGCTTGTAGAGCCGGCCCAGGTAGTCGGGGTTGCAGCGCAGCCTCCGGGCGAGCTGGCTCGTCGTGACGTCCTCCTGGACGGAGCGGGAGAGGAGCCGCTTCGCCTCCCGGGCCAGCATGGGGATGCGGTCGTCGCTGTCCGAGGCGTGGCGGGGCCGGTGGGCGAGCACCACCAGCATGAGCTGGCAGAGGCCGCTGGCCAGCGCGGGCTCGAGATCCTGTTGCTCCTGCGCGTCCAGAAACCAGCGGAACAGCTCCTCCAGGCGCTCCGGATCGCCGACCCGATCGTTCCGGGGCAGGTCGAAGGCTCCCCGGCCGCGCCCACCCTCGCTCGCCCCGGGCAGCCGGAAGTGGATCCAGTAGAACTCGAGCCCGGGGGGATAGTCGTCGGGTGCCCAGTGCCGCACGCCGGGAACGAGGATTAAGTACTCGCCCGCCCCCACGCTGTACTCCCATCCGGGTTCGTTGAGGCGCAGCGTTCCCCGGACCACGTAGATGAGCTCGCTCGAGGCGATCACCCGATCCGGATGGCGCCCGACGCCCCGGCTGACGAAGAGCCCGGCATTCTCCGACTCGATCGGGCCGCCCAGGGCGATGGCCAGACGAGGTTCCGCGCCAGTCGGAATCGTACTCATAATCTACGCACCGTGCCTCTGACGCTCTCCGCGTCCCATCCCGTAGTCTCTCGCCTCAATGCTGCCATACAAACAGGCACGGAGGCTACCCATGCGCAGGTGGTGCTCGCTCGCGGCGCGGATGACGCTCGTCGTCTTGGTCGGAATCGTCGCTGATGGCTGCCGCAAGAAGGAGGCGGTGACCATCAAGTACGTCTACTGGGGCAGCCCGCAGGAGAAGCTCGCCATCGAGTCGGCATGCGCTGACTTCCAGAAGAAGACCGGGATCAACGTCGTCCCGGTCTACATCCCGGAGCAGGACTACGACGTGAAGCTCACGGCCATGGCGGCCGCCGGGGACACCCCCGACGCCGGGTACTGCACGAACCAACTAGCCTCCATCTGGCAGGGCCAGGGCAAGTTCGTGAACTGGTTCGAGATGCTGTCCAAGGACAAGGACATCAAGAAAAGCGACTACGTGCCCGGCATCTGGTTCCAGAACAGCCCCGACAACGCATACGGGATCAGCACCGCGGTGGAGGCGTTCGGCCTCTTTTACAACAAGGCCGCGTTCCAGAAGGCCGGCCTGCCCGAGCCCCCCAACACCTTCGACAAGGCCTGGAGCTGGGACGAGTTCGTGAAGGTGGCCCAGAAGCTGACGATCGACCAGAACGGCAAGAACGCCACCGAGCCCGGCTTCGACCCCAACAGCATCAAGCAGTTCGGGGTGACCTTCGAGAAGTGGTGGGGCCCGGTGATGGTGCACGTCCTCAACAACGGCGGCGACCTCCTCACCCCCGACGGCAAGGGCTTCGGCCTCACCGATCCGGCCGCTACCCGCGCCATCCAGCGGCTCGCCGACCTCATCAACAAGTACCACGTGGCCCCGAACCCGATTCAGTTCAAGGCCATTCCCAGCCAGGCCGCGGCCATCCAGGCGGGGCTGGCCGCGATGTCCATGCACGGACAGTGGATCAACCTCGACCTCGGGGCGGCCAAGGCGAACTACGGCATCGGCGTCCTCCCCAAGATGGACAAGGAGAGCGGCACCGTCCTCATCTCCGGGGTGAGCGTGATCTTCAAGGACAGCAAGCACCTCGAGGAAGCCTGGGCGCTCAGCAAGTACCTGGCCAGCGACGGAGCCTTGCCGCTTTACCAGGACGGGCTCTGGATGCCGACCATGAAGAAGTTCTATACCGATCCCGCCCTGCTCGCGAAATGGGCCGGCCCGGACGCCGCACACCCCGCCGGCTTCAAGGACTCGATGATGGACATGGTCCTCAACCACTCCCGCCCCTGCGTCAACTACTACGTGAAGAACTTCGGGAAGATCGACTCGATGGTCTCGGCCGCGCTCGACCCGGTCTGGCAGGGCCAGAAGACCGCCGAGCAGGCGATGAAGGAGCTGGAGCCCCAGGTCACCCCGGAGATCCAGGGCAAGTACCAGCTCAACTAGAGGGAGGGCCAGGTCCGCCTGGCCAAGAGCAGCGTTCCGGGTTTTAGGTCACAGGGGAGGGACCCCGGCCCACGGCGGCCGGCTGGGGTCCCTCCCCCCTATCGGAGCCGGACATGGCCACGAGCAGCATCCAGCGACGGGAGGGGGCAGCCGGCTGGTTCTTCGCCGCGCCCGTGATCCTGGGGTGGATCATCTTCGTGGCCGGCCCGGTGCTGGTCACTCTTTTTTTGGCCCTCACGGAATACAGCGTGGGCGGCTCCCCGCGCTTCCTCGGGCTCGACAACTACAGGCGCTTCTTCACGAGCGCCGATCCATCCTTCTTCGCGTCGGTGCGCGCCACATCCCTCTATGTCCTGCTCACCGTGCCGGCCTGCGTCCTCGTCGCCTTCGCGTTGGCGCTCCTCCTCAACACCCGCGTCCGGGCGCGGGGAATCTTCCGGGCGGCCCTCTTCCTCCCCGTGATCATCCCCCTGGCGGCGAGCTCCGTCATCTGGATGTGGCTCTTCCAGCCCAACTTCGGGGTGGTGAACTTCGTCATAAGGACCCTGGGTCTGCCCGCCCCTCTGTGGCTCGCCTCCGAGACCACCGTCATCCCCACCATGGTGCTCCAGAACGTGTGGCTGACCGGGAACTCGATGGTGATCTTCCTCGCCGCCCTGCAGGGGGTGCCGCGCCATCTCTACGAGGCCCTGGAGGTGGACGGCGGCAACGCCTTTCACCGGCTCGTCTACATCACCCTGCCCATGGTCTCCCCCACCATCTTCTTCGCCGTCATCACCGGCTTCATCAACGCCCTGCAGGCCTTCGTCCAGCCGGCGATCATGACCTCGGACGCCTACCACGCCGGCGGACCCAACAACTCCAGCCTCCTCTACGTGCTCTTCCTCTACCAGGAGGCCTTCCGGTTCTCCAAGCTGGGCAGCGCCTCGTCCGCGGCGGTCCTCCTCTTCGCGGTCATCGGGACATTGACCTGGCTCTTCTTCCGGTTCTCCCGCTCTCTCGTCTACTACGAAGGGGCCGAACGCACATGAGCGCCTCCGACGCCGCCCTGCGCCGCTCGCCGCCCACGAGCGACCTCCCCCTCCCCCCTCCCTCGTCGCCCCCGGCCCGCCGCCCGAGGCGGGGCCGCGCCGCCTGGTTCCTCTACCCGCCCCTCCTCCTCCTCGCGGCCGTGTTCTTGTTCCCCTTCTACTGGATGGTGAAGAGCTCGCTCGTCGACCTGGGGAGCATCTTCGAGCCCACCCCCAGCCTCGTGCCCCACAACCCCACCCTCTCCAATTTCGTCACCGCGCTCACCATGTTCCCGTTCGGGCGCTTCTTCCTGAACAGCCTCTTCGTGGCGGTGCTCACGGTGGCGGGGACCCTGCTCACCGCCTCGATGTGCGCCTTCAGCTTCTCGCGCCTCCGCTGGCGGTGGCGGAGCCGGGTCTTCTCGGTGGTGCTCACCGGGATGATGCTGCCGTTCTTCGTGGTGATGATCCCCCAGTTCATCATGTGGCGATACCTGGGGCTCACCAACGGCTTCACCCCGCTCATCGCCCCGGCCTGGTTCGGGGGCGGGGTGTTCAACATCTTCCTCTTGCGCCAGTTCTTCCTGGGCATCCCCCGCGACCTGGACGAGGCGGCCGTCATGGACGGAGCCAGCAAGGCCCGCATCTTCTTCCAGATCATCCTCCCGCTCTCGAAGCCGGCCCTGATCGTGGTGGGATTGCTCACCTTCCTCGCGAGCTGGAACGATTACCTGGCGCCCCTCATCTTCATCACCACCGAGGAGAAGTACACCCTCATGCTGGGCCTCAACATGTTCCTCGGCGGCTACACCGCCCAGTGGAACTACCTCATGGCGGCCACCTGCGCCATCGTCCTCCCCTCGGTGCTCATCTTCCTCGTCGCCCAGAAGTACCTCATGGAGGGGATCGTGATGACGGGGCTCAAGGGCTAGCCCCGGGTGAACGCCCCACGGGAGCGCCCCATCCTCGAGCGGGCCGCCCTCCTTCGAACGACGACCCGCCGAAGCTCAGTTCCTCGAGACGCGAGGACCAGGGGGACGAAAGGGGGAGCTCCACCTCGGCGTCCGGTCGCCCTTGCGCCACTCCCTGGACCCGAGCGGCCGCAGGGGTTTTAGAACCAGCCCCGGAGCTTTTCCTGCAAGACCTCGAAGGTCCGTTCCAGCACGATCGTGTCCGCGTGGAGCCCCAGGGGAATCTCGGTGACGGGGGCGCCCACCGCCATCCACCGGCGGCACTCCCCTGCGATCTCCGGTCCGTCCCTCGAACCAAAGACGATGGCCGTGGCCCGACCGTCGGGATGCCACTCCGGCAAGGAGCGGAGGAAGTCGAAGACCACGCCCGCCCGCGCTTCTCGTACACGATAGGATCGGAGCTCGTCGAGCGCCTTCCTGGTCACCGGTCCGTACTCGCGAGAGAGCGCCGGCGAGATCGCGAACACGAGCTCGGCCGAGCTCGCCAGCGCCAGGCGTCCGCCCAGGGAGTGCCCCACGGCCACCACCTTGCCGAAGCGCCGCATGGGAGCGACGACCGCTTCGACCTCCCGCAGGACGTCGCCATCGAGCGGGCGGTCGTTCTCCCCGTGCCCCCGTAGGTCGATGGCGCAGGTCATGAGCCCGAGCGAAGCGATCCGGGACGCGAGGCCCAGGACTTCTTCCTTGTTGCCGCCGTAACCGTGAAGGACCACCGCGCCCCCCCGCACCTCGGGTGGGGCCAGCATCACCGCCGGAACCGGTCCATGCTCCGTTTCCACCGAGAGACGATCGAGCCGCATACCTCCTGCTAGCACACGCGGCTCCGAGATTCGAGGGATGACGAACCTCGGGAGCGGTCGCTCCCCTTTGCCCTCCGAGGCTCCTCGGGCGCCACCGACACTTTTTCTCCCCGCGCTCGCCCGGGCGCCCGCCGAGGGCGCCGGACGTCGGCCCCGCCCTAGAGGGCGAGCGCCTTGCCGCCCGCGTCGAAGAGGTTGCTCGTGCTGGGGATGGGGCGAACGCCCAGCGGGTCGCCGGACTTGAGCCCGTTGCGCTGGTGGCCCTGGAGCTTGGCGGCGATGACCTGCTTCGTGCCGGAGAGCTCGCAGTAGACCACGGTGGAGTCGCCCAGCTCCTCGATGAGGTCGACCCGGCCGCGCAGCCCTTCCTCCGGCTTGCAGAGGAGGAGGTGCTCGGGGCGGAGCCCGAGGGTGAGCGGCTCGTC